>CAWIAC010000043.1:0-251442 GCA_963833935.1 uncultured Actinomycetota bacterium | reverse complement strand
TGATCGGCATGTCGTTCGATCAGCTGACCAAGGACTCGCGCAAGAAGATTGCCGCCGAACTCGAAGACCTGAACAATCTGTTGAGTTTCACGTTCAAGGACCGACCGGCCAGTTCGGGCGACAGCTTGGCGCTTCGCCCGTTCTCGGGTGCGACCGACCGCGATGTTTTCGCCGCACGCACCAAGGAGATCGGCGCCAAGGGCGACGGGTCCGGCCGGCCGGCGGGTGGAATCGACGATGAGATCCGCTCAGCGAAAGAGCGATTCGACGCCGAAGAGGCCGCCTGGTTCGTCGCGGTCGACGGCGAGGACAAAGTGGGCATGGTATTCGGCGAGCTCGAAGGCCAAGAGGTGCACGTCCGGATCTGGATCCATCCGGACTTCCGGCACCGCGGCTACGGCACCGCCGCGCTGGCCAAATCCCGCCCGGAGCTCGCGGCGTATTTCCCTGCGGTGCCGCTGGTGATTCGGGCGCCCGGGGCCACCCTCGTCTAGCGCGCCGGCTAGTAGGTCTTGCGAGCCAAGAGATCCGAAGACCCCAAGACCCTCTCCACGTGCACCTCGATGACCACTCGTCGCGGATTTTCCCGAGGCGTCCGGTAACGCTGGGCGTAGCGCAGCTCCGCGTCGCGAACGGCGTCGATCTCGCCGTTGACGCTGGCTTGTCCCTCCAGCGACAGCCACCGGGCCCCGTCGACCTGACTGAGTACGGCAACGGCGCCGCGTTCGGCGTTGACTGCCTTCTGCGAGCCGCCGGTCGTGATCACCCGAGCGATGTGTGTCTTGGGGTCAAACGTGAATCCCACCGCCACCACGTGCGGCGAATTGTCTGCGCGCAGCGTGGTCAGCATGGCGAGATGACGCTCTGTGAGAAACGCCAGCGCGTCGTTGGTCAGCCGGGCAGTGGAGTTCGCCATCACCGCCCACGCTAGCGCAGTAGATAATCGCAGCCGTGGATGACACGGGCGCTTCGACGGTGCTGATCCTGGGTGGGCGCAGCGAAATCGGCATCGAGCTCGCGGTGCGCCTCGCCCCCGGCGCGTCCGTGGTGCTGGCGGCGCGGCACGCCGACCGGCTCGGCGAGCAGACCGCGGCGATCCGCGCCGCCGGGGCCGCGGCGGTGTCCACCCGCGAATTCGACGCCGACGACCTTGACTCACATGGCCCGCTGGTGGAATCGATCATTGCCGAGCACGGCTCGATCGACACCGCGGTGCTGGCCTTCGGCATCCTCGGCGACCAAGGGCGCGCCGAAACCGATGCCGCGCACGCGGTGGCCGTCGTGCACACCGATTACGTCGCGCAGGTCAGCCTGCTCACCCACCTGGCCGCGCCGATGCGCCAGGCCGGCCGGGGAGCGCTGGTGGTGTTCTCCTCGGTCGCCGGGGTGCGGGTACGGCGGGCCAACTATGTCTACGGGTCGGCGAAAGCGGGCCTGGACGGGTTCGCCAGTGGGTTGGCCGACGCGCTGCACGGCACCGGTGTGCGGCTGCTGATCGTTCGGCCGGGATTTGTGATCGGCCGGATGACGCACGGTATGGCGCCCGCACCGCTGGCCAGTACGCCCTCGCAGGTGGCCGCCGCGACGGCGCGAGCTCTGGCCAGACGTCGCCGCACAGTATGGATCCCGTGGGCGTTACGGCCGCTGTTCTTCTGCATGCGACTGCTGCCGCAGTTCGTCTGGCGCAGGATGCCGCGATGACTAATGGCGGATCTGGCGAACGGCCAACGTCATCGGCGCAGACGGAATGCCCACCGGGCTCAAGCTAAGCCACATCCCGAGCCCAGCCATCCGAATGGTGGCTTCCACCAGGGCATGATACGTAGGCTCCCGAGAATGGAGCTACGGGGAAAACGGGTGCTGATCACAGGGGCATCGCGGGGCATCGGTGAGTCGCTCGCGCACGCATTCGCCGGTGCCGGAGCCATTGTGGCAGTCGTCGCTCGGACCCAGGACGCCATTCAGACGCTCGCGGCAGAGCTCGGCGGCACAGCCCACCCCGCTGACCTCTCGAACGCGGCGCAGGTCGCTACCCTCGTGGAGCGGGTCGAAGCCGAAGCCGGGCCGGTCGATGTCCTCGTGAACAATGCCGGCCTCGATGCCGTCGGCGGCTTCGCAGACGCTACTGGCGACGAACTACGCCGAGTCACTGAGGTCAACTACCTCGCCCCAGCCGAACTCTGCCGCCAAGCCATCCCCCGTATGCTTCGCCGCGGGGGCGGTCACATAGTCAATATCTCTTCTGGGGCAGGCTGCGTCGTATTCCCCGGCCTCGTAATGTATTCGGCGTCGAAGGCGGCGCTGTCGCACTTCACAGCGGGGTTGCGGGCTGACTTCAGGGGGCTGCCAATCCGTACGACTCTCGTGGAACTCGGACCCGTGCTCACCGACATGCTCGCGAACACTGATGAATACGAGCCGACGGCTAAATCGTTCGAGCGGGCTTACCGTCTCCGGCTCACGGTAAAAGTCTCCAGGGAGACGGTGGCCGACGAGGTCGTCAGGGCAGTGCAGAAGGACCGACGGCACGTACGACTCCCCAAGCGCACCGCCATCTTTCCATTGGTCACCGAAGCGCCTCGGCGAGCCACCGAGATCGTGCTCACGGGCATTGCCCACCAGGCGAAATCGTAGACCGGAGGAACTTCTGAATTCCTAACGCACCGCGGCCGATCGAACATCCCGCGGCAAAGTCGTAGCAAACTCACGTTCAGAGCCATGGCCAGGCAACCTACCGCCCGCAGCCTGATAGGTTGCCGCCTTCGCACACCTCATGTGATCACGAGGTTCCCGCGCGGCGGGCGTAGTTTTTGCGCTTGTCGACCTCGACGTCGCTGGTGAAAACGCGGCCCGTACCCAAGGCGCGCGCCAACGCCTCCGACGCACGCTGCGACATCAAACGCTGGGTCGACACGACGACCCCGAACGAACGGGGAACGAACACACGTGCTTTCGGTCTGGCGATCACTCCGGCGATTGCTCGGGCGACATCCTCTGGTTCGGCATTCTTGAAGCCCCTCGCGTGGCCGACGCCGGCAACCATGTCGGTATTGGTCAAAAACGGGAGAATGGCCGAGAAGTGCACACCGCTGCCACGGTTTTCCATCCGAACGGCGTCGGTGTAGCCGAGCACGGCATGCTTTGTGGCGCAATAGGTTGCGATGCCCTCGACCGGCTGCACGCTACCCACCGACGCGAGGTTGATGATATGACCATGGCCGCGCGGCAGCATCCGCTGGGCGGCCAGCTTGGTGCCGAGGATCACGCCGTAAATGTTGACATCGAGCACCCGCTGGGTAACCGCATCGGCCTCGTCGACCGCGCTGCCGACCGCGACGACGCCGGCGTTGTTCACCACCACGTCGAGGGTCCCAAGCTGATCTTCGACCGTGTCGAGAAAATCAATGAAGGATCGTCGATCCGTCACGTCCAGTCGGCGGCCAACCGCGAGACCCAACTGGCTGCTTGCTTCCCTGGTGGCCGATCTGTCGATATCGCCGATCGCAACCTTGGCACCTAGACCGTGCAGAACCGTTGCCGTAGCCAGGCCGATCCCGCGCGCACCACCGGTGACGGCGACGACTTTGTCTGCAACCGAGGCACGTCTCATCCCTTGATGCTCCTCCTTGTTCCGGGTTAAGCCTAGGCGTCTGAGGGGCACTCGAAAGCCTCTAGACTGTTGCGATGCCACCGACCTTCGCAGACGTCGCCAAGGCGCAGTACGTTCTGCTGACCACCTTCACCAAAGACGGCCGTCCCAAGCCGACGCCGGTCTGGGCCGCGCCCGACGGCGATCGCCTGTTGGTCATCACGCAGGAGAAGTCCTGGAAAGTCAAGCGGATTCGTAACACCCCGCGGGTCACGCTGGCCGTCTGCGATATGGGTGGACGCCCTAAAAGCGAGCCCATCGAGGCCAGCGCGACCGTCCTCGACAAATCACAGACCGGGCTTGTGTACGACGCTGTCGGCCGGGAGTACGGCGTGATCGGTCGGGTGTTCAACCTTTTCAGCAAGCTGCGGGGCGGCATGCACAAGAACGTGGGCCTCGAATTGCGAGCCGCGAGCTGAGTTAGGCCTCGCTGCGCAGGTGTTCGCCGAAGAACGCGAACACCCGCGCCCAGGCGTCTTCGGTGGCGTCCTGGTTGTAACCGAATCCGGTGATGCGCAGCAGCGGTTGCGCGGGCAACTTGTTGGCAAAGCTGTGTCCGGCCTTCGGGTAGGCCTTCACGTCGTTGGTGATGCCTTTTTGGTCGAGGACCTGTTGAAGTTTTCTGGGCGCCCCGATGCCGAGCGGATCCCGGCTGCCGAAGCTGGCGACGATCGGGCAGGCACCGTCCAGCGTCTCGCTCAGCTCGCGGGGCAGCGGCGCGCCGTAGAAGGGTGCAGAGGCGTCAAAACCCTTGGGCGACATGACTAATGCGAACTGACCGCCCATGCAGAAGCCCGCGATGCCGACCCGGCCGGTGCATTGCGGCAGGGCCTTCACGTGGTCGCGGGCAGCCAGCACGTCGTCAAGCGCGCGTCCGTGTTTGGTGAGCACGTCGCGCATGACCTTGGTGACGCATCGCGCCCAGCCGCCCCGGGCGAACAGATTCGGGGTCAGCGCAACATAACCGGCCGCGGCGATACGACTGTTGATCGATTCTTTGTCCGGCCCGTAACCCATCGCGTCGTGAATTACGACCATACCCGGCCAGGGACCCGGGCCGTCGGGGACGTCGAGGAGGGCGTCGATCGGGCCGGTCGGGGTGTCGATCTCGATTGTCGTCACGTCAGCCATCTAACCGCGGTCGGCGGAACTACGGTGGCCGTCCGCGACGTTGGCATCTCATGGTGTCGCGACTGTTTCTGATCTACGTCGTTGTCGAGCTCGCCGTGGTGGTGGGGTTGGCGTCGACGATCGGGCTCGGATGGACGCTGCTTTTGGTCCTGGCCGCGTTCGCCGTTGGACTGGTGGCGGCGGGTTCGCAACTCAAGGTCCAGCTCACGCGGCTGCGCTCCGGGCTGAATGCCGACCAGCCGCGGTTGGCCACTGACGGCGCGCTGGTCGGGCTGGGCACTTTGCTTGTCGTGGTGCCGGGCTTGGTGACCACCGCCGCGGGGCTGCTGCTGTTGTTGCCGCCGAGCCGGGCCGCCGCCCGCCCGGTGCTGACCGCGATGGCTGCCCGCGGTGTCGGTCGACGTTTCCCGCTGATCACCGTCACCACCGTCGGCGCCGGCCGGTACGGGCACCGGCAACGGCCCGACTACATCGACGGCGAGGTCATCGACGGCGAGGTCATCAACGTCGACCCGCCGGCGATACCCTTGCGGTCTGAATAACGCCCGCGTGTCTGAGCTCCAGACAACCCTGTTGGTCAACGGCCGGGTGCACAGCCCGACCCATCCCGACGCCACCGCGATGGCGGTTCGGGACGGTGTGGTGGTGTGGCTGGGCGGCGACGACGTCGGTCGAGGCCAGTTCGCCGGTGCCGATGTCGTCGATCTCGACGGTGGTTTCGTCGCGCCGGGTTTCGTCGACAGCCACATTCACCTCACCGCGACTGGGTTGACGCTGACCGGCCTCGACCTGCGGAGCGCGACGTCGCGTCAGCATTGCCTGCGGTTGATCGCCGAGTATGCAGCGGCCCATCCCGGCCGGCCGATCTGGGGCCACGGCTGGGACGAGTCGTCGTGGCCGGAGAACGCGGCGCCGACCACGGCAGACCTGGACGCGGTGCTGGGTGAGCGGCCCGCCTACCTGGCCCGGGTCGACGTGCACTCGGCGCTGGCGTCGACCGGTCTGCGCCGGCGGATTTCCGGACTCGCATCGGCGACCGGGTTCGACGACCAGCGACCGTTGGTCGGCGACGCCCATCACGCGGTGCGCGCCGCCGCACGCGACCTGTTGACCGAGGGCCAGCGTGCGGAAGCCCAGGCGGCCGCGCTGGACGCCGCGGCCGGCAACGGGATTGTCGCCGTGCACGAATGCGCCGGTCCCGAGATCGGCGGGCTGGATGACTGGCACGAACTGCGATCACTCGACCATGGTGTCGAGGTGATCGGCTACTGGGGCCAGGCGGTGAGCAGCGCGGCGCAGGCGCGCGCGGTTCTCGACGACACCGGCGCGGCCGGGCTGGCCGGTGACCTGTTCGTCGACGGCGCCCTGGGATCGCGGACGGCCTGGCTGCATGAGCCGTACCAGGATGCTGCGCACCACACCGGTGCCTGCTACCTGGACCCGGAGCACGTCGCCACGCACCTGCGGGCCTGCACCGAGGCCGGCGTGACGGCCGGCTTCCACGTGATCGGTGACGCCGCGGTCTCGAGCGTCGTCGCCGCGTTGGAGCGTGTCGTCGAAGACCTCGGCGCGGCCGCGCTGGCTCGCTGCGCTCACCGCTTGGAACATCTGGAAATGGTGACCGCCGACCAGGCGGCCAAGCTTGGCGCGTGGGGTGTCACGGCCAGCATGCAACCCAATTTCGACGCGCTCTGGGGCGGTCCCGACGGCATGTATGCCCGACGTCTCGGTATCGACCGAGCGGGGCGTCTCAACCCGTTTGCGCTGCTAGCATCCCAAGGCGTGGCCCTCGCGTTCGGATCCGACGCCCCGGTGACAGGCCTCGACCCGTGGGCGACGATCCGCGCAGCTGTCAATCACCACACTGCAGGTAGCGCGATCTCTGCGCGGGCGGCATTCGCCGCGGCCACCCGCGGCGGCTGGCGAGCCTGCGGTGCCGGCGACGGCCCGATGGGCAGCTTGGTCCCGGGTGCGCCCGCGTCCTACGCCATCTGGGACGTCGGCGAACTCGGCGAACTATCGGCGCTGCCGCAGCTTCGCCCCGCCGACTCGTTGCCCCGTTGTCGGCAGACCGTGCACCGCGGTGCGATCATCCATGGCTAAAGGCATCAGGCGGTTCGACCGCCGGATCCGGCCCGCTGAGAACACCGACGTCTTCCCGGCAATCCGGGTCGACGACACCGGAGCAATCCCCGTCCAGGACGCCGAGCCCGATGACGAGCACGCCGGTCTCGAGACCGACCAAACGTCATCGGACCAGAAGTCGCCGGACGTGGAATCAGTGGTCACTGATCGGTGGTCGAGCTTGCGGAACCACAGCATTCAGCTGGCCAAGCACCTGGGCCGGTGGCTGATTCAGATCAGCGCTGTAGTGCTGGCCTGGTTGAGCCGCGAGCTGCGCAAGCGGTTGCCGCAGTTCGGCAGGGCGTTGCGGCCGCGGCTGACACGGCTGAGCGCCGCAATTCTCGCCGGTCTACTTCTTTGCTCGAGTTATCCGGGGTTCAACTGGTGGTGGGCGGCCGTGGTCGCGTTCGCCGTGCTGGCCTGGGTGCTGACCCGCCCGGCCACCACACCCGTCGGCGGGTTCGGTTACGGCTTCCTGTTCGGGCTGGCGTTCTACCTGCCGTTGATCCGCTGGATTAGCATCCTGGTCGGCACCACACCGTTGCTGGCGCTGGTGCTGCTGTGCGCGGTTTTTCCCGGGATCTTCGGCCTATCGGCCGTGGTGGTGCGCCGGCTACCCGGCTGGCCGATCTGGTTCGCGGTGTTGTGGGCGGCGCAGGAGTGGTTGAAGTCGACGGTTCCGTTCGGCGGATTCCCATGGGGCGTGGTGGCCGCCGGCCAGACCGCCGGCCCGTTTCTGCCGCTGGCTCGGTTGGGCAGCACTCCGCTGCTGTCATTGGCGATCGTGCTGACCGGATGCAGCGCCGCCGCGATCACGCTGGAGGCCGTGTCGTGGTGGCGGACATCCCGTCACCCGCGCACCGGAGACGATGCGCAGGTGGCCGACGCACCGCCCGCGGTTGTGCTGCCCGCCTTCTGTATCTGCCTGGTGTTTTTCGCCACCGCCGCCGTCTGGCCGCAGGTCCGTCACTCCGGCACCGGATCGGGTAACGAACCGATCGTCACCGCGGCGGTGGTTCAGGGCAACGTGCCCCGGCTCGGTCTGGAATTCAACGCGCAACGCCTTGCGGTGCTGGCCAACGACGTGCGGGAGACCCGCCGGCTGGCCGATGACGTGCACGCCGGTCGCGCGCCCCAACCCGACGTGGTCGTCTGGCCCGAGGACGCATCGGAAGTCGACCCGCTGCGCAACCCCGACGCGGCACAGCAGATCGCGGTGGCCGTCGCGGCGATCGGAGCCCCGATCTTGGTCGGCACGGTGCTCGACGCCGCGAGCCAGCCGGATGACCCGGCTGAAACGAACACGGTGATCGTCTGGAATCCCAGAGTTGGGCCCGACGACCACTACGACAAGCGGATCGTGCAGCCATTCGGCGAATACCTGCCATGGCGCGGCTTCTTCCGGCATTTGTCCGGGCTCGCCGACTGGGCGGGCTACATCGTCCCGGGCAAAGGCAACGGGGTGGTGCAGGCAGCCGGGATTCCGGTGGGGATCGCGACCTGCTGGGAAGTGATCTTCGACCGCGCCTTACAAGACTCGGTCCGCCATGGGGCCCAGCTGCTCGCGGTACCCGCCAACAACGCCAATTTCAACCAGACCATGAGCGAGCAACAACTGGCGTTTTCCAAGCTGCGCGCGGTGGAACTGGACCGATACACCCTGGTCGCCAGCAACGTCGGGATCTCCGCCCTGGTCACCCCGGACGGCCGTGAGCTGGCGCGGACGAGGTTTTTCACGCCGGCGTATCTCGATAGCCAGGTCCGCCTCAAGACCACGCTGACACCGGCCGCCAGGTGGGGGGCGATCCTCCAGGGGAGTCTGGTTGTCGCCGCCGTCGCGGTCCTGCTTGCCGCGATGCTGCACAATGGGTGGTTCGCGGAACTGAATCGGCGCCTCTCGGAGTTAAGCAAGAAGCCGTCGGAGGAATCCGACGACGAACCACCGGACGACGACGTGGCAGCCGACGGCCCGCCTGGTGCAGAGGTTGCAGCCAACGCCGAACTCAACGAGGACGGCCGATGTTCCGCCCGCCGACCCGTTCAGCGGCCAGAAGAAGGAGACTTATGACCACCGGCGATCCGGTGTCTCGGGTTGCGGGCGATCATCCCACCCAGCGCACCCTGGTGATCATCCCCACCTTCAACGAGCAGGAGAATCTGCCGCTGATCCTGCAGCGACTCCATCGCGCTTGCCCGGCTGTCCACGTGCTGGTCGTCGACGACAACAGCCCCGACGGCACCGGGCAGTTGGCCGACGAGCTCGCCGCGGCGGACCCCGGGCGCCTGCACGTCATGCACCGCACCGTCAAGGACGGTTTGGGAGCGGCGTACCTGGCCGGATTCGCCTGGGGGCTCAGCCGGCAATACACCACGCTCGTCGAGATGGACGCCGACGGCAGCCACGCCCCCGAGCAACTGCACCTTCTGCTGGAGGCGGTCGACGCCGGCGCCGATCTGGCCATCGGCTCGCGCTACGTCGAGGGCGGCAACGTGCAGAACTGGCCGTGGCGGCGCTGGGCGCTGTCCTGGACAGCCAATACGTACGCGCGACTGGCCCTGGGCATCGGCATCCACGACATCACCGCCGGCTACCGCGCCTACCGTCGGGAAGTCCTGCAGAAGATCGACCTCGACCACGTGGACTCGAAGGGCTACTGCTTCCAGATCGATCTGACGTGGCGCACCATCACCCACGGGTTCGTCGTCGCGGAAGTGCCGATCACCTTCACCGAGCGTGAGCTAGGTGTGTCCAAGATGAGCGGGTCCAACATTCGCGAGGCGCTGGTCAAGGTCGCGCAGTGGGGTATCGACGGACGCCTGAACCGCAGACGCGCAACGCCAGTCAGCCGGTGAGCCAGTACTTGTGCCGCAGGTCAGCTGCCGCGACGGCGGGTCCTAATCAGGTCGAGTCGCTCCTTGAGCAATTCGTCAAGCTCCTCGACTGAGCGCCGCTCAAGCAGCATGTCCCAGTGGGTGCGCGGCGGCTTGACCTTCTTCGGCTCGGGCAGGTCACCATCGATCAGGGTGCCCTCCATGCCGTTCCGGCACGGCCAGGTGCCGGGGATCTCAGCGTCGTCGGCAAACGGCACCTCGAACTCTTCGCCGTTATCGGTGCGGTACCGAGCGACCTGCCGGGGGGCCAGGTCGTGATTGCGGTCGGTTTCGTAGCTCACCGCCCCTAGGCGACTGCCTCTCAGGACACGATCAGCCATTGGTCAGCACTCCTCTTAACTTCTTCTCAGCAGCTAGCGTCTAGAACAACGCTGCGCTGGACGACGTAGTTCCCGGGCGATTACCTGACTGTCCGGCTCCTCCTCGGGCCGTTCGCCGGCCCGCATCGTCGCCGCACGTACGACCCGACTGTCCATGATACCGGGATTCGGCAAGCACCCCGGCTAAAGTCGTGCCCGTGACTCGTCGTGTCCGCCCGCAGCCGTGCCGCTGGTGTGGTCGAGACGTCGCCGACAGCGGCCTGGGCCGTCGCCGCCAGTACTGCCGGCAGTCGTGCCGGCAGCGCGCCTACGAGCAGCGGACCTCGATCAACGGTCTGAAAGGCGCATCTTTGCCGGCCGACGCGGTGGTGCTGTCGGCCGATGAGGCCGCTGACCTGTCCGACCGCGTCTATCAGGTGCGATGCGCCGCGGAGGACGTCGCGACCGCGCTGGACGAAGGCGCGGGTGCGCCCGAATTGCGGGAACTGTGCACTGTGCTGATGCGAGCCGCCCAGGCCGCCGACGGGTGGCGCTGAGCGGCTTGAGACCGGGCTGACCGCCGCTTGGCCTCGGCTTACTTGTGGCGGGTACAGTCTCGCCATGGATCGCTGGGCAACGGAATTGGTTGCGGCGCCAGACCATGGATCAGGCGGGCGGGTCGGCGCGTGGCGTCACTGCTCTGCGATGGAAACCGGGAGTATCGGACGTATTGGGAACCCAGCCGAAGTTGGCGGCGGACGGCGACGATGTTCTCGCGTCGACGAGCAGGCACGCCGTTGCAGCAGTGATTGACTTTGCTCCTCATTCCAGGGCCGCATTCCGGATTGAGCGACGACCGACGTTAGGCGAGGGGTTACGACATGGCTGATCAACTTCAGCATGCAACCGAGGCGTTGCGGAAAGCGCTGGTCCAGGTCGAGCGCCTGAAGAGCAAGAACAAAGCCCTGCTGGAGCGCTCAGGCGAGCCGATCGCGATCGTCGGGATGTCGTGCCGATTCCCCGGTGGGGTCGACTCGCCGGACAGCCTCTGGGAGATGGTCGCCAACCAACGCGACGTGATGTCGCAGTTCCCGACCGACCGGGGCTGGGATCTGGCCGGCCTGTTCGACGACGACCCCGATGCCCCGCACAAGTGTTACGCGCGCGCGGGTGGATTCGTCGAAGACGTCGCGAATTTCGACGCCGGGTTCTTCGGCGTGTCGCCGACGGAGGCGCTGGCCACCGACCCGCAGCATCGCATGCTGCTGGAGTTGTCGTGGGAGGCGTTGGAGCGAGCGGGGATCGACCCAACCACGTTGCGGGGCAGCGCGACCGGCGTCTTCGCCGGCATTATCGCCCAGGGCTACGGCATGCTTGCCGAGGAGATCGAGGGCTACCGGTTGACCGGTATGACCTCCAGTGTGGCCACCGGCCGGGTGGCCTACGTGCTGGGTTTGGAAGGACCAGCGGTGTCGGTGGATACCGCGTGCTCGTCGTCGTTGGTGGCCTTGCATATGGCGGTGCAGTCGTTGCGGTCGGGCGAGTGCGACCTGGCACTGGCCGGCGGCGCGACCGTCAACGCCACCCCGACGGTTTTCGTCGAATTCAGCCGGCACCGGGGCCTGTCGCCGGATGGCCGTTGCAAGCCCTTTTCGGCGGCCGCCGACGGTGTCGGCTGGTCTGAGGGCGGCGGGATGCTGGTGGTGGAGCGGCTTTCGGATGCGCAGCGGTTGGGGCATCGGGTGCTCGCGGTGCTGCGGGGTACCGCGGTCAATCAGGACGGCGCCTCCAACGGCTTGACCGCACCCAACGGTCCGTCGCAGCAGCGGGTGGTGCGCTCGGCGTTGGCCAACGCCGGGTTGAGCGCGGCCGAGGTGGACGCGGTGGAGGCGCACGGCACCGGCACGACTTTGGGCGATCCAATTGAGGCGCAGGCATTGCTGGCCACCTATGGCCAGGACCGGACCGAGCCCGGAAAACCCTTGTGGCTGGGGTCGATCAAGTCGAACATGGGTCACACGCAGGCCGCCGCCGGGGTGGCCGGTGTGATCAAGATGGTGCAGGCGATGCACCACGAGCTGTTGCCGGCGACGTTGCACGTGGATATGCCCAGCCCGCATGTGGATTGGACGGCGGGGGCGGTGTCGTTGCTGACGCAACCGCAGGCATGGAAGCGCGAGCCGGCCGACGGTCGGGCGCGCCGGGCCGGGGTGTCGTCGTTCGGGATTAGTGGCACCAACGCGCACGTGATCATCGAGGAGTTTCCGCAGGGGGAACCCGAAGAAGTCGCGCCCGCGCCGCCGTCGGTGGTGCCGTGGGTAGTGTCGGCCAAGAGTGCGGGGGCGCTACAAGCGCAGGCGTCGCGGTTAGCTGAATTCGTCGCCGCCCGCGAGCATGTGGATGTCGCCGATGTCGGGTGGTCATTGGCGGGGCGGTCCACCTTTGAGCATCGGGCGGTGGTGCTCGGTGGTGATCGCAGCCAGTTGCAGGCGGGATTAGCCGAGCTTGCTGAGGCGCTCCCTGGTCCATCGGTGATCACCGGGCAGGCCACCCCGGTCGGCAAAACCGTCTTTGTCTTTCCCGGCCAGGGTTCCCAGTGGCTCGGTATGGGCGTCGAATTGCTTTATACCTCAACAATTTTCGCCGAGAAGATGAATGCGTGCGCGGCCGCGTTCGACGAGTTCGTCGACTGGTCGCTGATCGACGTCTTACGCGGGGCGCCGGGGTCGCCGGGCCTGGATCGCGTCGACGTGGTCCAGCCGGCGCTGTTCGCCGTGATGGTCTCGCTCGCCGAACTGTGGCGATCGATCGGCGTCCGTCCCGACGCCGTCATCGGGCATTCACAGGGCGAGATTGCCGCAGCCTACGTCGCCGGCGCATTGTCGCTGCGCGACGCCGCACGGGTGGTGACACTGCGCAGCAAACTGCTGTTGGCACTGTCCGGTCTCGGCGGGATGGCCTCGCTGGCATGCGGACCCGAGCAAGCACGAGAATTGTTGGCGCCCTTCGGGAAAAGGATCAGCATCGCCGCGATCAACGGGCGATCGGCCGTGGTGGTCTCCGGCGAAATAGCCGCGCTCGACGAACTTGTCGCCCACTGCACCGAACGCGAACTTCGGGCCCGCCGCATCGATGTGGACTACGCGTCGCATTCTGTTGCCGTCGAAGCGATTCGGGAGCGACTCGCCGAGGCGCTGTCCGGTATCGAGCCGAATTCATCACGCACCGTGTTCTTTTCCACCGTCACCGGCGGCCTGCTTGACACCGCCGGCCTCGACGCCGACTACTGGTTCCGCAACATCCGCCAGACCGTGGAATTCGATCAGGCGGTGCGCGCCGCGTCCCGCAGCGGCTACCGGACCTTCATCGAGTCCAGCCCGCACCCCGCGCTGATCGCCGGAGTCGAAGATACCGCTGGCGACGGCGTTGACGGTGCCGTCGACGTCACCGTCGTGCCCACCCTTGGCCGCGAGGACGGCGGCCTGCACCGGTTCCTCACGTCGGCGGCGCAGGCGTTCGTTTCAGGTGTCAGGGTAGATTGGCGTGCGGCGTTGCCGGGCGCCCGCTTTGCCGAGTTGCCGACGTATGCCTTTGAGCGACGGCGATTTTGGCTCTCCGGCGAGGGTGCCGCGGCTGACGCTGCCGGTCTGGGACTGGAAGCGGGCGAGCACGCGCTGCTGGGTGCGGTGATGGAGCTTCCGGAGTCGGGCGGGGTGGTCTTGACAGGCCGGGTTTCGGCGGCCACCCAGGGTTGGTTGGCCGACCACGCCGTTGACGGGGTGGTGGTGTTCCCGGGTGCGGGCTTTGTCGAGTTGGCCATCCGGGCCGGCGACGAAGTCGGCTGCCCGGTGGTTGACGAACTGACGTTGCAGTCGCCGCTGATGCTGCCGGCGTCGGGCTCGGTCGCGGTGCAGCTGGTCGTGGCGGCGGCCGACGAATCCGGGCAGCGCGGCATGTCGGTATTCGCAAGGGAGCGTGTGGATTCCGCGTGGACCTGCCACGCGACGGGTGTGTTGTCGCCCGGGTCGGTTGAGCCGGTCGCGGATCTGTCGGTATGGCCTCCGGAGGGTGCGACTTCCGTCGACGTGACCGACGGCTATCAGCGATTGGCGGAGCGCGGCTACCAGTACGGTCCGGCATTCCAGGGACTGACCGCGTTGTGGCGGCGCGGCGACGAGTTCTTCGCCGAAGTGACTCTGCCGCAAGCGGCCGGGGGTGCAGGCGGATTCGGTGTCCATCCGGTGTTGTTGGATGCAGCGCTGCACGCGGCGGCGGTGACGCACGACGGCGACAACGTGGCGCAGATAGCACTGCCCTTCTCGTGGCAGGGTGTGTCGCTGCATGCGGCGGGGGCGTCGTCGGTGCGGGCGCGGATTGCGCCGTCGGGTCCTCCCCCGCAAGCGGGCGGTACCCCCACTGCGGTGTCGGTGGAGTTGGCCGACGGGTTGGGGTTGCCGGTGTTGTCGGTGGCGTCGATGGTCGCGCGTCCGGTGTCCCAGCAGCAGTTGATGGCGGCGGTCGCCGGCGCCGGCGGGGACCGGCTGTTCGAGTTGGTGTGGTCGCCGGCGTCTCCCGCGTCGCACACCGAGACCCCGGTGCACGAGGTGTTCGACTCCGCTTCTGCCGCCGGGGATCCGGTCACCGGCAGCTACCAGCGCGTGCACACGGCGTTGGCCGCGCTGCAATCCCGGCTCGGCGAGCATGACTCCGGTGTCCTGCTGGTGTCGACCCGTGGAGCGGTGGGCCTGCCGGGGGAGGACGTCACCGATCTGGCTGGTGCCGCGGTGTGGGGGTTGGTGCGTTCGGCGCAGACCGAGCATCCGGGCCGGATCGTCCTGGTGGATTCCGATGCGCCGCTGACCGATACGACGATCGCCGCCGTGCTGGCGGTCGGCGAGCCGCAGGTGCTGGTGCGCGGTGACACGGTGCACACCGCGCGGGTCCGCGTCAGCCGGGCAGTGGACGGCTTACTGGTGCCGCCCACTGACGGGCCGTGGCGGTTGGGTCTTTCCGCCGCGGGCACTTTCGAGAACCTCCAGCTGGAGCCGGTGCCCAACGCAGGTGCGGCGTTGGAAGCCGGCTGGGTTCGGGTGGCCATGCGTGCTATCTCCATCAACTTCCGCGACATCATGATTTCCCTGGGTATGTTCACCCACGACGCGCTGATCGGTGGTGAAGGAGCCGGCGTCGTCGTCGAAGTCGGGCCCGGCGTCACCGAATTCGCCGTCGGAGACGACGTGTACGGATTTTTCCCGGACACCAGCGGAACGGTGGTCGCCGGCGATGTCCGGCTGCTGCTTCCGATGCCGTCGGACTGGTCATACGCCGAAGCGGCGGGGATATCAGCTGTTTTCACCACCGCCTACTACGCGTTCGTCCACCTCGCTGATGTCAAGCCGGGGCAGCGGGTTCTGGTGCATGCCGGTGCCGGTGGGGTGGGCATGGCGGCGGTGCAGTTGGCGCGGCACTTGGGGTTGGAGGTGTTCGCCACTGCCAGCCGGGGCAAGTGGGACACGTTGCGGGCGATGGGTTTTGACTCCGATCATATCGGTGATTCCCGCACGCTGGAGTTTGAGGACAAGTTCCGTGCGGTGGTCGGTGACCGGGGCATGGATGTGGTGCTGGATTCGCTGGCCGGTGACTTCGTCGACGCGTCGCTGCGATTGGTCGCTCCCGGTGGGGTGTTCCTGGAGATGGGTAAGACCGACATCCGCGACCCCGGCGCGATCGCCGAGCAGTACCCCGGTGTGCGTTACCGCGCCTTCGACCTCTTCGAGCCCGGCCGCAACCGCATGCATCAGTACCTGCTGGACCTCGCCGAACTCTTCGACGCCGGAGTGCTGCGGCCGTTGCCGGTGACCACCTTCGATGTCCGTCGGGCGCCCGCGGCGTTGCGGTATCTGAGTCAGGCGCGTCACACCGGCAAGGTCGTGTTGACGATGCCGGACGCGTGGGCGGCGGGCACGGTGGTGATCACCGGTGGCACCGGGATGGCCGGCTCGGCGTTGGCGCGTCATGTGGTGGCCAATCACGGGGCGCGCAATCTGTTGTTGATCGGCCGGCGTGGTCCGGATGCGCCGGGGGCCGCGGAGTTGGTGGCCGACTTGCGGGCCGCCGGCGCGATGGTGTCGCTGGTGGCGTGTGACGCTGCCGATCGGGAGGCGTTGGCCAAGGCGTTGGCCGAAGTTCCGGTGCAGCATCCGTTGTCGGCGGTGGTGCACGCCGCAGGTGTTCTCGACGATGCGGTGGTGACGTCGTTGACGCCGGAGCGGGTCGATGCGGTGTTGCGGGCCAAGGTCGATGCGGCGTGGAATCTGCATGAGCTGACGCGCGAGCTGCCGATTTCGGCGTTCGTGATGTTCTCGTCGTTGGCGGGATTGGTGGGCTCGTCGGGTCAGGCGAATTACTCGGCGGCCAACAGCTTCTTGGACGGTTTGGCCGCGCATCGGCGGGCTGAGGGTCTGCCGGCGATGTCGCTGGGCTGGGGCTTGTGGGATCAGGCCAGCGACATGACCGGTGGACTCGACGCCGCGGGGCGGGCCCGGCTGGCACGCACCGGTGTCAAAGCGCTGTCGTCGGCCGAAGCGCTACAGCTTTTCGACACCGCGATGGTGATCGACGCGCCGCTGCTGCTGCCGGCCCACATCGACACCATTGCCCTGCGCGCCAATGCCGCGGTGGTGCCGCCGATGTTCGTCGACCTGCTCAACGCCCCGACTCGGCGACGTGTCGACGACTCGCTGGCCGCGAGTAAGTCCAAATCCGCCTTGGCGCAGCGTATCCATGGGCTGACCGACGATCAGCAGCACGCGGTGCTGGTGGATCTGGTGCGGTCGCATATCGCCACCGTGCTGGGCAACACGACTCCGGAGGCCATCGACCCGGACAAGGCGTTCCAGGAGTTGGGCTTTGACTCGCTGACCGCCGTCGAGATGCGCAACCGGCTCAAAGTCGCCACCGGGCTGGCACTTTCACCCACGCTGATCTTCGACTACCCGACACCGAGCCGGTTGGCGTCCTACTTCCGCACCGAACTCGCCGGCATCCCACAAGAAGTCAAGAGCCTATCCGCGGTGCGGGTCACCGGAGACGATCTGATCGCGATCGTCGGCATGGCGTGCCGGTATCCGGGTGGAGTGAGCTCTCCGGAAGACCTGTGGGACATGGTGATCGAGGGGCGCGACGTGATCACCGACTTCCCCGCCGACCGCGGTTGGGATCTGGCCAACCTGTACAACCCCGACCCCGACGTCCCAGGTGCCTGCTACACCCGCACCGGCGGCTTCGTCGAGGGTGTCGCCGACTTCGATCCGGCGTTCTTCGGGGTGGGGCCGACGGAGGCCCTGGCGATGGACCCTCAGCAGCGCATGTTCCTCGAACTCTCGTGGGAGGCGTTGGAGCGGGCGGGGATTGAGCATGGCGGTTTGCGGGGCAGCGCCACCGGCGTATTCGCAGGGGTATACGCCCAGGGCTACGGTATGGGCGCCGCACACGTCGCGGAGGGTTTCCGGTTGACCGGGCAGTCGTCGAGTGTCGCTTCGGGACGAGTGTCCTATGCGTTAGGGCTGGAGGGCCCGGCGGTGTCGGTGGACACTGCGTGCTCGTCGTCGCTGGTGGCCCTGCATATGGCGGCGCAGTCCTTGCGGTCGGGAGAGTGCGACCTGGCGTTGGCCGGCGGTGTCACCGTCAATGCCACACCCGATATCTTCGTGGAGTTCAGCCGCATGCGTGGGCTTTCCACCGATGGGCGCTGTAAGGCGTTCGCCGGCGCCGCCGACGGGACCGGATTCTCCGAAGGCGGCGGGATGCTGGTGCTGGAGCGGCTTTCCGACGCGCAGCGGCTGGGGCACTCGGTGCTGGCTGTGGTGCGGGGCTCGGCGATCAACCAGGACGGCGCCTCGAACGGTTTGACCGCACCCAACGGTCCGTCGCAGCAGCGAGTCGTCCGCTCGGCGCTGGCCAGCGCGGGACTCAGCGGCGCCGACGTCGACGTGGTCGAGGGCCACGGCACCGGCACCACGCTGGGCGATCCGATTGAAGCCCAAGCGATTCTGGCGACCTATGGGCAGAGCCGGCAGACGCCGCTGTGGCTGGGGTCGATCAAGTCCAACATGGGCCACACCCAGGCCGCTGCAGGTGTGGCCGGTGTAATGAAGATGATCCTGGCGATGCGCCATGAGGTGCTGCCCGCGACCCTGCATGTGGATGTGCCCAGCCCGCATGTGGATTGGTCGGCCGGGTCCGTACAACTGCTGACGGAGCCGCAGCCATGGAAGCGCGAGTCGGCGGACGGTCGGGTGCGTCGGGCCGGGGTGTCGTCGTTCGGGATCAGTGGCACCAACGCGCACGTGATCATCGAGGCAGCGCCGCCGGTCGAGCAGACCGTTGAGGGTCCCGTCTCACCGCCGCCGATCGTGCCGTGGGTGGTGTCCGCCAAGTCTGAGGCAGCGTTGCAGTCCCAGGCGTCGCGGTTGGCCGGGTTTATCGGTGCCCGTGATGATTTGGCGGCCGCTGATGTTGGATGGTCGCTGGCGGCGCGGTCGACGTTCGAGCATCGCGCGGTGGTGCTCGGCGCCGACCGGGGCCAGCTGCTGGCAGGTTTGGGTGAGCTGGCCAAGGGCCAACCGGATGCATCGGTTGTCACCGGCCCGGCCGGCCCGGCCGGCAAAACCGTCTTCGTCTTCCCCGGTCAGGGCTCGCAATGGCTGGGCATGGGTATGGGACTGCACGCCGCATACCCGGTTTTCGCCGAAGCGTTCAACGCGGTGGTCGGCGAACTGGACCGCCACCTGTTACGTCCGCTGCGCGAAGTCATGTGGGGTCACGACGAAAACCTGCTGAACACTACGGAATTCGCGCAACCGGCGCTGTTTGCCGTCGAGGTTGCGCTCTACCGCCTGCTGGAGTCCTGGGGAGTGCGGCCCGACTTCGTGATGGGCCACTCGGTCGGTGAGTTGACCGCGGCGCACGTCGCCGGCGTCTTATCGCTGGAGAACACCGCGCTGCTGGTGGTCGCGCGCGGTCGATTCATGCAGGCGCTACCCGAGGGCGGCGCCATGGCCGCGGTGCAGGCCACCGAGGAGGAAGTGCGTCCGCTGCTGACCGACACCGTCGGGATCGCCGCGGTGAACGGCCCCTCAGCAGTGGTGGTTTCCGGCGACGAGGACGCGGTGACCGCCATCGCGGACCAATTACACGCCCAGGGCAGGCGAGTCCACCGGCTCGCTGTCTCGCATGCTTTCCACTCGCCGTTGATGGAGCCCATGATCGGCGAGTTCAAAGCCGCGGCACGAGAACTTGCGGTCAACCCGCTCACCATTCCGGTGATCTCCAACGTGACCGGGGAGTTGGCGGGCGACGACTTCGCGTCCGCTGACTATTGGACACAACACATCCGGGCGGCCGTCCGGTTCGCGGACAGCATCCGCTTCGCGAATTCGACTGGCGCCAGCCGATTCCTGGAGGTCGGCCCGGGCGGCGGCCTGACGTCGTCGATCGAGGAATCACTCGTCGAGGCCGACATCGTGTCGGTGCCGATGCTGCGCAAAGACCGTCCCGAGCCGAACAGCCTGATGGCCGGAATGGCTCAGGCGTTCGTCGCGGGCGTCGCGGTGGACTGGCGGGCGGCGCTGCCGGGTGCCACGTTCGTCGAGTTGCCGACGTATGCCTTTGAGCGACGCCGTTTCTGGCTTTCCAACGATGATGCCGCGGTTGACGCTGCCGGTCTGGGTCTGGAAGCGGGCGAGCACGCGCTGTTGGGTGCGGTGGTGGAGCTGCCGACCACCGGCGGGGTGGTGTTGACGGGCCGGCTTTCGGCGGGATCGCAGGGTTGGCTGGCCGATCATGCCGTTGGCGGCGTGGTGGTGTTCCCAGGCGCGGGCTTTGTCGAGTTGGCCATCCGCGCCGGCGACGAGGTCGGTTGCTCGTTCGTCGACGAATTGATGTTGGCGTCGCCGTTGGTGATCCCGGCAACCGGCGCGGTGTCGGTGCAGGTGGTGGTCGGCGGCGCTGACGAATCGGGCTGCCGTACCGTGTCGGTATTCTCCCGTCGCGACGCGCACTCGGGCTGGACTCTGCATGCCGAAGGTGTCGTCCGGCCCGGCACCACCGAACCGGGCGCGGACATGTCGACCTGGCCACCGGTGGGTGCGACGCCGGTCGACATCGACGGTCTTTACGAGCGGTTGGCGTTGCGCGGCTACCAGTACGGCCCGGCATTCCAGGGACTGACCGCGATGTGGCGCCGCGGTGATGAGATCTTCGCCGACGTATCCCTGCCCGGCGGGGTGTCACCGGCCGGATTCGGGATGCATCCGGCGGTTTTGGACGCTGCCCTGCACGCGGTGATCGTGGCCACCGAAGCCGATCACCACGACAGCAACGGTGTCCTGGTCCCGTTCTCCTGGCAGGGTGTGTCGCTGCATGCGGCGGGGGCGTCGTCGGTGCGGGCGCGGATTGCGCCGTCGGGTCCCCCCCGCAAGCGGGCGGTACCCCGTCTGCGGTGTCGGTGGAGTTGGCCGACGGGTTGGGGTTGCCGGTGTTGTCGGTGGCGTCGATGGTCGCGCGTCCGGTGTCGCAGCAGCAGTTGATGGCGGCCGTGTCGGGTTCGGGCCCGGACCGGATCTTCGAGGTGAACTGGTCACCCGCAGCGTCGGCATCGCAGTCCGAGACGCCCGCCTACGATGTGTTCGAATCTCAGGCTGCCGACGACGATCCGTTGACCGCGACATATCGGCGCACGCACGAAGCATTGTCGGCGCTGCAATCCTGGCTCGGCGAGCATGACGCCGGTGTCCTGGTGGTGTCGACCTGCGGCGCGCTGGGCCTGCCGGGGGAGGACGTCACCGATCTGGCTGGTGCCGCGGTGTGGGGGTTGGTGCGTTCCGCGCAGACCGAGCATCCGGGCCGGATCGTCCTGGTGGATTCCGATGCGCCGCTGGCCGATACGACGATCGCCGCGGTGCTGGCGCTCGGCGAGCCGCAGGTGCTGGTGCGCGGTGACATGGTGTACACGGGTCGGGTGCACGGCAGCCGGGCGGTCGACGCCCTGTTGGTGCCACCCGCGGACGGCCCGTGGCGGCTGGGCATGTCCAGCAGAGGCACGTTCGAGAATCTGGTTCTTGAGCCCATCCCGGACGCCGATGCGCCGTTGGAGCACGGGCAGGTCCGGGTCGCGGTTCGTACCATGGCGGCCAATTTCCGCGACGTGATGATCGCTCTGGGTCTGTATCCCGACGACGACGCCGTCATGGGTGTGGAAGCTTCCGGCGTCGTGGTGGAAACTGCTTCGGAAAGAAGCCGTTTCGCCGTCGGCGACCGGGTGACCGGACTGTTCCCGGAGGGCACCGGCAGCCTGGCGATCACCGACTCGCGCCTGCTGATGGAAATCCCGATGGGATGGTCGTATGCCGATGCCGCGACGGCGCCTGTGGTCTTCGCGACGGCCTACTACGCGCTGACGACGTTGGCTGATGTCAAGCCGGGGCAGCGGGTTCTGGTGCATGCCGGTGCCGGTGGGGTGGGCATGGCGGCGGTGCAGTTGGCGCGGCACTTGGGGTTGGAGGTGTTCGCCACTGCCAGCCGGGGCAAGTGGGACACGTTGCGGGCGATGGGTTTTGACTCCGATCATATCGGTGATTCCCGCACGCTGGAGTTTGAGGACAAGTTCCGTGCGGTGGTCGGTGACCGGGGCATGGATGTGGTGCTGGATTCGCTGGCCGGTGACTTCGTCGACGCGTCGCTGCGATTGGTCGCTCCCGGTGGGGTGTTCCTGGAGATGGGTAAGACCGACATCCGCGACCCCGGCGCGATCGCCGAGCAGTACCCCGGCGTACGCTATCGCGCCTTCGACCTTTTCGAGGCGGGGCCGGATCACATCGAGCGGATGCTCACCGATCTGTCCAGGATGTTCGAGGACGCAACACTGAGGCCGCTGCCGTTCACCGCTTTCGACGTCCGTCGGGCCGGTGCGGCGTTGCGGTATCTGAGTCAGGCGCGTCACACCGGCAAGGTCGTGTTGACATTGCCTTTCGGGCCGGGTGGCGCGCTGGGTGCGGGCACGGTGATGATCACCGGTGGCACCGGGATGGCCGGCTCGGCATTGGCCCGTCATGTTGTCCACCAGCACGGCGTGCGTCAGCTGACGCTGGTCAGCCGGCGCGGTGCCGATGCGCCCGGCGCAGCAGAGTTGATCGCCGAGTTGAGCGCCGCGGGTGCGCAGGTGCAGGCGGTGGCCTGCGATGCCGCGGACCGGGAAGCACTGGCCAAGGTGATCGCCGATATCTCGGTGCAGCATCCGCTTTCGGCGGTGATTCACACAGCCGGGGTTCTCGACGATGCGGTGGTGACGTCGTTGACGCCGGAGCGGGTCGACGCGGTGTTGCGGGCCAAGGTTGATACGGCGTGGAATCTGCATGAGCTGACCCGCGAGTTGTCGATCTCGGCGTTCGTGATGTTCTCGTCGATGGCCGGACTGGTGGGCTCGTCGGGTCAAGCCAACTATGCGGCAGCCAACAGCTTCCTCGACGCGTTGGCGGTGCATCGGCGGGCTGAGGGCTTGCCGGCGATGTCGCTGGGCTGGGGCTTGTGGGACCAGGCCAGCAACATGACCGGCGCACTGGACGCCGTCGACTTCGCGCGATTCGCCCGCGACGGGATCGTCGCCATGTCCTCGACCGAGGCGCTGCAGCTTTTCGACACCGCGATGGTGATCGACGAGCCGTTCCTGCTGCCCGCGCGTATCGACACCGTCGCTCTCCGGACCAAGTTCGACGGCGGCACCTTGCCGCCGATGTTCGTGGATCTGATCAATGCGCCGGCACGGCGTCAGGTCGACGACTCGCTGGCCGCCGCCAAGTCGAAGTCCGCACTGCTGCAACGTCTCGAGGGCCTGCCCGAGGACGAGCAGCAGGCGCTGCTGCTCGATCTGGTGCGGTCGCATATCGCCACCGTGCTGGGCAACACGACTCCGGAGGCCATCGACCCGGACAAGGCGTTCCAGGAGCTGGGCTTTGACTCGCTGACCGCCGTCGAGATGCGCAACCGGCTCAAAGCCGCCACCGGGCTGGCGCTTTCGCCGACGCTCATCTTCGACTATCCGAACTCCGCGGCGCTGGCCGGCTACTTCCGCGACGAGCTTGTCGGCGCCTCGACCGAGTCGACGCCCCAGGTTGCCCCGGGGGAGGCCGACATCCAACGCGTCGTGGCGTCGATTCCGGTCAAACGCCTTCGTCAGGCCGGAGTGTTGGACCTGCTGCTCGGCTTGGCGAACGAGGCTGATGGCGCCGACGCGGGGCAGGCCAGAGAAAAAGACATCGCGGCAATGGATCTCGACGACTTGGTCAACGCTGCGTTCCTCGACGACGACGACTAGCCGGATGCGGTCTGAGGTTCGCCCGTGAGGATTGTCGTCACCGGGGCCAGCGGAGTGATCGGTCGCGGCGTGGTCTTGCGACTGCTCAGCCTCGGCCACCACGTGGTCGGACTGGCCCGCCATCGACCCGAAAGCTGGCCGAGCGCAGCGACCTTCGTGCAGAGCGATATTCGCGACGCTGCGGGGGTGCAGCGAGCCATCGCAGGCACCGAGGTGGTTGTGCACTGTGCCTGGTCGGTCAACCCCGGCGCCGAGCACCCGGTCGACCGCGAGATCAACATCGGCGGAACCGGCAACGTCCTTGACGCGATGGCCCGCTGCGGTACCCGCCGCATCGTCGTCGCCTCGTCGGCACACGTCTACGGGCCAGATCGAGGCACCGAGCTGTTGTCGGAGGAACAACGGCTGCAACCAGTTTCGGCGCATGGGTTGGATAAGGTCCGCGTCGAGGAGATGGCCGCCGCCTGCGATGTGGAGTGGGTGGCGATCCGGGCGGCGGTGATCCTCGGCCGAGGCGTCGACAACTGGGTGCGACGAGTGTTGGCTTCGGCGTTCTTCCCCGATGTCGACGGATCCGTCGGTCGCACCGTGCAGGTCGTGCACAGCGACGACGCCCACCGGGTTTTCGTCCGCGCAGCCGTTGATCCGGGCATCGACAGCGGGCCGGTGAACCTCGCTGCGCCCGGGGAACCGACGTTCGGTGAGATCGCCGCTGCGCTCGGGCGGCCGACTGTGCGGGTGGGGGGGCCCTTTCGGCGGCTGAGTTCGGCCACCGGACTGGATCTTCTGCTGGCTGGACCATCGATGGATACCGCACTGCTGCGCGACACATGGAATGTGACACCGGCCTGGACCGGACCGGAATGCGTCCGCGACGTCGCATTGGCGGTGCGCGGTCGGGTCAGCATCGGCATGTGGTCGACATCGCTGCCGTGGCGGCTCACCCATGTCCAGGACATCCCGGCGGTCGACGCGCCGGCCGCCGACGGCGTAGCATCGGTGTTGGCCGGCCCGGCCGGCGGCAACGGTGAGTTCGACACACCGATCGACCCCCGCTTCCCGACGTATCTGGCCACCAATTTGTCTGAGGCCCTGCCCGGACCGTTCTCGCCGTCGTCTGCGTCGGTGACCGTCAGGGGGCTGCGCGCATTCGGTGCGATCACCGCCAGGAGATTGCGGCCCGGCGGTCTGATCCAGCGCGAGATCGCCATGCGCACTGTCGGCGTGTTCGCGCACCGGTTGTACGGGGCCATCACGACCGCGCACTTCATGGCCGAAACGGTGCCGTTCGTCAAGCCCGAGACGGTGATTCGGCAGAGCCAGTTCTTCGGGCCGAGTGTGGCGGCCATGCCGATTTACAGCGAGCAGCAACTGCCGCGTCAATCTCGCGGAGCGTTGGGTCTACTTCGTACCATCCGCAACCTGGGCGTGTTCGGGGCCAACTTGGCGGGACTGACCACCGGCGCGGCTCGCGACACCCGCGACTACATCGACGATGTCGAATACTTGGAAGAGCTTACCGCTGAAGATCTTTCGCAGCTCGCCGACGCGCGATTGCAGAGTTTGATCTTGTTGGCGCGTGACACCGTGATCGACGGCTGGGTGCTGGCGTCCGGATCATTCATGGCGTTTGCCGCCCTCAGCGTGATACTGCGCGGCCTGAACGGTCGTGACATGGTGCTGCCGGTCGGTCAGGAGCTGGCCAGCGCGCAGCCGCTGAGCGCCGTCTACCGGCTGGCGGACGCCGCGCAGCGGGACCCCAACGTGGCCCGGATTCTGGCGGCCCCCGGAAACCATCTCGACGAGTTGTCGGCGCAGGCCCCGGAATTCCACGCGGCCGTCCTTGCCGAGCTGAAACTGATTGGCCATCGCGGTCCGGCGGAGGTCGAGATGCAGTCGACCAGCTACGCCGATGACCCGGAGTTGCTGATCCGCATGGTGGCCAAGTCGCTGCACACGCCGAGACGCCTCGAGACAGACCAGCCGGCGATCCCGCTGCGGGCGCGGCCGGTCGCGGTGCTCGCCGCCCACCAACTGCGCGACCGCGAAGTGCGTCGCGACCGGATGGTGCGCGCGAACTGGGTGTTGCGCAACCTACTTCGTGAGCTCGGACCCCGACTGGTGAATTCGGGCGTGCTCGAAGCCGCCGACGACGTGTTCTATCTGCTGGTCGACGAACTCGATGCGCTCCCTGTCGGTGTGGCCGGGGTGGTGGCTCGCCGTCGTGCTGAGCAGCGCAGGCTGGCGGGCATCGTGCCGCCCCCTGTCTTCAGTGGCGACTGGCGGGTGTCGGGTCTCGCGGCGGGCGCGCTTGCCCCTGGGCAGTCTTTAACGGGCGTCGGCGTGTGCGGTGGACGAATCCGCGGGCGGGTCCGGATCGTCAAGCCGGAAACCATCGACGAGCTGGAAGCCGGGGAGATCCTCGTCGCCGAAGTCACCGATGTCGGCTATACCGCCGCCTTCTCCTACGCGGGCGCCGTGGTGACGGAACTTGGTGGACCGATGTCGCACGCCGCCGTCGTCGCACGCGAATTCGGCATCCCCTGTGTGGTGGATGTGCACGACGCCACGCGGCGTTTGCCACCCGGGGCGCTGGTCGAGGTGGACGGCGTCAGCGGGACAATCGAGGTCCTCGATCTCGACCTGCCGCGCGCCACCCCCTGACGTTCGCTACCGTCAAACTCATGCACGAACACACAGTCCGGGTGACCACCGTCGCCGGCACCGTCGAAGGCTTCACCCGCGACGGCGTGCATCGTTGGCGGTCCATCCCGTACGCTCGGCCGCCGGTTGGTGCGCTGCGGTTTCGGGCACCGCAACCGGTCCAGCCGTGGCCAGGTATGCGGTATTGCCACGGATTCACCAACTGCGCACCTCAGGAGCGCCGTTACACGTTGATCGGCGTCGGCAAATACCAGCCGATGGGCGAGGACTGCCTCACCCTCAACGTCGTTGCACCGGAAGCACCAGAAGCCACCAAAACCGAGCCGCTGCCGGTGATGTTCTTCGTGCACGGCGGGGGATACATCATGGGCAGCTCGGCCACGCCGATCTACGACGGAGTGGCCCTGGCCCGTCGCGGCTGCGTCTACGTATCGGTCAACTACCGTCTCGGCGCGCTAGGCTGCCTGGATTTGTCGTCCCTGTCGACGGCGGATGCC
The DNA here is from genome assembly GCA_963833935.1 of uncultured Actinomycetota bacterium. Lineage (GTDB taxonomy): Bacteria > Actinomycetota > Actinomycetes > Mycobacteriales > Mycobacteriaceae > Mycobacterium. Next base: position 224,814 of record CAWIAC010000043.1, on the reverse strand, counting down.
ACCTTCGACAGCAACCTGTTTCTGCGTGATCTGGTGCTGGCGCTGCGCTGGGTCAAAGACAACATCGCGGCCTTCGGCGGCGATCCGGACAACGTGACAGTGTTCGGTGAAAGCGCCGGCGCGCACGCCGTGGTCTCGTTGCTGGCGGCGCCGGAGGCGGAAGGCCTTTTCGTCCAGGCGATTTCGGAAAGCCCAGCCAGCGGAATGACCCGTTCGAGCGAGGTCGCAGCGGAGTTCGCCGGACGCTTCGCAACGCTACTCGGCGCCCGTGACCAGGATGCCGCTTACGCGCTGCGGGCGGCGTCGCCCGCGGAGTTGGTGGACACCCAGAATCGACTGATCGAGGACGGAGTGCGAGACATGCTGGGGGCGTTCCCTATCGGCCCCGTCTTTGGTGACGACTACCTGCCGCTGGATCCCTTCGAAGCGATGCGGCAGGGCACAACACACCGGGTCCCGCTCATCGTGGGTACCAATGCCGATGAGGGTCGCCTGTTCAGTCGCTTCCTGCAGCTGTTGCCGACGACCGAGCCGATGATCGAAGCGCTGCTGGCCGAGGTGGACCCAGCGGCGCGCGAACGGATTACCGGCGCTTACCCCGACTATCCCGACCGATCTGCGTGCATACAACTGGGCGGGGATTTCGCCTTCAACTCCGCGGCGTGGGAGATCGCCGAAGCCCACGGCAGGCACGCCCCGGCCTATCTGTATCGATACGACTACGCACCCCGGCTGCTGCACTGGTCGGGGTTGGGCGCGACGCATGCCACCGAACTGCTCGCGGTCTTCGGCCTCTACCGCACCAAGTTCGGGGCGTTGCTGAGCGCGCCCGTTGATCGACGATCTGCTTTGCGGGTCACCAACGAAGTGCAAAGGCGCTGGCTGTCATTCAGTCGCACGGGCAAACCCGGCGACGATTGGCCGGTTTACACCGACACCGACCGCGCAGTGCGGGTATTCGACCGCAAGTCCCGTGTCGAGTTCGATCCGCATCCGGAGCGGCGGATGGCGTGGGAAGGCTTCTCCCTGGCGCGATGACGGCGGATGTGATTTCGTGAACGAGCCATGACATCGCACACCGACAACGTCGTCGAACGGCCGGCCGACCTCAGCGCCGCGTGGCTGACCTCCTGCGTTGGTGCCGGAACCGTCGCCGACTTCGCCGTAGAACGCATCGGCACGGGTCAGATGAGCGAGTGCTACCGGGTACATCTGACCTACGCTGACGGCGCGGCCGGCAGCGGCAATCCGGAGTCGGTGGTGCTCAAGGTCGCGGCCACCGACCTGAGGAGTCGTCAGACCGGGATGACACTGGGCCTCTACGAGCGCGAAGTTCGCTTCTACCGGGACATCGCCCCGAGGCTGCGCGGACCGGTTGCGCCCTGCTACCACGCCGCATTCGACGCTGCGTCAGGCATTTTCGACGTGCTCCTCGGCGACGCGAACCCGGCGGTGGTCGGTGACGAGATCCGCGGCGCCACAACGGCTCAGGCCCGGCTGGCGGTTACCGAGTTGGCCCGTCTGCAGGGCCCGTTGCTCGGTGACACCACCCTGGCCGACGCGCCGTGGTTGAATCGCGACACACCGATCAACCAGGCCCTGATCACCGCGTTGCACACCGGTTTTGTGGATCGTTACGGTGACCGGATCGCACCGCAGCACCGCATGGTGTGCGAACGCCTGGTCGGCGCATTCGACGAATACTTGGCGCAGGAGGGCCGCAACGGCACCTTCCAAGGTCTGGTGCACGGCGACTACCGGTTGGACAACATGCTTTTTGGCACCGCCGGCGCGGATCGCCCGCTGACGGTGGTCGATTGGCAGACGGTCACCTGGGGTCCGGCGATGACTGATCTGGCCTACTTCTTGGGTTGCGCGCTGCCGGTGGCGGATCGCCGACAGCACTACGACGCCCTACTGGAGGCCTACCACGCGGCGCTCGGGCCGGACGCGCCGGTCAGCCTCGCCGATGTCCGCGACGGCGTGCGCAGACAGAGCTTTTTCGGAGTGATGATGTCCGTCGTGTCATCGATGCTGGTGGAACGCACCGAACGCGGCGATGCGATGTTCATGACCATGCTGCAGCGGCACTGCGACCATGTCCTCGACACTGATGCACTGGCAATCCTGCCCACACCGGCAACCGGCGGGCCGCTGTGTCCGTCGCAGACCGACGAATCGGCACACACCGCCACCGACGAGCCGCTATGGAACGAGAGTTGGTATGCCGACTTCGCCGATGCCGCAAATGGATTGGGTGGCTGGGTACGTATCGGACTGATTCCCAACCAGCAGAAGGCCTGGGTGCATGCTTTGCTGTGCGGTCCTGGGCTTCCGACGGTCGCGGTTGTCGACTTCGAGGTCCCGCTGCCCACCGATGCGTGGGCGTCGCACACGGAGTCAATCGATTTCACGCATTCTGTCGGCGACCCGCTGCGCACCTACCGCGTCGCTCTGCGCGGACGCGGCCAGTCCCACCCTGACCCGGCCGCGCTGTTGCGGGCAGACCAGGGCGCACCGGCCGAGGTCGCGATTGATCTGGAGTGGACCACGGACGGCACGCCGTATCAATATCGGCTGGCGACCCGCTACGAAATACCTTGCACCGTATCAGGATCCGTCACCATCGACGGTCGGCGCTACACCGTCGACTCGGTGCCCGGGCAGCGGGACCATTCGTGGGGAGTGCGGGACTGGTGGAGCATGGACTGGGTCTGGAGCGCATTGCACCTCGACGACGGAACCCACCTGCACGCGGTGGACATCCGGATACCAGGCGTCCCGCCGGTCGGTATCGGCTACGTCCAGGATCGCGGGGGCACGGTCACCGAGTTGCAAACCATCACTCCCCGAGAGACATTCGATGCCGACGGATTGCCGATCAGCGCGACACTTTCGGTCGATCCCGGCGGTATCACCGCGACCGTCGACGTGCGCGGACACGCACCGCTACGCCTGGTCGCCCAGGACGGGCGGATCAGCCAATTCCCGCGGGTGTGGGCCACGGTCAGCACCGCCGACGGGCGAACCGGCGTGGGCTGGCTGGAGTGGAACCGCAATCTGCCGACGCAGTAGCGGGGATACGTGCGTACAGAAAAGCGTTGTCCGCCCCACGCACCGGTGGTGGTGATGGGCGTCTCCGGGTCTGGTAAATCGACGGTCGGCGCGGCGCTGGCGAGCCGTCTGGGCGTTCCGTTCGCCGACGCGGACACCTTTCACCCGCCGGCCAACGTCGCGAAGATGGCCGCGGGTGAGCCACTTGACGACAATGACCGCTATCCGTGGCTGAACGCGGTGGGGCAGTGGCTGGCGGTCCACAACGACGGCGTGATGAGCTGCTCGGCGCTCAAACGCAGACATCGCGACCAGTTGCGTTCGCACTGTCCGGATATCGAATTCTTGCATCTGACCGGTTCACCGGAACTGATCGGTCGCCGGCAAGCCGGCAGACCGGGTCACTTCATGCCGTCTTCATTGCTGATGTCCCAATTCGAGGCGTTGGAACCTCTGGAAGCCGACGAGCGCGGGATGTCGCTCGACGTCGGGCAGAGCGTCGAGGTCATCGTCGAGACCTTTGTCCGATAAGTGACCGAGCGCTCTGGGCCGCTCAGCCCTTGATCACCTGAGTGCCGCCAGCTAATTCGTCGTGCTTGCCCTGCTTGCAGGGGCTGGCGCTGATCGTCACGGCGATCACGACGTAGGCGATGAACGCCAGCAGCGGCCCGAGGTAGGGCACTACGGCGAGCAACGTGAACGAGTTGCGGATGGCTGACTGTCCGACATCCGGCCTCGGCGCCCCGCCCGGCCCAAGGACGGTCAAGCCGAGCAGACGCTTGCCCGGGGTCGCGCCACGGGTCACTTCGAAGAGCACGAAATACCCGAACATCAGCACGCCGGAGAAAAGGCCGGTCACCAGCCACCAGTAATCCTGGCTGAACAGGAAAAACGACAGCACGAACACCACGATGTTCACCAGGATGCCGTCGATCAGCCGGGCAAAAAATCGCGTGCCCAACCCGCCCGGTTGGACATAGGGCCGCTGGGGTGAGCCGGCGGACGGATAGCCGTACTGGGGCGAATGAGGATCGAAGTCTGTCATGCGAGGCTCCTAGCGGCGGGACTGCCAATCTACCGCGCTAGACCGCCCGTCGACTGCCCGATTCAGCGCCAGCGACGAGCTTTTACCCGTCCGCGGGCGGCCAGCTCGGCGCTGCGTTCGCGTGCGGTTTCAGCCAGCTCGACGCCACGTTCGCGGGCCGTGTCTGCCAACTCACTGCCGCGTTCGATAGCCCTTTCACCGTATTCACTGCCACGTTCGCGCGCCGTTTCGGCGAGTTCACTGCCACGTTCGCGTGCGGTTTCGGCGAGTTCGCTGCCACGTTCGCGCACCGTCTCCGCCAGCTGCGCGCCGCGCTTACGGGCTCGCTGACGAGCGGCTTCGACCACCGGCGCGCTTCGTTCGGCGGCCGTGCTGGCCAGTTCGCCACTGCGCTTGCGGGCAGCCTCGACCAGCGGCCCGCTCCGCTCGGCCGCCGTGCTGGCGAGCCCGCGGCCGCGCTCGGCACCCGCATGCAGGCCGTGGCCGATTCTCTCGGCGAACTCGGAATCGAGGAATGTACCGTCGGAGCTGTCCAGCGGCAGCGCAGCAGACACCTTCTCCGAGAGCCGACTGGCCGCCCGTCGCCCACGCCATCCCAGTGAAGGCTTGCCGGCCGTGTCGGCCGACGCGATGATCAGCCCGCCCAACAAACTCAGGTCGGTGAGCAGGTCGCGGCGCTTCTGGACTCTCCGTTCCGGGTCGTGCTCATTCCAGAACAGGTGTCCGCCGAGGCTGCCCGGTACGACGGTGAACGCCAGCGCCGCCGAGGCGATCCGCGGCAGCTTGCCGGTCGCCAGCAACAGCCCGCCGCCGACCTGGACGACGGCGTTGATCCGTGCGACCGTCTCGGGATCCGACGGAATCTTGCTTCCGACCGGATCCGGCAACGTCTGTAACGTCGTCACCGCGGTCTGCGCCGCATCGAGGGTGACCTTGGGGTTGCGCAACGTTTCAACACCTTGGCCGATGAACACGGCGGACAGTAGGGGACGAGCGATTCTGCGGATCAACATGGCGGGTGTGTTCCCGGGTTGCCTGCTGTGCAAACCGGGCCGGCATGACAGCCGTCATCCTGATAAAGGTTGCGGCGGCTCATGTCGCAACCACAACGGCACCGTCACCCAGAAGAAGATTTGAGCCGTCACAGCGCATACTCCGGCGATGGCGCCCGCTGTGTGACCGGCCACCACGCCGAAGATGATCACGGCCACGCCGGCAAGCGACACACCCATGAGTAACAGTCCGGCGTAGGCGAGTCGATGCGCAATGGACACCACCGACAGCAGCCGGTGCCGACGGAACAGCAGGCGATGTATTGCAACCGGAGCCTCCAGCAGCACCGTGGCGGCGACGGAGCAACCGACCGTGACCAGATACACCATCCGCATCGCCGTGGTGAGCCCGTCGAAGCGGGGCTGAAAAGGCAACGTCAACAGAAAGCCGGTGAGCAGTTGGACGCCGGTCTGAACCACCCGCAGCTCTTGCAGCAGACTGACCCAATTGCGATCTAATCGTTGGATTTCGGTCTCAGATCGCGCGTCGGTGTCCCAGGCCTGGTCGTGGTCAGGGCGATCGACGTCCATGGCCGTCGATCATGCCAGTTCCGCTACGGTTTCCCGTCCAGTAGGAGTCGCGCCGATGTCTCCAGCCGTTCGGCGATCTGGGTATAGGACGCATATCCTATGCCGGCGCGCACCAGTGCTCCTGCGTAGAGCAGCTCGAGCGATTCGACCAGGTCGGAGGTCTGATCGGGGCCCAAGGCGGTGACCAGACGCTGATGGATCTCGCGGCCGATGCGCAGCCGCAGATGTTCGACTTCGGGATCCTTGCCCAGCAACGCGTTGGTCACCGCGCCGGCGAGTTCGGGTTCTTCGGCTACCAGCAGCGCGATCTGACGCAGGACGGCGATGACCCGCACGGTCGGATCCGCCGAGTCGGTCGGCGGAACCGGGCTGGACGCCAATCGTCGCCAGAAAATTTCCGCGACGAGGTGGGCTTTGGATGAGAAATAGGTGTACGCGGTGGCCGCGCCCACTCCGGCTTCGGCCGCGACCATGCGAATCGTCAATCCGGAGAAGCCTTCTCGGCTCAGCACGCCGATCGCGGCATGGCCCAGCCGGTCAACGGTATCGGCTTGTTTGGCGCTCAGTCGCCGTCTTGTCGATTCCCGAGCTACCGGGTTGGACACGTGTCCGGACACTACTACAACGTTATTGGCGCGGCAACCGCGTGCTCGACGTTGTGCGTTACCGTTCCGGTGATGACGTTCTCCTCAGATCGCACTGCGCACGGGCGCACAGATCGACTGTTCGACTTGGCGGAGCGAGTGACCGGCTTCATGCCCGCGGACGAGGGCCGAGCCTTGCATGACGCGGCGCTGAGCTACTTAGACCATGGCGTCGGGGTGGAGATAGGCACGTACTGCGGCAAGTCAACGGTGCTGTTGGGCGCGGCGGCGCTGGCCCGTGCAAGCGTCATCTACACCGTCGATCACCACCACGGCTCCGAAGAGCATCAGCCCGGGTGGGAGTACCACGACACGTCACTGGTCAACAACGCCACCGGACGCTTCGACACCTTGCCGACGTTGCGCCGCACGCTCGACGAGGCCGGCCTGGATGACAACGTCGTGGCGGTGGTGGGCAAATCGACCGTGGTGGCCAGCGGGTGGCGGACGCCGCTGCAGTTGTTGTTCATCGACGGCGGCCACAGCGAGGACGCGGCGCAACAGGACTTTGACGGCTGGGCCAAGTGGGTAACCGCCGGAGGCGCCCTGATCATCCACGACGTTTTTCCGGACCCGCGTGACGGCGGCCAGGCGCCCTACCAGATCTATTGCCGCGCACTGCAAAGCGGCGCGTTCGTGGAGAGATCCGTCACCGGGTCGATGCGGGTATTGGAGCGGACGGCGGGCGAGGCCGGCGTCGCGGTTTAGCGGTCCGAGGGGCTGGTCGCACACTCGCAGTCATAGTCGCCCTCCAAGCCACGCGGCAGATCGCTGCCGCGGAAGATGCCGCCGCCCGCGGTCGTGGACGACAGCGCGTCGGCGGCAAGAATCACCGCCGCTCCGGTCCAGGTGGTTCTCTCGACAGGCCAATGCTTTCCGTCGCTGAACACCAGTCCGGTCCAGTAGGAGCCGTCCTTCTCGCGCAGATGCTGCATGGCGGCGAACTGCCGCAGAGCGGCCTGCCGCTCACCCATCGCGTCGAGCGCAAGCACCAGTTCGCAGGTCTCCGCACCGGTCACCCATGGACGGTCGTCGACACACCTGATGCCCAGACCGTCGACGACGAAATCGCCCCATCGCTCGGCGATCCGGGCGGTTGCCCCGGGACCGCGCAGCGCACCACCCAGGATCGGGTAGTACCAGTCCATCGAGTGACGCGGCTTCTCGGTGAACGCCGACGGATGGGCTGTGATCGCATGGCCGAGTCGGCCGAGGGCGACCTCCCATTCGGGTTGCGGCTCGTCGACGAGGTTCGCCAAGGCCAGTGCACAACGCATGCTGTGGAAGATGCTGGCACAACCGGTGAGTAGCGCCTCCGGTAGTGGGCCGGAAGGGCCACGCGCCCAACAGATTTCACCACCCTCTAGCTGCAACTCCAAGACGAAGCCGATTGCGGCGCGCACCGTCGGCCACATCGCGGTCGCAAAGCTGCTGTCACCAGTGACCAATACGTGGTGCCACACGCCGACGGCCACATATGCGCAGAAGTTGCTGTCGCTGTTGGCGTCTTCGACGACGCCTGCGCGAAGCTGGATCGGCCAGGAGCCGTCCGCGCGCTGCTGGCGACGACACCAGTCGAAGGCGCGTCGGGCCGGTTCGGTCAGGCCCGCAGCGGTGAGCGCCATCGCGCATTCCACGTGGTCCCACGGGTCGGTGTGCGCACCCTGTGACCACGGGATGGCACCTGATGGCTCTTGCAGTGCGGCAATCGATTCCGCCGTCTGTCGGCACTGTGCGGGGGAGAGGACGCCCGGAACGCCCGGTGCCTTAGACCAACTCAACGGCGGGTACCGGTTTCTCGAAATACAGCGCGACGCTTTTGCCGATCAGCGGGTTCAGCGCCGATTCAGCCAGCCGGGTCAGCAGGGGTCGCCGCATCATGTCCCACACCAACATCCTGTGATAGGCAGCGACAGCCGGGTGGTCCGAGTTATCAACGCCGACCATGCATTTCAGCCACCAGAATGGGGCGTGCAACGCATGCGAGTAATGACTATGGGTGAAGGTCATGCCGCTTCCGGAGATCTTGCCGCGCAGCTGGTCGGCCCGGTAGATGCGGATATGGCCACCCTCGTTGGCGTGATAGTCATCGGAGAGCAGCCAGCACATCCGTTCGGGTAACCACCGGGGCACCGTGACTGCCAGGCTGCCGCCGACCTTGAGCACGCGGATCAACTCGGCGATGACCGCGTCGTCGGCCGGGACGTGCTCAAGGATCTCCGACGCGATGACGCAGTCGAACGTCCGATCCGGATACGGCAACGCACGTGCGTCACCGACGACGGTCTCCGCGTGGGCCGACGATGGCACTTCGCCGGCATCCGCCATGGCGCGAAACATCGTGTGGACGTCGTCGAGCTCGGCGGCGTTCTGGTCAAACGCCACAACGTCGGCGCCGCGCCGATAAGCCTCGAAGCTGTGCCGGCCCGCTCCGCAGCCGACGTCGATGACCTTGGTGCCCTCACGGATACCGAGGCGGTCGAAGTCAACTGTCAGCACGGCTTGGCCCTTGCGTTTCGCGCGATGGCCCGTTCATAGACGCGTGTGGTCTGGGCGGCCACCGATTCCCAGCTGAACACCTCGACGGCCCGGCGGCGCCCGGCCGCGCCCAGACGTCGCATCTGGTCGGGGGCGATCAGCAGCTCGCTCAACACCCGTTCCAGCTCGGCGGGGTCGCCGGGGCGGACCAGCATGGCGCAATCGCCGTCGGGTCCCAGTACTTCGGGTAGCGCGCCGGCCCGGCTGGCCACGATGGGTGTCCCGCTGGCCATTGCTTCCACGGCCGGAAGTGAGAATCCTTCGTAAAGTGAAGGTATGCAGGCGATTTCGGCGGACGCGAATAGCCGCGCCAGTTCTTCATCGGACAGGCCGTTGGAGGTGTGGACGATGTCGGAGATCCCGAGTTCGGCGATCAGCTTCTCGGTGGGGCCGTTGGATTCGAGTTTGGCGACCAACTGCAGTTCCAGGTCGTGTTCGGTGCGTAGCTTGGCCACTGCCTGCAACAAATGCCCGACGCCCTTGAGCGGCCGGTCGGCGCTGGCAATGGCAATAATGCGGCCGCGAATTCGCGGCTGCGTCGTCGGCGCGAACAGGTCGGTGTCGACACCCAGCGGCACCACGTGAAGCTGGTCCGGGTGCACACCGAAGTCGGTGGTGATATCGGTGGCCGACGACGACGAGACCGTCAACAGCTCCGGAATGCTGCGGGCGACCCGCTCTTGCATTTTCAGAAATCCGTACCATCTGCGCACTGAGGGTTTACGCCACCAGCGTGCCGCGGCGAGATCCAGCAGTCGGTCTCGGGTGATCGGGTGGTGCACGGTCGCCACCACGGGCAGGCCGGTCGCCGCGATGGTCAACAGGCCGACGCCCAAACTCTGATTGTCGTGCACGACGTCGAACTCGTGCTGCCGATCGGCAAGTAGGCGCGCGGCACGCAGGCTGAAGGTGCGCGGCTCGGGGAAGCCGGCCGTCCATACCGTGGCGAGCTCGAGGAGGTCGATGCGGTCGCGGATCTCCCGGGGATGCGGGATGCGGAAGGGGTCAGGTTCGCGATACATGTCGAGGCTGGGCACTTGGGTCAGCACGACTCGGGGGTCAAGTTCTTCGGGGTAAGGCTGGCCGGAGAACACCTCCACGTGGTGTCCCAGTTCGACCAGCCCGCGGCTGAGGTGCCGGACGTAAACTCCCTGGCCGCCGCAGTGCGGCTTGCTGCGATAGGACAGCAGCGCAACCCGCATATTCACGCCCGATCCGGTTTGGCGTTGCCGACAGCGGTCACGGCGAGAGGCTCGGGCGAGGCGTCAGCGAACTTTCTGGACACGTGTCTGGACTATAGTTTGACAAACTACCTGATGCAACGCGCAGGTAGCGGCGTTGTCTTCGCCGATCCTACCCAGCCGGACGGTCGCGTCGACTCTGTTACGGCGCCGTCGACGATACCGTGGTGGCATGCGCGCGCTGATCGTCGTCGACGTTCAGAAGGATTTCTGCGAGGGCGGATCGCTGGCCGTGACCGGCGGGGCGGCTCTGGCCCGCGCCATCAGCGCCTACCTGGCCGACGGCGCCCAATATCGCCATGTGGTGGCCACCCAGGATTTCCACATCGATCCTGGTGACCATTTCTCCGACCATCCGGATTACGTCTCGTCGTGGCCGCCGCACTGCCGCGCAGGCAGCACCGGCGCGGAGTTTCATCCCGACCTAGACTCCGGCCGGTTCGAGGCGGTTTTTCGCAAGGGCGCCTACGACGCCGGCTACAGCGGGTTCACCGGCGTCGACACATCCGGGACATCGCTGGCCGACTGGCTCCGACAGCGTCACGTCGACCAGGTCGACGTGGTGGGCATCGCCACCGACCACTGCGTGCGCCGGACCGCGGAGGACGCCATCAAAGAGGGCTTGGGCACTCGGGTGCTGGTGGACCTGACGGCAGGCGTAGGGGAGGAATCGACTGCTGCGGCCGTCGAAGCCTTGCGCGCGGCGGGCGTCACGATTGCGGCGAGCACATGACGGGCCCGGCGGAGTCGGCGTTGCTGGCGGCGGTGGAGCGGTCGCCGCAGGCCGCGGCGGCGCATGACCGCGCGGGCTGGGTGGGCCTGTTCACGACAGACGGTCGCGTCGAAGATCCCGTGGGTTCGCGGCCACACGTGGGGCCGGCGCAGATCGGCCGGTTCTACGACACGTTCATCGGGCCGCGGGAGATCGCCTTTCATCGCGATCTCGACGTGGTCCGCGGTTCCTCGGTCATTCGCGACCTCGCCCTCGAGGTGGAGATGGGTTCGGCGGTCACCATGACGATCCCGGCGTTACTGCGTTATGACCTGCGTCATGTCGACGGCGAGTGGAAGGTCGGGGTGCTGCGCGCGTATTGGGAGCTGCCCGCCATGATGTGGCAGTTCCTCCGCAACGGCGTGGCCGCCGTCCCGGCCGGCATTGCGCTATCGCGAGGACTCGTCCGCAATCAGCGGCTGCGGGGCACCGCCGGATTCGCCGCCGGGTTCCGTCGGGTGGGTTCCCGACAAAAAGCGGTGGTCGACACGTTCGTGAACGCGGTTGGCCGAGGTGACAAATTCGGCGCGCTGCAATCGTTGTCACCCGATGCGACAATCACTTTCGGCGACGGCGAGGCCGCCGAAAGTACCGATCTCGCCGAGCTCATCGAGCGGTATCCCAAGGCGCGCGCGTCGAAGCTGATCGCTGCAGGCTCCACCGTTGCCGCTTCGGTCACCTCGGGGCAACGGCGTGGCATTGTGTTCGCCGACGTGGCCCGGCGCGGCGTGGGTATCCATCGGGTCCGCTACTTCCCGCAGTCGTGATCGCAACAGCCAGTGACGGCGTTCAGAAACAGCCCAGCCGGACCGACGACGAGAGAACCACGGTAGCCATCACTGCGAGCCGGAGACACACCGCGGACAACAGCCTTGGTTGCGGTACGCCCTTCGATCGGCGGACCCTGCTGCGTGGCGCCGGTGCACTCGGCACGGCGTCACTGGCGTTGTGGCCCACCGCCTGTAGCTCCGATGACGATGCTCTGACGTTCTTCTTCGCGGCCAACCCCGACGAAGCGAATGCGCGGCTGCGAGTTGTCGACGCGTTTCGGCGCAGGCATCCCGACATCAAGATTCGGACGTTGTTGTCCGGACCGGACGCCTTGCAGCACGTGTCGATCTATTGCGCCGGCGGCAAGTGTCCAGATGTGCTGATGGCGTGGGAATTCACCTATGCGGGGCTGGCCAAGCGGGGCGTGCTGCTTGACCTCAACACCATGCTGGCGCGTGACACGTCCTTCGCCGCGGAACTCAGGTCGGAAAGCATCGCCTCGCTGTACCAGACATTCGCCTACGACGGTGGGCAGTACGCGTTTCCCGAGCAGTGGTCCGGAAACTTCCTGTTCTACAACAAGAGATTGTTCGCTGAAGCCGGTGTGCGACCGCCGCCCGGGCGATGGGAAGAGCCGTGGAGCTTCGGGGAGTTCCTCGATACCGCCAAGGCGCTCACCAAGCGCGGCCGATCGGGTCGAGTCAGCCAATGGGGATACGTCGACACCTGGGTGCCGTACTACTCGGCGCTGTTGTTCGGCATGAACAACGGTGTCCCGTGGTCGAATCCGCGGATGAACCCAACGCACCTCAACTTCGACAACGCTGCGTTCACCGAGGGCATCCAGTTCTACGCTGATCTGGTCAATGTGCACAAGGTCGCACCCACCGCCTCGGAAGCCCAGTCGATGTCCACGACGGATCTGTTCACCTCAGGCCATGCCGCGATGGCGCTCGGCGGACACTGGAGATTCCAGACGCTAGAGCATGCCAGAGATCTGGATTTCGATATCGCCGTGCTGCCGACCGGCCCGAAAGGGCATGCTGCCCACTCGAATATCGGTACCACCGGGCTGGCCATCGCTTCGAGTAGTCGCCGCAAACAACAGGCATGGGAGTTCGTGAAATTCGCCACCGGTCCCATCGGGCAGGCAGTGATTGCCGAATCGGGCCTCTTCGTGCCGGCGTTGCGATCCGCGATACACTCGCGCGCTTTTGCCGCGGCCCACACCAACGTCGGCAATCTCGCTGTGCTGACCGGGGGGCCCGCGCACGCCGAGGGCCTGCCAATCACCCCGGTGTGGCCGAAAATCGCTGCGTTGATGGACCGTAACGTCAGCCCTGTCTTGCGTGGTGCGCGGCCCGCGACGGCGTTGGCGAACGGGTTGTCGCGCGAGATCGACGGGGTGCTCCAGACGACATGACTCCGATCGACGCATCCGCCACGGCAGTGACCCGTCGGCGCGGCTACTCCAAGCGACGTGCGCGAGCAGGTCGCCTATTCGTCGCGCCGAACTTGGCGGCGGTCACGGTGTTCATGTTGTTTCCGCTCGGCTTCTCGCTGTACATGAGCTTTCACAACTGGGATGTGTTCACCCCCGCAAGGTTTGTCGGGTTGGCGAACTACCGCAGCCTCTTTTCCGGCGATCCGCTGTTCAGCATCGCGTTACGCAACTCGGTGGTGTACACCATCGGCACTGTCGTCCCCACGGTTGTGATCAGCCTCGCCGTGGCCGGTGTTCTGAATCGGAAAATCAAGGGAATAGCTGTCTTTCGAACGATTATATTCCTGCCGCTGGCGGTGTCGTCTGTGGTGATGGCTATGGTCTGGCAATTCGTCTTCAACACCAACAACGGTCTGCTCAACATCATGCTCGGCTGGATCGGTATCGATCCCGTCCCGTGGCTGGTCGACCCCAAATGGGCCATGCCGTCACTGTGCATCGTCAGCGTATGGCGCAGCGTTCCGTTCGCGACGGTCATCCTGTTGGCTGCCATGCAAGGTGTGCCGGACAACCTCTATGAGGCGGCCAGACTCGACGGGGCGGGGGAGTTGCGCCAGTTCGCGTCGATCACCGTGCCCCTGATTCGCGGTTCGGTGTCGTTTGTGGTGGTGATCTCAATCATCCATGCATTTCAGGCATTTGACCTTGTCTACGTGCTCACCGGGCGAAACGGCGGGCCGGAGACGGCTACGTACGTTCTGGGCATCATGCTGTTCCAGCATGCGTTTGCCTTCTTGGAATTCGGTTATGCCTCGGCCTTGGCGTGGGTGATGTTCGCCATTCTGCTGGTGTTGACCGTGGTGCAGTTACGGCTCGGGCGTCGTCGAGCGGCCCAGGAGGAACGATCGTGGGCGTAACCGAACGCGTGATCAAACCCAGCGTTCGCCGTGGCATTGCGCTGTATACCGCTCTGACGGCCATCGCCTGCTGCGCACTCTGCCCGATCCTATGGGCGGTATCAGGTTCGCTGAAGAGCGCAGGCGAGGTGACCGCCCCGACGTTGGTACCCGCGCACCCGCAGTGGTCCAACTACCGCGAGGTGTTCGCTCTCATGCCATTTTGGCGGATGTTCTTCAACTCTGTGCTCTATGCGGGCTGCATCAGTGTCGGCCAGGTGTTTTTCTGCTCACTGGCCGGGTACGCCTTCGCGCGGTTACGGTTTCGGGGCCGGGAGACGATGTTCGTCCTGTATTTGGGCACCTTGATGGTGCCACTGACCGTGACGGTGATCCCGCAGTTCATCCTGATGCGCATCGCCGGATTGACCGACACGCCGTGGGCCATGATCGTGCCGGGGCTGTTCGGCAGCGCGTTCGGCACCTACCTCATGCGTCAATTTTTCCGCACCTTGCCCGACGAGCTCGAAGAAGCGGCGATCCTCGACGGCTGCTCGCCGTGGCAGATCTACTGGCGGATACTGCTTCCGCACGCGAAGCCGGCCGCGATGGTGCTGGCGGTACTCACCTGGGTGAATGTCTGGAACGATTTTCTCTGGCCGCTGTTGATGATTCAGCGCAGCAGTATCGCCACCCTCACCTTAGGGTTGGTTCGGATGCAAGGCGAATACGTCAACAGGTGGCCCGTCCTGATGGCCGCGTCCATACTCATTTTGCTACCGCTGCTGTTGGTGTATTCGGTCGCGCAACGCGCCTTCATCCGCGGCATCGCAGTCACTGGGCTGGGCGGTTAGCTTCATGGCACCAGTGACTTTCGAGCAAGCCACGCGACGCTACCCTGGCGCGGACCGGCCCGCGGTTGACCGGTTGGATCTGACCGTAGGCGACGGCGAGTTCGTGGTGCTGGTCGGACCGTCCGGATGCGGCAAGACGACGTCGCTGCGCATGATCGCCGGGCTGGAAACCGTCGACGCCGGGCGCATCTACATCGGCGCCCGGGATGTCACCGACGACGATCCTAAAGATCGTGATGTAGCGATGGTGTTCCAGAATTATGCGCTGTACCCGCACATGACCGTTGCGCAAAACATGGGCTTCGCGCTGAAGATCGCCAAGATGCCGAAAGCCGAGATCGCAGAACGGATATTGGATGCGGCGAGGCTGCTCGACTTGGAGCCCTATCTGGACCGTAAACCCAAAGATCTATCCGGAGGGCAGCGCCAGCGGGTGGCGATGGGGCGCGCGATTGTCCGGCGGCCGCAGGTGTTCTTGATGGACGAACCGCTGTCCAACCTGGACGCGAAGCTGCGGGTGCAAACCCGCAACCAGATTGCCGGGCTGCAACGGCGACTGGGCACCACCACCGTCTACGTCACCCACGATCAAGTCGAGGCGATGACCATGGGAGATCGCGTCGCAGTGCTGCGTGACGGACTCTTGCAGCAGTGTGCAGCACCTCGAGAGCTGTACCGAAATCCGGTCAACATGTTCGTAGCGGAGTTCATCGGGTCACCGGCGATGAACCTGCTGACCCTTCCCGTTGTCGATCACTGCGTCGCACTGGGTGACTGGCGAATCCCGTTGCCGCGCGAGATCACCGATACGACCGGCGAACTCGTGGTGGGCATCCGTCCAGAACATCTGGACATAGGCGGCAGTGGTGTCGAGATGCAGATCGATGTTGTCGAGGAGCTTGGCGCGGACGCCTACTTGTATGGGCGAGTCACCGGCGCCGACAACGCATCGAGTCAGTCGATCGTCGCGCGCGCCGACGGGCATGACCCGCCGCAGCGGGGCAGTCGCGTGCGCTTTCAACCGCAGCCCGCGCATGTGCATTTCTTCGCTGTCGATGGTCGCCGGCTGTCATGAGCCCGGCCACGATTCTGTGCTGGGCTGTTCGAAAACTCGGTGACCAATTTTGGCAACGGTCCGTTCCCGCAGTGGATACCGTGGGTGACGCTGTCATGACCAATCAACGGGTAGTTTTCAATCACGTCGGGTTGTGTGTCGCCGACACCGCACGGTCGCGCCGCTTCTACGAAGGACTGCTCGGATTCACGTTCTGGTGGGAGCTGGAGCCGCCGGATGAGGGTACCGACAAACTTCTGCAGCTGAACAGGCCAATCGGATTGCGTGCTACGTACCTGGTTCGCGACGGCTTGGTGCTCGAACTGCTGTCGTACTCGCAACGCAACGTGCGCGGCGGGCCGCAGCGTGTCATGGACCAGAAAGGTCTGACCCATATATCGCTGTCCGTTTCCGATCTGGATACCGTATTGGTGTCGATCGAAGGTTTCGGCGGGTCGGTGGTCGAAGGTACAGTCTCGGGGCAATCGGCGATGATCCGCGATCCGGACGGGCAGCTGATCGAGCTGCTCGCGGATTCGTGGCTCGCTGTGCTGCCGCCACGCCCTCGTTAATGCTGTGAGGATCGGTGCATGGTGCCTGAAAGAGATCCAGAGCACGACGATCCGGATCCGCACATTGTTCTTGGTCTGGTCGGCGATCCTGGAGCGGCTTTCTCGCTGGCCCGCGAACTCGCCGATTCGGGGTTGAATTCCGAGCTCGACGAGCGGTTGCCCGGAGCCCGCTGGTGCATCGAGGCCATTGAGGGCCGCCTCGTGCAGCCACCGGCGACCGACGCCCAGATCGTCAAGGCCGCGCGTAAGACACTGCTCGAAAAAGATTGGGACGTGATGGTGTATCTGACCGACCTCCCATTGCACGTCGACCAACGCCCGGTTGTGGCCCACGCCAACCCGGTGCGCAACGTGGCGATCGTGTCGGTGCCAGCGCTCGGTGCAGTGGGGACGCGCCAGCGGATTCGCGACGTGATCGGGCGCTTGCTGGTGCGGCTCATCGGATCTGCTGAGGAACGCGCCGCCGACGCCCAGCGCGTCGGCCGTGCGTCGCGCCGGGTGACCGTTCAGCGGGTGCGTGAGCTCGGCAGCGACCCGGCCGACGAGGCTTTCTTCTATACCGCGAGGGTGCTGACCGGCAATCTGACGTTGATCAGCGGAATGGTGGCGGCCAACGAGCCGTGGCGGTTATCGCTGCGATTGTCGCGCGCGCTGACCGGAGCGGTGGCGGCCGGTGTCATCGGGTTGGTGACAGCGGATATCTGGCGGCTCTCCGACGCATATGGGTGGGATCGGCTCGCCGGCACGGCGATGGTGTCGATCGCCGCGACCGCTGCGACCCTGATTATCGGAGCCGAGCTGTGGGAGCCCATCGTCAGCCGGGCAGTCCGCAAGCAGGTGATTCTGTTCAACATTGCGACCACCCTCACCGTCCTGATCGGCGTGGCGGTGCTGTATGCCGCGTTGTATGTGTTGGCGTTGATCGCCGCGTACTGGTTCGTGGTGCCGCAGATCTGGCGTGATCAGGTCGGGCATCCGGCGTCGACGCGCGACTACTTCGAATTAGCTTGGCTGACTTCTTCGCTGGCGATGATCGGCGGCGCCTTGGGTGCGGCGCTGGAACCCGACGAGGCGGTGCAGGCAGCGGCCTACGTCCAGCACTCCGACGAGGAGAACGAGATCGACCAGGCGAGCTGACTCAGGCTGCGGTCATGCAGAGATGGCGCGCCATCATTACCGTCCAAGTATGCCCGCGGCGGCGGCCTCCGACGGTGATGGCCGGGCCTAACCCGCGGGAGCCCGTCCGGCGTTGCGGGCCGACTTCCACGTGTTGGTTCGGGCTGCGATGTAGTTCGCATATTGCGTCGGCGTCTTCTGGTCGGGCAGCATCGGGGCGCCGACGAGGTGCTCATCGGGCACCGGAAGGTCGGCGATCATCTGGGCGTGCACCTGTTCTATGTGCGAGACCTCCCCGCTGGCCGGGTTCACACCGGTCGACGTCGGTGCCACTACTCCGGCCAGCGGGTCGTCGGTTCGAGGTGTGGTCAGCGTGAGCACGCCACCGAGATCGGGTGCGGCGGCATCCCGTGCGGTGAGCGCCGGCAGTCCCCAGCGCCGCTCAATGGTTTTCAGCACCGAGGTGTGGTCGATCGGTGTACTGCCGGCCGGCACCCGGTAGACAGTGCCCGCCGGTATCAGCGGCGAGACCAGGACGCCGGGCACCCGCACTCCGAACCTGGTGAAGTCAAACCCGTACTGGCCCATCGACGAGTCCGGGGGCGCGGCCCCGCCGGGCGGCGCGACATGGTCATAGCAGCCGCCGTGCTCGTCATAGGTGATGATCAACAGCGTCTGGTTCCAGCCGGGGCCGCTGCGCAGTGTTTGGTAAACCTGCTGGATCAGTGACTCGCCCAGCGCCACATCGTAGTTGGGGTGTTGGCTGTTGCCGGCCGAACCCCAACTCGGTTCAAGGAAGGAGTAGGCGGGCAGACTTCCGGCCGCGGCGTCGGCCTGAAAATCGGCGAACTTACCGAAGCAGGTGTCGGGCGCCTTCAGGGTGTCGGGAAAGTTACCGCGGGTCAGTGGCTCGGCGTCGTAGCCGTAGATCTTCCAGCTCAGGTTGTGTGCCGTCATTAGGCCGAAGATGCTTTGCACCGTGTAAGACGAGACGCTGTCGTTCATGTGTCCCTGGCTTGTCGCCGCGCAGGCGAACGCTCTGTTCGGGAACGTCTCGGTCGGCACCGAGCTGTACCAGTGGTCACAGACGGCGAACCCGGCGGCCAGGCCCGATAACACCGGCAGCGCAGTCGGTGTGAACATGCCCATGATGTTGGAGGCGACGGTTCCTGGCAGTGGTGTGCGGTGGTTCTGCTGGTCGTAGGTGATCGCCGCGGCGAAATTGGTGACGAAGCCGCTGTTGGTGGTGACCGCCGGCGTGGGCGCGTCGCCGGTGCCGAACAGTTGCGAGTTGGTGTTGGCGTAGCCTTCGCCGGGGTCTGCGCCCGGCATGAAATATGCGCCAGCCGTGCCCGGATCGATCTGGAACACTCTGACCGGATTGCCGTCGGCGTCGGTGTTGGTTTCGGTGCCGAGCAGACCCTCGAATGGCTGGCCATGTGGTCCCGTTTTATTCGGGTACAGAAAACCCAGCATGTGGTCGAAGGACCGGTTCTCCAACATCAGCTGCACGATGTGGTCAATCGCGGGTAGCTGATTAGGCTGGGCCGGCTGATTGGGAGTGGTCATGGGCTCAGGCGGGGGCGTCGCCCGATAGGAGCAGCTCGGGCAGGGCGGCGAAATGGTAGGCGGCCCCCTCGCCGGCCGCCAAGGTGAAACACCAGATGAGGTCGAAACGGTCGCCGGGCCACATGGTCGGGACGACGAAGCCGCTCACGACGGGAATGTTAGCCGCTATCTCGGGAATGTGGTCGTGCTCCCATGCCACCAGGCTGATCCCGGCGTCGTTGGCGATGATCGCGGAAGCCAGTTGCGCCTCCTGGCCCTCTTGGTAGTCGTTATTGATGGTCAGCCCGAGGCGCAGGCTCAGGGGCAGGATGGTTTCATAGGTGCGGTGGTTCACCGTCTTAACCGGGTCGGAGTACGCCGGCGAGTAAAGGTGTTGGGGCACGGCCAAATCGGTGCGCATCCTGCTGACCGCGGTGTCAAATAGGGTGGCCAGACCGCCCGCCCGTTGCCATCCCCGAGGGATGAGGCAGTCAGGATTCGGGGTTCCGGTGACGTCCACCCCGTTGTAGGTGGTCCCGTCGATCGCCACCGGCTTCTCGGCGTGCCGGATCAGGAATATGACCCGGGGCGGCGGGCCCTGTGTGGGCGTCGCATTTGTCATGTGCTGCCTCGTAGATGTTGTTGGAGAATGCTACTGGGGCGTCGACAGTGCCCGCCAGCTGCTCCCATCCGTGTGGGCGTCGCGACGGCGCAGGTTGGCGGCCGCAACGCGGGTGAGCATGTGGGGTTGCAGCAGCCGAGTGGGCGGGTCGACGAACGAGACGACCTTGGTGAACTGTTCGGCGACGGCTAGGTCGGACTCGGCGGCGGTCTGAAGCCCCTCGACGAACTTATTGGCCAGGCGTACTGACAGTGGCCTGGGGCCTTCGACCTCGGGCAGGTTGAGATCACCGCCAACCGCGAATCTCCAGGCGACCCCGATCGGTTTGGCCGCGGCGCGGAAATAACGCCGCGCCAAGCCATTCGCGCCGCGCTGTAGGCATTGGCGCAGTGCCAGCGCCTGCAGGGCGGCCACCGTCATGCCTTGGCCGTAGATGGGATTGAAGCTGCAGATGGCGTCGCCGACAACCAAAAGACCGGCCGGGAAACGCCGCATCTTGTCGTAGCGTCGCCAGCGACTCTCGGGGTAGCGAAATTGACAGACGTCGGCGAGCGGTTCGGCCGCACGGATCGCCGCCAGCACATGCGCCGGAGCCAAACCCTCAACGAAGGCAAGCATTTCGGCCGGTTCGGTGGGCGGTTCGACACCCACCATCCCGCCTACGGTGAACATCCAGGTGTCGTTCTCGTTGCCGGCCAACGCCATCGCAATTGGGCGGCCTGGGGCGGGACTGACCAGGATCACCAATTCCTTGAGCGCGCCGTTCGGAATGCGCAGCATCTGACTGGAGTACGCGACACGCACACCTACACGCTCTTCAGCCGGGCGTCCAAAGCCCAAGGTGTCCAAAAACGCCGGTGTTCGTGCGCTGCGACCGGTGGCGTCAACCACCAGATCAGCGGTCACCACCCGTTCGCCAGCGCCGTCGCGGGCACGGACCCGCGCGCCAGTGACACGATCCCTGGCCGTGGTCGTGGTCAAATCAACAACGTCATGGTTGTCACGCATCGTGATATTCGCTAGTTCACGCACCCGTCGCCGGACAAGACACTCCAAGAAGGGTCTGCTGGGAGCGAAGGCGGGTGGGATGTCTTTGAACCCTCCGCTGCGCACCAACTGATGGTCGGCAAAAGAAAAGAACGCCTTGGACATATCGGCGTAGTCGAAGACGGGGACTCCGGCGGCAACGAGGTCGTCGAGGAATCCGGGAAACAGCTCGGCCAGCACCTGCGAGCCTCGTCCCAGCAAGGCATGCGCGTGGCGGCCCTGCGGAACCCCCCGCCGGTTCACTGGATCATCGGACAACCTGTCCCGCTCGACCACAGTGACCTTCTCATAGAAGTCGGCCAGCACCCGCGCGGCCAACAGCCCGGCCATGCTCGCGCCGAGAACCACCGCATGCGCACCGACCTTCGCCATGTTCTGCGCACGCTCACCAGCGACTTTCCGACTGCTGATGTGGGCGGTGTCGTGAGTCATGGGTGGCCTCGTTCCTTATCGACGCACCGTGCGCGAACATCACGTTGAGCGACGGCGCCTTCGCCCGGAGGATTTACTTCCGCCGTCGAACGTTCTTGGCGTGAACCATTGGGCGCCGATCGGTATGGCCTTAGCAAGAGCCCGGTCCGCTCAGCGGACCGGGCTCTTGCTTGCCCGACGGCGATTGATGCGCAATGGGTCTCAGGTGCTGTACCAAGCGCACCAGGAAACACGTGCGGATGACTCACGCCCACTCCAAGGCCAGGGACGAGATTGTAACGATGACCAACACAACTGCGCCGCTCGCGACACACGGTGTCGTTCGCGGGGTTTCTTTGCCGCTCCCAGCCAACGGCGGCAGCGCGGCTGGTCCCGCCCCCTTGGACACCCTTCAGTCGTTCACACTCGATGACCTAGCTCAGTACACGCGCGAGGGAGCGTTCGGGCCCACCGCGAGCCCGGATTTCCGGGTGTTCTATGTCGGTCGCGACGATGTGCACGGGGTGCTCGTGCATCTGTTCAGCCGGGTTCGGCTGAGCGTGAAAATGAATATGTTCGGCTATGACGACGACCAGCTCAACCAGATCCTGCTCGGCCTCGTGCAGGACCCTACGGTCATGGTGCAGGTCACCTTGGATAAATCCCAGTCCACCGGCACGCACGAGAAACAAATCCTTCAATCAGATGTAGTAAAGGATCCGGCGGGGTACGCCGCTGACTTCGCCGTCGGGCAATCCGACACACACCAGATCAGCCACACGAAAGGCGGTGTCCTGGATGGCATCGTGGCTTTCGAAGGCTCCACCAATTGGTCGGCCTCCGGCGAAGGAACCGGCATTGTCCTGGACCAGGCAAAACAGGGCCCCGGGTTCAAGGCGCAGAACAACACACTGTCGGTGTACAGCAACACATACGAGATTGCGAAATTCTCCGCCCGCTTGGACTACGAACACGGCGTCGCGGCACATCAGAGCCTGGCCGCAGCCGGGAAGTCATAGCCCTTGCGCAACATGGCCTTTTGGTTTAGCGGCCTGGCGGTCGCTGATGACAGCTTTGCCAACATGTTCGGCATCAAGCTGTGCCTTTAGTCGAGCTCTGTTTCGATGGCATCAGAACCAGTATCGGAGAACAATTTAGGGAGACGGGAGCACCATGACGACGCCGACGATGGATATCATGAAGGCGATTAGCGTCGCCCAGCTACTCAACACAACCTATGACACCGCGCCGAGCGACTTGACGAACGCCGCCGGCAAGGCGGTCAGCGCCGGCGGCGTGAACTACACAGTGGTCACAACGATCTATGCCAATGATCTTGCGACCGATATGAATCCGAGCCGAGGCGACGACGAAGTCTCCATCGGGCTGATCTGCCAGGCGGCTCAGGCCGGCGATGTGGTGATCGCGATCCGGGGAACCGAAGGGATTTTGGAGTGGATTCACGACGCCGAATTTCTGCAGGTGCCGTGCCCGTTCCTGGTCGGCGCCGGCCACACCGAAGACGGTTTCACCGCCATGTATGAGTCGCTGCGGACCGGTGCCACGCCGAATTCGCCGAGTGTAGTCAACGCATTGGTCAACCTTTCGTTTCCGCGCCCCGTCAGCTCCGTCACGATTTGCGGGCACAGTCTCGGAGGATCTCTTGCGACGCTGCTTGCCCTCGACGTAGCGGCGAACACCGCGTTCAAGAATCCTGCCGTCTACACCTATGGCAGTCCGCGCACAGGGGATTCGCTGTTTGCCAACACATTCGATCAGGTGGTCAAGAACTCGTTCCGGATCGCAAATCGCGTTGACATCGTGCCGACCTTGCCTCCTCCGGTTGACTACGAGCATGTGCTCAATCCCTATGAGCTAAACCCAGTTCAGTTGCTGCCGCTTCCGCCAAAGGTCCTGGTGAAGTTCGATCCCGGATGCGAGCATTCAATCATCACGTACATGTATCTCTTATCCCTCAAATCCGGCGGACCAGTCATTCCGCTCGAATCCACTTGTCAGCCCTGAAAATCGAGCGCTCGTACTCGGCGAGGTCGTTGTCGGCCGGCAGGTTAACGGTAGCGGCCCTCGATGGTGCACTGACAGGGTGAGGGGCCAGACGGCTACCAACCCGGCTCGCGGGCTGTCCGCCAGTCCGGCGAGTTCGGCAACCCGGACGGCGGTGTCCTGGTCGCCGAACTGGATCGCAGCTTGTAGACACATCACCTCCCGGCCGTGCTGACCCGCGCGCGCGAAATCAGCTGTATTCCGAGCGATTTCCTGTGCTTGTGAAGTGCGTCCGTGCGCTGCAGTCAGCCGGGCGGGGGATAGCCGACTTGCGGATTCGAGGCACGTTTGGGCCGGGTGACGATTCCGCTGCATGGCAGCGAGCGCTTGGTCCGCCCTGCCTGAGGCCCTGAGCGAGTCAGTGTCGAGTTGGAAATCAGCGCCACACCGTCGCGCAGCAGGACTGCGCCGGGCAGGTCGAACCGGCGCTGTTTCTCGGCCACGACCCTCTGGGCGATCGCGAGTGTTCCCGTGATCGTGCAGTTCCCGGATCGGACCGCCATCAGCCGGGCCTGGCGCACGACAGCGACCACCCCGGCCTTTCGAAGGCGACATCCAACTCCACCTCGATCGTGCCGACCGACTTGCCGTCGATGAACAACTCGAGGCTCGGACGGTGGTTGGACTCGATCCGATGCGTCACCAGCGCTACGACCTCCTCCGCCGTCGGGGCGTCGCGGGCGCGACGCGCGGCATCCTTGAGCGCCTCGTACCACCGCCCAGGCCCAGCCCGGTTTCGCGCCGCTGGCTACCTGGTGCCCGGGGCAACCCGTGCCGGGGTACCCCCCAGTAGTTTGGGACATGGGTGTCTGCCACGACTATTACGAGACCACGAACACGCCGGACCATCTCACGCACGTTGTCGAGGGAGAATTTGCTCCGCCAAATGGCCCCTTACCCTTATGGGTCCCGTGAGTCGGGCCGCGTCCAGGTAGCACGGAATGCTGTCTTCACAACGACATCGGCCCGGCAGCACGCTGAGCTGTCGGCGCTCGGCGGCTTGGCGGGCGAATCGATAGCCGAGATCGGAGACGAGAATGTTCGGACGTGACTGGGAGACCGCGGAGGCGACCGTGATCGCCGTGAGGGATCTCTCGAACGGTCCGGGGATCCGGATTCGTCCTTCAAACAGTCCTCGCCGCACGAGTACGTCGTAGATGTGCGGCCGAATGGCCAGCCTCCGTTCCGGGCAACACTCCGCGATTCCTTCATTCGCAGCTACATGGACCACCCACGCGAGGGTCAGGTGATCAACGTTCTTTGCTACCCCAAGTCTCAAAAGGTGAAGCTCATCGCCCAAGATTGGACGTATTACCCAGCCGAGGACGAGCGATTCGACGCCGCCGAGCACGGTTCGCCCGGCAGTCTGCTGCGCCGTTGGCACAAGGCCCAGCCGCTGATGAGCTGACCATGCTCGGCCAGCGCCATGAGCGCGGTGGGGTCGGCACAGTTGTTGGGAGCGGTAGCGACCCGACGGTCTGTACTTGCCGCAATGACGACGCCAACGAGGCGGCGCGCGACGAAAGGAGCGTAGAACCAAAATGAAGACCACAATGATCACAGCGGTGGGGATCGCAACCGCGGCCGTAACGATCGCATGGGCGCCAACCATCGCCCTCCCGGCCACCGCACATGCCGACCCGATCAGCTTCAGGTTCCTATCACCGTCCGGAAACATCGGCTGCCAGATGTTCGACCGGGACGGCAATGGAAACGCTGTTTGCAAGATTCGTGACCACACCTGGGTGGCAAGACCGAGCGAGTATTGCCAACGCGCCGCGGTGCCGGGAGCCTCCGGGGAGCCAGGCTCTGATTTGATGCTGGGCCAGGGCAACCCGCCGTGCGTGAGCTCCGCAATGGTTCAAGTTTTCTTTTCGGGCCCAGACACCTTTGCGCCGCTCGCCTATGGCCAAACGCACACGGTTGACACGATCACGTGCGGCAGCGAGCCCTCGGGCGTGACGTGCACTGACACCGGCACCGGCCACTTCTTCCGGGTGTCGGACGAGTCCTACCAGCTCGGCTGATGATGCCGTGAGCCGATTCGCTTACCTTCGGTAAGGGCCACGCCACCATGGTGAGAAACCTGCGCATAGTGGGGCTCGCGGTCGTGGCCGCTTGCGTCCTGGTCGGGTCGGGCACCGGGATGTCCGGGGCGCAATCGGCGTGCGCCGACCTGGGCGGAACGGTCGACCCCGACCAGATCTGCCACGTCCAAACCGTCACCTCCAGCTACACCCTTGACGTCAGCTTTCCGGTCGACTACCCCGACCAGCAGCCGCTGACCGACTACCTGACCCAGCAACGTGACCAATTCGTCGACTACGCCCAGACGTACCCCCCGACCGGTCGTCCGGTGCCGTATCAGCTCACAGCCATGGCGACGGCGTACCGATCGGGTACGCCCACGGCCGGCACCCAAAGCCTGGTGTTCGAAATTGCCGACGACACCGGCCTTGCGAACGTCGGCGAACCGGCGACCTCGTACCAGGCGTTCACCTACGACCTGAGCAAGGGCGCCCCGATCACCTTCAACACGCTGTTCAGACCGGGCACCAAGCCGGTGGATGTCCAGCGTGCGTCGCAGAACGGCGGAGCGGCCACGGCCCTGCCGCCGGTCGACAACATCGGCGTGCAGCCGTACCAGAATTTCGCGATCACCGACGACGCGGTGATCTTCTTCTTCGGCCACGATTCTGTGCACAATGACGGGCCACAGCACATCTCGGTGCCCCGCACCGAACTCGCCTCACTGCTGGCGTCGGCCACACCACCGGCGGTGTCACGGTAAATCCGGCCCCACCGGGCGTGTCGCAGAGGGCCCATCTAACTTCCGCCCCATCACAGCGGGGCGGCCCAATAACGCTGACCTAGTTGCATTTCCCCGGGGAGGGGGAATTACAACTAGTCAGCCCGTTGAGGTCGACACAGCGATCACGTGAGACAGGAAATGATTGGTCTAGTTTGCCTACATTCGAGACTCGTCAGCGAGTCGACGGTTCATCGCCGCGCTGCTTGACTGAATCGGTTACCGTCCTGGTGAGACTGCTCGCCGTGATTCAATGCGCGCAAGAACAACCCACAGCGACGGACGGCGATGCCGCCCTTCGAACTAGCCGCGATGATCCTACCGTGGTTTTCGTCTAGGGCGCCAACGACGGAAGCGCAAACGGTGACGGGCATCGTCCAATGGCTAACGACAGGCTCGGACGGCCGATCTCTTTTCGTTTCTTGGTCAAAAATAGGCGCATTCGAGAATCCCGACCTTCGCGCGGTCGCTTAGGCGATCCAGGTTTTGGAACGCGCGTGTTTGCTCATGCGGTCGGAGGCGCACGGTGACTACTCCCTTATAGGATTAACCCGTCTGGTCACCGACGACACGTTCCTCATCCTGTTCAACGCTTCGTGGAATACGCAGGTGTTCATCATGCCGTCATCCAGCCTCGGTGCCACGTGGATGCCGGTACTTGACACCACTCAGGCCACCGGATCCTCGGCGCCGTCGTCAGCCGCGCTGCCGGCTGACGCGGCTTACACGTTGAGCCCACGTAGCCTGCTGGCGCTGAGCAGAACACAGTGACCATCTGCAATGGTCAACTCTTTTCGACGGAAGCAACACTTGCAAGCAGTGGACGACCCACATCTCAACAACGACCGGCACAGGCGCTTACTGTCATATGTCCCGACAAGAAGATCGCTCGGGAAAACGCAGCAGGGTATACGCGATACGACCACACGGCCATACAGACAAGAGCACAATCCGCTGTGACCAAGAACATCCGCCCAGCAGAAGAGGCAACAGTGTAATGGCAGGCGACCGACAATCAATCAATCAGCCGTCGATGGCACCCACCACGAAGGTCGCCGCGGGGGGCGTTGCCGGCGCACTCACCGTCCTGGTGGTGTGGATCCTCGGTCTGTTCCATGTGCCGGTGCCCCCGGAGGTTGCCTCAGCCATCACGGTCATAATCTCATTCGTCACCAGTTATTTTGTAAAGCAACGCGTTCCGGTCGCCGCCGACCCCCCCAACGCAAGCGGCGGCTGAGCAGCCGATCATAAAAGCAGCAGCGCAACAGGGCGGCCTTTGCCCATAGCGGGATGCGGTCGGTGACATGGCGGCGTTGGGCAGTGCGGATCGCGTAGCAGTTCGACGTACCAGTCCCGCTAAGGGTGAAGCCGGCAACGGTTCCGGCGTGGCGGGCCCGGTTCGCCGAGGAGGGCCTGGCGAAGCTGGGGAAGGTCCGGGCCGGGCGTGGCCGGAAATCCGCGATCCCGCAGGAGAAGATCGACGAGATCATATATCTGACAAGGCATTCCACGCCGGACGGCCAGACCCAGTGGTCGTGCCGGAGGATGGCCGCCAAGGCTGGGGTGTCCCCGGCGACCGTGCAGCGGGTGTGGGCCGCGCGCGGGCTCAAACCGCACCTGGTCGAGACGTTCAAGCTGTCCAACGACCCGAAGTTCGAGGAGAAACTGATCGATGTGGTCGGTCTGTACCTCAACCCTCCGGAGAAAGCGATCGCGCTGTGCATGGACGAGAAGTCCTCGGTGCAGGCACTGGACCGCACCCAGCCGTCGCTGTCCATGAAGAAGGGGCGGGCGCAGACAATGACCCACGACTACAAGCGCCACGGCACCGCCACGTTGTTCGCGGCGCTGGACGTCCTGACCTGCAATGTCATCGGGCAATGCCTCGTTCCACTCCGTACCCGACCTCATCGCCAAGATCGAGGACTACCTCGCCGCGCACAATAACGACCCCAAACCATTCGTATGGACCGCCACCGCCGACGACATCCTCGCCAAGGTCGCCCGCGGACGCATTGCGCTCCAAGCAGTCAACCAATGACGAGACACCCCACTAGTACCAAATGAGATGGCCTTCATGCGGGTTGTGCCGCGACAAGGCCGCATATAAGCGGTCACAAGAGAATGCGACGGAAGCTCATCTTCCTAAGGAGCAACCTTGCCGCATCGCTGGATGTGCCGTTGGCATAGGGACCCTTCGCCGCCACGAGGGTCACGTCAATCGCGATCTCGACGTAGCTCACTGCGAACCACATCTGTCGACGTCGCTCACGAATTGTGGGTCACGCGGCACGGTCCGCTCAGCGGACCGCATTCTTGCCTAAGCCACCGGCCGACGCGAATGATTCTTCGAGGTCGCGCGGCTAGCCGCACCGTAGCTAGGTCACCGGCCCCAGTCGGCACAGCAAATCACTTATAGATGGGAGATCAATCATGGCGACGAAGAGCGACCAAAAGGCCGACAAAACAGCAAAGTACCCTACCAGCGGTAAACGCGGCCTCACCGCCACGCGCGCACCCGCTATGCACCGCACCCCTGGAAAACGCGGCCGCCTGCCCAAACTCGCACCCGCCGACCGGCTCCCGCTGAAGTACCTGCACGAATATGCGCGGGCTGGGCAGCCGCTGCCTGCGCCCAGCTACCCGATCGACGTCACCACCGGAATCACCGACTGGGGCATGCTCGGCAACGGCCCTGACCCGACCTGCACCACCGACCCTCACGGAGTCGGCGACTGCACATTTGCCGGCCGCCAGCACAACCGGATGGCCAAGGCCGCCCGGGCGCAGGAAACCGAAACCTGGGAAACCTCCAACCAGCTCGTCGCGGAATACCTGCAATACGACCACGGCGTGGACCAGGGTGCCAACATCGCCACCCTGCTACTCGCCTGGTACCGCGCGGGCAAGATCGTGGCCTTCGCCCCAGTCGACCACACCGACCCGGCCGCTGTCGATGCCGCGATGGCCGCGTTCACTGGCACCTACTGCGGGGTGAACCTCACCGACGACGCCGACGAGCTGTTCAGCAACGGCCAGCCCTGGACGCTCGCCAACGGGGAAGAACCCGACCCGAACGACGGGCACTGCATCGTCAAAGTGGGCGCCGACGGCAAAGGCACCGACACGTGGGTCACCTGGGGCGCCTCGCAGGGGTCGACCACGGACTGGACCGCCGCCTGCCTCGACGAGGCCTGGGTCATCATCACCGAGGAGGACACCAACACCCAGCTCATTGACCTCGCCGCCCTGCAAGCCGACATCGATGCGCTCGGCGGCACCGGAGGCTGAACCCGTACCGACCGCTCACCCACCCCGCGAGCCCGAATGTCGTGATATTCCTGAGACAACCGTTGCGGACGGGGCCCACCTGCAAAATGCCTCGGGTCCAAACGCAACTCGCGAATGAGGCATGCAGCGGTGGCCGGGGGCAACGATAAGAATGTCTCGCGCGGCGGCGCGAGTCATGCATAGATCCCGGCACATCGAAATGGTTGACGCGCAGTGCAGATCACGGGATTTCCGTTCTAGGGGTGCCGCCTCAGAAATCATCTTGATCCACAGTTCTTGGTGGCAAATCCCTGCGAAACTACGGAAAGCTCTTCACTGATCGCGATTTCACGGGACGGTGCCACCCTGCCCTTCAGCGTGTTGCGCGATCCAGGGCAGAAGGATCACAGTGACGACCTAATTCGCCGAACCGGACCCAGGCTTGGCGCGTCGAGATGCGGAAGGCGTTCAGCTACGGACCTGAAGGCCGTTCGCAAAGTAGTGGATGGGTCCGGTAGGCAATGTTGTGTCTGTCTCGATAGCGCACTCCGGATTTCGTCAACCATCCGCGCCACTCAGCGATACGTCACAGTGACAAATTGAGGACGCCTAGCTCTGGAGGCGCAAGAGGGGGCCCAGTCGCCCTTATTGGACTACGACCCCAGTTGACGCGCCGGCCGCGGTGTGCCGCGCACGCAGAGCTGCGACGATCTTGATCGTCGGCGTTTGCGGACAACACGGCCGAATCGGACAGCCCGCATGTTCTCCTGGATCGACGCACAACTGTGTAGGTGGCCCGTTTGGGAGCGAAATCTCTGAACATTGCCGCGACGTGCCTAGACGGGCCAATCGTCAACGGGTGCGCGCCCTTTCGTTTAATGCAACTCGCAACAGTTTTGTGCCGATAAGCGACATTATGTCAAGTTAATGGCCGCACATTGCTTCAGATGAATCAATCCTCTGTCCACATATCGGATCTCCATCCGTTCCGGTGTGGTCTGGCTGAGCCCTTGGGTAACCCGGTCGTGCCGGATGTGTAGATGATCGCCATGGTGTCATGGGGCGAGATGTCAGCCGCTGCGCGGCGCTGTCGTGACGCCATCGTCACGTCGGAGTACCGGATCTCACGTCGCAAACTGCCAGCAATGAGTTCCTCATCGGGCTCGTCGAGATGGACGATCGTCTCCAGCTCCGGGAGCTCGGCCAGGAGTGGCTCGACGGCAGCCCTTCCCGCTCGGTACACGACCAGGACTCGAGACCGGGGCTGGCTGAGCTGGTGACGAAGGAACGTGCCCTTGAGGTAGGCGTTGATCGGCACCTGGATAGCCCCGGCGCGGGCGAGTCCGGCGAAGAGCTCGAGAAGCTCGATCCGATTCGGGGCCAACGTCGCCACCCGATCACCGGGACCGACGCCGTGGGCCGCCATCCCCGCATGGAGTTGATCGGCAACGCGATCCAGCTCCGCGTAGGTGTATTCGCGATCGTCCATCGCCACGCACACGCGGTGAGGACGGCGCGCAGCCCATGACGCCACTAGATCGCCCACTGCCACCCGGTGTCGCACGGTCTCGGTCACGTCGGAGGCCTTCATCAGTAGGACCGCGGCAGCTTGAGCACGTGCTCGGCAACGTAGTTGAGGATCATTTCCCGCGACACTGGCGCAACGAGTTGAAGACGAGCCAAAAACCAGTAGTTGGCGAGCTGGTATTCACGGGAAAACCCATTGCCGCCGTGGGTTTGGATGGCACGGTCGAGACAGAATACTCCCGCCTCCGCAGCGGCGAGTTTGGCGACGTTGCTGGCTTCTCCGGCATCGAGTCCGGCGTCATAGAGGCCCGCGGCGCGTTGCATCATCAGTTGGGCAAGGTCGAGTTTGATCTTGCCTTCGGCCAGTGGGTGGGCGATCGCCTGGTGAGCGCCGATCGGCGTTGACCACACGACGCGATTCCTGGCATACGCCGCAGCCTTCGCAATGGCGAAGCGGGCGATTCCCACCGAAACTGCCGCGGAGAGAATGCGTTCGGGATTGAGTCCGTCGAACGCGACGCGCAGACCTTCATTCTCCTCGCCCACCAAGTTCTCGGCAGGCACGCGAACGTCGTTGAAGAAGAGTGTGAATTGCCTCTCCGGTTCTTCCAGCGCGGTGTCGATGGGCTGGCGGGTCAGTCCCGGGGAGTCCGGGTCGACCATGAGTAGAGATAGTTTGCCGCGACCACTCGCGGATCGGCCGGTCCGCGTCACGACGAGGATGTGGTCGCATTCGTCGACCCCGGAGATGTAGTACTTCTGACCGTTGATGACGTAGCTGTCGCCATCGCGGCTGGCGACGGTGTCGAGGTTGTGAGAGTTGGTACCGGCGTTCGGCTCGGTCAGCGCAAACGAGAACTTCTTCGAACCGTCCGCGATCCCCCGAAGCCAGCGGTCCTTCTGGTCGTCGGTGCCGTGACGCGCAAGGATCGTACCGATGATGCCCGGTGAGACCAGCAGCTTGAGCAGCGGACACCCAGCCGCTCCAGTCTCCTCCAGGACGGCGGTCAGTTCCTGCAACCCCATGCCGCCGCCGCCGTACTCCTCTGGGAGGTGTACGCCAAGGAAGCCTCGCTCCCCCAACGCATCCCACAGTTCATGCGGGGAACGGCCCTCCGCGTTGACTTTGGCGTAATAGTCCGGGCCGAAGGTCGACGTCAGCGCGTACACCGTTTCCCGTAGCGACCGTTCCTCGTCGGAGGGGACGAGCGCAAGGGCGGGTTCAGCAAAGATCGAGGTCATGAGGCGCTCTCGTTGAGTAGTTGTGATCGGTCGTGGGGAACGCTGAGCCGCCCGTCGGCGACGGTGACGTCCTTGAGAATGCCGCGCAATGAGGGGTATCGCCCGTAGAGGGCGGCGTGGGCGGCCTGATAGTCCTCGACCAGGCCCCAATGGATCGGGAAGTTCTCGGAGAGGTTCCATGACTTCACCACGGTCTTGTCGCGTGAGATCTGCCCGACGGTGCCCAGTGTGTGGATCGGCCAGTCCGTCGAGCTGTGCTGGTCGAAGCGGACGGTGAGGTCCTCGCCGAGTGTCAGGGTCAGCGTTTCCATCGTCCCGCGATCCGTCCGTCCGATCTCCAGACGCGCATCGGTGCGTGCGTGGCTGACGCCATCCACCATGTGATGCGCGGCGCTGAACTCGGTTCCGGGTTGACCACGCCAGGTGAAGCCACCTTCGAGCGAGCCGTCGTCGTACTCGACGAGCCAGTTGATCCAGTAGTGGTGCAAGTGGGTCGTGAACCGAGTCTCCCGGAACGACAACTCCGGCCGACTGTAGATGTGGTCGACCATGAAGATTCCCTCAACGGGATCTCCGTTCACCGTGCCGGTGACCTTGCCCAAATGGCTGCGGGACAGCACCGGATGCGGGAACCCGGGCTGCTCGGGTACCCAGAACGAACACGCCTGACCGAGGCGGACGGCCGTCAGGTCGACATCACCACCCGCTTCCGTCCACCGGTACTCGCGGAGACCCTCTTCCAGTCGGAAGGAATCGCTTTCGTAGACAACCGAATCCGGGGTGGTGCTGGTGCGAAATGTTTCCACTGCCGGGAAGTCTCTGAATGAGTACAGAAGCTCGCCCGGCTCATCGAGGCGACCTCCCGTGGCGCGATAGGTGCCGAAGTTGATCGTCGTTTGCTTGTCGGGCAGCGGCAGCGCACGCATGGAGTGATAGACCGTGCCGGAGGCACCAGTGACCACAACCCAGGGGCAGACCAGAACCGTACCGAGCTGATCGCGAGGACAGTAGTCGAGGCGATACGACTCGATGGTCGGCTCTTCGGTGTAGGTGTAGTAGCGCATTGATCAACCCTTCTGTGTAATCACGAACGAAATGCCATTGAGACGAGATCGCGGCCGCGTTCGCGAGCACCGTCATCGGAGATGAGCTCGGCAGCCCATTGGTGCAAGATGCCGATGAGGCCGGCGCCGACCAGTTCGGCGGTCCGCCGCGGGTGCGGATCGCCAAACAGCTCGAAGCAATCGGTCAGTGCTGCCGTCGGGTCGTGGTCGATGAACAACGCGCTCTGCGCCCAGTGGGCGAGTAGGTGACGGAACACTGCCGCGTCGCTACAGACCATGTCGATGACCGCGCGCACGATGGCGGCTCCGCGGGCCTGAGCATCGGGAATCGATGTGAAGCTCGGCAAATCCAGGCCGTCCAGAGCGTCGTCGGCCAGAGCACTCCAGATGTGCTCACGACGGCCGACCAGGTTGTAGACGGTCTGTGGCGCAAGTTCGGCGCGGGCGGCGATGCGCTCGACAGTGAGTTCCTCGGTGGGAGCCTCGCGCAGCAGAACTCGTGCCGCAGCGAGGATCTGCACGATTCGCCGGCGCTTCCCGCGTTCGCGTAGACCATCGGTGACCGGCGAGACGTCTCCAATCTTAGTCGACATGCTAAAAATATAAACGACTCCAAGTTTATCCGCAAGAGGGTGTCGCGGCGGTCATGGGTTTCGCGGTGCCGGGCCCTTCCTGCCCCTCCTCGTGAACCCGCCGCCTCCAACCGCGAAGACGCCACCGCACCGGCGTGTCCTCCGACTAGTGCCGATTAAGCTGGTGCGCAGTTGCATTCACCGATCCCGCCCCGCTGAACACCGTTGGACACGGGCAGCCGGAATACCTTCGGGCCTTCGACCTCGACGGGCCCGGCCGAACCACGCCAGCAGGGCACAGCCGAAAGATCAGATGGATGTGGCCGGTGACAGGATGAGGAACGCGGTTCTTCCGGTCAAGGATGATCCCGAGTTCGACGCGGTTGCTCTGCCCCAGCGTGAGTGCCTGGATCAACCTTCCCGTCGCCTTGGTGGCGACGGCAGCGAACCCGTCATGAACAACGAGCGTTATCCACTCCCACAGTTGACCCGCCCCCCCGGCGGTCCAGATCAGATCGGAAGCGGCCCATATGCGGAAATCAAATACGCGGGGTTACCAGTAATAAGTTGGTCATTCGCATGTAATGCGAATACGTCATCACCGAGTTGGCAGCGGTCCCCCGCCCCGAAGGCATCATCATCTGGATGCGCCATCCCGTCACCGCCGCGCTGCTCCCCGAAAGTCACCGAGAAATGGAGCCTCCATGGGTGTCAAGAGATCACGCGGAGCAGCGCTGGTCGGCCTCGGCGCAGCCGCCAGAGCGTTCGGGGTCGCGGCGATGCTGTCGACGACCACAGCATCGACCGCCCGGGCCGACGACTTCACCGACATCATCAACGCCGTCGACGGCGACTACACGGACGGTCAGACCCCATTCACTACCGCCTTTACCGATTTCGGCGGTAATGAGCTGGGTCCGGGTCTGGCAGCATTTTTCAATGGTCTAGATGACGATTCGCTGTCCGGGCCGGACAACCTCGCGACCTGGACGGTCGAAGCGTTGACTAACGAATCCGTCACCAGCAGCATGAGGTGGGCGAACGTCGCCCCTGCCAATTTTGCGGCAGCTGTGTCCGAGGCGCAATTAGACATCTCAGCTGGTGAGACCGATCTGAGCGAGGCCGCGACGGCCCTTTCCTCCGGTGACTATGGCCTCGCTGCCTTAGCCGACACCGTGGGTTCGGACTACTTGTCCGTCGTCCCGCTTGAGGAGCTACTGATGGTTGCGGCGGTGTCTTGCTGACCGTTGACCTCTGCCGCCGTTCGACGCGGGAGCCCGTTCCGCATTGTGTTGTTGCCCAGGCCTTTCCGTCTGTCGACGACGTGGCCTAGCTGCTTCGTGTGCCGCTGCGCCACAATCGTCGATGCCATCGGGCCCGGGGCGCGCAACGGTCTTGAACACCCGACCGCAACTGCCCCGCGGTCATCCTTCAGAGCTCCATGACGATCCGCAGCGCCGCGTTCACGCGGCGCACCTCGTCGAGGCTTAGATATCCGACACTTTCGCCCAGCCGGCTTGGATCGACAGCTGCCGTCTGCTCGGTCAGTACTCGACTGGCACGACCAGCGATCTCTATTTCAGGCCGAAAACTCGCCGCGCGGGCAGCCGTCGATGTCGGCGCAACCAGCAAGGTTGATAGCGGGAGTTCGTCGGACTGGACGACGACGGCATAGCGTGTGCCGGATTGCTCATGGCCGCGGCTATCCCGTGCGGCGCGAAGTCGGAAGATCTCACCACGCACGCAGTGTCTCCATATCGCGAAGCATCTGCGCTGCTTCTGCCCTATCGGCCTCGTCCGCCGCCAGCGCCTCAGCCTCTGCACGAATTGAGGCGGCGGCTTTTCGTCGCGCGGCGTCGATCAGTGCTGCTCGAACGGCAGCTGATACCGGAGTGCCATCACGCGTCAATACAGCTAACGCATTCGAGGTGTCATCGTCGGGCCGGAATGTAATCGTGTCAGCCATAGACATAAGCGTACTACAGATTGTAAGACGCTCGTCTTGGCGCTTATCCCGGAGCTGGAATACGGCGGAATCGAATACGGCGGGTTACCAGTAAAGTACTGATTTCATCGGATGAATCAACATGCCGCGCCTCGTCCCGCGTGGCTGTGACGGCGCATGGCCCTAGAACTGTGCTCCGGCAATGTTGTTGGGCAAAAGGGCCTGTTGGGAGGCGGCGAACGTTGCTTGAAGCTGATCGAACTGAGCTCGTTGGCGATGAACTTCGCAAGGAAGAAGTTGATGTCACTGCACCTTCCAGCGACGATGAATATCGATTTGACTAAGTCGATCGAGCCATGGACATCAGCAGTAAGTGTTGCCTGCGCGAAGTCGATCGAGCCACCATCGGTGGCGGTGAACTTTGTTTCCGCGCCGCCGATTTTGCTGCCCTCACCGGTAGCGGCGAAGGTTGCACTGCCGAAGTCAATTTGGCCACCTTTGGCGGCTGAGAACACCGTCTCCTTCAGGAGGTTATTTGACCCGCGCGTGTCTGCGCAAAACCCAGCCTCGGCGAAGCTGATTGAACTGCCCTCCCCGATGGCCTTGAATGTCGTCCCGGAGCTGCCCAAGCTGCCCTCACCGCTAGCAGTGAACTTTGCCTCGTAAAAGAGGATCTTTCCGCCGCTGCCAGCAGTGAAAAATGCGTCGATGCAGCCGATTTCGCTGCTCGGGCCAACAGCGGAGAATGTTGCGCTGCTGAAGTCGATATCGCCGCCTTCGGCTGCGCTGAAAGACACGCAGACCGAGCCGATTCGACTCATCGTCTTTGGAGCCGCGCGTTCTGTCGTCGTCGATCACTACGTGGCCCTCCGCCCGTCTTAGCCGCAGCGCCTCTCGCAGGCCAATCGACCAGTATCCACACAGTGGCCGATCTGCTCATCAAGTGGTTGCGGCGCCTCCGCGAGTAGCGCTATATGGCGGATAAGCACTAATACAACGGAACCGAATATGGAGTCTTATCTGTAAACACTGCGTGTTACGAATATTGTTGTGGCGCATAGTATTTAGTGTGGAGTGTAGATAGTGTCATCAACGGTACTATCCATAAGTAGTAGAGCCGGAATCAGTCGCACGTGGCCATGGCAATGCCACCCGAGGGAATCCCCTACGGCCGGCACAGCGTCATGATAGTTACCACCAATGAGCAATGCTGTAGTGAGTGGGTCAAGGCCAAGCGGATCAGGTGCGCGCGCGTCGCCTTCCCGCTGGCCGACCTCCTCGGCGTCCTGACAGCAATTGGTCTTTCTCATCGTCGATGACGATAAATCTCGCTTCGTCCATTGCAGCCTTCCGGCATGGCGGACCGCATCGTCGCACAGACCAGAACAAGACGGCGTAGCGGTCGCGCGAATACTAGCAACGCCTGCGGTAAAGTATTGCAGTTTCACATGTGTCACAACAATTTTCAAACGTCGAAGACAACGCGCGGTACTTCGTCAATGGTCTGTATCTGTTCGGGGCCAATCATTCCCCGACGAGATGAGGTGGTCATCGCGCACACTAGGACACGCATCCGACGCCTGGAGGGCCAATACCGGAATGAGCCCCGTCGCCGAATTCGACTTCATCATCGTGGGAGCAGGCAGCGCAGGCTGCCTGCTCGCCAATCGGCTCAGCGCCAACCCTGATCGCCGTGTGCTCCTGATTGAGGCCGGCGGCAGAGATGACTGGTTCTGGATCAAGGTGCCGGTGGGCTATCTGTACACAATCGCCAACGCCCGCACCGATTGGTGCTTCACGACCGAAGCCGACCCTGGCCTGGCCGGCCGCAGCATTCACTACGCGCGGGGCCGTGTGATCGGAGGCTGCTCGTCGATCAACGCGATGATCCACATGCGCGGACAGGCGAGCGACTACGACCTGTGGGCGCAGGCTACCGGTGACGAAAGATGGCTGTGGGGTGGCGTGGACTGTCCAGGCGAGACGCTGGCGATCTATAAAGAGTTGGAGGACTACTTCGGCGGCGCCGACGATTGGCATGGCGCCGGTGGTGAGATCCGCGTCGAGCGGCCTCGTGTGCGCTGGAAGATCTTGAATGCCTGGCAGGCCGCGGCTGCCCAAATGGGCATTGCCCCGATCGATGAGTTCAACCGGGGCGACAACGCCGGCAGTGCGTACTTTCATGTCAACCAACGGCGTGGCCGTCGCTGGTCGATGGCTGATGCTTTCTTGCATCCCATCGCCCACCGACCCAATCTCACCGTCTACACACAGACACAGGCCTTGCGGCTTCTGATGGACGACCAGGTCCGCGAGGATCAGCGTCGCGGGGCGTGGACCGCGGCGCAGCAACGCGTCACTGGCCTGCAGCTGCTCAAAGGTGGCCAAATTGTCGACGTCCGAGCCCGCCGGGAGGTGATCCTGAGCGCCGGAGCTATTGGCTCGCCGCATCTGATGCAAGTCTCGGGTCTGGGCCCGGCTGGCCTGCTTGCCCAGCATCAAGTGCCGGTGGCCGTCGATCTGCCAGGAGTGGGCGAAAACCTCCAGGACCACCTGCAGCTTCGAATGGTCTACCGGGTCCGGGGTGCCCCGACCGTCAACACGCTGTACCGGAATTGGATCAGCCGTGCGGGCATGGGGCTTCAGTATCTGCTGTTGCGATCGGGGCCCATGACCATGCCTCCTTCCACCCTGGGGGCTTTCACGAAGAGCGACCCCGCGCTAGGCAGTCCCGATTTGGAGTGGCATGTGCAGCCCTTGTCTTTGCCGAAGTTCGGCGAACCCCTGCACCCGTTCGGAGCGATCACTCCCTCGGTCTGCAATTTGCGACCCAGCTCGCGTGGCCATGTGCGCATGGCCAGCGCAGATCCACTGTCCAACCCGAAGATTTTCTGCAATTACCTGTCGACTGACGCCGATCGTCAAGCCGCCGTGAAGGGCCTCCGGATGACCCGGCAGATCATGGCGGCGCCAGCTCTGGCCCGCTACCGCCCGCAAGAGTTGCTTCCCGGCCCGCAACTGGTGAGCGACGAAGAGCTGCAGAAGGCGGCCGGTGAACTCGGTACCACTATTTTCCACCCGGTGGGCACCTGCGCTATGGGAACCTTTGACGCCCGCGGTCGGCCACGGTCGGGCGCCACGGTGCTCGACACCGACTGCCGCGTGTATCGCGTCGCCGGCCTTCGAGTGGCCGATGCGTCGGCTATGCCCACCATCATCTCCGGCAACACAAACGCGCCGGTCATGCTCATCGCAGAGCGCGCAGCGCGGGCGATTGTGGGATAAGTCGGTCAACACCGAGACATGAATCTGCTTGCGCGGGCGGCGGCGACGCCTAAGCCGCTCACCACCGACGACGAGATCCCACTCGCGATCACCGCGTGGCTGGGCTTCGCGCAAATCGCGATCCTCGACTGGATCGACAACCAGCCGTCCCGCGCCAACAGCTACACGACCTATGCATCCGCGCGTTGTGCTCCGCCGGCCAAGCTGCCAACCCCAAGAGAAGCCCCCTGATCACGTATAACAGGAATATACACAGACCGAATATGGAGACTTACCGGTAAGCGAACGGGATATTGCACTGCGCCCCAACAAATTCGGTGCCCAAGAAGTCGCCGATCACTTTTGGTCCCCTATCGAGGCGGAAAGCGCCCCGCCTGGGTTTGTGTGTTCCTTGGCCAGACGCTTAGGAGGCCTCGGCGGCGGTGCGCTCCTCTTGCAGCCGGTCCTTGCTGCGCAACAGCCGCAACAACGTCACGAGGACCAACCCACCGAAGGCATTGCCGGTCAGGGTGTAGCCGAACCAGCCCAGCCAGTCGAGGTAGCCGAACGGCGCGTGCGCGGTGGCGAGCGCGCCGAAGATCAGCAGCGAGTCGAGGATCGAGTGGAAGAGCTGGAGACCGGCGAGCAGGAAGGCCCCTGCCACTGCTGCGGCTATCTTGCCGGGCACTGAGTCCGTACCGTGTTGCATTCGGGTCATCAACGTGATCGCCATTCCGCCGAGCACCGCCAGGGACAGTGTTTGCGCCGACATCGGCGCGGTGGCGAAGTGGGTGGCCGACTCGACGGTCTGTCCGTGCAGCTGAGGGAAGGCCGTCATGATCAGCCACATGATCGCCCAGCCGCCGACAAGGTTGGCGAACAGCGTGCCGCCCCACAGTTTGAACAGCTGCGGGATGCTGGCGCGTTTGGCGGCCACGGCGGCGACGGGCACCAAGAAGCCTTCGGTGAACAGCTCGCTCCTGCCTAGCAGCAGGGCCAGGAAGCCGATCGAGAACGCCAAACCCGCCCATAGCGGCTGGTGTGTCGCGTACAAGACCGATAGATAGGCAAGCACGCCGAGCGCTACTTCCGTGCCACCGAAAAAGCCGGTGATCAGCACCTCTCGCCAGCTGCGGTGCAGGCGCTGGGAACCCTCGCTCACCATCCTGGTAAAGGCGTTCTCCAGTTCGTCCTCGAGCGCGCTGTCGGATTCTCCGAGTTCGCGTCGGGTCGTCTCATTCATGGTGGGGATCCTCACGGGTAGACGACATTTGGATGGCGGGTAGACGGTAACCGACGGATCACGATCCCAGGGCGCACGGCAACATCGCGCTGCGACCGTCGACGCATCGAACGGGGGTGCCTCTATTCCATGATCGCAGTGCGGGTATTTAGGCGAGCTGACGTGTCGTTGGCCGGCCACTAGCTCCGGCGCCACCCATGCTGAGCCGGTTCCGCAGAGGCGAGATGGCGCACTTTGCTGATACGCCCCGCCGCGGGATTCGTGGGGGGACCTGTTTCGTGGTCCAGTCGCTGTGCGGCTTGGGTTTGGCGGGTCTCGGAGCGGTCCGAGCCTTAGTGCGCAGTCGCCTCTAGGTGCATAGATATTGCCCGTTGAGCACACAATTCGACGGTGGCGAGTAGGAACCGGTCAGCACGCCTCTTAGGCCACCTGTGGCTGACCCACCGGGTGCAATGATGCGATTCCAATTCGCGGGGGTGAGAACATAATGCGTTCCAGATTGTGCAAGGGTGCTATTCCACGTGTGCGAGACGGATTCTCCGATCGGCAAGTCGAATTCAAGCTTCCAATCGTTTAGCGGCACCGTGCTCGAGTTGGTGATGGTGAAGTGCGCGATGAAACCGGTCTGCCACGTCGATGACACCGACAACGTTGCCGTCGCCGCAGCCGCATGAGCTGCGGGGGTCATGGCGAGTCCGAGGATGACAACTATCAATGCCGACAGGGTTACGTGAAGCGCTGTGCGCCAGCGCTTCACGTAATTGTTCAGTCCGGCCATAGCAGCAAACACTAAAGCCAACAGGCGATATCGGCCCTCGCATCGCGGGTAGGCTGCAGTACCTTTGCTCAACTGAAACCGTCGAGTGACCTCGTCACAGCGCGTGCCGGTGAGCGCAGCAAACAACAGCGCCCCTACCTCGCAAGCCGGCGCCCGACTCCCCTGCCGAACCGCCCGACGGGCCCCGGCACCGGAGTCAGTTCCAGATGCCGATGGTCTGGCGGTGGTAACGGTGCGCCCCGAGCTCGTCGACGAGGAAATCAGCGACATCGGCGGGGGTGATGGTCTTGAATCCGCCGGGGAACCTGCCGGGTTCGCGGTGGTAGCGGCCGGTGTGCGGGCCGTCCTTGATGTAGGGGCATGCGGCCAGCGTGTAGTCGAGGTCGGTGGCAGTGAGGATGTCGTAAGCGCCCTGATGGTCGGTGGCGGCTTTGATCGCGCGGCGGATGACGGCCTGGGTGATGCGGCCCGGGAGTGTGGCGGGCATCTGGGCGGTGCCGGTGATGCCGAGGTAGCGCCGAGGGCCGTTCGTGACCATGCCGGAGGCCACGTTGCGGACGGTGTCGGTGACCACCGTGGAGGGTCGCAGAGGGTCGGCACCGACGGCCATCACGACTGCGGTGGCGTCCGGGATGGCGGCCAGGACGGACCGGATGCCGGCCGCATCGAGGGTGTCGCCCTGAACGACGCTCAGCCCGTCGTGCGAGACACCGATCTTGGCGGGGTTCCGGGCCACCGCGGTGACGCGGTGGCCTGCTTCGAGTGCGAACGTGACGACGGCTGTGCCGACGCGGCCGGTCGCTCCGAGGACGACAGCGTGTTCCACGACATGCTCCTAACGTCCGGTGGTCATCTCAAGGATGAGCTAGTACTCATGGGTCAGCTGCGAGCCGACTCTTATCACGTGTGAAAATATGCCATCGGCAGCTTCCAAGGTTGCGGCATTCGGGGGTCGATAGCGCGATTACCTTCGGCACTGGCTGTGAGCGGAATCGGCAACTACCTTGCGGTGAGTGAAGGAATCGCACTTCAACTGAATGGGAGTTTCAAAATCGCCACCGCGCCCGCAGCCCAGCTATCTCGTCTGTGCATCCGCGGCGTGCTACTCGTCGCTCTGCTGGGACCTCTCGGAGCGGCAACGTCTCCCGCTCATGCCGACAGTAAAGATGAAGAGTTCTTGGCGGCGCTGCGGTCCCAGGGCATCACCTATCAGTCGGCGGCCGCCGCGATCGCCGCCGGTCATTCGGTCTGCACAGAACTTGATCAAGGCAGGACCCCAAACCAGGTCGCGCAAGATGTGATGAACGCCAGCAACCTAGACGGCTTTCATGCCGGGTACTTCGTCGGCGCCAGCATCGGGGCGTACTGCGCGCATTACGCGGCGGAGAGCTGATGCGGGTATCTCCGGCTCCCAGACCATTCGCGAGCACGCGCGTACCATCAAATCAATACTTTCGGGAGAGTTAACAATGATCACAAAAGCCTTGATCGGCATCGTTGCCGCCTTCGTCGGTCTGGGACTTGCGGCGCCGGCGCATGCGGATCCCCCTCCATTCGCCGACATCGGCTGCTCTTGTCAATCACCGGCCCCGGAAGCCGGCCCGTTCCCGTTTTTCGGGGACCAGATCAGCCAGGGAATCCAAAAGGGCCTATTCGACTTGAACGCCAGCCCAGGCCAGCCGTAGGCAAGACTGTCGCGACCTGCGTGACCGCGCCGGACACGATTGCGCTGTAATCAGCCCGTGTGCGCCGAGGCGGCGAGCTACGCCGCGGGTTCCGGAAAGTATCGCTGGGTGGCAGGTCTACTCCACACTTCGATACGGGCATGGGCACGGCGCACACTTGCGGAATGGAGTTATGTGATCGCCGCCGTCGCGCTGACCGCAGCCCAGCTACCCGCGCCGGACTCAGACGTCGACGTCACGGCCGCAGGCGTGACCGTGCCCACCGGCGGGCCGGCGGCCATCTCGTGATTCCCTGCCACCCATGTGAAGGTGCGACTCGGACCGGGGAACCCGGAACGGATTTACCCCCGCTGGACGGCGACCGCGCGGCGATCCTCGGTGCCGCCGCTCCGCAACTGCAAGCCCGGCCGGCGCGCGGGCAATGATGAAAACCTCTCTAGTTCCGATCGGCGAGGCCGTCGAGGACCATCATCGTGAGCTGATCGGCTACACGTTCCACATCGATCGAGGTGCCGTTGAGCCGGCAAACCGTCGCGTGGAACCACGCGGCGCCGAACATGGTTTGAACGACCAGTTCCACATCGAAGTCACGATGTTTCCACGATGCCAGGTTGGCGGCGACGACGTCTTTGATCGTTTCGATCGTCGGAGCAATGCGGTCTAGGTAGTAGGTGCGCGAAGCTTCGGCCTCGCCGAACAATGCCACACCTAACAGGGGCGCGATGTCCTGCATCACCTTGAGGAGGTCGCCGACAAAACGGGACGTACGTTCGTGCATCGTTTCGCCGGACGTATCGAACTCCGCTGGAGGCGCCCCGGACGCCGCGACCAATGCTGCGACAGCCTCTTCGAGAGGGCTGGCGATTGCCGCCTCGTACAGTTCGTTCTTGGAGCTGAAGTGTTGGTAGAGCAATGCTTCGTTGATCCCCGCGGCAGCGGCGATGTCGCGGGTGCGCGCTCCGGCGAGACCGTGGGCGATGAACACGCCACGCGCAGATTCGGTGATCTTTTGGCGCCTCTCATCAGATGTGAGTCGCCGGCGATTCTTTTGCGTGCGCTTCTCTGGGGAAGGAACTTTGGGCACAGGAGTCCAACATCTGTTAGGCCGAGAAGTGCGGGTACTGATCGGTTGGTGAGTCAGTCTATGACGACGCGACTTCGATGACCGGATTGGCCGCAGAGACAGTGTGATACGCGCGCAGATCGAACTTCTTCAGCGCGCGATGCAGGCTCATCATGCTCTTCGGCCAGGGCAATGCCGCCCGGCCGGTCTCGTCAAGGTAGTAGCTCGAGCATCCACCGCGTACCCACGTCGAACCCTTGAGGATCCGGTCGGCTTTCTCGGTGAATTCGTCCTGATCTTCTTGCCTGACCTCGATGGTGGTCAAGCCCATCTTCTTCATCGCCTTCAGTGCCTTAATGAGGTAGCCCGTCTGCGCTTCGGCCATGACAAAGCCTGAAAGGGTTCCGACGTTCGGGCCGAACATCACGAACGCGTTGGGGAAGCCGGCAACGGTCGTACCCAGATAAGCGGTCGGACTGCCATTCCAGACATTTTCGAGGCTTCGACCGTCACGCCCATGGATGCGCGAGTTGATCGGATGATGCTGAAGGGTTTGGAAT
Organism: uncultured Actinomycetota bacterium; assembly: GCA_963833935.1. Lineage (GTDB taxonomy): Bacteria > Actinomycetota > Actinomycetes > Mycobacteriales > Mycobacteriaceae > Mycobacterium. The sequence continues at coordinate 180,516 of CAWIAC010000043.1, read as the reverse complement.
CCCGTGCCGAAAATGATGACGTCGGCTGGGATCTTGTGCCCCTCCGCGGTCACGACGGCGTTCGTCGTGACCGCCGCAGCTGATCCGGTCACGAGCTTCACGTTGTCTTGCGCGAACGCGGAGAAGTAATCGTTGGAGAATCCGAGCCGCTTGCACGTCGGCGCGTAGTCAGGGGTGAGTGCGCGTTGGGTTGCAATGCACTTGACCGTGCGGCGCATGTGCCATTTGTGCACCAGGCCGAGGCTGCGGGCGAACTGCTGGTTGCGGGTTGCGGCCAGCATGAGGACATCCATCGCCGCCCACATCGCCCATCGGAGCAGCCGGGCGAGCGCCGGAATGCGCCGCAGCAGGCTCTGTTGAACTCGGCCGACTGCCCAGTCCGGCTTGGGTAGGACCCAGGACGGTGTCCGTTGCAACACCGTCATCGACGCGACACGCGGTTGGATTTGTGGGACGAACTGAATGGCTGAAGCTCCGGTGCCGATGACGACGACGTTCTTGCCGTCGAGGTTATCGTCGTCGGGCCATGCGGAGGAATGGAACATCTCTCCTTCGAAGCTAGCCAGGCCCGGCAGGTTCGGGATGATGGCCTCGTGGAGTGGTCCGGCGGCCGACACGAAGGCGCGGGCGTGGAAGTTGCCGGCCGACGTCGTCACCTCCCATCGCCGCGACTCGTTCATCCAGGTTGCATCGAGGAGCTCGGTCTTCAACGCCATATGCGCACCGAGCGAGAATTTGTCGACGACGCGTTCCAGGTAGCACTTGACCTCAGCTGCCGGCGAGTAGATCCGCGACCAGTCCGGGTTGGGCTCATACGAGAAGGAATACAGGTGCGAGGGGATGTCGACCGCACATCCTGGGTACCTGTTGTGGTGCCACGTCCCCCCGAGTTCGCTGGCCCGATCGATTATGAGGATGTCGTCGATGCCGGCCTTGCGGCAGCCGACAGCTGCGGCGATCCCGCATACACCTGCTCCCAGGATGAGTACGTCGACCTCCCGCGGAGCTTGTGCATTAGGCATGGATCGTCCTCTCACATCGCGCCACAGTTGAGTCCAGGATAATAAGTAATCACCTACTAAGTAAAGCTTTCGATGCGGACCCCACCAACTTTCGTCCGAGCCGGGACTGCGCGGAGTCCGGCCTGTCTTCGAGACCCCCCGCCTGCCAATAAGCGCCAAGCGCCGAATGGTCGACCTGCTCTCGGCCGCCGCTCGGCCCCCGAAGCGCACCAGCTTCAGACCTCGATCAGCTCTCGGTTCGCGTCAATCGTCGGCTTGATGTTGATCAGCGGCTCACGGGACAGATTCCGCGTACCGCCGGGATAGCTCATTCTTGGTACGAATATCTTTGCCAGGCTCCACGGCCGTGTTAACCTAACGTCGTTTGGAATGAGTGGTCATTCACTCTGGAATCCCGACTCGACAAAACCTGAAAAAGGGGGTTAGCGATGTCGGATGTCGTGGCCAGGCACCACGAACCCGATCAATCACGGATCCGAGGACGTGTCGCCGTGGTCGGCGGCGGTGCTGCGGGGGTCTCAGCGGCCTACCGCTTGCGGCGGGCAGGGTTGGATCCCGTCGTGTTCGAATCGGACGACAGTCTCGGCGGCCGAGCACGAACGGTGTGGCGCGACGGATTCGGGTTCGATATCGGGGCGGGCGCACTGCCCTCGACGAACAAGCACCTACACAAGCTCATAGCGAGCATCGGCGCAGCAGACGAATTGGTCAATCGCGGTGCGGTCGTCGGGGTCCTGCGGGACGGATCGGTCAGCAGGATCGCGCGGCGAGCGCCGCTGAGTTTCCTGAACTTCGATGCCCTGGGCGCACGATCGAAGTTGTCGTTGTGGCGCCTTGGTTTTGACCTCGCTCGCATGTACTCCGCCATCAACTACGAAGACCTCTCCACTGCGGCCGGCTTCGACAACCAAACGGTCAGGGAGTATGCCGATCGGTATTACCCCACCGAGGTGCGCGAGAACCTGATCGCAGCGCTTACCCGGGGCCTGTTGCTCGTGGAACCCGAGCAAACATCAGTCGTAGATCTGTTCGCGGCGGTCAAGAGCCTACTGGTGGCCGACCATCTGTGGACTCATTCGGACGGTGTCGGATTCTTCATCGAACGTGCCGCTCGCGGCCTCAGCGTGAATTTGTCGTCGACGGTCGACACGGTGACCGAAGACTCTGACGGCGTCGAGTTGGTGTGGTCGAGAGGCGGTGTCGTGCATCGCGATCGGTTCGATGCAGCCGTTCTCGCTGTCTCAGCCGGCGACGTGCTCACCATGCACAAGGGTTTGGATGCCGAACGGGCCCGCTACCTCAACGATCTTGACTACTCGGAATCGGTTGTAGTCAGTTTGGGCGTAGGTAGCGCACCACGTGAAACGGCGTCGATGGTGCTGGTGCCGCGCGATGTCAACCGCAGCATTCCCGCCATCGGGCTCGGGCACAATCTCGCGCCAGGGAGGGTCCCGCCGGGAAGCGGAATCTTGACGGTTTTCTACATGCGGGATTGGTCACGACAGCACTGGCACGACGACGATGCCACCCTGGTCGAATTGACCGTTCAGGCGGTCAATGAGCTTCGAAAGGGCTGGGCCGACGACGTGCGGGCGTCCCACGTGGCTCGGTGGTCACCGGCCGTGGTCGCAAGTCGACCCGGAACGTTCGTCGGGTTGCGGGACTTCGCCGCCCGGAGTCGGTACGACCGCCGAATACAACTCGCCGGCGACTATCACGCCCAGACCAGTGTGAATGCCAGCGTCGCCGCCGGTGAGGGCGCGGCGGCGCGGGTGACTGCGCTTCTTCGAACCATTTCCTGACATCCCTGCTGCGGGGACCGAGAAAGACTGGTAATGACGACCGATTACGGACAGAAGTCAGCCGTCGTCATAGGCGGCGGCATTTCGGGCCTGACTGCCGGATTCCGGTTGCACCAGCGCGGCTACGACGTGACGGTCTTGGAGCAGTCGGCGGAGGTCGGCGGAAGGATGAAGAGCTTTGGCCGGGAGGGCTACATTATCAATCGTGGGGCCACCATCCTGCCGTTGTCTTCTGCCAATATTCGCGGGCTGATCGACGACGTCGGACTCGCTAGCAAGGTGAGCGACGCCACCGGCATGCTCGCGATTCCTCGTAACGGCGAGCTCAAGCACATTCGATCCACTGGCTTGTCGATGGTGATCGACGCCGCAAGAACTGATCTGCTGTCGGTCAAGAGTCGCATCAAGGCGCGGAACCTGGTGATCGACGGAATCCGGATGAAGAAGTACTTGAGCTACGAGGATCTTGGTTCAGCAGCACCATTCGACATCGAGTCAGCGGCAGAGTATTGCGATCGTCGGCTCACTCCCGAGCTCGAGGAGTTTCTCGTCAACCCGATGCTCAGGGGGCTTTACGCCAACGAGGCAGATCGGCTGTCAGTCGTGGACTTCTTCTTCGCCGCAGTCAACTTCGCCGGTTCGGGATTCATGCGGTACCCGGGTGGCATCGGCTTCTTGGCAGATGCCCTGGCGAAGCGTCTCGATTTACGGTTCCACGCCGAGGCCACTCGGGTCGAGGAGCGGAAAAACGACGTAGCGGTCACGTATTCGCTGCACGGTTCGGAGCAGTCGATCACTGCGGACGCGTGCGTCATTGCCACCAATGCAACGGCCGTCCCGAGGATATTCGAGCAACTCGACGCTCGGCAGCGGGAAATCATCACCGATCACTTCGAATACAGCAGCGCCTACACCGGACACTTTGCCCTCAGATCCCGGCCCGACGAGTCTGCCATGGTCATCCCGGTGCCGTCATCGCTCGATAAGGGTCTGTGCACCATCACCCTCCCGCACAATTACTGTGACGCGGCACCTACCGGCAAGGCGCTGGTGGGCACTTGCTGGCTGCATGACTGGTCGCTGGCGCGGGAGAACACGTCCGACGAAGCGTTGGCAGTCGAGATGCTCACCGCCGTCGACAAAGTGCTGCCCGGGACGTCCAGCAACGTCGAGTTCTCCCGCATCGACCGCTGGAACCCCGCGATAATCCGTAGCTACCCCGGTATGTACAAGTACGTCGGCGAGTTCGTGCGCAGGATCGACCGCGGTTCCCGGGTACAGCTGGCCGGCGATTACCTCAGCGCGTCGAGCACCAATGGGTGCGCCTCGTCAGCCGAGGCTGCTGCCCGCCGAGTCATTGCCGCGGTCAGCTGAGTGGCCCCGTAAACGATAGTGTTTCAAGCGACCGCCAGCCGGATTGACCAAGCTGTCTACCGCCATGCAGACCAAGCCGAGGCGGCGCACAGTACGCCATCGGCAAGCGCAAATATCTTCTCCTCGAGACCGAGGATGGACCAGCGGCAACCAAGGCCTCCGACGACGGTCCTCGTTCGGAGCTAAGACACACTAGCGAACGAGAAGGCCGGCGTCGACGGGCAGCGCGACACCGGTGACATAGCGGGCTTCGTCGGAGCACAGCCATGCCACCGCGTTTGAGACGTCGAGGGATTCGAGTATCGCAACGGGCATCGCGTTGGCCAGGGCCGGGGAAAACTGTGGATGCGCGGCGGCATGAGCCGCGACGGCGGGGTTCGCAACCATGCCCGTTGCGACGCCAGAAGGGTGGACCGAGTTGACCCGGATCGAGTGGCCGGCCAGCGCGCTGGCGTAGGCGCGCATGAGTCCCACGACGCCGTGCTTGGATGCGTGATATCCGAGATAGCCGTAGTTGGCGAGGTCGACGGTCGGGGTCATCGCCTTCAGACCGGCAGACGAGCTGACCAGCACGATGGACCCACCACTGGCCTGGGCGATGAGTTGGGGCAGCGCCACGTCAACGGTGTGCATGACTCCCGTGAGATTGACATCGAGGGCATCGCGCCATGCCGAGAGACTCTGGCCACGCTCGTCGAAGATGGGCAGAATTCCTGCATTCGCGACGACAATGTCGACCCGGCCGAACAGCTTGATGCCATCGGACACCCCCTGCTCCAGGGCTCCCCGATCACGCACGTCCGCGCGTCGGGCCAGGATGCGCCGCCCGGTCTTCTCGGCCAGATCGACCGTCTCGGCCAGGTCCTCCTCACTCGAGAGGGAGTAGGAGACGCTGTCGATCGGGGCGCAGAGATCAACGACGATCACGTCTGCGCCCTCCTCGGCCAGCCGCAAAACGTGAGAGCGGCCTTGGCCCCGGGCGCCGCCCGTCACGAAGGCGACCTTGCCGTCAAGCCTGCCCATCGTCATTCCCGACAGCCGGTGACTTCGGAGTCTTCACGTCGAGGTCGACCGTCACAACACCCCGACTTCCCTCACCTGCGTTGCGGTGATCTCCTCGGCGAAGTTGCTTTGTATCTCGCTGAGCAGCTGGCCGACGTCGCTTCCCGCCGCGGCACGCGCCGCCTCGACGGAAGGGAATTGCAGGGCCGCGTACCCGTCGACAGGCCCGGTACCCGGCCGAGCCGGCGTGGCCAGGTTCACCGAAAAGGACTGCAGCTCCGGAAGTGTCGACACGACCGCTGCGTGCACCTTCGTCCAGTACGCGACGAACTTCTCGTGCGAAACGTCGGCCTTCCTCTTCACGATGGAGACGAACTTGACGCCGCCGGCAGGGCTTGATCCGGCCCCCAGTTGTTCATCCACGTCGACCGCCCTGGCTTCTGCCAGAAAGTTCTTTCCATCCTCGACCGTCGCACGACCGATCTCGCTGCGCCATGCAAGGTCTGCGGACTCGCGAGAGGGGAATTTCAAGACGGCGTAGCCGTCGTAGCGGCGATCGGTGCGCGACGGAACCGCGATGTTGATCGCATAGGACTGAAGGCCGGGCATGGTCGCGGCCAGGTCAGCATGCGTCGAGGTCCAGTAGTCGATGAACTGTTCGTGCGAGAGATCTTCGCGCTTGCGCGTCAGGATCACCGTCTTCACGTGCTCACTCCTCGCACGGGGCTTGCTGACAAGAAACTCGGATCCACGATCTGACCGTGCAGGACCAGGTTGTGCGTATGGCATAGCTGGTGCAGCGCGAAGGCCGTCTGCATCGCAGCGGTGCGGCCGCCGGCATCCTGGGCGGCGTTCACCGCCTCCTTCGCGAGCTTGAGCGCGAACAGGGGTTTGCGGGCGATGCGCTCGGCGAGGTCCAGAACGTAGGCGGAGAGCTCGGCGAGCGGAACCACGTGGTTGACCATGCCGAGCCGGAAGGCGGTCTGGGCATCGATGAAATCGGACGTGAACAGCATCTCCTTGGCCTGGCGGTGCCCGAGCTCCCAGGGATGGTTGAAGAACTCCGCGCCGCTCACCCCCATCGCCACGGTGTTGTCGGCGAACTCGGCATCCTCGCTGGCCACGATGAGGTCGCATGGCCAGACCAGCATGAGGCCACCGGAGATGACCTTCCCCTGGACCTCAGCGATCGTCGGCTTGGGGATGTTGCGCCAACGCTCCGACAGCCCGAGGTAGAGCTCCTTCTCCTGCGCCATGCGGCCCTCTGAACCGGCGCAGGCGAACCCGCACCACGTCCCTACCGGGTCCCATTCACTGATCGGTCCCGCCAGGTCCAGCTCGCGAAGGTCGTGGCCGGCGGAGAAGTGCTTACCCTCCGCGGCCAGGATGATGACGCTGATGTCGTCGTCGGCCGCGGCCCGGTCGAACGCGCTGTTGAGCTCATAGAGCATGCGAACGTTCTGGGCATTGCGCGCCTCGGGTCGATCGAGCACGATCCGGGCCACCTTCGTAGCCGGTTCGCTGTAGCGGACGTGTTCCAGGTCAGGCATCTGCGCCGGCCGTCTCGGCGCTGACGAGGTACTCGGAGAGGTCCGCGGCTCGTGTGTCGAGCCAGATGTCCACATTGCGGTACGGGCTGTTGACCACCACCCGCCCCTGCTCGTTCGTGTAGTAGGTCTTGACTCCGGTGCCCGTCCAGAGCAGCTTGCTGTGCGCCTCATCGAGCTCGGCGTTGTACCGCTCGTGGACGTCGGATCTCACGTCGACCGAGCGAAGGTGTTCGCGACCCATCTGCTCGATGAGGCTCATCATGTAGTTGATCTGGCACTCGATCATGTAAATCGCACTTCCCCCGTGACCGGCCTGGGTGTTCGGCCCGTAGAGCGTGAAGAAGTTCGGGAATCGGGGAACGGCCAGACCCCTATACGCGGTGCAGTTGTCATCTGACCACACGTCACGTAGCCGCACACCGTCGATGCCGTACACCTCGTAGGACGAGATGAACCGTGCCGCACCGAACCCGGTGGCAAACGCGATGACGTCGACGTCGATTGATTCGCCGGATGCGGTCACGATGCTGTCGGCGGTGACCTCCACGATCTTGTCGGTGACGAGCGAGACGTTGTCACGACGAAGAGCTCGGTACCACCCGGTGTCGAGCAGGATGCGCTTGGCGAACGGCGGGTAGTCAGGAACGCTGGCCGCGATCAGATCCTCGCGATCGGCCAGCTCAGAGTGGATGTGGCGCATCAGGAACTGGCGGTGTTGCTCGTTCAGCTGGCTTACCGACTTCCCCGCACCCGCCCATTCGGGGTCCTTCTTCAAGGAGTCGTACACCCGATCGTTGAACAACCAGCTGAGCCGGAGCCGATACCAGGCGGCATAGAGCGGCACCCGCTCGAACAGCAACCGGATCTGATCCGGTACCCGGACACGCATCATGTCGAACGGCAGCATCCACTGAGGGGTCCGTTGGAAGATCGTCAGATGCTCGACGTCCTCGACGATCGCCGGCACCAGCTGCACGGAGCTCGCACCGTTGCCGATTACCGCCACGCGACGGTGTTGCAGGTCGAGCCCCTCGGGCCACCGTGCGGTGTGGTGCGCCGGTCCCGCGAAACTCGCCAAGCCTGGGATGTCCGGGACGAGTGGTGGATCGAACAGGCCCACCGCGCTGATGAGAAGCCTCGCTCGCATGAGCCGACGGTCCCCGTGCGCATTGCGAACCTCAACGTTCCAGCGCGCGTCGATCGGGTCCCAGTCGGCCCGGAGCACCTCAGTCTCGAAGCTGATGTGCGAGGAGACGTCGAAGTCAGTGGAGACCTTCTCGAAGTAGTCGGCCAGCTCGGATCTCAGTGCGAAGTAGTGCTCCCAGTCATGGGGCGCAAACGAATAGGCGTAGAGGTGGCCCGGGGTGTCTACTCCGGCGCCCGGATAGCGGTTGCTCTGCCACACACCACCCACCGACGCGGTGCGTTCGGCGATCGAGTAGCGGATGCCAGCCCTCTGGAGCCGGATCGCCGCGGCCAATCCCGACGGTCCAGCACCGATGATGAGCGCATCGAGATCCCCATCCCCGATCGGCGTCGCCGTACCCGGCGATTGCCTGTCACAGATTCCCGGCTGGTCTGCAATGAATCCCGCGTACTCGACCGGAATGGGCTCGCGCATCGACACCGACAGCATCCGCCGAAGCAGGTCTTCGGGCGGATCTGGCAGCACTATGGGAGTGCCAGCGATCCAACCGCGAATCGCATCCGTCGCCGCGTCGCGGACGCGCCGCTGCACCTCCGCTGGAAGTCCGCCGGCATCATTGGTGTCGATGCCCCGCCCGCGAGCCGGTCGATAGGGATCCTCCAGCCAGGCGAGATCACCCGTGAGCTGGACCAGGACCATGAGCAGTGTCGGGATATTCGCCACCTCGATGGCGTCCGGCAGCCAGTCCGTCCCCGGCGCATCCTCGCCCGTGGGGTGCTTCCCGTCCAGCATCAGCGACTGGCCCCGACCGGCACCCTGTCGAACCGGATGGGGAGACTCTCCGGGATCTGCGCGATGCCCGTGGCCCACGTGACCGAGCCAACGACCTTGATGTTGGTGATCTGCTTGAGCAGTTCGTCGAATGCGATCTCCAGCTGCAGGCGGGCCAGGTGCATGCCCAGGCAGCGGTGTACCCCCAGCCCGAAGCTCGCGTGGGCGGGTCGGGGGGTGTCGAATTCGAGAACGTCGGCGTTGTCGAAGCGTTCGGCGTCTCGGCTGGCCGAGCCGAAGAACACCAGCACGCGGTCACCGGCCTTCAGCTTGGCGTCGCTGACCTCGCAATCGCGCATGACCGTACGCCCCATGAGGGTCACCGGACTGAGTAGCCGGATCAGCTCGTCGAGGTCGTTGCGGACCCAGTTCGGATCCCGCAGACGCTGTTCGAGAGCGGGATCGGCGTCGAGCTCGAGGGCGATCATCGGGATTACCCCCCGGACGGTGTCGAGGCCGCCGAGGAACGTCACCGAGATGACACCCAGTCGCTCTTCAGTGGTGAGCGGACGCCCGCCGGCGACTGTTCCCCCGAGCAGCGCGGCGACCAGCCTATTGTCGGTGTTTGCGCTGCCGTCCTCGTACATGGCGAGAAACTTCGCGGCATAGGCGAGCAGCTCAGCGTACGCACCGACATCTCCTGACCCGACCCGGTCGACAACGTCAACGATCTCGACCATGGTGTGGTCGTCGAAACCGTCGAAGACGATCCGCGCCAGCGTCGTTGCAGCGAAGGGGATCGAGAAGTCGGCAGCCAGGTCGATTGTCTCCCGATCCACCCAACCGTCGACGAGGGCGCGCGCGATCCCGCGCATGACCGGCTCGAAGCGCATCAGGGCGGCCCGAGAGAACAGCGGGTTGAGCAGCTTGCGAAGTTCGACCTGGTAGGGCGGATCGGCATCGAGCGGGTTGAGGCAGATCGGGCTCGGTCGCGGGCCGACGCCCGTGGAGGAGAACGTCGCCGGATCCAGCAGGACCCTGCGCACATCGTCGTAGCGGGTGATCAGGTGGAAGCCACCCTCGCTGTCGGTGTGTGGCACGGGACAGTGTTCGCGGGCATAGGCGAGCACATCGTCTCTGATCTGCACGTGCTCGGGGTTGTAGATGTCGAAATGCGGAAGGATGGCTCCGTAGTCTGACGTGGTCATGGTCGTGGACCCTCTCTGTGTCACGGGGGAGGTCTAGTTGGTGAATGCGTGTTCGTCGAGCCAACCGGTAACCGTCGAAACGGCATCGGTCAGGCATGACCTCTGGTCGGGTCCGTTGAAGTAGTGATTGGCCTCGGTAAGCTCGTAGAACGTCTTGTCCGTGCTGGCTATAGCCGAGAACGTGTCGGCCGGATGAGTGGTCGGAACCGCGTCGTCACGGCCGTTGGCGATCACCAACGCGGGCACGGTGATGCGCGGGCCGGCGTCGACTGCATCGATTTGGGCGTCATCGACACTCCACTGCGAAAGCCAGCTCCTGGTGGTGGTGTATCGGGCCAATCCGCTCGGCGCGTCATTGACCATCTCCGGGTCACCCAGGTAGCACCACTTGGCTCTGCGTCCGTTGGGATCCACGGTCGCGTCCAGCCAGCGCGGGTCCGCCATCGTCCCGTGCACGACAAAGGACTTCTCCATATCGGGGTGGCGCCTCCGCATGGTGTCCAGCTGGTCTTTCGCCCAGGCTGTGATCCGGCGGTTACGGGCTATCTGGGCCGCACGGTAGTCCTCGAGGTAATCCGAGGTGAAGGGTGGCCGATCCGGGCTCGCGGGGTCGTAAAGGTTCCATCGTGGATCCCGGGCGTCTGGATTGCGTTCATCGGTGATGGACGGATCCATGAAGTCGGCGAGTAGACGATGCCGGCTTCGGTGAGCCGCGACGAGGACCAGCCCGTCGGCCGGCAGCAGCTCGGTATCGGCGAGCGGGGTGGGCTCACCGGCGGCGGTGCAGGTGATCTGTCGCTTCTGCGCCTCCGCTTGATAGCCGGCCATCAGGGCTCCTCCGCCACTCCACCCGACCAGCACGACTTTCTCGTATCCCAGCTCCTCCTTGACGTGGCGCACGCACGCCGCAAGGTCGAGCAGAACGTTCTCCATCTGCAATGCCGCGTCGCCGGAGGTGTACCGAGTTGCGCTGGCGACTACATGTGCCCCTCCGCGAGCCAACGCCGAGAAGAACGGCAAATACCCGGGGGACGCCACCGGATGCATCCCGACGAGCGCCGTCGTGTGGGCACGCTCGTCCGCGAGATGCTGCGCCTGCAGCACCACCGCGTCGTCGATGGCTCCGTACACGTCCTTTCGCAGCTGCCGTTGTCCGCGTTCGACGATCAGGAAGGGCTTCCTGGTGTAGCTGTGAATCGTCGTCATCAGGCCCGGCTCAACCCGAACGAAAGAACAGATCGCGATTTTCTCTGCGCATCGATCTTCGAGCTCTCCAGCCTTTACTAAATTGGATAAGCGTGCGCATGAAACCGGACTATACGCAGATCGTCAAACCCTTGACAAGCGTTGTTTGATTATTGTCGTGACTCGCGAACGGACGTCCTTACTCCCTGGCAGGGACGACCTGGTCGGCAAGACGGGCGAGGAGTGCGGTGAGGTGGCCGTACAGACCGGGCTCCAACGTGTCGAACCGGAGCCGCTCGCGTTCTGCCTGTGCCCGCATACCGTCACGAAGCTCGCCTTGGCCCCGCTCGGTGAGTCCGATCCGGACGAGCCGCCGATCACCGTCTACGCCGGAGCGAGCGACAAGACCGTCTCGCTCGAGGGTGTTCAGAGCGCTCGAGATCGCCGCTCGGGAAGCACCCGAGAGCCGTGCGATGTCACGAAGTTCGGACGGACCCATGGCCCAGAGCACATTCATGATCCGGAACCCGGCCCAGGTCCACCCACGCTGGCGGTGCAGCGCCTCGAAGTCTGCGGACAACCGCGCATACAGACGAGTCAGCTGAAAGACCAGATCGGCGCGGGCCGCCGAATCGGCGTCCAGCACGCCTTCGGCCAGGTGCCGCTGCACGAGCGCCGCCCGGAAGTCCTCGACGCCGGCGTGCTCGCTGCCCATGACCGAGTGAGTGTACGAGAACTTTCCGGAGATCGCTGATGGTATGGAGTGTCGATGCCGAGATCAGGGAAGGACTGGCGCGGCTCTACGAGGGTTCACCACTGATCACCGCACCCGCTGTCGGAGACGTCCAAGCGAGACGAACACTGATCGAGGGTCTGCTCGGCAGAGCAATGGCGCTAAGACCAAGACCCTCGGACGTGACCACCACGGACACTTACCTGCAGACGAGCGACGGCTCGAAGATCCTGCTGCGGTGGTACGTGCCAACCGGAGGCTCTACCGGTGCGGCCGCCCTGTTCATTCACGGCGGAGGGATGATCCTGGGCAGCGTCAGCCTGTACGACAGCCTCGCCGCACGCTACTGCGCGGAGAGCGGAGTACGGATCCTCGCCGTTGATTACAGGTACGCCCCGGAGCACCCTTACCCGACACCGCAGGAGGACTGCTACCAGGCCCTGGTGTGGCTGAGGGCCAATGCGGCCTCGCTCGGCATCGACCCTGCTCGTCTGGCGGTGATGGGTGACAGCGCGGGCGGCGGGCTGGCCGCCTCGGTCGCGCTCATGGCACGCGACCGAGGGGGGCCGCAGCTGGCCCGGCAGATCTTGATCTACCCGATGATCGATGACAGGACGACCGGGCCGGATCCCCGTCTTCGCGGGATCACGACATGGAATTACCGGGACAACGCAACGGGATGGGCGGCCTTGCTGGGCACCGCAGCGGGAACCGACGAGGTGTCGCCATATGCGGCACCCGCTCGCTGTGAGGACCTCGCCGGCCTGGCGGCGGCCTACGTGGAGGTCGGCGAGCTCGACATATTTCGTGGCGAAGCGTTGAGCTACGCCGGACGCCTCTGCGCCGCAGGAGTCTCGACGGAGCTCCACGTCCACCCCGGAGCGCCGCATGGCTATGACATCTTCGTGCCCGAGTGTGCGGTGACGCAGCGTGCGTGGCGCGACCGGATCCGAGTGCTTCACGGGCTGTGACAACCGAGCCGGGGCTCAGCGTGGCCCGTCCATGCCCATGGGCGGGGCCGAACCTGTCGAGAGCAACGCTTCCATAATCTAACGGCGTCGGGTTAGTCTGACGACACGCGCTGCTGGCGTCGGCAGCCTCCTTCACACTTCGACACGGGCATGGTCAGGGCGCACACTTGCGAAATGGATTGTCATTTCATCGCCGTCGCGCTGGCCGTGGCCCCACTCCCCGCACCGCGTTTCTTGAAACCGATGCAGACGTCGACGTCAGCGCGGTCGGCTTGACTGCGCACGGCGGCACGCCGGCACCCGACCCGCGCCGCCCGCTGAACGGCCTCTCCGACGTACGCGCGTTCTTCCACACCAACGTCGTGCCGCTGTACTTCATCTCGCCAACACCGTTCAACCTGCTCGGCGTCGACCGCTGGGTACGAAACTTCTTCTACCTGAACTACTTTGACTCTTTTGAGGGCGAACATTCGCGCGTGTTCGTGCCCCGGCGGCGCGACCGCATCGATTTCGGGTGCATGGGGGATGTGTGCAACCACCTCCTGTGTGATCCGGAGACCCTCGAGTTCATCGCGCGACGAGGGCCCGGTGGCAAGGCTTGCTTTGTGATGCTCGACGAGCAGACCCAGGCCCTCGCGGACCAGGCGGGGCTCGAGGTCATGGCCCCACGGGCGGAGCTTCGCCATCGCCTGGGCTCCAAGGTCGTGATGACGCGCTTAGCCGATGAGGCCGGCGTGCCGAGCGTGCCTCACGTGATCGGGCAGGTCGGCTCTTACGACGAGCTGTCGGCGCTCGCGCAAAGCGCCGGGCTGGGAGATGACCTGGTCGTCGAGGCCGCGTATGGCAACGCCGGAAGTGGGACGTTCTTTGTGCGCGGCGAACGCGACTGGGATCATTGCGCCGCCAACCTGGTTGAGCCGGAAGTCAAGGTCATGAAGCGCATCCGCAATGTCGAGGTGTGCCTCGAGGGCACCGTGACCCGCCACGGCACCGTGATCGGCCCCGCGATGACGAGTCTCGTCGGTTACCCGGAGCTGACGACGAGCAAGGGCGCCTGGTGCGGCAATGACATCTGGCGCGAAGTGCTGCCGCCCGCCCAGACCCACGCCGCGCGAGAAATGGTACGAAAGCTGGGCGACGTGTTGAGCCGCGAGGGGTATTTCGGCTACTTCGAGGTGGATCTGTTGCACGACTTGGACGCCGACGAGCTCTACCTGGGCGAGGTGAACCCGCGGCTGAGCGGCGCCAGTCCGATGACCAACTTGACCACCGAGGCCTATGCCGACATGCCGCTGTTCCTCTTCCACTTGCTCGAGTACATGGACGTGGAGTACGAGCTCGATATCGAGGAGATCAATACGCGCTGGGAGCGGGGCTACGGCGAGGACGAGGTCTGGGGTCAGTTGATAATTTCGGAGACCTCGCAGGATGTCGAGCTGTTCACCTCTACGCCGCGGACCGGTGTGTGGCGCCTCGACGACGACGGGCACGTTTCCTTCGCGCGCCCGGGCAACGACTGGGCCACGCTGCTCGACGAGTCCGAGGCCTTCTACATGCGTGTCGCGGCGCCTGGCGACTTACGCTGCGAGGACGCACAACTCGGCGTGCTCATCACGCGCGGGCACTTACAGACCGACGACTACCAGCTCACCGAGCGCTGCCGGCGCTGGGTCAATGGCATCAAGGCGAAGTTCGCCTCGACTCCCCTAACGCCTGCCACGCCGATCGTCTCGCGGCTCGTCGCACGCGCGTGAGGTTGAATCCACCGTTGCTCCCGGCCGGCATCTCGCTGGGCAACTGGCTGTCGCCGCCTTTTTCGCATTGGTCGTTCCAGCACGTCGAAGACTTCGTGCCGACCGCGCTAATTTCGCGCGGGAGCGGGCCGATCGCAGCATTGCCCTCAGCCGGTGCTCCGCTGGCCACGATCCGGATGAACAGTACCGACGGGGTGGCCACCACCGTTGGTGCGGTGATGGCCGCCACCGCTACCGATGGGTGGGCCGTCGCCCACCGCGGGTCGATGGTGGCCGAGGAATACCTCGACGGCCTGGGAGCCGACACCCGGCACCTGTTGTTCTCGGTGAGCAAGTCGCTGGTGGCAGCCGTCGTCGGCGCGTTGCACGGTGCCGGTGCGATCGATCTCGACGCGCCGGTCACGGCATTCGTTCCCGCTTTGGCGAACTGCGGCTACGCCGGTGCGACGGCCCGCCACCTGCTCGACATGAGGTCGGGTATCGCCTTCTCGGAGAATTACGGCGATCCCGCCGCCGAGATACACACCCTCGACCGGGCGATCGGGTGGGCGCCTCGGAGCAGTCCGGGCGGACCCTCCACGCTGCAAGACTTCCTGCTGAGCTTGCGGCGGAAGTCGGGGCACGGCGGCCCGTTTGAATATCGGTCGTGTGAAACCGATCTACTCGGCTGGATCTGCGAGGTCGCCGGCGGCAAACGCATGCCCGAACTGATGTCGGAACTGTTGTGGAGCCGCATCGGCGCCCAATGCGACGCCACCATCGGCGTAGACACGGCCGGCACTGGATTCTTCGACGGCGGCATCAACGCCTGTCTTAGCGACATGATCCGGTTCGGGTCGCTGTTCCTGCGCGACGGCGTCTCGTTGACCGGCCAGCAAATAGTGCCGGCGGCATGGATCGCAGACACCCTCGACGGCGATCCGGACTCGCGTCAGGCGTTCGCCGCCAACCCCGACGACAACGAACTACCCGGCGGGATGTACCGCAACCAAGTGTGGATCCCCTACCCGGACAGCAACGTCGTGTTGTGCCTGGGCATGTGTGGTCAGATGATTTACGTCAACCGCTCCGCGGAAATGGTCGCCGCCAAGTTGTCCACCCAGCCGCACTCTCATGAGCCGCACATGTTAGACGCGCTGCGCGCCTTCGACGCGGTGGCACACGAACTGGCTGGGATAACCGATTAGCTCGGGTCATTCGCCGCGGTTTCGGTGAGCCGCCCATGCCCCGGTGCACCACAGCGCCCAGATCACGAGCAGCGGCTGGAACAGCAGCCTGATGCCGCGAGCGAGGTCGGAGTCAAGTCCGAACGCATTTGCGTGCGTGACGAATTGGGAGATGTTGCCGGGAAAAACCAGAACGAAGAACATCGCCACGACCCATCCGACCGGTACTCGCCACCGACTCAGCAGCACCAGGCTCGCACCGAGCGCGATTTCCACCGCGCCCGAGGCGATCACGACGAAGTCGGCGTTCAACGGCAGACAGGGCGGTACCTGCGCGTAAAGAGCGGTTCGGGCGAAGCTCAGATGACCGACACCTGCGAGTATCAACAAGGCGCCGAGAACATGACGCGCGATGCTGCGTGGCAGGGAGGGCATGAGTCGATCGACGACGGGCTGACTCATGCCGCATCCTCCCAAGCACGCTTCCTTCGTCGCAA
This sequence comes from uncultured Actinomycetota bacterium, assembly GCA_963833935.1. GTDB lineage: Bacteria > Actinomycetota > Actinomycetes > Mycobacteriales > Mycobacteriaceae > Mycobacterium. The sequence goes on along the minus strand of CAWIAC010000043.1, from coordinate 164,334 downwards.
TCCTCACCTCAATTGCAATGCCTCGACGGGTCCAGATAGCGCACCCTTGAAATGACGGGTGACGTCGTCGGCGAGTATCTCGGTGGCTCCACTTTCAACTCCGTCGAGGATGTCACGGGCGACCTGGCGGGGGTCGTTTTTGGGTGCATCGACGTCGGCGGCCATGTCGGTGTCGGTGTAGCCCAGGTGGACTCCGGTGACGAGCGTCTGTTGGTTCTCGAGTTCCATGCGTAGGGAGTTGGTCGCGGACCACAATGCCGCTTTGGAGTCGCCGTAGGCTCCTGAGCCGCTAACCCAGCTCAACACCGAGTGAATGTCGACCAGGGCTCCCCCGCCGTTGCGGTCCAGGATCGGGGCGAAGGCCTTAGCTATCCGCAGGGCGCCGAAGTAGTTAGTTTCGAACACCTTCCGGACATCCTCGATGTCGCTGCTCAGCAGCCGCTGCGCACCGATGGTGCCGGCGTTGTTGACGACGATGGTGGCGTCGGGGGCCGCACCGGCCAGTGCAGCGACCGAATCGGGGTCGGTGACGTCGAGTGGCACGCTCACGACTCGAGCGTCCCGGCTGGGCTTGGGTGTCCGTGCGGTGGCGTAAACCTTGGCCGCGCCGCGCGCCAGCAGCTCGTCGACGATGGCCTTGCCGAGACCCCGCTGTCCCCCTGTGACCACGACCGTCGATCCCTTGATGTTCACCATGATGCGTTCTCCTTGCGACGTAGGTAAAAGTACTTTGACTCTGTCAAGGTAATTGACCGGCTCGACATAGTCAAGTACTGTTTGACTATGTCGCAAACATGGTTGGCCTCGGATCGGTTCGGGCTCGCGATGGCCCCCGGCGGGGCTGCGCTCGTCCAGGATTTCCTCAATACCAAAGCCATCGCGAGCTACCCGGATTTGCTGGCCGACCCGGAGCTCGCCCAGACCTGGACGACGAGCGCCATAACGTCCTGGGCGCACACCCGCGACACCGATGTGCACCCGCCTGCGCTGAGCACCGCCGATATCGGGAGACTTCGGACATTGCGCGACACGATCGCGAATGTGATGGCAGGAGATGCCGCGGCCGGCGATGAAAGCGGCGCCGTCTCGGCGTCTTTTGCTTTATCCGACGTCGGCAAGGTGCGGTTGGAACCCACCGGAAGGGGCTGGCGATGGCTGGCCTCCGCGCTGTGGGGCGAGATCCTGCTGAGCCAGCACACCGGCACTTGGCGGCGGCTCAAACAGTGCCACAACGCCGAGTGCGGTTCCACGTTCTACGACCGGTCCAAGAACAACAGCGGGGTATGGCACAACGTGAAGGTGTGCGGCAACGCCGCCAATCTGCGGGCGTCCCGTGCCCGACGACGCGAACGCAGCATCGCCGCGGACCGCCCAACAGACATCGCATCGCCGGACATGTGACCGACCTCCCAGGCCGGGCAGCTATTCGGCGGTGTCGAGAGCCTGCTCGCTCTACGGGTCGAACGCGGCTGTAGCGTCACGACCGTGAACCCTTCGCGTGTGTATTCGTCTGTCGCGTTCGTTGTCTGTGCCGCATCGGCCGTCATGACGTTCGGTGCGTGCAGCTCCGACAAGACAGCGCCATCGGCCAGTAGTTCCTCCGGGTCGGCCAGCGGCCCTGCGTACACCGAAGCGGTAAGCCCGGCCTCGACCGAACCGGCAACCGCAAACAGCACCTGTCCCACGGCGGCACCGGGCAATGGTGGTACACCCGAGTGGACGTTGACTGGGGCAACCGGCAGCGTCGCGGTCACGGGCTCCACGGACACGGCGGCACCGCGCGTTGATGTGACGGCGCCATTCAGCGTGACGCAGACCGAGGTGCACACGTTGCACGCCGGAGACGGTCCTGTCGTCGCCCCTACCGCCAAAGTCTCCGTCTGCTACATGGGCGTTAACGGACGCGACGGCCAGGTGTTCGACAGCGCGTACCAACGGGGGGCGCCGGTTGACTTCCCGCTGGACGGAGTCGTCCCGGGCTTTCAAAAGGCCATCGCGGGACAAAAGGTCGGGTCCACCGTCGGTGTCGCGGTGGTCTCCGCGGACGGGTACCCCAACGGTGAGCCCCGCGCTGGAATCCGCCCGGGCGACACCCTGGTCTTCGCGATCAAAATCCTCAGCGCGTCTGGCTGAGCCGTGCTGACTCAGGCCGCATAGCGGGCCACCAGAACCGTTCACCAAGCACTTGAGCCAGTGCGGGCACCATCAGGGTGCGTACCACCAAGGTGTCCAGCAACACGCCGATACACACGATCGTGCCAATCTGCGCCAACGCCACCACGGGCAGCACTCCCAGGACGACGAACACGGCTGCCAGCAGGATGCCGGCGCTGGTGATGACACCACCGGTGCGGATGAGTGCGTACCGCATTGCCTCGCGGGCCCCGAGTTCATTGCGTGACTCGCGGGCGCGGGTGGTGAGGAAAATGTTGTAGTCGACCCCGAGAGCAACGAGAAACAGGAACGCATAGAGCAATACGCTGGTGTCAAAAGCCGCGAAGTGAAAGACGTTATGAAATAAGAAGTTGCCCGCACCGAGGCTGGCTACGTAGGTGGCCACGACGGTGATGATCAGACAAATCGGTGCAATCACTGAGCGCAGCAAAACCAGCAGAACCGCCGCGACCACGATGAGGATCAGCGGGATGACGACCGCGCGATCGCGCGCGGCTGCCTGATGCTGGTCCAACGCAGTGGCATCCGAACCACCCACCAGACTCTGCCCTAAGGCTCCGCCTTGGGCGACGTATTGCGCTCGAAGTGCATTGACTACGGTGAAGGCGGCGCTGCTTTGGGGCGAATTCGACGTTGTGACAACGATCTTGGTCCATCCCTGCGCGGTGCCGGTGACATGCGTGCCCGTTACTGTTGGAACCGTTTGAGCGAGTCGTGTCGCCGGCAATGCGATGTCATCGCGAGCTAGCACGACGACCTGCGGCTGCGCTCCCCCGGGGAACGTTTGGGCAACAAGTCGTTGCGCGCGCACCGATTCGGGGTTGCCTAGCAGTTGGTCGATTTGACTCAACCCGATCCGAGCGCCGACCAGGCCGCTGCCGAGCACGATAAGCAGTGTGAGCGCCGCGGCACTGATCGCCCATGGCCGGCACTGAACCGCATCACCGACGCGGCCCCACATCGAATGGGGTTCGCGGCTGCCGAGGTCGGGATCGACGCATCGCGGAATGAACGGCCAAAACACCCTTCGCCCACAGACGACCAAGGCGGCGGGAACTACCCCGAGCACCAATACCAGAGCTATGGCAATCCCCGTCGCGCACGCCGCCCCCAGCGCGCGGTTGCCGGCCAGTGTGGCGAACAGCAACATCAACAGGCTCAGCACCACGGTGCCCGCAGAGGCCACAACGGCCGGTCCGGCCGACACCACCGCGGTTTGCATGGCCCGGCGTGGGTCATGCTCCACAAGCAACTGTTCGCGGTAACGGGCAATCAGCAGCAACGCATAGTTGGTACCCGCACCGAACACCAGCACCGAGAGGATGCCGAGAATGGAAGCGTCGATCGGCAATCCCCAGTCGTCGGCTAACGCGGTCACCACAAACCGGGCCAACCCGTCGGCCGCGGCCACTACCGCCAAGGGCACCATCCACAACAGCGGGCTGCGATAGGTCACGATCAACAACACCGCGACCACCGACGCGGTGATGACCAATAGGCGAACGTTGGCGCCGGCGAATGACGTCACAGTATCGGCCTGAAAGCCCACCGGGCCGGTCAGCCACGCGTGTAGACCTTCGGGCAGGCCTTGTCTGGCCGTGGCGCGCAACGCGTCGGCCTGCCCGCCGATTGCTTCCGTACCTGTCGATATCGTCACCGGGACCGTGATCAATGCCGCGGTGCCATCCTGACTGAATCGCGGGCGCACTGCCCATGGCGCCACCGAAAGCCTCGCCAAAGCTGCTCGGCGCTCCCCTACGGCGGCGCGCTGCGTGCTGGTCAGCACGCTGCGCTGGAAATCCTCGGCGGTAGCGAAGACGATTAACGCGGCGGTCTGATCGGCATTCGGAAACGAGCGCAGCAAGGCCGCTGCCCGAGCCGATTCGGCGCTGGGCGGTGCATCCTGACTCGGCGCGTTGTCCGGCATGGATTTGGGTAGCAGCGCGAACAACACACCGAGTCCTATCAATGCGGTCAACATAAGGACGGTCCCGCTGCGCCTACCGGTTTGTAGCCGCGCTAACCAGCGCATCTATCACCTCCGCCGCTCTCCCGGCGCGCGGACCGAGTAGAAGCAACCTATTCCGGCCCCCCCACAGCTGCGCCGGCAGCCCGGTCTGGCGGCGCCACCGCCACATTGTCGACCAGAGTTGCCGTGCGGCGTCGGCGCCATATCAGGCGGACGACGGTGAAAGCCGCCACGGCGAAGCCGAGGGCGACCGCGGGCCAGAACGCGACCTGGAGCAACCAGATGCGCCGTTGCACTGTCACGACCCGGCGTCTCGCCTGTCGCAGTCGACCCTCGTTGTCCATGGCCGCCTTTCGTGACGTTTCTCCGGTTCCGTGCCCGGGACACGACGTACCCAGGCCGGCCTCCAGTCAAGCGTCGCGGTCACGCCGATCCGGTAGAAGATGGCGGCATGGCAATGCCCAATGATTTGGTGATGGTCCGCCACGGCCAGTCTGAGGCGAACATCGTTCAAAAAGCTGAAAAGGCAGGGCGTCTGCATCCCAGCGCCGATCAGCTCAACGACCGGCCAGACTGGCAGCAGAGGCTGTCACCTCTGGGCGTCGAGCAGGCCAGACAGGCCAAGACCTGGATCGACGAACATCTGCGCGGCGCGGGCTCCTTCGATGCCCGGTATGTCTCACCGTTCCTGCGGGCCCGGGAGACCGCGGCGTATCTGGGCGGTGAGACCTGCGGCGGCTGGACCGTCGACGACCGGATCGCGGAGCGCAGCTGGGGGGTTTACGGCATCGTGCCGAGACCCGAACGGCGTTCGCAATTCCCATTGACCGAGAGATTGCACGAGGTCACGCCCTGGTATGTCCGCTTCGATGGTGGTGAAAGCATGCCCGACGTCTACGGGCGATTCCGCGACTTTCAGGGCACCTTGCACCGCGAACATTTCGGCCAGCGGGTTCTGGTGGTCTCCCATGGCGACTTCATCAACGTGGCGCGGTACGGGGTGGAGCGGATGCTGCCCGAAGAGTGGGAGGCGATGGACCGTGACCCGCGATACACGTTGCGCAACTGCAGCATTACACACTATTCGCGGGTCAATCCGTTCGACCCGTTCGACGTGCGGGACAAGCTGCGTTGGCGTCGGATGGTGTACACCGACATGGTTGCGGAGTCCCCCGACGGCGGAGAGTGGGTTGAGTTACCCGGCCGCCGACGCTACACCGGCGCCGAGCTGTTGGCACAGTCCGATGTGGCGCCGAGGGTGATCTGACGGCATCTGACGCCGACGAGCGTCTGCTTTGCGGTCAGTCGAAGTAGTGCCCTTTCTGGACGTCCTCGATCCAGCCCGGATGGGTCGGCTCCCAGCCCAGCGCCGCGCGGGTCTTGTCGTTGGACGTCGGGTTGTCCAAGCCGGCAAAGCCGGCGAGGAAGCCGAGGTACTGCGGCGCCTCTTCGTCGGTGATGCTCTTGGCCTCGATCCCGAGTTTTCCGGCGATCGTCTCGGCGATCACTTTGCGCGGAATGCCCGATTCGTCCACGCCGTGCAAGGTCGAGCCGGCGGGCGCCTTCTCCACCGCCAGGCGGTAGAGCACGCCGATGTCGTGAGTGTTGGCCGCCGGCCAGCGGTTCGAGCCGTCGCCGGTGTAGGCCGCCACGCCGCTCTCCGCGGCGAAGCCGATCAGCGCGTGTGTGAAGCCGTGGTGGTCGAGGTCGCTGTGGACGATCGGAGCGAGCCGGACCACGGACGAGCGCACCCCTTGCTGCGCCAGACCGATGGTGTAATTCGCCGAGTCCACGCGGGGGCCTCCCTCGGATTGGTCATCCTCGGTACCCGGGCGGCCGATGATCCCGGCCATCGCCAGCATCAGCGTCCCGCCGGTGGTGACGAAGGGCTTGCCGGTGCCGATCAAGCTCTCGCCGATGGCCCGAGTGGCTGCCAGGTCGGCGTCGACGGCACCCATGAAGTCGCCGGTCTGCATCGCCTCGTGTTTGAAGGCGAGGTGGATGACGCCGTCGGCGTCGGCGGCGGCCCTGCTCAAAGCGTCGAGGTCGTCGAGGTCGCCCCGGACAACCTCGGCACCCAACGCGGCGACCGCGTTGGCCGAGGCGTCCGAGCGAGCCAGTCCGATGACCTGATGGCCGTTGTCAGCGAGCTCGGGGATGACGGCGGCCGCGATGTGGCCTGAGGCACCGGTTACGAATACGCGCATGGGAATCTCCAGTCGACGGGTTATGTCACCTTGTGCCATCACACTACCATCACATGGCACATGGTGTCATCAGCTAAGCTCAGTGGCCATGGCACGCTGGAAGCCAGATGCTCCGGGCCGCCTGATGGGCGCCGCGATCGAGTTGTTCGACGAGCAGGGATACGAGGCGACGACCGTCGCCGAGATCGCCGAGCGCGCCGAGCTGACCAAGCGAACCTTCTTCCGCTACTTCTCAGACAAGCGGGAGGTGCTGTTCAGCGGCAGCCAGGAACTGCAAAACCTTTGGCTGGACGGGCTTGCCACAGCACCGGCGGAGGCAAGCCCGCTCGCGGCGGTGATAGCAGGCCTCGATCCCGTCGCGCAGATGTTCGCCGAGCGCCACCCATTCGCCCGGATCCGTAGCCGGGTCATCGAGGCCAACCCGGAGCTGCAGGAGCGCGAGTTGATCAAGCTGCAGACCCTGGCCGCTGTGATCACGGCGGCGCTGGTGGAACGGGGTATCCCGGCAAACGCGGCGACCCTCGCCGCCCACTCGGGCGTGACCGTCTTTCACGTGGCGTTCGCTCGCTGGGTCCAGCAGGACGATCCTGCCGCGCTGCGGCGGCTGATCGACGAGTCGCTACAGGAGCTGCGGTCGGTGACCGCGACTTGAGCGCTTAATTCGGAGGATCCTGTTTCAGGATCGGCCGAAGATCATCCAGTCGGTCGAACAGATGCCAGACATAATTCGACGAACCGTTTTCGCGATGAGGATGTAGGTCTGCCAGCTGCGGGTCGTCGCGATAAGAGTCGAAGGCCTCCCTCGAGTCCCACTCAACGAGGATCAAAACCTGTCGCGGCGCGATATCACCGACCACCGCCTCTTGGAATTCCCCTAGGGCGACAACGCGACCGCCGTGCGCGGCCACCTGTGCGGGAGAGCGTCGCGCGTACTCCAAGTACTCCCCACGATCAGCGACGTCGAACAGATTCAATGCGTACACGGACACAGCAGCACAGTACATCGACAGGAATTGCCCACCTTGGCGGAGATATCGGCAAAGCGACGTGGTTGTCGGGCTACAACGCGGCCGGCAGCGGCGGCATTGGGAAGAACGGCGGCACCTCTGGCTGCTGCGGCGGCGGCGGCTTCACATCGACGTACTGGGGGCAGTACGTGCTCTCCGCGATGTGGGTGAATCGGGTGGCGACGTCGTTCGTGAGCCCTGGATTCGCCTGCGTCGTGCTCTTGATGACTTCGGGCTCCGCGTGGCCTTGATCCATCAGCTCGCACACTCGTCTGCCGCTGGCGACGGCGTCAGGTGCGTTCTGGTAGGTGATACCGGCGCTGTGGAGCGCCGCGATAAAGGTCGCATCGGATCCGGAAGGATTAGCCTGTGCCGTGGTGGCAAGGCCGATGCTCGCGGCGACGCTCGCAAGCACTACAAGCAGTCGCATAGACTCAATTCTCTGGTAAATCGGCGCCGTTGACTTGACCACTGCTTGAACACTCGTTGAACGAGACGTGTAGTGCGGCAGACGGCCTGCCTCTATTCCTAGTTCGTAACACATTGTTCCACAACATATTTGGCCTCGCTTCGGAAAACATGTCGCATCGCTCAACTAGTTGCGATCAGGGCGATCTTGATAGTTACGCAGGCGCCGGGTGGCTGCCTACAGTCCACGGGTGACGTCGCGCGTTGACAACATTTCCGTCAAATTGCCCACAGCCGCTCCTGCGACCTTCAAGCAGGCGCTCTTTGTCGCTGTGACGGCGGGACTTGGTTACGGCTTCGACTCCTACGCGGTCAACATCTATGGTCTGGTGTTGCCCGATATCAAGAAAGCGTTGCACATCACCGAAGCCCAAGCCGGATATATAGGCTCGATCTTTTTGCTCGGCTACACAATTGGCACCATCGGCTTTGGATTTGCCGCCGACAGGTGGGGGCGCAAAGCCACGCTTGGCGCATCGATTCTGCTCTACGGCGTGACGACATCCTTGGCGGGACTCACGACGAATATCGCAGCATTCACCGGATTGCGATTTCTCACCGGCGTGGGGGGTGCGGGCGAACTTGCGGTCGGTGCGCCATACGCCGCCGAGGTCTGGCCGGCGAAGACGCGCGCCATCGGGGTCGGCGGTGTGATCTTCTCGCTCTTCTCACTGGGTTACGTTCTGGCGGCCGCCGTCGCACTGGCACTGGTGCCGCACTTCGGCTGGCAATCGGCGTTCATCGTGGCGATCATCCCCGCTATCCTGCTGTTTCTGGTCCGGCGAGGTATCACCGAATCGCATCGCTACATCGACGCGCAGGCCAATCTGGAGAGCGGTCACGTCAAGCCCCGGCTCTGGCACTTGCCCGGGGTGCGGCGACGCCTGGTCGCGGGCTGGCTGATCTACACCGCCAACGCAGTCGGCTACTGGGGCATGACGCTGTTTCTGACCACCTACATCGTCAAGAAGTTCCATGCCTCCCCCATTGAGGCCATCCGCTACGCCCTGGTGTTCTTCCTGCTTCAAGGCGTCTTTGCGTACCTGGGAACTGCGCTCGCCGACTGGATCGGACGACGACCTTCGGCGATCCTGGCAGCGCTCATTGAGATCACCTCGACGGTCCTGGCGGCGACCTCCCATTCATTGCACGAGTATCAGGTCTACGGCGCGGTCAGCATTGCCACCCTCGGCTGGCTCTGGGGTGTGGGCGATACCTACATCGCCGAGCTTTTCCCAACGGTGCTGCGCGGCACCGGCTTCGGAATCGCTGTCGGCGGCGGCCGAGTGGTCTCCATCGCGGCTCCGACCGTTATCGGCTGGGCGATCATGCACTACGGGCTGCAAACGCCTTATCTAGGGCTTGCCGGTTTGTGGGTGCTGACAGTGGTCGGTTACCTGATGGGACCGGAGACGAAGGGCAAAGAGCTCGAGGACCTGACTGATGAGGCTCTTGCGGACAACCTCGAACCGGTCATTCCGGGATAGCTGAGGCCCGCAGCGGTTCACCTTTCGCGAGGGTCGGCGCCACCTGTTGATGCCTGCCGTGGCGGTCCGCCACATCTTCACGCCTGGCTTGCGTAGTCTTGAGTGCCAGAACCGACGAGGGAAGAATTCACAGTTATGAAGGCAGCGGTTACTGCCGACGCCGAAAGCGCCATTGCCGGAATTGCCCAGCGACACGGCCTCTCCCGCGAGGCGGTCCTGGCCATGCTGTTCGCCATCCATGCCGGAGGCGGCACGATGGCCCAGTTCTCGATCCCCGAACTCGGCGGTTCGGGGCAATGGATGCAGGGTGGGATGACGATGGTCGGCGACATGTTCGACAACGCGCTCAAAGCCCGCGTCGATGCGCTGTGTGGTGAGCTGACCCAACTGCTCGCAACAACGAATGTGTTTCCCGCTTCGCGTCCAGGTTTCCAGGCCGGCTTCACCTCGGCCAACTGGTGGCCGGCCGAACTCGGTGTGCCGAGCTCAGTCGGCGCGCAGAATAGTGCGCGTTATGCGGTCTTTCCCGGCACACGGCGGCTTGCGATTCAGATTAACGGTGTGACAAAAATTTTCGATACCGGCGAGCACCAGATAGGTGGCGTGCAACAGCAGCAGGCCGGGGGCTACGGCTCGGTGAGCTTCACCAGTCAACTCGGCACCTTCCAGGTGTCAAGCCTGCGTGAGCTCAGTACGTACCACGTGGGCGAGACTCCGACCGCAGCACCCGCGCCTCAGCCACAACCCGGGCCGACACCGCCGTTCGAACCCCAGGCGCAGGCACCCGAACCCACGGTCGCCGCGTCCGGAGATGCTGTGTCGATCGTCGCGGCTATCGAGGCGTTGGCGGGTCTGCATCAGCGCGGCATCTTGTCCGACGAAGAGTTCGCTGCGAAGAAAGCCGAACTGCTCGGCCGAATCTGAGGCCGGCTGGTGAGCGCGACGGATGTCGTGATCAGCCCGCTGGGTCCCTCGGAAACCCTTGACCAAGAACAATTGTGCAGGCTCGCTGCTGCGTTGTACCCGACCTAGGTATAGCGTACTATATCCAGAGTGACACCACCAATACCCCGCCGTCTCGCCGAGCATCCGACCGTGCGAAAGGTGATCGCCAGCCGAGGTGATCGGCCGCCGCGGCCCGACGTCATCGACTCCGACTGGCTGAGAGATGTTTGCCTGGCCGCGGGTGCTGACGACGTTGCGTTCGCCTCAGCCGACAATCCCGACCTGACGTCTGAGGTCGATCACGTCCAACAGGCGATGCCGGGCACCCGCAGCTATATCTCGTTGGTGGTCAAGATGAATCGCGACAACGTGCGATCACCTGCCCGCAGCGTGGCAAATCAGGAGTTTCATCGCAGCGGCGAGATTCTCAACGAAGCCGCACACCGAATTACCCGCACCTTGGAAGACCGCGGCTATCGCGCGCTGAACCCGTCGGCAACCTTCCCGATGGAGATGGACCGCTTCCCTGGCCGGATCTGGGTGGTAGCCCACAAACCGGTTGCCGTTGCGGCCGGCCTCGGCGTCATGGGCATCCACCGCAACGTCATACATCCGCGGTTCGGCAACTTCATCCTGCTCGGCACGATTCTCGTCGATACCGACATCAGCTCGTACGGGCAGCCTTTGGACTACTCGCCATGTCTAGAGTGCAAGCTGTGCGTCGCGGCCTGTCCTGTCGGCGCCATCGGCAAGGACGGCGAGTTCGACTTCTTCTCCTGCTCAACCCACAACTACCGGGAGTTCATGGGCGGCTTCACCGACTGGGTGGAAACGATCGCTGACAGCGCCGACGCGGATGACTTCCGTTCGAAAGTGAGCAACGCCGAAAACGCCTCTATGTGGCAAAGCCTTTCGTTCAAACCCAACTACAAGGCGGCCTATTGCCTCGCGGTGTGCCCGGCCGGTGAAGAGGTCATCGAGCCGTATCTCGACGATCGCAAGGCGTTTATGGATCAGGTGTTGAAACCGTTGCAAGACAAGCGTGAAACGCTGTATGTGCTGGCTAACTCGCCCGCCAAAGCCTATGCCGAGAAGCGATTCCCGCATAAACCGCTGAAGGTCGTCAAGAGCGGAATAACCGGCCGCAGCTAGCCTGCCTCGGGACTAGGGCCCCTCCGCAGGCGGCCAATGCGAACCCGGCGACGCCTCACCGGGTTCGGCATAGTCGCCTCGCGATAACGGCACCCACTGCTCGGTCGGCGCGGGCTGTTTGGAGGACGGGAAGTCGCGCAACTTGCCCGTGGGCTTGGCGTCCCACTTGGCGAACGTCAGCGGGGTCCGCAACCACGCATGCAACAGGTTGTACGTCGCCTCCAGCGAGTCCATGTGGGTGCGTTCCCAGCCGTGGCTGCCGTCCAGCCCGAAGCCGACCAGCGCGGCTCGCGTCCCCGCGCCGGCCTCGATGGCTGCGGCGGCGTCGGATCGGTAGTAGCGGAACACATCTCGCGCAAACGGTATGTCCTGCTCTTCAGCGAGCCGGCAGAGTTTGCGGGTGAGGTGGTAGTCGAACGGGCCATGCAGATCGGCCATCGGGATCGTCACACCATCCTCGATGGAATGCTGGCCGGGCGCGCACACCGCATTGTCCACCGAGACGAGCTCGGCGACGTCGGCGGGCAGGCCGTCGCTGGCGCCATGCCCCACCTCTTCGGTGATGGTCACCATGATCGTGGTGCGGTGCGGCAGCACGACCTTGTTTTCGGTGAAGTTCTTGGCCAGTGCCAATGCGACGGCGACGCCTGCCTTGCCGTCGAGGTGACGGGAAACGATGAAGCCGTCGGCGGCCAGTTCGGGGCTGGTCAGAAATGCGACGAAGTCGCCGACCTTCAAGCCGAGACGGACCAGGTCGTCGCGGGACGAGACCTTGCGGTCGATGCGGACCTCGACGTGCTCCCAGTCCGTCGGCTGGGTGTCGATCTCGTCGCCGAACGCGTGCCCGCTCGCCTTGAGCGGCATCACCGTGCCGGTGATGAATTCGTCCGGATCGTCGCTGAAGATCCGTACCCGGGCACCAGTGGCGAATCGGGCCGAAAAGGTTCCGACCGGGATCAGCTCGAGGCGGCCATTGTCCTTGAGTCCGCGCACCATGCAGCCGATGGTGTCGGCGTGAACCACCAGCGCACGGTCGGTGTTCGCCGACTTCCCCGGAAGTTCGGCGGTGAGCGCTCCCCGACGGGTCAGCGAGAATGGCACACCGAGGTCATCGAAGATGTCGCCGATCAGCTGCATGACGACATCCGTGCGGCCCGAGGGGCTCGGCGTCTGTAGCAGTGCGAGCAGCGTGTCGATCATCCACGCGCGGTCGGCCTCGGCCATGGCCGCGGTCTTGCCCACGGTGTCTCCCTTCCAGCGTGTCCGAATCGGGTTCAACCTACAGCCGCAGCCTGTGTGCGAACGGCCCGGGCTGCCAGGTTCCGTGCGGCCAGAAAAGACCCCGACGAACGAGCCGGAGGAGGCTCACTTACATCCCCGTCAGCGTTTCGACGCGGTAGCGGCTCGCCGTCCAGGGTGGGGCGCTGGGGGTAGGAGTGAGTGCGACGGTGATGCGAGTTTTGCCTGCGGTAACGAATTCTGGCACGAGGTAGGTATCATCGATCCAACGGTGAAAGGTGTTGCTGCGCGGTTGTAACCAGTCGCCGACAGCAACGCCGTCGACGGCAACGCCAGCTGATTGATAGCCGGTTGCTTGGTCCGACGTGCGGCGCAGCAGGACGCCGTGATTGTCCGGGCGGATGTGGGCGTCGAAAGTGATCGGTGCTTGAGTGGCGCGGACCAGCCCAGTGATGGTCCGGGTGTCTTCACTCCCCTCGTAGGTGCTGACCAGCACCTGATCGACGGCGTCGGAGTCGGTGTAGCCATGCATCATTCGACTGACCGGATCTGTTGGGTTGACTTCGTCGCCGGATGCAACGGTGTCGTCCGGCTGGGCATACAGGAATGCTGTTGAGCTGTAGTCGGGCAGTACCATGTTGCGCTTGCCGTGCTCAATGCCGAAGCGGATTGCTGAGTGGTAGCCGATGGCGTCGGCGAGCATGAGTCGATAGACCGCGACACAGTAATCTGCACATCCGCCGGTCGCAGTCCGTTGATCGGGTTGGCCGGTGAGTGGGTCGGTGAACAAAGTGCCGTTGTTGAAGTACCAGCCGCCCTCGTAGAAGTCCTCGGTGCCGGTCCCGTACCACTGTGGCGACGGGGAACCGTCTGTGTACACGCGTTCGGCTCCCTCGAGAAAGTAAGGGGCGTCGTCACTGAACGCCGTTTTGGTTCGAGAGCCCCGGATGGTGTGGCTGACGCCGACGAATTTTCCGTGGCCTTGTTCGTCGGCGAACAACCAGTCCTGACCGAGGGTCGTCGGCCCGGCACGCGAATAGGCCGTGAAGTAGCCGGCGCGGCCACTGGCCAACGCGGGTGCCCACTGGGGATCGGCCGCGGTCACGACGTCGGTGTCAATCCCCGCGACTGGATCAGCGGTTGTGTTGAGCAGGCTGACCCGGGCGGTGCGGGCGAAAGGCATTGGCCACCAATCCGATAACAACAACGACCCGCCGGGTTGTGGGGCTGTGGCGAACATCAGCGATCGCACATCACCGGTGCCAAGTCCGGCGCCGAAGAACTCGCCCAGGGGCGAGTCGACCGTGGTGCGGTCGTCGAACTCGATCCCCAGCCGTAAACCGGCCAGGAGTTGATCCGCCGGGTTGGGTAGCCGGAGGCGCAGCGACGAAATGGTGCCCGGGCCGGACGATTCCGCGATCGTTGCGGCGGTGCCGGCGGCAAGCTCGACGACCCGATGGTGATGTGCTGCGCTGGGCGCTGGCGGTTTGGGGTCGATGGTGCCTGCGGCGCGCAGGGTGGCGATCACATCAAGCGCGGGGTCAGAGGGCGAGAATGTCCGCACGCCTTCGGCATTCGAAAACTGGCGATAGTCGACGTGGTAGTACTGCAGATTTGACGCGACGCTGATCCGCATCGACTGTCGGTACGGCATCGGTACCTTGACGTAAACGCCCGCAGGCGACTGCGCGGCGTTGGCCACCAGCGGCCAGACGAATGGCGCTCCCAACCGACCATCGACTAACGACTGCAACGGTGCATCGATCACGGTCTGTCCATCCAATTCGACGCGGATCGCTCCCATCCGAGTCACATTGCCGCCATCGCGCGTGAACCAGATCGAATCAAGCTCGCCGGCGCCGCGATCCTCCGCGATGACACACCCGGCGCCACCTGATGCCAGACACCCGCCACTGCCGTTCTGGTTTCCGGTGGTGATGTCGAAATTTCCGCCGGTGCGATCGAAGCTCGAAACCTGCAGGGTCTCGGTGGCCGCGCTCAGGTATGGCAATCGATCCAATCGACGGTAGGTATCCCAGCCGACTGCCCTCTCGCCCGTTCCATGGACCACCGGTTCAGCAGGTGCTGTGCCCGCGGCAGCAATACTCGCAATTGCCAACAGCAGGGACGCAAACATCGCAGGCGCTCGCCCAGCCAACCAAGGTTTCGCCGCCGCGAGGCATCGATCCTGGTCAGGGCCAGTGCTATCCGGCCCACGTTTGAGGCAGCCGTCGAGCGTGAAACGTAGCCGCATGGACATCAGTACTTTCATCGAACGGCTCAACGAAGATCTGGGCACTGAGTATCAATTGATTGTCCAGTACATCCAGCACATCGCAACGATTAAAGGTGCCGAATACCACGCGATCACCGAAGAGTTGGCCGGCCACCTGACTCAGGAGTTGGATCACGCGAAGATCCTTGCCCAGCAGATCGATTTTCTCGGTGGTACGCCGACGGTGATCGTGCCGGATATCCCCGACGCGCCGGATGGAGCGGCAGCACTCAAAGCCGATATGGAATTAGAGCAGCGTCAGTTGGACCGTTACCGGAAGCGCGTGTCGGAGGCCAACGCTTTGGGACTGCCCGACGTCGCCGAGGCACTGCGGCCGCTGCTGCAGCACACGCAGGACCATGTGCGCGAACTGCAGGATGCGTTCGACCACTGACGGGCTCACCCGAGGCCCGGTGCCGGAGCAGGCGGCCCGAACCACGCGGTGAGCACATCGGCGAGCCCACTGCCGAGTCGGTCACCCACCCACGCGACATACCCGTCGGGCCGAATCAGCGTGGCGTTCGGCGCCGCCACCGCGCCACACACCGGAAGGCTCCATCTGCCATTGTATTTCGCGTTGACCAGCCGAACCCGGTACGCCCATGGCGCGACGTCGAAGTGGCCCGGCTCGCCGAAATTGAGCAGTACCGGCCGAGCATCGTGCAGCAGCGCGAATACCCGCAGCGGGCCGTCGGCGGTGTCCACATCGAGATCGGGCATCCGGCGGCCGAGCAGTGGATGTCCCTCACCGAGGTCGTAGTGGATGTCCAGGCCGGACATCATCGCGGCGAACCGCTTGCGTGGCTCGTCCATACCGAGCAGTTCGGCGAGCACTTGGCTCAGCGCCGCGGTCTGGTCGTCTGACCGGCGCAGCAGCGCCATCTGCGCCATCGTGTTGCAAAGCACGCGCGCAGCGATCGGATGCCGTTCGCTGTGGTAGCTGTCGAGGAGACTGTCGGGCGATGCGTGATCGACCACCTGGGCCAGTTTCCAGCCCAGATTCACCGCATCCTGCACGCCGATGTTGAGACCCTGTCCGCCGACGGGGTGATGCACATGGGCGGCGTCGCCGGCCAACAAGATTCGCCGTTCACGGTATGTCGCCGCTTGGCGCGCCATATCGGTGAATCTGGAAATCGATGTCGCACTGTGGATTCCGTAGTCTGTGCCGTACACGGCGGTGAGCGCCTGGCTCAAGTCGCGCAAGCTGGGTTCCCCGCTGGGCCCGAGGTGCTGCTCCGTCACGACGACTCGCGCCGTTTTACCGTCGTCCAGCTTGGTGAAGCCGTGCACGCCGACGGCGTCACGACGCACGACGTCCCAGTGCGGCTCCTCGCCTGGCTTAGGGGCTGTCTGGACCTCGGCGACAAGGTGACTGGTTGTGGCATCCCATCCGGGAAACTCGATGCCGGCCGCTTTGCGAACTGAACTGCGTCCGCCGTCGCATCCCACCAGGTACCGCGAACGCAACGAATCACGTTCAGCGAGAAAGATGTTGACGCCGGTTTCGTCCTGCTCTGCGCCCACCAGCTCGCTTCCACGGTAGATCGGCACCGCCAACTCGTCGGCCCAGCCGGCCAGTATCGCCTCGATGCGGTTTTGCCACAGCGCGAGGCCGTACGGGTGCCGAGTGGGAAAGTCGCTGATATCCAAGGGAACCCCGGAAAACGCCGCGACCTGAGCGACCCGCCCCTGCGACAAGAATCGGTCGGCGATTCCGCGCTGGTCGAAGACCTCAATCGTCCGTGAGTGCAGCCCACCGGCGCGCGAGCCACTCAATTCTTGGCTCAGCCGCCGCTCGACGATGGCTGCGTCGACTCCGGCCAATGCCAGCTCACACCCCAGGGTCAGCCCAGTCGGACCCGCTCCGGCAACCAGTACCGCATGGTCATACACTCGCTCAACCCCCACATCGCCGAGTTATGGCTCCGGTCAGCGATTTTGCGGCACGACCCGGGTCTTGCCGCAAGCCCCCGGGTGCGCTATACATTGAGAGTGGGACGGAGCAGCTACTCTCCGTTCCTTTTTTGTTGGCGCCGGGCGGCCGGGTCGTGATCGCCTTCGTGTGTGCCATGCCGCGAGAGCTACGACCGCTGCGACGACGGCTCCGGCTATCGAAAACCGGCGCAGGCTACGTCGGCCGGATCGGCGACCGAGCGGTGATCGCGGTGGTGACCGGGGTCGGCACCGCCCGTGCGCACGCCGCGACGGTACGGCTGCTTGATGGGGCCGATGTCGAGTGGGTGATCGTCGTCGGCATCGCCGGCGGCCTGGACGACGCGGCGGCCATCGGGACGCTGGTGCTGCCCGCGGTTGTCGTCGACGGCGCGAGCGCCTCCGAACATCGGCCCGCGCCGCTTCGGATCGGCAAATCCCGTGGCGCGTTGTGGACTGCCGACGAGTTGATCGTTGAGCCGGAGGTCCACGCCAAGCTGCGGTCGCGTGGTGTCGTGGCTCTGGACATGGAGACGTCCGCGGTGGCGAAGGTGTGCGAGGAGCGCGGCGTGGCGTGGTCGGTGGTGCGGGCTATCAGCGACCGGGCCAGCGTCGACGCGGAGATCCTAGGTCTCACCCACCCAGATGGCACCGCCAACCTGGCGGCTGTGGCAAGGTTTCTGGTCAGGCACCCGGGCGCCCTCCCCCGCCTGATCCAGCTCGGCAGAGACGCCACGCTGGCGACCAGGAGGGCGGCCGACGCCGCGATCGGCGCGCTGAAAAGTCTTGACTGATTCCAGATAAGAGCGGCATATTGGGGTTCGTGTCGTCGACGTCGACGGATTACTCGGCACAGCTGCGGTTGGCCGATCTGCGGGTGACCCGACCCAGGGTCGCCGTGTTGGAAGCGGTCCATGCTCATCCGCATGCTGACACCGAGACGATACTGGCAGCGGTTCGGACCGGACTCCCTGAGGTCTCCCGCCAAGCGGTGTACGACGTTCTCAACGCCCTGACCGCCGTAGGTCTCGTTCGGCGGATCCAGCCATTGGGCATGGTCGCCCGCTATGAATCGCGGGTCGGCGACAACCACCACCATGTCGTATGCCGATCCTGCGGCATCATCGCCGACGTCGACTGCGCCGTCGGCGCGGCGCCCTGCCTCACCCCGTCGGACGACGACAGCGTTCTGGAGGGCTTCGTTCTCGACGAGGCTGAAGTCATCTACTGGGGCCTGTGTCCTGAATGCTCGACCGCTAAGTCCCGATCACAACCGTGATCACCGCCCGATCCACCCACCCCCGAAAGGAATGCAGTGTCAACCGATACAACGCACACCGGCAGCGAGAGCGAAAACCCGGCCATTGACTCGCCCACGCCGAAAGACGGGGCTCCCCTGAGGAATCAGGACTGGTGGCCTAACCAGGTTGATGTTTCGAGGCTGCACCCGCAAGTGGCGCAGGCCAACCCCCTCGGAGAGGACTTCGACTACGCCGAAGAGTTCGCCAAACTCGACGTCGACGCGCTCAAGGCCGACCTGGTCTCGGTGTTGACCACCTCTCAGGACTGGTGGCCGGCCGATTACGGCCACTACGGCGGATTTTTCATCCGGATGAGCTGGCACGCCGCGGGCACATACCGCATCTATGACGGCCGCGGCGGCGGTGGGCAGGGCATGCAGCGTTTCGCCCCGCTCAACAGCTGGCCCGACAACGCCAGCCTGGACAAGGCGCGCCGACTGCTGTGGCCCGTCAAGAAGAAGTACGGCAACAAGATCTCGTGGGCAGACCTGCTGGTACTCGCCGGCAATGTGGCCCTGGAGTCAATGGGGTTCAAGACCTTTGGGTTCGCCTTCGGCCGCGAGGACGTCTGGGAGCCCGAAGAGATCCTCTTCGGCGAAGAGGGCGAATGGCTGGGCACCAACAAGCGCTACTCCGGAAAGCGCGATCTCGCCGAGCCGTACGGCGCGACGACCATGGGTTTGATTTACGTCAATCCTGAAGGGCCCGAAGGCAAGCCGGATCCGGTTGCGGCCGCGGTGGACATCCGTGAGACGTTCGGCCGGATGGCGATGAACGACGAAGAGACCGCCGCCCTCATTGTCGGGGGGCACAGCTTCGGCAAGACCCACGGCGCCAGCGGGGACGCGGTCGGACCCGAGCCGGAGGCCGCCCCGATCGAACAGCAGGGGCTGGGCTGGAAGAGCACCTATGGCACCGGAAGTGGCAAGGACGCCATCACCAGCGGTCTCGAGGTGGTCTGGACCTCGACGCCGACGAAGTGGGGCAACGGGTATTTGGAGAACCTGTACGGCTACGAGTGGGAGCTGACCAAGAGCCCGGCCGGCGCATGGCAGTTCACGGCAAAGGATGGCGCGGGTGCGGGCACGATCCCGGACCCCTTCGGCGGGCCGGGCCGCGCCCCGACGATGCTGGTCACCGACATCTCGCTGCGAGAAGACCCGATCTACCGCGAGATCACCCGACGGTGGCTGGACCACCCCGAGGAGCTGTCCGAGGCCTTCGCCAAGGCGTGGTACAAACTCCTGCACCGCGACATGGGACCGCTGTCCCGTTATCTCGGACCGTGGATTCCCGAGCCGCAACTGTGGCAGGACCCGGTTCCGGCCGTGGATCATCCGCTGGTCGACGACGAGGACGTCGAGGCTTTGAAGGGAAAGGTGCTTGGTTCCGGCTTGTCGGTTCCCCAGTTGGTCAAGGCGGCGTGGTCGGCGGCGGGCAGCTACCGCAACACCGACAAGCGTGGCGGTGCCAACGGCGGACGGCTTCGCCTTGAGCCTCAAAAGCACTGGGAGGTCAACGAACCTTCGGAGCTGGAGAAGGTGCTGGCGGTGCTGGAAAAGATCCGGCACGAGTTCAGCGACTCGGCCTCTGGTGGAAAGAAGATCTCGCTGGCCGACCTGATCGTGTTGGCCGGATCCGCGGCAGTTGAGAAGGCGGCCAAGGATGCCGGGTACGAGATCTCGGTGCATTTCGCCCCGGGTCGTACCGACGCCTCGCAGGAGGACACCGATGTGGAGTCGTTCGCGGTGCTCGAACCGCGGGCCGACGGCTTCCGCAACTATGCCCGGGCGGGCGAGAAGGCACCGTTGGAGCAGTTGCTGGTAGAGCGGGCGTACCTGCTGGGTGTGACCGGTCCGGAACTGACCGTGCTCGTCGGTGGGCTGCGTGCGCTGGGCGCCAACCACGGCGGCAGCAAGCACGGCGTGTTCACCGACAAGACGGGCGTGTT
This sequence comes from uncultured Actinomycetota bacterium, assembly GCA_963833935.1. Taxonomy (GTDB): domain Bacteria; phylum Actinomycetota; class Actinomycetes; order Mycobacteriales; family Mycobacteriaceae; genus Mycobacterium. The sequence continues at coordinate 144,223 of CAWIAC010000043.1, read as the reverse complement.
GACCAACGACTTCTTCGTCAACCTGCTCGACATGAGCACCGAATGGAAGGCGTCGCAGACCACGGAGAACGTCTACGAGGGCCACGACCGGGTCTCGGGCGCTCTGAAGTGGACCGCGACCGCGAATGACCTTGTGTTCGGCTCGAATTCGGTGCTGCGCGCGCTGGCCGAGGTGTACGCACAAGACGACTCCAAGGGCAAGTTCGTGGAGGACTTCGTCGCCGCGTGGGTCAAGGTCATGAACAACGACCGGTTCGACCTGAAATAACAGCCGCGCCGGATCGTCGACACCACACTGCACCCCGCGAGGAAGCGACTCGCGGGGTGCAGTCCGTCACCCGGAAGTTGCCGGCCGGCAATCAACGGTCAATGGCGTCGGAGTGGGCAAAAGCTACTCTGACAGGCATGGCAATTGAGTCCACCATGCTCGCTCTCGGCACGCCCGCACCGTCCTTCACGCTGCCCGACCCGGCAACCGGTGCGACGGTCAGCCTCGACTACCTTACGGGCCCCGCGCTCGTCGTCACCTTCATCTGCAACCACTGTCCCTACGTCAAACACGTCGCCGACGGGCTCGCCGCGCTCGGCCGCGATCTCGACGGCCAGGGCGTTGCAATGGTCGCCATCTCCAGCAATGACGTGGTCGCCTACCCACAGGACGGACCCGACCAGATGGCAGCTGAAGCCGGCCGCCATGGCTGGACGTTTCCCTACCTCTACGACGAAACCCAGGATGTCGCTCGCGCTTACTCCGCGGCCTGCACGCCCGACACGTTCGTCTTCGACGGCGAGCGTCGACTCGTCTACCGCGGTCAGCTCGACAACTCCCGTCCGGGCAACGATCTGCCGGTGACAGCTGCCGACGTCCGGGCGGCGGTCGATGCCGTGCTGGCAGGGCGGCCAGTGGATGCCGACCAGCGGCCGTCGATCGGATGCGGCATCAAGTGGCGTTGAGCGCGGCTCGCACTGACGGTACGAAATAGGTTGCGGTGTCTACCGAAACCATAACGCGAGTGGTCCTGGACGTAGCTGCGGTCCGGGGCTACCCGTCTAACTGACCGGAGATCCCACCTTCGATGCTGGCCTGAGTCCTGGGCGGCAACACGATCAGTCCATCGAGTTCCCTGCGTGCCAGTTCGTAGGCACTTTGGCGTTCTTGCGGAGTCGCAGCGGAGTCGGACGTTACGCGCAAAAGACTCTGAGCGCGTGCGATCCGTTGCTGGCCGTCTAGTGAAAAATCGCTACGGCGCCTGCGCTGAGCTTCCGCCTCAGCGACGTTGAACGCGGTCACGTACTCCTCAACCGCAGTCAGGTATTGCGCCGCAGCGTCGCGGTCATCGAGAAGATCTTCGGCCTTGCCGGGTCGGAGGAAGTCGGCTCGGAGCTTGGCCTTGTGGAAACCGATCGTGAGGGGATTGCTCATGTCGGTCATCAGTGGGAAGTCGAGCAGCTTCGAGTGGTCAAGCTCGTAGTCAAGCCACCGGGTGTCCGTTCGGTCGTGCTCCTGCATCATGCGGGTGAGCGACCGCCATTGTGCGGTGTGATTGCCCGCAGTTGCCCTCCGATCGGGATCCCGGGATCGCTCAGCCGTCCGCTTGCCTGCTGAGAACGCCCTCGTCGCAGCGATGATCAAACCTGCGAGTGGCGCAATGACGAGGAGAAGCTCGACCAACCGGAACAGCAATGCCACCTCACCAGGATGCCACCGCCGGGCACGCTAGACTCGCAGCCGCCGAGTTGCGCGAGTGAGAGTCCGTCGATGAAATTTGTGCTGGCCGCTTACGGGAGTCGGGGCGATATCGAGCCCTGCGCTGTGGTCGGTCTCGAGCTGCTGCGCCGAGGCCACGATGTGCGCTTGGCTGTCCCGCCCAACATGCTCGCACTCGTCGAGTCGGTCGGGCTGACTGCGGTCGGCTATGGACCCGATTCCCACGCCCAGTTGGAGTCGGCTGCGGATTATTTCGCCGGTCAGATACAAAACCCTTACAGCGGTCTGCCCGAAATGGTGGAACGCGTGGCGCAGGTCTGGACGGACAAGGGCAGGGTGCTGGCCGAGTCGGCAGACGGGGCCGACCTGCTGTTGACGGTGATGAACGAGCAGCGGCTCGCCGCCAATGTCGCGGAGTATCGCGGCATTCCGTTGGTCGCGCTGCACCCCTTCCCGGAGCGGATTCAGCCGTCGGGGTTGCTGAAGTCACAGCTCACGAAGCTGTCCGAGAGTCCGCTACGCCGCCTGCTGGGCCTGCCGGAGGCAGCCGAGCCCATGGCCGCGTCGCTGGAGATCCAGGCTTACGACGAGCGTTGCCTGCCGGGAGAGCCGGCTCAGTGGGCAGAACCGGGCAAGCCGTTCGTCGGCGCACTGACGCTGGAATCGCCGACGGACGCCGACGACCAGGTCCTGTCGTGGATCGCCGAGGGGACCTCGCCGATTTATTTCGGCCTTGGCAGCACGCCGATTTCGCCTCCCGCCGACATCGTCGAGATGATCATCGCGGCGTGCGCTCAGTTAGGCGAGCGGTTGTTGGTCTGCACCGGGCCCAACGATTTGTCCGAATTCGATCATTTCGACCATGTGAAACTCGTCAGCGCGGTGAGTCACGGGGCCATCCTCCCGGCGTGCCGGGCGGTCGTCCACCACGGAGGTGCGGGCACTACCGCCGCAGCCATGCGCGCTGGTACCCCGCAACTGATCCTCTGGCTCTGGCTGGATCAGCCGGTCTGGGCGGCCGGCGTCCAGCAGCTGAAACTCGGTTTAGGACAACACTTCTCGGACGTGACTCGGGAATCGCTGGTTGCAGAGCTGAAGTTCATTCTCGCGCCGGAATATCTCACTCATGCCCGAAACGTCGCCGCTCAGATGATCCCGCCTCACGAAAGCGCTTCCCTTGCAGCTGATCTCGTTGAGGGTGCCGTTCACGCGGGACGCATCGCCTGACACGCGAGGCGGTCGCTCATCGATCGAGGTCCCACTGCCCGTAATCGGCCGCGAGTACCTCGTCGACGTCCACATGGATGCCGCCAAGAAGCGGACCCGGGTTCGACGGGCTATTGACGACTTCCTGATACAGCACCGACATGGGTTCGCGCTGTCCGTGCGACCAGGCCTTGGTCTGCCACGCCCATCGGTGCCCTGCTGTGGTGGACTGGCCGATCACGCCGTCGTTGATGGCCCACCCGCACGACTGGAAATGCCCGTAGATGCCGGTGCGCTCCACGCCCAACACCGAATTTATGCCACGAAACCAGTTGACCGCAAGGCTATTCCACATGTTGAGGTCGATATCGTCGTCGACGCTGAAAAAGATCGGGGCGGAGTTGCTGCCTCCGGCGGCGGTATGGAGGCGCAGCGCCGTGTGCGCGTCCGCCACGCCACCGTCGAATCCGCGGGTGAAATCCGACGGCGCGGACCCGCCCGGTTTCCCGTACTGAAAGTTGCTGACGATATGCAAGCCCGCGGCCCTTAGCGCGTCCGCGTACTCGCGAGTGAGGGGTTTCGCTTCGAAGTCCACGCCCGGCCGCGCCTCGGACACGTAGTTGACCACCCCTGCATAGCCTGCGGATCTGATCTGGTCCGGCGGGATTCTGCGCTCGGCAAAGTCGATCAGCCTGATGTTGTCGGCCGATGCGGTGTGGCCGTCAAGCATCGCGCCCAACGGCGTGAGGCTCAGCAGAACCGCGGCCGAACCACTTTTGATGAGTTCGCGCCGTGAAAGAGGCTGCCGTTCGGATGAATTGACCATCAATCAAGCTCAATGGGTGAGGAGCGCGGCCGCACCCCAGGCTGCTCGTCTGCCCGGATGCCGTGGATTGGGCTGCGGCAGCCAGGCGACCGGCCGCATGAATGTCGGCAATCGACGGAATCGGTTGGCGGCTACGAGCAGCGACTCGGCTTCCAGCACCCGCCAGCCCAGGTCTTCGAAGTAGGCCAACCCGTTGTCGGGTGCGAACTTGAACGGCGCGTTTTGCAGCAAGCCGGCCATCTTCTTGTTCATCAGCCTCTTCAGGCCCGGAAAGGCGAAGTCGAGCATCCACCAAGCCACCTCGGGGCGCTTGATCGCCGTCGAAAGCGTTGTCACGTCGCTGTCTTCCAGGTACATCAACAGGCCTTCGGTTAACACCAGCGCCTTGGTCGCGCCGTCCAGTGCTTCGGCGAAGAACGCGTCGCGGGCCTGCGGATCGGCCAGATCGACCGCTGTCCGGGTCAACTGGCACCGCGGCGTCTGATCGGCGAGAAGCTGCGTCTTCTCCGCGAGCAGCAGCGGCAGGTCCGCCTCAATCCAGGGGAGATCAGAGGGAAGATCTAATCGATATGGTCGGGTGTCCAAGCCGGCGGCCAGGTTCAACACCCGGTCACAGCCGTCGGCGATCGCTTCGGTGATGGCGTCGTCGATGATCTTGGTCCGCGCGATCAGCCACCAGCCGCTGCGGCTCGTCACCGGAGCGCTGGCGACGATGGCGCGACCTTGCTCACCGGCGAGACGCTCGGCGAGCGGATCGCTGAATAGCGCGTCGGCACGTGCCGATTCGGTTGCTCGGTATAACGCCGTCCACCGCGCGGTGTCGGAAACGTGCGTGATCAAGGGCGCGGCGTCTGGCATACGTTGCGTTATAGCACCCACGGTTCAGCGATCGTGATCCGGCCGCTGGTGGTGCAGGGGTTGGGTCGTGTAGAAGGGTCTGATGGATGATCCGGCCGCCAAGTCATTCGACGCGTCCATGCTGCGCGAGGCGATGGCCCGGCGGTTGTACCGCCGAGCGGTGGTCAACGCGCAGATCACAGTGCCCGCCGTACCCAGCATGCTCGATGAGTACGTCACGATGTGCGTCAACGTCTTTGCCGTCGCGGGTGTCCAGCAGACGGCCGAGCAATCCGCGCAGCTGAAGGCGGTGCTGGCGGCCGAGTTGGGCAAGGCCTACACGGCTTCCTCGCGTTCGAACATCGTGATCTCGTTTCACGCTCCGTTCGGCATCGCGATGAATTACCGGGTGGCAACCGAATCGGTGACGATCGGGGGCCACTACGACGGCTGGGTCAGTAGCCGCGAAGGGCCGCTGTTCGGCACCGAACCGGACGCTCGGGTGTGGGCGCTGGCCGGCCAGGCGGCCGATCCTGCGACCTATCCGGTGCTCGACGTCGGCGCGGGAACTGGGCGCAACGCCTTGGCCCTGGCGCGGCGCGGCCATCCGGTGGACGCGGTCGAGATGAGCCAGAAGTTCGCCGACATCATGCGCGCCGAGGCGCAACGCGAATCTCTTCCGGTCCGCGTGATGAATGGCGACGTCTTCGAGACCATGGAGGGGGTGCGCCGTGACTATCAGCTGATCGTGCTTGCCGAGGTGGTGCCCGACTTTCGGACTACGGGCGAGTTGCGCGGAATCTTCGAACTCGCCGCCGATTGCCTGGCACCGGGCGGGCAGATGGTGTTCAACGCGTTCCTGGCGCGGGAGGGCTACCTCCCCGACGACGCGGCGCGTGAACTCGGGCAGCAGTGCAACACCATGATCTTCACCCGCGACGAACTGACGACGGCGGCCTCGCAGTTGCCCATTGACCTCGTCAGTGACGACTCTGCCTACGACTACGAGAAAGCGCACCTGCCTGACGGCGCCTGGCCGCCAACGGCTTGGTACGACGGGTGGGCCAGCGGCCTGGACGTGTTCGATCTCGAGCGTGAGACGTCCCCGATCGAATTGCGCTGGCTCGTCTACCAGAAAGCGTAGTGTCCGATACCCATGGCCGATGCGATCCGCTTCGTGGAAGCAAACGGGCTGAAGTTCGCCTATCTCGATGAAGGCTCCGGGCCTCTCGTGCTGATGCTGCATGGGTTCCCCGACACCGCACATACCTGGGACGATCTACGTCCCCGCATCGCCGCCAAGGGATATCGCGCGGTCAGCCCGTTCACGCGCGGGTACCACCCCACGGCGATCCCCGATCGTGACGCAGACCAAGAGACGTTGGCGCGCGACGCCCTTGGGTTGATCGAGGCGCTCGGCGCCAGCGAGGCCGTGGTCATCGGCCACGATTTCGGAGCTGCGGCCGCCTACGGCGCCGCGGCGCTCGACCCCAATCGAGTGACGAAGCTTTTCGCGCTCGCCATCCCCCACCCGGGTACGCTCAGGCCGTCGCTGAAACAGCTCTGGGGGGCCCGCCACTTTGCGGTCTACAAGCTACCCGGTGCGGCGAACCGCTTCGCGCGCAACGACTTCGCGGCGCTGCCCGCGATCTGCAAGCGATGGTCGCCGGACTGGAGTCCAGACCCGAAAGAATTTGCCCCGGTCCGTGCGAGCTTCGCGAACCGGGCGAGCTTGAACGCGGCGTTCGGCTATTACCGATCGCTTTCGCCCGTACCGTCCGCATCGCTGAAGGCTCGCATCACCGCGCCCACGGTCGTGTTTGCCGGCCGCGGTGATCCCGTCGCGAAACTCTCGGACTATCGCAACGCCGCCCGAATGTTCGACGGTGATTACGTCGTCGAAGAGGTTGACGGCGGGCACTTCATGCATCGGGAGCACCCCGAGGCGTTCGCGGAGCGATTCCTGACTCATCTGTGATCGGCGCTCCACTGCGGCTGGCTGCTATCGTGCTGTGCCTATGCCTGAGATGGATCGCCGCACCATGATTTTGATGACGGGCGTCGGCGTGCTGGCAGCCGCTGCCCCTGTCCCGCAGGCCCTCGCTTATCCGCGTCCACCGGCCGCGCCGCCCGGCAACTACATCTTCCACGACGAATTCGACGGGCCGTCCGGCGCAGCGCCAGACCCGGCCAAGTGGGCGGTGGCGAAAGCTCGTGAGCAGATCAAAGATCCGACGTATTGGGAGTTGCCGGAGCACATCGGGCAGTACCGCGACGATCGCCGCAACGTCTTCCTCGACGGCAATTCCAACCTCGTGCTTCGTGCCGCGAAAGACGGTCCTACTTTCTACAGCGGCAAGATCCAGGGCACGTGGCGGGGCGGTGTCGGCCATACCTGGGAAACCCGGATCAAGTTCGACTGTCTGACCCCGGGCAGCTGGCCCGCATATTGGCTGGGCAACGAGGACCAGGGCGAGATCGACGTGGTCGAGTGGTACGGCAACGGCAGCTGGCCATCGGCGACCACGGTCCACGCCAAAGCCAACGGCGGTGAATGGAAGACCGACAACGTCGCTGTGGACAGCGCTTGGCACACGTGGCGGTGCCAATGGGACGCGGCGGGGATCCGCTTCTGGAAAGACTACGTCGACGGCGCGTCACCGTATTTCGACGTTCCAGCGGACTCGCTGCCGGACTGGCCGTTCAATCGCCCCGGCTACACCGTCTACCCGGTCTTCAATCTCGCGGTCGCCGGCTCCGGCGGCGGTGATCCCAGTGCGGGCACCTACCCGGCGCAGATACTCGTCGACTGGATACGTGTCTGGTAGGGCACACCGCTGCCCTCTGGACATAGAAAGGGGTGAACCTGCAGATCGCAGGCCCACCCCGTCACCGCGCAGAGCGCGGTCAGTAGTTGTTGCAGGAAGTGGCGATTTGGTTGATCAGACCGATGTACTGCGCAGACTCTGGGTACATCGACACCGCTTGTTGCGCCTTTCTCGCGCGCGCGTCGGGCGGTGAGGCGATAAATGACTGCAGCCAGCCCTGCGCCATTGGCGAGCCGTTGAACTTCGCTGCGGCGGCCGGTGACTGCGCATTCAAGGCCGCCACAATCTGCGGATAACTACAGGTGGTGTTGATTGCCGGACCCAGGTCGGGGTCTGCGGACGCGATCCCCGCGCCAGCGAGCAACAAAAACGCCAAACCCCCGGCTGCAGCAGCCAGTCTGCTCATCGAACGCGTGACCATATGTGGAATACCTTCCGGGTATGAACCGCCGAACCTCGACGTAGATGGAATTAGTTTACCGGAAGGAATCAGGGTGCGGACCGGGCGAAGGTCCGGCCCGGCTGGGCGAAGACGGACAGGGTCACCCCCGTGACGTCGCATGACGGGTACTTTTCTGGGCATGGCCGAGGGCCCGGATCGCAACCAGGCGGTGGACTTCTACCGCGTGTCGGGGGTGGCCCTAATCGTGATCGGCCATTGGCTGGCCGGTTCGGTGACCTACCAGAACGGGTCTTTCGGTCGGCAGAACCCCCTCGTGGACCAGCCCTGGACTCAGTGGCTGACGTGGCCCTTCCAGGCCGTGCCGACATTCTTTCTGGTCGCCGGTTATGCCGCTGCGGTCTCGTGGACCCATCGGCGCGCGGCCGAGGGTGTGTCGCGCCAGGCCTGGTTGCGCCGTCGAATCGCCCGGGTACTGGGGCCGTCGGCGGTGTACGTCGCGCTGGTTTCGGCGGTGGTGCTGGTGTTGGCTGCCTGCCGGGTCGCGGGTTCGACTCTGGAATACGCCGGATGGGCGGTGGCGATGCACCTGTGGTTCCTCGCTGTGTATCTGATGGTGGTTTCGCTGACGCCGATGGCAATCGCCGCACAACGCCGTTGGGGGCTTCTGGTGCCCGCGGTGCTGGCGGTGGGCGTCGGCATGGTCGACGCTGCGTCGCTGGTCGGTCATGTCCCGCACCTGGGCTGGCTGAATTACCTGTTCTGCTGGATGGCGCTGTATCAACTCGGAATCGCCTGGCGCGACGGGCTGTTAGCGGGGCGTCGACCCGTGCTGCTGGCCACCGGCTCGGCGGTTGCACTGGCTCTGCTGATCTGGCTGGGTCCCTACCCCGTCAGCATGATCGGGGTTCCCGGCCAAGACCTGCAGAACAGCGCTCCGCCCTCGGTGGCGATGTTGGCGTTCGGATGCGCGCAGGCCGGGCTGGTGATCAGCCTCGCCCCGGCGCTCAATCGCGCATTGCGCACCAGCCAGGTCCAACGGGTGCTGGCGAGAGCCAACAGCAACGTGATGGCGCTCTACCTGTGGCACATGATTCCCGTCGTCATCGTGGCAATCGTCGGCTATCCGGCCGGACTGTTGCCGCAACCCGTCGAGGGCACGGTCCAGTGGTGGCTAGCCCGGTTGGAATGGCTGGTGGTTCTCAGCCTCGTGACGGCGGCCGAACTTGCGCTGTTGTGGTGGGGTCGGCGCTTTTTCGCGGCACCGCTGCCTGCGCTGAATGCGATTCCCGTTCGCTGGGCCGGGCCCATCATGCTGGCCGGTGCCGTCATGGCGGCGTATGGCCTGTCGTCAATGGCCGCGGACGGCTTCGCGCCGTACGGACACTTTCCCTGGCTGACCGCAGTGATCTTCGGCGTCGGCGTCCTGCTGGTGGCGCTCAGCCCCGCTGTGTACCGAACATCGAGCGGCGTACATTCGCTGGCGAGCGGAGAGGCAGACCAGTGAGCACATCAGCGCAGGCGCAGATCCGCACACGCGCGTTCGCCCGGGTATTAGGGCCGTTCTTCACCATCGTGCCGCTCACTGTTGCGGTGCGCGGCTCGTACATGCGGACACTGTTCACCGAATTCAAGGCGAACCCTATGTGGCCGTGGCTGTTTGGCGCGATTCTGCTGATCTCGGGCCTGATGATCATCGCATTCCACCAGTACTGGCGCAGTCCCGCGGCGATCATCGTATCTGCGGTCGGCTGGTTTCTGGCCATCCGTGGGGTGCTGCTGTTGAGCGTTCCGCAGGCTTACGACTCAGCCGGTGACGCCGTCTACTCGGGCGCCACGGCGTTGATCTGGGTGGTATTCGTCGGCCTCGCGCTTTCGGGCGCCTACCTCACGTACGTGGGGTGGAAGCCGCTGCCCGCTACCAGTCAGCCCGATGCGCCGAGCGCCGCCAGCGCCGCATCGTAATTCGGCTCCTGGGCGATCTCTGGCACCAACTCCGTGTAGGCGACGTTGCCGTCCGCGCCGATCACCACGACGGCACGGGCGAGCAAGCCGGCGAACGGTCCGTCGGCGATGGTGACGCCGTAATCCTGGCCGAAATTGTCGCGGAACGCCGACGCGCTCTGCACGTTCTCGATACCCTCCGCGCCACAGAAGCGCGCTTGCGCAAAAGGCAAGTCGTTGGACACGTTGATCACCGAGAGACCACCCGCGGCGGCGCGCTCGTTGAAGGTGCGCACGCTGGTGGCGCAGACCGGCGTGTCCACCGACGGAAAGATGTTCAGCAACACGGGCTTACCGCTGAACTGGTCGCTGCTGACCTCGCTCAGGTCTGATCCGGTCAAGTGAAAGTCGGGGGCCGCAGCTCCGACGCCGGGCAGCTCACCGACGGTGTTGATCGGATTTCCACGCATAGTTATCTGTGCCATAGGCACAGTCTGCCAAGCTGGGAAAAGCGGTCCTGGGTCGGGGCTCCGATCCACCGTGTGGCGGCGAGTCGTGCGGCCTTGCCATGCGATCGCTACGCCTCCTTATATATGGTCTACATGTGCCAGAGATCAATCGACGAAACATCATGTTGACGATGGGGCTGGGGGCGCTGACAGGCGCGATGCGCCTCCCCGAAGCCTGGGCCCACCCCTCTCCCCCTGACACACCGGCGGGCCCGGGTCCGCTGCCGGCGGCGCCGGCTGATGCCACGCCCGGGGCCTACATTTTTCGCGACGAATTCGACGGACCGGCCGGCCAAGGTCCCGATCTGGCGAAATGGACGCCCCAGACCTGGCAGGACGACGTGTTCCCGCCGGTCGACGGGATTTACAGCGCTGGGAACGTATTTCTCGACGGAAATTCCAACCTGGTCCTCCAGGCCACCCGCCAAGGCGATCAATACTTCACGGGCAAGCTGCGCGGTAACTGGCGTGGCACGATCAACACCACCTGGGAAGCGCGGATCAAGCTCGACTGTCTATACCCCGGCCTCTGGCCCTCCTTCTGGACCGTCAACGAGGATCCGCAGCCGGACGGCGAGGTCGACCTCTTCGAGTGGTACGGCAACGGCGCATGGGCTCCGGGTACCACGGTCCACGCGGCGTCCAATGGGAAAACCTGGGAAGGGAAGTCGATTCCCGGGATGGTGGACGACGCGTGGCACACCTGGCGAATGCGTTGGGATGAGGAGGGCTTTAAATTCTGGCGGGACTATGTCGACGGTGCAAAGCCGTATTTCAGCGTTCCGCCGAAGCCGATCCACGTGTTCGGGGCACCTCCCGAGGACAAGCGGTGGCCGTTCAGCAATCCCGGCTACTGGATGACGCCGATGTTCACGCTGGCGGTCGGTGGCGTCGGCGCCGGCGATCCCGCGGCGGGAACCTTCCCATGCCAAATGCTCATCGACTACATCCGGGTTTGGTAGCGGTTTACCGCACGGCCCTGATCACCTGGACCAGGTTGAACTGCCACCGCTCCACGAGGCGAAAGCCTAGATCGTGGGGCACGGTGAACGCCGGTGTCACTGCGTAGAGCGGGCCGGGTGGAAGCGCTGGACCCTGCTGGTGGGCCGGCATTGACGTGTCGGCTTGAGTGATGATCCACACGACGCGACACCGGCTCAGTGGCTTCGTGACAACTTCGGGGATCAGGTTGGTGTCGAACACGTCGTTACGGTCCGTGGCGCGTTGCCACAGGGTGAGATCGACCAGTTTCCGATACGCATCCGGGCGCGCCGCCAGCAACGGGCGCATCGGAGCAGGCATGAAGGTGACCGTATCGTTGACGAGCAGGCAATCACCGGGTGCTGCTTTCGCGGTGATCAGATCGGCGACTTGACTGTAGTCCATCCCGTACTTTGCATACGGGTTTCGTTGCGCCAAAACATAGTTCGGTGCAGCGACAATGACGAAGAGACCGAGTAGAGCCGCGACTGCCCAGGGCCTGGAGGCCACTGCGGCAACGGAGATGCCCAGCACCAGTGCCAAGCCTGGTGCCGTGAAGGCCAAGTAACGCGGCGTGTAGATGGGGCGAACCAACGTCGACCAGACGACGATCAGTACGGTCGGTATCAGCAGCCACGCGATCGCCAAGGTCAACAGCTGCCGAGCCGAATCCGTCAGCCGCGCGGATGTACGGAGCCACAGGACAATTGCCGCCGCCACCACCAGTGCAGACAGCAGCGCGAATGGCGGGCTCCTTTCGAAATATTGTTGAATCGTCACGTCTTCGATCGTCCGGTGCCCGATCGGTCCAATCCAGCTGATCTGATGCGCTTGGCCGACGGCCACGATCATGAACGGCGTCATCACGCAGCACGCCAACGCCGAGGCCATGGCGAACCGTATGCGCACCGTTTGTCTGCGCTGGAATACCACGATGAATACGACGTGCGCGATGAACAACAGCGCGAGATACACGTCGAGCAGAACCGAGATCGTCAGCACGATTCCGTAGCACAGCCAGACCCAACCGTTGTCCCGACGTGTGGCATAGACGAGCAGCACCGTCAGCCACACGGCCGCCATCATTGAAAGGGCGTACGGGCGAGCTTCGATACCTGCCCACGTTGCTCGCGGCAAAATCGCGCAAACGACTCCGGAGGCCACAGCGGAGTCGCGGGACACGAACTGTTTGCCCAGCACCACGACGCCCGCCGCGGCGGCGCCCACCGCCAGACCGCTCGGCGCGCGGGACCAAAACTCCGTAGGCGGGAAAAGGTCAAACCAGCCGTGCATGAGCAGGTAGTACAGGCCCTCGACGACGTCGACGTTGCCCAACATCTGCCACAACTGATCAACAGAACGGCTGTACGACGCCGAAATGGTTGCGGCCTCGTCGTACCAGAACGACGGGCGGCCGGCGCAACACAGGCTGACTACGGCACCCAATACTCCGACGATCAGAGGATCGAGCAGAGTTTTCGGCTGTAACACGGGGTCGCCGTAGCCCACCGACTCATCGAGAGTGTTGGGTTGCGGTTTGCGATCAGTCATCGGACTTGTCGCTATGTTGCCAGAAGCGCACCGACGCCTCACGGCTGGTCAACTCTGCTAGCGCCGTGCCTGGCGCACTTTGTACGTCGACGGCCACGACTGCCGGGACTCGTCGCCGACCAGCGCTGTGCCCTTGCTTCCGACTTTGACGGCGTACGCCTCCTGGCCTGCGCCGACCTCCCGGTTGGCGTGCTCGGTGGCCAGGTAGTAGAGCTCGTCGATGGTGGCCTCGTGATAGGCGACGAACGTGGTCTTACGTTCGATGTCGCCCGCCGCAGCGGTCATCAGGGCGGGCAGAACTTTCGTCGCGAGCGCCCCGAGCGCCAGTAACGAGAACGGAATGACCCAGTAGCCGAGGTAGGCCAGCGGGCTACGGGCGTCCACCATGGATGCATCGGTCCGGACGATCGGCGGAATCGACGACGACACCGTCATACCCCCGAAGACGACGATCCAGACCGAGGTCAGCCGTGTGGTGATGTGGCCGAACACGTCGCTGTCCACCACGCCCGGAGGCTGCCCCGCAGCGGCATACTCGTGCACGAACGACGTGCCGGTCAGCACGCCGGCAAGGGTGACCAGCAAGATCCCCGCGGCGCTCAGCGGCAGCGCCCAGCGCTGCACAACCGGCTGGCCGGCCAGCAGAGTCACCGCCGTGAGTATCAAGAACGTTGCGCCAGCGCCGATTTCGAGCGTGCGTCCTGGCGTCCGGGCGACGCGGCCGGCCGCCAGTCCCGCAACGGATATCGCGAGCGCGACCGATGCCGCGACCAGTAACGGTACGTTGCCGACCAGCGTCCAGTAGACGATCCACGGTGCGAAGCCAAACAGAATGCCCACGATCGGTCAGTGTATGAGCGCCACCGGAGCCTCGGGTAGCCGCGCGGCTAAAACCTGGTTCAACGCTGAAGGCTTCGCAGGGTGCTCTTCACAAATTTCTTCAACACGTCGTCACGCCCAGACCCGGACTCTCTGGCGCTGATGAGCTGTGCGTGGAGGCCGATCAGAAAGAAAGCGGCGCTGTCGTATGCGTCGACGTCGTCGTAGAGTTCGCCGCGGATGCGCGCGCGCTCGATTTCGGCAGCAAGCAGCACAAATGTCGGGTGCTTGGTCCAATGATCGTCTGCGGGGCGCACCGGTGAGAAATAGAGGCTAATGACATCGCGGAATAAAGCTGCGCCCCAGCGTGTCTCGAGCGCGACGACGAGCCTGATGATTTCGTTCAGGACTGCCGGGAGGTCGCGACGGGCGTCGAGAAATCGGCTGAGCTCCTCAGCGAGATACTCCTCGTCCCGGCGGATCAACTCAAGCAGGACATGTTCCTTGGTGGGGAAGTGAAAGTAGAAGGTGCTACGGGCAACCCCCGCCGCCTCGACGATCGCGTTGATATCCGCCGAGTGCGCGCCGGCGCGCCGGAACTCCACGATGGCGGCATCCAGCACCCGCGCCCGCGTCTTGCGGCGCTGGGCTTCGCGACCCGTCGCGGTGTCTGGCACGCCTTTATTCTGCAGCATCCGATCTATTCGCTGACAGATATCATCCGAAATCGCCAGATCAGCGGAGCTGCGCGCAGACGCTACTCAGCTTACTTTGGACAACAACGGGCTCTTTGTCCGTTGCCATGGCTCCCCGATGTCGTGGATTCATTGTCATTTGTCAGCGAGCGTGCTAGATCTAGAGCCGCACGTTTTTCGACGAGGCGACCGAGGCAGGGACGGCACCGATGAACACCCGAGGTCAACGCATCCTGTTGTGGACGGCGCCTCCGGCGGTGGCGTTGTTTGTGCTGGCCTACCTGGTCTTTCCGGTGTTCTCGCCACCGCTGTCGCCGACGTTGACGCCCGATCAGGTGGCCGCGTTCTTCCGTGGCAACGTCACCGGAATCCTCGGCGTGGCAATCCTGTGCAACCTGATTGCGTGCTCGTTGGTCCCGCTCTTCGCGGTGACCGCTGTGCAGATCTCTCGGGCTGCCACGTCGAGCACAGTTCTGACCTATGCGTACGTCATTTGCGTCGGCATCGGCACGACGGCCTTCATCCTCGCCGACTATTGCTGGGGGATGGCCGCTTTCAGGCCAGATCGTGACCCGCAGCTGATCAGTCTGCTCAATGACATGGCGTGGTTCTTCTTCATCGCGCCGGTCGGAACGATCATGGTGCAGAACCTGTGCTTCGCGCTAAGCGTCTATCTCGATGAGCGCCCAGAGCCGATCTTTCCGCGCTGGGTGGCGCACTTCAATGTCGCGACAATTGCACTGCTGGCCCCCAGCGCATTCTCGATCCTCTATAAATCGGGCCCACTCGCGTGGAATGGTCCCCTGTCATTCACGTTGCGGCTGGCGACCTTTGCCGTCTACATCGCGGTGATGTTCTGGGCTCTCCTGCGTGCCGTGAAGCGCCAGGGCGACGATCGGGTGGTTCTCGCATGAGCGGCAGCGTGGCAGAGGTGCCCAAGGCCCCCGCCCCGCCGGCCCAACAGGCAACGTCGTGGCGTCAGAATCGCAAACTCGATCAGTGGATTGCGTTTTGGAGTGTGCCATTCTTCTTCAACTTGTTCGGGCTGGTGTTTGTGCCGTTGAGTTGGATGATGCCGCCGCGGTCACCGAGCAGCTCCACGCCACACATCGTCGACTTCATGCATTCTCACAATCTGTTGATCGCCTGCGTGATCCTGACGCTGGCCTACGGGCTCGCTCCGGTGTCGAACGCCTGCTATCTGATGCAGGTCAAGCGGATGTCGGTCAGCCCCGCGTTCCGTTATTCAATGATGATCGGCGCGATCACCGGCGCGATCGTGGGCATGCTCTTTCCGATGTTCTGCTTCGGTCTCGGCGCATTTCGCCCGGGTTACCGTCCGTCTGTATTGACGATGCTCTACGACTTCGGCTATCTGGCGTTCATCGGCTCGCTGGGTTGCTTTTGCGTCATGTGGATGGCCTTCGGTCTGGCCATCATTCTCGACGAAAACAACATTCTGCCAAAGTGGTTGGGCTACTACACCGTTTGGCAATACGTGACCGAGCTGATGGCTGCACCGGTCTGGATCGCCAAGTCGGGGCCCTTTGCCTGGAACGGCCTGATGACCTTCTGGTTCGCGATGGCGCTCTATGTCTCGTGGCAGTTCATCGTGTACCTCTGCATCTATAAGGCGATCAAGAACCAACCGGAGGCCGAACTCGACAACGCCCCGCCTGAGACTTATCTTGCTGCCCCCGAGATCACAGCGAAAACGAGCGCATGACCGACGTTGCTGAAGGTTTCGCCACCGACCAGTCTCAACGGCATGCCGGCGCACGCGGTCATGTTCCTGGCGATTCGAGCATGTGGTTCTTCGTCATCGGCGACTTGCTCATCTTCGGCGTCTATTTCGTTGGCTACATGTACTTCCGGGGCCAAGATCACGAGTTGTTCCTGCGCAGCCAGGCTCGGCTGAACCTGGATATCGGCGCCATCAACACCATCGTGCTGCTGACGAGTTCACTCTTCGTCGCACTTGGCTCCGCGGCGGCACGCGCCGGGAACGCAGCCGAGGCCCTCCGGCGGTTTTGGATCGCACTGGTCTTCGGTGCCGCCTTCCCGCTTCTGAAGATGTTCGAGTGGATCCCCGAAATACGCGCCGGTGTGACGCCGGGAACCAATCTGTTCTTCATGTACTACTACGTGATGACCGGCATGCACCTATGCCATGTTCTGCTCGGACTCGTCATCATGTGCTTCGTCATCCGCCACCTCAAAGCATCAGGGCCACACAGGATCTCGTTCGTCGAGACAGGTGGCACCTACTGGCACATGGTCGACGTCGTGTGGCTGGTCCTGTTCGCTTTGCTCTATTTGATGAGGTAGACCATGACGTCACTGATACGCAATCCACTGACGATCGTGTGGGCACTGCTCACGACGGTCACCATCGCATCATGGTTGATCGTCCTCGACGGCGGAGCCTCCCACCAGATCAACACCACTGTGACGACGGCCGTCTTGCTGATCGCGGCAGTCAAAGCGCACTTGGTGATCCGGTATTTCATGGAAGTCCGCCGCGCACCCGTCTGGCTCAAAGCGACGACAAGCGGTTGGGTGATCGTGCTGTTCGCGCTACTACTGGGCTTCTACTTCGCCGGTCTATAGCCCCTCAACACGCGTGGATTCCGTATCCGCGACGCACCGGCACTCAGGTGCTGATCGTTTGCGCCAGTTCCCATGCGGTCTCTGCCATGCTGCGGTAGCGCTCGCGATATTCATCGGTGCCGGCCCGCGAATCGGCCGCGTTGCCTTGGACACCCCTCCGCCATACCCCGGCGGTGATCGAGGCCAGCCGGAACATCGAGAACACCACGAAAACGTCGAGCGAGTCCGGAAGCTCCCTACCGGCATGCGCGCGGTAGCTGTCGAGAAAAGACTGCTGATCGGGAAGTCCGGTGTCAGTGAGGTTTTCACCGGCAACGCCGCTTCGGCCGCCAGGTCCAGCCGGTACGTGGTACGTGACGCAGAAATACCCGAGGTCTGCGAACGGGTTGCCGATCGTCGCCAATTCCCAGTCCAGCACCGCCACCACTCTCGGCTCGGTCGGGTGCAGCAAGACGTTGCCCAGACGATAGTCGCCGTGGGCGATACACGACGGCGGGTCGTCGGGCGGCAGGTGCTGGGGCAGCCATGTCGCCAGCAGATCCATCGCCGGCATGTCCTCCATGCGCGCGGCCTCCCACTGACGAGTCCACAGCGCCACTTGGCGCTGCATATAACCCTCGGGCCGGCCGAACCCAACAAGGCCCACCGCGCGCCAGTCCACGCGGTGCAGCTCGGCAAGCACGCGGGCGAGGTCCGCATAGACCGCCGCGCGGTGCGCGGGTGTCTCTTCGCGCATCACCCGGTCCGGAAAGACCCGCCCCGGAACGTGATCCATCACGAAAAATGGTGTACCGAGCACGGTTTCGTCTTCACACAGCAGCCGCATGCGTGGCACCGGCACGTCCGTGTCGGCCAATGCCGCCATCACCCGGTGCTCGCGCTCCACCTCGTGGGCCCGCGGCAACAGCTTGCCCGGCGGCTTCTTACGCAGCACGAACTCGCCGCCGGCCGTGCGCACGTGAAAAGTGGGATTGCTTTGGCCGCCCTGGAATTGACGGATCTCCAGTTGCCCGTCGAAGCCGGGCAGCCGCCCGCGAAGATACGTCGCCAGCGCAGTTTCGTCGAAGCGATGCGCGGGCAGGACCGGCACCAGCTCTGCCACCCCGGCCATCTGGGACCCCTCTTCGATGCGTGGCTGACGGCTGAGCGTCCGCTCAATCGCCTCCGCGAAGACCTTACCGAGGACTGAAACGAATGCCGAAGATCGACTACCGGCAGGTCAAAGAGCTGGTCGCCGATGACGCACCATGATCGAGGGTTAGTGTCCGGTTATGGACATCTCGTGTGCGTTCGCAACCTCATCGGACTCCCCGGCGCACGTTGAGCTCGCCGAGACGCTGGGCTACCGACGGGCCTGGCTCTACGACTCCCCTGCGCTATCTCCCGATGTATGGATGATCCTGACGCGATGCGCAGAGCGCACGTCGCGCATCGGTCTCGGGCCGGGTGTGCTCGTGCCCAGCCTGCGGCATCCCATGGTCAACGCGGCCGCGATCGCCGAGCTCGCAGGCCAGGCGCCCTATCAACCAGCGGGACCCGACATCGAGCGCGAGCTGAGCGCCTGCGCATCCGCCACCAGCCTCACGGGCTGAGTACTACGGTGAAGCGATGATCGCCAAAGTAGTCGTGACAGGTTTGCTCGCAGCGCTGTTCGGGTTCGCCGGTGTGATCAAGCTCGCCGGAGTCCGGCAATCGCTGGCGATCCGCGACCATCTCGGCGTAAAGCCGGTGCAGTGGCGACTGATCGGGTCGCTCGAACTCGCCGGCGTCGCCGGAGTGTTGGCGGGCCTGGCGTGGTCGCCGATTGGTGTCGCTGCCGCTATCGGCCTGGCCCTACTTATCTTGGGAGCCATCGTTATCCACCTGCGCGCCTCCGACAGTGCGGCTGACACGGCTCCGGCGGTGATCGGCCTGGGGCTGGCCGTCGCGACGGCGATCCTGCAGTCGCCCTGATCAGCGCGGGGACGCCTCGTTTCTTGGCCACGTAGGCCAGCGCTAGTAAGCAGCTGGGCTAAATGAATGACGTCGTCATAGTTGGAGCCGGTCCGAACGGACTGACGCCGACAAGATCACCGTCGCCGCGGGACGCCCCGCCGGCGACGCGGGGGCCACGGCGCTGCTGGTGCGACCGGATGGTTATGTGGCGTGGGCATCGTCGGCACCGCAGCCCGACGTCGGCGAACTTCGATGTGTGCTCGGCGGGTGGTCCGGCGTTACAGCACGCTGAAGCCTACGGTCGGCTGTTCCGAAGCGATTTCGTCCTAGTACTTCGGACTTATGTGGCCCACGCAGCCGGTCATGTTCGCTGGTCCAATCTGACCACAGCGGAAGTCCTTGGGCATATCTTTATTTGGCCCCTGATCACAGTCGGACCATATAACCAGAACTGGAGAAAACATGCGGCAATTCGTGAGCGGAAGACCTCAGTACGTCAACGACGATGGCGTGACGTTTAGTTTCAAGGTGAGCCCAGATCCCTGGGTTGAGAACTCTTTTCCCGGGGTTCTCGGCTTTTTTCACCGTCCCATCCATGCTTCTGCTTTCGCGACGCTAAACGGGACCGTTACCCCTCCGGTTACGTGGACCGAGTATGACAACCTGGATAGTTGGGTGGAAATCCTGAAATACAGCAAACGTAACGACACACCGATAGGAATTTATTATGACGACACGATCATCATTAATTACAACAGCTGGTCGGCGGTGGCTGAGCCGCCGGGAGGTCCATCGCGGCACGTACCTCCCGAGCAGAGGTATGGGCAGGGATGGGAAATGAACTGGGTGTACAAGCTTGAGTGGTGAACGTGCTCATATTGCAGTTCAGCGAGAAGTTTTCCGACACTTGCCAGGAACCGCCAGCAAATAGGGCGTCTAGCAGAACTTTTGTACCGGCCCACGTTACAAACTGCCTAGAGTCCAGCTAGACGGCCGGGCCTTCTCTGATTAGTTAGCCGCGACCTGTGGCGTTGGGTAAGGATATTTTTACCCACGACGCTCAACAAAACGCCAGGTCAAACAGGTTTAGTATGCTGTTTCTCCGCTTCGTACTTCTTGGTCATGTGCTCGACGGCCTGATTCTGCGACTGAGCGAGGCGTTCCCGTACCTCGCTGGCCCGCGCGGCGGCGTCCAACGTCGGCTGCGCCTGGCCCTGGAAATGTGGCATCACTTCGGCGGCGAACAATTCGGCGGACCGTCTGGTCGCGGCGGGGTTTGCCCACTCGTGGCCCATCTGCAGCATGCAGCCGAACCCGCCGGATTGATCCCACATCCGCTGCACCTGTGCGCGCGCCCGCTCGGGCGTGCCGATCACACCGGCGCCGTTGTCGTTGATGACGTCGATCATTTCGTCGATCTGCTCGCCCGGCATGGTCATCTGCGGGAACGCGGCCACCTTCTGGAAGTACCGGAACCACGGCTCGAGGCCGAATTTTACGTCTTCCCGGGCTTGCTTGTCCGTCTCGGCGATGTGGAACGGCCCAACCAGGCTCCAGTTCCGGCGATCGACCTTCGTGCCGTACGCCGCCGCGCGTTCCTCGACGATGTCCCAGTGGTACTGCAGCGCGTTGAAGCCTTCGATGGTCAGCGTGGCGCCGATGGACAGCAGGCCGATGCCGTGCCTGCCGGCAAGCCGCGCACCGGTCGGTGAGGCAACCGCCGCGACCGCCAGCGGGACGCCGCCCTCGGAGTACGGGGACAGCTGCAGCTTGGCGTTGTGCAGTTCGTGGGTGGGGGTTTTGGCCGACACGGTTTCCCCCGCGAGCAGACGGACCACGATGTCGAGGTTGGTTTCCAGCAGCTCGCGGGTGTCGGTGGGGGTGAGCCCGATCATCGACGAGTCGGTGGGCAGCGAGCCCGGTCCGACCCCACCGATGACGCGACCGTGGGTGAGGTGGTCCAACATCATCAACCGGTCGGCGACCCACAGCGGGTTGTGGTACGCGAGTGAGATGACTCCGGTGCAGAGCTTGATCCATTTGGTCCGCTCCGCGGCGGCGGCGATGAAGATCTCCGGTGAGGCGATGAGTTCGCTGCCCGCCGAGTGATGCTCGCCGATCCATGCTTCGTCGAAGCCAAGCGCGTCCAGGTGTTCGACGAACTCCAGGTCGCGTTGCAAAGCCAGCGTCGGGTTGGTGCCCGCCCGGTGGAACGGCGCAATGAAATACCCAAACCTGAGCTTGCCCATTCGAGGTCCCCTAGCAGTCGACTTGCCCGAACTTTAAACCCGGCGGGCAGCCTGCGACCACCAAAACGCGTTGAATGCGCAGGGGACTTGCGGGTGACCGATCAGCTTCGCCTGGACAATTGGGCGTGGATCAACGGCGCGATCTGCTCCGCCATGTACGCATGTCCGGCGTCGTTGGGGTGAACACCGTCCGGGCCGATCAGATCGGGCCGGCCGACAAACCAGCCCTCGCTGATCGGGTCGATGAACGTCGCACCCGCGTCGAGGGCTTGACCGCTGAGGGTGTCGCGGACGTAGAGCACGTCGTGCGGCGGATCGGCGGTCGGCCACGGCGGGCCGATCACGAGCAGGTTCGACGAGGGCGCGATACGCCGTGCCAGATCGAAGGTGTCGTGCGCCATGTTCGCCATCTGCATCGGGTCCACGCCCTGGTCGTTGCGGGAGCCGAAGAACACCACAAGCGCATCGTCGGGGTGGACGGCCCGGTTGGTCAGGTCCTCGAACACGCTGCCGTGGTCACCGCGGACGACGTAGCCCGCTCGGCCCTCGGATGCGACGTTGGGTGCAACCTGGACGCCCTGGCGTGCCAGCGTCAGCCAGGTTCGGGTGGTCCAAGCGTTCGATCCCCAGCCGCCTTCGTCCGTACCCGTGGTGTAGGAATCCCCGATCACCGCCACGTGATCAATCGGAGTGCCTCGGGCCACCGTCTGATAAGGCCGCGGGGTGGCGGGACGGTGGCTGACCGGCCCGACCACAATTGCGACAGAGACGACAACCGTGGCCAGACGACACACCGCTACCTGCACTGTCCACCACCTCATCCCCGTACAAGCGGCATCGTAGGAGCACACCGACGATTTTCGTCGTCGACGCGCTGTCGTCCCATGGGACGCCGAATGGGAGGCGGTCGGCGCTGGCGAAGCCTTCACGTCGTCGACGGGCGCGGGACACCTGAGGTGTCGCGCCACAGAAATCGTACTTGATCAGGGTGTGGCGCAGCATTGTTCGCGTCGGTAGGCCAGTTCAACCGGCGCGTGCTGAGCGCGGCTTCGGCCGCCCTTCGTGGGACCCGTCGATCGATTGCAGCTTGCCGCTGGCCATGTGCGCCGGCGGTTCGGTCCCGGCGTCGGCCTCTGGACGGCCGACGCCGACCATGCTGCGCATCCACCGGCGAGCGGGCTCCTCGACGAGGTAATACAGCACAGTCGCCATGATGAAGGTGATCGCGAGCAGGCTGGCCACAAGCAACTTTCCGCCGTCGCCCTGCAGCGTGAGCTGGAACTGCTCGGCAGCCCATATCCACGACGTGTGCACCAGCTCGTGAACCATGTACAGGCAAAATGAGATTTGCCCGCCGAACACCATCACCCGGGTGGACAGCAGCGCCGGCAAGCTGCCCGCGCCGATCGCCAGCGTCATCACCAGCGGCACGAACAGCACGTCGACCAGCCCGCTCGTGTCAGTGACGCCGTGCAGCGGGTGCGCGTCCAACAGATACAGCAGGCCCACCAGGCCTGCGATCAACACCGCGGAGGCGTATCCGGCGGCGCGGCGACCACGATCCGACGGCTGCAACCTGGTGACCGCGGCAGCGACGAGCGCCCCGGCGGTGAACTGCATGACGATGCGCGGGAGCCAGCTCCACGGCGTGTAGAACTGGCCGCTCACCAGCAACATCACCACCGGCGGTAGCGACGCGGCGACCGCCAGCCATATCAGGCTCCGCGCTCGGGTCGCGTGCGCCATCCGAAAGATCACCAGCACCAGGAGGCCGAACATCAAGTAGGCCAACCACTCAGCGCTGATCGACCACGCGGGACCGTCCCAGCTCGAATCGTCGAAGAACGGCTGAAACCACAGCTGGACCAGCAGCACCTGACGCACATAGCTGATCGCGTTGAACTGGCTGAGATCCTGCCACGGCACGTGACCGACGTGCAGCGTGAAGATCACCCACAGCGCGGCCAAATGCAGCGTGACCAGATACACCGGCCACACTCTGGCCAGCCGCAGCCAGAGGAAGTGCACCGTGGCGCGGGTCGACCACGACCAGCCCATCCGATCCAGGTAGTTCCACGTCAGCACAAACCCGCTGAGAATGAAGAACAGGTCCACGCCCTGCGCACCGCAATTGAGCACTGGGGCGAGCGCGTCGCCGAACCCGGGCGCCGCATCGCCCAGCAACGGACGGAAATGAAAGAGCACAACCCACACGGCGGCGATGATGCGAAGTCCTGTGAGGGCCTTGATCTCTCCGCTACGCACAACATTCTTTCCGTGAGGCCACTGGTGCGTCTTCCACCACTGCTGCATCGTCACAAACGACGGCGATGGCAGGCTATCAGTGCGGTGGATCGATGGCGAGTCGTTGACCCGGTGTGGCTGGAAGAGAATGCTGCGGCATTGTCGCAGGCAGGCGTCGAATCGGCATCGCCGCGACCGCGCGGACGTGACCATTCACAGCTGCCGTCCGCCCGTCTAGCGTCAGAGCCATGCCACTGTTGTATGTCGATCTCATCGAGGGTCGCGGCCCTGCTGAGGTTCGGACCCTGCTGGACGCCGTGCACGACGCTGTTGTCGCGGCCTTTGAGGTACCGCCGCGCGACCGCTATCAGGTGGTGCGTACGCACCCGGCTCACGAGATCGTCGTCTGGGACACGGGTCTCGGTATCGAGCGCTCCTCACAGATTGTGGTTTTACACGTGGTGAGCCGGCGCCGCGCGCCAGAAATGAAGCAACGGTTTTACCAGCTGGTGGCCGCCAACCTCGCCGCCCGATGTGGACTCGACCCGGCGGATTTGCTCGTGTCGATCACCGAGAACGACGACGAGGACTGGTCTTTCGGCTACGGGCGGGCTCAGTTCCTCACCGGGGAGCTCACATGAAAACGCGCCTCACCGAGTTCTTCGGTATCGAACACCCCATTTTGTCCGCGCCGATGGCGTTGATTTCGGGAGGCCGACTTGCTGCGGCCGTGACTGCGAGTGGAGGCCTGGGCCTCATCGGCGGCGGCTACGGCGACTCGGACTGGTTACAGCGCGAGTTCGGCCTGACCGACGGCGAAAGGGTCGGGTGCGGCTTCATCACCTGGAGCCTGGCGCGCAAACCCACATTGCTCGACGAGACGCTGGAGCGACAACGCGCGACGATCATGTTGTCCTTCGGCGACCTGCAACCGTCCGCGGAGCAGATCCACGCTGCCGGCGTTCCGCTCATCGCGCAGGTGCAGACGCTTGGCCATGCGCGTCAGGCTCTGGACGCCGGAGCGGAAATCCTGGCGGCCCAGGGCGGTGAGGCCGGCGGGAATGACAGTCCGCTCGACGTTCACGCTGGTGCCCGACGTCGTGGATCTTGTTGCCCAGCGCGCTCCCGAGACGTTGGTGCTGGCTGCCGGCGGCGTTGCCGACGGGCGCGGACTTGCGGCGGCGCTTGTCCTGGGCGCCGACGGTGTGCTGGTGGGCACCAGGTTTTGGGCCACCCCCGAGGCGCTGGTGTCGCGGCGCGCGCACGAGCGGGCTGTCGGGGCTGGCGGCGACGACACCTACCGCACGCGGGTCTACGACGTGGTGCGGCGGCTGGATTGGCCGCCCGAATACAACGAGCGAGCGCTGAGCAACCCGTTCGTCGACGGCTGGCACGGCAACGAAGCCGCATGCTGTCGTCGCTGCCCGATGCGGTGAGCGCCTCCGAAGCCGCCTTCGCTGCAGACGATTTCGAGGCGGCGGCCATACTGGTCGGCGAGTCGATCGGCCGCATCGACTCAGTTCGACCGGCGGCCGACCTCGTCGCCGACATGGCGGCGGAAGCCGACCGAATCCTGAACCGCACGACCGGCTGCTGAAAGGCGGGAACGAAGAATGGACCTCGCGTCCGTTGACGAATTGCTGACCACCACCAGGTCGGTGCGTAAACGCCTCGACCTGACTCGACCGGTCGGTCGTGACGTGATCCTCGAGTGCATCCAACTGGCGATGCAGGCGCCCACGGCCAGCAACGCGCAGGACTGGCGGTGGCTGGTCATCACCGACGCCGACAAGCGCGCCGCGATCGCCGACATCTACCGCAGCATCGGCGCTGAGTATCTTGCCCAAGCCGCCAAGGACGCGTCCGATCCGCAAACCCAGCGGGTGTATGCCAGCGCGTTCAGCCTGACCGACACACTGGGACACGTTCCCGTGCATGTCATCCCATGCCTGGAGAATCGTATCGATAACTCAAACGTGCTGGTCGCTGCGTCGGCGTGGGCGTCGATCATTCCGGCCGGCTGGAGCTTTCTGCTCGCGCTCCGGTCCCGCGGCCTCGGATCGGTCTGGACGACAATGCATTTGGCCAAGGAGCAGGAAGTCGCCGAGCTGCTGGGAATCCCGGCTACGGTCACGCAGGCCGCGCTCTTCCCGGTGGCCTACACGACAGGCACGGACTTCCGGCCGGCCTCGCGGCCACCGGCAGAGACTGTGACCTTCTGGGACGGCTGGGGACAGAGCTGACGCCGTTTTGGTGTGTCGGTGAGCCGAGCAGAAGCGGTCGAACGTCCTCGCAACGGCGCTGAAACATTCTCAAAAACCGTTTCTTAGCGAAGTATTAAACGCTGCACCCAGTGACCTTAGAGTAACCAATTAGCGTCTCAAACAGGTTGGGGTTATGCCCGATGGCTAATAGCTAAAAAATGTTTGAGATATCAAGGGGGGTCACTCGTGACCGATTCGATTGCTTCGGAAGCTACGTACCTGGTGCCCCGGCACGCCCATCTGCCGGTCGACTGCAGCGGCGCCGCGGTGCGGGCGCAGTGTCGTCACCTGGCAACGGTCGTGACAATCAGTGGCGCGGTCGACGCCGACAACCTTGATCAGGTCAGCGAATACGCCAAGCGCTTCATCCTGCCGGACAAGCCGCTTGTCCTCGACCTTTCCGGTGTGGAGCGCTTCCCCGCGCAGAGCGTTCGGTTGCTCTACCGTCTGGACGGTGCGTGCAACGCCGCCGGGTTGGAGTGGGCGATGTTGCCGAGTGCCGCGGTGACCCGGGCGCTGCTGATCAATCACGAGGACCTGACTTTCCCCACCGTCGGTTCGGTGCATGAGGCGCTGCACTCCTTCGCGGACGCCAGCTCTGCGCGCCGCGTGTTATTGCTGCCGCTGCTGACTAAAACCGCGTCGTAACGAAATTGGGCCTCGGCACGCATCGCGTAAAGTCCGTAAGCTGCTCTTTGTGATGTCGAAGTCGACCGCTGTCGCCGCTGCAGCTCTGATGGTGCTGGCCTGGGCTCCCGCCGCCGGGCTGGCCAGCGCCGACCCGCCCGCACCCGCGCCGAGCCCAGCGCCAAAACCTGGATCGGCGCCGGCTGCACCCAAGACGACGATCGATCACGACGGGGTGTATGCGGTGGGCACCGATATCGCCCCCGGCATCTATACATCGGCCGGCCCGGTCGGCAGCGGCGTCTGCTACTGGAAGCGGCTCGGCGACGACGCAAAACAGCCGATCGACAACGCCATGAGCAAGAAGCCGCAGGTCGTGAAGATCGACCCGACGGACAAGACGTTCAAGACGGACGGCTGCCAGGCCTGGCAGAAGGACGACTCGGCCGTCCCCGACCCGGGTAAGTCGCCGGCGGAAGCGGGTTTGCCGTTGAGCATCCTGAACTCGTTGATCGGTGGTGGCGCACCGCCCCCGCCGAAGCCGTCCACGCCGCCCACGCCGCCCACGCCGTGACGTTGTAGGAGCGGAGACAGCCGACCCGGGTATGCAGACCGTCGAGTACGCCGCCGATCGACTGGCCGACATTTTCCACGGTTCCGCACGAGCGACCGTTCTGCTGTGGCACGGCCAGCAGGCCGAGGCCCGGTCCTCGGTACGGCCGCTCGCCGAGTTGTTGGCCGGCCACGGCTTGGGCGTCGTGGTGCCCGACTGGAATTCATACGCCGACGACGGCGGTCGTGCTGACCTGCTGCGCTCGGTGCACTTCGCCCGCGAACGGCTCGACGACCCCGACGGCCTGGTGCTCGTCGGCTGGTCGATGGGGGGCCTGGCCGCGGCGGCTCTCACGATCGAGGCGCAGGAGCTCGGCATGGGTTTTGTGCACACCGTCTGCCTGGCCGGCGCGTTCATGGTGGCCGACCCGATCTTCGGTCGCGTCCCGGCAGCTCACCTGCCCGGCGGCGCATCACGGTCCCCGTTCACCCTGTTGCACGGAGTATCCGATCGGGTCATCCCGGTCTCGGTGTCCAGTGATTTCGCCGCGGCTCTGCGGCGCAACAACTGGCCGGTGAAGGTGGTCGAGCTGCCCGCGGATCACGGATCGATCGCCGGGGCGACGTACGACGCGGTCGCCGGTCGCTACTCGGCTGCGCGCGACGCGGCGACGCTAGCCGTCGCCGCTGACGTGGCGGCTCATATCGCTGATGCCGGCCGCCGGTGATTGGGCCAGCCAGTCCCGCAGCTTTGCGTAGATCAACGGGTGGTTCAGCAAGTCGAAGTGGTGCAGGCCGCTCAATGTCAGTCCGTGCTCAGCGTCGAACGGGATGCGGCGCGACCTGCCTTGGCCGGCAGCGCTTTTCGGCCGCACCAGGTGGTCACCCGCGATCTTCCCGAGCAGCGGTGGCGCAACGGTGGACGCGACGAAGTGGTAGGTCGCGAGCGGCATAAACGGTGCCTCACTGCAACGATCGCGCAGGAACTCATCCGGATCGGCGCCATGCCAGTCCTCATCGAGGCAGGCGCCAAAGCGTAGATCCTTGACTCCGTCGCTGCGAGCATTCAAGAAGGTTGCGATAGCACGGGTCTCGGGCAACCGAGCCAACGCCCAGGACGCGATGTTGACACCTTTTTCCAGATCGGCTCCCAGGTGCGGCGAGCCGAGGCATACGACCCGACTGACGGCGTTGATCCAGGCATGCTGTTGCTCGGCGCCGTAGTGGCAGGCGCTGCGCACGACCAGCCCGCCCATCGAATGGCCCACCAGCACGAGCTCGGTGATCGGGACTGGCCACCGGTCGTGCAACAGATCCAGGATGTCGGCGAGCGTGCGGCCGTTGGCCGACACATGCAAACCGGTGTTGTACCGCAGCAGAACCGGGCTGAACCCCAGCTCGTCGTACAGCCGTTCGCCATAGCTACGGCGGTCTTGACCCTCGCGCGGCCGCCGAGACCACGACCGCTCGGTAAGACACCAGCCGTGCACGAAGACCGCGACTCGGTGGGTGGCCGCCGGGAACGCCGTTGCAAGAGAGTCGGTCGTCAGCGCGACCGGCTTATCGCCGCGTCGAATCACCATCGCGCCGGCGAGCGGGTTACCGCGTTCGGTCAACTCATCGCCGTAAATCCCATTGACCGCCGCGATGGCGGCAGCGGCGGAATCGGCGCGCGATTCGAGAGCTTCGTCGGTTTCGTTGCCCCAGAGTTCGGCGGCCACCGCGCCCGCAGCGCGGGTCGCGCCGCGAATGCCCCGGTCCACGCTTTTGTAGATCGCCTGCGCCAACCCGTCGTGGATCACCCTGGTCGGTGTCGCCGCCGGCCCGATCGAGTCGAATACGCGACTGGCGATTCCAGCGTGCATCCCCCGCACCAAGGTCGTCAGCACTGACGACGCCTCCCCTGCCAGATCGCCGACGGCCCGGATATCGTTGCGCTGCACACGTCCCCCTCACCTATCGGTTTGTCCGTTCAGTATACAAGCGTTTACTGTATGTGGCGGTCGTCAGTTTTGGCCAGGCACCGCCGAGCACTCACATGGGACGCAATATCTGACAGGAGCGCTGATGGACTCGACCTTTTCGCTGGAGTTGCCAGACGAGGTGGTGCAGGTTCGGGACTGGGTTCACGAGTTCGCCGACACCGTGATCCGGCCGGCGGCGGCCGAGTGGGATGAGCGAGAAGAGACTCCCTGGCCGATCATTCAAGAGGCCGCCAAAGTCGGGCTCTACACGCCGGACCTGTTCGGTCAGATGGCGGCCGAAGCTACTGGCCTGGGCATGCCGACGGTCTTTGAAGAAATGTTCTGGGGTGACGCCGGAATCGCGTTGTCCATCATGGCCACCGGGCTTGCCGCGGCCGCGTTGGCCGCCAACGGCACGCCGCAGCAGATCGGCGAATGGCTGCCGCAGATGTTCGGTAGTCCTGGCGATCCCAAGCTGGCCGCATTCTGCTCGTCCGAACCCGGCGCCGGCTCCGACGTAGGAGCAGTCCGCACCCGAGCGACGTATGACGAAGCCGCCGATGAGTGGATCATCAACGGCACCAAGACGTGGGCGACCAACGGCGGAATCGCCAATGTCCATGTGGTGGTGGCGTCGGTGGAACCGGAGTTAGGCACGCGAGGACAGGCGACGTTCATCGTGCCTCCTGACACCAAGGGCCTTTATCAGGGGCAGAAATTCAAAAAGCACGGTATTAGAGCCTCGCACACCGCCGAAGTAGTGCTCGACGACGTCCGCCTCCCCGGTGAGTTGATCCTCGGCGGGCGCGAGCGTTTCGAGCGCCGGATCGCCAAGATCCGGGAGGGGCATCGGACCTCCAGCCAGGCCGCCATGATGACGTTCGAACGCACTCGTCCGATCGTCGGGGCGATGGCGTTGGGCATCGCGCGAGCCGCCTACGAGTACGCGCTGGAATACTCCCGCCAGCGCGAGCAGTTCGGCCGCAAGATCGCCGAATTCCAGGCCATCGCGTTCAAGTTGGCCGACATGAAAAGCCGCATCGACGCCTCCCGGCTGCTGGTCTGGCGCGCTAGCTGGATGCAGCGAAACGACAAGCCGTTCACCTCAGCTGAGGGCTCGATGGCAAAGCTGTACGCCAGTGAAACCGCGGTCTACGTCACCGACGAAGCGATCCAGATTCTCGGCGGCAACGGCTACACCCGCGATTACCCGGTCGAGCGCATGCACCGGGATGCCAAGATTTTCACCATCTTTGAAGGCACCAGCGAGATTCAGCGGCTCGTCATCGGTCGGGCGCTGACCGGCCTGACCATTCGGTGACAGGGGCGGCTAGTGGGCGGCGTGTGCCTCGTCGCCGGCGCCGTTCACGACGAGCGCTTCATCCCAGCCGTTGACATGCTCTTCCACCGGCGGCGGCGCAGGCTCGTAGTCGCCTTCGTCTAGGCCCGCGACCGCCCGGATCGCGGCGATCAGCTGCTGCACCAGCGGTGTCTCGTGGTCGCTCGGCGTCGCGCCTTCTTCGAGCTCGTCGGGCAGGTCAGGCGGCAGCCCAACCCCGTTGGCCGCCTCCTGCGCGGTCAGCTTGGCCTGAATGCGAGCGTGGTAGAGCTGTTGGCCCAGAGTCGATCCGGGCGCATCGGCCGCGCGTTCCATCAGATCGTCGTAGCGCCGCCGCACATCGCTGAGCGCCATCATGACCGTGGGAGTCGACCTGCCGTGGCTCGCCGCCTCTGTCAATGCCGAGCGAAGCTTCCGCATACCGGACAGAACTATCTCGGCGCGCTTGTGGAATTTCTTGTCTTCGGGAAAAGGCAGCGAATCGATGGCGGCCCGGTACATGTGCATCGCCGCCTCGGCGAGATTGACAATGGTTTCCGCTTCACCCTCGTGCTGATCGAATTCGCTCATGGTCCCTCGACTCTTTGTTGGTGTTCAGCTCAGATCGTGGCGGGCTGCCGCCTACTTCCGTACCGACAGCTGCATGGACGAGGGTATCGGTAACGGCGTCGACCCGCATAGGGGTAGTGCGCACGCGTTCGGTAGGCGGTGCTGGCTCCGAGAGTGCTAACAGAGGGGCTTGCGATCGATAAGCGAGCAATGATCAGAACCTGTGGATTGTTCTTAGGTGAGGCGGCGTGAGTGGGTGCGCCTTCCTTGGAAAGGTCTGAAAGTCGATGGCTTTGATCTCGCGGCGCGGCGAGCGGGACAACTCAAGATCTGCTATCTGCAGGTTGCCATTGTTCAGCCCTTCGCCGCAGGTGATCAATCCTTCATAGCCACTGGCCTACTTCGATGAGGTGCCTGTCGGGGTCCCGCAGATAGCACCGGTACTCGGTGCCGCGGTCTTGGGGTGGGGCGAGGAACACCGCACCTCGGGTGCTCCATTGCCGGTGAATCGCGTCGATGTCGGCGACTCGTACATTGAGGAAGGCCGTAACACGGTTGGGGTTGGTTGGTGCTTCCAATACGACATCGGGCTTGTCTGGTGTGGGGCCGCCGCCGAGGTTGATGATGATCCAGGAATTGGCCAACGAAACGATCGATGGGTGCCCGGATTCCACCGTCTCACCTCCGAGCACATCGGTGTAGAACGCGCGGGAACGCTCGACGTCGGAAGCAACAACGAAATGTGTAAGCGCGATGCCGGTTGCGGGGTTCGGGCGTTCCGCCATGACCATGCCTTACGTTCGTGTCCGGTTGAATGTCACCGGTGACGGATTGCCCAGGTTTCGGGCCGCCGCAGCAGGGCACACGGCTCACAGGACCGTGAGCATGCCGATATCCATACTTTCCCGTTGGATTCAGTTCCCTGCAGGGATCTCGCATCCGGCGTCGGCGAGTTCGGCGATGACGTGGCCGTGGCATGGTTCGGGCACGCACCAGCATCCGAGTCGGCGGCCACGAAGGTCGGGGAGCAGGGCGAGCAGGTCGGGTCGGCCGAGTAGGTAGGTCCGGTACTTGACTACGACCTCCTCGCGGCTTCCGTCGCGGCCGGGGCTGAAGGGGCTGGCCAGTCGCGACTGCGCCAAGTGCCAGCCACCTCGGTTCGCCGCCCGGCCGACGTAGATCACATCGCTGAATGCCGGATCATCTTTGTGGCCTTTGAGATTGACAACTGTCGTGGCGCTCACTTCGACTCCTTTCGATGTGACCGGTCGCGGGATCGGTCTCGACCACGCCACGATCCTGACCGAGTTGCGCCAAGCAGAATCCGGACGTTCCGGCCGAAGCCCGACAACTGCGTTCCTTGACCTCAACCCGTGAAAGCCCATGACCTTTCATCGCCGCAAACCCCATGCCGTCCCATCGGTCCGGTGATCGGAGAACGTCCTGGTCAGGGAACCTTAACTCCCAGCAGGTCCACAGGGGTGATGACCGGAGCAGAAATCATGTTGTTCTCTGCGGCCTTCATCAACGCGGCCGCGATCTGGCCGGAGAGGTGACCGTTACGTCCCTGCTCGTCGTTGAAGGTGTCGAACACTCCAAACGTCTTGGCGTCCTGGCGAAACGAATACCAGGTGACCGTATGTTGCTCCTGGGCGGCCAGCTTCGCGGCATCACGCAGCATCGCCGCGACTTGATCGGCATATTCCGGCTTGGCCTCGATTCGAGCCAACAGACCGAACTTCATCACAAGAACTCCTTACCGTGGGGACTTCCGGACTTCCACCGGCCTAACTGCAAAACTACGGCGACGAGCAACCACAACGACAGTGGCGGAAACGCCAACAATGATATTGTTTCCGACATGAATGTCGCGGTGCTGGTCTATGACGGCGTGTTCGATTCGGGGCTCGCGGCCATCCTTGACGTTCTTGACGGAGCCAACGCGATGGGCGGGCAGATCTCGCAACCGCCGACCTGGACGGTCACCACGGTCGGGTTCGCGGCCCAGGTGAAAACCGGAGCTGGCCACCTCGTGAACACCGAACCCGTATCGCACGCGGAATCGGCTGACCTGCTGATCATCCCCGCTTTGGCCGAGCGCAGGCCCCCCGAGCTACTGGACTTCGTCAGTGGGGACCGGTCCGCGCCGCTCAAGGAGCTGATCGCCCGTACCTCTGAGCGCGGTGTGTCGATCGCATCAGCATGTACCGGAACGTTTCTGCTGGCTGAGGCCGGGGTTTTGGATTCCCGCCGGGCGACGACGAGTTGGTGGCTGACACCGATCTTCCGTAGCAGGTATCCCGCCGTCGAGGTCGATCAGAGCCGGATGGTCATCGCTTCGGACGGGATCACCACTGCGGGAGCGGCTTTCGGACATGTGGACCTCGCACTGGCGATTGTGCGGTCGAGCAGTCCCGCGCTCGCCGATGTGGTGGCACGGTACCTGGTAGTCGACGAACGCCCATCACAATCGGCATACATCATCACTAGCGCACTGGCGCAGAATGACCCGACTGTCGCCGCCTTCGAGCGCTGGGCCCGCGAACGCCTCGCCGAGCCAATCAGCATCCCCCAGGCCGCCCGCTGTCTAGGCGTCAGTGAACGAACACTCCAACGAGCCGTACAGCAGACCCTGGGAACCTCCCCCGTCCGCTTCATCCAGGATTTACGGGTCGAGCGAGCCTCTCACCTTCTAAGAACCACCGACCTATCAATGGAGACCATCGCCGGCAAAGTCGGATACCAGCAACCCAACACCCTCCGCGTGCTTCTGCGCCAACGCACCGGCAAGAGCGTGGCGACCCTGCGGCGCACGTGAGAGTCACCAATTGGCGACGGTGCCTGTTTGGGGACTTGCCATCTCCCTGGCCACAACGAATCAATACTTGCGGCCCTGAGGGCGAATGGCCACGTCGGCAGCCTTCATGATGTTCCATACCGTCGTCCGGGCCAGCCCGAGTGCGCAACCTCACGCTCTCTGCCGACAGTCCCGGCGCCCAGTATCCGGCCGATCTGGTCGACCGGATACTGAAAACGGTCCTCGGCTGAACCCGCCGCCACATAGTGACCTGCCGCCCGTCAGGGCTCGACAGATATGAACGGTGGGAGTGCCATCGACTCACACCCATATCTCTCGATAAGCCGACGTCTCCGCCTGGCAACCTGTCTGCAATCTTGTTGCGAAAACGAGACCGATGACAGCGAAGGCGTTTTCGAGGCGTTGACTGGCAAACTAACTCTCCTCAGCCGAGACCGTAGAACCGCTGCGCATTGAGCCCGGCGATTTTCGTGCGGGCGTCTGCGCTGATGTCCGGTCGCGTGCGCAGGTGCTTGGTGCTCTCGGGCCACTCGCCGTCCCAGTGCGGATAGTCGCTGGCGAACATGATGAAGTCGTCACCCAGCACGTCAATGACGCCGGGCAGGATCGGCTCCTCGGGCTCGCACGTCACAAAGATGTTGCCGGCCTGCAGGTACTCCCGGGGGTCGCGCTGCCAGCCGTGCTCGATCCAGTCGCCGCGCTTTTCGAAATGCTCGTGCAGCCGGTCCATGAAGAACGGCACCCAGCCGACGCCTGCCTCGAGGAATGCCACCCGTAATCGCGGATGCCGGTCGAAGACACCACCCGAAATCAGCGCCGTCATCGCCGTCATCTGGTCGAAAGGAAAGCTCACGCAGTGCACCTGGATGTAGTTGGTGAAGCGATCGACGCCGATCTTCGGCAAGTGAAAGCCCGGTGCGCCATGAATGCCGAGCGGCATGTCGAGCTCGACCGCGGCGGCGTAAAACGGATCGAGATCGCGGTGGTCGAGGTTGCGCGTCTTGAGCGCCGGCGGGACGAGGGTGGCCACCAGCCCGAGCTCTCTGGCTTCCTGCATGACGTCGATCGCCGCCTGGCCGTGCTCAATGGGGGTCACGGCGACGCCGAGCAACCGGCCGGACGCCGGCGCGCAGAAATCTGCGACCCACTGGTTGTAGAGGCGTGCGAAGCCGGCGGCGAATTCCGGGTCCTCGAGGCTCGGGGCGCAGAGCCCAAGGCTCGGATACAGCACCATGGTGTTGATGTGGTCGCGGTCGGCGTCGCCCAGCACGCCATCGACCGACCTGCAGTTGATGTTCGGCGCCCTGCTGATGCCGCGGTCAGGCGGGCAGCCCGCACCCGGGCCGCGGTCTTCAGGATAGTTGCGACCCTCGATGACCAACCTCGGCTTCCCGTCGTTGCTGGCCGTGACGAGTTGCGGCCAGCGCTTCATTGCCTCGATCGTCAGCGACGGGTTCTCAGCGACGTGTCCGTCGGCATCGATGATGTGCATGCCCTACTCCAGTCGGCCGGGATACGCGTTGTCGTATGAGCGTGCACCATCTGGGGCCGCATGGCCCCAAAACGCTGGCCAAACAACCGGGCCGATTGACGCCAACCCGGATCGGGCGCGCCCCGTCCATGTAACACTGCCGTAATGGCTTTTGCTATCGCTCGTCCCAGGCTGGAAGGCAACATCGCGGTCGGCGACGATCGTCAGCTGGGATTCGCCGAGTTCGGCGACCCGCAGGGCCGCGCCTTCTTCTGGCTGCACGGAACCCCGGGTGCGCGCCGGCAGATCCCGACCGAGGCCCGGGTCTACGCCAAGGAGAACCACATCCGGCTGATCGGCATCGACCGGCCCGGCATCGGGGCTTCGACGCCCCACCAGTACGACAATGTCGCCGCATTCGCCGATGACCTGCGCACCGCCGCGGACACGCTGGGCATCGGCAAGATGGCCGTCATCGGCCTGTCCGGCGGCGGCCCGTATGCCCTCGGCTGCGGGGCGGCAATGCCCGATCGCGTCGTCGCCGTCGCGGTGCTCGGTGGCGTCGCCCCCACCGTCGGCGTGGACGCTATCGGCGGCGGAGTCATGGCGCTCGGTTCGTCGGTGGCGCCGCTGCTTCGCGTGGCCGGATTTCCGATCCGATGGGCGGCGGTCGGTTTGATCAGGATGATCCGGCCGTTTGCTGAGCCCGCGGTGTACCTATATGCGCGCGTATCCCCCGAGGGCGATCGACGGCTGCTGGTGCGGCCAGAATTCAAGGCGATGTTCCTCGACGACCTGCTCAACGGCAGCCGCAAGCAGATGGCCGCTCCGTTCGCCGATGTCATCGTGTTCGCGCGAGACTGGGGATTCCGGCTCGACGAGGTGAAGATCCCGGTCCGCTGGTGGCACGGCGACCGCGACCACATCGTCCCGTTCGCTCACGGGCAGCACGTCGTCAGCAGGTTGCCGGACGCGGAGCTCTACACGCTGCCCGGGGAGAGCCATCTTGCCGGGCTGGGCTTCGCCCAGGAAATTCTGCACACCATGACCGAGCTCTGGGACAGCATCGAAAAGACCTGATTTCGTTGTGCTCGGCACGTCGCAGGCCGCCGTGTGATACATGGTGCGAGTGCTCGGAAAAGCGCCGCTCACCAAGGACCAGCGCAACTCGTTCATCGCAGCGCTGCTGGGCTGGACGATGGACGCCTTCGATTACTTCATCGTGGTGCTGGTCTACGCCGATATCGCAAAGACCTTTCACCACACCAAAACCGAAGTCGCGTTCCTGACGACGGCCACCCTGTTCATGCGCCCCGTCGGCGCATTGCTGTTCGGGCTGTGGGCCGACCGCGTGGGCCGGCGGCTACCGCTGATGGTCGACGTGGCGTTTTATTCGGTGGTCGGCTTTCTGTGCGCGTTCGCCCCGAATTTCACGGTGCTGATCATCCTGCGACTGCTGTACGGCATTGGCATGGGCGGCGAATGGGGACTGGGTGCTGCGCTGGCCATGGAGAAGGTTCCCCTCGAGCGGCGCGGATTCTTTTCCGGCCTGCTGCAAGAGGGCTATGCATTCGGCTACCTGTTGGCGACGCTGGTGTCGCTGCTGCTGATGAACTGGCTGGGGCTGTCCTGGCGGTGGCTCTTCGGGCTGAGCATCATCCCTGCGCTGATCAGTCTGATCATCCGTTACCGGGTACAGGAATCTGAAGTCTGGGAGGCCGAACAACATCGAATGCGGTTGACCCGCACCAGAATCCGCGACGTGCTGCGCGAGGCGGCGGTCATCCGCCGGTTCATCTATCTGGTGCTGCTGATGACCGCCTTCAACTGGATGAGCCACGGTACCCAGGACGTGTACCCGACGTTTCTGTCGGCCACCCACAACGGCGGCGCTGAGCTGTCCGGCACCACCACCAAATTGATCGTGATTACCTACAACGTCGGCGCCATCGCCGGGGGGCTGATCTTCGGCACACTTTCCCAGCGGTTCGGTCGCCGCCGCACCGTGGTGTTCTGTGCGGTGCTGGGACTACCGATCGTGCCGCTGTTCGCCTTCTCGCACACCGCCGCGATGCTCTGCCTCGGCTCGTTTCTGATGCAGTTCGCCGTCCAAGGCGCATGGGGCGTCATTCCTGCGCACCTGACCGAGATGTCGCCGGACGCCATCCGCGGGTTCTACCCGGGGGTCACCTACCAGCTGGGAAATCTATTGGCGGCGTTCAACCTGCCCATTCAAGAACGACTGGCCGCCACCCACGGCTATCCCTTCGCGCTGGCGGCGACGATCGGGCCCGTCCTGATCGCCGTCGCCGTCTTGACGGCGATCGGCAAGGACGCCACCGGAATCCGCTTCGGCACCAAGCAAAGCAGCGTCACCGCTTTCGCTGACGACGACGTTGGTGGATAGGGCGCTTCGGCTAGCTGGGTCGCACGGCTCCGCTGAGTGCCTGACGCAGCAGATGCATCGCCACGGTCGTTGAGCGTTCCCGGATGTCGGTGCGGCCGCCGGGCAGCAGGAGTGTTCGGGTCGAAGACCCGCTGTCGGCCAGCGCCACAGTGAAGCAGACCGTGCCCACCGGCTTGTCCTTCGTTCCCCCGCCGGGACCGGCGACCCCGGTGATGGCCACTGCGGTGTCGGCGCCGAAGCGGCGCAACGCACCGGCGGCCATCGCCTCGGCCACCGGCTCCGACACCGCGCCGTGCGCGTCGATCAGTTCCGGATCAACGCCGAGCAAATCGGTTTTCGCTTCATTGGCGTAGGCCACCAACCCACCGGCGAGATAGGCCGACGAACCGGGCCGGTCGGTGAGCCGTGCCGCCAGCAGTCCGCCGGTGCACGACTCCGCCGT
The DNA here is from genome assembly GCA_963833935.1 of uncultured Actinomycetota bacterium. Taxonomy (GTDB): domain Bacteria; phylum Actinomycetota; class Actinomycetes; order Mycobacteriales; family Mycobacteriaceae; genus Mycobacterium. Next base: position 106,448 of record CAWIAC010000043.1, on the reverse strand, counting down.
CGCGATCCGTCGCTCGGCGAGCAGCTGCGCCACCTGCTCGTCCACCGTGGAGCCGTCGACGGAGAAGATCTGCTGCCAGTGCCGGTCGCGAAGGAAGTCGACTAATCGCTGGTAGGCGTCGGCGGCGTCGGGTTCGTAGCGCGTGACCATCTCGATCTCCCCGCGCCGCAGACACGTGGTGATCTCCAGCGAGGCGAAACCAGGCACGCCGTCCTCCGCCTCGCGGAGTGTCTCGGCCAGCCCGGATTCCGGCAGCCCGAACATTCTGATGGTGTCTTGGCGGTAGATCGTGCGCCCGGCGATGGCATCCTGGACGGCGGCTGTCGCTACCGCGGTCTGCCACATCGGCTGCAATTCACGGGGCGGCCCCGGTAGCACCACGACCGTCGGCTTACCGGTGACGACGACGCCGGGCGCGGTGCCCACGGGATCCATCACCACGGCCCCGACCGGGACCATGGCCTGCTTGCGGTTGGCGGCGCGTACCGCATCGAAATCGCCCGATCCGATGCGCGACATCAATCTTTTCAGGATCGCGGCGATCTTGTTTTCCAGCTCGGCGTCCAGCGCCAATTCGAGTCCGCAGAACCTGGCGACGGTGGCAACCGTCATGTCATCGGCGGTCGGTCCCAGCCCGCCGCTGGTGACGATCAGGTCCACACCCTCGTCCGCCAGAAAGCGCAGCTGGGCTTCGATGTCGGCGGCGCGGTCACCGCAGATGGTGATGTGGGCCAGCTCGACGCCCAACTCGAGGAGGCGGTCGGCGAGCCAGGGGCCGTTGCGGTCGGCGACCCGACCGGTCAAAACCTCGGTTCCGGTGACGACGATGCCCGCGCGTGCACTCACCGCTATGACATTAGGCGTGGCGGAGGGCGACTCGACAGGTGGCGCTCCACCGACTCGGTTTTACTGTTGATCGCGTCGGTGACACCTGATCGCCAGTCCGCCTTGATCACCACGCTGACCCGCGAGGCATGGGCCGCCACGGCCTCGACGGCGCGCTGCACCACGGCCATCACCTCGCCCCAACTGTCGCCTTCGATCACGGTGAACATCGAGTCGGTCTTGTTCGGCAAGCCGGAGTCCCGGACCACCCGGACCGCTTCGGCGACGATCTCGCCGACGCCTTCGCCGACGCCGAGGGGCGTAACGGAGAAGGCGACCAGTACGGACACAACACGACCCTACTCGCGGCGCATGGCAGCATCGGGCCATGCGGGTTCTGGTGCAAAGGGTCTCGTCGGCAGCGGTGTCGGTGGACTGTCACGTCGTCGGCTCGATCCGGCCAGACAGCCAGGGCCTGCTGGCATTCGTCGGGGTGACCCACAGCGACGACATCGACACAGCACGCCGACTCGCCGAGAAGCTCTGGCAACTGAGAATTCTCGACGACGAGCAGTCCGCGTCCGACATCAATGCACCGATCATGGTCGTCAGCCAGTTCACCCTGTACGCCGACACCGCCAAAGGGCGGCGACCGTCGTGGAACGCCGCAGCGCCGGGTCCAGTCGCCGAGCCACTGGTGGCCGCGTTTGTGCAGGCGTTGCGGCAGTTGGGTGCCAACGTGGAAACCGGCGTCTTCGGCGCCGACATGCAAGTCGAGCTGGTCAATGACGGCCCGGTGACCGTCTTGCTGGAGCTGTAAGAAGTTCGTCGGAGACGTAGCAGAGGGAGGTTCGATGAGCGCATCGCCAGACAAATGGGCCGTGGCCCGCACCGACGACGACAAGTGGGACATCGTCAGCAGCGTTGGATACACCGCGTTGCTGGTCGCGGGGTGGCGCGCCTTACACGCGACAAGCGAACATCCGTTGGCGCGCGACGACTACGCGAAGCATTTCATCGCGGCATCCGCGGACCCGTTCCTCAACGGTGCCTTAGCGAACCCGGGTACGTCCGACGACGCGACGGCCTTCCCCCGGCTGTACGGCGTGCAGACGCGGTTCTTCGACGAGTTCTTCTCCTCGGCCGGTGAGCGAGGCATCCGCCAAGCCGTCATCGTGGCGGCCGGCCTGGACTCGCGAGCGTACCGGTTAACATGGCCAACCGGCACAACGGTATTCGAAATCGACCAGCCGAAAGTCCTCGAGTTCAAGGTACGGGTGCTCGCCGACCAGGCAGCCGAACCCGCCGCTGACCGGCGCAATGTCGCAGCCGATCTGCGAGACGACTGGTCAATACCGTTGCGGGACGCGGGCTTCGACGTCACACGCCCCACCGCCTGGTCGGCGGAGGGAATTCTGCCGTACTTGACCGGTGACGCCCAGGACACACTGTTCACCCGGATCACCGAGCTGTCCGCGCCCGGCAGCCGGCTCGCGATCGGCGCGCTGGGCTCGTGTCTCGACCAGGATCGGCTCGCTGCTTTGGACCAAACCCATCCGGGCCTCCACCTGTCCGGCGACGTGAATTTCTCCGCGCTGACTTACGACGACGCGCACAAAACCAAACCCGCACAATGGCTTGCCGAACACGGGTGGACGGTTGAACCGGTCCGCACCAACCCGGAGTTGCAAGCCGACTACGGCCGGACCCCATCAAAGGTTGACGTGGACCTGGACGAGGTCATGCACTCGGAGTACATCACCGCGACGCGCTGAGCTCGACATGCCCAACGGTGCGCAGGGATGCTTGACCCTCCTGCTGGGGGAGACTGCACAGTCGTCGTTGACAACCACTTCACCCGGCAACGACTAGGAGAACCCGATGACCGCTCAGCTTTCGCTGGATCCTGCAATCGCCTCGCATATGGCGGCGATCAACAGCTTCGATGTCGATGCCATCATGGCCACCTTCGCCGATGATGCTCTCGTCAACGACGTCGCTCGGGAATTCTGGGGACGAGAGCAGATCCGTGCGTTTGTGGCCAAGGAGCTAGCCGGTGACCGCGTCACGATGGAACCCATTGAGGTCGTTGACAATGCCGGCATGTGGTGCGTACGTTGCCGCTACGAGGGCGACTACGACAAAACAGGATTACCCGACCCGCTGATCATGACCAATTACCTTCGCGTTCGCGACGGCAAGGTCGTCACGTTGTTCATCGTCAACAACACGTCACCCCAGTACTAGCCGGACTCGCCGCCGCCACCCCCGGAGCTCAGCATGACCAATATCGTCAGCGTGGGACGCTTCGCGACCATGACACACCTGAGTGTCAAGACCCTGCGGCACTATCACCAGGTCGGGCTGCTTGAACCGGCCGAGATCGACTCCAACAGCGGATACCGTTACTACACACTGGAACAACTTCCGACCGCGCAGCTGATCCGGCGGCTACGTGATCTGCGCATGCCCGTCGCCGATGTCCGCGCGGTACTGGTCGCCGACAGCCCGACCGTGCGCGACAGCCTGATCTCCGCTCACATGGATCATCTCGAAACCGAACTGGTCAAGACGCAAGCGGCGGTGAACTCGCTGCGCGCCCTGCTCGACAGCCCCGCCGGACCACAACCGGTACATCGGCGGGCCCAATCAAGTTTCTCAGCGCTGGCCATCACCGAAGACCTCCTGGACCCGGCGGATATCGAAGGCTGGTGGCGTGAGGCCCTGGCCGAATTGCGCGGCGCCGCTGCCGATCACGTCCTCCAGGTCACCGGACCTGCCGGCGGTCTGTACGACGAGTGCCTGTTTCAGCATGAGCCCGGCGCAGCAGCCGTTTTCATCCCGGTCACGACGCCGTGCGATGTAGGCCGCATCAAACCGCTGATTATTCCCGCCGCCGAGGTAGCAGTAACGACATATCAAGGGTCTCACGCCGATATCGATCTGGCGTACGCCCGTTTGGGTTCCTTTGTCGCCGAGCACGAACTGGCCGTCGGTTGGCAACTGCGCGAGTACTACCACCACGACCACAGCCATACCAACGATTACACGCAATGGCGCACCGAAGTCGCGTGGCCGATCATCGACTCCCCCACCGAGTAGCCCACACCCTCCACAGCCATATCCGGCGATGCCGCAATGCACCTCATCCGAGGTCGGCCTCGACGTATGCGGTACCTCGGTGGGCCCGTACCCACAGGACCCCGTCGGCGGCGGTCACCCCCGCCTTTATCAGCTCGCGTTTGAGAATTTTGGTGGTCGCGGTATGCGGAAGCCCACTGTTGATCCGCACGAACCGCGGCCATGCCTTCGGCGACAAGTCAGGTTGAGTGGCGAGGAATTTCTCCAATTCGTCGGGCGTCAGCGACTGGCCCTCATTGAGGACGATGGCAGCCATCACCTGGTCGCCCACCCGCTCATCCGGAACCCCGTACACCGCAACCTGATTGATCGGGGCAAGCCGCTGCAGTATTCGCTCGATGGGTGCGGCCGCCAAGTTCTCGCCGTCGACCCGCAACCAGTCGGCGGTGCGACCGGCCAGGTAGATCCAGCCGTCGCTGTCCCGATACGCCAGATCACCCGACCAGTACATACCGTGGCGGATCCGCTCGTTGGTGGCCGCCGGGTCGTTATAGTAGCCGGCGAACGGGCCGGAGCCTTGCGTGTTGACGAGTTCCCCGACTGCCTCGTCGAAATTACTCAAGGCTCCGGCGTCATCGAAAACCGCTCGGGCGCATTCGGTGACGGTATCCGGGTTGTACACGGCAACGCCGGGATAGCCCTTGCCGATAGACCCGGCGGGGGTGCCGTCCTCGCGCGTGACGATCACCGCGAACTCACTGGAGCCGAAGCTGTCGACGACCCGGCAGCCGAAACGCCGGGCGAACTCGTCGATGTCGCGATCGGTCGCCTCGTTGCCGAATGCGACACGCAGTGTGTTCTTCGCGTCGTCCTCCCGCTCCGGGGTGGCCAGCACCAACGCCAGCGGCTTGCCGACGTAGTTCATGTAGGTGACGTGATGGCGGCGGATGTCGGCCAGAAACCTCGACGGCGAGAAGCGGGCGGGAACCATCGTCGCGCCGCTGCCGATGGCCACCGCCCAGCCGGCGGCCACGCCGTTGGAGTGAAACAGCGGCATGGACAGGTAGCACACGTCGGCAGCGGTGATGTCGTATTGTCCGATCAGGCTTGCGCCGCAGAGAATCGCCATCACATGGGCGAACCGGACCGCCTTCGGGTCGCCGCTGGTTCCCGACGTGAAGATCATCATCAGGGTGTCGGTCGGCCCGACTTCGCGGTGCGGCACAAGAGGCGGCGCGGCGGCGACCGCGTCGACGTACGACTGCGACGTGACGTCGAGCACCGTGATCCCGGGAAGATCGAGACCGTCGAGCAACGGCAGATGGTCAGAATCAACAAGCAGCAGTTGACAATCCGAGCGGCGGATATCGGCCGACAGTCCGGGGCCTCGCCGGGTGGTGTTGAGCCCGCACAACACGTAACCGCCCAGGGCCGCTCCCGCCATCGAGCGCAGCATGGCCGGCGAGTTGCCGAGCACGGCGCCGACGTGCAGCGGACGCGCGGTGTCGGCACGTCTGATCAACATCGATGCCTCGGCGCAGGCTTCGGCGAGATGCTCGCGCCAGGTCCAGGTCCGATCGCCGTGCGCGACCGCGGGGCTGTCGTCGTGCAAACGGGAGCGCAGCAACTGTTGAACGGTCTCAAACATCGGTGGGCTCCGGTCGGTACCGCAGCAGGGTGATCCCGGTATCGGCGATGTCGCAGAATACCGGGCTGACCCGCATCCCGATCCGGACGTCGGCGGGGTCGACGTCCACCAGCTCGGTGCTGAACCGTGGTCCGGCGTCCCACTGGACCACCGCGAGGATCTGGGGTCCTGCCTCTGCCCACGGCGGTCCAGTGGGTCGGCGTGCCACGGTGAAGGTGTAAACCGATCCGGCCCCGTCGATTTCGCGCCATTGCAGGTCGTCGGCCAGGGTGCCAGGCGCCAGCGTGCGCGGATAGAACACGTACTGTCCCAACGACGGTGAATACTGCACCCGGATCCGGTGCTCGGTGAGTGCCTGCCAAAACGGCTGTGAGACCGGGGTTGCTTCGGGAAGTGGTGCTGCTTCGGTCATGTCAGTCACCGCCTAGAACCAGTGCGACCTGTTCACTCATGATGCCGCCGGTGCCGCTCACGAACGCTGTGTCACAGTCCGCGATCTGGGCCTGGTCTGCCCGGCCCATCACCTGGCGCGCGGCGTCGACGACGTGGTGCATGCCCCCGGCCATGCCGGCCTGGCCGAACGACAACTGCCCGCCCGCGGTGTTGAGTGGAAAGTCACCCGCGTAGGTGAGGTCATGCTGGTTGACCCACGCCTTGCCTTCGCCTTTCCCGCAGAATCCCGCGTCCTCCAGCGTCATCAACACCGTGATGGTGTAGCAGTCGTACAGCGACGCCACATCGACGGCAGACGGGGTGAGCCCGGCCATCGCGAAGGCTCGCTCGGCGGCGCGAGAGATCGGCGTCGTCATCAAATCCTGGGCGTAGGTCGCTGTCTTGAAGGCGATGTGCTCACCGAATCCTTTGATCCACACCGGGCGGTGCCGCGAGCGGCGCGCCACCTCCGGATTGGCGACCAGAACGCCCGCACCGCCCTGCACCCGCATCACCGTCTCCAGCATGTGGATCGGGTCGGCGATCATCGGGCTGGCCAGAACATCGTCGACGGTGATGGGCTTGCCGTAAAACACCGCGCCGGGATGCGCGCATGCGTTCGTCCGCTGGTCCACCGCGATTTTCGCCAGAGCCGTTGCGTTGTAGCCGAAAAGCGCGGCATACCGCTGAGCGATCTGTGCGTACGGCCCGTTCTGGCCGACGTTGCCGTACGGGATCTCGAATTCGGCCTGCGGCGATCCGTACTTGTTGCTCGACGCGCCGTGCCAGCCCGGTGGCGGCGATGGTCGGCGGGTGGACTGCGGCAACACCGAGGATCCGGGTACGACCGCAAGCACCGCGTCGCACAGGCCGAGTTCGATTGCGGCCGCGGCCCGCCACACCATACCGGCTGAGGTTGCGCCGCCCAGATCGACGCGTTCTCCGAAATTCACCGGTAGACCGAGATATTCAGACAGGGTGGCGGGCGCGAACATGTCGGATTCGGCCAATCCGTGGCACAGCAGGCCGTTGACCGTCGCGGCATCGACACCGGCGTCGTCGACGACCATCTTGGCCAGCAGCGCGTACTGGTCGAGGGTGAACGACGGCGGGCGGGTCTGCTTGCGCTCAGCGGGCAGTTCGGCGATACCGATGATCGCCGCCTCGCCTCGCAGGCCCGTCACAACCGATCCCCGCGCAGCGGCAGCGCGACCGTGGCGGTTCCCGGCATCAGCACCGTGTCGTCGCGCCGCCCGGCGATGTCTAACTCGACCAAACCGATGTTGTCCGCCAACCGCTTTGCGGTCACCGATCCTCCAAAACTCAGCTGCTGACCGACCAAGGCGATCGCCCGGTTCTGCACGGCGTATTCGACCAGCCGGCCGCGCCCGCCGATCCAGTCGGTGATGGCACGGGCCAGCAGTGCGGCCTGCAGCGGACCCTGCACGATGACGTCGTCATAACCCTCCACCGTTCGAGCCCAGTCCTTGTCGTAGTGGATGCGGTGACCGTTGTACGTCGCGGCGCTGAAGAAGAACAATTGCCTTTCGTCGACCGTCACCGTCAGCGTCGGCAACGCGTCGCCAGGCTGGACATCCTCGAAGAAGACCTGCGCTGGTACTTTTCCAAAGCCCATGGCACTCCGCTCAGGGTCGGGCGATCATCGATGTTGTTGCCTCGGCGATCAATTCACGCCGCTGATTGCGGTACACCGTTTTCCAGGTTACTAACACGAATCGACCCGAGCGGCCCTGCTTCTCGACGATCGACTCGATGGTGCGAACCATCTCGATCTCGTCGCGGTGGTATGCCGGACCCAAGAACAACGTATTCTCCCCGCCGGCCATGCGCCTTGGCGCGCGCGGAAACGCGAGGCTGCCGGAGGCCGCTCCGGAAGAACCGTCGGGCCGTAAACCGTCCAGCGCGGTGACTCCCAGAATGGCGTACTGCAGGTAGAGCGGCGGACAGATGATGTCACGGAAGCCTTGCGCGCGAGCGTATTCGGAGTCGAACCACAATGGATTGCGGTCATCGACCGCCGCGGCCCATCGCTGCCAGTCACGCCGGTTGACTTCACCGGTCGCGGTGGCGGCTACGGTGCCTACTCGTGACGCCGACTCGGCATCGATGAGACTCTGCTCGCTCACGCCTTTTCCTCCAGCCAGGTCGCGGCCACGTCCGCGCCGCCGCCCAAGGTGCACAGCACCCGCGCGCGCTCGGAGAACAAGTGCAGGTCGGTCTCGACCACGTAGCCCATGCCGCCGTGCAACTGATGCGCGTCGAGGGTTATCGATTTCACCGCGGTCGCCGCATGCATGCGGGCAATCGCCGTCTCCCGCGTGGCGGTGTGGCCCTTCCCGATCCAGAACACCGCCGAATGGGCGGCGAGCCGCGCCGCGGCCAGCGCGATATGCATATTCGCCACCAAATGCTGTGCGGCCTGAAAGGACGCTATCGGGCGACCGAACTGCTTGCGCGCCATTGTGTAATCGACCGTGCGCTGCAGCACAGCCTCGCCGACACCTATGAGGTCCAGCGACAGCAACGCCACTGCGGCGTTGGCCACCCGGCGCAGGTCCTGTTCGGCTAGGCCCGCACCGTCGGCCCCGTCCAGCACCGCCGCCGGATCAATCACCTCCACATCGTCGAATCCGATCCGGAATGTGCGGTGCCCGCCCATCAACCGCAGCGGCTCGATCCACAGGCCCGCTGCGGCCGACGGCACGACGAACGCCATGACCCGCTCCCCCGACGCGGTTGCCGATACGACGAGGTGATCGGCCAGGTCGGCGTCCGCGACGAAATCGACCGCCCCGCTGAGTCGCCAGCCGCCCCAAGCCTCCGCACGCACTTGTAGCGTCGGTGTGGTCACTGCGGCGTCACGTGGGCCCCACAAACATGTTGTGGCACTGATGTTTCCGTCGGCCATCGAGGGCAGCCACGCCGCCTGCTGATCGGGTCCGCCGAGCAGTTGGATGGCCAGAGCGGCCTGCACCGTGCCGTGCACGATCGTCGGGCACAGGCTGCGGCCCGCCTCGAGGCAGAAGATGCCGAGGTCGGATAACGCGCCGCCGGCGCCGCCGTATTGCAGCGGAAGCAACAGGCCGAATACGCCGGCGTCCGCCAACGACATCCACAGCCGGGCCGGCATCGACCGTGGGTCCGCGTCGCGAAGTTCGCGGACCACGCTGGTCGGGCACTCGGCGGAAAAGAGTGCGCGCAGCATCGACGCCAGATCTCGCTCGTCCTGATCGGGTAGCAGTTTCACGATGTCGTCACCATCAGCGTCCGTACGACGGCATGCCGTGGCCACGCTGGGCGATCACGTCGCGCAGCACCTCGTTGGTACCTCCCCCGAACCGCATCAGCGGTGCCACCCGGTAGAGCCGTTCGAATTTCCCGTCCTCGGGCGCGCCCGGGCTGCGGTAGGCCAGCAGGCCGTCGGGACCGAGCAGGTCGATGGCGAGATCGGCGATCCGCTGGCGCAGTTCGCTGGAGAAGACTTTCTCGACGCTGACTTCCACGGTCGGGATCACTCCGCTGTCCAGCAGTGACGCGGCCTCATATCCCATCAGCATGGCCGCCTCGACGTCGGCTTCGGCCTGGGCCAGGCGGCGGCGAAAACTGGCGGACTGCAGCGACACGGAGCCGTCGCGGCGCGGCCGGCCGGCCAGCGCGGTCAACTCGTCAAGGGCGCGGCGCATATCCCCGGCGTTGGTCAGGGCACCTCGCTCTAGATCCAGCGCGCCGGTGATGTAGGTCCAGCCCCGATTCACCTCCCCGATCAGGTTGCCGACCGGCACGCGGACCTGATCGAAGAACACCTCGTTGGTGCGGTACCCCGACCATGCATACAGCGGCCGGATGTCTATGCCGGGCAGATCGATGGGCACCATGATCACCGAGATCCCCCGGTGCCGGCCCGCATCGGGATCGGTACGCACACAAAGCCATTCATGCGTGGCCCGCTGTGCGCCGCTGTTCCAGATCTTGGATCCGGTGATGACCCATTCGTCACCGTCCTGCACCGCACGGGTACGCAGGCTGGCCAGGTCGGTACCCGCTTCTGGCTCTGAGTACCCCACCGCGCAGGTCAGCTCGCCGCGAGCTATCGGCGGCAGGAACTCGAGCTTGTTCTGTTCGGTGCCGTGGCGCATGATCATCGGCGCCACCGAGGTCACCGTGAGATCGGGACCCGGGACGCCCCAGTACTCGAACTCCCGCATCAGCAGGTGCTGATGGATCGCGCCGAGTCCCAGGCCGCCATATTCCGGCGGCCAGTTGAGTCCGAACCATCCTTTGGCGCCGATTTTGCGCCGAAACGATGCGACTTCGCCGTCAGGAAACTCCTGTCCGTGCTCAGCCAGCTCGGATGTCAGCGCCGGCGTGACGTTCTCGCGCAGAAAATCACGCACCTGCGTCAACCAAGCGTTCTGCGCAGCGTCCAGTTCGAAATCCACCATCCATTTCCTAGCGCGTTGTGCCCTGCTGGCGCGCGAGTTTCCAAAAGGAAGCCGGTCAGCACGCGGGTCGTAATGCCGCTAACGACTAGAACTTGTGCGGAACATCGTTGATCAGTCCGCCGTCCATGACGAACTCGGCCCCGGTCGCATAAGAGGATTCGTCGCTGGCCAGGAACACCACGAAACTGGCGACCTCCTCTGCGGCGCCGGGGCGACCGAGCGGGACGGTGACCATGTCGTCGGGGAAGTGTTTGGTCATCGGCGTGCGGATGAAGCCGGGGTGGATGGAATTGACCCGGATGTTCTGCGACGCCAGCTCGAGGGCGGCCGATTTGGTCAGACCGCGCACCGCCCACTTGGAGGCGACGTACGGGTGCACCATGATGGCGCCGCGGAGGCCCTCGATCGACGAGACGTTGATGATGGACCCGCCGCCCGCGGCCTTCATCGGCTCTACGGCGGCCTGGATACCGTGGAATGTGCCGTTCAGGTTGACGTCGATGACCTTGTGCCACTTGTCCAAATTGAACTGTCCGAGCTGGCCCAGCGCGACGGTGCCGGCGTTGTTGACCAACACATTGAGCTTGCCGAAGTCGTTGACGGCGGCGGACACCGCGTCGTCCCAGTCGGCGGGCTGGGTGACATCGAGATGGACGTAGCGCGCGGCCTTCCCGAGCTCATCAGCGAGTGCCTTGCCCTCGTCGTCGAGGATGTCGCCGATGACCACCTTGGCGCCCTCATCGATCAACGCCCGGGCATCGGCAGCGCCCATCCCCCGGGCGCCGCCGCTGATCAAAGCAACTTTTCCGTCTACGCGTCCCATGACGCGCCACGCTACCGCAGCCGGGCACGGAACTAGAACTTGTTCCACCAACTTGTCCTACCGCGGGACGTGCGGCCGCTTACCGGGAAACAATCGGACGATGAGCGTCGCGACCTCGCTACTCACCGCTTGCAGCGGGTTTCTGTTCGCTGTGCTGTGGATGGATCTCATGTTCGATGCTCAGGTTCTGACAGGCCGGCATTCCGCTGCCGATCTGTCGGAATCCGCGCTGGCTTCCATCGCGGGCTACTACCGGCGAGCGGTCACCGGATCTCGACCGATGAGCCGGTTGATCGCTGTGGTCATGGTGGTATTACTGGCAGCCTTGGGCATCCGAGCGATCCGGGGGCACGACCCGGGCTGGCTGGTGTCGGCGTCGGCTCTGCTCGCGGGCGCGCCGGTGCTGCTGGCACTGACGCACACTGTTCCCAACGCCGTTCGACTTGGTAACCGCTCGGGCAGCCTGACCGACCAAACCGCCTTGGCGCGGTCCATTTGGCGCGATCACCTGGTGTGCGCAGGCTGCATGCTGGCCTTCCTGGTGTTGTGGGTGGCCCATAGTGAGGTGGTCTGACGGACCCGAGGGTCACAGCACACGAATTCCGTACTAAACTAGAACACGTTCCAGTTAGCCTAAGTTGCCAGTGGACACACGAGTAAGGAATCAGGCATGCACACTCCGATCTGCGACGAACTCGGCATCGAGTTTCCGATCTTCGCGTTCACGCACTGCCGCGATGTCGTCGTCGCGGTGAGCAAGGCCGGCGGCTTCGGTGTGTTGGGGGCGGTCGGCTTCACCCCTGAGCAACTCGAGATCGAGCTCAAGTGGATCGACGAGAACATCGGCGATCATCCCTACGGCGTCGACATAGTGATCCCCAACAAGTACGAGGGCATGGACTCACATCAGTCCGCCGAGGATCTGGCCGAGACGCTGCGCAAGATGGTGCCTCAGGACCACCTCGACTTCGGCAAGAAGATCCTTGCCGACCACGGCGTGCCGATCGAGGACAGCGACGGGGACAGCCTGCAGTTGCTCGGCTGGACCGAGGCGACGGCCACGCCGCAGGTCGAAGTGGCGCTCAAGCACCCGAAAGTGCGGATGATCGCCAACGCACTCGGCACTCCCCCGGTCGACATGATCAAGCACATTCACGACGAGGGCCGCGTGGTGGCCGCGCTGTGCGGATCGCCATCGCAGGCCCGTAAGCACGCAGACGCCGGCGTCGATGTCATCATCGCCCAGGGCGGCGAGGCCGGCGGGCACTGCGGCGAGGTCGGCTCGATCGTACTGTGGCCGCAGGTCATCAAGGAGGTCGCGCCGAAGCCGGTGCTGGCGGCCGGTGGCATCGGCAGCGGGCAGCAGATCGCGGCGGCGCTGGCGTTGGGCGCCCAGGGTGCGTGGACCGGCTCGCAGTGGTTGATGGTTGAGGAATCCTCGAACACCCCGGTGCAGCAGGCCGCCTACGTCAAGGCTGGCAGCCGCGACACCGTGCGCAGTCGGTCGTTCACCGGCAAGCCGGCCCGGATGCTGCGCAACGACTGGACCGAGGCCTGGGAGCAGCCGGACAACCCGAAGCCGCTCGGAATGCCGTTGCAGTACATGGTTTCAGGCATGGCGGTGCGGGCCACCAACAGATACCCCAACGAGTCGGTCGACGTCGCGTTCAACCCGGTCGGACAGGTTGTCGGGCAGTTCACCAAGGTTGAGAAGACGTCCACGGTCATCGAACGCTGGGTGCAGGAGTACCTGGAGGCGACGAACCGGCTCGACGAGCTCAACGCCGCGGCCGCCGTCTGATCCGGAAGGACTATTCGTCCTCGGCGTCGCTGCCGGCGAAGACTTCCTTGGCTCTCTCGACGGCGTAGGTGGCAATGTCCAGCGAATTGTGCACGATGTCGCCGGTGCCGCCGGCGATGTCGCCTTTGATGATGTGGCCGGCGTTTTCGACGATGTCCGATGACCTCTCGACGGCGTTGATCACGATGTCCCTGGCGGCCTCGAAAGCGTCTCTCGCCTTGAATCCCATCGCAATTCTCTCCTCAGTCGGTCAGCTAGTTGTCGGTGATCCCGGTGTCGGACGGAAAACCCCCGCCGGGCCTTGGGAACCCACCTCCGGTCAGCTGCCCGACCTGCCAGCCGTGTTCGGTGCACAGCATCGGGAGTCCGTCCGGTGACTGAGCCGAGGACCCGCGCGGATCCTTGCACGGCGCACCGACCTGCTGAACCCCGTTGAGCGGGTAGGTGATCACCCAGAACCCCGACTGGGCGGCCGGGAATTGGTTGACGATGAAGTGACACGCCTCCGCCTGACCGCCCGGACCCCGTCCGAAGATGAACCGCTCGTAGTTGTCGCAGGGCGCACCCAGCGAAGCGTCGTAGTTCATTCCCGGTACGTCGCCGTCGTAATGCCCAGGGTCGGCGAGGGCGGCCGGCGCCAGGCCGACAGCGATTCCCGAGATCGCAGCGGCGACGAGCAGTTCGCGAATCATGACCCACCTTCGGTGTTACCGCACCAGGCCATTCCGCCCCGGTGACCTGCAGGCAAGCATAGCCAGTGCCTCGGGTGCCACAAGGCCGTTTCGCACGGCGCCGGTGAGAAGGTCGCCAGGCGTCGGCGACGGCGGCGGCGGCAGGGATCGCTGCCGTCGGAATCGGCCACAGGAACACGTTCCAATCCAGCCCGAGCAATCCGGTCAGAACGCGTTCCATCTCCGGTGTCGCGATGCTTTACTGAGCCAGAACGCGTCGTACCAACGTACTCATAGGGGTGCCCCTGATGCCGACTCCAAACCTCCCTCCCGGATTCGATTTCACCGACCCGGACATCCACGCCGAACGCCTGCCGGTGGAAGAACTGGCCGAGCTGCGGCGGACGGCGCCGATCTGGTGGAACGAACAGCCCATCGGCGCAGGCGGGTTCGCCGACGGCGGATACTGGGTGGTGTCCAAGCATGCGGACGTCAAGGAGATCTCGCGGCGCAGCGATGTGTTCTCCAGCCTGAAAAACACCGCCCTACCCCGCTACAAAGACGGCACGGCCGGCGAGCAGCTCGAGACGGGCAAGTACGTCCTCCTCAACATGGACGCCCCGCAGCACACCCGGCTGCGAAAGATCATCTCCCGGGGCTTTACCCCCCGAGCCGTCGAGCGGCTTCGCGATGACCTCAGCGAACGTGCCCGCCGCATCGTCGAGGCCGCCGCGGCCAAAGGTTCCGGCGACTTCGTCGAGGAGGTGTCCTGCGAACTGCCGCTGCAGGCCATCGCCGGCCTGATGGGCGTACCCCAAGAGGACCGGATGAAGCTGTTCCACTGGTCGAACCAGATGGTGGGCGACCAGGACCCCGAGTTCGCTACCAATGACTCCATGGGCGCGTCGGTCGAACTGATCACGTATGGCATGCAAATGGCCGCCGACAGGGCAGAAAACCCTGGGGACGACCTCGTCACCAAGCTGGTCGAGGCCGACATCGATGGCCATAAGCTTTCCGATGACGAGTTCGGGTTCTTCGTCATCCTGCTGGCCGTCGCCGGCAACGAGACGACCCGCAACTCGATCACCCAGGGCATGATGGCCTTTACCGACTTCCCCGAGCAGTGGGGGCTCTACAAGAAGGAGCGTCCGATCACCGCCGCCGACGAGATCGTCCGGTGGGCCACTCCGGTCACCTCGTTTCAGCGGACCGCGCTCGAGGACTACGAACTGTCCGGCGTGCAGATCAAGAAGGGCCAGCGCGTCGTAATGGTCTATCGCTCGGCCAATTTCGATGAAGACGTGTTCGACGACCCGTTCAGCTTCAACATCCTGCGTGACCCCAACCCGCATGTGGGATTCGGCGGCACCGGGGCGCACTACTGCATCGGGGCCAACCTGGCGCGCATGACGATCGACCTCATGTTCAACGCGATCGCCGACGCCATGCCCGATATTGAATCGATCGGCAAACCCGAACGGCTGCGTTCAGGCTGGCTCAACGGCATCAAGCACTGGCAGGTCGACTACCACAGTGATGCCGCGGCGAAATGCCCTGTCGCGCATTAAGCTACGGCTATGCCGTCACATAAAGCAGTTCAGGTAAAGTCCGCCGGCGCGCCATTGGAGCTCGCCGACGTCGAGACGAAGCCGCCGGCGCGCGGCGAAGTGCGCATCAGTGTGGGTGCGTGCGGGATATGCGGCACCGACGCCCACTTTGTCGCCGGTGACTTCCCCGGCCTGTCATGGCCGATCACCCTGGGGCATGAAATCGCCGGGAAGATCGCCGAAATCGGCGACGGCGTGGAAGACTTCGCGGTCGGCGACCGCGTCGCCGTCGGCTGGTTCGGTGGGAACTGCAACCATTGCGACCAGTGCCGCAAGGGAAATTTCATCACCTGCCTCAACGGCAAGGTGCCGAGCTGGCAATATCCCGGCGGCTATGCGGAGTCAGTGACGGTGCCGGCCACGGCGCTGGCCCGTATCCCGTCGGAGCTGTCCGATGCCGAAGCCGCGCCGATGGGCTGCGCGGGTGTCACGACCTATAACGCGCTGCGTCACACCAAGGCGCTGCCCGGTGACCGGGTGGCGATTCTTGGCGTGGGTGGGCTTGGCCATCTCGGGTTGCAGTTCTCCCGAGCGATGGGATTCGAGACCATCGCGATCAATCGCGGCACGGCCAAGAAAGAGGATGCGCTGAAGCTGGGCGCCCACCACTACATCGACGCCACCGCCGGAGACGTCTCGGAAGCGCTCAACGATCTTGGTGGCGTCGCGGTGGTGTTGGGCACCGCCGGCGCTTCGAAAGCCATGGCAGCAACCGTCGGCGGCTTGGCGCCCCAGGGTGAGCTCATCACCATCGGCGTCACACCCGAGCCGTTGGATATCAGTCCGCTGCAACTGATCAACTCCGGGCTTAGCATCATCGGCCACCCGTCCGGGACCGCCAAAGAGATCGAGGACACCATGCACTTCGCCGTGCTGTCCGGCGTGCGGGCGTGGATCGAGGAGCTCCCGCTGTCGCAGGCCGCGGAGGGCTACGCGGCGCTCGAACAGGGGCGGGCGCACTACCGCACCGTTTTGACCATTTGAGCCACAACGAAGATGCGAGGTGGAGCCTCGACGGCTCCGACGGTGAGCTGCTGATCCGCACCGGCGTCGCCGGTCGTGCCGCGCAACTGGGACATCGGCTGACACTCGCGATGCGCCGCTGGCAAGCGACCGTCGGGTGGAATGCGGGCGGCCCGGTGAGCGCGGAACTGGTTATCGACGTGGATTCGCTCGAGGTGGTGCGCGGCGAGGGCGGCCTGACTCCGTTGTCCGGCCCGGAGAAGACCTTGGTGCGCGGCAACGCGTTACGGTCGCTGGATGCGCGACGATTCCCCCGAATCACGTTCGCCGCCGACACTGTCGACGAGACCGACGACGGCTATCGACTGGCCGGCACCCTGACGATCCACGGCAAGACTCGACCGCAGACCGTGGACCTGCGCACCGACGACCTGGGTGACACCTGGCGGATGTCCGGTGAGGCCACGGTCAGACAATCCGAGTTCGGCGTCAAGCCGTACTCGCAGCTGCTGGGCTCGTTGAAGGTGGCGGACGATGTCACGGTCTCCTTCACCGCCCAGCACGCCAAGGACACCTGAAGAACGACTCTTGAACATTGGAGTGAGGATGCGGATCGGAGTGGTGTTCCCGCAGACCGAGATCGGTGCCGACGCCGGTGCCGTTCGGGCCTACGCGGGACACGTTGAGGGTCTGGGGTTTACGCACCTGCTCGCCTACGACCACGTCGTTGGCGCGGACCCGACGATTCACGTCGGCTGGAACGGCCCGTACGACCTGCACAACACGTTCCACGAGCCGCTGGTGACGTTCGGTTACCTCGCCGCGGTGACCACGTCGTTGGAGTTGGTCAGCGGCATCGTGATTCTGCCGCAGCGACAGACTGTCCTGGTCGCCAAGCAGGCGGCCGAGGTGGATCTGCTCAGCGGAGGCCGACTGCGCCTGGGCGTCGGCCTCGGCTGGAACACGGTCGAGTATGAGGCTCTGGGAGAAGACTTTTCGACCCGGGGTAAGCGCTGCGACGAGCAAGTGGAGTTGATGCGCAGGCTGTGGACCGAGCAGACCGTCACCTTCGAGGGCAACTATCACCGGGTGACCGGAGCCGGGCTGGCGCCGCTGCCGGTACAGCAGCCGATTCCGGTGTGGTTCGGCGCGTCTTCACCGCGCGCGTACCGGCGCGCCGGTCGTCTCGGCGACGGCTGGTTTCCGATGGTGGGCCCAGGCCCGAAACTGGAGCAGGCGCGCCAACAGGTGGCCCAAGCCGCGACGGAGGCCGGCCGGGACCCCGCCCATATCGCCATGGAGGGCCAGGTTTCCTGGAACGGCAGCGCCGACGATCTTGCCGACGGCATCCGGATCTGGGCCGAGGCGGGAGCCTCACACGTATCGATCAACACCATGGGCGCTGGGCTGGCATCGGTGCAGGAGCACCTCGCCGCGTTGACCACCGCCGCCGAAATCGCCGGGCCATTCGCGGATTAACGACGCGCCGCCGGTACTACGGCGGCGGCGGAACGGGATTGGGTGGCGGGCCTCCCGGCGGAGGCTGCTGGTCGGGCGCCTGACCGTGCAGGCGTTCCAGCAGCTTGGTCAGCAGCGGATGCGGGTTAGGTTCCGGCGGCGGTGGAGGAGCCACCGGCGGTGTTGGTGGCGGCGGCGGAGCCGGTTGCGCGGCGGGAAGGTCCGCCTGCGCCTGCTGGGCGACGACGGTCTGCGGCTGAAGAGCCGGAGCCGGTTCTTTGGCCGGTGCGGGTGGTGGTGCCGGGCGCGCTGCCGGTGCTTTGACCGCAACCGGCGGCGGAGCCGGGGCCACCGCGACAGGTGCGGGTGCCGCCCGGTGGACCACCGGTCGCACCGGCGCGGCGCCCCGATCGGGCAGCAGATGCGGACCTATGGCGAGCGACACCGACGCCACGAACGTCACCGCACCGGCGGCCAGCATGGTCAACGCCCCGGCATAGGAGGGCTGTCGGGACGCTTCGTGACCCCGCTTCCAGCTGTCTACCGCCTCGACCATCTCAGTGTCGGTGAACTCCGTGCTGTAGGCCGACGCGAGCGCGGCTCCTCGCGCCAAGGCCAACTCTGCGCCCGGCTGCGTGATCACCGGAACCGGCACGGTTTGCTTGAGCCGCCGCGACACGGCGTCGAGTTCCTCATCGGCGCCGACGATCACGACGCCGCCAGGTTGCCAGGAGCTTCGGTCGAATAGGGCGGTCAACCACTGGACCAGATGACCGGGCCCACCCGAAAGCTGCTTGATGGCCGTTTGTGGTTCGTTATCGCAGGTGTCGACCATCACGACGATCGTCGACTCGCCGTCCAGCACGCAGACGGCGACCTTGTCATAGCCGACAACAGGGGCGACCGCCCGGGCCAACGTGTCGCACGCGTCATGCAATCGGATCGGGACCACGTTGTCGAAACCGGCGTCGGCCAGCGACTCCAGCAGCAGCGCCGACTCCGCGGCAGCTTCATCACTCCAGGTCACACCGACGACGTGCAGCCGCTGGTCGACGCCGAGCGCTGCGGCTTGCGCGTGCAGCACAGCCGCACTGGCCTGTTCCGAGGTGTACACCGCCTGTACGCCGGTCGTGGGGGCTACCTCGAAATCGTCGTGGTCGAGGATGCTGCCGTCGGCATCGCGACCCTCAACCAGGACCCAGCCGACTGACGCCGACGTCAGCGACAGCCCAAGTACGGTATCCAAATCTGCACCTCAATCGCGGTCCCATGCCCGTGCGCCGCAGCCAGCGACCAGACCGTCGATGCGGTGGTTCGCCAGCGGCGGAAGGACCGGGACAGCGTGGTCTCGTCGGTCTATCCGGGGTGAGCCTACGCGGTCGAGACGCCCGAGGTCGACAGGGTGTCAGCAGAATTATTTGATTACGCAAGAACCTGCGATGCCCACGCCATCACTCGCGCCCGGCGCTTTCGTCAGGCCGCGAAAAGTTGCCACAGACGACCGCGTTGCGCCCCTAATACGCGCTCAGCGCAGGTAGCGACGATCGACGCCGAATCTAGGCAACTTTGCGTCTTCGTCGACATATGGACGGCCACACGGTAGGTTTTCCGATATTGCGCGACGCCGTACAAAGGGGCCCGATTTATGGCAAATGTCAGCGAAAAGATGCGTTGTTGGGCGCGGCGACTCACGGTCGCCGCGATTTCCACCGCCGCGCTACCGGGCCTGATCAGCCTCGTCGGGGGGTCCGCGACGGCGGGTGCGTTCTCCCGGCCCGGTCTTCCGGTGGAGTATCTGCAGGTGCCATCGGCCTCGATGGGGCGCAGCATCAAAGTCCAATTCCAGAGCGGCGGGAGCAACTCGCCGGCGGTGTATTTGCTGGACGGTCTGCGGGCCCAGGACGACTACAACGGGTGGGACATCAACACGCCCGCGTTCGAGTGGTACTACCAGTCCGGGCTCTCCATCGTCATGCCGGTTGGTGGTCAGTCCAGCTTCTACACCAACTGGTACAAACCGGCCTGCGGCAAGGCCGGCTGCCTGACGTACAACTGGGAGACCTTCCTGACCAGCGAGCTGCCCGGATACCTGGCCTCGCAGAAGAGTGTGAAGGCGAACGGCAGTGCTTCGGTCGGTATCTCGATGGCAGGTTCATCTGCAATGAACCTGGCGATCTACCACCCCGGGCAGTTCATCTACGCCGGATCGCTGTCCGGCTACCTCAGCCCGTCCACCGGGCAGGGCGCGATTGGCCTGGCGATGGGTGATGCCGGCGGCTACAAGAAGGAAGACATGTGGGGGCCCGACAGCGACCCGGCGTGGCAACGCAACGACCCCACGGTCAACGTCGCCCAACTCGTCGCTAACAACACCAGGCTCTGGGTGTACTGCGGCAACGGAACTGCGAACGAGCTGGGCGGTAACAACTTGCCGGCCACGTTCCTCGAGAGCAACTTCATGATCGGCGGCAACAAGAAATTCCAGGACGCCTATATCGCCGCGGGCGGCCACAACGCCGTGTTCAACTTCCCGCCTTACGGCACCCACAGCTGGGAGTACTGGGGAGCGCAACTGAACGCGATGAAGCCTGATCTGCAGGGTGCCCTGGGCGCCCACGCCGGCTGAGAACTCCGAGCAAAACCGGGCTTGACGGGAATCCGTCAAGCCCGGTTTTGCGTTCCGGATTCACTCAGTGCAAGCGGTCGGTGACGTCGACCCACGCCGTCGAGTCGTTGCGGTGATCGGTCATGTCGTGGCACCGGCCGTAGATCCGCGCAACGCCATACCCAGCCGAGTCGCTGTCCGGATACAGGATTGCGTTGACGCCGTCCTTCGACAGGTTCCTCCCAAGCAAGTGCTGGTTGGGCGGCAATCCCTCACGCCAGCCGTGGCCGACCATGGCCGTCGTGACCGTCCGGAAATACTCGTCGGCGCTGATGTCGGTGGGCAACAGAAAGTTCAGGTAGACCGCTCCCTGGTAAGGCGGATCATCGCGATCCTTGCACGACATCAGCAGGTAGCCCGCGGTTGCCTGATGCAGCCCGGCGATCGCGACGATGTCTCTGGCCTGGTCGACGACCTCGGCCTGGGTTTGTGCGTCGGAGGCGGCCGGGCCGGGATGCTCCACCGACTCGGCCGTCGAGGAATGCAGCCGATCGGCTACCAGGAACGCCCCACCAACGAGCAGGACGGTCAACAATACGGCCGCGATCAGCGCCCGCGAGTCAGCCCCCTAGGGCCGCGAGGAGTTCCTTGATCCGGGCCGCTTCGTCGTCGGTCGGGATCTCTTCGGCCTCAATGGCGTCAAGCAGATCGGCCGTGAGTCCCGCGCCGTTCGCGGTTTCCTGCGCCGAAAGTTTCGCGCGCCGCCGCACGACATAAAGCTGTTGGCCCAACGTCGCGCCCGGGGCCTCGGCCGCCTGTGCCATCAGATCGTCGTAGCGTGTTCGGACGCCGCTGAGCGATACGATGACTGACGGTGTCGCCCGTCCGCGGGACGCTGCTT
This sequence comes from uncultured Actinomycetota bacterium, assembly GCA_963833935.1. Lineage (GTDB taxonomy): Bacteria > Actinomycetota > Actinomycetes > Mycobacteriales > Mycobacteriaceae > Mycobacterium. The sequence continues at coordinate 85,167 of CAWIAC010000043.1, read as the reverse complement.
TGGTGAGCGCGGCCTGCAGCTTCCGCAGACCGGACAGGATCACCCCCGCCCGTCCGGAGAACTCCGGGTCGCTGGTGTCGGGCAAGGCGTCGATCGCCGCGGAGAACATCTGCATCGCCGCCTCGACCAAGCTGACGATGACGGGCGATTCGCCGTCATCAAGTCCGCCGTCGTTCTTGGACCGACGCGGGCTGTGGAAGGAATCGTCGATGATGATCACCCCATCTTGATGGTGATTAGAGTCGACGAAACGCTAGCGCGGATCCATCGTCTGTACAAGGGTTCGGTCTCAACCAACGACGGCGATCGTCGGTGAACATCGGCGTTTCCGGCCACCGGCCACTCGCGAGCATGCTTGGATTTGCCCATGGAGGGCTCTGCGACAGTTCACATGGCGGCACCCGCGGAAAAGATCTGGGACCTGATCGCGGATGTTCGCAACATCGGCCGGTACTCCCCCGAGACATTCGAAGCCGAGTGGCTGGACGGAGCCACCGGACCGGCGATCGGGGCGCGATTCCGCGGCCACGTCAAACGCAATGAGATCGGGCCGGTGTACTGGACGACCTGCCGGGTCACGGCGTGCGAGCCCGGACGCGAGTTCGGCTTCGAGGTGCTCGTCGGTGACAGGGCGGTGAACAACTGGCACTACCGCCTGACGCCGTCCGCCGTCGGCGCCCAAGGTACCGACGTCACCGAATCGTTTCGGATGACTTCCTCACCGATGGTCGGCCTGTATTACTGGCTGTTCGGCGGCTTCCTGCGTCAACGACGCAACATCCGTGACATGACCAAGACGCTGCACCGGATCAAGGATGCAGCCGAGGCGTGAAACGCGGACGGAATGAATGAGGTTGCCATGGGACGGTGGTCGCGCGATGAGATCGAATCGGCCTTCGAGCACCACAAGAACGTCGTCATAGAGATCGGATCCAGTTGGGATTGGTCACGGTTCGCCGACCAATTCACCGACGACGCAACCTACGTCGAGCACACCTACGGAACGTTCCGCGGCCGTGAGCAGATCCGCGACTGGATCGTGTCGACGATGAACGTTTTTCCCGGCAGCGAGATGCCGTCATATCCGACGTCGTGGCACTCCATCGACACCGACCGCGGATGGGTGTTCTGCGAGTTCTTGAACCGGATGCGCGATCCAGGCGACGGAAGCATCCACCAGGCGGCCAACCTGTCGGTCATGAAGTACGCCGGCGACGGCCTGTGGAGCTATGAGGAAGACGCCTACAACCCGATGAACTTCCTGCCGATGGTGCGCGAATACGTCCGACGGTCTCACGCGCTGGGCACCGTCAGCGACGACGCGATCGCTTTCGCGAAAAACATGAACTGGGAACTGGGCTGACGGCTGTCTAGGCTTTGCGATAGCACTGCCCGACGACGTGGGGGGCCTTATCCGTGGATATCGCATTCAAGCAGAGGTTGCACTGGCTTGCGCTGCACGGATTCATCCGCGGCGTCTCGTCAATCGGGGCTCGGCGAGGTGACCTGCAGGCCCGGCTGATCGCCGACCCAACCATTAAGGCCGACCCGGTGCCGTTCTACGAGCAGGTGCGTGCCCGCGGTCCCCTGGTGCGATCCCGAATCGGCTATATCACCACCGACCATGCGATCGGGCACGAATTGCTGCGATCAGATGACTTCCGGGTGGTCTCGATCGGGGCGAACCTGCCCGCGCCGCTGCGGTGGCTGGAGCGCCGCGCCCGCGATGACCTGCTCCATCCGCTGCGTCCGCCGTCACTGCTGGCGGTGGAGCCGCCGGACCATACCCGCTACCGCAAGACGGTGTCGTCGGTGTTCACCCAACGAGCGGTCGCCGCGTTACGGGACGGGGTCGAGCAGACGGCGATGTCGCTGCTGGATCAGCTGTCTCGCGAGCCGGGCGTCGTCGACATCGTCGACCGCTACTGCGCCCAGCTTCCGGTTGCGATCATCAGCGACATTCTGGGAGTGCCTGATCGCGATCGACGGCATATCCTCGAGTTCGGTGAACTTGCAGCTCCCAGTCTGGATTTCGGGCTTGCCTGGCCGCAATACCGCCGCGTCGAGCGCGGCCTTGCCGGGTTCAACTTCTGGCTGGACGAGCATCTGGCGCGGTTGCGCCGGACCCCCGGCGACGATTTGATGAGTGAGCTGATCCGTAAAGCTGAAAGCGGTTCGCAGGAAACGTATCTGGATGAGGCCGAGCTTCGGGCGGTCGCCGGTCTGGTGCTGGCGGCCGGGTTCGAGACCACGGTGAACCTGCTGGGCAACGGTATTCGTATGCTGCTGGACCATCCCCAGCATCTGCGCACGCTCAGCCACCGCCCCCAGTTGTGGGCAGGCGCCGTTGAGGAGATCTTGCGGCTGGAGTCGCCCGTTCAGCTCACCGCGCGGATAGCGCTGAAGGACACCGAAGTCGCGGGGACGCCGGTCGATCAGGGCGAACTGGTGGTGATCTACGTCGCCGCGGCCAACCGGGACCCGGCCGTGTTCGCCGACCCGAACACGTTCGACATCGAACGAGAGAACGCCGGCCGGCATCTGGCATTCTCCGGCGGTCGCCACTTCTGCCTGGGAGCGGCCTTGGCCCGCGCCGAAGGCGAAGTGGGGCTGCGATCCTTCTTCGATCGTTTCCCCGACGTACGGTCCGCCGGCGCGGGCAGTCGCCGCGACACCCGGGTTCTGCACGGTTGGTCGACGCTGCCGGTCGATCTGGGCTCAGCGAGGTCGATGGTCACCCGCTGACCGCAAAGGGCCGCGCTAGCGGCTTGACCGGCTGCCGAAATAGGACTCCATCGTCATGGTGCACACCAGTTCGCCGGAGCGGTTGAACATGGTGCCCTGTGCCAGTCCCCGACCGCCGATACCGCTGGGTGAATGCTGTTCGTAGAGCAGCCAATCCGACAGGTCCGGCGGGTGGTGAAACCACACCGCATGGTTCATCAATGCCGAAAAGCCCGGTCCCAACGGGGTCGTGCGGCGGGCGATCATCGCCGACTCGAGTAGTGTGCGGCCGGAGACATAGACCGCCAGGCAGGCGGCGAGGATCGGGTCGCTCGGAACAATGCCGTTGGGACGCCACCACATTCGGATGCGAGCCGGTGGCGTTTCGACCAGATCGAGCGCGAGCCTGGCCGACGGATCGACATACCGCATCTCAACGGGCTGCTGACGTACCCACCATCTGTGCCGTTCGTCGGCGTAATCGCTGAGTTGCTCGGCGAGTACGGGCACCGACTCGGGCCGCGGCAGATCCGGCGGCGACTGTTGGTAGACATGACTTTCCACGGATGCGCTGAACGACGCGATGCCCTCCAGCAGCACCGCGCCGAACTGGCGCGCGGTGACGCGCCGGGCTGAGAAGGTCCCGCCGTCAAGCAGCCCGGTGACCTCGAAGTCAACCGGGTATCTGGCGTCGCCCCGCCGCAGGAAATGCATCTGCATGTTGTGCGGCAAGCGGTCTGGCACCGTTCGACTGGCCGCCATCAGGGCTTGCGCCGCGATGTGGCCGCCGACGATGTGGTGGTCGATTTCGTCGATCTGGGTTCCGACGAAAAACTCCGCATTGACCTGCTCGAGGTTGAGGGTGTCGAGTACGTGGCTCAGCGTGAGTAATGGTGGCGGGGAGGTCACGGACGCATCCTGCCGCTAAGACAAATAGCGGCCAAACCACTCCAGCACCTGGCGCCAGGCGTCGTCGGCGGCCGCGGCGTTGTAGCGCGGCCCGGTGTCGTTGAAAAACGCGTGATCGGCATTGGGTTCGACGACGATGTTGTGGATCAGCCCGGCCCGGTCGAGGGCGGCCCTGGCCGCGGATTCCGAAGCTGTGACACGCGTGTCCAGAGCCGCATAGATCGCCAGCACGGCGGCTCTAGAGCCGGCGAAGTCCGGGTTATCCGGTAACGGCCCGTAGAACGGAACCGCGGCCGACAAGCGTGGTGCGCCCGAAGCCAGCAGTTGCCACACGAGTCCGCCGCCGAAGCAGAAGCCGACGACCGCGATCTTGCCGCCCGGGACCCGGTTCTGCAGTTCTTCGACACCGGAGTTCAGGTCTGCGATGAACCGGTCGTGCGGAACCGCGGCCAGTGCGGCGGTGGCCGCGGCAGGGTCCGTGAAGTGCCCCGTACCGCCTTCCTCGGACAGCAGGTCGATGGCCAGCGCGGAATAGCCGGCCCCGGCGAACCGTCCGGCCACCGATCGCACCCAGTCGTTGAGACCTTTGTTCTCGTGGATGACCAATACGCCGCGACGGGCATTGTGGGCCTGCGCCCAGATGCCTTGCAGCTCTCCACGCGGACCGCGCCAGGTGATTGGCTCGGCGGGCAGCGCCTTAGCCTTCCCCGGCGCCTCCCCTTGCGCGCCCGATCCCGCGTTCGGGCGCGGTGAATGGTTGTCGCCGCAGGCCGCGATCAGCGCGGCCGCGGCACCGCCGCGCAGACCGAGCAGAGCCAATCGCCGGATGGCTTCGCGCCTGCTCAGCAATCCGTCGACATGGTCAGTTGCTATCTCCTCGGCGATGTACTGGCGTAACGACGTCACCCTCGGCAGTATGCGTCATAGACCGCCCCGGCGTGCGATAGCGCCGCAGGACTGGGTCAGTCGAAGCTGTCCGGGTCGGCCACCGGGATCAGCAGATGCGACGGGGTGGGCCCGCCCTGGTAGAGCTGATAGCTGCCGCCGGCCAGCGCGCGACGCGCGGGCCTGGTCGGTACGAGGTGCGGGAAGTCGAAGGTGGTCAGCGTCAGACGCAGCCGGTGGCCTGACTCGAGCAGCGCGGCGGTCGGGAAGACCTCGACGTCGTAGCGGGTGACTTCGCCCGGGACAACGGGTTTGGCAGCGGACCGAGTGCTGAAGTGGTGCGGCCGCAGCACGGTCCCGTCGGGCAGGTACCACGTCCGGTCCGGGTCGAGCTCGCGGTGCGAACCGAGCAGCGCCCCCTGGGTCAGCGGGCGGCTGGCACCCTCGGGCGAGACGTCGTCGAGATGGGCGACCCACAGCGTTTCGGTGGTGCTGGCCGTGGCATGCACGGTGAGCGTGATCGGCCCCGCGAGCAACGTCGGGGCGGCGAAGGTTTCGGTGGTGTAGGTGAGCGCTCCGCGTTGCAGTCGCCGGTTGTCCTGGTCGTAGCGCGTCTGCCGTCCGCGCTGGGCGTGCAGGAAGCTGGTCATCCCCAGCGTCCACTGCTCGACGCTTCGGCCGGACAATGGACCGCGGCCCACGTATTTGATGGTCGCCGTGGAGGTCTCGGGAGCGCACTCGGCGGACAGCCGCCCGGATTCGGAAAGGTAGAAGCGAGTCGGCGTCGCCTCCGGCAGCGGGTATTCGCGGGCGTGGAACCACCGCGGGCTTCCGATGGCCTGAAAGGTGAACGGCGATCCGGCGATCGCCGCGCCCGCGTCGTCGTTCAGCCAGTAGTCAAACCAGCGCAGCTGCAAGGCGTGCAGGTGCAGCCCACCGAAGTCGGACACGTGATACCAGGGCCCCATCATCAGCCGCAGCCGCTCAGACACCGGCTGGCCGGGTTGCATCGGCTGCTCGTCGGGCCGCCCGGCGAAGGCGTTCTGCAGCGCGGCGTAGTTCAGCGGCGCACCGCGCTGGAACGCGTCATGCCAGCCGCCGACCAGGAAGACCGCCACACCGTTGGCAACAACCTGCGGCAGCACCATGGCGGGTCGCATCGCATCCCAGAACGGCCCGTCAAAGGCCGTCTCGCCGCCGGCCACCGTATCGGCGATCAACGGCTGGAAGTAACCCCGTTGATCGCGCCCGCGCTGTCGCACCCCGGCGAACCCGCCCGCCCGCGGCCGCGGGTGTTTGCCGTGGTGGATGACCTCCAGGGCCGGGTTGACGACGTTGAGCAGCCGGTAAATCGCCCCGTAGGCCCGTACCGTGCGCAGGTGTGGGGCCCCGCCCATCGCCGCGGCGTCGCGGTAGAAATCGCGGGCGGACATCGTCGGGAAGATCGCCTTGAGCGGCGAATTCGGTCCGACCGCGGCGGCGGTGAACAGCTGGTTGATCGCCAGGTAGGAGGTCCCGAACATGCCGACCCGCCCGTTGGCGTTGGGCAGCTTTGAGGCCCAGTCGACCAGCTCTATCCCGTCGTGGGTCTGCCGTTCGCCGAACATCTCAAAGGAGCCGCCGGAGACACCGCTGCCGCGGACGTCGACCATCACCTCGATGTAACCGCGCTTGATCAGATACGGCGTTGCGCCGCCGCCGATCTGGGCAGCCGGTGGCGGTGCCTTCTTGCCGTACGGTGTCATCGACAGCAGCACCGGAAACGGACCGGTGGCAGGCTGGCCCGTGCCGGGATCGGTGGGGTAATGAACGTCGACGCGCAACACCACCCCGTCGCTCATCGGGACACCGATGTTGTGCCGGATGCCCACCCCGAAACGTGCCGGCCTGGGCGTCCAGGGCGGTGAGAACGGCGACGGACTTCTCCTGCGGATGCGTCTGGCCGCGGCTTTACCCCGCGATCGCAGCGTCGCCATCCCCACCTCCTGCGCGCATTGACAATGTGTTCCGTTGCCCGGTTTTATGACATGCCATGGCCGTCGACGAAACCGTACTCGGGCTGTGGCGGGCCTTGTCGGGCCGGGACTGGGAAGCCGTCAAAACGTTCCTGTCGGCGGACTGCGTCTACGTTGACATGCCGGTCGGGCCGACTTTGGCCGCCCGCGGGCCCGACGACATCGTGAAGCGGCTCAAGGTCGGATTGGAGCCGCTCGCCGGCTATCAGAACCACGACGGGGTGCTGGTGTCCAGCGGCTCCGACGTCATGTACGAGCACTCCGAAACGTGGCACTGGACAAGCGGGGAAACGGCTGTGCTGCAGTTCGTTTCGGTGCACCGCGTCGACGACGGCAAAGTGACGCTGTGGAAAGACTACTGGGACATGGGCAGCATGACCGCGCAGGCTCCGCCGACCTGGTTGGAGGATCTGGCGACGGCGGATACGTCTTGGATTTTCGACGCGACCGGGCTGCTCTAACCGGCCCTCAATGTCGAACACAATTCTGACTGACTGGTAGGACTGCTGGTCCTGCGGGAAAGTTGTCCGCCAGCGAGGTCAGCCCAGATCGACCGACTAGCGGCCGGTGACGCCATCGATGAGCTCGCGCAGTATGTCGGCATGCCCGGCGTGGCGGGCGGTTTCCTCGAGCAGGTGCGCGATGATCCAGCGAAGCGTGACGTGGCCGCGGTCATCGGCGATCACGCTCAGTTCGTCGAGGGACGGGGCGGCGGCGACCACCGAGTCAACAGCCGCCCAAGTGGCGCGGTAGGCGGCCAGCGCGGAATCCACGGTTTGGTGTGTTGTTATCGGCGCCGGCTTCTCACCGCCGACGAACCGGTGCATGATCCACAGCCGCTCAGCGTGGGCAAGGTGTTCGATAAGCCACAGCAGCGTGGTGCCGCTAGGCACCGGAGACTGGCGTGCGGCTAGCTCAGAAACTCCAAAGACCTTGCGGGTCAGTGACTCCCGCTGATACTGCAGCAACAATATCAGCACCTGACGATCGTCACCAGACGATCTGGGCGGCTTCTGATCGGGCATGACCGACATCGTCCAGCCGCAGGCGCATTGTGCGCAACCACGATGTCGACCGCGCCGCAACAGCGACCGCTCATGGCGCGTATGTGCCGGTGTCGATGACGATCGTGAATTTGTGCCTGGTTTGAGAACTTTCACCGCAGAGTGGAGGCAAGCCCTGCCACGATACCCACACCGGGAAGGTGAAGAGGTGAGCGGCGCTAGCGGCGCTTAGCGCGGCGGTACAGCCATATCGCTAGAGCCACGATAGTCACCAGGACGACCACCCCGACGCCGACTGCGGCGAGGCCGGCAGCCCCAAGGGCCGTCCCGATTCCTCCGAAGGGATGCCCGTGTCTTCGCCGTCTAACTGCAAACGACGCAAGAACTGTCACCAGCGACAAGGTCAACACTGCCGACCCCTCTCATCGCTGCACACGAGTGCAGAAACGTCACGACACCCGCAGAAGTGGGCACCTCCGCAGAATGTCACAAGGAACCCTGTTCCGATACCGGCTCAGCATCGGGGCGCTTCCGATCGCCACTGTGGATCGAGATGGTTTTGGGTGCGCGGCTCTCGCGTTTGGGGTGCTCGGGCCATTCAGCTGGGGTGTTCGAGTTCTGTTCGGGCCTGGTCGATTTGGTCGTAGGCGTAGGTTGCCATGGCGGCTGTGGTCATCGTTTCACCCTTGCGGGCGAGCGATTCGTGGGTCGCCTCGCCGAGGACGTCGCGGAGGTGGGTGATCGTGGTGGTGATTTCGGGGAACGCAGCTGCCGCGATGGGACTGAGCGCGAACCCGGCGATGGTGGCCGCCGGTTCGTGGCGTCCGAGCCGGTCGAAAAGAGCGGCGAGGACGGCCAGCGGGACGCGGATCGTCATGGTGTCGCCCGCATTGTGGTAGCCGCGGATCGCCAGCGTGAGGTGATCGAGTGCGGACACGGTGTCGCCGTGTTCGGCCTCAAGTTGAGCCAGACTGTTCGCCAGGAGTGACACGTTGGCGCGGTTGCCGTGTCTTGAGCGATCACCAGACCCCGGCCCAGGGCGTTAAGCGCCCGGACCGGATCTGCGTCACGGAAAGCCAAACCGTAGGCACCGAGCGCCAACGAGAGGAACAACGGGTTGTCTGTTGCCTCCGCAGCCTCGATGAGGCCATCCGCGCAATCCATCGCCTCCCCACCGGAACCGGCGACTACAAGGGCGCCTACTAGCCATGCCCGGATGTGGACGTGGGTGTCGCGGCGACGTGCGAGCTGGGCGCGGCACCACTCGGCGCACCGCTCGGGCTGCCCGATGACTAGGTACACAGCTCCGAGCCAGCCGTCGATGCCGTAGGGCAGCGCCTCACGGCTGCTGCCGAGAACGATCTGGCCGGCGTCGCTGTAACCGACCGCCGCCTCGATCCGTCCCGCGATGTAGCACAGCGACGCAATCACGTACAGGAACGCCAGCCGGGGGTGGTCGACGGTGCGGGCGGACTCGATCAGTTCTTCAGCCCAGGCGATCGGTTCGAGGGTTTGGACCGCAGTGCCAAGCAACCCCGCATAGCTTGCGATGGTGGCAGCGACATCGAGATCGCCGTGGTCGGCGGCCCAGCGAAACGCGGCGCGCAAATTGGCGAGTTCGATGGTGAACCAGTCGTAGGCCTCCCGCTGGCGGGGGCTGTCCCACAGGGCCAGGATGTCGGCTTCGCGTCCGGCGAAGTACCGGGAGTGCGCGGCCCGGACCTCGGTTGCTTCGCCGCCGGCGACGAGTTGTTCCTCGGCGAACTGGCGGATCGTCTCCAGCACCGAAAACCGGGTCCGCCCCGAGGACCGGTCGGCGACCAGCAGCGACTTGCGCACCAGGGCATCGAGCAGATCCAGGGTGGCGAAGTCATCATCGGAACCCATGACCGCGCAGGCACTTTCGAGGTCGAATCCACCGGTGAACACCGAACACCGATCCAGCAGTACCTTTTCCGGCTCCTCGAGAAGGTCGTAGGACCACGCGACCGCGTGGCGCAGCGTGTGGTGGCGTTCTAGGCCGCGCCGGGAGCCGACCAGCAGCCGGAACCGCTGATCGAGACGGTCACGCACCTCGCCCGCGGTCATCGACGCCATCCGCGAAGCCGCCAACTCGATGGCCAGAGGGATCCCGTCAAGGCGACCGCAGGTCTCCACCACCGCGGCGGCCTCAGCCGGGCTGGTGACCGAGAAACGCGGCGAAACAGCTTGGGCGCGTTCAACGAATAGGGAAACTGCGGAAGAGTCGACACCCGTGCCGACATCCAGCGAGGGCACCGGCCACAGTCGCTCGTCGGCGATTCTTAGTCCTTCGCGGCTGGTCGCCAGAATCTTGACGGTCGCCGAGTGCGCCAAGATCGCCTCAACCAAACCGGCTGTGGCGTCGAGGACGTGCTCACAGTTGTCGAAGACCAACAACCGGACCCGGCCCTCCAACGCGGCGGCCACCGACTCGCTCACGCTCTTTCCGGGTTGTTGGATGATGCCCAACACCGCCGCGACGGCGTCGGGTATCGCCGCGGGGTCAGTGACTGCGGCCAGCTCGAAAAACCAGATTCCGTCGGGAAACTCATCGCGCAGACGTTCCGCGACCTCGGTTGCCAGCCGGGTCTTGCCGACCCCGCCCACCCCGGTCAATGTCACCAGTCGATGAGCCTTCAGCGCGGCTTGCAGCTCGGCGACCTCCGCCTCACGCCCAATGAAGCTGGTGGTCGCAGCCCGCAGATTCCCCGGACTCGCATCCAGCGCCCGCAACGGCGGAAAGTCCGTCCGCAGGCCCGGCGCACTGACCTGAAACACCCCGACCGGGGTCGACAGATCCCGCAGCCGCCGCGACCCCAGATCGACCAAGTCAACTCCGCTGAGCAGACTTGCCGTCGACTCGGCCAGCAGGATCTGACCGCCGTGCCCGGCGGCCATTACGCGTGCGGCACGGTTGAGGACCACACCGAAGTAGTCGGCCTCCCGCAGCTCGGCTTCACCGGTCGCCAGTCCCATACGCACCGGCAACTCGAGTGCCCGCTGTGCGGCCACCGCTGCATCAACGGCGGATCTGGGTGACGCGAATGCGGCGCACACACCATCGCCGGTGTGTTTGAACAACCAGCCCCCGTGCAACTGGATCACCCCGCGCAGCACCGCGTCATGGGCGGCGAGGGCCTTCCGCATGCCCTCCGCGTCGGCTTCCCACCGACGGGTCGAACCCTCAACGTCGGTGAACAGAAACGTCACAACACCCGCAGGAGCGGACACCCCTGCAGAATCTCACAGCGAACCCTGTTTCCACCCTGAACATCACCGCACGACCCAGACAAGTGCTCATGAGGCACGCCCCGCCACGACAGCCACCGGGAGCGTGAAGGGGTGAGCGGCGCTAGCGGTGTTTAGCGCGGCGGCCGCTCTCGCGTTGGATACGCGACTCGCGCAACTCAACCAGAGTGTTCGAGTGTTGTTCGGGCCTGGTCGATTTGGTCGTAGGCGTAGGTCGCCATGGCGGCGGTGGTCATCGCCTCACCCTTGCGGGCGAGCGATTCGTAGGTCGACTCGCCGAGGACATCGCGCAGATGGGTGGTGGCTGTGCTGAGTTGGGGGACTATCGATGCGGTGAGGGGGCTGAATGCGAAACCGGCGATGGTGGCTGCCGGTTCGAGGCGTCCGTGGCGGTCGAGGAATACCGCGAGAGTGGCCAGGGCGGTACGGATAGGGGTGACGTTGCCTGAGTCGTAGAAGTTGCGGATAGCCAGAGTGATGTGGTCGAGCGCCGCCAGCGGGTCGCCGTGTTCGGCCTCAAGCCGAGACAAACCGGTCGCCAGGTTTGATTCGACGAAACGGTTGCCGCTGTCCTGGGCGATCACCAGGCCCCGGCGCAGGGCTTCCAGCGCGCGGACGGGATCAGTATCGCGGAAGGGCCAGCTGTAGGTGTAAAGCGCGGTCGCGAGCGCAAAGGGGTTGTGGGTGGCCTCGGCGGCTTCGATCAGCCCGTTCGCGGCGGCCCGCGCCTCCTCATTGGCCGCGGCGACCGTCAGTGCGAAGACGAGGTAGGCCCGGGTGAGTGTATGGGTGTCGTGACGACGTGCGAGCTGGGCGCGACACCACTCGACGCCTCGTTCGGGCAGGCCGATGGCCACGTACACACCGCCGAGCGCGCTGTCGAGGCCGAACGGCACCTCGCCGCCACTGCCGATCACCGCCTGACCGGCGTCGGCATAGCCGACAGCCTCCTCGACCCGTCCCACGACCCAGCACAGCGCCGCAAGCACATACAGCGTCGCGAGCCGGGGATGGTTGAGGGCGCGGACGGGCTCGATGAGCTCCTCGCCCCAGGCTATCGGCTCAAAGTTGTGGACGCAGCAGCCAAGGAGCATCGCGTAGGTGGCGATGGCGGCGCCTGCGTCGACGTCGCCTTGGTCGGCGGCCCAGCGAAACGCGGTGCGCAGATTGGCCAGCTCGAGAGTGAACCAGTCGTAGGCCTCCCGCTGGCGGGGGCTGTCCCATAAGGCCAGGATGTCGGCTTCGCGTCCGGCGAAGTACCGCGCGTGGGCGGCCCGAATCTGGAATGCTTCGCCGCCGGCGACGAGTTGTTCTTCGGCAAACTGGCGGATGGTCTCCAGCATTGAAAACCGGGTCCGGCCCGAAGAATGGTTGGCGACCAGCAGCGACTTGCGTACCAAGGCATCGAGCAGATCGAGTACGGCGATGTCGTCGTCGGAACCCGTAATGGCGCAGGCACTTTGCAGGTCGAATCCCCCGGCGAACACCGAACAACGCTCCAGCAGCGCCTTTTCCGTATCGGCGAGCAGGCCGTAGGACCACGCTACCGCGTGGCGCAGGGTGTGGTGGCGTTCCAGACCGCGGCGCGACCCAACCAGCAAGCGGAACCGCTGATCGAGACGATCGCGCACCTCGCTGGCGGTCATCGACGCCATCCGCGAAGCCGCCAACTCGATGGCCAGCGGGATCCCGTCGAGGCGGCGGCAGATGTCCACCACAGCGTCCGCCTCGCCATCGTCGCCGACCGTGAAGCGCGGCGAAACGTTTTGCGCCCGTTCGCCGAATAAGGCCACCGCGGCTGAGTCGACGCCTGCGGCGACGTCTAGCGAGGGCACCGGCCACAGTCGCTCGTCGGCGATTCCGAGTCCTTCGCGGCTGGTGGCCACAATCTTGGTCGTGGCCGAGGCCGCCAGGATGGCCTCGATCAGTTCTGCGGCGGCGTCGACCACGTGCTCGCAGTTGTCGAACACCAGCAGCCGCGACCGGCCCTCCAACGCGGCGGCCACCGACTCGCTCACGCTCTTCCCGGGCTGTTGGATGATGCCCAACACCGCCGCGACGGCGTCGGCTACCGCGGCGGGGTCAGTGACTGCGGCCAGCTCGAAAAACCAGACTCCGTCGGGAAACTCATCGCGCAGACGGTCCGCGACCTCGGCTGCCAGCCGGGTCTTGCCGACCCCGCCCACCCCGGTCAACGTGACCAACCGATGAGCCTTCATCACGGCTTCTACCTCGGCGACCTCCGACTCGCGCCCGATGAAGCTCGTGGTCGCAGGCCGCAGATTCCCCGGACTCACATCCAGTGCCCGCAACGGCGGAAACTCCGTGCGCAGGCCGGCGGCTCGGACCTGGAACACCCCGACCGGGGTCGGCAGATCCCGCAACCGGCGCGGCCCCAGATCGACGACATCAACGCCGCCGAGCAAACCCGCCGTCGACTCGGCCAACAGGATCTGACCACCATGCCCGGCGGCCATCACCCGCGCCGCACGATTCAACACCGCCCCGAAATAGTCGCCATCGCGCCGCTCGGCTTCCCCGGTCGCCAACCCCATCCGGACCGGCAACTCCAGTTCCCGCTGCGCGGCCACCGCGGCATCCACCGCCGATCGCGGTGAGGCGAACGCGGCGCACACCCCGTCCCCGGTGTGTTTGAACAACCGGCCCCCGTGCGCCTCGATCGCTGCGCGCAGCACCGCGTCATGGGCGGCGAGGGCCTTCCGCATGCCCTCCGCGTCGGCTTCCCACCGACGGGTCGAACCCTCAACGTCGGTGAACAGAAACGTCACAACACCCGCAGGAGCGGACACCCCTGCAGAATCTCACAGCGAACCCTGTTTCCACCCTGAACATCACCGCACGACCGAGACAAGTGCTCATGAGGCACGCCCCGCCACGACAGCCACCGGGAGCGTGAAGGGGTGAGCGGCGCTAGCGGTGTTTAGCGCGGCGGCCGCTCTCGCGTTGGATACGCGACTCGCGCAACTCAACCAGAGTGTTCGAGTGTTGTTCGGGCCTGGTCGATTTGGTCGTAGGCGTAGGTCGCCATGGCGGCGGTGGTCATCGCCTCACCCTTGCGGGCGAGCGATTCGTAGGTCGACTCGCCGAGGACGCCGCGGAGGTGGGTGATCGTGGTGGTGATTTCGGGGAACGTCGCCGCGGCGAGGGGACTGAGGGCGAAGCCGGCGATGGTGGCCGCCGGTTCGTAGCGGCCGAGCCGGTCGAAAAGAGCGGCGAGGATTGCCAGCGGGACGCGGATCGTCGTGGTGTCGCCCGCATTGTGGTAGTTGCGGATCGCCAGCGTGAGGTGATCGAATGCGGACACGGTGTCGCCGTGTTCGGCTTCGAGTAGGGCCAGAAGCACTGCCAGGGCTGACGCGACGGTGCGGTTGCCGCTGTCTTGAGCGATCACCAGACCCCGGCGGTGGGCGTGAAGCGCCCCGACGGAATCCGCGTCACGGAAAGCGACACCGTAGGCACTGAGCGCCCACGCGAGCACGTGCGGGTTGCCTGTTGCCTCCGCAGCCTCGATGAGGCCATCCGCGGAATCCATCGCCTCCCCACCGGAACCGGCCATTGCAACGGCGCTAACCAGCCATGCCCGGATGTGGACGTGGGTGTCGCGGCGGCGTGCGAGCAGAGTGCGGCACCACTCGGCCAACCGCTCGGGCTGCCCGATGGCTAGGTATACAGCTCCAAGCCACGCTTCGATGCCGTACGGCGGCGCGTCGCGGCTGCTGCCGAGAACGATCTGGGCGGCGTCGCTGTAGCCGACAGCCGCCTCGATCCGTCCGGTCAGGTAACACCATGACGCAATCACATACAGGAACGCCAGCCGGGGGTGGTCGGCGACGCGGGCGGGCTCGATCAGCTCTTCAGCCCAGGCGATCGGCTCAATGGTTTGGACCCCAGCGCCGAGCCACCCCACATAGGTGGCGATGGTCGCGGCCACGTCGAGGTCGCCGTGGTCGGCGGCCCAGCGAAACGCGGTGCGCAGATTGGCGAGTTCGATGGTGAACCAGTCGTAGGCCTCACGTTGTCGGGGGCTGTCCCACAGGGCCAGGATGTCGGCTTCGCGTCCGGCGAAGTAGCGCGAGTGGGTGGCCCGAATCTCGGATGCTTCGCCGCGGGCGACGAGTTGTTCCTCGGCGAACTGTCGGATCGTCTCCAGCATCGAAAACCGGGTCCGCCCCGAAGACCTGTCGGCGACCAGCAGCGACTTGCGCACCAGGGCATCGAGCAGATCCAAGACGGCGAAGTCGTCTGGAACGTCCGGGAATCCCGCTACGGCGCAGGCACTTTGCAGATCGAATCCCCCCGCGAACACCGAACACCGATCCAGCAGCGCCTTTTCCGTGTCGTCGAGCAGGTCGTAGGACCACGCGACGGCGTGGCGCAGGGTGTGGTGGCGTGACAGGCCGCGCCGCGATCCCACCAGCAGCCGGAACCGCTGATCGAGACGATCACGCACCTCGCTGGCGGTCATCGACGCCATCCGCGAGGCCGCCAACTCGATGGCTAACGGGATGCCGTCCAGGCGGCGACAGATTTCCACGACAGCGTTCGCCTCGCCGGGCTGGGCCAGCGAGAAGTCCGACACCACACTGTGGGCGCGGTCGACGAAAAGGTTCACCGCAGCCGATTCGGTTCCCGAGGTGACGTCGAGCGACGGGACACGCCATAACTGTTCTTGGCTGACTCCCACTCCTTCGCGGCTGGTCGCCAGAATCGTTACGGTCGCCGAGGCGGCCAGGATCGCCTCGACCAGATCCGCAACACTGTCGACAACGTGCTCGCAGTTGTCCAACACCAGCAACCGCACCCTTCCCTCCAAGGCGGCGGCCACCGACTCGGTCACTGTCTTGCCCGGTTGCTGGGTGATGCCCAGCACCGCCGCGACGGCGTCGGGTACCGCCGCGGGGTCGGTGACTGCGGCCAGCTCGAAAAACCAAACCCCGTCGGGAAACTCATCGGCCAGCCGCGCCGCGACTTCCAGCGCCAAACGGGTCTTGCCGACCCCGCCCACCCCGGTCAGCGTGACCAGCCGGTGAGCCTTCACCGCGGCGTGCAGCTCGGCGACCTCCGACTCACGCCCGATGAAACTCGTCGACGCAGCCCGCAGATTCCCCGGACTCGCATCCAGCGCCCGCAACGCAGGAAAGTCCGCCTGCAGGCCCGCTGCTCTGACCTGGAATACCTGAAACGGGGTCGGCAGATCCCGCAACCGGCGCGGTCCCAGATCGATGAGACTAACGCCGCTCAGCAGACCCGCCGTCGAGTCGGCCACCAGGATCTGCCCGCCGTGACCCGCGGCCATCACCCGTGCGGCCCGATTCAGCACTGCGCCGAAATAGTCGCCCTCACGCAGCTCGGCCTCGCCGGTCGCCAACCCCATCCGCACCGGCAACTCCAACAGCCGCTGGGCGGCTACGGCGGCATCCACCGCCGACCTGGGCGAGGCGAACGCCGCGCATACGCCGTCCCCGGTGTGTTTGAACAGATGCCCTCCGTGCGCCTCGATCGCCCGACGTAGCACCTCGTCATGGGCGGCTAGGGCCTTCCCCATGTCCTCCGCGTCGGCTTCCCACCGACGTGTCGAACCCTCAACGTCGGTGAACAGGAACGTCACAAGACCCGAAGCAGCGGGCACTTCTGCAGAATGTCACAACCAACCCTGTTCCACTTTGAACATCACCGGACGACCCGGACCACACCTCTCCCCTCTGAAGATCCCTCTGGTATGTCACCGGCCTCTTTCAGACGATCCGGCTCTGGTGGTCAGTCCAATACCGATCGCGCAGTAGGCGCTTGTAGAGCTTGCCGGTGGGCAGGCGTGGCAACTCGTCCTCGAAGTCGATCGAGCGGGGCACCTTCTGCCGCGACAGGTGCTCACCGCAGAACGCGATCAGCTCCTCGGCGAGCTCAGGCCCCGGCTGAACTCCGGGCATCGGCTGCACGACCGCTTTCACCGCTTCGCCGAGGTCCTCGTCAGGCACCCCGAAGACCGCGGCGTCGGCCACTTTTGGGTGGGTGATCAGCAGGTTCTCGCTCTCCTGCGGGTAGATGTTGACTCCGCCAGAGATGATCATGAATGTGGCGCGATCGGTGAGGTACAGATAGCCGTCGTCGTCGACATAGCCGACGTCGCCGACGGTGCTCATCGTGCCGTCAGGTGAGCGACCCTCCGCGGTCTTGACGGGATCATTGAAGTAGGAGAATTCGGTCCCAGCGTTGAACCACAAAGTGCCGGGATCACCTTTCGGGGCGGGGCGCATGTTCTCGTCTAGCACGTGCAGTTCGCCAAGCACCATCTGGCCGACTGTGCCTCGGTGGCTGAGCCACTGCTCGGTGTCGCAGGCCGCAAGACCCATTCCCTCGGTAGCGCTGTAGTACTCGAGGATGATCGGACCCCACCAGTCGATCATCTGCTCCTTGACCTGCACCGGGCAGGGCGCGGCGGCGTGCACCGCGACCCGCAGCGACGACACGTCGTATCGGCAGCGCACCTCATCGGGCAGTTTGAGCATGCGCGAGAACATCGTTGGCACCAATTGGCTGTGGCTGGGCCGGTAGGTTTCCACGAGCTTCAGGTAATGCTCCGGATCGAACCGTTCCATGATCACGGCCGTTCCGCCCATCCGGATCGTCAGGTTCACCCCGATATGGGGCGCCGAGTGGTAGAGCGGCGCGGGCGAGAGGTAGATGATGCCCTCGCGATAACGCCATAGCTTCGAAAGGAATTCATAGACCGGCAGCGGTTGGGATGGGGGGACTTCCGGTAGCGGTCGAACGATTCCCTTGGGTCTGCCAGTGGTGCCAGAGGAATAGAGCATTGCGACGCCGAGCGACTCGTCGGCGATCGGCGTGGACGGAAACCCCGTTGTCGCGTCGCGCAGATTGAGAATCGTCGCGCTGTCGCCGGGGGCGTCGACGATGATCGCGACTTCGACGTTCGGACAGTTCTTCAACGCGTCCGCGGCCACCGAACGCTTGTCCTGCGAGAAGATCAGCACCTTCGATTCGCTGTTGTTGACGATGTAGCTGACTTCTTCGGAAGTCAGGAACGAGTTGATGCACGTGTAATACAGCCCCGCGCGTTCGCCCGCAGCGCAGGATTCGACATAGTGCATGTTGTTTTCCATGAAGATCGAGTAGTGGTCCAGGCGCTTGAGCCCAACGCTTCGTAGGAAATGGGCAAGGCGGTTGGAGCGCGCCTCAAGTTCGGCATGGGTCATCGCCTCGCCGGTCTGCGCCATGATGAAGGCGGGCTGATCGGCCCGGGTGTGCGCGTACTCGCCGGAGTACATAACGGAACGCTACCGCCTACACACCCGGGTGATCTTGAATTCGCCAAGTGCGGCGACCCTGCTGTGGTTTCGTCCCGCTCCTGGTGACAGCGGTCAACCCGGTCGGCACGGCGATCGGCGTCGTCCTCTCAAGCTACTGCGGCGCAAATACATCTACGTTTCGCTGATCATGCATCCAGCGAGCCGACAAGGAGATCGCGGCGCGTGGGCATAGCGTCCCGCGCGTACTTTTAAATGAATGCTGCCCAGCTTTTCGGGAGCCGTCGCGTCCCAAGATCACCACCACCACGGGCCGGCCGCACAGCCCGGGTTTGGGTAGAAGCGGTGCCGAACGATCCAAGACGCAAAGAAATACTGCGGAAACATAGTAGAAACATTGATCTTGGCTTTCACCCAGCACATACTGACTAGACGCCCGCAAAAGCCAGATTCCACGAATTTCTAAACGTTCTCCGGCAGAGGGCTCGGAGCATCCTCAATGAGGAGGAAATGATGAAGAAATTCACACAGCGAGTGCTGATTTCGGGCGCGGCTGGGATTGCAATCATGGGAGCTGTCGGTGGTGTCGGCCTGCCTGGCGAAGCCCACGCCAGCCCTACCCTGTGCGTCAATGCGGCGGGGCTATGCCAGGCGAGGGTGGTGAACGGCTCGTCCCTAAACCAAGTGGCGATCGTTTGCCAGCCAAATGGGCCGAAGGCTGGGGCTTCTTGCCGTCCGTCGCACACCGCTGAACGGCGCTAATCGCCAGCCTGCGCAACGCCGAGCACGTCGATACGAGCCGTAACGGAATTTCCAAGTAGAGCTACTGCTACGGTGCATCCGGATTGTGGGCTCTTAATGAGCCTTTCGTGTTTTTCGGTGCTCATGGCAGGCGTTCCCAGTTTCCGATCGTGGGGACGTTGTCGCCTTGGACATCGATGTAGGAAGCCTCCGTGAGGACCGGCGCGGAGAAGCTGCGAGCGCTGGTTCGATTTTCAGTGACGCTGACGCCATAAGGCGCACGCTCCACCCTTACGCTGGGGTCATCGAGCTGCAGGCGCCATCGCGGTTGGCTCTCGATCGGTATCAAGAACTTGAGTGCGTCTTCCTCGGCTGGGAATGATTGGCCAAGGACGGGAAGAAGCTCGTCCCAGCGATAGATCAGGAAGCTGACCGTTCCATACCAGTTTCGATACACCACCCAGTAGCCAAGTTGCGTGGCGAGTTTGCCCAGTTCCTCCACCCGCGCCTCCTTCCGCCTCGATCATCGCCGCGAGCCGACGGTGACCACGCCCCGCATGGTGCCCGAGGCTAAGGGGAGGCGGCCGACCGCGCAATTCTTCAAGGTCGGGCAGTAGACCGCAACAGCACTCGGAGGAGTGGGTGCTACCTGGCCCAGCCGGCCAACCAGTCGACACGGCACGGCCAATCCGCGACAAAATCGAACAGCGGGTGCACGAGCTGGTGGAGCAGTCAGGGGTCAGCGCGAAGCGCGGGCACTGATACTCCAGGCACGCGCCCCGCGCCTATCTCCCCGGAAACCATGTTGCGTCAACAGGTTTAGTGTCCTGACTGCGGGCCCATCATCCCAGGCGCCATTTCACCCGGCTTCATCATGTGATCGCCTGGCTTCATGTCTTCCGGCTTCATGCCGGCACAGCAGTCCTTCGACTCTTGGCCCATCGCCGCATGACCCATTTGCATATGTGCGTGCTCGCTCCAGTTCAAGTAAAAGCCGGAGAGGAAAATGCCGCCGACGATGAAGAGTCCGCCCGCGACGATGCCCACCCATGCCAGCGCCTGATAAAGGCGGCGCGACCGGTGGTGCGGGCTGGTGGGCTGATCGCCTTCGGCTGGTTGCGCTGCGTCGGTGGTGCTGGTCATGGGCGGCCTCCTATTTGGACTGGACTGGCGTTATGTTACCCCACCCGGGGTGGGGTGGGCATAAGTTAACATGGGGGCAGCCCATCGCGGGGCGGGCCGCTGGAAGGGGACGGTGATGTCAGAAGAGTTGACGGCTAAAAAGCGTGCCGCGCTCAATCGACTCAAAACGGTGCGGGGCCATGTGGACGCGATTATCCGCATGCTTGAATCCGACGCCTACTGCGTGGACGTGATGAAGCAGATTTCTGCGGTGCAGTCCGCCTTGGAGCGCACGAACCGGGTGATGTTGCATAACCACCTCGAAACCTGCTTTTCGGAGGCCGTCATGGGTGGGCAAGGCGCAAAGGCCATAGACGAACTGGTCGACGCCCTCAAATTCAGCCATGCTCTGACCGGACCCGATACCGTCCTGAACGGAACCACCGCCGATGAGGCGGTCACGACTCGTCCCGCATGAGCCGTGCCCGCGACTCAACGCGAGATCAGGGTTGGCGAGTGCGTCTTTTGTGCGTCGATCAGGTCGCGGCCAAGCCGCCGTCGACCTCGAATACCGTGCCGGAAATGTAGGACGCTTCCGGGGACGATATGAACACAATGGCGTTGGCAAGTTCCTCGGGGTTCCCCCTTCGAAGCAACGGCACTGTCGCTACTAGTGCATCATTGACTTCCGCGGTGCCCGTAAAGCGATCGGCCATATCGGTGTCTGTCAGACCCGGCGCAACGGCGTTCACCCGAATACCTGAGTTCCCCTGCTCGAGCGCGACCGTCTTGGTCAGGCCCTCCACCGCGAATTTGCTGCTGACATAAGCGGTTCCACCGGCCGCCGCCTTATGTCCGTAGGTCGAGGAGATGTTGACGATGCTGCCGCTGTCTTGGCCCGCCATCACGCGGAGTTCGTGCTTCATACTCAGGAATACACCGAGAACATTCGTGTCATGGACCGCCCTGAAGTTTTCAACGGTGGCGTCCTCGATGGGGCTGAGCTTGCCTTCGAAGCCGGCGTTGTTCACCGCAACATCGAGACGGCCGAATTTTGCGACCGCTGCGTCGACGAGGTGGCTGATCTCATCTTCCTTCGTGACGTCGGCCTTGACGAACTCCGCCTCGGCGCCGAGCGCTCGGAGCTCCTCGACCAGGTCTTGCCCCTTATCGTCGTGCCGGCCGGAAACTACGACCTTGGCCCCTTTGCCGGCGAATGCCACAGCAGTGGCACGGCCGATTCCGGTGAGGGCGCCGGTAATGAGGACAACCTGTTGAGTCATCTGTTTCCTTCGACTGTGAGTCGCTCGGTGAAAGAAACGCACCGACGGTCGATGCGGCCGTGGATTGCAACAGAACGGATACCTCGTCGATTCCGGAGCCTTTCGGTATCGCTGGCGAAGTCAGCTGCTGGACTCGGCACGTTTCTTGAGGCGCTTGAGGGTGTCGGCCGCGATGCGACCGACCTGGCCGACGGCGACCCGGTCGGCAATGTAGCCCCAGATCCCGCCTGGAGCCTGATACGACAGCCGGAACGTCACCTTGGTCCGGCCCTTCCCCGCGTCCCGCAACCGGATCCGGCCGCGCATGGTCACCCCGGTGATGCCTACCCATGCCAGATCGCGCAGGTCGTCGAACTCGACTATTTCCATCAGGCCGCCGACCGGTACCGAGCCGACCTTCCAATGCACGAAATACCGGGCACCGACGCCCGGCGACTGATCATTGGCGCTCTCCCAGCGCTCCAAGTTGGTCATGAACGATGGATAGCTGTCGGGATCGCTGACGATCTTCCAGACCACGTCGCGGTCCGCGTCGATGACACTGCGGCGTTCGACCCGCATCAGCCGATCACCGGGAACCGACGTCGGGCAGCAAGACGGTCGACACCGGCCTGCAGGCTGGCCATCACTTTTTCGTGCACCGCCTGGTCGTCGCCATCGACTTCGATGGGGTGTTGCACTTCGATGGCGATCTTGGTGGGCAGCGGGATATGCCCGGCCAGGTCGCTGACGTTGAGGCCCCACGGCAGCGCCAGCGATATCGGAATGCTCTTGAGCCGCAGCGTTTTGTCCGCTCTGAGCAGCTTGGCCAGCCACTGGCCACGGTTAAGGAACAACGCACTTTCCTGCCCACCCACACTGGCCACGGGCACGATCGGCACTCCGGCGTCGCGGGCCAACTTGACGTATCCCATGCGGCCGTCGAAGTCGACCTTGTGACGCTCCCACGAGGGCCGGAAGACCTCGTAGTCACCGCCGGGATAGACCAGCAACGCGGCGCCGGACTCCAGCGCTTTGCGGGCATTTTCGTGGTTGGCAGCGACGGTGCCGAACTTGCGCAGCCAACCCAGCGGCGGCGCCGAGACGACGAGATTATGGGCCAGTTGGTAAAAAGGCCGCTCGACACCGAAGTAGGAGCAGAACGCGAGGGTGAACACGAACGTGTCGGGCGGCACGTTGCCACCGCTGTGGTTGCCGATCAGCAGCACCGGCCCCTCGGCCGGGATCCGGTCCAGGTGCTGCACGTCGGCTCTGAAGTACAGAGACGCCAGCAGCCAGGTCCCAGGCAACTGGTCGCGAATGTAATCGGGATCCCGCTGGTCGAGGTCAGCCTTGGGGACCCGCGAAATGATCTGTTCGCGAGCCCACTCCAGCGCCTCTGCTAGGCCGGCCATAGTCGGGCCTATACCCTGGTGATGGCGTCTCTAACCTCGGCGTCGAGTTGATAGATGCGGGCGGCGTTGTCGCGGCCGATGAGGTCGACCACCCCCATCGCGTCGGTCGGACTCCAATCGTCGTCGGCCACGAACCCGCTCAGCACTCGATGAATACCGTTGCGCCACAGCGTCGCACCAAGGTAATGCAGCTCCGCGGGACCGAATGCGTCCGATGAGTAGACGATCTTGCGGAATGGTGCCAGTTCGAGCAACCGGGCGATGAATGCGGGTGCCCGCGCACCCAGTTGATTGACGCTCAGCCCACCGTCCAGATAGACGTTGTTGAACGCCTGGGCCAGGTAGCCGGCCTCCCGTTCGTAGGGATAGCAGTGCAGCAGCACGATCGGCGTATCGCGGGACTGGCGCAAAAAGTCCAACAGGTGCAGCGGGTTGGCCCTGTGCAGATCGCAGTCCCGGTCGCCGAAACCGACGTGGAATTGCAATGGCTTGCCCACCCGCAGGGCCTGATGCAACCCGAATCGCAGTAGCACCCGATCGGTCAACCGGACGCCGCCGCAGTCGCGCCATCGCGCGGCCGCTGTCGCGACTTCGGCCGCCGACGGCTCGGATAGGTCGCCGTCGAACCCGCCGCGGTAGGCCAGCACGGATTTGGTGCCGACGGCCGTCTCCGTGCGCTGTCTCAGGATTTCTTCGAATGCCGAGGCGTAGTCACCTGGAGCTTTAGCGGCCTGTTCCGCCACTTGTTCGAGGCGGACCACCTCGTGGGCGCGTCTTGCGGACAACTCGGCAAGGTGGCCAACGTCCGCGACGCCCTGAGCGTAACCGGTGTCGATCAGCCAATCGCTGACGCCAGCCGCGCGCAGAAAGAGTCGCGCCAGCTCGGTTTCGGTGAGCTGGCTGCGGCGTTGCCAATAGTGCTGCGGCTCCGCATGTTTGGGCAGGCCGAGCAGTGGCGCGCAATGGGCGCGCACCGCGAAGCCCACTTGGGTGTCGAATGCGGAGTCGAAGTCGGCGAGTGGCTCGGTGTTGGCCTCGTTGAGGCTGTTCTCAAAGCGGTGCCGGTCCCCCGCCTCCAGCCAGCAGCCGTGCGCATGCTGATCGATCAGCGGCACGCCGGCGATGTGGTCCGCCAGAGACGTCACGCTCACAGGCTCCAGGCCATCCGGAATTTGTCGGCCAGTTGTTCGCGGTTGAGGTGGGCATAGTGCTCGTGCTCGAAGCGCCGGACCGCGACCACGACGTCGACGGCGGGGTCGCCGAGAATGGCGCGCAGTCGTTCCGAATTATCCAGCGCGGCAATGGTGTGAGCCTGCGAGCTGGACAGTCGTACGATGCCGGCGCGACCGCGTTCTGAGTCGGTCAGCGCGGTCGGGTCGACCTTGGTCTCTGCGGGCAGCACCGCGTTCTGCTCGATCCCGACCAGCGCCAAGCCGAGGATCGCTGCCGTCGCGAAGTAGGGGTTGGCTGACGGATCGACAATTTTGACCTCGAGGTTGCCGCCGTACGGGTTGGCGGGGCCACCGACGACGAAGCGCAGCGCCGCTTCCCGATTCTCGGTCCCCCAGCAGGCATAGGCTCCCGCCCAGTTGCCGGGAGTCAGCCGCAACCCGGACACGATCGAACCGCACAACACCCCCTGGGCCTCCGGCAGAGCGTGCAGCAATCCCGCTACCGCGCTTTCACCCTTACTCGTCATACCGTGGCTGCCCGCCCCGTCGGAGAACAGCGGCCCGGTTGAGTTGGTCAACGAGAAATGCTGGTGGGCGCCACATCCGGCATCGCCGACGAACGGTGCGGGTGACAGGCTTATCCGCAAGCCGTGACGCCGGGCGACGCGGCCGATGATCATTCTGGTCAGCACCAGCTGGTCCGCCGCAGCGACCGGCGACTGCGGTGTCAGGGAAATCTCGAACTGGTTGGCCCCGTATTCGGGGTGGAGTTGCTCGATCGCGACACCTGACACCGAGGCAGCCGCGGTGACGTCGCGGACGAAAGCTTCATGTTCGAGGACGCCGGCCAGCCCGTACTGCGCCCACAAGGTCGACGGCAATCGGTGACCGTCGGGTTGCACGAGTAGGAACTCGATTTCATGGCCGACCATCGCCTCGATGCCGGCGTCGGCGAGCCTGGCTTCGATCCGGCCCAGCGTTCCACGGCTGCACTCGGGAACCGGCGTGCCATCCTGCTCGAAGAATGAGCCGGGCGCCCAGGCCAATCCGTCGCCGATGAACCGCATCGCGGCCAAGTCGATCCGTACCCGCTGATCACCGACGGCACCGATGTGTTCGCTGAACGCGATGCCGGTCTGGTCGATGGCGAAGCCGTGCCACACCCCGCTGGCACCAAGCCCCGGATCGGCGAAGGCGTTGGTCCGGCGTATCGGGACGGTCTTGGCCAGAGTGAGCCCGGCTGGGTTGACCACCGTGCCGATGACGGCGTCCACCCCTTCGCCCTCGAGTTGGGCGATCGCCGCGGCGGCGAGCGGTGTGGTGGTCATCTGCCGGGAAGCGGAGTTCGCCTGGGGCTAGCAGGCCCGGTGGTTCATACCCGACTGGGTAGGGTCAGCTTGCAGGACTGGGCGATATCCAGGGTCCGCAGAACCCGTCCCATTCCCACCCACAGCGCGCATGACAGTGCCAAGTCGGCGAGCAGCTCCTCGGAGAAGTGTTCGCTGCAGCGGGTCCAGAAGTCTTCGTCGTCGCGCAGCGCCGTGTGCGCGGTGGCGAACCGGTAGGCGAACTCGGCGGCCAGCCGCTCTTGGTCGCTGTATCCCGGCCAGGTGCGCCATTCCTGCGCGTGGTCGTAGAGCGCCTCGTCGACACCGGCGGCGGGCCCGTCGGCGTCGCGGGTGTTGACGCACACTTCGCATTCGTTGCTGTGCGCGATGACTGTCCGGGCGAGTTCCCGCGTCCGCATCGGCAACCGGTTGCGGCTGTAGACCGCGTTGGCGAACGCGCCAATCGCACCGCCCAAGTCGGGAGACTTGCGGGTCCAGGCAGCGATGTCGTCGTCAGCGAACATTCCGATGCGGCTCATGGCGAGATGGTACGCCTCCGGCTGTCGTATCCCGAAACCCCGAAACGTTTCGAGGCGCTGGTCGAGAGGCGGCGTTAGCGATCATTCCCGAAACGCTTATCGGCGAACGGCCGCCTTATCCGAAACCTTAAATTTAGATATATGTCGAATGCTATTCAAGTATTAGACATGTACGGATTACCCGCCTTCACGGGTTGGACGGAGCCGTACAGATCGCATCTTTTAATGGTGGCCCGGAAGTTTCTTCGAGACCGAAACCTGTTGCGTGGCAGCCTGCCCCACGATGCTCTGGCGACGAGCCGTGTTGGCGCCCTTCATCGTTGACAGGGCGACCCCGCCGCAAGCTTTTTCCTGGATGCAGCCTAAACGTTGACTAATAGAAACTCAGGTGCACTTAGAATTTGTATACATTCTCGACGCCTTGTGAGATATGCTCGGGCGGTCGGCGGCCCGTCGGGAGTTGGGCATTAAACATCGTGTGCGAGACGCCGGCGATGGGGTTGCGACCCCATGCACATCCATATCGACACATACCCGGATCGGAGACTCGCACATGGGTCGCAACGCTCGTACCCGAACGCCCCGCGGCCGCCGGATAGCGTTAAGTTGTGGCACGGCCACCGGCGCCGCCCTTATTGCCGCTTCGATCAGCATGGGCAATGCACCCGCGGCCCGCGCCGTCGTGGATGCCGATCCGCTCACCGACTTGATCGGGGCATTCGACCCAAACGCGTTTAACTCCTCGGACGCACCGACTGACGCGCTCGGTCTTGTGGGCTACTACACCGACACCTACCTGTTGGGGCCCACCGGCCTTGGTGCGGAGCTCGACCCGATTGTGGACAGCTGGCTGACGCCAACCACGGCGGGCGCCGCCGCAACCGTGCTCGATGCGGATCCGCTCACCGACTTGATCGGGGCATTCGACCCAAACGCGTTTAACTCCTCGGACGCACCGACTGACGCGCTCGGTCTTGTGGGCTACTACATCGACACCTACCTGTTGGGGCCCACCGGCCTTGGTGCGGAGCTCGACCCGATTGTGGACAGCTGGCTGACGCCAACCACGGCGGGTGCCGCCGCAACGCTGGATGCCGATCCGCTCACCGACTTGATCGGGGCATTCGACCCAAACGCGTTTAACTCCTCGGACGCACCGACTGACGCGCTCGGTCTTGTGGGCTACTACATCGACACCTACCTGTTGGGGCCCACCGGCCTTGGTACGGAGCTCGACCCGATTGTGGACAGCTGGCTGACGCCAAGCACGGCGGGTGCCGCCGCAACGCTGGATGCGGATCCGCTCACCGACTTGATCGGGGCATTCGACCCAAACGCGTTTAACTCCTTGGACGCACCGACTGACGCGCTCGGTCTTGTGGGCTACTACATCGACACCTACCTGTTGGGGCCCACCGGCCTTGGTACGGAGCTCGACCCGATTGTGGACAGCTGGCTGACGCCAACCACGACGGGTGCCGCCGCAACGCTGGATGCCGATCCGCTCACCGACTTGGTCGCGGCACTCGACCCGAGCGCGTTTAACGTCCTGGGTGCCCCGGATGACGTGCTTGGCCTTCTGGCCTCCGGCCTTGACGCCGACCTGTTGGCGCCCACCGACCTTGGTGCCCTGCTTGACCCGGTCATTGACGGCTTGCTGGGTTCGGGCTTGTCCCTTTTCTGAGATCAGCGCTCGGTAACGGGCGATGGATGAGGTGACTATCTGGCTGGCGAGGCCGACAGGTCCCGCCAGCCAGATGGCCGCTGGCGCCAGGAAGCGATCGTGTCCGTCCGTTCCGCCACTCGTCTCACGGCGAAGCGGTACGCCCCTAGCCGCCCGGAATTGGGCCGCACAGCACCGAACCGACGACGAAGGACGTCACCGCCGCCTGAAAGACCAGCTTGCGGCCGAACAGGTCACCGAGCCGACCGACCAGCGCGGTGATGATCGTCGAGGCCAGCAGGTAGCTGGTGACCACCCAGGACTGATGTCCGGCCCCACCCAGATCGGCGACGATGGTGGGCAGTGCGGTGGCGACGATGGTCTGATCCAACGCCGCCAGCAGCAACCCCAGCACGATCGCGAGAAAGACGAAATTTCGCCGCTGCGGACTGACCAGTGCACCGCTGGATTCGGGATCGGCTGAGGCAGTCGTCTGCGCTCGCGTCATGCGCAGCTGGCGTACCCGCTCAGTTGTTGGCTATGCCCGTAGTCGGCGGTCGCGCGACGCACTGGGCCGAATAGAGCTCCTCGCCGAGCTTGTCCATCAGCTCCAGCTGCGTCTCCAGGTAGTCGACGTGGTTTTCCTCGTCGGCAATAATTCCTTCCAGCAGGAAGGCGCTGGTCGAATCCTGCTTTTCGCGGCACATGATGACGCCCGGCTTCAGCCGGTTCAACACGTCGTACTCGATCGCCAGGTCGGCTTCGAATTGCTCGCGCAGCGTCTGACCGATCCGTAATGAGAAGAGGCGCTGGTAGTTTGGCAACCCGTCGAGCAGCAGGATCCGATCGGTGATCGCCTCGGCGTGCCGCATTTCGTCGAACGACTCGGCCCGAGTGTGGCCGGCCAGCTCGGTGAATCCCCAGTTCTCCTGCATCTTGGAATGCAGGAAGTACTGATTGATCGCTGTCAGCTCGCTGGTCAGCTGTTCGTTGAGAAGGCGCAAAACATCGGGATCGCCTTGCATGATCGCTCCTTTATGTCCCCTGAGACGGCATCGAGTCGCGGCGGTGGACGGTGACGTTGGGCTTGAACGTCACCACACACCGACCATGAACCTAGTCCAGTCTACGGCTGTCGGCGGGCTGATTCGCGCCGTGTGGGCGAACCAATTTCACTAAAAGTGCTGGTCAAAGCCTTACCTAACTAAGGATAGCCTTCGCGAAGGAAGTTAGGTTAGACTTCCCTACATGCTGGCTGATCCATCGTCGGAGACCCGGAAAACGGGGGTTTGCTGATGTACGTGTGCCTGTGCGAAGGCGTCACCAGCCAAACCGTCGCCGACGTGGTCGCCGAAGGTGCATCGACGTCCAAAGAGGTCGCCACGAAATGTGGAGCAGGTCTCGACTGCGGCCGCTGCCGGCGCAACGTGAGGGCGATCATCGAGGCCGCCGCGCAGCTGCAGCCCACCGGCTCGTAGCCATTAGCTCCGCCGCTTGGCGGTGAAATCCGCCAGCGCCGCTGCATTCGCTTGTCCACCCAAAAGCCTTGCAAAGTGGGCATTTTCGCGTTCGGTGGCCGCCGCGATGTCGGGATGAGTGGGTTCGACGATGGACCTCTTGACCGCCGTCAGGCTCGGGATCGGCCGGGACGCGAGGATCTCGGCATGCCTACGGGCCTCAGCGAGCAGCTCGTCGGGTTCGCACACCTTCCACACCAGTCCCATCCGCAGTGCCTCGTCGGCGCCCACCCACTCCGAGGACATCAGCAGCCAGGCAGCGTTCTGCCGCCCGATCAATTGCGGCAACAGATACGACGACGCCGCCTCCGGCGCCACACCCAAACTGGTGAACGGACACTTCAGCCGCGCCGTCGATGACATGAACGCCAGGTCCGCATAGCCCAGGATGGTGGTGCCGATACCCACGCCGACACCGTTCACGGCGCAGATCAGCGGCTTGGGAAACCGGGTCAGCTCGTCGATCATCGAGGTGAAATGTGACCCCTGTCCGGCCAATTGGGGATCGGTGATGCGAGCCTGCATCTCGTTGAGGTCGTTACCGGCGCTGAAGGCTCGTCCGGCGCCGGTCAACAGCACGACGGCGATTTCGGGGTCGTCGGCGGCGAGCCGCAGTGCCTCGGCGGTGGCCTGGTAGAGCGCCTCGTTGAATGCGTTGAGCGCCTCGGGCCGGTTCAGGGTGAGCGTGCGTACCCGTTGGTGATCGTCGATCTGCAGTATCAATGGGGTCCTTAGCTGTGGAAGGGCGTTTTCAGCACGTAGCGACTGGTGGGCACGGTGTCGATGTTCTCGTTGGCGCCGAACGCCGACGTGCTGGCCACCATCCGGCCCAGCCGCTGCTGTAGGTCGGCGTCGTCGGCCGCACCGAAGAACGCCTTCAGATCGGTGATCGCCTCGGCCGGGAACAGCTCTTCGACGATGCCCGCCAGCTCCGGCGCGTTCGGTGTCAGCGAACGCACCACGGCGTTTTGGGTGTAGCCGAAAGTGGATTGCGTCTCGATCGCCACCGGTGTGTGGTCATGCTGCCAGCGCTGCAGCCAGCGCGCTTGGTCGAGGCCGGCAGGTCGGCGCAACAGCGCGATGTTCGCCAAACCTTCCGTGCGGCTGCCTAGATGGAGCGGAGCTTGCAGTGGAACCGACTCGGTGACCAGGTACGCCGCGAGGTGATCGCACTCGACCTCCAGCAGTCGCAGCGCCGCCGCGATCTGGTCGCCGTAGCACTGCTGAGTCCACATGCTCACCACGGCGGCCACCGGCGGATCCAGCGTCGTCAGGGTCATCAGCGAATGGCGCACCGCCGTGTCGCGGACGTTGACGGCCAGGCCGGCAACGCCGAGTCCAAGAATCGCCTCGGCGACGGATCCCCGCTGCCGCCCGCACCAGTCTTCGTCGCGGTCGGCGGCCATCAGCACCGCGACTACCTTTTCCATGGCTTCAACTCACACCCTCTCCATCGACCTCGGAGCCGTCGCGGGCCCAGCGCGGTTGGATGAACACGCCGTCGGCTTGCACGGTGATCCCTTCATCGTCGGCGAGATGACCCGTGGCATACGTCTTCACGCCGTCGGTGCGCACGGTAACCGCTTCGGCGTGCAGGTCGCCCAGGCGGGTCGCCCGCACGTAGCGGAAGCTGATCGTGCCGGTAAGCCGGGGGTTGACTCCGTCGCTGGCGGCCTGGCCCAGCAGGTGATCGAGGATCAGGGCGGCGACGCCGCCGTGCACGTGTCCAGGAGGCCCCTCATACGGGGCGCCGAGGTGAAAATCGCACCAGGATGTGCCGGACTCGTCGTGCTGGATCACCAACGGCGGGGCAATCGGATTCCGGATTCCGATGACGGCGTTCCCCCACGCCATCCGTTCACCACTAGTGAGGCAGCGCACGCCGAATGCGCCCTGGAGTTGCTGGCGGCGCAAACGCGCTGTGGCCGAATCGATCTCGGCTTTGGCCGCCGCGACGGCGTCGGCGTCTACCTCGGTCCTGATGGTCGCGTCGATCAACTCCCGGACCGACTGGGCCAGCGGCTCGTACACATCCTGCAGCCGTTGCAACTCGTCGGCGCTGATGTTCTCCAAGGTGAAGTCCAGCATGAGGCGAAACTAGAACACGTTCACATCGTGCCGACTACCGGGCCGGGCGAACCTGTTTCTGGTCCGCAAGCAGCTCGCCGATCAGCCCGGCGAGCTGCCGGTACGGTGCCTCCCGGCCGCTGGACGATCTGAACACCAACCCGATTCGGCGTCCGGGGCGGGGCGTGGCGAAGTATGCCAAATCCAGCCGGCTACGGGCGGCCTCCACGGTCACCGCGCTCTGGGGGATCAACGTCACGCCCAGCCCGCCGGACACACATTGCACCGCCGTCGCCAGCGACGTCGCCCGAGTGTTGGCCAGCTCGGCGCGAACGCCCGCCGCGCGGCAGACGTCCAGTGCCTGGTCTCGCAGGCAGTGACCCTCGTCGAGCAGCAGCAACGGTAGCTCCGCCAGCGCGGTCGGAGGCACCCGCCGCTTTCCGCCAAGTGGGTGGCCGGGTGGCAGTGCCAGCACGAAATCTTCATCATAGATCGGGATTTCGGTGACGCCACTGGCCTCGGCCGGCAACGCGATCAGCGCGGCGTCCACCGACCCTTCGCGCAGGCCGGTGAGCAGCCGTTCGGTCTGGTCCTCGATCACCCTCAGGGCCAGCGCGGGCAGCCGATCGGCCAGGCCGCCGAGCAGGGTCGGGAGCACGTACGGTGCCACCGTCGGGATCAGACCCAGTCCGATGCTGCCCCGCAGCGGGTCCGACGCGCCTGCGGCGGCGGCGGTGAATGCCGTCGCCGCCTCGATCACCGCTTGCGCCTGCGGCAGCAGTTGCCTGCCTTCCTCCGTGATGAATACCCGGCGCGTGGATCGCTCGACCAAATGAACTCCCAGACCGGTCTCCAGCGCCGACAGCGCCTGCGACAGTGTCGACTGACTGACGCCGAGAGTCGTTGCAGCGCTGCCGAAATGATGCTTTTCCGCGACAGCCACAAACGCGCGGAGGCCGGCGATGGTCGGCTGATAAGTCTTATTGGGCATGCCTATCAGTGTAGTGGGAAAGATCACCTTTCATTCAAAGTGGCCGTCCGGCAAGATTGGGGGCAGCGTGATCTTGACTAGATCCAATTTGACTCAAGGAGTGACATGGCACTGCTGACAATCGGCGACCAGTTCCCCGCCTACCGGCTGACCGCGTTGATCGGCGGCGATCTCTCCAAGGTCGACGCCCAACAGCCCGGCGACTACTTCACGACGATCTCCAGCGCCGACCACGAGGGCAAGTGGCGGGTGGTGTTCTTCTGGCCGAAGGACTTCACCTTCGTGTGCCCGACTGAGATCGCCGCGTTCGGCAAGCTCAACGACGAATTCGAAGACCGCGCTGCGCAGGTGCTCGGCGTTTCGGTGGACAGCGAGTTCGTGCACTTTCAGTGGCGTGCGCAGCACGAGGACCTCAAGAAGCTGCCATTCCCGATGCTTGCAGACCTGAAGCGGGAACTGGTCGAGGCCACCGGGGCACTCAACGCCGACGGTGTCGCCGACCGGGTCACGTTCATCGTCGATCCCAACAACGAGATTCAATTCGTCTCGGTGACCGCCGGTTCGGTGGGTCGTAACGTCGACGAGGTGTTGCGTGTGCTCGACGCCCTGCAGTCCGACGAGCTGTGCGCGTGCAACTGGCGCAAGGGTGACCCGACGTTAGATGCCGGCGAGCTGCTCAAAGCGTCGGCCTGATCGGGGGATCTGATGAGCATCGGCAATCTGAAGGACGCACTGCCCGAATACGCGAAGGACCTCAAGCTCAATCTCGGCTCGGTCAGCCGCAGCACCTTTCTGAATGCGGAGCAGCTGTGGGGCACGCTGTTGGCCAGTGCCGCAGCGACGCGAAACAGCCAGGTGCTGGCCGAGATTGGCCTCGAGGCGGTCGATGTCCTGTCGTCCGAGGCCTATCAGGCAGCGCTCGGCGCGGCGTCGATCATGGGGATGAACAACGTGTTCTATCGTGGCCGCGGCTTCCTCGATGGCAAGTACGACGACCTCCGTCCCGGCCTACGGATGAACATCATCGCCAACCCGGGCGTGGACAAAGCCAATTTCGAGTTGTGGTCGTTCGCGGTCTCGTCGATCAACGGATGCTCGCACTGCATGGTGGCCCACGAGCACACCTTGCGCGAGGCCGGCGTCGAACGCGAAGCGATTCTGGAGTCGTTGAAGGTGGCGGCCATCGTGTCGGGCGTCGCGCAGGCGATCACCGCCGCCGAAACACTCGCCGCCGCCGGCTAGACCGCCCGTAGACTCCGGGTCTGTGGTCGTCAGTCATGTTGATCTGGAACACTTGCGTCGCTGCGTGCACCTTGCCCGGGTCGCGCTGGAGGGTGGACATGGCCCCTTCGGCGCGACGCTCGTCGGCGCGAACGGCCAGACCCTCTATGAGGACCACAACCGTACCACCGAGGACGACCAGACATTGCACGCGGAGTTGGGTGTCGTCCGTTGGGCGGTAGCCAATGTGGCTCCGGTGCAACGGATTCGAGCCACTGTGTACACCTCGTGTGAGCAATGCCCGATGTGCGCGGCCGCGCACGCCTGGGCAGGATTGGGACGCATCGTCTATGCCACGTCATGCGCTCAGCTGACCGACTGGCTGACCGAATGGCACGCGCCGACACCGCCGGTGGCGATGTTGCCGGTCAGGATCGTCGCGCCCCGAGCGGTGGTCGACGGTCCGGCGCCCGAACTCGAGGACGAGATGAGAACCCTTTACGAAGCCAGGTACCGGCGGTGACGGCACCCGCCTGGGTTGAGCACGTGATCTGGTGGCAGGTCTATCCCCTGGGATTCGTGGGCGCTTTTCCGGCGGCTGTTCCGCCGGACTCGGGGCAGCACCGGCTGCGGCGGATCGCCGGGTGGTTCGACCACGCCGTCGAGCTCGGCGCGTCGGGGATCGCGCTGGGGCCGATCTTTGCCTCGCGCACACACGGGTACGACACCACCGACCACTACCGCATCGACCCTCGACTCGGCGATGACGACGACTTCGACTACCTCGTTGCCGAGGCGCACCGGCGCGGCTTGCGGGTTCTCCTGGACGGCGTGTTCAACCACGTCGGTATCGACTTCCCGCGCTATCGCGAAGCGGCGCACGACGATGCCGCGGCACGCTGGTTTCGCGGGCGCCCGGGCCGCTTTCACACCTTTGAAGGACACGAAGGCCTGCTCACGCTGAACCATGACAACCCCGACGTCGCCGACTACACCGCCGACGTGATGACACACTGGTTGCGACGAGGAGCTGACGGCTGGCGGCTGGACGCCGCTTACGCTGTCCCGCAGAAATTCTGGGCTACCGTCTTACCGAGAGTTCGGGCGCAGAAACCTGATGCGTGGTTCGTTGGAGAACTGATTCACGGCGATTACGCGGCGGTGGTTCACGAAACCGGTTTCGACTCGGCCACTCAGTACGAGCTGTGGAAGGCGATCTGGAGCGGCCTCAACGACGGCAACTTCTTCGAGCTCGACTGGGCGCTGCAGCGGCACACCGATTTCGTGGAAAGCTTTGCACCGCTGACCTTCATCGGCAACCATGACGTCACCCGCATCGCCAGCCAACTTCGGCGGCCCGAACACCTCCCCCACGCTCTGGTCATCCTGATGACCGTGGGAGGCATTCCCAGTGTGTACGCCGGCGACGAGTTCGGCTACCGCGGAGTCAAGGAGGAGCGGTTCGGCGGTGACGACGCGGTACGGCCCGAATTCGGCTCTCCCCCAGTCCAACTCGATCCTCGCGGAGTCGAAATTTGGTCATTACACCAGTACATGATCGGGTTGCGTCGCCGCCATCCGTGGCTGCACGCCGCGTCGACGTCGGCGCTTCGGCTCGATAACCGGCACTACGTGTACCAGACCCGCCACGGCGACGACGCGTTGATCGTCGCGCTCAACATCGACGACACTCCACTGCACGTGCGGCTGGATTCCGGCTCGGCGGAGGTGATCGCCGGCAGCGGAGCGCCACCGAAAGAGATCGTCGACGCGGTGTCCGTCGAGCCGCACGGCTGGCGGATTCTGCGGCCGCTTCAGCTCAGCCGCTCGCACGTCAGCGGATCTTTCTCGCCCCCGTAATACCGCTCGAGCAGCTCCACGAAATCCTCGTTGTCCGGTGTCGCGCGGGCGAACAACGTCATCGACGAGCGCACCTTCATGTCATCGGGCGACCCGAAGATGTCGCCAATCGAGCGGCCCTGCACAGCGTTGACCAGCCGAGTGCATTCGTGCAGCCGCGGTCCGAGCACGTCGTGGCGGAGATAGGCCCGGGCTTCGTCAATTGAGGAGATCGCGTAGCGGGCCGCAGTGGGACTGCTGCCCAGGCCGGCGACCTGCGGGAAAATGAACCAGATCCAATGGCTGCGTTTGCGACCGGCGCGCAACTCGTCGACGACGCCCGGATAAACCCGGGCCTGCGCGTCGACGAAACGTTGCAGATCGAAGGGGTCGCCTGCTGATTCCATATGACCTACGGTGGCACAGTGGTCAAACGGCGGATGCCGAAGGTGCGTGACCTCGCGCCGCTGATCCGATTCCGCAAGCCTCGACTCGACGGTATTCAGCGTCGACTCGACGACGCGCAGACCATTGACGATCTGCGTCGCATCGCGAAGCGGCGTACACCACGAGCGGCTTTCGATTACACCGATGGCGCAGCCGAGGACGAGATCTCGCTGGAGCGTGCCCGACAAGCCCTTCGCGACATCGAGTTTCATCCCACCATCCTGCGCGACGTCAGCAATGTCCGGACCAGTTGGCAGGTACTGGGCCTGCAGGTGGCGCTGCCGTTCGCGATAGCGCCGACGGGCTTCACCCGGCTGATGCACACCGACGGCGAGCTCGCCGGCGCCCGGGTCGCCGCGGCGGCAGGCATCCCGTTTTCGCTGTCGACGCTGGGGACCGCCTCGATCGAAGACGTTGCCGCCGCCGCGCCGCAGGGCCGCAACTGGTTTCAGTTGTACATGTGGCGTGACCGGGAACGTTCGATGGCGCTGGTGCGGCGGGCCGCCGAGGCCGGCTTCGACACCCTGTTGGCCACCGTCGACGTCCCCGTGGCCGGTGCGCGACTGCGCGACGTCCGCAACGGAATGTCGATCCCGCCTGCGCTGACGCTGCGGACGGCGCTTGACGCCGCGCTGCGGCCGCGCTGGTGGTTCGATCTACTGACCACCGAGCCGCTGTCCTTCGCCTCGTTGGATCGCTGGTCGGGCACCGTCGGCCAGTACCTGGACACGATGTTCGACCCGAGCGTGACCTTTGACGACCTGGCCTGGATCAAATCGCAGTGGCCGGGCAAATTCGTCGTCAAGGGCATCCAGACCCTCGACGACGCGCGGGTTGTGGCGGATCTCGGCGTCGACGGCATCGTGTTGTCCAATCACGGCGGCCGCCAACTCGATCGGGCCCCCGTGCCGTTTCATCTGTTGCCTGCCGTCGCACGCGAGCTCGGAGCCCGCACCGAGATTCTGGTGGACACCGGCATCATGTCCGGCGCCGATATCGTCGCCGCGATCGCCGTGGGTGCGCGCAGCGTCCTCATCGGCCGGGCGTACCTGTACGGGCTGATGGCCGGCGGCGAAGCCGGTGTTCGTCGGGCCGTCGACATTCTGGCCGGTCAGTTGACCCGCACCATGAAACTGCTCGGGGTCAGCTGCCTCGAGGAGCTTTCGCCTCAGCATGTGACGCAGCTGCGACGGCTTGTGCCGGTGCAACCGTCGGGCCCGTGAGCGTCAGCGACAACCGCGTTCGCAACGATGGCCGGCAGTCTGATCGGGGGCGGTCACACCCGCCCTAAGCCAAAGATCACCCACATCATTGCGGCCACAAACGCGATAATTCCGATGAAAACCAAGATATCGGCCATGACGACAAGCTTGGCGTGTTACCTGGTCGTAACGTGGAAAAACTCCGTGGCTCGACGGTGAAGAATCGGTGAACGCCCGGATCGGTTACCTCAGGTGCAGGTCGCGGGCTAGCGCTTCGGTGAATTTCGGTAGCGAGCGCTGCGTAACACGATGTCGACGGCTGCCGCGATCACCTCGTCGTCCGGCAAGGTGCCGAACATGATGGACGGGCACGCCACCACGCCGGTCAGCATCGATACAGCCGCCTCGAGTTCGGCGCCGTGCAGCGCTCCTGCGAGCATGCCCCTCAGGGGCCCCTGGCCTTCGGAGTTGATCTTGTCTCTGATCTGGCGCATCTCTTCGACCGACGCCCACTGGGCCATTCCGGTCAGCACACGGTCCAGTCGCATATCGGTGATGCCGCCACGGAACGCCTGCAACTCCCCGATGATGTCGGAGCGCAAGTCCCCGCTTTGCTGGTGATGCGGCAGCTCACCGAGCGCATCCAGCGCCAGCGCGATCAGGTCGACCCGGGACGGCCAGTGGGTGTACAGCGTCGTTTTGGAATAACCCGCGAGCTCGGCCACTCGTGCGTGCGTGACCGCGTCGGAACCCTCGACGGTCAGCACCTCGAGTGCGGCGCGCGCGACATCGGCACGGGTGCGAGCCACCCGTGCGTCCTCACCCGTGCCGGGTGGCCTATCGCCCATGCCGGGTGTCATCTGAAGCACGTCACCTCTGTGCTGGCCTTTCTTGAGTTGAGCCGCCCCAGAGAAACTAGCTGATGAAGACCCGATTCAGTAACTAAAAATTTAGTTGTTAGTGAACGTTTAGACCACTAGTGTACTGGGAAACAGGTAC
The DNA here is from genome assembly GCA_963833935.1 of uncultured Actinomycetota bacterium. Classification (GTDB taxonomy): domain Bacteria; phylum Actinomycetota; class Actinomycetes; order Mycobacteriales; family Mycobacteriaceae; genus Mycobacterium. The sequence continues at coordinate 47,549 of CAWIAC010000043.1, read as the reverse complement.
CGCACGGGTCGTCCAGACTCTTGCCATGACGGATTGTCCACCTCGCGAGAAGGAATTCGATGTCTGCCATCCTTTTTGGTTCGATCAGCACTCTTGTCGACACGTCGGAGCTGCAGCGGCGATCATTCAACGAGTCTTTTGAGGCCTATGGCCTCGACTGGCAATGGTCGCGCTCTGACTACATGGCGATGCTCGATTCGAACGGCGGCGCCCAGCGAATCGCCGACTTCGCCGCGACACGCGGCGAGGATGTCGACGCCGACGCCGTGCACGCAACAAAGTCGCAGATTTTTCAGGAACTGCTGGCGACGGCGGGACTGAAGCCGCGGCCCGGCGTGATCGCGACAGTGCACGAGGCCAAGCGACACGACGTCAAATTGGGCTTCGTCACGACTACCTCACCGGAGAACATCGCCGCGCTGCTGGCTTCGTTGGGCCCGGACATCGACGTCGAGACCTTCGACCTCATCGTCAACCGTGACAGCATCGCGACTCCGAAGCCGGATGCCGCCGCATACCTGTTTGCTCTAGACCAGCTCGGCGAGACCGCCGACTCGGCAGTGGCCATCGAAGACAACGTCGGAGGTGTCGCCGCCGCGTTGGCGGCCGGCGTCACGTGCATCGCCTTCCCCAACGAGAACACCAGCGAGGGAGACTTCTCGGCGGCCGCTGAGACAGTCGATGCCCTCGACGCCGAGCGCGTCGTAGCGCTTGTCGTCTGATCGCGTACTGCAGCGCCGTCACCCATACTCCGCCCCGGTACCGAAGGACATCACAATGAGTGAACTGCAAGCACGAGTCAGACAGAGCTCCAGAGCCTTTCACGTCGAGGGCTACGAAAAGATCGAGTACGACCTGGTCTACGTGGACGGTGTCTTCGCACTCGACAACGACGAATTGGCCGAAAGCTACCGTCCGTACGGTCGTGCGCTGATGGTGATCGACGAAACCGTCTACGCCCTCTACCGCGATGCAATCTGGTCGTACTTCGACCATCACGCCATCGCGCTGACGGTGATGCCGGTGCAGATCCGCGAGACCGCCAAGTCGTTGGAGACATTCGAGCGAATCGTCGCCGAGTTCAACGCTTTCGGACTCGTACGCACCGAGCCGGTGCTCGTCGTAGGCGGCGGACTGACGACTGACGTCGCCGGATTCGCCTGTGCGAGTTACCGACGCAACACTCCGTACATCCGCATCCCGACGACGCTGATCGGTCTCATCGACGCGAGCGTGTCCATCAAAGTCGCCGTCAATCACGGCAAGCACAAGAACAGATTGGGTGCCTACCACGCGTCGCAGAAGGTACTGCTCGACTTCTCCTTCTTGAAAACGCTGCCCGAGGACCAAGTGCGCAACGGGATGGCCGAACTGATCAAGATCTCCGTGGTCGGCAACGCCGAGATATTCAGCCTGCTGGAGGACCACGGCGTCGAACTGCTGAGTACGAGGTTCGGACATCTCGACGGATCGCCCGACTTGCGTGCTGTTGGTGAACGTCTCACCCATCAAGCCATCGCCACCATGCTCGAGCTCGAAGCGCCCAACCTGCACGAGATAGACCTCGACCGGGTGATCGCATTCGGCCACACCTGGAGTCCCACCCTGGAACTGACTCCACCGGATCCGTTCTTTCACGGGCACGCCATCAACATCGACATGGCGTTGTCGACGACCCTCGCCGAAGAGCGTGGGTACATCTCGGTCGGTGAGCGTGACCGGGTGCTGGCAGTGATGAGTGAGTTGGGGCTCGCGCTGGACAGCGAACATCTCACGCCGGAGCTGCTCAATGCCGCCACCACCGCGATCCTCAAGACTCGCGACGGCATGCTGAGGGCGGCCGTGCCGGCGCCGATCGGCCGGTGCATTTTCCTCAACGACGTGACCGTCGAAGAACTTGCCGAGACTCTGGTGCTGCACAAGAAGCTCTGCATGGGCTATCCGCGGGGCGGCGACGGAATCGACATGTTCACGTCGAGCGCATACGGGAGCTGCCATGCATGACGTTGTGCCGCTGCGTGGTAGGCCCGCCAACTTGCCGCGGCACCTCTTAGTGGAACGGCGGAATCCGGCGTCCGCAGTGCCGACGAATGTCGGACACCCGAACGTCGTCCGGACGCTGGCGACGCTCGCCGGCCTGATCGTCACGTTGCCCATCGACGCGCTGATGGTCGTGCTGGCGTTGGTGCGGCGGGCGGGCAAGCCCACCGCATCCCGGCCCACCTCATTTCCCCGTACCGTGCTGATCACCGGCGGCAAGATGACCAAGGCGCTGCAGTTGGCCCGATCCTTTCACTGCGCGGGTCACCGGGTGATCCTGGCCGATTCGGCGAAGTATCGATTCACCGGTCACCGCTTCTCCCGCGCGGTCGACGCGTTCTACTGCCTTCCCGAGCCGACCGCGCCCGGCTACGACGACGCGTTGTTCGAACTCGTTCGCTATGAGGCGGTGGATACGTTCGTTCCGGTATCCAGCCCGTCGTCCAGCGTTCAGGACGCCCGCGCGCGTTACCTCCTCGACGGTATCTGCGAGGTCATGCACGCCGGTGAACATATCGTGCGCATGCTTGACGATAAGGCGGAGTTCTCCAAACTCGCCGTCGCACTGGGGCTTCGCGTTCCCGACTGGATGCGGATCACGGACCCGCAGCAGATCGTGAATTTTGACTTCCCGGCGCGGCGCAGTTACGTCTTGAAGCGGATCGCCTACAACCCCGTCGGCCGTCTCGATCTCCCCCTGTTGTCAAAGCGAACCCCACAACACAACGCGGCATTGGCGCAGTGGCTGCCGATCTCCGAGGATGACCCGTGGATCCTGCAGGAATTCATCGCGGGCCGGGAGTACTGCACCCATGGCGCCGTCATCGACGGACGACTTCAGGTGTATGCCTGCTGCGAATCCTCACCAGCTCAACTCAATTACGCAATGGTCGACAAGCCCGAGATCCGGTCCTGGGTCGAGCAGTTCGTCGGCTCCCTCGGTGTTACCGGTCAGTTCTCTTTCGATTTCATCCAGGCCGCGGACGGAGAAGTCTTTGCCATCGAATGCAATCCGCGCACTCACTCGGCGATCACGACGTTTCACAACCACCCGCAGTTGGCGTCGGCCTACCTCGAGGACGGCCATCCGGCCATCACGCCGCTGGCCGGTGCCCGGCCGACGTATTGGATCTACCACGAGGTGTGGCGGCTGATCACCCAGCGCGGCCGGCGTGCACGGCTGAAAAGCATTCTGCGCGGCAAGGATGCCATTTTCACGTGGTGGGATCCGCTGCCGTACCTGATGGTTCACCATCTGCAGATACCGGCGCTGCTGATCGGTAACCTGCGCCGGCGTCGAGGGTGGACGAAGATCGATTTCAACATCGGCAAGTTGGTCGAGCCGGACGGAGACTGAATGTCCGCCGCTGCCCGGCCCTTACGGGTCATGCACCTGGTCGGCTCCGCGGTGGACGAGTTCCACGCCGGACTATCCCGCCTCTACGCCGCCGCTTGCCTGAAAGCGCTCTCAGGATTTGCCGACCATGACGCGCAGGTCGCCTACGTCTCGCCGGACGAATCGTGGCGGTTCCCAAGCGAGCTGAGCACCCGCGCGATCGCAGCATCCCCGGCCCTGTCGATGGCCGATGCCGTCCGGTACATCGGAACCCTCGGAATCGACGTGGTGATTCCGCAGATGTTCTGCATTCCGGGCATGACCACCTATCGGGCGTTACTGGACGAGCTCGGCATCCCGTATCTCGGCAACCGACCAGAGGTGATGGCCGTCGGAGCCGACAAGGTTACGACGCGTGCCATGGTCGCGGCCGCCGGCGTCGCGGTGCCCACGGCTCACGTGGTGGGTGCCGGCGAGCGCCCTCCCCTCCCCTTTCCGGTCGTGGTCAAGCCTGTCGACGCCGACAATTCGGTCGCGGTTTCGCTCGCCCGCAACCCGGCTGAGTATGACGCCGCTGTCGAGTTGGCACTGGCGCGCGGCAGCGCGGCACTGGTCGAGTCGTATGTCGAGCTCGGCCGAGAAGTGCGCTGCGGCATCATTGTTCGCGACGGTGAACTGGTCTGTCTGCCGCTGGAGGAATATGCGGTGTCGTCGGCCAGCAAGCCGATTCGGGTCCGCGAGGACAAACTCGCCCGAACCGACGAGGGCGAGTTATATCTCGTCGCCAAAGACGACTCCAAGGCATGGATCGTCAGAGACGACGAACTCCTCACCGAGCGGGTATGGGCGACAGCGCGTCGGTGTCACCGCGCACTGGGATGCCGGCATTACAGCCTGTTCGACTTTCGCATCGACCCAGTCGGCCGGCCCTGGTTCCTGGAAGCGGGGCTGTACTGCTCGTACGCGCCCAGCAGTGTCATCGCCGTGATGGCGTCAGCGATAGGCGTGGGTGTCCGCGAACTGTTCGACATGGGCCTATCCGAGATACAACGCGAAGGAGCGCCGTGCTTGACCTCACCGCGATGACCCCGCTCGGAGTCCGGCTGACCGGGGTCCGGGTCGACACGCTCGACACCGATGGCGTCGCCAATCTGCGACACCTGCTCGCCGAGCACGGTGTTGTCGTTCTGCCCGGCCAGCATGCCGACGACGCGGGCTTCCTGCGTTTCCTGCGAAGCGTCGGGCCGACCATGTTCACTGCCGGGGAAATACCAGTGCCCGGCCATCCCGATCTCAACGTCGTCAGCAATGTCGGGCGGGCAAAGCCGCCGCGGTCGACTTTTCACACCGACACCAGTTACGTGCGAAAACCTCCGGCCTTCACCGCCTTGCGGGCAGTCACTGTGCCGGACCGTGGCGGGCAGACGTGGTTCACCAACCAATACGCCGCTTACGAAACGTTGCCGGTTGACATCCGACACGAGTTGCAGGGACGCACGATCACGCACGTGATGACGGGCTTGCAGCTCGGGCCGGACGCGGAGACGTCGGCCGCGCATCCAATCTTCGATATTCACCCGGTGTCTGGGCGCACCTACCTCTACTTATCGGCTCCGGAGCGCTGTGTAGGTGTCAGTGGCATGTCGCCAGAACAGGCTGCCGACACCATCGACTTCCTGTTCACGCACTCCACCAGCGCCGACAACGTGTTTCGGCACACCTGGTCGCCCGGGGATGTCGTGATGTGGGACAACCGCTGCGTCATGCATCGCGCCGACCACGCGGGTGTCCTCGGCGACCGGGTGATGCACCGCGGCATGGTTGTCGACGACATGGTCGCCGACGAATGGCGGGAACAAATTGGATCCAGTCCAGGTTGAGCGGGTCAGGCTTAACTTTGGAGGATTTGATGGCAGAAGCCACATCAGTGCCGGTGTTGTTTGTCAGTGACCCGATCGTGCTGCCGGGAATGGTCGTGCCGATCGGATTGGACGACGCCGCGCAAGCGGCCGTCGACGCCGCCCGCGCCACCGAGTCGGGCACGCTGCTGATCGCACCCCGGCTTGACGACCGGTACCCGTCGTATGGCGTACTCGCAACGATTCTGCAGGTCGGCCGGATGCCCGGCGGCGGCACCGCCGCGGTCGTGCGCGGCGAGCGGCGCGCCCACATCGGCGCCGGCGCCAGCGGGCCGGGCGCGGCGCTGTGGGTGGAGGTGACCGAGGTCGCCGACCCCGACCCCAGTGACGACACACGTTCGCTGGCAGCCGAATACAAGAAGCTGCTGCTGGCGATGCTGCAGCGCCGCGAGGCGTGGGAGCTCGTCGACGTCGTCAACCGGTTGACCGACCCGTCGGCCCTGGCGGACATGGCGGGATACGCGTCGTATCTGACCGGCGTGCAGAAGCGCCAGCTGTTGGAGACCGCCGACGTCGGCGAGCGGCTGCAGGTGTTGATCGACTGGACCGGCGATCACCTGGCCGAAGTCGAGGTCAACGACAAGATCGCCGAAGACGTCCGCGCCGGCATGGAAAAGCAGCAGAAGGAATTCCTGCTGCGTCAGCAGCTCGCCGCCATCCGCAAAGAATTGGGTGAGTTGGGGCCGGACGGCCCCGAAAATCAAGACGACTACCGGGCCCGCGTCGAAGCGGCCGACCTGCCGGACAAGGTCCGCGAGGCGGCGCTGCGCGAGGTTGGCAAGCTGGAACGCTCCAGCGAGCAAAGCCCCGAAGGCGGCTGGATCCGCACCTGGCTGGACACCGTGCTCGACCTGCCGTGGAACACCCGGACCGAGGACTCGACAAATCTGACGCTCGCACGAGAAGTTCTAGACGCCGACCATCACGGGTTGGACGACGTCAAAGACCGCATCGTCGAGTACCTCGCGGTGCGGGCCCGGCGTGCCCAGCGCGGCCTTCAAGTCGTCGGCGGCCGCGGCTCCGGCGCCGTGATGGTGCTGGCCGGCCCGCCCGGGGTCGGTAAGACGTCGCTGGGGGAGAGTGTCGCTCGCGCGCTGGGCCGCAAGTTCGTTCGCGTGGCGCTCGGTGGTGTGCGCGACGAGGCCGAGATCCGGGGCCACCGGCGCACCTACGTCGGCGCGCTGCCCGGCCGGATTGTCCGCGCCATCGGCGAAGCCGGCTCGATGAACCCCGTCGTGCTGCTCGACGAAATCGACAAGGTCGGCTCGGACTACCGCGGCGACCCGAGCGCGGCGCTGCTGGAGGTGCTCGACCCCGCCCAGAACCACACCTTCCGCGATCACTATTTGGATCTGGATCTGGACCTGTCCGACGTGGTGTTCCTGGCGACGGCCAACGTCATCGAGAACATCCCGTCGGCGCTGCTGGACCGGATGGAGCTGGTGCAGATCGACGGTTACACCGAGGACGACAAGGTCGCCATCGCGCGGGACTTCCTGCTGCCGCGCCAACGCGACCGTGCTGGCCTGACCGACGACGAAGTCAGCGTGACCGATGCGGCGCTGCGCAAAATCGCCGCCGACTACACCCGCGAGCCGGGCATGCGGCAATTCGAACGGCTGCTGGCCAAGGCGTTGCGGAAGGTCACCACCAAGATCGGTGAGGAACCGGTGACCATCGACGAGCCGGACCTGGTGGATTACCTGGGCCGTCCGCGCTTCACCCCCGAGTCGGCGGAACGCACCGCGGTGCCGGGCGTCGCGACCGGCCTGGCCGTGACCGGTCTGGGCGGCGACGTGCTCTACATCGAGGCAGGCTCCAACGAGGGTGAGCCGGGCCTACAGCTGACCGGTCAGCTCGGTGACGTGATGAAGGAGTCCGCCCAGATCGCGCTGTCCTATGTGCGTTCGCACGCCGCGGAATTGGGCGTCGACCCGACGGCGCTGGACCGGCGTATCCACGTGCACGTGCCCGCCGGGGCCGTGCCGAAGGACGGCCCGTCGGCCGGTGTCACGATGGTCACCGCGCTGGTGTCGATGGCCACCGGACGGCAGGTGCGCGCCGATGTCGGGATGACCGGCGAGGTGACGCTGAACGGCCGGGTGCTGCCGATCGGCGGCGTCAAGCAGAAGTTGCTGGCCGCCCAACGGGCCGGGCTCAGATGCGTGTTCATCCCGCAGCGCAACGAGCCAGACCTGGACGATGTGCCCGCAGAGGTGCTCGAGACGCTGGACGTCAAGCCGATGACTGACGTCGCCGAGATCGTCGCGCTGGCACTGGAACCGCTCAAGGAGACGGTGTCCGCCGCGGCGTGATTCGGATAGCCTGCGGGCATGACCGACTCGCAACGCCTCAAACGCCGCATCATCCACACAGCGCAGCGTCTGGTGGTCAATCCGGTGGCCAGGCGGCTGCCGTTCATCCAGTTGGAGACGATCGGCCGGAAGTCCGGGCAGCCGCGGCGCACCGCGATCGGGGGCCGGGTGATCGGCAACCAGTTCTGGATGGTTTCCGAGCACGGTGAACATTCGCACTACGTCCTCAACATCAAGGCCAACCCGGCGGTGCGGGTACGGATCGGCGACCAGTGGCACAGCGGAACTGCCCACCTGATGCCCGAGGACGACGCGAAAGAGCGGTTGCGCAGTCTGCCCGGTGTCAACAGCGCGCTCGTGCGGCTGACGGGCAGCGACCTGCTGACGATCCGGGTGGATCTGGACTGAGGCGGCAGATGACGGCGTATCTCATCTCCATCTGCCGAAGCGTTTCCGATCGCGGTCGCCTCGAGGACTACTGGGCCCATGTCGCCCCGTCCTTCGAAGGCTTCGACGCCAAACCGCTGGTGGCATACGCCCCATTCGAGGTGCTCGAAGGAGATGCTGACGCGAAAGGCGTTGTCCTGTTTGAATTTTCTTCGATGGAAGCTGCCAGGCGCTGGTACTTCAGCGACGCCTATCAAAAGGTGAAGCAGCGTCGTCTGGGGGCCGCGGAATTCGAGTTGATCCTCGTGGACGGCGAGTGCAGGCCTGCTGTCGAACGCATGCCGGACACCAGATAGACGCATGGCGTTCGACACCGACCTTGCCGACCGCGTTCGGGAATTGCTGGGTCCGCTGCGCGGTGTAGACGAAATGCGGATGTTCGGCGGCCTGGCGTTCTTGATCAACGGCAACATGTCAGTGGCGGTCAGCGGCCAGGGCGGTCTGATGGTGCGGGTGGCGCCGAGTGACACCGAAAAGCTGTTGGAACGAGCCCATGTCAGCCCGATGGTGATGGCCGGGCGCGAGGTTCGCGGGTGGCTGCTCGTCGAGGCCGGCGGTCTGAAAACCACACGGCAACTGGCCGCCTGGGTGACCCGCGGCGCCGATTACGGGCGGAGTCTTCCGCGCAAATAAGCAGCACGTTTGCGAACCCCGACGACGGGTACGCCGTGGTGCATGGACTCCCAGAAGCGATTGGTGCAGCGGTTGCTGAAAGAGGCGGGCACCACTTACGCCGAAGAAGCGGGAATCCGGATCAACGATAAACCAATGCCGCTTTTTCAGTTGCTGGTGCTCTGCATGCTGGCCAGTAAACCGATCGACGCCACCACCGCCATGCGCGCAGCCAGCGAATTGTTCAGCGCCGGCTTGCGGACTCCCAAAGCCGTTCTGGCGTCTGATCGACCCAGCATGATCACGGCGTTCGACCGAGCCCACTATGTTCGCTACGACGAGAGCTCGGCGGCCAGGCTCACCGACATCGCCGCACGGGTGCAACACGACTACGCAGGCGACCTTCGCGACATCGCAGCGCGCAGTAAGCACAGCATCGAGGCTGCAACTCGAATGCTCAAACAGTTCAAAGGGATCGGTGACACCGGCGCCGATATTTACTTGCGTGACGTGCAAGACGTGTGGACCTGGGTGCGACCGTACTTTGACGACCGCGCCACCGCGGCGGCCGAAGCGTTGGGTCTGCCCACCGACCCGGACAAGCTGAGTGCGCTCGCCCCGCGGGCCAATGCGCGGCTGGCCGCGGCGCTGGTGAGGTCGGCGCTCGACGACGACGTGCGCCAGCGCGTAGCCGGTTGACCCATCGGGCGGCCGCAAGACAACAGGACGGAGCAATGATCATGGGCGATTCGAAAACCTTCGTCATCGTCGGCGGCGGACTAGGCGGGGCGAAGGCCGCCGAAGCATTGCGCGAGAAAGGGTTCGACGGAAATATCGTGCTGCTCGCCGACGAGGAGCAGCTACCCTACGAGCGACCTCCGCTGTCCAAGGAATTCCTTGCCGGCAAGAAGTCGCTCAGCGATTTCACTGTGCACGAATCGGATTGGTACCGAGACAACAACATCGACCTGCGGCTAGGTACCGAGGTGTTGTCGATCGACCCCAAGGGCCACACCGTAGCTCTCTCGGATGACTCCGTTGTCGAGTACGACAAGTTGCTGCTGGCCACCGGATCGCGTTCGCGATGGTTGTCGATACCCGGTTCCGATTCCGCCGGGGTCCACTATCTGCGGAAGTACGACGACGCGGTGAATCTGAATACGGCTCTGCTCGAAGGGTCGTCGTTGGCAGTCATCGGGGCAGGGTGGATTGGGCTGGAGGTCGCAGCAAGCGCCCGCGAGCGCAACATCGACGTCACGGTGGTCGAGAGCGCCAAGGCGCCACTGATTGGCGCGCTCGGCGAAGAAGTCGGCAACGTGTTTGCCACGCTGCATCGCGAGCATGGTGTAGATCTCCGCTTGGAGACCGAAGTCAAAGAGATCACCACCACCGACGGTAAAGCCACCGGCCTCAAGCTCGGTGACGGTTCGACGGTCACCGCGGACCGTGTGCTGGTAGCGGTCGGCGCGCGGCCCAACATCGAAATCGCCGAAGAGGCCGGGTTGTCGACCAAGGACGGTGGAGTCCTGGTCGATGCGTCGCTGCGTACCAGCGATGTGGACATCTACGCCGTGGGTGACATCGCCGCGGCCGAGCATCCGCTGTTCGGCGATCGGATTCGCACCGAACACTGGGCCAACGCGCTCAAGCAGCCCGCGGTCGCGGCGGCCGGCATGCTCGGCGAACCCGGTGAATACACCGAGCTGCCCTACTTCTTCAGTGACCAGTACGACCTGGGCATGGAGTACGCCGGGCACGCGCCGAGCTACGAGCGGGTGGTGTTCCGCGGTGACGTCGACGGCCGCGAGTTCGTGGCCTTCTGGCTCGACGCTAACAACCGGGTGCTGGCGGGAATCAACGTCAACATCTGGGATGTGCTCGACGACATCAAGAGCCTGATCGGGTCGAAGACCGTCGTGGACCCCGATACATTGGCCGATCCGCAGGCGTCGTTGGGTGACCTGGTCAGCTGAGCGTGATGACATCGGGCAGGCGCAGTCCCTGGAACCGCTCCCGCTCCGCGCGCCGACGTTTGATCCTCAGCCGCGCGTCGGCGGGCATCGAGATCGCTTCGTCGCAGGTGAGGTAGAACACCTCGCCTGCGACGTCGATGAGCTCCGCTTTTAGCAGGCGAGAACCCAGCTCTCGCAATGTCATTCGTAGCTCGTGGATGAACCGCATAGTGGCGTCATAGGCCGACTCTCGGGAAGTGCGGGCCCTGGCCGCCATCCGTTCGGCCAGCTTCGTCGCTGATCCGGACGGCGGCGTCGGCTGCGGCAGTTCGGTCGCAGCGCGTCCGGCCGCGGCAAGCAACATCGCCGGATCGTCAGCGAACATCAAATTGGCCAGCTCGACTTCGCCCGGGCCACGGTGACCTATCCGGGTGACGGCGCTGGCGAAGGCGGCGCCGACAGTGTGCGAGACGGCGCTGATGGCATCGATATCGCCGTCGAGCGCCGGCTTGCACAGCTGCGGGTCACTGCGGATCAGCGCTGCCAACGCGGAGATCTCGGCCCCGATGGCCTCGCTTTCCAACAACGCGCCCACCCCTGAGACGGCGACATGCAGGCCGGCGCGCTGCACTGTCGCTGCCGTGACGCCCGTGTCGAGCAGCCACAGTCCGGTAAGGCTCCAACCCTGGTGGATCCGGTCCCGCAACAGCCTTGTCCGCGCCTGCAATTCGGCGTCCGACTGCGACATCAGTTGCGCCGCGCCGAGGTGCTCGGCCGTCGCGGCCGCCACATACGCCTGGGTGTCGGCCTTCAGATGCCGCAACAAAGCCAATGCCCGTTTGACGACAACCGCTTTGGCGGCCGAGCCCAACAGCCCGCCGGTCGACGGCGGGCGCCCCAGCGGTAGCAGCGCATCGACGGGAGAGTCGCCGAGCGACGCGCGGACGACCTCGTCGACGTCCCAGCCGGGTAGTTGCTCTGCGGCGATCACGCTCGCCGAAACGCCGACGTAAGGGCGGTGACCGAAGACCGCTATCGCCCTACTCCCCCATTCGTCAGCCATCACGTCGCCGGAGATCATCACCCGGCTCATCGCCCGTGTGGCGGCACGTAAACCGGTGAGCTGGACGTCCAATGTCATCGGGGTCAACGGGCCGGGCAGCGTCTCGGCCACCGAAGCAGCGCTGAACACCGGGAAGCGCGGGTCGATCCGATCGTCGAACTCGCCTTCCAGCACATCCGGCGCCGCCGCCCGCAGCAGCATGCCGTCGGACGGTTCGGTTCGCGGGGCAACCTCCACGGGTAGCGGCAGATGGCCGGGCAGATCCACGGCGCCCGTGACGTCGAGTCTGCGGCTGGCCAATCCTCGCACGGTGTCGGCGACCGCATCGCTTGCGCACCAGCCGAACTCGAACCCCCATGCCTCCTGCAGCGCATCGGCGCCGAAGTCCGGATTCAGCTGTGGCCAGCTCGGGAGGCGAGAAATCCGCAGGCGTTGCTGGGCCGATCTCAGCAGCCGGCCCGCGTCGGCCGTGTCGGTCGTGTCCTGAGTCGCCAGGTCTACCACCCCGGTGCGGTTTGTGGCCACCGCGAGGACCAGGAATCGCAGCAGGTCATCGACATGCAGCAACCGCACCGGTCCGGTCGGTCCCTTGCTGTACAGCAGGCTGCCGATGGTGCGGCAGATCATCCAGTCGAGCTGGCGGCCCACCGGCGGTGCTATCCGCACGACCAAGCTCGGCGCCCAGCCGGTGGACACCAGCGCCTCGGCCTGCCGGTAGAGCCCCGGCTGCCCGGCGGCCGCAGATACATAGATCAATCGGGCACCTGCACTGGCTGCCGCATGGGCGACGTGTACCAGCCCGTTTATCCCGGCGCTGCCCGGGGCAGCGGACTCGATCGGGGCGAGGTGCACCACCACATCGCAGGTGTCAGCCAGTTGCTGCAACATCGGGTCGCTGAGCGAGCCGCACACGAAGTCGACATCGGGATGCAGGTTCTCGTGCGGGTGGTCGGCGATTCCGGTGACCCCGTGCCCAGCGGCGATCAACTGCCGGGCCAGGGCTCGCCCGACCAGTCCGGTGACGCCAGTCAGCAGGATACGCACGCCTGAGCACCTCCACGGCACCTTGTTGACATCGACAATAATCGTGCGCGCCAGTTCCCAGGTAACTTTCAGATAACGCAGTTAAGTCACTGCAGTGTGGCGATGCCGTCCGCTCCGATGGCGACCTTCGCGCCACCGATGTCGTCCCGCACAGTGGCTTCTGCCTCCGACGGGTCGGTGATCAACGCCAGCGTGCGACGTTCGTCTGGGGTGCGAACCGCGAGGAAAGCCTTCTCCGGCTTGCCATCCCGATTGAACGGCGTCGTCCAGGCTTCGACGGTGCCTACGCCCTCCCATTCCACCGCGGCCACTCGCGTCGGCTCCCGGTCAACCGCCGATTGCGTGTCCTCCCAGCGAAACGCGGACGACGGTGGTTCGGTGCCGTAGACGCCGAAGCTGTGCTTGGTCAAGTAACCGCCGTTGGCGGTGATCAGCCCGCGCCGACCGGGGTTGGCCGCCAGCAATTCGGCCATCGTCGCGATCGAGTGACCGACGTAGTTGCTCCACGGCCCACCGGCGAACGTCAGCCCCCCGGTCACCGTCAACGGCCGAGCGGGATCGTCGACGGAAAGCCCGAGTTCGGCCGCCGCGACCTGCACCGCGGATGGAAAGCACGAGTACAGGTCGACGTAGTCCACGTCGTCGATGCCCAGCCCGGCCAGTGTCAGCGCCCGCGCACCGGCGATCCGGATGGCCGGCGAGCGGTGCAGTTCGGCGCGCTCGCTGATCGCGTATGTGTCGTGCGCATCGGTGCCGGAATACGGGTAAACCCATCGTTCGGTCGGGATTCGCAAACGGGTCGCGGCCGCCACCGAGGTCACGATCAACGCGGCGGACTGGTCCACCATGTTGTTGGAGTTCATCAGCTTGGTGTAGGGCCAGCTGATCATGCGGTTCGTCGGGCTCTGCTGCCAAATGTCTTCGACGGCGACCGGTTCACGGATCCAGGCATGCGGATTGTGCACCGCTACCGCGTTGAAACGCGCCCACAATTCGCCGATGCGCTTGCGGTGCTCGCCGACGGGCTCGCCCGTGCTGATCCGCAGTGCCTGCTCGAACATGGGGTAGATGTACGCAGGGCGGTCCAGGGCGATGCGGTCCTCGGCGGGCCCGGCCATGGGCACGTTCTCGTCGCTGCCGTCAGCCATTGGAACCGACTCGTCCTGCTCGGTATAGGCGAGCCGTTGGCCGGCGGCGCGCAGCTGAGTCCTGGTTCGCCACATCTCCGCGCCGGCCACCAACACGACATCCGCACGTCCCTGCTGAATGTCCAGACAAGCCCGGTTGACCAGCGACTGCGGCACGTTGCCGCCGATGCCGCTGTAGCGGGTGGTGGGATGATCGGCGCCGATCCGTTGACCGAGCAGCAGACCGGCGTCGCGGTAGCGTGCCGACAACAGGTTGACCACCCGGATGGCGTCGACGGCCTCGAGCACGCGCGGATCGGCGGCTTCGCGCGCAGCCGCGGCCATCAGGTCGACGGGCTCGGGGCTGTTCGGCTGCCCGGTCGCCTCTTGCCGGTAATTGACCTGGCCGTAGCCGACCAGTACCGGCGTTCTGGGGTTGACGGGCATGAACGGAACCTTCCGAGGTAGACGCCAGGCGAACGCTAGGCGGTGTCGGTGGGCGCGAGCAGCACCCCGTCCTGGATCAGCTGTTCGGTTTCGTCGCTGCTCATCCCGAGGACTTTGTGGCAGATCTCGCGGGTGTCTTGCCCGGGCAGCGGCGCCGGCCGTTGCGGCGCCGGCGGTATATGGCGAAATGGCGCCGGCCCGGTCTCGGCCGGTAGCGGATTGCCGAACAGCGGATGGTGCATGTGGGCGAACAGCTTTCGCGCTCGCAACTGCGGGTCTTCGAGGACATCGGGCGGACGGTTCATTTGGCCCGCGGGGACGCCGGCCGATTGCAAAGCCTCGGCGACCTGCAGCGGGGTTCGAGTACGAGTCCATTCCGACAGCTGCGCTAGTAAGTCGTCCCGGTGCGTCAGCCTCGCCTCACCGGTCGCGAACTGCGGGTCGTCAGCCAGCTCGGGTAACCCGAAAACCGCGCTGGCCGAACGCCAGTCGGCATCGTCTCGGATCGAGATGACACACCATTCGTCGTCACCTGCGCATGGTAAAACCTCGTGAACGCTGATGTCGTCACGCAACTCGGCATGGGTGTCCGCCCGTACCGAGTCGGTCACGTAACGGGCATCGAGTTGGTTGACGACGGCCTCGGCCTGCGACACATGCAGGCGGGCCCCGGCGCCGGTTCGATCACGATGGATCAGCGCGGCCAACGCGCCGATCGCGGTGATCCGGCCAACCACATGGTCGGGAAAGACTGTGGTCGCGTCGTAGAACCGGTGCCGGGAGCCGTCGGCTGCCGGAGCGTGTTGGTCCGTCCAGAGCTTGCTGACTCCCGCGGTGGCGCGCACCAGCGGGCCGTATCCCATCCGGTTACTCCACGGCCCGGTATCACCGAAGGCGCTGCTTTCCGCGAGCACCAACCGCGGATTGAGTTTCCGCAGTGTCTCGTACGGAAAGCCAAGCGCGGCAAGCGTGCCCGGCTTGAAATTGGCGAACACCGCATCGGAGTCGGCGACCAGGCGGCCGAACACCCGCTTACCCGCGGCGCTGCGCAGATCCACGCCGAACGCCAGATTGTTCCGATGTGTCCAGGCGAACGACTCGCTCATCGCCTCGCCGACCCGGGCCTGTCGCAATCCGTCCGGGTAGGCCGAATTCTCGACCTTGATCACCTCGGCGCCCAGATCGCCGAACAGGCGGCTGAGTTCGCCGCCCGCGACGATGACGCCGAGGTCGATGATGCGCAGCCCGTCGAAGGGACGTTCGCCGACTTTCCCGTGGGCTGAGATGGCTGCCGGGCCGGCAAGCCACCGGGCTTCGTGGTGGCCGGTCGGCGGAGCGGCCGCGCGAATGCGGGTGTGCCGACCGTTGACGGAAAAATAGCCGGTCGGGATGCCGGCGTGGACGCCGGGGATGAGTTCGGCATCGGCAATGGCGCCCACGGCCTGGAAATGATCGGACGACAGGATCTGCGCGGGATCCAGCACCGCGGAAATCGGCACGCCGTGTGCCTGGCCGGCCGATACCAAGGCTTTCATCGTCTGGTCGGCGAACAACTGCGCAATCAGCACACCGATCTTGGGCCAGGCGGCAAAGCGGTTGGCGATCACGTCGTATTTGGGGTCCTGGAACTCCTCCGGTTCCCCTAGCCAGCGCCGCAGCCCGTGCCACTGGCGCGGCGACATCACGCAGAGACGGACGTAGCCATCCTGGCAGGAGTAGATCGGGTAGGCGTCCTGGTTTCTCGGGCGTCCGCGCCACCGATCCGGGCGACGGACGCCCGCAGCGGCCTGTCCGTGCGCACCGAATGGCGGATCGAGCGCCATCACGACCGCGTCGAACCGGGCGAAGTCGATGTAATCGCCCGTACCGCAGCGCAATCGGTTGTAATACGCGACGAGCGCGGCCCACGCGGCCTGAACAGCGGCGGTGGCTGATGCGATGCCGTCCGGCGGCGAAACCGGCATTCCCGTGGTGGGGCCTGACCGCGACAACGACCCCGACAGTGCGTACAGCACCGGATCGGTCGCCCGCCACGTCGACCGCGGCCCGGTCCTGCCGAAGTCGGTGACCGACAACGCCACCAGCTGCGGAAAACGGTCAGCCAAGGCTTCGCAAGAGGTTCCGTATGCCGCGGCCTGGCCGGGCGTCCCGCTGTCGACGACGATGTCGGCGCTGCCGGCGAGCTCGATCAACCGTTCGCGGTCGTTCGGGTCGGACGGGTCAAGCACGGTGGCACGCTTGTTCGCGTTGTGCAGCGCGAAGCGCAGGCTGGTGCCGCGCACCGTCGGCCGGCTCGTGCGTGACGGGCTGCCGCCCGGCGGCTCCAGCTTCAGTACGTCGGCGCCCAGATCGGCGAGCAGTCGGGTTAACGGGTCGCCGTCCTGATCGGACAGGTCGAGCACGCGCAGCGACGCCAATAGCCCTTGCGGCGATCGCAAACTCGGCGTAGCAGAGTGCAGCGGGTCGCCGCCCTCGACTCCGGTGTCAAGCATGTCAGCATCGCCGGGCACCAGGCCAGCGTAGTTTGCGCGCGGCCACCCACGGCGCCTACCTCGACGTGCTGCGTAGCCTGGAGGAATGTCCGGTCAAGAGAGCGCCGCTGCGGAACCGCACCCGCTGCTGGCGCAGCTCTCGGCCCTGCATCAGTTCCGCGTCCGCGTCGACGTCGCCGTCGTCGTGGTGGTGCTGGCGTGGGCGAACCTGATAGCGCACTTCACTACGCCATGGGCGGGTGTCGTGACGGTGCCGGCTGCGGCGATCGGGCTGCTCGCCTGGCTACGTATCAACGGCCTGGGCTGGGCCGAACTCGGCCTTGGTCGCGATCACTGGAAATCCGGCGCGGTCTATGCGCTGGCCGCTATGGCGCTGGTGGTAGCGGTGATCGCGATCGGCGTGCTGCTGCCGCTGACCCGGCCGATGTTCATGAACCACCACTATGCGACGTTGTCCGGCGCACTGGTCGCGTCGATGATCGTCATTCCACTGCAGACGGTGATTCCCGAGGAGCTGGCTTTCCGTGGCGTGCTGCACGGCGCGTTGAACCGGGCCTGGGGGTTCCGGGGCGTCGCGGTGGCGGGTTCGCTGTTGTTTGGTTTCTGGCACATCGCGACATCGCTGGGTTTGACGAGCAGCAACGTCGGCTTCACGCGGATGTTCGGTGGCGGATTCGTGGGCATGCTGGCCGGGGTCATGCTCGCGGTGGTCGCAACCGCGGCGGCCGGGTTCGTGTTCAGCTGGCTACGACGGCGCAGCGGCAGTCTGCTGGCGCCGATCGCCCTGCATTGGTCGCTGAACGGGGTGGGAGCCTTGGCCGCAGCGCTGGTATGGCACCTGTCCGGCTGAATAGTGACTACGCGAGCAGGACGGCCGCTCCGGCGATGCGGCCGGCGCTGAGGTCCGACAGCGCCTGGTCAGCATGACTGAGCGGGTATTCCGGCGTCGTCACAGTGATGTGGTGTTCGGCGGCGAAGTCGAGAAACGCCCGCGCGTCGGCCCGGGTGTTCGATGTCACCGAGCGAATCTGGCGCTCCTGAAACAGGTGGCGCTGGTAATTGAGGACGGGAATGTCGCTCAGGTGGATTCCGGCGACGGCCAGCGTGCCCCCGCGATCGAGGGCCTCCAATGCGGGCAGCACCAGATCGCCGACCGGGGCGAACAAGATCGCGGCGTCGAGAGGAACCGGTGGCGGATCGGCGGCGCCCTGGACCGAGACGGCACCCAGTTGCAGCGCCAACTCCCTGGCGTCGGCGCCGCGGGTCATCACGTGCACCTCGGCGCCCTGGGCCAGCGCGACCTGCGCGGTGATGTGCGCGCTGCCGCCAAACCCGTAAAGCCCCAGCCTCCCGCCTGGCGGTAGCGCCGCGCGCAGCAGCGAGCGGTAGCCGATGATGCCGGCGCACAGCAGCGGCGCAAGCTCGGTGTCGCTGTATCCGCTCGGCAGATGATGTGCGAAGGCCGCAGGGACAGTAGCGAATTCGGCGTAGCCACCGTCGGCGTCCCAACCCGTGTAGCGAGACTTCGGACAGAGGTTTTCGTCGCCGCGCCGGCAGTAATTGCATACGCCGCAGGTGTGCCGTAGCCATGCGATCCCGACCCGGTCACCGACCCTGAAGCCGTCACCCGCCTCGGCGCCGACCTCGACGACCTCGCCGACCACCTCGTGTCCAGGGGTCACGTTCTCCCGGTGCACGGGAAGGTCACCCTCGGTGACGTGCAGGTCGGTGCGGCACACGCCGCACGCGCGCACGGCCACCAGAAGGTCGGACGGCTCGGCCCGCGGCACCTGTGTGCTGACACGCTCCAGCGGATGGGTGCTCATCGGGCCGGGCCGGCGGACCCGCCACGCGCTCATGTTCATGACTACAGCATGCCGCTGATCGTCGCGGCCACAACGGGTTAGCGTCTGCTGGCGCTGCGCAACAGCCGCACAATGAACAGCAAAATAACGGCCCCAAGCAGTGCGGTGAAGAAGGTGAACCAATGGCGGCCACTCACAACGTCGAAGCCGAGCTTACTGAGCAGAAAGCCACCGAGAAATCCGCCGATCACTCCGACGACTACGTCCACCAAGATCCCCGAGCCAGTGCCTTTGACGACCTTGCTGGCGACCCAACCGGCGATACCGCCGATGATGATGTAGGCAATCCAACCGACGGCGGTTGGCGTTTCCAGTGCGAGGATTTCGGTTGCTGCCATGACGGTCATCTGCATCTCCTTGGTGTCGCTGGTCGAGCCCGCTGCTGGACCGTCGTGCCGTATACCCAGTTAGCGTAATTATTCATACGCTCAATTGGGCTCGTTCGGCTAGAGGCCGCAGATTAGGTTGACACCGCACCGGGAGCCGGTGCCGGACCGTTTCCGCCGGCGGGCTGTCCGGGTGATGGCGGCGGGGCAGGCGCTCCCGGGGCGGGTGCTGGCGGAGCGGGCGCTGGCGGAGCTCCCGGGGCAGGTGCCGGTGCTCCCGGGGCAGGAGGTGCCGGTGCCGGAGCGCCGGGGGCCGGAGCCGTTCCCGGCGCAGGAGCGGGAGCCGCAGGCGGTGTCAGCGGTCGGACGGACTCGGCCAGCGCCTTCGCTCCGGCCTTGTCCACCGGGTCGTTCGCGGTGCCCAGCCACACCACGAACCAGCGCTGGCTGGCCGCGCCCTGTGCGGGGTTCGGCCCGGGAGCACTGACCACTCCTGCCCAGATCTGGCCGTTCGGCTTGCTGGCGTCGCTGAACTTCACCTCGTAGTACGACGCACCACCGGCAACGCCGTTGACGGTCAGAGCGGTGGTCTCCTGGTTGACTCGGGTGCCCGGGTACGGCATGAAGAATTCACCCATGTCCGAGGCCAGCCGCGTTGCCGCCTTGGCGTCATCGGCTTCAGCGCTGGCGTACAGCTTCTGGTCCAACTTGCCGAGCACAACGCGGGTGTCATTGGCCACCGGTGGCGGCTGGCCCGGGCTAGGCGGTCCGGAGATCTTGCTGAGCAGTGCCGAGCCGTAGTCAAGGTGGGTGGCGTCCGATTCCACCCAGCCGGCCGGAATGACGAAGCTGAACCCGCCCACGGGGTTGTCGACCCGCCCGGGCTGGGGCACATTCGGGTCAGTCGCCGGCGGCGCCGGCGCGTTGGGATCGGCTCCGGGCGGTGCCGCGACCGGATTGGCGGCCGGAGGTGCCACGGCGGGACCGGCCGGACCGGGTGCCGCATCTGGCGCGGCTGGGGGGGGCGGGGCGGGCGCCGCCGCGGTGGGCGGCGGTGGCGGGGGCACCGGGTCGGCAAGGGCCGTCGCGGGCAACGCGAACGTGATCGCTCCGGCACCGCTGACCGTCGCGATCACGAGAGTCGTCCACCGGCTTTTGGGCCGCGCCGAATTTCGGTTGACCTGGTCCATAAGCAAAAAACCTACCGTGTTACAGCCGTGACGCAAGTATCTATGAGTGACTAGGTAATCGGTTGTCGCCGATCGCGCGCGTGCGACGCGCCAGATAAGCGCAGTTCACCGGTTCAGTCGCGGAACGTGGCCGACGACGGCCCTGAATCTACTGGCGCAACCGTGGCCGGGCGCGTCACGCTGGAGCGCGACGCGTCCTCACGGATTAGCGAAGCCGGCCTGGTTGAACACCTTCTTGCCCACCTCACCGGTCACCAGG
Source organism: uncultured Actinomycetota bacterium (assembly GCA_963833935.1). GTDB lineage: Bacteria > Actinomycetota > Actinomycetes > Mycobacteriales > Mycobacteriaceae > Mycobacterium. The sequence continues at coordinate 27,115 of CAWIAC010000043.1, read as the reverse complement.
TCGACGAACTTCTGCGCCAGCGCGGGCTGGGCGGCGTGTTTGAGAATGGCGATCGGATAGACGTTCACGGCGTCGGCGGATTCGGGGAATTTGACGGTGTCGACCGCGTCGCCGGCCTTGCGCGCATCCGTGACGTAGACCAGCGCGGCGTCGGCCTCGCCGTTGGTGACCTTGGCCAGCACGCCTGTCGCCGTCGACCCCTCGCTTGTCGGGTTGAGGTGCACGCCGGTGTCATCCTCGATGTGCTGTGTCGCTGCTCCGCACGGCATGGGCGACTGGCATACCGCGACGCGCAGGCCGGGTTTGGCGAGATCGGCGAAGGAGTGGATCTGCTTCGGATCGCCTGGGGCCGTGACGATCACCAGTGTGTTGGAAGCGAAATTGACCGGGTCGCTTCCCGTCAGGCCTGCCTTGGTCACGGTGTCCATCTGGGCGCTGTCGGCCGACGCATAGATGTCAGCGTCTGCGCCCTGGGTCAACTTGTTCACCAATTCCGCGGAGGTCGCGAAGTCGAAATCCACAATGGCGCCGGGATTGTCGGTCTGAAACTTGCCGGCCAACAGGGTGAACGTCGGCTTGAGTGGCGTAGCGGCGAACACCACGATCGCTGACGAGTGACCCGGGGGCGAGGACTGCGTTGGCGACGACGATCGCTGGCTACACCCACTCGCACTCGTCACCAACGCAAGCGCCAGCAGTCCGACCATCGCCGGCGTCTGCGCAGTCCTCCGCCGGAATGTCGCGGTGCACCGCGTTGTCCAAACGGTGACCGCGTCGTGCCGGATTCGGAGTTTCATCTCTAGCTACCGTCCAGTAACATGTGGGAAGGTTAAGGCCATACACGCCCTGAAATCCCAGGGACCGGCGCTGCGGTGTGCCACCATCGAAGCATCGGATGACCGTTGCTCAAGGCGGAAGCCGCGGTGTCAGTAGCTGGTCGGCACCTGGATTCAATGACGAATACGAGGAGGTCATGGCGGTGGAGGTGCTGGTCACCGGAGGCGATACCGAATTGGGTCGCGCCGTTGCTGAGGAATTCCATAACGAGGGCCACACGATCACGCTGGTCGGTGCACACCGAGACGATCTCGAGGTAGCCGCCAAAGAGATCGACGCGGACGCGATCGTCTGCGACACCACCGACCCGGCGAGCCTCGCGGAAGTCCGTCACTTGTTCCCCCATCACCTGGACACCGTCGTGAACATTCCGGCTCCCCGTTGGAACCCCGGTGACCCGCGCGCGTACTCGCTGTCGGATCTGGCGGCCGCATGGCGCAACTCGCTGGACTTCACCGTGCTGTCGGCGGTGCTGACAGTTCAGACGGTGGGCGATCACATGCGTTCGGGTGGCTCGATCATCGGCGTCGTGCCGGAGAACCCGCGCCCGGGCAGCGCCGAGGCGGCGATCAAGGCGGCGCTGGCGAGCTGGGTCGCCGGCCAGGCGACGGTGTTCGGCACCCGTGGTATCACGGTCAACGCGGTCGCCGCCGGACGCAGCGCGGAGCCTGGCTATGAAGGTCTGTCCCAGACGCCGCCGCCGGTTGCCGCCGAGGTCGCAAGGATGTCGCTGTTCCTCACCGGCCCGGCCGCCCGCCACATCACCGGTCAGGTGCTGCACGTCAGTCGCGGCGCGCTGACGCAGTTCGCCTAGCGCGTAAATCGCTGCAGCGGCCTTCCCCTCTGACCGAGGGTCATTAGGGTGGTTCTGGTGACTATCCGGCTTGGCTTTCAAATTCCCAACTTTACCTACGGCACCGGCGTCGAGCAGCTCTTCCCCACCGTAATCGCGCAGGCTCGCGAGGCCGAATCGGCAGGATTTGATTCGGTTTTCGTGATGGACCACTTCTACCAACTGCCGATGCTGGGCTCTCCGTATCAGCCGATGCTCGAGGCGTACACCGCCCTGGGTGCGCTGGCAACGGCGACCGAGCGGATTCAGCTGGGCGCGTTGGTGACCGGCAACACCTACCGCAACCCCACGCTGCTGGCCAAGGCCGTTACCACCCTAGACGTGGTGAGCGCGGGTCGCGCCATCCTCGGCGTCGGAGCAGGCTGGTTCGAACTCGAACATCGCCAACTCGGCTTCGAGTTCGGCACCTTCACCGATCGTTTCAACCGGCTAAAGGAAGCACTTCAGATCCTCGACCCGATGCTCAAGGGCGAGCGGTCGACATTCTCCGGTGAGTGGTACACCACCGAGTCGGCGCTAGCAGAGCCGCGCTATCGCGACCGCATCCCGATCCTCATCGGCGGCAGCGGGGAGAAGAAGACGTTCGCCCTCGCGGCGCGCTACGCCGACCATCTCAACCTCATCACCGGCATCGACACCTTGCCGCGCAAACTCGACGCGCTGGCCAAACGGTGCGACGAGGCCGGACGTGACCGCTCGACGCTGGAAACCAGCCTGCTGCTGACGGTGCTAGTGGACGAGAACGTCAAACCCGACCAGATCCCGGCCGATATGAGCGGACGCATGCTCGCGGGCAGCGCCGAACGCGTCGCCGAACAGGTCCAGGCCAAGGTGCTGGACGCCGGTGTCGACGGGGTGATCATCAACATGCCGTTCTACACACCCGGTGTCGTCGCCGCGGTCGGCGAGGTGTTGCGCCCACTGGTCGCTCTGACCGCGTAGCGAGGCGCGTCACGTCCGATGTCCCGGGTGTGGGCGATCACATCGGTCAACGTCGATAATTGCAGGTCCGGGCGACTACGGTGGATAGTGAATCGTCGCCGCTGAGGAGCAACCAAACCGATGAGCGCCCATCCCGAAGTCACCACACCCAATCGTCGACACCGGGTGGTGGTCATCGGATCTGGGTTCGGCGGACTGAACGCGGTCAAAAAGCTCAAGCGGGCCGACGTCGACATCAAGTTGATCGCCCGTACCACGCACCACCTGTTCCAGCCGCTGCTGTACCAGGTAGCGACCGGCATCATCTCCGAAGGCGAGATCGCCCCGACCACCCGCGTCATCTTGCGCCGACAGCGCAACGTCCAGGTGCTGCTCGGCGACGTGACGCATATCGACCTGGCCCGCAAAGTCGTCGTCTCGGATCTGCTGGGTCATAGCTACGAGACTCCCTACGACAGCCTGATCGTCGCCGCCGGGGCCGGGCAGTCCTACTTCGGCAACGACCAGTTCGCCGAGTTCGCCCCCGGGATGAAGTCCATCGACGACGCACTGGAACTGCGGGGCCGCATCCTGAGCGCATTCGAGGCGGCTGAACGGTCGAACGATCCGGAGCGGCGGCGAAAGCTGCTTACGTTCACTGTCGTCGGCGCCGGTCCGACCGGCGTCGAGATGGCCGGCCAGATCGCGGAATTGGCCGACTACACCTTGAAGGGGGCGTTCCGCCATATCGACTCGACCAGGGCGCGGGTGATTCTGCTCGACGCCGCCCCCGCTGTACTGCCGCCATTCGGCGACAAGCTCGGCAAGCGGGCTGCCGCGCGGCTGGAAAAGATGGGCGTCGAGATCCAACTCGGGGCGATGGTGACCGACGTCGACCGCGATGGCATTACGGTCAAGGACTCCGACGGCAGCATCCGGCGGATCGAATCGGCGTGCAAGGTGTGGTCCGCGGGGGTCTCGGCCAGCCCGCTGGGCCGGGATCTGGCCCGCCAGTCGGCGGTCGAACTCGACCGCGCGGGCCGCGTCAAAGTGTTGCCCGATCTGTCGTTGCCCGGCCACCCCAACGTCTTCGTCATTGGTGACATGGCCGCTGTCGACGGTGTGCCCGGGGTGGCGCAGGGCGCGATCCAGGGCGCCAAGTACGTCGCCACCGCACTCAAAGCCGAACTCGGCGGCGCCGACCCGGCACAGCGCGAGCCATTCCAGTACTTCGACAAGGGCTCGATGGCCACGGTGTCGCGGTTTTCCGCGGTGGCCCAGATTGGTCCGCTGGAATTCAGCGGTTTCATTGCCTGGTTGGCGTGGCTGGTCCTGCACCTGGTCTATCTGGTTGGGTTCAAGACCAAGGTCAGCACGTTGTTGTCGTGGACAGTGACGTTCCTGAGCACTCGGCGCGGCCAGCTGACGATCACCGAGCAGCAAGCCTTCGCCCGCACCCGCCTGGAGCAGCTCGCGGTGTTGGCGGCCGAGGCGCACCAGGGCGAGACGGCGAAAGCGGCCAGTTAGCCAGGCTCGGCTTCGAGGTTCTGTAACCGCACCTGACCGCGCGCTACCACGCGTTCATTCGCGTCGGTGATAGTGACCAGCCACAGCTGCTGACGGCGACCGCGATGTATCGGGGTCGCGGCGCCGTAGACCGTACCGCTGCCGATGGCACGCAGAAAGTCGGTGTTGTTGTTGACGCCGACGACCGAACCGCCGCCGTTAGCGCCGAGCCAGGTGTAGGCGGCCACACTGGCCAGGCTCTCGACCATCGAGCAGTAAACACCGCCGTGCACGATGCCCATCGGCTGCATCAGCTTGGGCGCGACGTCGAGATGGGCGCGCGTCCGATCCGGACTGATTTCGGTGAATACCAGCCCCAGTTCCTTGTCGAACGGCGCCTCCGGCATTGGCTGCACGCTCTTGTGTTTACACGGCCCAAGAGGGCGTTGCTGTTTTCGGGGTACAGGAAGCGGGGCGCGGTGGCTACAGATATCGTGGAGTGCCGGCCGCTGTTCAGCCACTTTTGCCGTGGTCTCGGCTCGATTCGGTTGGCACTGCGGTTCGGTCTCGCCAGTTCGGTTTTGCTTACGGCTGAAACATAGTTTACGGCAGCATATTTGGCGGCAAGAGCCGCGATTGACGCCGGTCCTATTCTCGTTGTTCGGTTCCTCTGGCAGCGGCTGCACGCCATGTGTCTACGGATCCGGGGGCGTCCTCGATACAGGCGAGCCCCGTGCGTGATGCACGGGGCTCGCCGATCGAGAAGACCGGCCGTCTCTGCAGCCCTCAGGACGTCGTCACGGTCACCTAGCGCTCGATGCCATCAGCATAGGCAAGGCTGCCCTAATCTGCAAGCGGTTGCCCGTCCCCGTAGCCACGCGGCCGAGAGGCCGCGCACCGGCAGCCCGAAGCCGACCAGCGCGTCGAGCACCGCTTGAGCGCGGCGCATCGCGGCCAGTTCGTCGGTGCCGGCCAGTTGCGGGACCTGGGTTGCGGTCGCCACCACCATCGAGCCGACGAGGTGCCACATCGCCGCGACCGACAGCGCGCCGCCGCTGACCGCATGCAGTTTGGCGAACAGTGATTCCAAGCTGCGGTGACAGCGGTGGGCGACCCAGGTTGTCAACGCCGCCTCGCTGGGCAGGCACACCAGCCCATCGCGCGGCGAATCGCTGTCGCGGTCCGCGATATAAGGGTCGTCGGGCAACATTCGCATTGTCGCGTCGACGACGCCGGCCCAGTCGATGACGCCGTCGGAGTCGACATGGACCCACACGTTCTCCAGGCCGGTGTCCCATGCCCTGGCCTCCAGCACTACTAGCGCGACTACCCGGCCAATCACCGTGTGGACCAGTGTTGCCGCCAATTGCCTTGCGGCGCCGCGGAAGTCCATTTCGGCCGCGGCCGCGTCGAACATGGTTTGCAGCCGCTGGGTGCTGACGGCCGACTCCAGCGGCCACCACCGCCGGACGGAGACGTCGGCCAGCACCGCGACACCGTGGACCCGTGGGCATTGCGGATACAGTTCGCGCAGCCGCCGACTGGACTCATGCAGCGGCAGTGCACGGTCAACGCGCATCGCCGCGATCAGCGGGTCCTCGATCGTGATCGTCACGGTCGCCTCCTGTTGATTAGGTTAGCCTAACCATATAGGAATACGGCCGTCCCCCGGCCGCCGCTGAACGGTCGTCGACAGCAGAGATACGACAATCGGTAGTACGCGCGAGTACGCTGGCAGGATCGCACAGGAGATGGACGAACATGGCTAAGCTCACGCGGCTCGGGAATCTGGAACGTGCCGTCATGGATCAATTGTGGTCCGCTCCCCAACCCCAGACTGTCCGCCAGGTGCACGAAGCGCTGTCGGAGCAGCGCGATCTGGCCTACACGACGGTGATGACCGTGCTGCAGCGGTTGGCCAAGAAAAATCTCGTCTCGCAAATTCGCGACGACCGCGCGCATCAGTACGCGCCGGTACACGGCCGCGACGAGCTCGTCGCTGGACTGATGGTCGACGCGCTGGATCAGGCCGCAGACTTCGGAGACCGACGGGCGGCGCTGGTGCACTTCGTCGAACGGGTCGGCGCCGACGAAGCTGAGGCGCTGCGGCGCGCGCTCGACGAATTGGAATTTAGTCATCGGAAAGCGCCGCCTTGTGGCGCTCGGCCAGAGGGCTAAGGGAGACTGAGAACGTGTCCGGGCTGGGCTTCACTGTTCTTGCGGTGATGCTGGTCGGCCCAGTGCCGGCCCTGTTGGCGCGGGCCACCTGGCCGTTGCGCGCCCCTCGCGCAGCGATGGTGCTTTGGCAGGCGGTCGCCGTGGCCGCGGTGCTGTCGGCATTCAGCGCAGGCATCGCGATCGCCAGCCGGCTGTTCGTCCCGGGGGCAGACGGACGCCCGACCGCCAACCCCGCCGCCGAAATCGGTCGGCTCGGCTGGCCGCTGTGGATTCTGGATGTCGCGGTCTTTGCGCTCACGCTGCTGATCGGTGCGCGGCTGGCCGTGTCCGTAATCCAGGTGGCCGTTGCCACCCGCCGGCGGCGAGCCCATCACCGCATGATGGTCGATCTGCTCGGGTTGTCGCACGAAGCACTCGCCGCGCGGGCCTGCGCTCGCGGCCGTGATTTGCGCGTGCTGGAAGTGGCGCAACCGCTGGCCTACTGCCTGCCCGGCGTCCGCAGCCGCGTGGTGGTCAGCGAAGGCACGCTGGAATCGCTGACCGAAGCCGAAGTCGCCGCGATTCTGAGCCACGAACGCGCCCACCTGCGCGCCCGCCATGATCTGGTCCTGGAGGCGTTCACCGCCGCGCACGCCGCATTTCCCCGATTCGTCCGCAGCGCAAACGCTTTGGATGCGGTGAAGCTGCTGGCCGAACTGTTGGCCGACGACGCCGCCGTGCGGGTGGCCGGCCGCGCACCCCTGGCCCGTGCCCTGGTGACCTGCGCGTCAGGCGCGACGCCGTTGGGCGCTTTGGCCGCCGGTGGCGCGCACACGCTGTTGCGGGTACGCCGGCTTTCCGGCACCGGCAACAGCCTGACGGTGTCGACAGCCGCCTACCTGGCAGCCGTGGCGGTGCTGGTCGTGCCCACCGTCGCGCTGGCTATCCCGTGGCTCACCGAACTGCACCGGCTGTTCACCGCGGTCTAACCCGGCGCACAGGCAAACACTGCGCTTTGGCGATACTTTGCAGATACCGGAGTTCCGCTGTGCCACAGTGTTCGGTGCAGGGCTTGGAACGAAAGTCACGACAGTGAGAGGCGCACACATGAGCGAATCGGAATCGAACAACGCTGTCGGCACTGCGCAGATCGGCGTAACCGGCCTGGCCGTCATGGGTTCCAACATCGCCCGCAACTTCGCCCACCACGGCTACACGGTGGCATTGCATAACCGGTCGATCGCCAAGACCGACGCACTGCTCAAGGAGCACGGCAGCGAAGGCAAGTTCGTGCGCTCGGAGAGCATCGAAGAGTTCCTCGCCGCATTGGAGAAACCGCGCCGGGTGCTGATCATGGTGAAGGCCGGTGACCCCACCGACGCCGTGATCAACGAGCTCGCCGATGCGATGGAAAAAGGCGACATCATCATCGACGGCGGCAACGCCCTCTACACCGACACCATCCGCCGCGAGAAGGCGATGCGCGAGCGGGGGCTGCACTTCGTCGGCGCCGGCATCTCCGGCGGAGAGGAGGGCGCGCTGAACGGGCCGTCGATCATGCCGGGCGGCCCTGCCGAGTCGTACACATCGTTGGGCCCGCTGCTGGAGGAGATCTCCGCGCACGTCGACGGTGTCCCGTGCTGCACCCACATCGGTCCCGACGGCGCCGGGCACTTCGTCAAGATGGTGCACAACGGCATCGAGTATTCCGACATGCAGCTCATCGGCGAGGCCTACCAGCTGCTGCGCGACGGGCTCGGCAAGACCGCGCCGGAGATCGCCGACGTCTTCGCTGAATGGAACAAGGGCGACCTGGACAGCTTTCTCATCGAGATCACCGCAGAGGTGTTGCGCCAAAAAGACGCCAAGACCGGCAAGCCGCTGGTCGACGTCATCCTCGACGAAGCCGAGCAGAAGGGCACCGGCCGCTGGACGGTGAAGTCGGCACTGGATCTCGGTGTGCCGGTGACTGGTATCGCCGAGGCGGTTTTCGCCCGCGCGCTGTCCGGTTCGGTGGCCCAGCGCAAGGCGACCACCGGGCTGGCGTCGGGCGAGTTGGGTGCAAAACCCGGCGACGGAACGCAGTTCATCGAGGATGTGAGTCAGGCGTTGTACGCATCGAAGATCATCGCCTACGCCCAGGGGTTCAACCAGATTCAGGCCGGCAGCGCCGAATACGACTGGGGCATCACGCCCGGCGACCTGGCCACCATCTGGCGCGGCGGGTGCATCATCCGGGCCAAGTTCCTCAACCGGATCAAAGAGGCTTTCGACGAGGATCCCGCCCTGCCCACGCTGATCGTTGCGCCATATTTCCGCAACGCGATCGAGTCGGCCATCGACGGCTGGCGTCGCGTCGTGGTGACCGCCACCGAATTGGGTATCCCCATTCCGGGTTTTTCGTCGGCGTTGTCGTACTATGACGCGCTGCGCACCGAGCGACTGCCCGCCGCGCTCACCCAGGGGTTGCGGGACTTTTTCGGCGCACACACTTATGGACGGATCGATGAGGACCCAAGCAAGAAATTCCACACGCTGTGGAGCGGCGACCGCACCGAGGTGCCGGCATAGCCGGCACCGATTTGAGGGCGTGAACGGTTTGGGGCGACACCGATGAGGTTTCTGGACGGGCACCGTCCTGCCTATGACCTGACCTACGACGACGTCTTCATCGTGCCGAACCACTCGAATGTGGTGTCACGCTTCGACGTGGATTTGTCCACCCAGGACGGCTCGGGCACCACCATCCCGGTGGTGGTGGCCAACATGACTGCGGTCGCGGGCCGGCGGATGGCCGAGACGGTGGCCCGTCGCGGCGGGATTGTCGTTCTGCCGCAAGACCTTCCGATCGCCGTGGTGCAACGGACGGTGGACTTCGTCAAGAGCCGCGACCTGATCGTCGACACTCCGGTGGTACTGGCTCCCGAGGATTCGGTGTCCGATGCGCTGGCGCTGATTTCGAAACGCGCACACGGGGCCGCGGTCGTCACCTTCGAGGGGCGCCCGATCGGACTGGTCACCGAATCGTGCTGCGACGGGGTCGACCGCTTCGCGCGAGTTCGCGACATCGCGATCACCGACTTCGTCAACGCGCCGGTGGGTACCGATCCGCGCAAGGTCTTCGACCTTCTCGAGCATGCTCCGGTCGGCGTCGCGGTGATGACCGCCGCCGACGGCACCCTGGCCGGTGTGTTGACTCGTACCGGGGCTATCCGGGCGGGCATCTACTCGCCGGCCATCGACGGGAAAGGGCGGCTGCGGATCGGCGCAGCGGTGGGTATCAACGGCGATGTGGTCACCAAGGCTGCGGCGCTGACCGAAGCCGGCGTCGACCTGGTGGTCGTCGACACCGCCCACGGACATCAGGTCAAGGCACTGGATGCCATCAAGGCGATATCGTCGCTGGATCTGGGTGTGCCGCTGGTTGCCGGCAACGTGGTGTCGGCGGACGGCACCCGCGACCTGATCAGCGCCGGGGCATCGATCGTCAAGGTCGGTGTGGGCCCCGGGGCGATGTGCACCACCCGGATGATGACCGGGGTCGGCCGGCCCCAGTTCTCCGCTGTCGTCGAATGTGCTTCGGCTGCACACCAACTCGGTGCACACGTGTGGGCTGACGGCGGTGTGCGACATCCGCGGGACGTGGCCTTGGCGTTGGCGGCCGGCGCGTCCAACGTCATGATCGGTTCGTGGTTCGCCGGCACCTACGAATCGCCCGGTGACCTGATGCGCGACCGCGACAACCAGCCGTACAAAGAGAGCTACGGCATGGCATCCAAGCGCGCGGTGGTCGCCCGCGCCACGGCCGACAGCGCCTTCGAACGCGCCCGCAAAGCCTTGTTCGAGGAAGGCATCTCGACATCGCGGATGCAGCTGGACCCCGCCCGCGGCGGGGTCGAGGATCTGCTCGACCACATCATCTCCGGGGTCCGCAGCACATGCACCTACGTCGGTGCGTCGACGCTGGCCGAGTTGCACGAGCGGGCGGTGGTCGGCGTGCAGTCGGCGGCAGGGTTTGCCGAAGGCCATCCGCTGCCGTTCGGGTGGTAGTCCCATCGCCCGAGGCGCGTGTCGGCACGGCAACGAAGGCCAAGCGCAGCGCGCCTTCGCTACCATAAAAGTTCACCTGAACGACAGATACGTCCAAGGAGAGGGTCCCCGTGCCGCAGGCACCCGCGCCGTCTGGCGTGTGTGACGCCGACCCCGAGGAGCCCCCTTCTCGAGAGTGTTCCCGATGAACCTCATCATCACGCTGCTCAGCCTGCTGGCCATCGGGATTCTCACGGCCGGCACCGCGTTGTTCGTCGCGGCTGAATTCTCCTTGACCACACTCGAGCGCAGCACCGTCGAGGCCAACGCCCGCGACGGCGACCGTCGCGACCGCCAAGTACGCCGCGCCCACCACACGCTGTCTTTCCAGCTGTCCGGTGCGCAGTTGGGTATCTCGATCACCACCCTGGTCACCGGATACCTCACCGAACCGCTGGTTGCGAGATTGCCGCACCCGGCGATGGATGCGTTGGGGATACCCGACCGGGTCGCCGATGCCATCGTCGCTTTTGTGACCCTGTTGGTCGTCACGTCGCTGTCGATGATCTTCGGTGAGCTGGTCCCGAAAAATCTTGCCGTGGCCCGGCCACTGCGGACGGCGCGTGCCGTCGCCGGGATGCAGCTGCTGTTTTCCTGGCTGATGACTTATGCGATCCGGGTGACGAATGGGGTGGCCAACTGGATCCTGCGCAAGCTGGGCATCGAGCCCGCTCAAGAACTGCGGTCGGCCCGTTCGTCTCAGGAGCTGGTATCGCTGGTGCGTAGCTCTGCCCGTAGCGGCTCGTTGGACCCCACCACCGCAGCGCTGCTGGACCGGTCGCTGCAGTTCGGCGACCTGACCGCCGAGGAGCTGATGACGCCGCGGTCGAAAATCGTTGCGCTGCAAGTCGATAACACCGTTGCGGATCTGGTCGCGGCGGCCGCTGAGAGCGGCTTCTCGCGGTTTCCGATCGTCGACGGTGACCTCGACGAGACGGTCGGCATCGTGCACGTCAAACAGGTCTTCGAAGTTGCGGCCGCCGAGCGGGAATTCACACTGGTGACCGCCGTCGCGCAGCCGGTTGCGATGGTGCCCTCCACGCTCGACGGCGACGCGTTGATGGGACAGATCCGCGCCAACGACTTGCAGACCGCCATGGTCGTCGACGAGTACGGCGGCATCGCGGGCATGGTGACCGTGGAGGATCTGATCGAGGAGATCGTCGGCGACGTCCGCGACGAACACGACGACGCCACCCCGGACGTGGTGGCGGCCGGCAGCAGTTGGCAGGTATCCGGTCTGCTGCGCATCGATGAGGTGGCCGCGGCGACCGGATACCACGCTCCAGAAGGCGAATACGAGACGATCGGCGGGTTGGTCCTTGAACAGCTCGGCCGCATTCCGGTCAGCGGCGACGAGGTGCAGCTGAGCGGCTACACGCCTGACGGCATACCGCACTCCTCGGCCTGGCAGGCCAGAGTGCTCCGGATGGACGGCCGTCGCATCGACCTGCTCGAGCTGACCCAACTGCCGGACCGCGCCGATTCCGGCGCGCTGCGGGGTCGCTGATGGGTGATCTGCTCGGGCTGTTGGCGACCCTCCTGTTGGTGGGCGCCAACGCGTTATTCGTGGCCGCGGAGTTCTCGTTGATCTCCGCCCGACGAGATCGCCTCGAAACCCTGGCCGAACAGGGCCGGTCGGGCGCGGTCACCGTGATCAGGGCCGGCGAGCAACTGCCGCTGATGTTCGCCGGAGCGCAGCTGGGCGTCACGGTGTCCTCGATCCTGCTCGGCCGGATTGGCGAGCCGGCCGTCGCCGACCTGCTGCGGCGCCCGTTCGATCTGCTCGGCGTGTCCCCCGCGCTGCTGCACACCGCCTCGTTCGTCGTTGCGCTGGCGATCGTGGTGACGCTGCACTTGCTGCTCGGCGAAATAGTGCCGAAGAACATCGCGATGGCCGGCCCGGAGAAGGCGGCGATGTTGCTGATCCCGGCCTACCTGGTCTACGTCCGCGCGGTCCGGCCGGTCATCACGTTCTACAACCGCTGCAGCAGCGCCATCCTGCGCGCGCTGCAGGTGCGCCCGCGCGACGAACTCGACGTCACGGTCTCCACTGTCGAGCTCAGCGAGATGATCGCTGAGTCGGTCTCGAAGGGTCTGCTGGATCCCGAGGAGCACACCAGGCTCACCCGGGCGCTGCAAATTCGCAATCGGACGGTCGGTGATGTGGCGGTGCCGGTCGCCGAGATCCGTGCCGTGCCGATGGCCGCAGCCGGGTCCGGGCCGACAGTCGAGGTGATCGAAAAGGCTTTGGCCGCAACTGGTTACTCCCGGTTCCCAGTGGTGGACGTCGACCGCAGATTCGTCGGATACCTGCATATCAAGGACGTGCTGTCACTGGGTGACGACCCACGCGCCGTGGTCGATCTGGCCAGAGTCCGGCCGCTGCCGCAAGTTGCCGAATCGCTGTCGGTTCCCGAGGCGCTGTCGCGGATGCGGCGCAGCAACAGTCACCTTGCGCTGGTCACCGGCCAAGACGGCGCCGTCGTGGCGATGGTCGCGCTGGAGGACCTGGTGAGGGATCTGGTCGGCGCGGTGCGCGACGGGACGCAGCGTGCCTGAAACCAGCGTCCGGCTGGATGCAGAGCAGTGGACGGCCCGCGCTCACGACTATGCCGTGCGCGTCGAGGCGTTTGTGGCTCCCCACCTCGAGCGGACACAGGCCGGTGTGCCGCATCCGGTGTGGGACTTCTTGTTCAGCTACTACAGCCTGCGTCCCAGGCAACTGCGTTGCTGGCACCCGGGTTACGGGGTGCTGCTGGCCGGTGGCGAGGCGATCCGTCGATACCGCGACCGCCGCGGCTACGCCGTCGAGGCGTCCGGAGTCACGGTCGGCGATGCACACCTGCGCAGCCGGTTGGACACCATCGCATTCGTGGCGCGCCTGCTGCGCGCTACCGCTCGGCGGCCGGCTCAGCTGAACTGTTTTGGACTGCACGAGTGGGCGATGGTCTACCGCAGTGGCGCCGCGCGTCACGACCGCGTCCCGCTGCGGCTCGGCGCCGCGGGCACCGACACCGTGGTCGAGGCTCAGATCGCCGGGCCGCTGAGATGCACCCACTTCGACGCGTTCCGCTTCTTCAGTGCCGAAGCCGCGCCCCGAAACGCGGGCTCGCCCAGCCGCTCCACCCAACAGGATTGGGAGCAGCCCGGTTGCTTGCACGCCAACATGGACCTGTACAAATGGTCCTACAAGTTGAGCCCGCTGATCGATTCCGAGTTGCTGCTGGACTGCCTGGAGCTGGCGGCGGCCGCGCGTGAGATCGACATGCGAGCCAGCCCGTATGACCTGGGGAACTACGGGTACACACCGATCGCCGTCGAGGACGCTGCGGGCCGCGCCGAGTATGTGCGTTGCCAGAAGGTCATCGCGTCGCGCGCTGCGCCGTTGCGGGCAGCGCTGCTGGCCGGGTGTGACCTGCTGCTGCAGGCCGCCGGTTACGGGTCGTGGGGCTGTCGGCCGGTAGGCTGACGGGATTGCCAGTGAGGGAGGAACGATGACAGATCGCGTGTCGGTGGGGAACCTGCGCGTCGCTAGTGTGCTGTACGACTTCGTCAACAGCGAGGCTTTGCCCGGCACCGATATAGACCCGGACAGCTTCTGGGCGGGCGTCGACAAGGTCGTCACCGACCTGCACCCGCAGAACCAGGAGCTGCTGGAACGCCGCGATCAGTTGCAGGCACAGATCGACAAATGGCACCGGCATCACGTCATCGAGCCGATCGACCCCGAGGCGTATCGCCAGTTCCTCACCGAAATCGGTTACCTGCTGCCCGAGCCCGCCGATTTCACCATCACCACCGCGGGTGTCGACGACGAGATCACCACGACGGCCGGCCCGCAGTTGGTGGTGCCGGTCCTCAACGCCCGGTTCGCGCTCAACGCGTCCAACGCCCGCTGGGGCTCGCTGTATGACGCGCTGTACGGCACCGATGTGATCCCGGAAAGCGATGGAGCCGACAAGGTGCCAGCCGGCGACACCGCCGGCTATAACCCAGTTCGCGGCGACAAGGTGATCGCGTACGCGCGCAAGTTCCTCGACGAGGCGGTGCCGCTGGCGTCTGGCTCCTGGGCCGACGCGACGGGACTCAGCCTCGAGGACGGCGAGCTCGGGGTCGCGATAGGCGACGGATCCGTCGGCCTGGCCAGCCCGGAGAAGTTCGTCGGCTACACCGGGGAGCTCGGCTCCCCCGACTGGTCGGTATTGCTGGTCAACCACGGGTTGCACATCGAGATCCTGATCGACCCGGAATCGCCGATCGGCAAGACCGACGCCGCCGGGATCAAGGACGTGATCCTGGAGTCGGCGGTCACCACGATCATGGACTTCGAGGACTCGGTGGCCGCCGTCGACGCCGACGACAAGGTGCTGGGCTATCGCAACTGGCTCGGGTTGAACAAGGGCGATCTGGCCGAGGACGTCAAGAAGGACGGCAAGACCTTCACCCGCGTGCTCAACCAGGACCGCACCTACAAGACGCCCGACGGCGGTGAGCTGACCTTGCCCGGCCGCAGCTTGCTGTTCGTCCGCAATGTCGGTCATTTGATGACCAACGACGCGATCGTGTGGAGCGACGGCAACGGCGAAGACAAAGAGGTCTTCGAGGGCATCATGGATGCCCTGTTCACCGGCCTGACCGCGATTCACGGTCTGAAGACCGGTGAGGGCAACGGGCCGCTGACGAACAGTCGCACCGGGTCCATCTACATCGTCAAGCCCAAGATGCACGGGCCGGAAGAGGTCGCGTTCACCTGCGAGCTGTTCAGCCGTGTCGAGGACGTGCTCGGCCTGCCGCAGGCCACGCTGAAGGTCGGCATCATGGACGAGGAACGCCGCACCACCGTCAACCTCAAGGCGTGCATCAAAGCCGCTGCCGACCGGGTGGTGTTCATCAACACCGGCTTCCTGGACCGCACCGGCGACGAGATCCACACCTCGATGGAGGCGGGCCCGATGATCCGCAAGGGTGCGATGAAGAGCACCACCTGGATCAAGGCCTACGAGGACAACAACGTCGACACCGGGCTCGCGACCGGCTTCAAGGGTAAGGCGCAGATCGGCAAGGGCATGTGGGCCATGACCGAGTTGATGGCCGACATGATGGAGCAGAAGATCGGCCAGCCCAAGGCCGGCGCCACTACCGCGTGGGTGCCCTCGCCGACCGCGGCCACGCTGCACGCCATGCACTACCACTACGTGGACGTGGCATCGGTGCAGGACGAGCTCGAAGGCAAGAAGCGCGCCACCATCGACGAGCTGCTGACGGTCCCGCTGGCCAAGGAACTGGCCTGGGCGCCGGAGGAGATCCGCGAGGAGGTCGACAACAACTGCCAGTCGATCCTGGGCTACGTGGTGCGGTGGATCGACGCGGGTGTCGGCTGCTCGAAGGTTCCCGACATCCACAACGTTGCCTTGATGGAAGACCGTGCCACGCTACGGATTTCCAGCCAATTGCTGGCCAACTGGCTACGGCATGGCGTCATCACCGAAGAGGATGTACGCGCTAGCCTGGAGCGGATGGCCCCACTGGTGGATGAGCAGAACGCCGGGGACTCCTCGTATCTGCCGATGGCACCCAACTTCGACGACAGTATTGCCTTCCTGGCCGCCCAAGAGCTGATTCTGACCGGTACCCGACAGCCCAGCGGCTACACCGAGCCGATTCTTCATCGGCGTCGGCGCGAGTTCAAAGCCCGCGCTCATGAGTGATGTCTGTACGGGGAATATCGACCGTCCCAATGTTTAGAGGATGCAGTCACCTCCGGCACGCGGGAGAGGACCGGCATGGGTAGGCACAGAGCTCCCGATTCCGACGAGCCGGCCGACGAACCGTCGGACGACTTTCCCCCACCGGAGGACTTCGGTGATGACGAGGGCCTGCGGGAGCCCGAGGATTTCCCGGCTGACCCGCCTCGATACACCGGTTCTTTCCCCGAGCCGCGCTTTCCGCAGCGCCGGCCCGGGTTCTCCGACGACTTTCCAGACGGTCCAGGCTTTTTCGACTTCGACGAGCCGGTCGACGACCATCCGGGTGACTACTCCCCATCGGAGGAACCTGAGCAGGATCTGTCCCCCGCCGAGATCGATACGCCGGATGACTTTCCCGACTTCCAGCGACGCGGCCCAGCGCCGCCACCGCCGCCGCCGCTGTCCGGCGGCCATCGGACCGGCGGCGAGTGGAGCGGCGGTCACCGCAACGACGGCGGCCGGCGCGGCGTCAGCATCGGCGTGATCGCCGCGCTGGTCGCGGTCGTCGTCGTGGTGGGTGTGGTCATCCTCTGGCGTTTCTTCGGCGATGCGCTGTCAAACCGCTCGATCAGCGCCCGCTGCGTCGGCGACAAGCAGCCGGTTGCTGTCATCGCCGACCCTTCGATCGCTGAACACGTGCAGCATTTCGCGGACCGTTTCAACGCCATGGCCGCGCCGGTCGGTGACCACTGCGTTGACGTCGGCGTCAAATCCGCGGGTTCGGATGCCGTCGTCGACGGCTTCGTCGGGCAATGGCCCGCGGACCTGGGTCAGCGACCCGCGTTGTGGATCCCGGGTAGCTCGGTGTCGGCCGCGCGGCTCACCGCCGCGGCGGGCAAGGAAACCATCACCGACAGCCGGTCGCTGGTCACCTCGCCGGTGGTGTTGGCGTTACGGCCTGAACTCCAGCGAGCGCTCGGTGACCAGACGTGGGCGTCACTGCCCGGGCTGCAGACCAAGCCCGACGGGTTGGCCGAAGTGAAATTGCCGACGTGGGGATCGCTGCGTCTGGCGCTGCCGCTGGGGGGCAACAGCGACGCGGCATTTCTGGCCGGCGAGGCGGTGGCAGCAGGATCCGCGCCACCCGGCGCGCCGCCGACCGACGGCAGCAGCGCGGTACGCACGCTGATGAGCGGTCAGCCCAAACTCGCGGACAATTCGCTGGCTGAGGCGATGAACGCGCTGCTGCGGTCCGGTGATCAGGCGACGGCTGAGGTGCACGCGGTAGTGACAACCGAACAGCAGCTGTTCACGCGTGGCGCATCCATGCCGGATGCCGGCAGTGCCCTGAGCTCCTGGTTGCCGCCGGGGCCGGCCGCGGTCGCCGACTATCCCACCGTGCTGCTCAGCGGATCCTGGCTGTCGCAGGAACAGGTGACGGCGGCCAGCGAGTTCGCCCGATTCATGCACAAATCGGACCAATTGTCCGAGCTGTCCAAGGCCGGCTTCCGCGTCGAGGGAGTCAAGCCGCCCAGCAGCGACGTGACCGGCTTCCCGGCGCTCCCGTCGACGCTGTCGGTGGGTGACGACGCGGTGCGCGCCACGTTGGCGAATACCGTGTCGGCACCGTCGAGCGCGCCGGCGGCGATCATCATGCTCGAGCAGTCGATGGTCACCGACGAAGGCGGCAAGAGCCGGCTGGCCAATGTGGTCGGTGCGCTCGACGACCGAATCAAGGCACTGCCGCCCAATGCCGTGATCGGGCTCTGGACGTTCGACGGCAAAGAGGGCCGAGCGGAGGTGCCGGCTGGACCGCTCGGCGATCCCGTCGACGGCCACCCGCGGTCCGACACGCTGACGGCGGCACTGGATCGGCAGCATGCCTCATCAGGTGGTGCGGTGTCGTTTACCACGTTGCGGATGATCTACCAGGGTGCGCAAGCCAACTTCCATGCTGGACAGACGAATTCAATTTTGGTGATCACCGCCGGGCCGCACACCGACCGGAGCCTCGACGGCGAGGGCCTGCAGGATTTCATCAAGCACAGCGCCGACCCGGCAAAGCCGGTCGCGGTCAATGTCATCGATTTCGGGCCCGATTCCGACCGGGCGACCTGGGAGGCTGTCGCGAAGCTTTCCGGTGGTAGCTACCAGAATCTCGCCACGTCGGCGTCGCCCGAGTTGGCGACCGCGGTGACCAACTTCCTCAGCTGACCGGCGCATGCGGCGCTGGTGAAAGACGAGGCCGACCTAGGCGGGCCGCCTCGGAAGCTCGGTTGTGACCGCGTCCTCGTCGCGGGGCTCCGCCCTTAGCGGCAAGGGCCGTACCAGCGGACGCGGCCCGTAAGGCCGAAGCAGTTGACTGGCTGGGCGCGGACGAACTATCTGCGGCCACCAGAACCAACGTCCCAGCAGCGCGGCGATGGAAGGTGTCATGAATGCACGCACGACCAAGGTGTCGAACAACAGGCCCAAGCCGATGGTGGTACCGACCTGACCGATAATCCGCAAATCGCTGACCACCATCGAGCCCATGGTGAAAGCGAAAACCAGCCCTGCTGACGTGACGACTTTACCGGTACCGCCCATTGCGCGGATGATACCGGTGTTTATACCGGCGGCTATTTCCTCTTTCATCCGGGAGACCAGCAGCAAATTGTAGTCAGACCCCACCGCCAACAGGATGATCACCGACATAGGAAGTACCAGCCAGTGTAATTTGATGCCCAGAACATATTGCCAGACCAGTACCGAGAGCCCAAACGATGCGCCCAACGAGAGTGCCACCGTACCCACGATAACTAGCGCGGCAATAAAACTTCGCGTGATGATCAGCATGATGATAAAAATAAGGCAGAGCGCAGCAATTCCCGCGATCAAGAGATCGTATTTGGAGCCGTCTTGCCAGTCCTTGAAGGTCGACGCGGTGCCAGCGAGATAGATCTTGGCGTTGGCCAGCGGTGTCCCCTTGAGCGCCTCCTCGGCCGCCGTCCTTATCTGATCGATACGCGCTATGCCCTCAGAGGTCCCGGGATCGCCCCTATGCGAAATGATGAATCGAGCCGCTTTCCCGTCCGGAGATAGGAAGGAATTCATGGTGCGCTGAAAATCCTTGTTCTTAAAAATTTCCGGAGGCAAATAGAAGGAATCGTCGTTCCTCGCGGCGTCGAAAGCCTTCCCCATGGCTGTCGCGTTACCGCTCGAGTCCTCCATCTCGGCGAAGATTCCGGACATGGTGCTGTGCATGGTCAGCATCATGGTCCGCATGCCTTGCATGGTCGCCATCATCGGCGGGAGCTGAGCGGCCATTTGGGGCATGAGTACATCCAGCTGAGCAAAGTCTTTGACGAGATCATTCGTCTTATCGCTAATCTCGTCAACACCGTCGATTGAATCAAATATGGATCTCAGCGACCAGCAGATGGGAATATCATAGCAGTGCTTTTCCCAGTAGAAGTAGCTGCGAATTGGCCGGTAGAAATCCTCGAAATCCGCAATGTGATCTCTCAACTCTTCCGTGATCGCCGCCAAGTCACGCGTGTCGCCGATCATGCGATGAGTCGCGTTGGTGAGCTGTTGTACCAGGCCATAGATGCGTTGCATTTGGTTCATCATTTTCGCCATCGCGTCGACCTGCTTGAGCATGTCGTTCATGCGGGCTTTCTGAAACTCCAGGGTTTGTTGCTGGCTGGCGTTTTGCATGCTGAGCAGAAACGGTATCGACGTGTGTTCAATCGGGGTTCCTTCGGGCCGGGTTACGCCCTGCACCCGAGAAATCCCTCGAACCCGGAAAACTCCCTTGGCTATTTTGTTCAATATCAGAAAGTCTGCTGGATTGCGCATATCGTGATCGGCTTCGACCAACAAGATCTCGGGCATCATTCGTGCCTGGGAGAAATGACGATCAGCGGCTGCATACCCCAAATTGGCTGAAATATCTTTAGGTATATATAGTCGGTCGTTGTAGCTCGTTTTATAGCCCGGCAGCGTCACTAGACCGATCAACGCGATCGCGCAAGTGGCAGCCAGAATGGGCACCGGCCAGCGGACAATCGCCGTGCCGACCCGGCGCCATCGACGGACCCCGATCCTGCGCTTGGGGTCGAATAGCCCGAAGCCACTTCCGATGGCCAGAACCGCCGGAACCAGCGTGAGTGCGATCGCGACCGAAACGAGCATGCCCACCGCGCACGGAATGCCTATGGTCTGGAAGATGGGCATCCGGGTAAAGCTCAAGCACAACATTGCTCCGGCGATCGTCAAACCGGAACCCAAGACAACGGGAGCGACCCCGCGGTAGGTGGAGTAGAAAGCCGTTTCCGGGTCCTCGCCGGCCTGACGCGCCTCTTGATAGCGACCGAAGAAGAATATCCCGTAATCGGTTCCGGCCGCCATCGCGAGGGCCACCAGCAGATTAATGGCAAATGTTGATAGGACAACAATATTGTTATCGCCGAGAAACGCGACGATTCCCCGGGCCGCAAATAATTCGATCCCAACCGTGACCAACAGCACAACCACGGTGATGACCGAACGGTAGACCAGAAGCAGTACCGCAAAGATTATCACGGCGCCTATCACGGTCATCTTCAGAATGGATCTGTCACCACTGTGCTGCATATCCGCAACCAGCGCTGCCGGGCCGGTGACATACACCTTGACCCCGGGAGGTGGCGGCATCCGCTCTACGATAGTCCGGACCGCCGCCACGGATTCCTGCCCCAAGGCTGTGCCTTGGTCACCGGCTAGATTCATTTGCACATACGCGGCTTTACCATCGGCGCTTTGCGCGCCCGCCGCCGTGAGTCGATCTCCCCATAAATCCTGCACATGCTCCACATGCTTCGGATCGTCTCTTAACGCACGAACCAATCCGGCATAGTACGCGTGAGCATCGTCGCCGAGCGGCTGTTGCCCCTCCAGCACGATCATCGCGAAACTGTCCGAATCGGATTCTTTGAAGTCCTTGCCCATGCGCATCATGGCCTGCACCGACGGCGCGTCTTCGGGACTCATTGATACGGAATGCCCTTGCCCGACCCCCTCCAGCGACGGAACTGCCAGAGTCACAATCAAAGTCAGCGCGACCCAAGCCAGGATGATGAACAGCGCAAACCGGCGGATTGTCTGCGCTATGAACGGCGTCCGGGGGCGTTCGGTACTCATGTGGCCGGCAACAGGCAGAAGGTAAACGCGGTGACGTTCACTGTCTCAGCAACAAGGAACGAACCAGCGGACGGCGTCCTTGCGGCCGAAGCAGGGCACTAGCGGGGCGGGGGCGCACTTGTTGCGGCCACCAGAACCAGCGTCCCAGCAGCGCGGCGATGGCCGGTGTCATTAACGCGCGGACGACCAGCGTGTCGAACAACAGACCGAGACCGATGGTGATTCCCACCTGACCTATGACGAGCAGGTCGCTGACCACCATGGACATCATGGTGAAGGCGAACACTAAGCCTGCGGACGTCACAACTTTGCCGGTGCCGCCCATCGCGCGGATGATGCCCGTGTTTATTCCGGCGCGTATTTCCTCTTTCATCCGTGAGACGAGCAGCAAATTGTAATCAGACCCCACCGCCAAAAGGACAATCACAGACATCGCGAGCACCGCGAAGTTTATTTGTATGCCCAGAATATACTGCCAGACGAGCACGGAGAGCCCAAAGGACGCGCCCAGCGAAAACGCTACCGTGCCCACGATGACTAGGGCGGCAATCAAACTTCGCGTGATGATCAGCATGATGACGAAAATAAGGCAGAGCGCAGCGACTCCCGCAATCAAGAGATCGTATTTGGAGCCGTCCACCAGGTCTTTAGCCAACGCTGCAGTGCCGGCGAGGTAGATCTTGGCGTCTTCTAGCGGAGTTCCCTTGAGCGCCTCCTCGGCCGCGGTTTTTATCGCGTCGACCCGCGAGATGCCCTCTGGCGTGACGGGCTCGCCCCTTTGCGTAATGAGCATACGGGCGGCCTTCCCGTCCGGCGACAAGAACACCTTCATGACTCTTTGGAAATCCTTGTTCTTGAAGACCTCCGGCGGCAGGTAGAAGGAGTCGTCATTTTTGGCGGTGTCGAAAGCCTTCCCCATGGCTGTCGCGTTACCGCTCGAGTCCTCCATCTGGTCGGATATCCCGGACATGGTGCTGTGCATGGTCAGCATCATGGTCCGCATGCTCTGCATGGTCTCGATCATCGGCGGGAACTGGAGGGCCATTTGCGGCATGAGCACATCTAGCTGATCGAGGTCTTTGACGAGACCTTGCAGCTTATCGCTAATCTCGTCAACACCGTCGAACGAATCCCATATGGATCTCAGCGACCAGCAGACCGGAATATCGTAACAGTGCTTTTCCCAGTAGAAGTAGCTGCGAATTGGCCGGTAGAAATCCTCGAAGTCCGCGAGGTGATCGCGCAATTCATTGGTAATGGCGTTGATTTCTTTCGTCGCGGTAATCGTGTGATGAGTCGTGTTGGTGAGTTGCTGCATCAGGCCATACATACGCTGCATCAGGTTGATCGTGTTCGCCAGCTCATCGGCCTGCTTCAGCATGTCGTTCATGCGATCTTTCTGGAAATGTAAAGTTTGCAGCTGGCCGGCCTGTGACATGCTGAGCATAAACGGTATCGAAGTGTGTTCGATCGGGGTTCCCTCGGGCCGAGTTGCGGCCTGCACCATGGCAATGCCCGGAACGGCGAAGACGCCCTTGGCGAGTTTGTTCAATACCAGAAAATCTGCCGGATTGCGCATATCGTGATCGGCCTCGACCAACAGGATATCCGGCATCATCATTCGCGACTGGGAAAAATGTCGCTCTGCGGCCGCATACCCCACATTGGCCGGGATATCTTTGGGGATATACTTCTGGTCATTGTAGCTGGGTTTGAATCCCGGCAGTGCCAGTAGACCGATCATCGCGATCGCGCACGTCGCGGCGAGAATGGGCACGGGCCACCGAACGATGGCCGTGCCGACCCGCCGCCATCCAGCGGACCTGATCTTTCGCTTGGGCTCGAACAGACCGAAACGGCTTCCGACAGCAAGAACTGCCGGAACCAGCGTAAGCGCGACCGCGACCGCGACCAATATGCCCACCGCGCAAGGGATGCCCAGGGGTTGGAAATATGGCAGCCGGGTAAAGGTGAGGCAGAAAAGGGCTCCGGCGATAGTTACACCGGAGGCCAAAACAACGCGCGCGACACCGCGGTATGTTGTGTAGTAGGCCGTTTCCCGGTTCTCGCCAGCCTGACGTGCCTCTTGATACCGTCCGAAAAAGAAAATCCCGTAGTCCGTTCCAGCCGCGATCCCGATGGCTACCACCAGATTAACCGCATAGGTAGTGAGACCGACAATCTGGAGATCGCCGAGGAACGCGATGATTCCCCGAGCCACCTGCAATTCTATCCCGACCGTCAGCAACAAAAGAATTACAGTGATAAGCGAACGGAAGACGAGGAGCAACATCGTGAAGATCACTGCGATGGCTACCGCCGTGATTGTGATGACCGTCCGGTCGCCACTGCTGCCCACATCCGCAACGAACGCCGCCGGGCCGGTGACATAGACCTTGATCCCGGCAGGCGGCGGCGTCCGGTTCACGATGTTCTCGATGGCTTGCACCGATTCATTCGCCAAGCTCTGGCCCAGGTCGCCGGCGAGGGCCAAAGAAACATATGCGGCCTTACCAT
Source organism: uncultured Actinomycetota bacterium (assembly GCA_963833935.1). Lineage (GTDB taxonomy): Bacteria > Actinomycetota > Actinomycetes > Mycobacteriales > Mycobacteriaceae > Mycobacterium. The sequence goes on along the minus strand of CAWIAC010000043.1, from coordinate 3,379 downwards.
CGGCGCTTTGCGCGCCGGCCGCCGTGAGTGGATCCCCCCAGAAATTGTCAATGTGCTGCACATGCTTCGGATCATTTTCCAACTGACGAATCAGGCGATCGTAGTACTTGTGAGCATCGTTGCCGAGGGTTTGCTGCCCCTCCAAGACGATCATCGCCACACTGTCAGAATTAGATTCCTTGAAGTCCTCACCCATGCGCGTCATCGCCTTATACGACGGCGCATCTTTGGGACTCTGCGATATTGAATGCTCTTTCTCGACCTGCTCCAGTGGGGGGACGCCGATACTCACGATGACGGTGATCGCCAACCACGCCAAGATGATGGGCACCGAAAATCGATGGATCGTCCGCGCTATGAATGGTGGCGCGGTGTGTTTGTTGTCCGTGTGTTCGTCGCTCATGCAGCCTTCAGCAAGCAGAAGGTATACGCGTTCACTTCGTTCGATATTCGTTCGGCTTTGACTTCTCCGTCCACCACGATGCGGCAGCCAATGCTGTCACTATCGCCCTGCGCCACGATACTTCCCACGACCGCCGCCTGGGTGAACGCGAACTGCAACGACCACGGCAAGCGCGCCCCGTCGAGGCGCTGCGGGTCACCATTGACGTCGAAATAGCTGATGTCGGCCACGGTGCCTGGTGGTCCGAAGACCTCGTACGTCAGGTGCTTAGGGTCGTAAGGTTTGGCGTCGTTGATTTTGGTGTCGGCATACGAGGGGCGTTTCTCAGAGCCGAAGATGCCGTGCAGCCGCGACACAGTAAATCCTCCAGCACCGATAACCACCAGGATGATCAGCGGAACCCACAGCCGCCTCAGAACCCGAGTTGCCAACCCCCGATGGCTCTTTCGAGATCCATCTCGCGCTTGCGGCGCAGGTGAAGGTTGGCGAGAACGTCCCAAAAGAGTGGGTCGGCGGCCAGATCGTTGGCTAACGTCTTGGCCGCCCGCGGCGACATCGGACCGGGCTAGTACATGGCGTTGTACCACCGCTCCCCCTTTCCAGCCCGGCGTCACCTGCTCGAACATGAAGCTACCCGCCGGCCGCGACACCCCAGATGGCGGCACCTCGAATGCGGTGGGCGTCGCAGGCTAGCCGTGCGGCGGTCACCTCAGCTCGGGGAGAGCGACCTGATCTTGACGATCAAACCATGCCGGCGGCCACGATACCGGAGTCTTTCTCAACCCGAAATGGAATCGTAATGCATACCACGTGCTTAAAGGCACGGTACCGGTGTACCTTTCACCCTTTGCACTACCCTTTTGCGCCTTCGTTGGGCCGAGCCCGTTTCGGCTCGTCCAGTGCGTGCAGAGTGGCCGAACAGTTAAGCCCGGCACTGGACACCGAGCTCGCGGCTCGCCGAGTAACGCTGAACGGCAAGTTCGAAGCCCGACCGGGCCTAACAATTGCCGACGATATGGCAACTAGCGAAACGCACAGAGCCAAACCCATCGCTGCGGGTCACTGTATCGATAATCACCGCCGCAACTCTGCGCCGGCCACCAATTACTTAGCTGTGTCAGGGGTCACATCAGCAACTTTATCGAACTTCGTCGAAACCCCGGGCCCACCTGTTGGCCTCCAGTATGATTCGCTCGTCTCGACTAGATGGTCTGGAGAACCGATGAGCACCAATCCGTTTGACGACGATGATGGCCGCTTTTTCGTCTTGGTCAACGACGAGGAGCAACACAGCTTGTGGCCGGCCTTCACCGACGTTCCAGCCGGCTGGCGGGTAGTTTACGGCGAAGCGGACCGCGCTGCGTGTCTGGACTACATCGAACAGAATTGGACCGATATACGGCCGAAGAGTCTGCGCGAGAGGCTGGCACAGGGCCGCGGTTCTGAGATCTAAAGCGAGAGAGACGAAGTGAGCGGACCCGAGAACCTCGACTTCTTCACCGAGAAGTCGCTCGTCGATGACCCCTACGACTACTACGACGCGATCCGTCGTTGCCCAGTATGGCGTGAGCCGGCGCACGGCGTGGTGATGGTGTCGGGGTACGACGAGGCCATCGCCGTGCAACGCGACACCGACCAGGCCTTCTCGGTATGCAATATAGTCAGCGGACCATGGTCGGGTATTCCGGTCGAAACCGACAGCGATGACATCTCGGATCTGATCGAACGGCACCGCCACAGGGTTACATTCGGCCACTACTTCATAACGTTTGATCCCCCGAAGCACACCGCACACCGCTCGCTGTTGAGCCGGTTGTTTACGCCGAGGCAGCTCAAGAACAACGAGGACTTCCTGTGGCGTCTTGCCGACGAGCAACTCAACCGCTTCATCGCGGAGGGCAAGTGCGAGATGGTCATCGACTACAATTTTCCGTACACGCTCGACGCGATTACCGACCTGCTGGACGTACCCGAGGCCGACCGTGAGCGATTCCGCCGCGCTGCGTACGCCAGCAGGCTCGAAGGCGATCGCAGCGGCTTCGTTGGCGTGAAGGAGGAGTGGTTCGTCGAGTACATCGAGGATCGGCGGCGCAATCCGCGCGACGACGTCCTCACCGAGCTTGCGCTGGCAACGTTTCCCGACGGCACGACACCCGACGCGATTGACGTTGCCCGCGTTGCCACGTTCATGTACGCCGCCGGCCACGGCACGACGGTCGACCTGCTGAGTCTCGCGATGCTAACGCTGGCGGAGCGACCGGACTTGCAAGAGCAGCTGCGCGAAGACAACTCAAAGATCCCCGCCTTTATCGAGGAGTTGCTGCGCATCGAAAGCCCAATCAAATCGAACTTCCGCATGGCGTCGCGCCCCACCAGGATCGGCGACATCGATGTGCAAGCCGGTACCAGCGTACTCGTGATGAACGGTGCGGCAAACCGCGATCCACGACGGTTCGAGGAGCCCGACGAATTCCGGCTCGGCCGCCCAAACATATTGCAACACATGGCATTCGGCCGTGGTATTCACACGTGTCCGGGCGCCCCGATTGCACGCGCCGAAGTGCGGGTGAGCTTGGAACGAATCCTTGACCGGATGGCCGACATTCGGCTTTCAGAGGCCGAGCACGGTCCGGCAGGTGCTCGTCGGCTCGAATGGGACCCCACCTTTTTGTTCAGGCGCCTCAAGGAATTGCACCTCGAGTTCACTCCGGTTCAGTGAGCCGTTCCATCGCGAAGACCGACGACCGCGACCGACCCGACAACCGTCGAAAAGAGAATGGCGCGAGACTCTCGAGACCCTGGAGGCAGGCGAGCGAATTCGGCTGGCGCTCACGCTACCGGGCCGGCGTCTGACCGGTGCGCGGTGACTGAGACGGCGCCACAACTCCGAAGCGGCAGGGCCGACTGCTGGCGGAGGCCGCCCTCGATGGATTAGCTCGGGGCACACCACTGAGCGTGGCCTACATCGGTGCCTCC
>CAWIAC010000042.1:0-19682 GCA_963833935.1 uncultured Actinomycetota bacterium | reverse complement strand
CTAGCTTGCGTAGCTCGCGGGTCTGCGGTGGGATACGGTTTCCGTCGTGAGCGCACTGGAAATACACCTGTACTTTGTGGGCATCCCGTTGTTGCTGGTGGCCGTGCTTGCGGCGCGGATCTGGTCACGCAAGGGCCCGCACCCGGCGACCTACAAGTTGACCGAGCCCTGGACACATCCGCCGATACTGTGGGCCGCCACCGACGAGAACGTCGGTCACGGCGCGCATGCCGGCCACGGCGTATCCGAGTTCAGCGTGGGAGGTGGAGCCAGTGGCAAGTGGTGAGGTCGCAACCGTCCCGCACGCCGAGCTCCCCTACGGCTCGGTCATCACAACCAGTGGGCGAATCTCGAGAGTCACAGAACCCGGCGAAGTGTCGGTGCACTACCCGTTTCCCATCAGCGAGCTGGTCACCCTGGACGACGCGCTGACTTACGGGTCGCGGGCTGCCGGCGTTCGGTTCGCCGTCTACATCGGCGGCTTGGGCAGCGACACCGCAGCGCGAGCGCGCGAGATCTTGGCGAAGGTGCCGACACCGAACGACGCGGTGCTCATCGCCGTATCACCGGATCAGCACGTTATCGAGGTGGTCTACGGATCGCAGGTCCGCGGCCGGGGAGCCGAATCGGCCGCACCGCTGGGCGTCGCCGCTGCGGCGGCGGCATTCCAGGACGGCAAGCTGATCGACGGTCTGGTCAGTGCCATCCGCGTGACCAGCGCCGGCATCTCACGGGCGTAGCGGGTTGCGGCTCGGTCAGGCCGAGTCGCCACCGTCGAACCGGCGGGCCCGCAGCGACCGCTCGATCCCGGCGCGGCCCTCGAGCACCAGTCGGCGCAGCGCCGGCGGCAGCCCGGAATCAGCGAGGAATTCATCGGCGGCAGCGATGCCGTCGTCGCTGATGTCCCAGGACGGGTACAGGCCGACCACCACGGTCTGGGCGACTTCGCTGGACCGGCGCTCCCAAATGCCGCGGATCGCGGCGAAATAGCGCGCCCCGAACGGTTTCAGCAGTTCCGCCTGCCCGGGTTCGAAGAAACCGGCGATGATCGACCGGCCGACGATATTGGGCAGCGTGTCGTCTTCGGTGACCCGCGTCCATGCCTGCTCCTTGGCGGCTGCCTGCGGCCGTGCGGCCGCGGCCTGCGCGCCGTACCGCTTACCCGCCGCGGTCGGGTCGCGTTTGACCTCGGCGTCGATGAAGGGCGTTTCGGGGCCGTCGGCGTCAATGTCGCCGGCAGCGGCCAGCGCGGTGACGATGCGCCAGCGCAGATCGGTGTCGATCGACAAGCCGGGCAGGCCCAAGTCTGCCGGGTCGTGATCGAGAAGGTCAGCCAGCACTGTGACGTGCCGGGTCGACAGCAACGATGTGCACAGCGCGTTGACGAAGGCCAGTTGGTGGTCCGAGCCTGCCGCCGCGCCACGGGCCAGCTCAAGCAGCCGGTCGGCGAAGGCCGGCCACCCCTGCGAAGCAGCCCATTGCGGGTCGGCGTATGAACCCAGCGCGGTCTGCGCCTGCAGCAGCAGCCGCTGCGCAACGCCGACCTCGGTTTCGGCCTGAATCCCGCCCGACACCAGCGCCACGAAGTCGCGGGCACGCAGCTCAGCATCGCGGGTCATCTCCCAGGCGGCCGACCACACCAGCGTTCGGGGCAAAGGTTCGACGATGTCAGCAATGCGGTCCAATGCTGTCTGCAGTGAGTCGGGGTCCAGCCGCAGCGAGCAGTAGGTCAGATCGTCGTCGTTGACCAAAACCAACTTGCCCCGTGAAACGCCAACGAGCGCAGGAACTTCCGTGCTTGCACCGCTGACGTCGAGTTCTTCGCGCTGCACCCGCGCCAAACGTCCGTCTCCGTCGTCGTCGTAGACGCCGATCGCCAGCCGGTGCACCCGCGTCTCGCCCGCGCCGGGCGCGGCGCCACTTTGGGTGACCGCGAACCGGCTGAACCGGCCGTCGGCGTCGACGTCGAAATCGGCGCGAAGTGTGTTCAGGCCGGTCGTCTTCAGCCATTGCCGGCCCCAGTCGGACAGGTCGCGGCCAGAGGCCTTCTCCAGCGCCGTCAGCAGATCGTCGAACGTGGCGTTGTCGAAGGCGTGGGCGCGGAAATAATCCCGGAGCCCGGTCAAGAAGTGCTCCAGCCCCACGTAGGCCACCAACTGTTTGAGCACGCTGGCGCCCTTGGCGTAGGTGATGCCGTCGAAGTTGACCTCCACGGCCGCCAGGTCAGGGATGTCCGCGGCCACCGGATGCGTCGAGGGCAGCTGGTCTTGGCGGTACGCCCACGACTTCTCGGAGTTGGCGAAGGTTGTCCACGCCTCGGTGAATTCGGTGGCCTCGGCTTGGCACAGCACCGAGGCGAAGGTGGCGAACGACTCGTTGAGCCACAAGTCATCCCACCACCGCATGGTGACGAGATCGCCGAACCACATGTGCGCCATCTCGTGCAGCACCGTCTCCGCGCGCCGCTCATACGACGCGCGGGTGACCTTGCTGCGAAAGACGTAGTCCTCCAGGAACGTCACCGCGCCGGCGTTCTCCATCGCGCCCGCGTTGAACTCCGGCACGAACAACTGGTCGTACTTGCCGAATGCATAGGGCACACCAAAGTTCTTGTGGTAGAAGCCAAAACCCTGCTTGGTCTGGGTGAAGAGTCGCTCGGCGTCCATGAACTCCGCCAGCGTGGCCCGGCAGAAGATGCCCAGCGGGATCTCGCCGTGCTCGTCGCTGTAGACATCGTCCCAGCGCGCATAGGGACCGGCGATCAGCGCCACCAGGTAGGTGCTCATCCGTGGGGTGGTGGCGAACGTGTACACGCCGTCGACGGCGCTCGCGGTGGCGCCGTTGGACACCACCTGCCAGTGCTGCGGCGCAGTCACCGACACGTCGAACGTGGCTTTGAGGTCAGGCTGGTCAAAGCAGGCGAACATCCGCTTGGCGTCGGCGGTCTCGAACTGCGAGTACAGGTACACCTCGCTGTCGACCGGGTCGACGAATCGGTGCAGGCCCTCGCCGGTGTTCGAGTAGCGGCAGTCGGCTTCGACCACGAGGACGTTGCGGTCGGCCAGGCCGCTCAGCGCAACACCGGTCGACTCGTCATAGCCGGACACGTCGAGGTCGCGGCCATTGAGGGTCGCGCTGCGGACAGTGTTGGCGGCGATGTCGATGAAAGTGTCTGCGCCGGCGAGTGCATCGAACGTCACCGTGGTGGTGGAGCGGAAGGTGCGTTCGCCTGGTTTGCCCTCGCCGTCGGTGAGGTCCAGGTTGATGCGGTAACTGTCGACGGTGATCAGCGCTGCGCGTTCGGCAGCCTGGTCGCGGGTGAGGTTGGGAAGTGCCACGTGTCCAACTTAGGCGTGTTCACCACGCCGGCTGTGCAGTGGACGGCCAATCGGCCTCCGCGATGGGAATTGGACGGCCGTGGCTAGGGTTGTGCTGGACGGCTAGTAGACCGTCGAGGAGAGGATCCCGCATGTCTGAGAAGTCAGTTGCCGATTTTTGGTTCGACCCGCTGTGCCCGTGGGCCTGGATCACCTCGCGCTGGATCCTGGAAGTGGAAAAGGTCCGCGACATCGAGGTGAATTTCCGGGTGATGAGCTTGGCGGTGCTCAACGAGAACCGAGAGAACCTCCCGACGGAGTACAAGGAACGGCTGGCGAAGGCGTTCGGGCCGGTGCGGGTGGCAATCGCCGCCGAGCAGGCCCACGGCTCCGCGGTGCTCGCGCCGCTGTACGCCGCGATGGGCACGCGCATTCACAACGAGGGCAACAAGGACCTCCACGACGTCATCGTGCAGTCGCTGAAGGAGCTGGACCTGCCGGCCGAGTTGGCGGACGCCGCCACCAGTGACGCTTACGACGACGCGCTGCGCAAGAGTCACCACGCCGGCATGGACGCGGTCGGTGAAGACGTCGGCACGCCGACAATTCACATCAACGGAATCGCGTTCTTCGGCCCGGTGCTCTCGCGGATCCCGCGTGGAGAAGAGGCTGGCAAGCTGTGGGACGCGTCGGTGACTTTCGCGGCCTATCCGCACTTCTGGGAGCTCAAGCGGACCCGCACCGAGGCCCCCGAATTCGACTAGAGCTGACCGGCGGAGCAGGATCACCGTCATGCGTGTCTACCTCGGCTCCGATCACGCGGGCTACGAACTCAAACAGCAGATCATCGACCACCTGAACAAGTCGGGCTACGAGCCGATCGACTGCGGCGCTTACAGCTACGACGCCGACGATGACTATCCGGCGTTTTGCATCGCGGCTGCGCTCCGCACCGTGGGCGACCCGGGCAGCCTGGGCATCGTGCTGGGCGGATCAGGCAACGGTGAACAGATCGCCGCGAACAAGGTCCCAGGAGCGCGGTGCGCGCTGGGGTGGAGCGTGGAAACCGCGTCACTGGCCCGCCAGCACAACAATGCCCAGCTGATCGGCATCGGCGGCCGCATGCACACCCTGCCCGAGGCGCTGGCCATCGTCGACGCGTTCCTCACCACTCCGTGGTCGAAAGCCGAACGCCACCAACGGCGTATCGACATCCTCGACGAATACGAGCGCACTCACCAGGCGCCACCGGTGCCCGGCGCCGACGGCAGGTAGGCGGCGTGCCCGAAGGGCATACCCTGCATCGACTTGCCCGACTGCATCAGCGTCGCTATGGCGGCGCACCCGTGGCGGTTTCCAGCCCCCAGGGCCGATTCGCGGCGGCGGCGTCCACGGTCGACGGTCACGTACTGCGACGGGCCACGGCCTGGGGCAAGCACTTGTTCCATCACTATGTCGACGGCGCGACGGTGCATGTGCACCTCGGCCTGTACGGCACTTTCAGGGAATGGGCGCGACCACCCGATGATGCGATGCCCGCTCCGGTGGGGCAGGTCAGGATGCGCATGGTCGGCGCCGAATACGGCACCGATTTACGCGGGCCCACGGTGTGCGAACTCATCGACGAAGCTCAGGTCGCCGACGTGGTTGCCCGCCTCGGGCCCGACCCCCTTCGGCGCGATGCGGATCCGTCGTGGCCGTGGATGAGGATTACCAAGTCGCGCAGGCCAATCGGCGCACTGCTGATGGACCAGACCATCATCGCAGGCGTTGGCAACGTCTACCGCAACGAGCTGTTGTTCCGCCAGGGCATCGATCCCTATCGCGCTGGCCGGACGATCGGCGAAGCGGAGTTCGCCGCGGCCTGGACCGATTTGGTGGACCTGATGAAGGTCGGGCTACGCCGCGGCAAGATCATCACGGTGCGGCCCGAAGACGACCACGGCGCGCCGTCGTACGGTCCGGGGCGCCCACGCATGTACGTCTATCGCCGTGCCGGCGAGCCGTGCCGGGTGTGCCGGACTGCGATCCGCGCAGCGGAACTGGAAGGCCGCAACATCTTCTGGTGCCAAACCTGCCAGACGTGAAGCAGCCTGGTGCGGTATGTCGGCATGAGCAAAGCAGGTCTAGCTGCGGAGTTCTCATCTGACGGCAAGCGTGTGCTGGGCGCGCGCATAGCCTGGCGGCGTAGTCATAGCCCATGAACAAATTCGCAAGCTGCGCGATCGCATCGGCGGCGACGGCCGCAGCTCTTGGGTTAGCCGGTCTAGGCGGGGCTCCGGCTCACGCGCAACCGATACCTAACTGGTGTCCGGGCGACTTCTGGGACCCGTCGTGGGGCACCAACTGGGACTGGAACAACTGCCACGGCGGCCCGGTCGCACCCACGATCATCAACAACGGACCAACCATCGTCCAACGACCTCCGATCGTCACCGGCCCGGGCGGCCCCAGCGGCCCGGGACCCGGCAGCCCAGGAGGGCCCGGCGGGCCTCGACCGGGCGGCCCTGGTGGCCCCGGGAGTCCGGGACCAGGCGGGCCTGGAGAACCTGGCGGCCCTGGACCTGGAGGCCCTGGCGGCCCGGGCGGGCATGAACCGGGCGGACCCGGCGGTCACGGCGGACACGGCCCGGGTGGACCTGGCGAGCCCGGGGGCCCGGGCGAGCCTGGAGGCCCGGGTGGGCCCGGAGGACACGAGCCCGGAGGACACGAGCCCGGAGGGCCCGGCGGCCCGGGTGGACCTGGCGGCACGGGTCCTGACGGCCCGGGAGCGGCGGGGCCAGGAGGGCCTGGTTCGGAGCCCGGACCTGGCCCAACGGGACCCGATGCCAACGGCCCTGGACCAGGCGCGACCGGGCCGGATGCGGCCTCACCTGGACCTGACGCCAGCGGGCCTGGACCGGGCCCAGCGGCACCGGATGCGGGCTCACCCGGATCCGACGCCGGCCCCCCGTCTATGGGAGCGGACAACGCGTCCGGAGGCGACTCGTCCGGAGGCGCGGATTCGTCTGGTGGAGGCGACTCCTCCGGAGGAGACAGCTCCTCGAGTTCAAGCGACTCATAGGGCGGCGCGGCCGAACCGTTGTCACGTGTGTGTGTCGCGTGCCATCCGGAACGTTCCGGACTCGCCCAAGTAACGGATCGAGAACGCTTGCGCGCCCGAGCGTTTCATATCGCGGATTGTGGGTACTCTCCGCGGATGAAGAAAATCGGACGTATGGCTGCGACAGCAGTCGCCATCGCCGGCTTGGGGCTGGTCGGCCTGGGCGCGGCAACTGACGCGCAAGCCCAGCCCGGACCGTTCCCGCAATGGTGTCCGGGTGAGTTCTGGGATCCCGGGTGGGGCGACAACTGGGACAATGGAGGTTGCCACGACAACTTCCGAGCGGGCGGCCCAGGATGGGACAACCGTGGCGGACCCGGATGGGACAACCGTGGGGCCCGGATGGGACAACCGTGGCGGACCGATGGGACCACGACCACGGTGGACCAGGCGGACCCGGATGGGACCACGGCGGGCCAGGTGGACCGGGTGGATGGAACAACCACGGGCCGGGCGGCCCGGAAGGACACAGGTAATAGCCCCTAAGTCCGTCGATCTAGAAAGCCGCGTCTGCCGGCGCCGTTCACCGGCCAGGCAGGTGCGGCTTTCGCGTGGCGCCTGACTCGGCGCCGTGGGCGCGTCGAGTTAGTGCTTCTCAACGCCTAGCACCGAGTAAATCTCGTCACTAAGTGCCACGCTGCGGGGGTCGGCGTTGGCCTTGGTCGGGTCGAAGTGATTCATCACGTACGCGTAACCGATCCGGTTCTCCAGGTCGACGAAGCCGAACGAGCCGCCGAGGCCGCCGTGGCCGAAGATCCGCGGGTTGGGTCCGTTGACGCGGCGCTGGTTCAACATGTAGCCCAGCCCCCAGCCGTGGTCGGCGACGCGCGGACCAAGAACCAGGTCCGTATCGAAGCCGCCCTGCGAGACCCGGATCCGATCCATATGCCCGCGGCTGAGCAGTTTCTCCTGCGCCAGCGCGTTGTAGAACGTCGCCAGTCCGAGCGCTGACACCTGCCCGTTGGTTCCGGGGAATTCGATTTCACGCCACAACTCGAGGTCATTTGAGCCGACCTCGTCGTCCGGCGCGAACCCCATGGACACGGCGAGACCCGCCTTCGGGTGCTCGGCCAGCGTGGTGGGGTAGCCGGGAGCATTGACGTCGGCCAGCATCTTGCGGATGTGCGGCTTGGCGATCCGATCCGCGCAGCGGCGTTGTTGGGTGCGCGGCAAGCCGATGTGGACCTCGGCCCCGAGCGGTTCGGCGATCTCGGTCCGCAGGTACTGACCCACGGTGCCACCGGTGACGCGGCGGAACACCTCGCCGAGAATGAACCCGAAGGTGGTCATGTGGTAGCCCTGCGCGGTTCCGGGCTCCCACCACGGCTCGGCCGCGGCCAGCCTTTCGCACACCAAATCCCAGTCGGTCACCTGCGTCCAGTGCAGGCGCTGGCGCGGCCCGATCACCCCCGATCGGTGGCTCATCACCATCCCGATGGTGATGGCCTGCTTGCCTGCTTGCCCGAACTCGGGCCAGTAGCGGGCCACGGGCGCGTCCAGGTCGAGCTCACCGCGCTCGACGAGTTGATGTACGCATGTGCTGGTCAGGCCCTTGGTGCCGGACAGCACCGTGGATAGCGTGTCCACCTGCCACGGCCGGGTGCCGGCGGCATCGGCGGTTCCGGCCCACAGGTTGACGACCAGCTCACCATCCACCCAGGCGGCGACCGCCGCACCAACCTCCTTGGCCAGCAGAAAATTCTGCTCGAACGCGTTGCGCACCCCCTCGAAGCGTGCCGCGCATGAGCCGTGGATGTCGATCTCGGCCGTCGCGCCTGGTTGCTGAATGTGTCGGCCTCCTCAGCCTCGACGGGGTCAGCCGACCAGCGGTCGACGGTGGCCCATGTGGCGTAAATAGCCTAGTCGGCCTGGGTTCTTGGCGCCTGGCTCGAGCGGGCGACGGGAATCGAACCCGCGTAGCTAGTTTGGAAGAAAGGGTGAGAAACAGTAGTGTTCGTGCTGCTCAGGGGACATTTTAGGTCCGTTACCCGTGACTGTAAGTTGGACAAAAGGCCCAGCTCGCGGACACAAATAGACACGTGAGGGGCATGATAGGGTCACGGCGTGCCCCCCAAGAAGGCGGCTACTAGGCGCGGATGGGGCAAACTCCGCACCATCGGATCAGGCCGCATTCAGGCATCGTACGTCTCACCGCTGGACGGACAGCGCCACAACGCACCCCACACCTACGACAACCGCATGGACGCCGAGGCGTGGTTGGCCGTAAGCGCCCCGTGACCGTCCCTCCGCACGTGGCGGCGATGATCCGGGACCACATGCAGGTTCACGCCCGAAAAGGGCCAGAGGCCTTCGTGGTGACCACGACGCGGGGCATCGGTTGACCAAATCCGCGTTCACTCAGTCGCTTAAGAAGGGCTACGCCAAGATCGGTCGCATGGACCTCCGGGTGCACGATCTGCGGGCCGTGGGTGCCACGTACGCGGCACAAGCCGGCGCCACCTAAGGAGCTGATGGCCCGCTTCGGGCACACAACCCCGCGCATGGCGATGAAGTACCAAATGGTGTCCGAGGCGCGGGACGAGGCCCTCGCTGAGGCGATGTCAAGACTTGCTGGAGCACAACAGATAACGAGCGGCTAGTTCTGTTTGCTGTGGAATTTCAGCTCAGTGAAATGAAAAGCGCCCATGAGGGTTTTGACGCTGGGCATCGCGGTGGGCCTCGCACTGTTGGCGCTCCTGATGGCACTGGTGGTGGGGCTGCTGGTGGCACCCCACGCACATACCGACAGCGACGATGGCTTCTATTCTGCCGCGCAGTCTTCCGTACTCACGGTCAAACTGCTCCTGTAAAAGATCGCACTGTCCGCAGTACCTCAGAAGGTAGGCACGCTGCTTAACTGAGTTGCTAATCGTTGAACAGCTCATCCGCAAAAGCGTCGAAAATGTGTTCTACACTTTTAAGTGTTATGGAAGATGGTTGGAGAACGATCGCCGGGTTGGCCTCAGATTATGGCCTGTCGAAACCCGGGGGAATCTCGCGAACGCGAACTGAGGCGCCTGCGCGACCACGACGTGCGGATGCAAGAAGCGATTGTGCGGGCGCGGGCGGCGGCCGACGGGTACAGGGCATCGCTTCGGGCTGCGCTCGAGAATCGAGATAACTGGCGCGAGGCTGCCGTGAAGCTAGTTCACAACCACGTCTCCGGGCCCAATGGCCGCAGCGCTAAATGTAAGCAGCCGTTCCCCTGTGAGCGGGTGACGGTGTTGTCGCGCGTGAACTACGGCTTTGTGCTCAAAGCTGAGTCACTGGCGGGCTTTTCGGATGAGGAGATGGAATGGCATCTGCATCCGAAGCGAGCGCGTGACCGCGACCTTTTCGCGGCTTTTGACGATGAGGACGTCGGCTAGCGAATAGAGGGGGTGGGAACCGCTCGGCCTAGCTGTACGTCGAAACAGTGAAGGAACGCCCACGTCTCTCCTCGGGGCGGTTCCTTGCTTTGTCAGGGGCGTTCGGCGAACCCGTGGGGATTCAGAGCCGAGTAGCCGTTCACCCGGCGACGCGACGGTCAATCACAGTAATGGTTCAACCATGCTTCGATGCGCTTGCCGATACGTATGTCGGTCTCCGGAGGGAGCATGGACACCCGTTCGCGAATTACCGGAGCATCTAGAAGGCCGCCGCGAATCAGCGCCAGGACGAAGTCGTGGTCTTTTGGACGACCCGCAGCAAGCTTTGAGACCGCGAGGTCGTACGGATCGAGAAAGTGTGGCTCAGCGGGTTTTGAAGATTGGACATCCCAACTTTTGAGCCGTGCCTTCCACCCAAGGGGCAAGGTTGCAACGTCGACATGGACGCCCTCGGCGTAGATGCCGTGCTCTTGGTGGAACGTTGACATCTCGCCGATTGCGCCCTCGACCTCGTCCGCTTTGTTTCGCTCCGGATCATCAAGAAATGCAATGTCGGCCTCTTGAGAGGCGGTCGCTTCCGGAGGTAGATCCTCTTCGTCAAATGACCCAAGGATCGACTGCGAGCCAAGCACGAGCACATCCGCATCGCGTGCGATCGCGCATGCTGAACGAAGGATACGGGCGAGCTGCTGCCGGTTCATGCCGCCAGCCGCTCGTGCTCCCGATTCCAGTGATCCTTGAAGGTTCGCAGAACTCGTCGTCTCGTCTCATCAGGCAGGACTCCTGCAAACGGAGAGTTTTGCCGCAGTTCCCGCGCCTCCTGGGAGGGACTGTTGACGACATCCACAATCGCGTCTAGGCCGCCGGCAAGGACCCGCTTCCACTCATCGAAGTACCGCGAAGTCATTCCGTCAGGACGATGCATGCTGGTCCAGCGGTCAAGGTTGTCATGAGCCTTCGATAGGACAACATCTGGCTCAGCAAGCATCGGTGTCAGCAACGCCTGATGCAGCCGCAACGACTTTTCTTCCTCGCGAGTGAGCCGATTGCCCATAAGGCGGTCCACCTCGCTGCGCGGGACACGTCGATGAGTGCCTACGCGAATGTGCTCGATTTGGCCGCGGTCGCACAAGTCAGCGACGTGCTGGCGTGAAACGCCGAGCAACCTCGCGACCCCACCTGTCTTCAGCATCGTCTCCATGGATCCCAATCCTCCCCTTTAAACACCAAAAACACAACGTGGCTGTTCAGCGACATATTCCCGCTCGAATGAAGGTTTCGGGAACCGCTCGGCGTAGCTGTACGTCGAAACAGTGAAGGAACGCCCACGTCTCTCCTCGGGGCGGTTCCTTTCTGTTCAGGGCCAGCGTTTCTGGCTTATGTGTGCTCCCGTTCGGGGTAGGGCTCGGGGGTGCGTCCGTGCAGAACTCGCAGCGTCGCTCCCAGCGCTTCACGCGAATGCGCCAGATGCGGCACTGGCTGCACTCGCACTCCTCGGGTGGCCGGCGTCTGCGCCTAATGTCTGTCTCCTCGGTTCGTCATCGCTCGGCACTCCTAGTGAGCGGGCCAGGCGGTCTGCCAGCTCGCGGTGCCGACGCAGCTCGGCATACAGCGGGTTCGGGCGTGGCTGTCCCGTCGACCCCTGCACAACGGGCGCCGATTGCCGCAAATTGGCCTTTAAAGTGTCTATTTCGTCCACAACCGAGCACAATTCGTACAGAATCGCCAACTCTGCTGGATTCGGTTCGCCTACTTCAAGTATACTGTGCCACAACGCTTTTCCGCGTTTAAGCAGCCCATTCGGCGTGCGTGGCTTTGATCCTGCGTTGTCCATGAAAACCTACTCTGACCTGCGCATTTAATTTTTGGGTTGCAGCTCCCAAAAAAAGCCCTCGCTTCGCGGAGGGGCCATTTCCTGACCAAGGTCAGGCCCCGGCACACCCCTGGCAACTTTCGGAGGCCCCCCGCCCCCGGCGTCAAGTGCCTTGTCACAACGCCAATTCTACTGCATATCAACATATTTCACTCGTTCTAGGAGGTCAGGAGGCATAAACTGGAGCGTATGATAACCATCGAGAGCAAACCGACTACTCGCACCGCTGTCGTCGCGGCTATCGCTGTCGCGGCTACGGCCATCCGCACCGCTACCCGCAAGCTGCTCCGCACGGCCGGCGCCATCGTCACTGTGACCAAGCGTCACGTGCCGGCGTGGCTGGGCGCCGTCCTGACCATTTGCCTTCTGATTCCAGGCCCCGTTGACGAGCTGCTGGTGCTGCTGGTCAACGGAGCGATGGCGGCGTTCAAGCCCGCGATGCGGGCCGACTTTCGCGCAGACCGTCGCGCAGGAGTGGGCCGCTGCCAGCGTCGAGCAGCATCCTTCGCTGCGAAACCATCGAGATGGCGCCCGGTGACGGCGTAAATTCGGTCGCAATCAACGCCGACAACTACGGAAAAGCATCACATGTCCTCACCTCGCTGGCTGGCCGCACTCACCATCCCGATAATCGCTGGCGCTGCCCTAGTTGCCAGTGCGGCGGTTGCAAGTGCCAATCCGACTGATGACGCATACCTCAATCAACTGCGGGGCGCCGGCCTTACGTGGCCGGACGGCGACGAGGAGGCGCTCATCGGGATGGCGTACCTCATCTGCAACGATCTCGAATGGAATTGGACGCCACAACATATTGCCAGCAGCATCCACGCCAACCTGGACCCGGACAACATCCATGTGAACGATGTCGGAGCCATGGTCAATATCGCGCGTGCGACCTATTGCCCCGACCATGGGTACAACCCCGGCGCCATCGGCGGCGCCGGTGGTGGTGGCGGCTAGACTAAGTGGGCACATACTTGGCGCGCCGGCCAAGCGGTGCCCATGGGCATCATCACCAGATGACTACCTCGGCACTGTCGTTGTCGCCGCCAACACATCGCGTCGCGACCCGTTGAGAACCGTCAACGAAGTTCGCACGGTATCCGCCAGAGCACACCATCTCGTAGCGCTCACCTGTCACCGGTGAGAAGGCGATGACGTCGGCTCCGTCATTGGCTGCATAGAACGCACGTCGCACGTTCTCGGCGAACAGGCAGCTGGTATGGCCGCCAACAACGCCGTCGCGACCGTCAACACATATCTCGAACGTCTGCGACGAACCTTGAGCTGGCGCCGGGGCCGGCGCGGCAGCAACCGTCTTGGTCTGAGTCACCGTGGGAGCCGCTGCAGGCATCGTCGCCGTCTGCGCGACCGTAGCCGCGACAGCCGGGGTCGAGGTTCTCGCTTCTGGCGCCGATGCTGTTGTTGCGCTGCGACTGTGGATTACGAACAGCAGCACCCCGATTAACACTGCGACCGATGCCGCGGTCAACGCCGCACACACCCGCAGCCACAGCGTTGTTCGTTGCCGCATATCCAGATAGGGCACTGTGTTGTCTGCCCCGTTATCGACCGACCATGCATAGGCGTGCTCGGTTGGGCTTCATCGCGGCCGGCCTCCATTCTTTGCTCAACGGTAAGTCGTGTGACCCATCAAGTAGCGAGTTTGGGCGAAGACGGCATGGGGGCGCGCCGCGCGGGGTCGCCGTGGCACCGGCGACCCCTTGGGCCGTGAAAGGAGGTGACAAAAAAAGAGGCCCATAACGCGGCGGCAGCTTGGGTGGCCGGCGGTCGGTGCGCGGCTGGGAGTTTGGACCGACCGCCGGCCACGTTTATTCGGCGTTTTCCGCCGGGGGTAGTACGTTCCAGAGCCAGCGCGGGGTCCAGTTCTGCTGGATGTAATCCTCGCCGCCGCCGCATGCAAGAGCGCGCGCGTTGTACCGCCCGACCTCAGATAGCACTTCGAAACCGCCCGGGCATCAGAGGATGCCCAAATCGACGGTGAAGGCTGCCGGGTGCAATACCTACACGTCAGCCCGCATATGCGCGATAAATCCGTACTGGCCGTAGTCGGCGTAGCGCTCGCGCAGAAATATTGAGCTCGAAGGATGTGCGCAGACCGATCGCCAAATTGTTCCATTGACCGGTGTAAATCTCGCTCGCGGTGTCCGACGTACCCTCAGCGAGCCAGCGCCGCACCGTGCGCTCGTTCACGCCGTAATGGGCAGCCACCTGATGGATGGATAGATGGGCCGGTAGTTCCGGCAACTTGTTTGCGTTCATGTGCAGCAATGTCGCATGGCCATTTGGCCCAACCTGCGCGTTCTTCCCGGAGCTAGATCGAATTTCTTTGTTCGCCCACGGCGAACGAGAAGCGCTGGTCAGACCCCGATCTGAGAGTCACGCTGAGGTCACAGCGTGTCTGGCGGGAGATGGCCTTCGGGAGAAAAACACCCTCTGGCCTGCAGAGCGGGCGACGGGAATCGAACCCGCGTAGCTAGTTTGGAAGACTAGGGCTCTACCATTGAGCTACGCCCGCGTGTATTAGTCGAGCGCGACTTTACGTCTCGGCAGACATCAAATCCAAATGATGCCGTCCTGTGAACTGGTCGTGAGGCCATTACTGGGTCGGCGCGGCTTGGCCGTAGGATCGCGGGGTCACCGCGGGGTGTAGCGCAGCTTGGTAGCGCATCCGCTTTGGGAGCGGAAGGCCGCAGGTTCAAATCCTGTCACCCCGACTGGCATGCCACACCCAACGGGCTTGAAGCACAACAAGACCCCCGCACAACGAGGAGCACACCCGTGAAGAGCACCGTCGAGCAGCTGAGCCCTACCCGGGTTCGCATCAACGTAGAGGTGCCTTTCAAGGAATTGCAGCCCGACTTCGACAAGGCCTACAAGGAGCTCGCCAAGCAGGTGCGGCTGCCGGGTTTCCGTCCGGGCAAGGCGCCGGCGAAGCTGCTGGAGGCGCGGGTCGGCCGCGAGGCGATCCTTGACCAGGTTGTCAACGAGGCGCTGCCCAGCCGCTACGGGCAAGCGGTGACCGATTCGGACGTGCGGCCACTTGGCCAGCCCGACATTGAGGTCACCAAAAAGGAGTACGGCCAGGAACTGGTCTTCACCGCCGAGGTCGACGTACGACCCGACATCGCCCTTCCCGACCTCAGTGCGCTGAAGATCACAGTTGACCCGATTCAGGTCAGCGACGAGGACGTCGATGGCGAACTGCAGTCGTTGCGCGCGCGGTTCGGCACCCTGGCCGGAGTCGATCGGCCCGCCGCGACCGGTGACTTCGTCTCGATCGACCTGGCGGCCAAGATCGACGGCGAGGACGTGCCAGAGGCGTCGACGAAGGGCCTGTCGCACGAGGTCGGCTCCGGTCAGCTTGTCGACGGTCTCGATGATGCGATCGTGGGCCTGTCGGCCGGAGAGTCCAAGCCCTTCACCACCGAGATGGCCGCCGGTCCGCACGCCGGCAAGCAGGCCGAGGTCACCGTCACCGTCCTTTCGGTCAAAGAACGTGAACTGCCCGAACCCGATGACGACTTCGCCCAGCTGGCAAGCGAATTCGACACGATCGACGAGTTGCGTGCCAGCCTGGCCGAGCAGGTCGGCCGGGTCAAGCGCGTGCAGCAGGCCGAGGAGATCCGCGCCGCCGCACTGGAGGCGTTACTCGAGCAGGTCGACATGCCGCTGCCGGAAGCGATCGTGCAGGCACAGGTGGACAGCACCGTGCACAACGCGCTGCATGGCCTCGACCACGACGATGCCAAGCTCGCCGAAGCGCTGGCAAAGCAGGGCACGTCGCGCGAACAATTCGACGCCGACACCCGCTCGGAGGCCGAGAGGGCCATCAAGACGCAGCTGCTGCTGGACGCGCTGGGCGACGACCTCGACATCCAGGTGAGTCAGGAAGACCTAACCGAACGGCTGGTGGTGACATCGCGCCAGTACGGCATCGAACCGCAGCAGTTGCTCGGCTACCTGCAGCAGAACAACCAACTGCCGGCAATGTTCGCTGACGTGCGCCGTGGGCTGACCATCGCCGCGGCGGTCGATGCGGCCACCGTCACCGACACCGATGGAAACGTCGTCGACACCACCGAGTTCTTCGGCAAACGCGGCCAGCTCGAGGCCGCCGAGGACGAGGCCGACGGTGACGATGAAGACGCCGCGGCAGTCGAAGCCACGGCCCCATCCGAGGAGTCAGCAGGCGACTCGAAGTGACGCTGTGAGCGAACGCGGGGACTTCGGGGAGTGCGTGACGGCCCCGGTTGGTTAGTGTCGGTGAATACGAACTGGAGAAAGCAGGTACCCCACCGTGAGCCGTGGGACTGAAATGCGCGCAAGCGCGCAGGGTCTGAACCTCGTCGACTCGGTCTATGAGCGGTTGCTCTCCGAGCGCATCATCTTCCTCGGGTCGCAGGTGGACGACGACATCGCCAACCGGCTCTGCGCGCAGATCTTGCTGCTGGCCGCCGAAGACTCCACCAAAGACATCGCGCTGTACATCAACTCGCCTGGCGGATCGATCAGCGCTGGCATGGCGATCTACGACACGATGGTGTTGGCGCCGTGCGATATCGCCACCTACGGGATGGGGATGGCCGCGTCGATGGGCCAGTTCCTGCTGGCTGCCGGCACACGAGGTAAGCGTTACGCGTTGCCGCATTGCCGCGTCCTGATGCACCAGCCGCTGGGCGGGGTGACCGGTAGCGCCGCCGATATCGCCATCCAGGCCGAACAGTTCGCCGTCATCAAGCAGGAGATGTTCCGGCTCAACGCCGAGTTCACCGGCCAGCCGATCGAGAAGATCGTGGCGGACTCGGACCGTGACCGCTGGTTCACCGCCCCCGAAGCCCTGGAATACGGGTTCGTCGACCACATCATCACCCGTGCCGAGACCAATGGAGTCACACCGTCATGAACCGCGACATCCAGCCGCAGGCGCGTTACATCCTGCCGTCGTTCGTCGAGCACTCCAGCTGGGGCGTCAAGGAGTCGAACCCTTACAACAAGCTGTTCGAGGAACGCATCATCTTCCTCGGCGTGCAGGTCGATGACGCGTCGGCCAACGACATCATGGCCCAGCTGTTGGTACTGGAGTCGTTGGATCCCGACCGCGACATCACCATGTACATCAACTCACCCGGCGGTGGATTCACCTCGCTGATGGCGATCTACGACACCATGCAGTACGTGCGCGCCGACATCCAGACGGTATGCCTGGGTCAGGCTGCCTCGGCCGCGGCGGTGCTGCTGGCCGCCGGCACACCAGGCAAGCGGATGGCGCTGCCCAACGCGCGGATTTTGATCCACCAACCGTCGCTGTCCGGCGTGATCCAGGGCCAGTTCTCCGACCTGGAGATCCAGGCCGCCGAGATCGAGCGGATGCGCACGCTGATGGAGACCACGCTGGGTCATCACACGAACAAGGACGCCGCGGTGATCCGCAAAGACACCGACCGGGACAAGATCCTGACCGCCCACGAGGCCAAGGACTACGGGATCATCGACACCGTGCTGGAGTACCGCAAGCTCTCGGCGGCAACCTCCTGATCGGACGGCTGCTCTGCGCCGGCTAGGCCAGGGCGGCGGACAGATCGGCGATGTCGGTCGGTCTCACCCGACAGCAGCCGCCGACGACCCGCGCGCCTGCGGAAACCCACTGCGCGGCCAGCCGCGGCGAGAACCGCGATGCTCCGACCCACGCCCGACTGGCGGCGTCCCAGCGTTCGCCGCTGTTGGGATACACGATCACCGGTTTACCGGTGTCGGCGGCCGGCCTTATAGCCGCCAGCACGTCGGCAGGTGCGCAGCAATTGACCCCCACCGCAACGATTTCCGGCACCCCGGCCGCCACGGCGAACGCGTCGGCCAGCGGCTGCCCGGCCCGGGTGTGCCGGCCGTCGATGGTGTAGCTGAGCCATGCCGGCACGCCCAACGAGCGAACGACGTTGACCAGCGCCTCGGCCTCGTCGGCATCAGGGATGGTCTCCAGCGCCAGCACGTCGGCGCCGGCATCGGCCAGCACCTCCAGCCGAGGTCGGTGCCAATCTTCCAGCTGCCCAACCCGCAGTCCGTAGCGCCCCCGGTATTCCGAGCCGTCGGCGAGGGCGGCGCCGTACGGGCCGACCGACGCCGCGACCCAACGCTGTTTGGTGGACGACCCGCTGCACCCCACTTCGGCGCGTGCGTCGCAGGCGAGGGCGACGCTGCGCCTGAGCAACCGGATCGTCTCGTCGGCGCCGATCCCGCGCGCGGCGAAGGTGTCGCGGGACGCCTGATAGCCGGCCGTGGTCGCGATCTGCGCGCCGGCGCGAAAGAAAGATGCGTGCACCGCGGTGATCTCCTGCGGAGCATCGACCAGCAGTCGCGCCGACCACAACGGGTCGGAGAGATCATGGCCGCGCGCCTCGAGTTCGGTCGCCAGGCCGCCGTCGGCGATCAACACGGTATCCTCAGGCACAGCGAACTCCACAGGCCCAATGTAGGGCTGCCGGGGATGTCTGCCGCTCAGTCGTATAACGGGCGCGACACGCCAGAGACACAGTGGCGTGTACAGGCAAGCGCCGGGCCGCCCCAAGCGATATGTTCAGGCGCACAACACGAATATCACCGACGCTATTCGCCTCTAACGGTCGCATGGCCGTGGAGCAAGCGGGTAGCGTCGGAATGACACGCGGCATAGCACGACCCGAACGGTGAACAGGAAGTAGGCCCCCAGCACCATGGCGCGCATCGGAGACGGCGGCGACCTGCTGAAATGCTCGTTCTGCGGAAAGAGTCAGAAGCAGGTTAAGAAGCTCATTGCGGGGCCAGGCGTGTACATCTGCGATGAGTGCATTGATCTGTGCAACGAGATCATCGAAGAGGAACTCGCCGACGCCGACGACGTAAAACTCGACGAATTGCCCAAGCCCGCCGAGATCCGGGATTTCCTGGAGGGCTACGTCATCGGCCAGGACACCGCCAAGCGGACACTCGCCGTGGCTGTCTACAACCACTACAAGCGTATCCAGGCCGGTGAGAAGGGCCGCGAATCCCGGTCAAGCGAACCCGTCGAGCTGACCAAGTCCAACATCTTGATGCTGGGACCGACCGGCTGCGGAAAAACCTATCTGGCCCAGACTCTGGCCAAGATGCTCAATGTCCCGTTCGCGATCGCCGACGCCACGGCCCTGACCGAAGCCGGCTACGTCGGTGAGGACGTGGAAAACATCCTGCTCAAGCTGATCCAGGCCGCCGACTACGACGTGAAGCGCGCCGAGACGGGCATCATCTACATCGACGAGGTCGACAAGATCGCCCGCAAGAGCGAGAACCCGTCGATCACCCGCGATGTCTCCGGCGAAGGCGTTCAGCAGGCGCTGCTCAAGATTCTGGAAGGCACCCAGGCGTCCGTGCCGCCGCAGGGCGGGCGCAAGCACCCACACCAGGAATTCATCCAGATCGACACCACCAACGTGTTGTTCATCGTGGCGGGTGCGTTCGCCGGTCTGGAGAAGATCGTCTCCGATCGCGTCGGCAAACGTGGTTTGGGTTTCGGGGCCGAGGTGCGATCCAAGGCCGAGATCGACACCACCGACCACTTCGCCGAGGTCATGCCCGAAGACCTGATCAAGTACGGGCTGATCCCCGAGTTCATCGGTCGGCTGCCGGTCGTCGCTTCGGTGACGAACCTGGACAAGGAGTCGCTGGTCACCATCCTGTCCGAGCCCAAGAACGCCTTGGTCAAGCAGTACTCCCGGCTGTTCGAGATGGACAACGTCGAGCTCGAGTTCTCCCAGGACGCCTTGGAGGCGATTGCCGAGCAAGCGATTCACCGCGGCACCGGGGCCCGTGGCCTGCGCGCGATCATGGAAGAAGTCCTGCTGCCGGTGATGTACGACATCCCCAGCCGCGACGACGTCGCCAAGGTCGTGGTGACCAAGGAGACCGTCGAGGACAACGTGCTGCCGACGATCGTGCCGCGCAAGCCGGCGCGCACCGAGCGCCGCGACAAGAGCGCCTGAGCAGCG
>CAWIAC010000041.1:0-82038 GCA_963833935.1 uncultured Actinomycetota bacterium | reverse complement strand
ACTGTTCAACGCCACCAGATTCGCACTGCTCAACGGCGCAGCGTTGGGACCGTTGCCGGAGTACGGCGAACTGACCGATGCCGATCGCTGGATACTGGGTCGGTTGGAAGAAGTTCGCGCGGAAGTGGATTCAGCTTTCGACTGCTACGAGTTCAGCCGGGCATGCGAAGCCCTCTACCACTTTACCTGGGACGAATTCTGCGACTGGTACGTCGAATTGGCCAAGACGCAGGTCGCCGACGGTCTCTCGCACACTACTGCCGTGCTGGCCGCCGCGCTGGACACCCTGCTGCGGTTGCTGCACCCGGTGATTCCCTTTGTCAGCGAGGCGCTTTGGCAGGCATTGACCTCTCAGGAGTCGCTGGTCGTGGCCGATTGGCCGCAGCGCTCCGGAATCGACATCAATCCTGTTGCTGAGCAGCGGATCACCGACATGCAGAAGCTGGTGACCGAAATCCGCCGGTTCCGTAGCGATCAGGGTCTGGCCGATCGGCAGAAAGTGCCGGCGCGGCTGTCGGGTATCGACACCGCCGACCTGAGCGGCCAGGTCGGTGCCGTCAGCTCGCTGGCGTGGTTGACCGAACCGGGTCCGGAGTTCAACCCTTCGGCATCGGTGGAGGTCGGGCTCAAGGGCGGCATCGTGGTCGTCGAACTGGATACCTCGAGCACCATCGACGTGGCCGCCGAGCGTCGCCGCCTGGAGAAGGATCTGGCCGCTGCCCAAAAAGAATTGGCCTCTACCACAGCAAAATTGGGTAACGCGGACTTCATGGCCAAGGCGCCTGCGGCCGTCGTCAAAAAGCAACAGGAGCGTCAGCGAGTCGCGCGCGAGGAAGCTGACCGGATCACGGCCAGGTTGGCCGGGCTCCAGTGACCCTGCGACCGGAAGACGCGGAATTCACCGACGAGGTTCCCACCCCGGATGAGATCGCCGCCCTCTTACAAGTCGAGCATTTGCTCGACCAGCGGTGGCCGGAAACCAAGATCGAACCCAGCCTGGATCGCATCTCGGCGCTGATGGACCTGCTCGGCTCGCCGCAACGCAGCTATCCGTCGATCCATATCGCCGGCACGAACGGCAAAACCACGGTGGCTCGGATGGTCGATGCGCTGCTGACCGCTCTGCAACGGCGCACCGGCCGCACCATCAGCCCGCATCTGCAGTCGGCAGTCGAGCGCATCGCGATCGACGGAAAGCCGATCAGCCCCGCGAAATATGTGGCGACCTACGCCGAACTCGAGCCGTTCGTGCAGCTCATCGACCAGCAGTCGAAAGACGGTGTTTTCGGGGAGGCTGGGCCGCCGATGAGCAAGTTCGAGGTTCTCACCGCAATGGCGTTCGCGGCGTTCGCCGACGCGCCGGTCGAGGTGGGGGTTATCGAAGTGGGTCTGGGCGGACGTTGGGACGCCACCAATGTGGTCAACGCGCCGGTCGCGGTGATCACCCCGATCAGCGTCGACCATGTCGAATACCTCGGTGCGGACATCGCCGGTATCGCCGGTGAGAAGGCGGGCATCATCCGGAAGGCCCCCGGAACTGACGAGGGGGCTCCTGACACGGTGGCGGTCATCGGCCGCCAGGTACCTGAGGCGATGGAGGTCGTGCTGGCGCAGACCGTGCGCGCGGACGCCGCAGTCGCGCGCGAGGATTCCGAGTTCGCGGTGCTGGGCCGTCAGGTCGCCATCGGCGGCCAGTTGCTGCAACTGCAAGGCCTCGGCGGGGTGTACTCCGACGTGTTCCTCCCGCTGCACGGCGAACACCAAGCCCACAATGCCGCGATCGCGCTGGCCGCGGTCGAGGCGTTTTTCGGGGCCGGCGCGCAGCGCCAACTGGATATCGATGCCGTTCGGGCCGGTTTCGCCGCCGCGACCAGCCCGGGCCGGTTGGAGCGGATACGAAGTGCCCCAACGGTATTCGTCGATGCCGCGCACAACCCGGCGGGCGCGGCGGCGCTGGCCCAGACGCTGGCGCAGGAGTTTGATTTCCGGTTCCTGGTTGGGGTGGTCAGCGTGATGGGCGATAAGGACGTCGGCGGCATCCTTGCTGCGCTCGAACCGGTGTTTGACCAGATCGTGGTGACCCACAACGGATCACCGCGAGCGCTGGACGTCGAATCGCTGGAATTGGCCGCCCAGCAATTGTTCGGACCCGACCGGGTAATCGCCGCCGAGAACATGCGCGACGCCATCGATACCGCCACCGCGCTGGTCGACGACGCCGGTGCCGAAGAGGAGGCGTTCGCCGGAACAGGGATCGTCATCACCGGTTCGGTGGTCACCGCCGGCGCCGCGCGCACCTTGTTCGGTCGTGATCCCGCGTGACGTCTCACGAACCGCCACCCGAATTGCCGAAGTCCGATCCGTGGAAAAGCTTCCGCGGTGTCACGGCCGGCACGCTGATCCTGGAGGCGATCGTGGTGTTGCTGGCGTTGCCGGTGGTCGGCGCCGTCGGCGGCGGGCTGACCCCGGTAGCTTTGGGATATCTGCTGGGATTGGCGGCGGTCCTGATCGTGCTCGCCGGGCTGCAGGGCCGGTCATGGGCCATCTGGGCCGACGTGGCCGTACAGTTGATCCTCGTCGCGGGCTTTGTGATCTACCCGGGGCTGGGTTTCATCGGCTTGCTGTTCGGCGCGGTCTGGGCGCTGATCGCCTACGTTCGGTCTGAAGTTCTCCGGCGGGAACGGCACGGGCTGTTGCCCGGCCAGGACCGGTCGGGGGACTGATCCGCTGTCGCCGGCGTGCCATATCGGTTCGGTACGCTGTCCGCCGTGACGAAGCGATGAGGAGGAGCGGCGCCAATGCCTGAGCCGTCGACGATGCAGAGCGAAGCGATGAGGAGGAGCGGCGCCAATGCCTGAGCCGTCGACGATGCAGAGCGAAGCGATGAGGAGGAGCGGCGCCAATGCCTGAGCCGTCGACGATGCAGAGCGAAGCGATGAGGAGGAGCGGCGCCAATGCCTGAGCGGACCCTGCTGTTGGTCAAGCCCGACGGGGTCGAGCGACGCCTGGTGGGCGAGATCGTCAGCCGCATCGAACGCAAAGGCCTGACCCTCGCGGCGCTGGAATTGCGGGTCGTCAGCAACGAGTTGGCCAGCCAGCACTATGCCGAGCATGACGGTAAGCCGTTTTTCGGCTCGTTGCTGGAGTTCATCACGTCGGGGCCGCTGGTGGCGGCGATCGTAGAGGGCCCGCGCGCGGTTGCGGCGGTGCGGCAACTGGCGGGCGGGACGGACCCGGTCGAGAAGGCCACGCCCGGCACCATCCGCGGCGATTTCGGTCTCGAAACGCAGTTCAACCTTGTGCACGGCTCCGATTCGCTGGAATCGGCCGCGCGTGAGATCGCGCTTTGGTTCCCCCAGGCCTAGCCTGCCCGGAACGTTGCCAGAGAGCGGTCCGGCGTACGTGGTCCAAGTCGGCACGACGATATGGGATACTGATTGACGGGTGAACGTCGCCGGACCGGCGTCCGACGCCCGAATGAAGACTTCGACAAGGGCGACCACCGCTACCCGCGATGCGGCGCCGACCGTCCAGCCATCATTCAGACCGGCACCGAGTGCGTTCGACTCGAACCGCTCGGAGCAAGACCATCACAAGTCCGGGAGAAAGTGACCCGTACTCATAGCGAAGCCCTCGCGTGGCCGCGTCGAAAGGACGCGCCCGGGGGCTAGAGGAGAATACGTGATAGACGGTGGCCCATCCTCAGAGGTTCCAGCAGACTCGGCGCAGCACGAGGATCTACCGGATCGGTTAAGGGTACATTCCCTGGCGCGGGCGCTGGGGACGACGAGCAGACAGGTGCTCGACGCGCTGACCGAGCTCGACGGCCGGATCCGCAGTGCTCACTCCACCGTGGAACGCGTCGACGCGGTTCGCGTCCGCGAGCTGCTGGCCGGCGCGCCGACGACGGTGGCCGCGCCCGCCGAGGCGCCCCCGCCGGGCGCCGCTGCTGAGGCGGACGAACCCGAGTCGCGGCTGATGTTGGCGGCTCCCGATACCGCTGCCGACCGCCCCGAGTACATGCCGCTTTTCGTCGCGCCCCAGCCGGTCCAGATACCCGAAAAAACGGCTGACAGTGACGACTCCGATGACTCCGATGACTCCGCGGAATCTGACGACGACGATGACTTCGATGCCGACGACGAGCAGGGTGAGCGCCCGGCCAACCGCCGGCGTCGGCGCGGGCGTCGCGGACGAGGCCGCGGCCGCGGCGAGCAGAACGGATCGGACAAGGGCGGCGAGGACGCCGGGGACGGCGCCACATCGGACAAGCCGGATGCTGCGTCGGCCGACGCCGACAACGACGCCGACTCCGATGACGACGCCGACGACTCCGATACCTCCGAGGACGACAACGATTCCGGCGAGGGCGCCAGCAAGCGCCGTCGCCGTCGCCGTCGCCGCAAGTCCGGTTCCAGCGATGACAACGACGACAGCCCGTCACCGGACGACCCGCCCAACACCGTCGTCCACGAGCGGGCGCCCCGAGCCAAGGACAAGTCGGACTCCGGCAGGGGATCCGGTAACTCCGAGATCCAGGGCATCGACGGCTCCACCAGGCTGGAGGCCAAACGGCAACGCCGCCGCGACGGGCGCGACGCCGGCCGGCGCCGACCGCCGGTCCTGACCGAAGCCGAGTTCCTGGCCCGACGGGAAGCGGTCGAGCGGGTGATGGTGGTGCGAGACAGGGTCCGCACCGAACCGCCGCATCCGGGCAGCCGGTACACCCAGATCGCCGTGCTCGAGGACGGCATCGTCGTGGAGCACTTCGTCACGTCGGCCGGTTCCGCTTCCCTGGTGGGCAATATCTATCTGGGCATCGTGCAGAACGTCTTGCCGTCGATGGAGGCGGCTTTCGTCGACATCGGCCGCGGCCGCAACGGCGTGTTGTACGCGGGCGAGGTGAATTGGGAGGCCGCCGGCCTGGGCGGGGCCAGTCGCAAGATCGAGCAGGCTCTCAAGCCCGGCGACTATGTCGTCGTCCAGGTCAGCAAGGACCCGGTCGGACACAAGGGCGCCCGGCTGACCACCCAGGTGTCGTTAGCCGGTCGCTATCTGGTGTACGTGCCGGGCGCGTCGTCGACCGGCATCAGCCGCAAGCTGCCCGATACCGAACGCCAACGACTCAAGGAAATTCTGCGCGAAGTCGTGCCGTCGGATGCGGGGGTGATCATCCGGACCGCCTCCGAAGGGGTCAAAGAAGACGACATTCGCACCGACGTCAACCGGTTGCAGGAACGGTGGACCGAGATCGCCGAGCGTGCGCAGGAGACCAAGGAAAAGGCGGCCGGCGCCGCGGTGGCGCTCTACGAAGAGCCCGACGTCCTGGTCAAGGTTATCCGCGACCTGTTCAACGAGGACTTCCGTCAGCTGATCGTCTCCGGTGAGGACGCCTGGACCACTATCAACGAATACGTGAATTCAGTTGCGCCCGAGCTTGTTTCGAAGCTGAACAAGTATGAGGTCGCTGAGTCCTCTGGGGGAGTGGCGGGCCCCGACGTCTTCGCGGTGCACCGCATCGACGAGCAACTGGCCAAGGCGTTGGACCGCAAGGTCTGGCTGCCCTCTGGCGGCACGTTGGTGATCGATCGAACCGAGGCGATGACGGTCGTCGACGTCAACACCGGCAAGTTCACCGGGTCAGGCGGCAACCTCGAGCAGACCGTCACCAAGAACAACCTCGAAGCGGCCGAGGAAATCGTGCGCCAGCTGCGGCTGCGCGACATCGGCGGGATGGTCGTCATCGACTTCATCGACATGGTGCTCGAGTCCAACCGTGACCTGGTGTTGCGCCGGCTGACCGAGGCACTGGGGCGCGACCGCACCCGCCACCAGGTGTCCGAAGTGACCTCGCTGGGGTTGGTACAGCTGACTCGCAAGCGGCTGGGAACCGGGCTGATCGAGGCGTTCTCCACGACGTGTCCGCACTGCAGCGGCCGCGGAATCATGCTGCATGCCGATCCTGTCGACTCCGCTCCGGCGGCCGGTCGTAAATCGGAGTCCGGCGGCAGGCGCGGCCGGCGTTCCAAGAAGGGCAAGCCCGAAGAACCGGCGGTCGCCTCGGTGCCCGCCCATGCGCCCGGCGAGCATCCGATGTTCAAGGCAATGGCCGCGGCCAATGGTCGCCATGACGACGAGGACGGTGACTTCGACGAGTCCGCGATCATCGACGACGGCGTCGGCGGCCGGGACGGCGACGACGCCGAGACCGAGCGCCAGATCCACCAGCAGGTCGCGGGTGAGGTGGCGGACGAAGACCTCGAGGACACCGACTTCGAGGACGCCGACGACGACGACACCGAGGATGACGACGACACCGAGGACGATGACACCGACGAGGTCGATCTCGACGACGAGGACCTCGACGACGAAGACGACGATGACGACGACGCCGATGAGGTCGACCTCGACGAAGACGAAGACGATGACGACGATGACGACGATGACGATGACGATGACGATGCCGACGATGAAGACGTCGACCTGAACGGCGACGACTCTGAGGACGAGGACCCAGACGACGATTCGCCCGCGCAGACGGCGCAGGTGTCCCATGTCGCCGTGGTCAGCGCATCCGCCGGCCCACCCCGTCGACGCCGGGCCGCCGGCCGGCCGGCCGGGCCGCCGATCCATGAGGATTGAGTGGCCGGTTTGACCCCTTAGCCGCTGGTCACGTACCCTGGAGCAGTTGTCGCCAGGCCCGCTGGCCTGCCAAGTAGGACAAGCAGCTGGCCGACACTCCCAGACCAGCCCGCGCATCTTTGGTTGCGCGGCGCCCGCCGGGACCTGAGAGAACCAGATAGACCAGAAGAGAAGGTAGACGTAACCATGGCGACCTACGCAATCGTCAAAACCGGCGGCAAGCAGTACAAAGTTGCCGTCGGCGACGTCGTCAAGGTCGAGAAGCTCGACTCCGAGCCCGGCGCCGCGGTGTCGCTGCCGGTCGCGCTGGTCGTCGATGGCGCCACCGTCACCTCCGACGCCGCCGCGCTGGCCAAGGTCGCGGTGACCGGTGAAGTGCTCGAGCACACCAAGGGTCCCAAGATTCGTATCCACAAGTTCAAGAACAAAACCGGTTACCACAAGCGCCAGGGCCACCGTCAACAGCTGACGGTTCTCAAGGTCACCGGCATCAAGTGATGAGCCGTCAGGCGAAGAACAGAAACTACTGAACGAGGACCACAGATGGCACACAAGAAGGGCGCTTCCAGCTCACGCAACGGGCGCGATTCAAACGCTCAACGTCTGGGCGTCAAGCGGTTCGGCGGCCAGATCGTCAAGGCCGGCGAGATCTTGGTCCGCCAGCGCGGTACGCACTTCCACCCCGGAGTCAACGTCGGCCGCGGCGGCGATGACACGTTGTTCGCCAAGGTGGCCGGGGCCGTCGAGTTCGGCGTCAAGCGCGGACGCAAGACGGTCAACATCGATACGGCCGCGCTCACGGCCGACTGAGCGTCGCGGGCGTGAAGCGCCGGTAGCTTCACGCTCGACTAGTCAAGAGAGATCCCGATGCCTCGGTTTGTCGATCGCGTCGTCATCCACGCGCGGGCAGGCTCCGGCGGTAATGGATGCGCCTCGGTCCATCGCGAGAAGTTCAAGCCGCTCGGCGGCCCCGACGGCGGTAACGGCGGCCGCGGCGGCAGCATTGTGCTGGTCGTCGACCCGCAGGTACACACCCTGCTCGACTTCCACTTCCGACCGCATGTCGTCGCCGCGTCAGGCAAGCAGGGAATGGGCGGCCACCGCGCCGGCGCCGCGGGCTCCGATCTGGAGATCAAGGTCCCCGACGGCACTGTCGTGCTCGACGAAGACGGGCGGATGCTCGCCGACCTGGTCGGTGCGGGCACCCGGTTCGAGGCCGCGGCCGGGGGGCGCGGCGGACTGGGCAATGCCGCGCTGGCGTCGCGGGCCCGCAAAGCGCCCGGGTTCGCTCTGCTCGGCGAGCAGGGCGAAGCCCGCGACCTCACGCTGGAACTCAAAACCGTCGCCGACGTCGGCTTGATCGGATTCCCGTCAGCCGGCAAATCCTCGCTGGTGTCCACGATCTCGGCGGCCAAGCCGAAGATCGCCGACTACCCGTTCACCACGCTGACCCCCAACCTCGGGGTGGTATCGGCGGGCGAGCGGACGTTCACCGTCGCTGACGTGCCGGGCCTGATCCCGGGTGCGTCGCAGGGCCGCGGGCTGGGCCTAGACTTCCTGCGCCATATCGAGCGGTGCGCCGTGCTGGTCCACGTCGTGGACTGCGCCACCGCCGAGCCTGGCCGCGACCCGATCTCCGACATCGACGCGCTGGAAGCCGAGTTGGCCGCCTATACGCCGACGCTGCAAGGAGATTCCGCCCTGGTCGACCTTGTCGAGCGGCCGCGGGCGGTGGTGCTCAACAAGATCGACGTGCCCGATGCCCGGGAGCTGGCCGAGTTCGTCCGCGACGAGATCGCACAGCGCGGATGGCCGGTGTACATGGTGTCAGCAGTTGCCCGAGAAGGCTTGCAGCCGTTGATATTCGGCCTCGCCGACATTGTCTCGGAATATCACGCCGCACAGCCGGTGCTGGTGCCGCGGCGGCCGGTGATCCGCCCGGTTCCCGTCGACGACTCCGGCTTCACCGTGCAGTCCGACGGGCAGGGTGGGTTCGTGGTCCGCGGCAGGCGCCCGGAACGCTGGATCGCCCAGACCGCCTTCGACAACGACGAAGCCGTCGGGTATCTCGGTGACCGGCTGGCCCGTCTGGGCGTCGAGGACGAACTAGTGCGGCTGGGCGCACGGCCCGGTTGCGCGGTCACCATCGGCGAGGTCACCTTCGATTGGGAGCCCCAGACACCGTCAGGCGTCGACACCGTGATGACGAGACGAGGCACCGACCCGCGCCTGGAGAACACCGATCGGGTCGGCGCCGACGAACGCAAAGCCGCGCGACGGCAACGTCGTGAACACGAGAGCGGCGGCGATGACGCCCGCGCGTGAGGCCATCCGCGAGGCGCGCAGCGTCGTGGTCAAGGTCGGCACCACCGCGCTGACCACCCCCACCGGGATGTTCGATGCCAGCCGGTTGGCCGGGCTTGTCGAGGCCATCGAGGCGCGCATGAAAACGGGCTCCGACGTCGTCATCGTGTCCTCCGGTGCGATCGCCGCCGGCATCGAGCCGCTGGGGTTGTCCAAGCGGCCGACCGACCTGGCCACCAAGCAGGCCGCGGCCAGTGTCGGGCAGGTCGCGCTGGTCAACGCGTGGAGCAACGCATTCGCTCGCTACCAGCGCAGCGTCGGGCAGGTGTTGCTGACGGCGCACGACATTTCGATGCGGGTACAGCACACCAACGCCCAGCGCACGCTGGACCGGCTGCGTGCGCTGCATGCGGTGGCCATCGTGAACGAGAACGACACGGTCGCCACCAACGAAATCCGGTTCGGCGACAACGACCGGCTCTCGGCGTTGGTGGCGCACCTGGTCGGCGCCGACGCGTTGGTGCTGCTGAGCGACATCGACGGGCTGTACGACGCCGACCCGCGAAAGGGCGGCGGCGCACGCTTCATCGCGGAAGTGTCCGGACCGGGCGACCTGGACGGCGTGATCGCGGGCCAGGGCAGCGACCTGGGTACCGGCGGGATGGCGTCCAAGGTGTCGTCGGCAACGTTGGCCGCCGACGCCGGGGTGCCGGTGCTGTTGGCGGCCGCGGCGAATGCCGCGACGGCGCTGGCGGACGCGTCGGTGGGCACGGTGTTCGCGGCGCGGCCCAACCGGATGTCGGCACGTCGGTTCTGGGTACGGTACGCCGCGGAACCCGCCGGTTCGCTGACCCTGGACGACGGCGCCGTGCGTGCGGTGCTGGGGCAGCGCCGTTCGCTGCTGCCCGCGGGGATCACCGCGCTGTCCGGCCGTTTCCACGGCGGTGACGTTGTCGACTTGACCGGGCCGGATGCGGCCCTGGTGGCTCGCGGAGTGGTCGCCTATGACGCCGCTGAGCTGGCCGCCATGTTGGGCCGGTCGACCTCGGAGCTGCCTGCGGAGCTGCGCCGGCCCGCAGTGCACGCCGACGACCTGGTCGCCGTCTAACCCTTCGCTATTGGCACGAGATACAATGCGCCCCAGACGATTTCGGTTAGAGTAGTGGCGAGCTCGGTATCGTACGACGTCGGCCTGCTCGGAAGGTTCTGCTGGCAAGCCCGCTCCACCATCCACGTCAGTGCGCTGGCGGTGGTGGCCGAGGGCAGCTCGCGGCGGATTGAACCGTCGGCCTGGCCGTCCTCGATGACCTGCGTCAGGCGCCCGGAGATTGCGGTGAGCAGCTCGCGGTAGGTCGCGGCCACCAGCGGGTCGTAACCGGCCATCTCGTTGAGTGCGACCAGGACCGGTTGATGCCGTCGGTAGCTGGCGATGATGGCGGCCATGCCGGCGCGGATGTCGCCGGGATCGTGGCGCCAGGCCACGCTCCACCAGCGCTCGGCGCCGTCCGCGAGGTCCCCGAACACCTGGCCTGCCAGCCGCCGTAGCAGGTCGCCCTTGTCCTCGAAGTAGATGTAGAAGCTGGCGCGCGACATCTCGGCCTCGGTGGACAGTCGGTCCACGCTGAGCTCCGTGAAGCTCGCGCCGTCCCGCATCAGGCGTTCGGTGGCCTCAAGCAGCCGGCGCTCGATCTGCTCGCGACGCTCCTGCCGCTTGGGCTGCGGCTTGCGGGTGACTGACGGCATGGCTTCTCCTGTCCCACCGCTGGTCAGCGGGTGGTCGATATTATGACATCTTGACTAGACATCATGTCTAGATTTAAGGTCGTCTCTGTTCCGAACTGTGACCGGCGTCATAGCCGATGGAGGAGCCCATGACAACGACGACCGCGACCCCCCGTGCCTACGACCCCATCGATCTGTCGTCGCGGGCCTTCTGGTCGACCAGCGCCCAGGAGCGGGAGCGCTCGTTCGCCGAGCTGCGGGCCAAGCGCCCGGTGAGCTGGCATCCCCCCGTCGAAGACGCTCTGATGAGTGATCCCGACGACCCGGGCTACTGGGCGATCACCCGCCGCGATGACATCGTCGCGGTCAGCCGCGACAACGAAAAGTTCCTCTCCGGCAAGGGCGTCCTTTTCGAGAATGTGCCCGAGGAGCTACTCGAGGCGTCGCAGTCTTTCCTCGCGATGGATCCGCCCCGGCACACCTTCCTGCGCAAGCTCGTCAGCGCCGCATTTACCCCGCGGCAGGTCAGGCGGATCGAGAATTCGATCAAGGCGAACGCGAAGGCCATCGTCGACGAGCTCAAAGCCGCAGGCAGGGGCGTCGATTTCGTCGAACACTGCGCCAAGGAACTACCCATTCGCACGTTGTCGGACATGGTCGGAATTCCGGAAAAAGAACGTCACAAGGTGGCGCATGCGGCCGATGCCGTGGTGTCGTGGGCCGACCCGCTATACCTCAATGGTCGCCAACCGTTGGAAGTGCTCTTCGAATCGCAGATGTACATCCACCAAGTGGCGTTCGGGCTCGCCGCGGATCGGCGCGCCAGCCCCGGTGACGACCTGTTCAGCGCCCTGGTGAACGCCGAGGTGGACGGTGACCGGTTGGCCGATGCTGACATCGCCGCTTTCTTCGTGTTGCTCGCGGTGGCCGGCAACGACACCACCCGCCAGACGACCAGCCACGCATTGAAGGCGCTGACCGACTTTCCCGACCAGCGCGCCTGGCTGCTGGAAGATTTCGACAATCGCATCGGCGGAGCGATCGAAGAGTTCATCCGTTGGGCGACACCGGTGATGACCTTCCGCCGCACGGCCGCAAAGGATGTCGAGATCGCCGGCCACGCCATCAGCGCCGGCGAGAAGGTGGTGATGTTCTATTCATCGGGCAACTTCGACACCGATGTGTTCGAGCATCCCGAGCGCCTCGATCTGAGCCGCAGCCCGAATCCCCATGTCGGTTTCGGCGGTGGCGGTGTGCACTTCTGTCTGGGCGCGCACGTCGCCAGGGCCCAACTGCGGGCGATCTTCGATGAGTTGCTGCACCGGCTGCCAGATATCCAGGCAGGCGATCCGGCGTATGTGCCCGGCAACTTCATTCACGGCATCCGCAGCATGCCCTGCAGCTTCTAACGCACGGAGGCGGGGGAGAGTTCTTCAGCCAACAGCGTCAGCAACTCCGAGCAGCCGGCCTGCACCTTGACGGTGGCCAGCTCGTCGCCGCGGGTTGGTCCGCGGTTGACGATGGCGACCGGGACGCGCCGTGCCGCGGCGTGGCGTACGAACCGGTAGCCGGAGAACACCGTCAACGACGAACCGGCGACCAACAGCGCGTCGGCGTTTTCGACAAGCGAAAAAGCCTGTTGGACGACATCTTTAGGGACGCTCTCACCGAAATAGACGATGTCGGGTTTGAGCATGCCGCCACACGACGTGCAGTCGAGGTAACGGAACGACGCGGTGTCGGCGATGACGGCGTCGGCGTCGGGAGCCACCGCGAGCCCACCGAGCGCCTCGACCCGTTCGGTGAAACCCGGGTTCAGCGCGTCGAGTTGCTCAGCCAGCGCCGCGCGGCTCATGGATGCACCGCAACTCAGGCAGATCACCTGCGCGTAGGTGCCGTGCAAGTCGATCACGTTGCGGCTGCCGGCCTTGGTGTGTAGCAGGTCGACATTCTGGGTGATGACGC
Source organism: uncultured Actinomycetota bacterium (assembly GCA_963833935.1). Taxonomy (GTDB): domain Bacteria; phylum Actinomycetota; class Actinomycetes; order Mycobacteriales; family Mycobacteriaceae; genus Mycobacterium. The sequence goes on along the minus strand of CAWIAC010000041.1, from coordinate 69,405 downwards.
CGTTGACCACGCCGTGGTGCTCGAGCGCGGCTACCGCGCGATGCCCGGCGTTGGGCCGGGTTTCGTCCATGTGCCGCCAGCCGACGTGGTTGCGCGCCCAGTACCGCTGACGGAAGACCGGATCCGACGTGAACTGGCGAATCGTCATCGGATTGCTCGGCGGCGAATCGGGCCCGCGGTAGTCGGGGATACCGGAGTCGGTGGAAATCCCGGCGCCGGTCAGCACCGCGACGCGGCGCCCGGCCAACAGAGCTACCAACTCCGGAGATTCCGCACGCCCAGCCGTCACCTATTCGAGGGTACGGATCTTGCCGCAGTCAGCGCGATCAAGCCTGAGTTCGTTCAGCCTGGAGCGCGGCTAGGGGTTTTCGTAGGTGCCGCTGAGTCGGGCGCGCCCAATGACATGTCAGGCCATGGAGTGCGGGACGTCGGCGAGGGTGAGTTGTCCGGCAGCACAGGATCGCCCAGAACGAGGAAGCGACGCGAATACAGCTGTTCCGCACGGTGAGCTGACGAGCGGTCTGACGACAACGATGACGACAGTGGGGCTCCTCGACATCTGCACCTACACGACATGAGACTTCGTATCGCGCTTGGTCACGCCGTCGGCCTGTGCCCAAGGATCAAGCGGTGAGCGCGCTAATGACCAGTTGCGACTTCATCAGGAAGTGCGAGTGAGCTGAAGACGGGCAGACCGTCCTCGAGTTTATCCAATGCCGTCTCGAGATGCTGTGTGAGACCGACGCTGGGATCTGCGAGGTGGGCGCGGAACGCCGCGCGGAAGGCGGCGACCGCGCATCCGGCTACGAGGCGGCTGGTGAGGTCTGAGTCGCTCACAGCTCCGCGCTCTTTGGCGACGATGTCGGCGACGGCGTCCTCCCAGTCGAGGCAGTACTCGAGGTAGCGGGCCATGAGTGCCGGCTCTCGGTGGAACAGGCGCACGCGGGCGAGTGCGAAGTCGGCGTCGGAGGTCTCCCACGTGCGGGCGTTGTTGAGGAACGCGCCGCGGATCGTAGTCCACGCCGAGTTGTGGTTGGGCGAAGCGAAATCGGCCCGCATCGCCTCGATCCGCTCCGGAAGGTCATAGAAGACGACATCTTCTTTGCGGTTGAAGAGCCGGAAGAAGGTGCTCTCTGAGTAGTCAGCGACGTTCGCAATCTTGTCGACTGTGGTCGCCTCGAAGCCGTTCGTCGTGAAGAGCGCGACGGCGACTTGGGCCAGTTCGTGTCGCATTCGCATCCTGCGGCGCTCGCGCCGGTTCGTGGTGTCCAGCGAGCTGCTCGAAGTGCTGACTTTCATGAGAGACATCCTCCGCCACCAGCAAGTTGTTTTCAAGTTGACAGTGACATTCAGGTTGGGCTAGATTCCCAATAACGCATTCAACGGAGAGTGAGATTGCTTGTGTCCAAGCCCGTCAAGTTCGGTTTGATCGGCGCGATGTATCCACCAATCGCCAAGTCCTTGGAGTCGATCGCCCGCGCCGAAGCGCTGGGCTGGGATTTCATCGACTATCCCGACCAGATCACGTCCACCAATCCGCGCGGGATGCTGACCGCACCGGTATCAGCTAGCGATCCAGGTGCTCCGTCGAGTTTCTTCTCCGACACGTTCTTCGGATCGATGGAGATGTGCGCGGCCGCCGCGGTGCTCTCCGAACGAATGGAGATTTTGCTGGCGGTGATCGATCCGCTGCGCCGCAGCCCGGCAGTGATGGCGCAGGAAATGATGACTCTTCAGCACATGTCGGAGGGCCGGATGAGCTTCGCTATTGGGGCAGGTGAGAACAAGCAGTTCGAGCCCTACGGCGAGGTTCGCAGCAAGCCTTTCACGCGCCTTGAAGAGGCGGTGCACACGTGGATCGCCTTATGGGAGTCCCGCGGCGAACCCATCTCGCGGGAGTCTGCGTTCTGGCCACTTAAGGATGCCGTGTTCCCGATTCCGATGCATGAGTCCGGTCGTCCGGACCTGCTGTTCGTGGGAGCGGGCGACCGCATCAAGCGGCTCGCCGGCGCGGTTGGCGAAGGGTGGCTGACGTACCTGCCCGGCGGGTCGGGCAACGACAACGTGGCGATGAAGGCGCTCATCGACGACATCAAGCACATCGCCTCCGCCGCCGGACGGGATCCCGACGCGCTGCGCTTCAACGCGCAAGTCGTAACCGTCCTGGCCGAGAACGACGAGAAGGCATGGGAGCTGGCGCGGCACCCCAACCCGGGCTGGATCGCGATCGCGGCGGCCAGTATCGATGCGAGCAAAACGTGGGACAAGTGGGGGTATGAACACCCGCTGGGCGATTTCAACTGGTCACGCGATGTCAACGTCAACATCGTCACCAAAGAGAAGGCCGAAGAGCTCACCCAGGCCATTCCCGACGAGGTGACCGACTTCGCATTGGTGTGGGGCGGCGCCGAGCGCGTCGCCGGCCGCGTGCAGGAGATGATCGACGCCGGCATCAACGAGGTCAGCTTCTTCAACATGGCCGCCTCGGCCGACCCCGAATACGCGGTCCACTGGGACGCCCAAATCTCCGAAGTCATAGGCCTCCTCGGCGGCAAACCGCTGAACACCGGGGCGACTGCACATGCGCACAGCAGGTAATCCGTGCCCGAAACGAGGGGCCCTCGCCCGAGACGGGGTTCGATGACAGCCACAAAACCGGCAACTACCCTGGGGCGCAACACATTGGCTCTCGTCGTGCAGGCGTTCCAAGCGGCGGATATTGCCGCCGCCGCCGCGCTTATGCACCCCGAGATCGTGTGGCACAGTCCTGGCCGACGCCAGCCGGCCGCCGGCAGCCACCACGGGCGTGACGATGTTCTGAGTGCTTTCGGCGCGGTCGCCGGGCACGCGAGTGACCTGAGCCTTGAGATCGTCGACGTACTCACCGGTGACAACCGTGAAGTCGTCGTCTACTCGCACCGGCGCAGTGGGCTCAGCACCCAACTCGAGGCCAACATTTGCCTGGTCGCCCGTGTGGCGGACGGTCAACTGATCGAGGTCTGGGAGCACATCTACGACCTGTACGACTTCGACGAATTCTACGGAGAATCCTGATGGCAGGTCGACTTGACGGAAAGGTGGCGATCATCACCGGCGCGGCGTCAGGTATCGGACGGGCTTGTGCCGAACTCTTCCACGCCCAGGGTGCGCGCGTGGTGATCGCCGACATCACCGGTGCCGAAGCCGAACTCGCCGAGAACCTGGGCGACGGAGCCGTTGCGTTCAACCTCGACGTGTCTGAGACCGATCAGGTCGCCGCTCTCGTGAGTAAGGCCGTGTCCGAGTTCGGAGGCGTTGACATCCTCCATAACAACGCCGGGATCGACGGCACGATCGCCCCGCTTGAGGACACCGATGAAAAGGCCTTCGATCGGGTGGTCGCCGTCAACTTGAAGGGGGTCTACCTCGGGATGCGGCACGTGATCCCCGTCATGAAGAAAAGAGGGGGCGGAGCGATCGTGAACACCGCATCGGTTGCCGGACTTGTCGGCATGCCCATGCTCGCCGCGTACTGTGCCACCAAAGGCGGAGTCGTGCAGCTGACGAAAGCCGCCGCCGCCGAACTCGCAGCCAGCGGCATCCGCGTCAACGCGCTGTGCCCAGGCTCGATCGACACCCCGCTGTTACGACAGCTCACCCAGGATCATCCCGAAGCCGCCGCAGCCGCACTCCAACTGACGCCAATGGCGCGGCATGGCAAGCCGAGCGAGATGGCCAGTGTCGCGCTGTTCCTGGCGTCGGACGAAGCATCCTTCGTGACCGGGGCGGCGGTCGCCGCCGACGGTGGCCTGACGGCATGGTGAACGCCATGGCAAACATGCGGATAAATCGCGGTAATCGGTAGTGGCTGACACCACTAGGTCCCAGGGGCCCCGTCGTATCTGGCGGAGCCGGTGGAAGTCATGTCTTTCCCTTTCGAAGGCGGTTAAGCAGACCTAAGCACGGCCGAAAGCTCTGGTCAGGATGCATTCCGCGGCTGGACGCCCAACTCGGTGCACTCTGCCCCGAGGATCAGAACGTAATCGCTCGCGCCTGCGTACTGCTCCGCGACATCGCTGGGTCCTGAGTCGTAGAGATCCGGCGCGGCCCGGTTGAGGGTCACGCCGAGGCGGAGGTGACACCCAATGCTCGGCTATTGATGCTGGCCGGGCGACAATGGAAGGGCGATGGACTTTTACAACAGCTACAGCCAGGGCTTTGCCCGAGTCGCCGCGTGCACCCACCACGCCGCGATCGGCGACCCCGCGGCCAACGCCGCCTCGGTGCTGCGGCTTGCCCGGCAGTGCCACGACGACGGTGTCGCAATTGCCGTCTTCCCGGAGTTGACGCTGTCCGGCTATTCGATCGAGGACATCCTGCTGCAGGACGTGTTGCTGGACGCTGTCGAGGACGCCGTCGTCGATATCGTTGTCGCGTCCACGGATCTGCTGCCCGTGCTGGTGATCGGTGCCCCGCTGCGTTACCGGCACCGCATCTACAACACCGCTGTGATCATTCACCGCGGTGTCGTGCTCGGCGTGGCCCCTAAGTCGTATCTGCCCACCTACCGCGAGTTTTACGAGCGCCGTCAGATGGCAGCGGGCGATGACGAGCGCGGCACCATCCGGATCGCCGGGATCGACGTCCCGTTCGGCGCGGACCTGTTGTTCGCCGCGTCCGATCTGCCCGGCCTCGTCCTGCATGTTGAAATCTGCGAGGACATGTTCGTGCCGATTCCGCCTAGCGCTCAAGCGGCTCTGGCGGGCGCGACGGTGCTGGCCAACATGTCCGGCAGCCCGATCACCATCGGCCGCGCCGACGACCGGTCGCTGCTGGCCCGCTCAGCATCGCTGCGCTGCCTGGCCGCCTACGTGTACGCCGCCGCGGGGGAGGGCGAGTCGACGACCGACCTGGCGTGGGACGGTCAAACCATGATCTGGGAGAACGGTGTCCTGCTCGCCCAATCCGAACGCTTCCCCAAAGGTGAGCGGCGCAGCGTCGCGGACGTCGACACCGAGCTGCTTCGTTCCGAACGGCTACGGGTGGGCACCTTCGACGACAACCGGCGACACCACCAGGGGACGGCGGACTCGTTCCGGCGCATCGAATTTCGGTTGGACCCGCCGGCCGGTGACATCGGCCTGCGCCGTGAGATCGAACGCTTCCCCTTCGTGCCGGCCGATGCGAACCGGCTGCAGCAGGACTGCTACGAGGCCTACAGCATTCAGGTCGCCGGGCTCGAACAGCGGTTGCGCGCGTTGGACTTCCCGAAGGTCGTTATCGGGGTCTCCGGCGGGCTCGACTCGACCCATGCGCTGATCGTTGCCGCGCGCGCGATGGACCGAGAAGACCGCCCGCGCAGCGACATTCTTGCATTCACCCTGCCCGGCTTCGCTACCGGCGAGCACACCAAACGCAATGCGGTAGAGCTGTGCCGCGCACTCGGTGTCACCTTTGCCGAGATCGACATCACCGAAACCGCGAAGCTGATGCTCACGCAGATGGGCCATCCGTTCTCCCGGGACGAGAAGGTCTACGACGTCACGTTCGAGAACGTTCAGGCCGGGCTGCGCACCGACTACCTGTTCCGGCTGGCCAACCAGCGCGACGGCATTGTGCTGGGCACCGGCGATCTCTCCGAGCTCGGGTTGGGCTGGTCCACCTACGGTGTCGGCGATCAGATGTCGCACTACAACGTCAATGCCGGCGTGCCTAAAACGCTGATTCAGCATCTGATCCGCTGGGTCATCGCCTCCCGCCAGTTCGGAGCGGAGGTGGGGGAGGTGCTGCAATCGGTGCTCGAAACTGAGATCACCCCCGAACTCGTCCCGAGCGGTGCGGAAGAGGAGCTGCAGAGCAGCGAGGCGAAGGTCGGGCCCTTTGCCCTGCAAGACTTCTCGCTGTTTCATATCCTGCGTTACGGATTCCGGCCGTCGAAAATCGCGTTCATGGCTTGGCACGCCTGGAGCGATTCCGAGCGGGGTAACTGGCCGACGGGATTCCCGGAGAACAAGCGACCGGCCTACTCGCTCAAGGAGATTCGGCACTGGCTACAGGTCTTTGTGCAGCGTTTCTACTCGTTCAGCCAATTCAAACGCTCAGCACTGCCCAACGGGCCCAAGGTGTCACATGGTGGCGCGCTGTCGCCGCGCGGGGACTGGCGTGCACCGTCGGATATGTCGGCACGAGCCTGGCTCGACGAGATCGAACGTGAGGTTCCGGAGGATTAGAGCTGGCCGACTCGCCTACAGCGCGTCCGGCGACGCCCGTTGTCGTGGTCGCGCCTGATGGCTCACCAGTTCCTCGTGTTCAGCCAGCAGAATCGGTTGATTCGTCAGTGCGGCACGCACTATCAGCGTCACCACGGCGCGGCCGGCGTGACGGACATCCCGTAAAGCCGACCCTTGGTCATGCACTCCGAACATAGACCAGTCGGGTCTTGATGAGTGCAAAATTCGTCGTTGCTCGGTAAATCTCGTGCGCTATCAGCAAGGTAATTTTTCGAGTAGGTACAGGGATTTTCGATAGATAAAAGCGATCCATATCGGAGCTCCTTCGTGACGGTGCTGCTAGTAGAGCGGCCGGCGGAGTCACCGAAAAATTCTGTACCAGGCCTACACTCGTCAGAAGCCAGCGACGATTCGGAGGCATTCAATTGCGCCTGTCAACTCAAAATCAATTCAAGGGAACCATCGTCGAAGTCGACATCGGCACTGTGATGGCGATCGTCAAGGCTCGGCTCGACGGCGGCGACCAGGTCGTCACATCATCGGTGACCAAGGACGCGGTGCTCAATTTGGGCTTGAAGGAGGGCCAGCCCGCAACGGTGTTCATCAAGGCGACGGCAGTCACCATCGGAGTGGAGTGACGCCGTCGGCGGTGCGGTCGGTCGGTCGGTCGAGGAGCATCCGTCGTAAGCTCCGGCCCGCCAGGCTCACATCACCTGCGGCGGCTGGCGTCGGCGCACTGCTCCGTACGATGACTAGGTGGCACGACGCGTTCGCCCCGAAGACGATCTCAGGGCTGGCCCGCTCTCGCACATCGACGACCGGGGAGCGGCGCATATGGTCGACGTCACCGAGAAGGCCCCCGCCGACCGCACCGCCGTCGCCGCAGGTTCGCTGCGCACTTCCCGGCACGTGGTCGAGCTGATCTCGGCGGGCGGGCTGGCCAAAGGCGATGCGCTGGCCACAGCGCGGGTGGCGGCCATTCTGGCCGCGAAGCGCACCAGCGACCTGATCCCGCTGTGTCATCAGCTAATGCTGACCGGTGTCGACGTCGATTTCGCCATCGGTGAGACGGATGTCGAGATCACCGCGACGGTGCGCAGTACCGATCGCACCGGGGTGGAGATGGAGGCGCTGACCGCAGTGAGCGTGGCGGCCCTGACGCTCTACGACATGATCAAAGCGGTGGACCCGGCTGCGCGGATCGATGACATCCGGGTACTGCGCAAGGATGGCGGCCGCCACGGAACCTGGGTGCGGTGATGGCCGGCAGGTCGGCGCGGGTCATCGTCGCCTCCAGTCGCGCGTCGGCCGGCATCTACGAGGACCGCTGCGGGCCCATCATCGCCGAATGGCTTGCACAGCGCGGGTTCTCGTCGGTACAGACGGTGCTTGTCGGTGACGGCGACCCGGTGGGCAACTCACTACGCGACGCCCTCGCCGAGGGTGCCGACGTGGTGATCACCTCCGGGGGCACCGGCATCTCGCCCAGTGACGACACCCCGGCTCAGACCAAGTCCGTGCTCGACTACGAGGTGCCCGGTTTGGCCGACGCCATCCGGCGCTCGGGCCTGCCGAAGGTGCCGACGTCGGTGTTGTCGCGCGGCGTATGCGGGGTAGCCGGCCGGACCCTGGTGGTCAACCTGCCTGGATCGCCGGGTGGGGTTCGCGACGGCCTCGGGGTGCTCGCCGACGTGCTCGATCACGCGCTGGACCAAATCGGGGGCAAGGACCATCCGCGCTGAGGGGTCCAAGGGCAGGCCTTCGCCGGTCAATGAGGGTTGGTCGGTTCTGAATTGCTCTGTAGTTCGGTGTGTGGGCGGGGGTCATCGCCTTTGCGGTGGGCCTGCCATGACCGCATCGAGCGGGCGAACCACCAAATCAGAAGGGCCCCAAGGAGGGCGACGGCGAGGTTGCTGAGAAAACCGGTGATCCCGACCGCCAGGGCCAGCGCCCAGTGCGCGGGGCCCCGCAGATCTTTCAGCAGTGCGATATGCAGCAGGCCGGCGACCGTGAGCAGACCGGCCAGGATCGGTACCGGGAACCCGGATAGGGCAGCGGTCAGAGTCGATCCCATCGCGAGGGCAAGCGCAATCAGGACGCTGCCCATCACGATTGGTGCGCCGCCGCTGCGGGCGCCGAAGCTGCGATGCGCTGTCATCCCCCCGGCGCCGTGGCACACCGGCATCCCGCTGATCCCGCCGGCGAACAGGTTCGCGAGGCCGAAGGTGACGGCCAGGCGCCCCGGACGCACCCGCCGGGCGGCATCGCCGAAGTAGGTGCGGGCGGCGTCCGCGGTGGCCAAGCATGAGTTGGCGAACGACAACGGCAACTGCGGCAGCACCAAAGCGATTGCCGCAGCACTGAATGCGGTCCAGCTCAGGTGCGGGGGGTGCACGGCCGACGGGCCGAAGGTCACTGAGCCGTGGAAGGTCAGCACCATCGCCACCACAGCCAACACGACAAAGGCGAGTGTGATCTGACGGCGTCGCAGCAGCACTGCCGTGGCGATGACCACCACCGTGGCGCCCCCCAGCCACCAGATGGAGTGCCGGTGGTCGGTGAACGCTTTCGGTGTCGTGGAGACCAGTTTCCATGCCAACTGGCAAAACAGCAGTCCTACCGACAGCTGGATCCCCCGAATGATCGGTTGGGGGAACACTTTGGCGACCCGGTCCAACAGGCCCGACGCCCCCAGCACCACAAAGATCAGGCCCATCAGAAGGGCGCCGGCGGCGATGTCATCAGCGCCGAAACCGTGCGCGATCGCGATCGCCCCGAATGCCTTCAACGGCTGCACCGGCACCGGAAGCCGATATACCAGGCCGGCCACCACATACAACAGCCCGGCCGGCAACAGCACCGCCGTCGGCGTGAGGCCGTTTTTCACGATCAACGCCACCGCGATCGGCACCAGTACCCCGAGATCGCCTGCCGCCCCAGCTAATTCCGCCCGGTCGAACCGAAACGAACCCCTACCCGACTCCAGCCGCGGTGGCGCCGTACTGACCATGCGAGCACTCTATCCAGCGCAGCGGTCGCCGTCACCAGGTCGGCTACCAGTTGGTCAGGATGAAATGGTTGATAGCAAGGGCGCCGACGATGTTGGCTGCCAGCCACCAGCGGTGGGTTGAGGGGGGCAGCAAGGCCGGCGCCGCGGTCAACCACACCATGAACGGTAGCCAGATGCGTTCGGTCTCGGCCTTGCTCAACATGCTCAGATCGGCGCACAGGATTGCGGTGATCGCGGCCAGCACGAGCAGGTGCAGACCGGAGCGCCGGCGGATCGCCGCGATATCGAAGACCCGGCCCAATCCGGCCACGCTGCCCAGGCCGATCGCACACGCGACCGACGCCAGGTTCGCCCAGCTCCAGTACTGAAACGGCCGGTTTGCCGCGATACCCTGCCAGTAGCGTTGCTGCACAAGGGTATAACCGTCGAACCAGCAGAATCCCGCCGCCGCGAATGCCACCACCACCGCCACCGAGGCGGGCACGGCGGCGGCCAGCGCGGCCAGCGCAGCCCGGCGGTTACGCACAGCAATGAGCACCGCCAGCGCTGGCAGCCCCATCAACGTCAGCCCGTAATTCAGGAAGATCGCCCAGCCGAGCAGCAGCCCGGCACCGGCGGCAACGGGAATCGGCCAGCGCACCGTGCGGCTCGCTGCCAGCGCCAGCAGCGCGATACCCCAGGTGGCGACGCCGGCGAAGTACGCATCTGCGGAAACGGCAATCCAGATCGCGGTCGGCGCGAGCGCGACGAACGGTGCGGCCAACCGCGCGGTCGGCTCATCGGACACGGCGCGCACCGCGACGATCACGGCGGTCGCCGCGCTCGACCCGACCAGCAGACAGAACGCTCCCGCCCACGCACCGCCGCTGAGGCCGATGCGGTCGAGCCAAACGAACGTCAGCAGTGCGCCAGGCGGATGGCCGGACACGTGGGTCATCCACGAGTTGGGCTGAAAGTCGAGGATGCGGCCGGAGAAGGTCCGCAGCATCTCCGGGATATTGGTGATCGTCGGCACCTGCCGCAAGTACTCGTGGCGGGCTACCAGTCGCCCCGCGAACCCGACCCGCCAGCCGTCGATCATCGCCAGCGAAAAAGCCCATCCGCACGAGGTGGCCCAGGTGACGAATGTGAGCACCCGCCATGACAATCGCTGCGCGAGGCTGGGGCCCCACAGCACCGCTGCGCTACCGAGGGCGGCGGCCGCGATGCTGCCCCAGCCGACATGGGCTTTCCACCAGCCGAAAATTGGTGCGGTGTCAGCATAATCGTGGATCTGCTTCGGCGTGCTGCGGATCAACGGGGTGACGATGCCCAAGCTCAGATGCGGCACCACGAAAGCCGCTACGACCAATGCGACGCCGAGCAGCACCGCGACGGCTTCGCGGCGTCCGATCTTCACAAAAACCAGCCTATGGTCTTCAGTTTTCGCCCGCTGACACGACTTGAGCGCCGGCCTGCCGCCGCTACTGAGATTGAGTGGTCGTGTTGTCGGCATCGATGTGCGTGGCGGTGGTGTTTCGGCGCCGGCCGGCGCCGGCGAGCCGGACCGCGTAGGCCAGCGCGCTGAGGCCGTACAGCGTGGCGACCAGCAGCAGCCAACGCCCGAAGAACGGCTGTTGGTTCTGGCCGGTGGCCGCGACGTAGCTGAATTGCCCCTGCTGGATGATTCCGGGAAAAAACAGCAGCAGCGACAGCCCGGCCGCCAGGGTGGGTACACGGAGATAATTCAGCGGCGACAACCACGGTGACGGCCCCTTCCGTCTACCCCGAACGGCGGCGAGGGCACCGGTGACGGAGCGGTCAGCGAGGGCATAGAGCGGAAACAGGACCAGGTCGTGAGCGATGATCGCGGCCAGAAACCAGACCGCGATCGACTGCCACCACACCTTGTGGTTCCAGAGGGCTTGCGGGCCAAGCAGAGTCACGACATATCCCGCCAGTGCCCACGCGGCGACCGTGCCCAGCAGATGCAACGGGTTACTGCCGTAGAAGGCGGCGAACCGGGTGAACAGTGCGCGCATGTCAGCGCTGCCCGAATTCGATGGACCGTACCCACTTGGTGTTGTGCACACCCGGCAGCGCGGGCACGATGACGCGCGCGGGATAGCCGTGATCCATAGACAGGTCGACGCCGTTGACCCGAAGGGCCAGCAGCGCATCGGGATTGCCCACCTGGTTGGCCTGCAGGACCGCATGATTGAACCCGCCAAAGCGCTCCAGTGAGCGCACGGTGGCCCGGCCGGGATTGGGCATCCCGGCCAGGGCGGCCAGATCGCGAAGGCGTACTCCGCTCCACGTTTGGGTGGTCGACCACCCTTCGACGCAGGCGATCGGCAGTTCGGCGGTGTGCTGCGGCATCGCTTCGAGGGCAGCCCGGTCCAGCAGTAGCCGTCCAGATGGACTCGACACGGCGAGCCGCCAGTTGGCGCCGATATCGGCCGGCTTGATCGCGGCAGCCGCAGCGGTTCTGTTGACCTCGAAATCGTTGGGGCCGTCGCCACGGGTGCGTCCGCGCGGCAACAACAGCGCCGCACGGCGGGTGAAACCGCCGAGCGTTTGGCCGGCGGTAAGCACCGCAACGAATAATGCGCCGCCCCCGACCAGCGCCAGTGCGCCCCGTCGACTCATCGTCGGCGGCGCGGGATCGGCGGCGACCAGCCCGTCGACGTCCGGTGGTTCGGGACGGGTGTCGGCGCGCGAGGTGCGCAGCACAGTGCGAAACGACAGCGAACCCAGACCGCTGACCATCTTCGGCAATTTGATCAGCACGTGGATGACAAAACCGGCAATGAACACCCACGCCCCGAAATAGTGCGCGGTGTAGAAGCTGAACCCGAAGATGTAGTCGTACTGGATGTTGAGCACCCCGGTGGCGAGCTCGAAGAGGATACCCCCGACCAGCATCAACAGCGACAGCCGCTCCACAAGCTGCGCGATCGACCGCAGTGGCGGCCACGCGAACAGTCGCGGAATCACCGACCAGAGTTTGGCCAGCACCACCGGGATGATGATCAGACCCAATCCGACGTGCACACCTTGGGTGAGGCGGTAGAACCATGAGGGCCGGCTCGGCCAATCGAAGGTGGGCAGTTTGAGCCATCCGACGTCATGAGGGATGGCCTGACCGAATTGCGGGCCGTAGGCGATGTAGGACAGCAGCCCGGTCAGGATCACCACTGGCAACCCGACGAGCAGCACCGAGCCGAATACCGATGTCAGCCAGGGTCCCCGTAACGGGCTGCGCCACCGTTGCAGCAGGCCGATCCCGGGCGGACGGTGGCGCTCCAGGGCCCGCCACAACGGTGCGGGAAACCCGTAGGCCGGGTCGTGCGCCCGCTCATCTTCGTCAGGGCCTTGGGCCGAAGGCGACTCCATCCTCGTGAGGCTACCGACTCACGCCGCCACGAGCTGCGGCTGTCAACACCGCAATCACCCGGTTATGGATGTCGATGACGTGAGTCACGAGGAACCCGGCAGCGTAGGCGATGTCGCCGAGCGCGGCGGCCCCCACGCGCGACCATGGAAACCAATGCCCCAGGTGTTGCTCCGTTTCCCAGCGCAGCAGTTCATAACAGAACACAGTTGCCGGGGAATCGATCTCGAGGATGACGATGCCGCCATGCGCGAGAAGGTCCGCGACTCGCCTCAATGTCCGGACCGGGTTGCCGCCGATACCGATATTTCCGTCGGTGAGCAGGACGCGTTCCCAGCTGCCCTCGGCGGGTAGCGGCGCGAACAGGTCGCCGCGGATCGCGGTTCCCCCGCGTCGACGTGTCATCTCCACCGCGGCAGCCGAACTGTCGACCCCTAATGCGGGCGATCCGCGCTGCTGCAGGGAAGCAGTGAATCGCCCAGGACCGCACCCTAAATCCAGAGTCGGACGCGAAGAGCAATAGCCGAGCACGTGCTCATCGGCGAGCCGATCCTCATGCGTCGTGTCCGGCCCGCCCATCCAGCGGGCCATCGGCAATTCACGGCGGTGTCCGTAATGGTTGCGGGCCCAGCATGAGCTGCCCGCCGCGGCCGACCGGTAGATCAGGTCCGCCGATCGCACTGCACCCGCGTCGCACACATCAGCCGTCATCGCTGTCCCCGACAGGTCCATCGCGCAGCCGCATTCGCGCCCTGGCCTGCTGTGGGTGGAAGAAGTGGCTTAGCGCGGAACAATGTGAACCTCCATGGACCCACCCTTTCGCATCATCAGGCATTTCGCATCATCAAGCGTTTAATTGCTATTCGGTGCTGATCGGGGTGGGGATTGCCAGGGGAGCGATTTCAAAACCCTTGGCCCTGCGGCCGTACGCTCATTCGGCGGCCAATGAGCACCACGATCGGGGCGGGCCCCGATGTTTGTCGGCATTGGCTTCGGGATTAGTCACCGTGTATTTTCCCGACGCTCGTGGTAGAGCTTCGACGTCGATGACAGGCGTGGTCGGGCAAAGTGGAGTGGTGGACTCGCGCCGCAGGCTGATGTGCTTGCTGACGATCGGCCTGCTGGCCGCCGGCTGCGGCAGTGATAAGCGCTCGCCCAGCCCTACCACGGACACGGTCCCTGCGCGCGCCGCCAAACCCCCGGCTGAACCCGCGCGCGCCGCAGCCCCGGCCGTGCCGCCGGCCGGGAAGGTGGTCCCGATCGGCAACGCACCTGAGGGGATCGTCATCGGAAAGTCGGGCATCGGGGCCGTCGCCGTCCGGAACCCCAACGGCGTCAAGCTGATCGACGCCGCCACCGGTGCGGTACGTCAGACGGTTCCGACGAACGGAGCGGCCCGGCACCTGAGCCTGGCCGGACCCGACGGGCCTGTGTTGGTGCCTTTGGAGGGCTCCGATGAACTATGCGAGTTGGACCTCGCCGACGGCCGGGTAATCTCGACCACTGCGGGTGTGGGCCGCCAACCGCACGACGCGGCCGAAACGGCCGGGGGCACGATCGTGGTCACCAATGAGCACGGCGGCGGCGTGGTGTTCGTAGACGCCGGCACGGTGGTCGCGTCACTTCCCGCCGGGCCCGTGCAGCCCGGTGGTGTCGCGGCGGTGGCCGATTACGCCGCAGTGGCCGACGTGCAGGGAAACGGTGTGTGGGTGTATGACGGGTCGACTCGCCAGCTGGTGGCGCATGGGCAAGTCGGAATGAAACTGACCCACGCGGTGGCACTGTCGGGCGATCTGGCCGCTTTCGCGGACACTGACGGCGGCGCGGTCTTGGTCGAGCACATCGATCCGCACCTCGCCCAGATCGCCAAGATCGACGCTCCGGGCAAACCGTACGGACTCGCCTACGACGCGGCCCGCCGCCGCCTCTACGTCACGCTGACCGCCTCCAACCTGATGCGGATGATCGACGTCTCGGATGCCACGAAGCCGCGGGTACTCGGCGATGTGCCGACCGTGCAACAGCCCAATTCGCTTGCCGTCGATCCACGTTCGGGCACCGTGTTGGTGACGGGCAGTGACACCGACGGCGCCAGCAGTGTGCAGATCGTCACCCCGGACCTGCTGCCGTGAAGGTATTGCTGACCGGGGCGGCCGGTTTCATCGGTTCACGGGTGGGCTCGGCGCTGCGCGCCGACGGGCACGACGTGGTCGGTGTCGACATGTTGCTGCCCGCTGCGCACGGACCCGACCCGCAGTTGCCGCCGGGATGCCACCGCGTCGACGTCCGGGACGGCCAGGCGCTGGCGCCGCTACTGGCGGGTGTCGACCTGGTGTGTCATCAGGCCGCCATGGTGGGAGCCGGGGTGGACGCCGCCGACGCGCCGGCCTACGGCGGCCACAACGACCTGGCCACCACGGTGCTGCTGGCCCAGATGTTCGCCGCGGGGGTCCGGCGTCTGGTGCTCGCGTCGTCGATGGTGGTGTACGGGCAGGGCCGCTACGCCTGCCCTGATCACGGACCGGTCGACCCGCTACCGCGGCGGCGGGCCGACTTGGATGCCGGCATCTTCGAGCACCGCTGCCCGCTCGGAGACGAGGAGCTGCAATGGCGGCTCGTCGACGAGGGTGCCGCCCTGCGGCCACGCAGCCTGTACGCGGCCAGCAAGACCGCGCAGGAACACTATGCGCTGGCGTGGTCGGAATCGACGGGCGGTTCGGTGGTGGCGTTGCGCTACCACAACGTCTACGGTCCCGGAATGCCGCGTGACACCCCATATTCCGGGGTTGCGGCGATCTTCCGTTCATCGATCGAAAAAGGCGAGCCACCAAAGGTTTTTGAAGATGGCGGTCAGATGCGCGACTTCGTCCACGTCGACGATGTAGCCGCCGCGAACGTCGCGGCCACTTCCGAGCGTGAGGGCTTCACCGCGGTCAATGTCTGCTCGGGGCGGCCCATTTCGATCCTCGAGGTCGCCGCCGCGTTGTGCGATGCCCGCGATGGCGCACTATCCCCGGTCGTCACCGGGCAGTATCGCAGCGGTGACGTGCGCCACATAGTCGCCGACCCGGCGCGGGCCGCCGAGGTACTGGGTTTCCGCGCGGCGGTCGATCCGAACGAGGGCCTGCGTCAATTCGCGTATGCACCTTTGCGCTAGAAGATGACTTAGTGTCGGATGCCATGCCCGACCCCGACAATCTGGTCACTGTGGTGCTGCCCTGTCTCAACGAGGAGGAGTCGTTGCCGGCGGTGCTGGCGGCCGTTCCCGCCGGCTATCGGGCGTTGGTGGTGGACAACAACAGCACCGATGACACCGCTGGCGTGGCCAGCCGGCACGGCGCTGAGGTGCTCGTCGAACCGCGGCCCGGATACGGTTCGGCGGTGCACGCCGGGGTGGTCGGCGCGACAACGGGAATTGTGGCGGTCATCGACGCCGACGGCTCGATGGATGCCGGTGACCTGGCCCGGTTGGTTGCCGCACTCGAGGAGGGTGCCGACCTCGTGATCGGCCGGCGGCGGCCGGTGCCCGGGCTGCACTGGCCGTGGGTCGCCCGGGTGGGCACCGTCGTGATGAGCTGGCGGCTGCGCACTCGCCACGGCCTGCCGGTGCACGACATCGCGCCTATGCGGGTAGCCCGCCGCGAGGCGCTGCTGAGTCTGGGCGTGGTCGACCGACGGTCGGGCTATCCGCTGGAACTTCTGGTCCGCGCCGCAGCTGCCGGCTGGCGTGTGGTCGAGCTCGACGTCAGCTACGGCCCCCGGACGGGCGGTAAATCTAAAGTCAGCGGTTCCCTGCGGGGCAGCATCACCGCGATCCTTGACTTCTGGAAGGTGATCTCATGAGCCTCTTACCCGTAACCCTGCTGGTGGTCGCAAAGGCTCCGGAGCCCGGGCGGGCCAAGACCCGGCTCGCCGCGACCGTCGGCGACCGGGTTGCGGCCGAGATCGCCGCCGCGGCGCTGCTGGACACGCTGGACGCGGTGGCCGCTGCGCCGGTTGTGGCGAGGGTCGTGGCGCTCACCGGCAACCTGGACGCCGCCGCAGGTGCGGCCGACATTCGTCGTCGACTCGAGTCCTTCACGGTGATCGGCCAGCGCGGCGACGACTTCGCCGACCGGCTCGCCAATGCGCACGCCGACGCGGCTGAAGGTCGTCCTGTGCTGCAAATAGGGATGGACACCCCGCAGGTGACTGATGAGCTTCTGGCCAGTTGCGCAAGCCGGCTGCTGGGGGCGCAGGCCGTGCTCGGGCCGGCGTGCGATGGTGGTTGGTGGGCCCTCGGGCTACAGACGCCGACGGCGGCCGAATGCCTTCGCAGCATCCCCATGTCCCAGCCCGACACCGGAGCGCTCACCTTGAAGGCATTGCGGGACAACGGTATCAACGTGACGCCGGTCGAGCTCCTGACTGACTTCGACGTTCTCGACGATGTCGCGGCGGTGCGCGAAGCCTGCGATCCCGCTAGTCGCTTCGCTCGGGTCACCCGTACGGCCGGACTCTGAGGAAATCCGAGCGTGCCGAGGCTAGCGTTCATAAGTCCCGACCAGAACACCACGAGCGAGCACGTGACCGGCCATCTGCTTGCGCAACGCCTTGGCGGTGGTGACATGATCGGGAATCGGCTGGTCGAGCGCGAACACATGGAACCGGTAACGGTGCGGCCCGTGGTCGGGAATCGGGCGCGGGCCCGCGTATCCGCGGTGCCTCAAATCACCAGGGATGAAACGGATGTGCGCGGTACCAGAATGCAGACCACCGGTGTCGACGTGTGTGACGCCGGGTTCGATCACCGCAACGGTGTGCAGCAGCGGGCGCGGCAGCGGCACGTCGACGTCATCGATGATCAGCACCAGTTGGCGGGTGCTCGACGGCACCCCGGTCCAGCGCAGTGGCGGTGACGTGTTATCACCAACGCCCTTTCCGGCGCTCGCCTTGGGCATCGCCCCACCATTGCTGAATGCGGTGCTGGTGACCGTGATGTCACCGGGGGTCGCGAAACCCGACCCAGCTAAAGGGCTTCGGTGCTCTCCGGCGCGGACGTTGCGCAGCAGTCTTCCCAGTGCGCCCACTACGCGCCGCTGCCCGCGCCGCGGATCGCCACGGTGCTGGATCGCAGCACATCGCCCAATTCGGCGGGCAGATAACCCTGCGCCGCCAGCCTCGGCAACACGCCTCCCCTGGAGATGATGTCGAGGATGAGGTCGGGCAGCTTGGGCACCGAACCCGATGCCCCGGTCGTGTCGTTGCGCCACTCGCCACAGCTCAAATCGAATGTGCCGATGTCACCTTCGGTGAATAGGGTGGTCGCATCCGGCAGGGTCATCGCGGGCAATCCGGCGTTGACCGCGTTGCGGAAGAACAACGAATTGAACTCCTCGGCGACCAGTCCGGCGATACCGAGTTCGGAGAACAGGGCCGCGACCGGACGCGACGAGCCCAGCCCGAAGTTTTTTCCCGCCAACACGATGTTGCCCGGCGACACCTCGTCGGTCCACCCCGGCCGCACCTGGTAGAAGATATGTTTGGCCGCCTCAGACGGATCCATCTTCATGGCAAACGCCGGGTACATGGCATCGGTGTTGAGGTCGTCGCCGAACACCCACACCTTGCCGGTGATGGCCAGCGTCATGCGGTCACACTCCTCGCGTCGGTGATGTAGCCGGTGAGTGCCGACGCGGCAACGGTCGCCGGTGAGGCCATGAAGATCTGCGCATCGGGACTGCCCATCCGGCCGGTGAAGTTGCGGGTACTCGACGTCAGACACACTTCGCCGGGTCCCACCACACCCATGTGGTAGCCGAAGCAGGCGCCGCAGGTCGAGTTGGTGATCACAGCACCGGCGTCGGCGATGGCCTGCAGGTAGCCCAGTCGCATCGCCTCTCGGTAGACCGCTTGTGACGCCGGTGTGACGAGCAGTCGGACGCCGGGCGCAACAGTGTTGCCACGCAATATGTCCGCGGCGATTTCGAGGTCTTCCAGTTGACCGTTGGCGCACGATCCGATGAAAGCCTGGTCGATTTTCTGCCTGTCCATCTGCGAAACCGGCAGTCCGTTGCGGCTCACGGTGCCCGGCCGAGCCACGTAGGGTTGCAACGCGGCCAGATCCACGCGCCGCACCTCGCGGTAGCTCGCATCGGAATCCGGTGCCGCAGAGTCATATCCGGTGATGCCGCGGTGTTCCAGATACGACGTCAGCACCGGGTCGGGTTCGAAGGTGCTGAAGTCGGCCGATACCTCGGCACCCTGAGTGGCGATCGTGCGACGGTCGTGCATCGGGACGCTCGCCAGTCCGGGTCCGCCGAATTCCAGGCTGTGGTTGGCCGCGTCGCCATATTCGTTGGCGATGTGTAAGAAGATGTCCTTTCCGCTGACGCCGTCAGGTTTGACCCCGTCGAGTTCGTAGCGGATGGTCGGTGCGATCTGAAACCAGGTGCTGCCGGTACACATGATCGAGTACACCTCGGCAGGACCGAGCCCGCGGGCTGCGGTGTTGTAGGCACCTGCTGCGCAGGTGTGAGAGTCGGTGCAGGCCAGTATTTCTCCGGGACGGGCCAGGCCATTCTCGGCGATGACTTGATGGCAGATGCCATGTCGGCCCACGTCGTAGAAGCGGTCGATACCGAACGTGGCGGCGAACTTCCGGGCATGCGGTCCGCCGGCGGCGTCTTTGATGGTCGGCGCGGGAACGGCGTGGTCCATGACGATCGCCAGCTTCTCGGGATCATGAATGCGAAGCGGCTCGATCCACATCGTCGCGAACTGCAGATCGATCAGGACCGTCATGTCGACGTCGACGACGACGGTCTCACCCACCGACACCTGCTGCAGCCCGGCCTTGCGGGCGAAGATTTTCTCGATCACCGTCATGCCCATGAGCGGTCCTGTATCCGAGCGTATTTGGCGTCGAGCGCCAGCCACTCCGCCATCCCGACCAGGTTGAAGAACTCGGCGGGCCGGGTGGGCAGGTAGTCGGCGACGTTCGCCCCGTTGAGTTCGCACAGGCCTTCCAGCATCCCGAGAACGGCGCGGGCGAGCGGGTTGCTGGGGTGAATGGCGATTGCGTAGCCCAGTTCCTGCAGTCGGGTGGCGGACTCCACGGGTGTCATGCCACCCAGAACCAGATTGATCAGCAGCGGGGCCTGCACGTCACGGGCGATGCGTTCGATCTCCTCAACGGACTGCGGGGCCTCCACGAAGATGACGTCCGCGCCGGCCTGAGCGTACCGATTCGCCCGCTCGATCGCGGCCTCCAAGCCGAGCGGGGCCCGCGCGTCGGTCCGCGCGACAACGAGTAAATGACCGTCATCGCGAGCATCGAGCGCGGCGGCCAGGGTCTGTTCGAACTGCGCCACGTCGACGACGTGTTTGTCGGACAGGTGCCCGCAGCGTTTGGGAAATACCTGGTCCTCCAACTGGATTGCCGCGACGCCGGCCTGCTCGTAGAGCCGGACGGTACGCACCACGTTCGTCGCCGCGCCGTAGCCGGTGTCGGCGTCAGCGATCAGCGGGATGTCGCCGAGCACGCCGACGAGCATCCTGGCCCGCTCGGCCATCTCGGTGCCGGTGACCAGTCCGATATCCGGCAGGCCGAAGCCGGATGCCGCCACACCTGCGCCGGTCATGTATGCCGCCGCCTGACCCGTGCGCCGGGTCAGATGCGCCGTTATTCCGTCGAAAACGCCCGGAGCGACGACGAGTTCGCCTCGATCGAGCAGGGCCCGTAAGTTTTGCCGGGCCGCTGTGGTGGCCATGAGAGTCCTTTCAGTCGAGTGCGCCGGCGACCGGTGCGGCCAGCAGATCGATGAGTTCGTTGACGTCGTCGAGGTGCTCGAGTCCGATCACCGCCCTTTCGATGGCGTCGGCGCGGTCGCGGCTGGTGACGCGGTCGGCCAGGGCGTGGAACTTGGTGACGAGTTCGTCGTTGGTCACCGGATCCCATGGCGCTCCGTGTGGTGCGATCACGCTGACCCGATGAACCTCACCGTCGCGGGTGGTGACGGCGAGATCGGTGCGGAACCGTTCGGCCAGCGGTGCGTCCGCGAGTGAATCGTCCAGGTGCACGTCGGTGTGGTCGATCAACGACCAGATGTCGTCGGCGTCCAGGCGCGCGGATGTGAACTGCTCGGGCAGGGCATTGCCGTCGAGCAGTGCGGCCGCGGTCGCGTAGCCGATGTTCATCTGAGCGCCGATGGCGGTCAGTGGCCGCTCGGGCTGCCACCAGCCGTGCTTGTACACGGTCTCACCCACGGTGATGTCGATCTTCGAGATGTCCTCGGGAACAACCGATTGCCGCAGTTGCCGCGCGGCGTCGACGGCGCCGTGCAGGCCACCCATGACCGCGTAGGACTTGACCATGATGGTCGACGTCTCCCACCGCTGGCCCAATTTGTCGGTCAGCAACGACGCGTCGGGATGGTGGCCTTCACCGAAAACGCTGAGAAATCCTCCGTATTCACGCTCGAAGACCCGCTTGATACCGGTGTAGTTCGCGGCGGCGAGGCCGGCGGCGTAGAAGCCGTTGCGGGCGGCGAACCCGTGGTGCATGCGCTTGCTCATCGCCTCGTATTGCGCGGCCATCAATCCGGCCGACTGCGTGCCGGCCAGGCCCAGCGCATCTTCCAACTGGGCCGGCGACAGCCCGCGCAGTTTGCCGGATGCCATTGCCGCCGAATGGGTGCCGAATACCGGCCCCGAGTGCCAGCCGCGGTCGAGCATCTGGGCCCCGTGCAGCGTGTAGCCGACCCGCGGTCCTACCTCGAAACCGATGATCGCCGCGAGCAGGAAGTCGGGACCGGCGGTGGTCATTGGCAACGCGGTCACCGTCGAGAGCAGTGCGGGAATGACCAGCGAGCAGCTGTGCACAGGCGCGATCGGGTGGAAGTCGTCGAGCTCGAAGCCCTGGATGAAGGTGCCGTTCAGCACTGCAGCTGCCGGCCCGCTGGTGGACTTGCCGGTCCCGATGACGACGGTGTCACCCGTGTTCTCGAGTCCGAGGACAGCATCGGTGGCGACCCTCGACCAGGGCAGCTGGGCGCCGATCAGGCCGCAGCCCAGGCCATCCAGCAACAGATATTTGGCCCGCTCGACCACTATGGCCGGGATATCGCTGAGGCTGAGCCCGGCGACCCAGGATGCCAACTGTCCGGTGGGCCCGTTCGGATCGGTGGCAGCCGGTTGGTGGACCGGGGTCGCGGTCATCGGAGGTCCTTCCTCAAAGCTGTACGCGGCGTTGTCTGGTTGTTATATACTCATAACAAATATTCGCGTTTTGAGCAAGCGGGGTGTGACAGCATTGGTCCTCATGCAAGAAACCGGCGGCGCCGCGGGCGGACCGGTGGCCACCGGTGCAGGCGTGCCGCTGCATCGGCAGCTGTTCTTGGTGCTGCACGACGAGATCGCGCGTGGGGCAATGGCTCCCGGCGATGCACTGCCTACCGAGCAAGCGCTCTGCGGCCAATTCGGGGTGTCCCGGATTACGGTGCGCCGGGCCCTGGCCGATCTCGCCGACCAGGGCTACATCGAACGCCGGCAAGGCGTCGGATCGTTCGTGCGTGAACGCAACCATCCAGACGAGGCGCCGTCAATCGGCTCCTACATGGACGGCCTTCGGCAGACGCAATTCCAGACGTCCATCGAGGTGGTGGAGCATGACACTCGAACTCCGCCGTCGCCGATCGGCGACGCGCTCAGGGTCACCGATGACTTACTGCACATTCTGCGGGTGCGCCGTGAGCGCAGGACTCACGAGCCGTTGATGGTCACCGAAGCGTGGCTGCCGATCGATCTCGCCGACACATTGACCACTTCCGCGTTGCGGCGTAAACCGCTGTACGAGTTGCTCTCTGGCGCCGGCATCGTCATCGATCGGATGCAGCATGGGATCACTGCTGAGATCGCGGGCCCGCGCAACGCGCATCTGCTCAACACCGCCATCGGTTCTGCGTTGCTTCGTGTCAACCGGGTCGCGTTCGTGGCGGGCTCGCCCCATCACTGCGTGTCGATCCTGCTCTCGCCCAGCCGTAGTCGCGTGCTGATGGACCAAAGCGCCGCCGAACTCCAAACGGGTGACGGCCTGGCGATCGCCCACGACGTGCGGCGGGGGTCGGCGGATCGGCATTCGCGGTGACTCAGGCTCGTCGGATCGCCGCACCTCTGCGGGTATGTCATCACTTCGGCACGGTCGCTTCGTCGATCGCCGCGGCATCCGGCGCGCAGTCGCCGGCGCCGGGCGCCAGCGTCGCCAGCGCGCCGGCCGCGCAGGCTCGGCGCAACGCGTGGTCGGGGCCGGCGGCCCAGCCCGCAGACAGGACACCGGCGAACACGTCGCCTGCGCCGGACGTGTCGAGCGCGTCCACGACCGGCGCGGCGACGGTGAACTCCGCACCGCCGCCGGTGTAGCTCGCGCCGCGGGCGCCGAGGGTGGTCACTCGATGCCGCACCGGCCAATCCCATTGCGCGGCTTCGCTTTCGTTGACCACCAAGACATCCGTCACCTCGGCGAGCTCGGCCAACTCGGCCTCGTCGCCGCATGACGGTGAGGCGTTGAGGATGACGGTCACCCCGGCCGAGCGGGCCTCACGGGCCGCGGCCGTCGCCGTGGCGACCGGAATCTCCAACTGCAGCAACAACACATCGCAGTCCGCGATGAGTGCGCGTGATGCCGCAGAATCCAGCGTCAGCAAACTGTTGGCGCCGGGGGCGACCACGATGAAGTTCTCACCGTGGGAGTCGACGATGATTGCCGCCGTGCCGCTGCGCCCCGGTAGGGTGACCAGCCCATCGGTACCCACACCGTTAGTGTTTAGATGCTCGCGCAACTGCGCCGCCGGCGGGTCGTCGCCGACGGCGCCGACAAACTGCACGTCTGCTCCGGCGCGTGCCGCTGCCACCGCCTGATTGGCGCCTTTCCCGCCGGGCGTCGAGCGTACCGACGCGGCTAATGCTGTCTCACCCGGGCGGGGCAACGTGTCGACGCCAAAACTGATATCCATATTCACGCTGCCCACTACGCACACCCGTGTCATCACGTCGACGTTATGAAGTTGTAGTCAGATTGACAAACCACGTGTTGATAACGGTTTTCGGCATATCCGATTTCACTACACCATTCGCGCTACGCTGCTGCGTGATCTGGGCCTTTCCGGCCCGTCAGCGAAAGGAAGCAGAGTGAGGCCGCAGGGCTCAACTGATCCGGCACCGCAGGACCAAACGGCGCCGGCCAGAAAGGGCAGACGTTACTCGCGGGCACTGTCTCGGTTCAGCATCCAGTCCAAAATCATGGTGATGCTGCTGGTGTCCAGCCTTGCGTCATTGGCGGTGATATGCGTCCTTACTTACATAGCCGGCCGTCGCACCCTGCTACCCGCGGCCGCCGAACGAATGACCGAGCTCCGTGAGGCACAGAAGCGGGCAATGGAGATGCTGTTCGCGGACCTGACGAATTCGCTGATCGTGTACAGCAGCGGGTCGACCGCTGTCGACGCGGTGCACGCGTTCACCGCCGGCTTCGACCAACTGGACAACGCGACGATCGACCCTGGCCAACAGCAGGCCATGGTCGAGTATTACGACAACAAGTTGATCAAACCGATCCACCAAGCGACCGGCGACACGTTGAGTATGGAAGCGCTGCTGCCGAACGGCAATGCGCAGAAGTATCTTCAAGTCCACTACGCCGTTCCGTCATCCGGCACGTCAAGCCCGCCCGATGACGCGGGCGATGGCAGCGCATGGTCGGCTGCGAATGCCCGCTTCAACAATTACTTTCGCGAGATCGCGACCCGTTTCGAGTACCGGGATGCATTGCTGCTCGACACTCGGGGCAACGTGGTCTACAGCGTGGACAAAGGTTTCACGCTGGGCACCAACATCCTTACCGGCCCGTATCGCGAATCCAACCTGCGTGGCGCCTACCAAAAAGCGATCGGCGCCAACTTCGCGGACTTCGTATGGATAACCGACTTTCAGCCGTTCCAGCCTGCCCTTGGGGCGCCCATCGCATGGCTGGTGTCGCCGATCGCTTCGGCGGGCAGGACGGAGGGGGTGCTGGCGCTACCGTTACCGATCTCCAAGGTCAATCGCATAATGACCGCCGACCAGCACTGGAAAGCCGCCGGCATGGGACAGACCGCGGAGACTTATCTGGCCGGTCCGGACAGCTTAATGCGCTCTGATTCGCGGTTGTTCCTGCAGGACCCGCAGAGATATCAACGCGAGGCCGTGGCGGCAGGCACCCCGCCCGACATCGTCGACAGAGCGATCAGGTGGCACGGCACGACCCTGGTCCAACCCGTCGCGACCGCAGCTGTTCGTGCCGCGCAACGCGGGCAGAGCGGAACCGTCGTCGATACCGGATACCTGGGAGCTAAGGAACTCGCGGCCTACGCCCCGTTATACGTGCCTAATTCGGACTTGCGCTGGTCCATCCTGGCGACCAGGGACAGCTCCGAGGCTTACGACCGGATCGAGTCCTTCACTCGGAGACTGATATTGACCACCACCGCGATGGTTTTTGTCATATGCGTTGCGGCGATGCTGGTTGCCCAGGTATTCGTGCGGCCCATCCGGCGGCTGCAGGCCGGCACCCAGGCGATCAGCGCCGGCAATTACGACGTCGCGATACCGGCGACATCACGTGACGAGATCGGCGATCTCACCGTCGCATTCAACGAGATGAGCCGGAATCTGCAGATAAAAGAAGCGCTGCTCACCGAGCAGCGCAACGAAAACGATCGGCTGCTGCTGTCGTTGATGCCCGAGCCGGTCGTGCGGCGTTACCGCGAAGGCGAACAGACGATTTCACAAGAGCACCAGGACGTCACTGTCATCTTCGCCGACATCATCGGCTTCGACGAGATCTCAAACGAGCTGTCCGGTGACGAACTGGTGGGAATCATCGACGAGCTGGTCCGGGAGCTCGATTCAGCCGCCGAAACCTTGGGCGTCGAGCCGATTCGCACCGTGCACAACGGCTACCTCGCCAGCTGCGGGCTGAATGTTCCACGGCTGGACAGCGTGGCCCGCACCGTCGACTTCGCCGCGGAGATGCAGCGCATCATCGAGCGATTCAACAGCCGCACGGGTCGCCACCTCAGTGTTCGGGCCGGTATCAATACCGGCAACGTCATCAGCGGGCTGATTGGCCGCACGAGCGTCATCTACGACATGTGGGGCGCGGCGGTCAATCTGGCTTACCAGATGCGCAGCGGCGCAACGCAGTCAGGGATCTACGTCACCTCGGAGGTATACGAAGTGATGCGCGACACCCGGCAGTTCACGCCCGGAGGCAGCATTACGGTCGACGGCTCGGAACGGCCGATCTGGCGATTGTCGGAGCACCGTGAAACTCATTGATTCATCCTGGTTCTATTGGGCCGTCGGCTTGATCGTCGCACTGCCCGTCGTACTGATCGGTTTAAGCGAATGGCACCAGGGGCTTGCCCACAAACGTAGCTATCTGGCCGGGCCGGTAAACCTGCTACGCAGCTATCTGGTGCCATTGGCCGCGCTATTGCTGCTGTTGCTCAAGGTGGCACAGGTGCCGGCGCACTTCATCTCGGTGCGCGTGCTCGCGACGGTATTCGGCTTCGTGGTGCTGATGCTGCTCTTGTCCGGGTTCAACGCCACGTTGTTTGAAGGTGCACCGGAAGGCTCGTTGCGCCAGCGGCTGCCGAGGATATTTCTCGACGTAACGCGGCTTTTGCTGATCGCCGTGGGTCTGACGCTCATCTTCTCCTACGTCTGGGGTGTGCGCGTCGGGGGCCTGTTCACCGCGCTCGGTGTCACGTCCGTGGTCATCGGCCTGATGCTGCAGAATTCCGTCGGCCAGATCGTGTCGGGCCTGTTCATGTTGTTCGAGCAACCGTTTCGGATCGGCGACTGGCTCGACACCCCGGGGGCGCGTGGACGTATCGTGGAAGCGAACTGGCGCGCCGTCCACATCCACACCGGCAACGGCTTGCAGATCACACCGAACTCGGTGCTTGCCGCCACTTCATTCACCAACCTCAGTCGCCCGCCCGGTGCGCACCGACTGTCGATCACGACCATGTTCTCGGCGGCAGACCCACCCGACCAGGTACGCCGTCTGCTGGTACGGGTCGCCGGTGAGCTGCCGCAACGCAAAACCGACGTCGCACCCACATCATCGGCCGCCGGTGCCGGCGAGTACCGGGTCAGCATCGCGTTGAGGTCGCCCGCCGATGACGGCGCCGCGCAAGCCACCTTCCTGCGGTGGATCTGGTACGCGGCGCGACGCGAAGGCCTCCACCTGGACGGCGCCGACGACGATTTCTCCACGCCGGCGCGGGTTCAGCAGGCGATGCGAACGGTCGTGGCGCCGGCACTTCGGTTGAGCCTCACCGATCAGCAGTCACTTGTCTCGCACGCGAAAATGGTCCGATACGGCACCGACGAAGTCGTGCAATACGCCGGTGAAGTACCCACCGCGGTGAAATTTGTGATCAACGGCAGCATCCGCCTGACCACGATCACTGAAGACGGCTCCGTCATTCCACTCAGTGTGCTCGAAGAGGGTTCATTCCTCGGGTTGACCACACTCACCCGTCAGCCGAGTCTCTCTGGAGCATTCGCACTGGAAGAGGTGACTGCGCTGGAGATCGGTCGCGAGCACATCGAAGATCTCGTCATGCGGACACCGTTGCTGCTTCAGGAGTTGGGCCGCATCATCGAGGAACGGCGAAAAGAAACATCGCGGGGCGGCTATGGTCCATCTGGCGCACGCGTTCCATAGCGCCGCAGCAATGCTGATGAATGTCCGCGTGATCCACCCAACGCTGTGACGGGGCCGTGCGCGCGGGCGCGTCAACTCCGATTGGGGCCGTTCAACCTGGCGGTCGCAAAGTCGCTACCCTTGGTTAATGAGTGTGCATGCATTCTCGGCTCCCGACCTTCGCCAGCAGGTGCACGACGCCGCGCGACGGGCCCGAGTTGCCGCCCGTGCGCTGGCCTCCCTACCGACGGTTGCCAAAGACCACGCGCTGGGTGTCGCCGCCGAGGCGATTGTGGCGCAGACCGACCGCATCCTGGCTGCGAACGGCGAAGATCTCGATGCGGCGAAGGCCGCCGGCACGCCGGCCGCAATGCTCGACCGGCTGGCGCTGAACCCGAAGCGCGTCGACGGAATAGCCGCCGGGCTGAGCCAGGTCGCCGGACTACCCGACCCGGTGGGCGAGGTGCTGCGCGGCTACACGCTGCCCAACGGGCTGGCGCTGCGCCAGCAGCGAGTTCCGCTCGGCGTGATCGGGATCGTCTACGAGGGCAGGCCCAACGTCACCGTTGATGCCTTCGGTTTGACGCTCAAGTCCGGCAACGCTGCACTGCTGCGCGGAAGCGCGTCGGCGATCAATTCCAACCAGGCGCTGGTCGATGTGCTTCGCGCAGCGCTCACCAGCGAGGATCTGCCTGCCGACGCCGTCCAGCTCGTGTCGCCGGCCGACCGCTGCACCGTCACCCACCTGATCCAGGCCCGCGGACTGGTCGACGTGGTGATCCCGCGCGGGGGTGCGGGACTGATCGACGCGGTGGTCCGCGACGCCTATGTGCCGACCATCGAGACCGGCGTCGGCAACTGTCATGTCTACGTCCACGACGCCGCCGATCTGGAGATGGCCGAACGGATCCTGCTGAACTCCAAGACCCGTCGCCCCAGCGTGTGCAACGCCGCGGAGACGCTTCTGGTGGACGCCGCGATCGCCGAGCACGCCATGCCGCGGCTGATCAATGCCCTCCAAGACGCGGGCGTGACCGTGAATCTCGACCCCGACGACGCCCACCTGCGCCGGGAGTACCTGGCGATGGAGATCGCCGTCGCGGTGGTGGATGGTGTCGATGCGGCGATCGCCCACATCAACGAATACGGCACCGGACACACCGAGGCCATTGTCACCTCCAATATGGCTGCCGCTCAACGGTTTACCGAGGGCATCGACGCGGCTGCGGTGCTGGTCAACGCGTCGACCAGCTTCACCGACGGTGAACAGTTCGGGTTCGGTGCCGAGATCGGCATCTCCACCCAGAAGCTGCACGCCCGCGGCCCGATGGGACTTTCGGAACTCACCTCGACCAAGTGGATCGTTTGGGGAGACGGCCAGATCCGCCCGGCCTGACATAGCTGAGGAGAAACACAAACGTGAGTGTGCCTGCGCGGCCCGCCCCGCTTTTCGTTGATATCGACGACGTTGGACGGCGGCTGGCCGAAACCGGCTACCTGCCCGACACCGCCACCGCGACAGCTGTTTTCCTCGCCGATCGGCTGGGCAAGCCGCTGCTGGTGGAGGGTCCGGCCGGAGTCGGCAAAACCGAACTTGCCCGCGCCGTCGCGCAGGCCACCGGATCCGGTCTGGTCCGCCTGCAGTGCTACGAAGGCGTCGACGAAGCCCGCGCCCTCTACGAGTGGAACCACGCCAAGCAGATTCTGCGCATTCAGTCCGGTTCCGATGACTGGGATCAGACCAAGACCGACGTGTTCACCGAAGAGTTCCTGCTCTCGCGGCCGCTGCTGACCGCGATACGGCGCACCGAGCCCACCGTTCTGCTGGTTGACGAAACCGATAAGGCCGACATCGAAATCGAGGGTCTGCTGCTGGAGGTGCTGTCTGACTTTGCGGTCACGATCCCGGAGTTGGGCACCATCACCGCCGAGCGGACGCCGTTCGTGGTGCTCACCTCCAACGCCACCCGCGAGTTGTCCGAGGCGCTCAAACGTCGGTGCCTGTTTTTGCACATCGACTTCCCCAGCCCCGAGCTGGAACGCCGAATCCTGTTGTCCCGCGTGCCCGAACTACCCGGACACATCGCCGAGGAGTTGGTGCGCATCATCGGAGTGCTACGCGGAATGCAACTCAAGAAGCTGCCGTCGGTGGCTGAGACCATCGACTGGGGACGTACGGTGCTCGCGCTCGGCTTGGACACCATCGACGACGCGACCATCGCCGCCACGCTGGGTGTGGTGCTCAAGCACCAATCCGATCAGCAGCGCGCAACCGGCGAACTCCGGCTGAACTGAGGCGCAGCTGATGGCCGTCCGTCGCGTTCGCCCCAGCCAGCCGCTGGCCCCGCATGGCCTGCCGGGCCATCTCGTCGGATTCGTGGAAGCTCTTCGCGGGCAAGGAATTTCCGTCGGACCATCGGAGACGGTGGATGCCGGCAGGGTGATGGGTGTCCTCGGTCTGGGCGACCGCGAGGTGCTGCGCGAGGGTCTGGCGTGCGCGGTGTTGCGCCGGCCCGAGCACCGCGAGACCTACGATGCCATGTTCGACCTGTGGTGGCCCGCCGCCTTGGGCGCACGCGCGGTGGTGGCCGAAGAGGCCGCGGCCGATCCCGACCTGCAGCTGCCGCCCGACGACGTCGAGGCGATGCGCCAGATGCTGCTGGACTTGCTCACGGACAACCCCGATCTCGCCGACATGGACGAGCGGTTGGTGGCGATGATCGCGCAAATCGTGGACGCCTACGGCAAGTACAACTCCAGCCGCGGGCCGTCTTACTCGTCGTACCAGGCGCTCAAGTCGATGGCGCTCGACGAGTTGGAGGGCAAATTGCTGGCCGGCTTGCTCGCTCCTTATGGCGACGAACCCACGCCGACCCAGGAGGAGATCGCCAAAGCGCTTGCTGCGCAGCGGATCACGCAACTACGGAAAATGGTCGACGCCGAAACCAAGCGACGCACCGCCGAGCAACTCGGCCGCGACCACGTCCAGATGTACGGCATTCCGCAGTTGGCCGAGAACGTCGAGTTTCTGCGTGCCTCGGGCGATCAGCTGCGAGCGATGCGCAG
The DNA here is from genome assembly GCA_963833935.1 of uncultured Actinomycetota bacterium. GTDB lineage: Bacteria > Actinomycetota > Actinomycetes > Mycobacteriales > Mycobacteriaceae > Mycobacterium. The sequence goes on along the minus strand of CAWIAC010000041.1, from coordinate 39,016 downwards.
GGTCGTGCAGCCGTTGGCCCGCACGCTGGCCACCCGGCTGGCCGCCCGTCGGCGCCGGGCCCGCGCCGGGGCGATCGACCTGCGCAAGACCCTGCGCAAATCGATGTCGACGGGCGGCGTACCGATCGACCTGGTGCTGCGCAAACCGCGTCCGGCCCGCCCCGAACTGGTGGTGCTGTGCGACGTGTCGGGATCGGTCGCCGGGTTCAGCCACTTCACCCTGCTGTTGGTCCACGCCCTGCGGCAGCAGTTTTCCCGCGTTCGGGTCTTCGCCTTCATCGACACCAGCGACGAGGTGACCCACATGTTCGGGCCCGATGCAGACTTGGCCGTGGCGATCCAGCGGATCACCCGGGAAGCCGGTGTCTACACCCGCGACGGGCACAGCGATTACGGCAACGCCTTTGTGTCGTTCATTCAGGCGCATCCCAACGTGCTGTCGCCGCGCAGCTCGCTGCTGGTGCTCGGCGACGGACGCACCAACTACCGCGACCCCGCTATCGACGTGCTGGCTCATATGGTGACCGCCAGCCGGCACGCGCACTGGCTAAACCCCGAGCCCAAGCATCTGTGGGGGAGCGGCGACTCTGCGGTGCCCCGCTACCAAGAGGTGATCACGATGCACGAGTGCCGGTCGGCCAAGCAGCTGGCGACGGTCATCGACGCGCTGCTACCGGTCTGACCGGACTGGCCCCAGAACCCTGATTGCCTCACTTTTATTGTTAGCTCGGCATCAGATAAACGTCAGAAGCCAGCTTGTTTAGTGCGCTTGTGGCGACCGACAGGAATTGAATGAGGTTCGTCGTGCCGAAGAGCCTCGGCGCAGTCGCGCCGATTGTCGGTGCGACCGGCATTCCATCGCCCTATCCGTGTCGGCTCACGCCGACGTCGGTGCGACCGACCCATTGTTGGGCAGCACCAATGCGATCTTCCTCGGCGGCACTGCCGAACCGACGCCGTCGACGGCCTACGTGGAGGCCGCCGACAAGCTATATCTGGAGCCGTTGGGGTTCGCCGGTGGCGCGTCGATCTGCGACATGGCTGGAAACTTGCCGTGCGACGGTTCGTTGCAGGTGTTGACGACGCCCGAAGTTTTCGAGTTCGGCCCGAGCAGCCTTCAGGACGAGACGAACCTCGTTTACGCGATAGAAGGTGAATACAACGCGGGGGAGATAAGTCCCACCGACCCGCTGACGGTGTTCGCCTACTCGCAGAGCGCCATTGCCGCTTCGGCGGCAGAGAAGATGCTCGCCCAAGACGGTATTCCCCAGGACGACCTGCATTTCGTGTTCATCGGCGACCCGAGCGACGCGAACGGGATTGCGACGAACATCTACCCAGACTTGATCCAGCTGTTCGGTGGCGGTACAACCGGTACCACTCTGACGAACGACCTTCTCAACGCCGTCAACGAGGACCAATTCGCCCCCGGCGGCTTGCTTGCCGGTGAGACACCGGATGACCTGTATCCGACGACCGTCTACACGATCGACACCGACGGGGTCGCCGACTGGCAAGAGGATTGGAACGCGGCCCTCGCCGCCGACGACGGCAACGCATTCGACGCCCTCGGGAACGCTATCTTCCACTTCTTCACTACCCACGTGGAATATCTGGGGTTGACGCCGGCGGACGTTGCGTCGGGCGTCGCAACGACCGACGACTTGACCACGACCATCACCATTCCGGACGGATCAGATCCGGGCACCCTCATCAACGACCCCACGGGATTGCAGACAGCGGAGCGTTCACCGCCTTGCTGGACACCGTCGAAGACCTCTTCAACCCTGCCTACGCTTGACCCCTGTCGCTCGCAGGTGGGCACTTCGTGCCGCGTGGGCTAACAGGTGCTCGTGTGGCTGATGTGATTGATGTGAGTAGGACTCGCATCGCGGCGCTCAAGTAAGCTGGCAAACCGTGCAAAAGCGGCGGCTGGGAGTCATGGGTGGGACCTTCGATCCCATCCACAACGGCCACCTGGTCGCGGCCAGCGAAGTGGCCTACCAGTTCGATCTGGACGAAGTGGTATTCGTGCCGACCGGCCAGCCCTGGCTGAAAGGCCGCCAGGTCAGCGCCGGTGAAGACCGCTACCTGATGACCGTGATCGCCACCGCGGCCAACTCCCGCTTCTCGGTCAGCCGCGTCGACATCGATCGCGGCGGTCCCACCTACACCAAGGACACCTTGCGGGATCTGCACAGGATCAACCCTGACTCCGATCTGTACTTCATCACCGGCGCCGATGCGCTCGCGTCCATCCTGTCGTGGCAGGACTTGGACGAGCTGTTCGCGACGGCGCGGTTCGTCGGGGTCAGCCGGCCCGGCTACGAGTTGGGTGGCGAACACCTCACCGGCGTCCTCGACGGGTTGCCTGATGATGCGTTGTCCCTGCTCGGAATCCCCGCGCTGGCCATCTCGTCCACCGACTGTCGGCAGCGGGCCGCAGAGGGACGCCCGCTGTGGTATCTGATGCCCGACGGCGTCGTGCAATACATCTCCAAACGCGAGCTCTACCGCAAGCCCCGGGAGCAGATGTGACGGCCACGGCGGAGGCGCTCGAGATGGCAGGAGTCGCCGCCCGTGCGGCCGCGTCGAAGCTGGCCGACGACGTCGTCGTCATCGACGTCTCCGATCAACTGGTCATCACCGACTGCTTCGTGATCGCCTCGGCGTCCAACGAACGGCAAGTCAACGCCATCGTCGACGAAGTCGAAGAGAAGATGCGCGAAGCCGGCTACAAGCCTGCCCGCCGCGAGGGTACCCGCGAAGGCCGTTGGACGTTGCTGGACTACGTCGACATCGTCGTGCACATCCAGCATCAGGACGAACGCGATTTCTATGCGCTCGATCGGCTTTGGCGTGACTGCCCCACCGTGGCGGTGGACCTCGAGGATCCCGAGAAGTCCGCGAGCCAGCCGTGACGGTGCGGCGGCTGGTGATGTTGCGGCACGGCCAAACTGAATTCAATCTCGGTAGCCGGATGCAGGGCCAGCTGGACACCGAACTGACTGAGCTGGGTCGTGCTCAGGCGGTCGCCGCGGCCGCGGCGATCGCCAAAGACCAGCCGCTGCTGGTGGTCTCGTCCGACCTGCGCCGCGCCTACGACACAGCGGTCGCGTTGCAGGAGCGCATTGGCATACCCGTACGGGCCGACGAACGCCTGCGAGAGACCCACCTCGGCGACTGGCAGGGTATGACCCACGCGGAGATCGACGCCGTCGCGCCGGGTGCCCGGCTGGCGTGGCGCGAGGACGCCACCTGGGCGCCGCACGGCGGGGAGAGCAGGGTCGACGTCGCCGCGCGCAGCCTGCCGCTGATCACCGCGCTGGTCGCCGGTGAGCCGGAGTGGGGCGCCGTCGATGAGCCGGGGCGAGCGGTGGTGCTGGTCGCCCACGGCGGCCTGATCGCCGCGTTGACCGCGGCGTTGCTGCGGCTGCCGATTGACAACTGGCCCGCGTTGGGTGGCATGGGCAATGCCAGTTGGACACAGCTGTCGGGGCACTCCGGCGATCCGAAATCCGGTGCGGCCGGTGTCGATGGCATCCGGTGGCGGCTCGACGTGTGGAACGCTTCGGCTCAGGTCGCGGGCGATGTCCTCTGAGCAGCGGCCGGCTCTGCTGGTCTTCGCCGACTCGCTGGCCTACTACGGGCCGACCGGCGGGCTGCCGGCTGACGATCCGCGTATCTGGCCCAACATCGTTGCCGCGCAGCTGGATTGGGACCTGGAATTGATCGGTCGCATCGGTTGGACCTGTCGGGATGTGTGGTGGGCGGCCACCCAAGACCCGCGGTCGTGGGCGGCGTTGCCACGCGCCGGAGCGGTGATCTTCGCGACCGGCGGCATGGATTCGCTGCCGTCGCCGCTGCCGACCGCGTTGCGGGAGCTCATCCGATACGTGCGCCCGCCGTTGCTGCGGCGATGGGTGCGCGACGGCTATGGTTGGGTGCAGCCGCGACTGTCTCCGGTGGCCAGAGCCGCTCTGCCACCACATCTTTCCGCCGAATACCTCGAACTAACGCGTGGCGCAATCGATTTCAATCGGCCCGGTATCCCGATCGTGGCTTCACTGCCCTCGGTGCATATTGCCGAGACATACGGCAAGGCCCATCGCGGCCGGGCGGGCACGGTTGCCGCGCTCACCCGGTGGGCCGGTCAGCACGACGTCCCGCTGGTCGACCTGAAAGCCGCTGTTGCCGAACATATTATGAGTGGCCGCGGCAACCCTGACGGAATCCACTGGAATTTCGAAGCCCACCAGGCGGTTGCGGAATTGATGCTCAAGGCGCTGGCCGAAGCTGGTGTTTCGACCGAGAATTCGCGCGGCTGATTTCATGCCTGTCGTAGTCGTCACCGACTCGTCGGCGCGCCTGCCCGACGAGCTGCGTCGGCAGTGGGCGATACGTCAGGTCCCCCTGCACATCCTGCTCGGTGACACCGACCTGCGCGACGGCGTCGACGACATTCCCGACAACATCCACGATTACGGGCACGCGACGACCGCTGCCGCGACACCGGCCGAGTTAGCCGATGTATATCGGCAGGCGCTGGCCGACAGCGGCGGCGACGGGGTGGTGGCCGTGCACCTGTCGGCGGCCCTGTCGGGGACGATTAGTGCCGCCGAGGCCACCGCCGCCCAGATCGGGCCGGCCGTCAGGGTTCTCGACTCGAAGTCCGCCGCGATGAATACCGGTTTCGTCGCGCTGGCCGCCGCGCGGGCGGCCGCCGGCGGCGCGGACCTGAACACCGTCGCGGACACCGCCGCCGCCGCGGTAAGCCGAAATCACGGGTTCATCGTGGTAAACCAGCTGGACAACCTGCGACGAAGCGGGCGCATCGGCGGTGCCGGCGCCTGGTTGGGCACCAAACTGTCGCTCAAGCCGCTGCTGCGCATCGACGACGGTAAACTCGTTCTCGCGCAACGGGTGCGCACGGCCAGCAAGGCGGTCGCCACGATGATCGACCGGGTGTGCGACGTCGTCGAGGATCGGTCCGCCTTGATCGCGGTGCATCACGTCGCCAATCCCGACGGCGCGCAGAACCTGGTCGCCGCACTGGCGGAACGGTTGCCCGGTTGTGAACCGGCGATCGTCACCGACCTGGGCCCGGTGCTGTCTTTACACGTCGGAGCGGGTGCACTCGGGGTGTGCGTGCAATTGGCTGCCGACGACTAACACGGCGTCGTCACGATCTCTGCACGGCCAGCGGTGCGGTGTTGTCCTCCGCGGGGGGTGATGCTGACGGTGGCTTCGGCTTGGTGTGGTCGCCGCGGGGATGGACGACCATCGGCCACCAGAACCAGCGACCGAGCATGGTTGCCAGCGCGGGCATGAACAGCGTGCGCACGACCAGGGTGTCGAGCAGCAGGCCGATACAGACCGTCGAGCCGAACTGACCCAACATGGTGATGTCACTGCCCAGCATCGCAGCCATGGTGAACGCGAACACCAGACCTGCCGATGTCACCACCGCTCCGGTGCCTGCCATCGACCGGATGTATCCGGTCTTGAGTCCGGCGTGAATCTCTTCTTTGAACCGCGATACCAGGAGCAGGTTGTAGTCCGAGCCGACGGCCAACAGGATGATGACCGACAGCGCCAACACAATCCAGTGCTCTTTTACGCCGAAAAGGTCTTGCCAGATCAATACCGACAGCCCGAAAGACGCGGCAATCGAACTGCTGGCGGTCCCGACGATCACCAGTGCCGCCACCACGCTGCGGGTCAGTATCAACATGATCGTGAAGATCAGCGTCAACGCCGACACCACGACGATCATCAGGTCGTACTTCGCGCCGTCGGCCATGTCCCGGAACGTCGCCGCGGTTCCACCGAGATACACCTTGGCATCCGATAGCGAGGACTGCTTGAGCGCCTCCTGAGCAGCGGTTCGCTCGCTGGCGACTCGGGAGATTCCCTCTGGCGTCATCGGGTCACCCTGGTGAGTGATGAAGAACCGCACCGACTTTCCGTCGGGGGAGAAAAACATTTTCACGCCGCGAAGGAATTCGGGGTTACCGAACGCCTCCGGCGGCAGGTAGAAGAAGTCGTCATTCTGTGAGACGTCGAAGCTTTGCCCCATCACGATGGAGGTGTTGCTCATGGCCTCCATCTGGTTGATCATCGCGCTGAACGTCGCGTACATGGTCAGCGTGAGACCGTGCGTCGTTTTCAGCGTCTCGAGCATGAGCGGGATGAGCTGCTCCAGCTCATGTGAGGCCGCCGCGGTGCGGGCGATGTCGCCGGAGAGGACGTGAAACTTCTCGGCAAGTTGGTCGATCCCATCCAGCGAGTCGAAAATCGACCTGAATGAAAAGCAGATGGGGATGTCGAAGCAGTGCTTGTCCCAATAGAAGTAGCTGCGGAGCGGCCGGTAGAAGTCGTCGAAATCCGCGATGTGGTCACGCAGCGTATCGGTGATTTGGGACGTTTCCTCGGTCGTCTTCGCGCTGTCCGCCGCGGCATTGGCCAGGTCATGGGTGACCTTCGCCTGACGTGCCGTCACGTCGATCATGACCTGCATCTCGTCGGCCATCTTCAGAATGTCTTTCAACCTGTCTTTCAGAAATTGCATGTTCTGCATGGTCGTCTGACCTTGAACGCTGTTCTGAAAGGGAATCGAGCTGTGCTGGATGGGAATTCCCAAGGGCCGGGTGATGTCCTGGATCATCGCGATCCCGACGGTGCGGATCTCGTTTTTGGCGACTTTGTCCAACACCAGCATGTCGGCGGTATTGCGCATGTCGTGGTCGGCCTCGACCATCAGCAGGTCCGGGTTCATCCGGGCCTCGGAGAAGTGCCGATCGGCTGCGGCGTACCCGAGGTTGGCGGGCGCTGCCGCCGGCAGGTAGTGGCGGTCGTTGTAGCTCGTCGTGTAGCCGGGCAGCGCGACCATGCCGACCAGGACGACCGCGGCGCTCAACGCGAAAATCGGTGCGGGCCAGCGCACCACTGCGGTGCCGACCCGCCGCCACAGCCGACCGCCGGCTTTGCCCTTCTTCTCGAAACGGCCGAAATGACTGCCCACGACGACCACCGCAGGGCCCAGCGTGACCCCGGCCGCCACCACGACCAGCATGCCGATGGCCACCGGCGGGCCCATGGTGTGGAACCAGGGCAGCCGGGCGAAGCTCAGGCAGTACGTCGCGCCGGCAATGGTCAGACCTGAACCCACCACGACAGGGGCCACGCCTTTGAACGTGGTGTAATACGCGGTTTCCCGGTCTTCGCCGGCTACCCGCGCCTCCTGGTAACGGCCGATGAGGAAGATCCCGTAGTCGGTCATGGCGGCGATCGCCAGCATCGTCAAGATGTTCGCTGCGAATGTGGTGAGCCCGAACGCGTTGTTGTTGGCCAGCGCCGCGACGATGCCTCGTGCGCAGGCCAGCCCGACGAAGGTCATGAACAGCTGAATCAGCGTCGTGGCGATCGAACGGTAGACCAGCAACAGCATGATCGCGATTGCGCCCAAGGTGAACAGCGTGATTTGGGCCAGACTGTTGTTGCCGATGACGTGCATGTCGTTGGACATCGCGGCGGGACCGGTGACATAGGCCTTCACCCCGGGCGGTGCGGGTTCGTCGTTGACGACCTTGCGCACGGCCTCGACAGAATGGTTGGCCTGGGTGGTGCCCTGGTTACCGGCGATGTTGGCCTGCACGTAGGCGCCCTTGGCGTCGGCGCTTTGCGCGCCCGCAGCGGTGAACCTATCGCCCCAGAAGTCCTGGATGTGCTGGACATGCTTGGTGTCTTCGCGCAGTTTGCGCACGATGTTGTCGTAGTAGTGGTGTGCGGCCTCACCGAGTGGTTGCTGGCCTTCCACGACGATCATCACCGTGGCGTTGGAGTCGAACTCCTGGAAGTTGTGGCCCATCCGCATCATCGCCTTCATCGACGGCGCGTCGACAGGCGCCATCGGCGCTGAATGCGCTTCGCCGACGACTTCCAGCTTCGGCACCGCGACGTTGACGATGACGGTCAGGATGACCCAGCCCAGGATGATCGGGATCGCGAAGATGCGGATGAAGTGCGGGAAGAAGGGTCGGTGCGGACGCCGGCCCTCGGTGGTCGTGGCGTCGTGGTCGCTCATGCGGATTTCACCAGGCAGAACGTCTGGGCGTTATGGCCGTCGGCGCCCTGATGCTCGCGAAGCACACCGTCGACGGTGATGCGGCAGCGGATGTAGTCGCCGTCGGTCTGGGCCATGATGTTGGCGCTGACCGCAGGCAGGGTGGTGGACAAGGTATACGACCACGGCAGCGGCGCGTTGTTGACTTGGTGAGTGTTGGCGTCGGCGTCCCAGTAATTGAGATTTGCCGTGCTGCCGGGCGGTCCCTCGATCTCGTATTTCACGACTTTGGGGTTGAATTGCACGATCTTGATTCCGGCTCCCGCGTTGGCGTTGAGGTCCTGCGAGCCGAATATTCTGTGCAGGCGCGACACGGTGAGCCCGGACACCGCCACGACGACCACGAGCACCAACGGAATCCAGCCGCGTTTGAGCCATTCGCCGATTGAACTCGCCCTCACTCGGTCTCCTCCCGCCGCCCTGTCCGCAACATCGTCCGCTAGCGCATCCCGCTGCGGATCCATTTCCGCGGCCGACTCAGACACGTCCGGGGCATCTTTGACGAAAGAACTGGTTTCCGCCGGCCATCATGGTCGATGCCGATTAGAACTTCGTTCGGCTAACGATGCTAGACGATAGGGCACGCCCGCGTTCTGTTAGGTCTCTGATTGGTCGCGGCTCGTCCTGCTACCCGGCTGCGCGGCCGGTAACGGGCGGAAGATCGGCCAGCGTGACGATCCCCGGTCTGGCTGCCACGACTGCCGGCACCGAATTGGTCACCGGCATCGCCGTATAGACCATGCCCAGGCCCATGAATCCGGGCTCGGTCCAATCTTTGGGTGGCAGGCAGTGCACGACGGTGCGCATGTTCGGCAGGCCGAAGACCTGGATGACGTGGCCGTGCTCTAGCGGCTTGGGCGGTGTCACGTGATCGCCCATGGTCCAGTTGAACCCGACGCTGACGACATTGCGGTCGCCGACCCAGCCGCGGTGGTAGCCGTAGACGCCACCGACCGTTCCGGCGGGAATCTTCATAAAGCCCAGGTCGGTGTCGCCGGTGGCCGCGGTGAAGGTGACGTCGAAGGTGATCTTGTCCAGCGTGGCGCCGATCGCGTCGGCCATCATCGCGGCCGACTCGGCGAACACCTCGCTCTCGCGGCGCACATTGTCGGCCAGCCCGTGGGTATCGGGGTCCTGCGAGAAGCCCATCGCCGTCTGGGTTTCCGCCGATTCGTAGGTCGAGCAGTCCACCGATTCGGTGATCCGGATTTCGTCGACGCGTTCGCAGGACCCGCTGAGCGCCATGCCGATCAGGTTCGTCATCCCCGGGTGTGCACCGCTGCCGAAAATCGTCGAGCCGCCACGCTCGCAGGCGTCGAGGATCCGCTGCCGGTCCTGCGGTGTCTGCTTGCCACCGGTGATCCAGGCCGCACTGGTACACACGTTGACTCCTGACTCGAGCAGGCGAACCAATTCGTCGACGCTCGGCCACAGCGGGTTGTAACAACAGGCGTCGGGCCGAAGTGCCAGCAGCGCATCGATGTCGTTGGTGGCCGTAACCCCGGTCGGCTCTGGCCAGCCGGACAACTCGGCGGCGTCCACCCCGACTTTGTCCTGCCCGTGGGCGTATACGCCGACCAACTCCATGTCCGGCCTGCCGATGATGGCATGCAGCGATCGCCGCCCGATGTTGCCGGTCGTCCATTGGATCACCCGAAACGGGCGGTCTGCGCTTTTCGTGCTCATCGGGGCTCCTTTGCCGGTGCGATTGACTCATTATGTTCACGCCACCGATGGGCACGCGGGCCGGGCGTCTGAACATGCCCAGCGAACTCGCCCGCGGCGCGGATGACTCTGCATGCGAACAGCGACTTCAAAGCCCAGACGCGCCGATCGCGAGGAACACGCAGCCGACCGCGGCCAGTAGGCTTGCGACCTCGACCCGGCGACGCGACTGAATCCAGTTATGCAGGGCCGTCAACGATTTAGCGGTTGCCGTGGGCGCGAACAGATAGGCGAGCAGCGGAATCTCTATCAGCGCGAAAGCCACGATGTTGAACATGACCAGCGCTGCGACTTGCGTCAGGACTGTCGCGCCGGAGGCGAGAATGACGGCTAGCGCGGCTAGATAGTCGACGGACGGCAGCGCGATGCTGAGACCGGCCATTCCCGCGACCGACAGCGAGTGCTTGTTCAGCAACCGTTGCGCCGGCGTCGCCAATCTTGCTGGGCGCGAACCCATTCGCCCGAGGATGTCGAGGGCCACGACCGCAGCCACGCCTATCAGCAATATCCCGATCAGCATCTGGGCCCGAGGCAGCGTGAAGTAGGTCGACCCTGTCAGTACTCGCCGAAACACCAACAGCACAACCAAACCCACTGTCGTTCCCATCGCGAAACCGCCAGTCAAAAACGCGAGCAGTTGCAGCGCCGGTCTGGGCCTGTTCAGCATGAGCACGGTCATACCGATTCGGAAGGGTTCGATACTGACGGCAAGAGCCATGAACAATACCGTCGCCAGCATGGGTAATTCTGGGTGCCCGCCCCTGGGCCGGGCTAGGCGTCCAACCGGGTGAATTGGTCCTGGTGGTACTGCTCGACGCAGGCGGCACGGCGGATCTTGCCGCTCGTCGTGATGGGAATCGACCCGGGCGGTACCAGAACGAGATCGCCGACACTCACGCCGTGCGCGTTGGAAACCGCGGAGGTCACGTCGCTTTTGACCCCGCTGAGCCAGTGCGTCTTGTCCTGGCTGGAATCGCTTTGCTTCTTGAGTTCGATGACGGTCACCAGCTTCTCGGTGCTGTCCACCGGAACGGCTATCGCTGCGACCCGGCCGCCGGTGATCTCTTGGACCGTCGCCTCGATGTCCTCGGGATAGTAATTACGCCCGCGGATGATCAACAGATCCTTGATGCGGCCGACGATGAACAGCTCGCCGTGGGAGATAAAACCCAAGTCGCCGGTGCGTAGCCACGGTCCGTCAGGCGTGCCGGGTGCCGGGTCGATGAGCGTGGCACCGAAGCAACGCTGCTCTTCGGGTGGCCTGTGCCAGTAGCCGTCGGCGACATTCTCGCCGTGCACCCAGATTTCGCCCACCACGTCCGGTGGGCACTCGCGATGTGTGTCGTCGTCGACGATCAGCACCTTGGGTGATTGCGGCACCCTGTATCGGACCAGTGCTGTGCCGGCCCCGGCCGCACACCGCTGAGCGCGGCCCGCGGACAGCTCGTCGAGATCGAAGTGAACCGCCTCCAATGATTCATTCCACGTGCCGGTCGCCACAAAGACGGTTGCCTCTGCCAAGCCATAGGAGGGACGGAGCATCGTGTCCCGAAAATTGAAGTGCGCAAACCGATCAGCGAAGCGTTCCAACGTGACCGGCTCGACACGTTCGGCACCGTTGATGATGCCCAGCACCCCCCCGAGGTCGAGCCCGGCCAGGTCACTGTCGGTTGTCTTGCGGGCGGCCAGGTCGAAGGCGAAGTTAGGCGCCCCCGAAAATGCGTGAGAATTGCCGGCCAGAGCCTGTACCCACCTGGCCGGCCTTTCCAAGAACGCGACCGGACTCGTCAGTTCGGCGCGGAAGCCGCTCAAAATTGGCGCGCAGACCCCCAATACCAAACCCATATCGTGGTAGAGCGGCAACCACGACACGATCGTGGCTTCCGTGGCGGCTTTGACCCGGGCATCCGGGTCAGCGAAGAAGCAGCGCATCAGCTGCTCGAAATTCACCTGGACATTGCGGTGCGAAATCATCACCCCGGTCGGCAGCCGGGTCGAACCGGAGCTGTACTGCAGGTAGGCGACGTTGGGCGAATCAGTTGTCCGGCCATTTGATTCGGCCTCGACGTCGAGATTCAGCGAGTCGATTTCGACGATCTTCGGAGCGGTGTCCATCCGTGACTGGTCAACGTAATCGCCGACGTCTTCGGCGACCGAAGACGTGGTGAGAACAACTGACGGTGACGTGTCGGCGACGACCGAACTCACCCGCTCATGATGGGAGCCACGATGCGGCAGCGGAAGCGGAACCGCGATGAGCCCCGCCTGCATCGATCCCAAGAAAGCCACGACGTATTCAAGGCCTTGCGGCGCAAGGATCACCGCTCGGTCTCCGACCGACCCGTGCAGGCTGAGCTCACGGGCCACGTTGAGCGTTCGACGGTACAGCTGCGACCAGGTGAGGCTCTCGCGAACTCCTGCCCAGTCGTTCTCGTAGTTGGTGTAGGTGAACGCCACGGCGTCGGGCCGCATGCTGGCACGCCCGTGCAGCAAGCTGAGCAGTGTTGGCTTGGCTATCGAGGTCACATTGGTTCCGTTAGTAGTCAGTCGATTGTGTGGGCTCGGGGTCAGTGGTCGGCTTCGCCTGCGCCGTGCGACAGCACGGACATGGCACCGCTGAGGATCTGCGAGGACGGGTCACCGCCGAAGCCGAATGTCGCCATGACCGCCGCTGGGTCGAAGCCGTGCACCGGGTCCACCTGAACCGGAGCGGTCGACGGGTCGTCGTTTCGCGCATAGCCCGCGTTCACCCGGGGAATCAGGATCGCGTCGAGCTTGTTCAGCGTGTCTTCCGGCACCCCGATATAGGCCAGGGGAATGACGAGCGGAAGGTGCTTTTCCGGGACCATGATCGTGGTGTCTTTCGCGCCCCTGGAGTTGATGGTCGTTCTGATGTTCTGCGGCGGCACCGTGCTCGGGTTCGTGAAGGCCACCGCGGTGTGACCCGTGGCTTCGCCCATCAACGTGTTGGCGAGAGCGAAGATGTTGTCCGGCCGGTCGGGGAAGTCCGCGATGAAGTCGTATGCAGCCACGAACCTGGTGGTGTCGTACTGGCTCTCGTATGGCGGTGGCATGGTGTAGTCGAGTGCGGGAACAACGCTGCCGACCGGGAACATGGCGGTCAGGAAGCTCTGACCGAAGGCGTGATGCCCGATCGGGTCGCCGAAGGTGGCGAAATTCAGCGTGTTCGGCGGGGGAGCGGTCGGGTCATTCGCCAGCCGGGCCTGCGCGCCATCGACCACGAATCCGCCCTCGGACAAGCCGATGGCCGTACCGGGGCGACCGGTGGTGCGAATCGCCGCGTCGAGGTTGTTGACTCCCTCGTCGACCGACTCGCCGACGCTGGGGCCGTCCACACCCAAGCCCGGGAAGTTCTGGTCGATCTTGCCGATGCCCGGAAAGAGTCGCTCCAGCACGTGGCCCTGAACCTGCCCCGCCGGGTAGCGAACGATTTGTCGCTGCTGGCCGGGGAACCATTCCGCGCCCTCACGGCGGATGAACTCGTCATAGGGGATGCCCTGGACGTGAGCGCCTCCGAGGGCGTAGGCGGTCTGGTCGCCCGGTGCTCCGGGAGTTGGCGGCCCGCTGACGGGCGTGTCGTCGGCCGAGGCGGTTGCGAGGCCGAAATATCCGGTGGCGCCCACCGCGACCAGCGCCGAAACTCCTGCGAGTAGTTTCTTCATCCCCACCCCTGACCCTTCGGCTTCGTTTCGTAGTCTCACACTCATCATGGGCGCGCGCTAACTCGTCCTGGCCACCAGTTCGCCCGCCCGACCAGCGCAGCAATGGCGGGAACTGTGATGGTGCGCACCAAGAAGGTGTCCAGCAAAATTCCCACACCGATCACGAAACCGCCCTGAACCACGGTGCCGATGCTGGAAAACAGCAGACCACCCATCGAGGCAGCGAAGATCAGACCTGCCGCAGTGATCACGCCGCCCGTCGAACTCAGGGTGCGGATGATGCCGTATCGCATGCTGTGTGGCGACTCGTCGCGCATTCGCGAGACGAGCAGCATGTTGTAATCGGCTCCCACCGCGACCAACACCACGAAGGCCAGTGGTGGCACGCTCCAATGCAGGTGCTGGCCGAGTATGAATTGGAACACCAGTGCGCCGATACCCACCGCCGACAAATACGAAATGACCACGGAAGCAACCAGATACAGCGGCGCGACGATCGCACGCAGCAGCACCATCAAGGTCAGCAGCACGACGATGAGGGTGACCGCGATGATGAACCGGATGTCGTGTTGGTAATAGTCTCGGGTGTCCTTCAGGCCGACGGTGAATCCCGCCATCGACACGGTGGCGTCGGCCAATGCCGTATTGGGTTGAGCCCCCCGCGCGGCCGCACTGATCGCGGTCACCTGGTCCATGGCTTCGGTGCTGAACGGATTGAGTTTGGTCTGCACCAAATACCGCACCGAGCGTCCGTCTCCTGAGATGAAGATGTTGGCGGCCTTTTTGAACTCATCCATTTGCAATAGCTGAGGCGGGATATTGAATCCGGCCATTGCCGGTTGCGCCGCGTCATGTTTGAGCGTCAACAGAAACGCCGCGGACTCGCTGAGCCCTTCGCCCAACTGTTTGACCTGGTCGACGAGCAGCGCCACCGCATCAGCGACCTGCTTGCTGCCGCCGGCGAAGCGATCGGCGCCATCCTGCAGGGTGTTCAGGCCGGCCTGCAGGCCGCCGCTGGTATCCATTCCCATGGATTGCAGTACCCGGGTCAGGTTCGCGAACGCACCCCTGAGCCGGTCCATCGATCCTTTCAGCGCTTTTTTGTCCGGATACGACTGCAGCTGGTGGACCAGGTCGTCGATCCGGTCGAGGCGTGCCTCATCGTGCGCGCCCAGCAGCTGCTCGAATTGCGAGCGGGTGGCGCTGCAAGACTCGTTGCCGTCGCAGACCGGGTTGCCCTGCAGCGCCGTGAGCACCGGGCCGATCCAGCCGATCGTGTTCTTGGCGGCCGTGAAATTCAGTCCGTCCTCATTGCTGACTGCATTGACTTCGTCGACGAGCTGCGCCGCGGTGTCGACCTCTTCGACCAGGGTGTCGCCGCTAACCTGGCCTTTCATCGACGACAACGCGTCGAGCAGGCCCTGGACGCCGCCGACGAGTTCGCCGACTTGGCCACGCACATCGCCCAGGTTCTCGGCTAGCAAGCCGGCTCCGGCGGCCAACCGGTTGAGGTCACTGGTGTGGTCGTTGATCAGGTTGGATCCGCCGGCCAGCAAGTTGCCGACAGCGCCCGCCTGGTAGGTGGCCCTGAACTGTTCAGGCACGTTTCCGGTGGGACGGGTGACGCCGCGGACCGCAGCGACATTGGGGAGCTGGCTTACCCGGTCCGCCATCTGCTCCAAGTCGGCAAGAGCCTGCGGGGTACGAAGGTCACGCGGCGATTGGATCAGGATGTATTCCGGAATGGATTGATTGACGGGGAAATGGTGATCCAGCGCGGCGTACCCCATCGAGCTCGGAGCCGACGACGGTAGGGCTTTACGATCGTCGTAGTTGTAGCGGACCAGACCGGCGCAGCTGGCCAAGATGATCAACACCACCAGACTGGCGACCAGGTGGGCCTTCGGACGGCGCACGATGCGGATGCCGGAACGGCGCCAGAACCGGGCAGTCAGTTCGCGCCGCGGCTTGACCCAGCCGCGCGGACCGGCAAGCGCCAAAACTGCCGGCAGCAATGTCACCGCGGCGAGGTACGCCACGCCGATCCCGATTGCCGACGAAATTCCGACCGTCTGGAACACGCCCATTCGGGAGAAACTGATGAGGAGGAAGGTGATGCCCACGGTGGAGGCGGACGCCGTGATCACTTTTCCGATCGAGATCAACGCCTTTTTCAGCGCCTGATCGGCATCGTCACCTGACCGCAGATAGTCGTGATAGCGGCTGATCAGAAATACCGCGTAATCCGTTCCGGCGCCGGCCATGATGGCGCTCAGAAAGACGATGGACTGGTTCGAGACGCCAGAATCAGTCAGCTGGGAGAACCCGGCCACCATCGCTTGTGCGATCACCAGGGACAACCCGATCGTGAGCAGCGGCAACAACATGGTGATGACGCTGCGGTAAATGACCAGCAGGACGAGAAGCACCAGAACGGCAATCGCCAACTCGATCGGAAACCGATCGTTGTTGCCCGCCACCGTGAGGTCGGCGACAGTGGCCGCGGGGCCGGTGACGTTCGCCGTTAAGGATGTGCCTGCGACGGCATGCTTGACGACGTCACTGACCTTGGTGAAAGCGGCGTACGACTGTGGAGTGCCCAACTCGCCCGCAACGCCGACGGGCACCACCCAGGCTTTGTTGTCCTTGCTGGTCACGATCGATCGCAGTGGCGGTGTCCTGATGAAATCCTGCACCATGACGACATCCCGGGTGTCCTGGCGCAGCGCCTCCACCACGTTGCGGTAGAAGGCTTCGTCGGCGTGGCTGAGTCCCTTGTCATTGGTGAGGACCACGAGCAAGAGGTCTTCTGAGCCCGATTCGTGAAACGCCTCGGTCATCTTTCGGGCGGTGACGCTCGACGGCGCGTCGCTGGGCAGTATCGCGAGCGGATGCTTCTCAGCCATCTGGTTCAGGGATGGGAACGTCAGGGGCAGCGCGACGGCAATCGCGACCCAGACCCCGATGACGGCCCACGGCCAGCGCACCACGAAATCAGCTAGCCGTCGCATGTCGCCCTCACCCTTGCGCCACGCTATGCGACGCGTCCCCAGTGCCCGCTGTCGGCAACCCGCGTGCATACGGACTTCATCGCCTCCATGTAGCGGACACATGATTTCTCGGCGACCGGGTTGTCGGGATGCATGATCGCCATCACCGTGCCCGCCCCATACCGGAATATGTACATGGTCAGCTGATAGGAATACCGGCCATCGGGATAGATTCCGATGTTGTTCGCGAGGCCCAGGTCACCGGCGGCAAGAATAGCGTTGAGCGGAGCGGCGCCACCATGCAAGAAGTTCGACACCGGGAAGTTCGGCTGCGGCCACTTCAACCACGGCGCTAATTCCAACACGCGGTAATACGGCACTCGCGCCATGTCCAGACCCGAGTCGAAAGACGCCTGGGCTGCCCACGCGGCATCGTTGAAAGAGGTCGCGGCGATCGGGACGGTGATAGGGATCAAGCCGGTGAACCAGCCCTGCGTCATGAAATTGTCGCTGGCCGTGCGGGAATCCCTGGGAGTGAGCCCGTAATACGTAAGAGCGCCGGTGAATTCGTGCTCAACCAGGCCCAGGCAGGCGAACAAGCCGCCGACGAAGCGCGCGCCGGCAGTCGCACAGGCTGACTCGAATCGCCCGGTCTGGTCTGTGCTCATCAGAACCAGGGAGGACATGTCGCTGCGGGTCGAATCCGACGGGTTACCCAGCGGAAGCGGGAACTCGGGAAAGCTTCCATTGTTGTTCTCGGCGAAGTCGATCCACGCGCTCACCCCCGGCGAATCCACGGTCAACGTCGACGTGAAGTCACGCTCGCGGGTGCAGAAGTCGTCGAAGCTGCCGGCGTCGGGAAGCGCAAGGGGTTCACCGCCTCCGCTTAACGCCGAGTACATTCCGTTGGCTTCCAACATCGTTGTGCCGATCAACGTCGCGTCGCCGTGGACATGATCCATAGCGGCGAAGAACGTGAAATGGTTCTCGGTCTGGATAATGCCGAACGTAAAGCATCCCCATTCCAGCGGGCTCGGTATGTCCACGACATGGCCGCGTATTTCGTCAACCGTCAAGTGCCCGTGATCGACCGGCGCAAATTCGATATCGGCCGGATCGCTGATCGCGTGCCTGACAAACCCTCCATCGTCGGCGTGCTTGAACCAACTGCGAAATGTGTCATGCCGACGTAGATATGCATTAAGGGCTTGGTCCATGGCGGAAATATCGCAGTGCCCGGGCACATCACAGCTCGCGATGATCTGTCGGGAGAAGTTCAGCCCCGCCGATGTCCGTTCGTGATAGTTACGAAGATGTTGGCCTTGCATGTAGCTGACCGGTACAGAACTGACCGGCGCTCGGCGGGCCTTCTCCTGAGCCGCGGCCGTCGGGTGCCACGAGGTTACCGTGCCGGGGGTCAGCGTCCACTCATCGAGTGAGCCCACCGTGATCTTCCCGATGCGCAAATCGAAATCCTCCTTGTTTTGGACGCCCCCCGTCCAGCCACGCGCGCGCAGCGAGACCCAAGATAACCCGCTCCGCACCCACTGTCGTCCAAGTGTCGTCGGTGGGCGTGGTACGTCGGGTGGCTAAAGACATCGAACCATCCGACGTGTCAGAAGAGTCTTATCGACACACCTTGGGGTACGGTTCGCGGTGTCCGGCACACCGTGCCTGGTGCGCACTTGCAGTACTGGTCGGTGGCAGCAATTCCGTTGCGCAGCCGGGCCGCACGTGGCGGCGACCGAATCCTCGCAGTCCCACATAGACAGGACAAATGTATGGCATCCGTCGAAGGTGAACAGCAACCGCCGCTAAGTTTTGCGATCGTCGGTTATGCGGCGCGTTTTCCGGGTGCCGCGGATGCGGATGAGTTCTGGGATGTGCTGCGCGAGGGTCGGGATGCAGTATCAGAGGTGCCCCAGGACCGGTGGGATGTCGACGAATTCTTCGACGCGGAACCCGGAGCGGCCGGCAAGATTGTTACCCGTCGGGCGGGTTTCGTCGATGATGTGACGGGGTTCGACGCGCCGTTCTTCGGTATGTCGACGCGCGAGGTCAGGTTGATGGACCCGCAGCATCGGCTCCTGCTGGAGACGGCGTGGCGGGCGGTGGAGCATTCAGGCACGGCGCCAACGGATTTGGCGAACACCAATACCGGCGTGTTCGTCGGTCTAGCCACCCACGACTACCTGGGAATGGCATCCGGTGAGCTGACCTACCCCGAGATCGAGGCCTATATGGCGATCGGGACGTCCAATGCCGCGGCGGCCGGGCGGATCAGCTATCGGTTGGGACTGCAGGGCCCGTCGGTCGCCGTCGACACGGCGTGCAGCTCGTCGCTGGTGGCAATCCATCAGGCATGTCAGGCGCTGCAACTGGGAGAAACTGACCTCGCGTTGGCCGGCGGCGCCAACGTGCTGCTCACACCGGCGACCATGATCACGTTCTCTAATGCGCAAATGCTCGCGCCCGACGGCCGGTGCAAGACCTTCGACGCGGCTGCGGACGGCTATGTGCGCGGTGAGGGTTGCGGCGTCATCGTCATCAAGCGGCTCGAGGACGCGATCCGTGACGGCGACCGGATTCGGGCCGTCATCCGGGGCAGCGCGATCAACCAGGACGGTGCATCGGGTGGATTGACGGTGCCGAACGGCGTTGCCCAGCAACGGGTTATCGCCGATGCGCTCAAGCGCGCCGGCCTGGCGCCCAGTGAGGTCGGTTATCTGGAAGCTCATGGCACCGGAACATCGCTTGGTGACCCGATCGAGGCTCAGGCCGCAGGTGCGGCGTACGGCATCGGCCGCGAGGCTGGTGACCCGCTGTTGATCGGCTCGGCGAAGACGAATATCGGGCATTTGGAAGCGGCCGCCGGGATCGCCGGTGTGATCAAGGTCATCCTGTCGCTCGAGCACGAGACGTTGCCGAAACACCTTCACTTTCAAAACCCTTCGCCGCACATACCCTGGGACCGCCTTGCGGTGGAGGTCGTGCAGGATAGCATCCCCTGGGAACGCAACGGCCGGCCGCGCCTTGCGGGAGTCAGCTCGTTCGGGTTCGCTGGGACCAACGCGCACGTCATCCTCGAAGAGGCGCCCGAGCAGGCGGCACTTCCCGCTGCGGCGCCCTGCCCGGTCGATCAGCCCTCCCACCGAGGGTTCAGCATCCTTCCGCTGTCGGCGCATACACCCGCCGCGTTGGTGCACATCGCCGACGATTACCGGGACTGGTTGGGCGCACACCCCGAAGCCACCTTGGCGGACCTGACGCTCACCGCCGGGGTGGGGCGCGCGCACTTGAAGCACCGGGCCGCGTTGGTGGTCAATTCGAGAGAGTCCGCCGGCGAGTTACTCGGTGCCCTCGCAGACGATCGCCCGGCACCCGGTCTGGTTCGCGGAGAATCCCATGACAGGCCGAAAACGGCCTGGCTGTTCACCGGCCAGGGCAGCCAGTATCCCGGCATGGCACAGGAGTTGTTCGACACCGAGCCGGTGTTCGCGCAGACACTGACTCGTTGCGCGCAGGTGGTCGCTGACGTCCTCGAAAAGCCTTTGCTGGAAGTCATTTTCGATTCGGACAGCCCGGGCAGCGAAGAGACGCTTCGGCAGACCTCCTACGCACAGCCCGCCTTGTTCGCGGTCGAAATGGGCCTGGCCCGCCTCTGGCAGTCGTGGGGCTTCGAACCCGACGTGGTGCTGGGCCACAGCGTCGGCCAGTACTCGGCGGCCTGCGTCGCGGGCGTGCTCAGCCTTGAGGACGGCGCGTCGCTGATGGCAGAGCGCGGGCGCCTTTTCGGCAGTTTGGCCGTGGGCGGGCGGATGGTCGCGGCGTTCACCGACGCCGAGCGTGTCGAGCGCCTGACCGACGAGTTTCCGAGTCTGTCGGTGGCCGCTTACAACGGCGCCAACACCGTCCTGTCGGGGCCTGCGCAGGACCTGGAACAAGCGGTGGCCCGATTGACGGCAGACGGAGTCCGGTGCGACCGGCTTCAGACCAGCCACGCATTCCATTCCGCGCTGCTGGACCCGATCCTCGACGAATTCGAGTCGTATGCGGATCGGTTCACATTCAATACACCCCAACGAATTCTGATTGACAACCGTACCGGTGCCGCACTGGGCAGGAGCGTGAAACTGGACGGCAACTACTGGCGTCGCCATGCGCGCCAACCGGTGGAATTCGCCAAGAGCGTGCGCACGCTGGCCGATATGGGTTGCAAAGTGCTGCTGGAGATCGGCCCCCAACCGGTGCTCACCGCCGCAGCCCTGCGGGCATGGCCTGACCCGGCCACCGCACCGCGCGCGATCGCGTCGTTGCGCAAGAACACCGCCGACCACCGGCAGATCACCGAAGCCGTTGCCGATGCTTATGTCCTTGGTCACCTGCCCGACTTCGGCGCTTTCCGGCAGGCGCGTGCGCGAAAGCTGGACCTGCCGACGTATCCCTTCGAGCATCGCCAGTACTGGTTTAAAGACAACCGGGAGCGCCCCAACCAACAACAACACGGTCACGGTGGCCCGCGCACGCAATCCGTGCGTCTTCTCGAGGACGGCCGCATCGAGGAACTCGCTGCCCTGCTCGGCGGTGCCGACGACGACAATCAGACCTTTAATGTGCTGACGAAGCTTGCCGCACAACACAACCAACAACGTACGACCCAGTCCATCGCCGACGACCGCTACGAGATTCGCTGGGAGAAATCCACCGCCGCAGTCCCAGCGGCCCAAGCCGGCGAGGAGCCAACGTGGCTGTTGATCGGCGATGACGGCGAAGCGATTCAGTCGTTGGTCGCCGCGCTTGCCGCGCGCGGGCACCAGTCGCGAATTCTCGGTTTGCCGGTGTCCGACGCGGACGAAGAACAGCTGGTGGCGACGTTGCGCGCTGCGGCCGTGGACGAACCGACGCTGCGCATCGTGCATGTGGCGGCCCTCGACACCGACCCGAACTCCAAAGCCGTGCCGTCGATGCGGTCACTGTTGCGGATGCAACACCACGTCCTGGGTGGAACACGGCGGCTCTTCCGCGCCGCGATCGCCGCGGAACTGCGCTGGCCCATCTGGGTGGTGACCCGTGGCGCACAACGCGTCACCGACGCGGACACCGTGTCACCGGAGCAGAGTTGCCTCTGGGGATTCGGTCGTGCTGCCGCGCTGGAGCTTCCGCAGATGTGGGGCGGATTGGTGGATCTGGCTGACGGCAACGCCGAGGAATGGTCGCAGTTGGTCAACCGAGTGGCGGCTGCACCGCGCGACTCGGCCATTCTGGAAGACCAACTGGCGCTGCGTGATCAAGCGGTCTATGTGCCCAGGCTGGTACGGCGGGTTGGGTCGCCGAGCGCAGCACCACTGGAACTACGTCCCGATGCAACGTATTTGGTGACCGGTGGGCTGGGGTCGATAGGGCTGGAGATCGCGGGATACCTGGCCGCGCACGGCGCTAAGCATCTGGTGCTGACCAGCCGACGTGCGCCCAGCGATGGCGCGCAACAGCGTATCGATGCGCTGGCCGAACAGCACGGCTCCGAATTCCGGATCGTCGCCGCCGATGTCGCCGACGCGCACGATGTCGCGCGCTTACTGGCCACCGTGCAGGCCGAGCTGCCGCCGCTGGCCGGCATCGTGCATGCCGCAGGCGAGATCGGCACCACCCCGCTGGCCACCCTGGACGACGCCGAAGTCGATCGCGTTTTCGCCGGGAAAGTCTGGGGTGCTTGGCATTTGAGTGAAGCAGTCGCCGACCTGCAGCTGGATTTCTTCCTCAGTACCTCATCGATCGCCTCAGTATGGGGCGGATTCGGTCAGACCGCCTACGGCGCGGCCAACGCGTTCCTCGACGGGCTGGCTTGGCGGCTGCACGAGCAGGGCATCGCGGGAATCAGCGTCAATTTCGGTCCGTGGTCGGCGGGGATGGCCGACGAGGAGTCTCGTGCGCGACTGAACAAGCGCGGAGTACGGACGTTATCGCCCGCCGATGCATTGGCGGGGTTGGCTGATGTCGTGGCGGCATCCTCGGCGCAGGGGGCGGCACAGGGCGTGGTGGCCCGGATCGACTGGGGCCGTTTCCTGCCGCTCTATCAGCAGACGGGCAGGCGCGCGTTCCTAGCGGAGTTGGAGCGTGAGGTCCCCGACGTGGCGCCGGTAGTGACGGCGTCGGGGAAGACCCAACTGGTCGAGCGGCTCACCAGCGCCCCGGTGCAGCAGCGTAAGAAGCTTTTGACGGATTACCTGCGCGACGCGGTGGCGGAGGTGACGCGTGTCGACCCCGCGGAGATCCGCGAGGACGCGGGATTCTTCGATCTCGGCATGGATTCGCTGATGGCCGTCGAATTGCGGCGCCGCATCGAGCAAGGTGTGGGCAAGGAGATACCCGCCACCCTGGCGATGGATCACCCCCGTCTGTCCGATGTAGTGGATTACCTGCTCAGCGACGTGCTCGCGCTCAGTGAGCAGGCAGCCGCCAAGTCGGGGCCCCAATTGGCATCGCTGGCCACGACGCGCACCGACGACCCGATCGCAATCGTCGCGGTGTCGTGCCGTTTCCCCGGTGCGCCCGATCCGGAAGCATTCTGGGAGGTGTTGTCTGGCGGCGTCGATGCGATCCGGGAAGTCCCGGAAGACCGATTCGACATCGACGAGTTTTACGACCCGGATCCTGACGCCCCGGGCAAAATCTACAGCCGCTTCGGCGGATTCCTCGACGGAATCGACGGATTCGATCCGGAGTTCTTCAGTATCTCCCCGCGCGAGGCGGTGTGGATCGAGCCGCAGCAGCGGCTGATGCTCGAAACCGCTTGGGAGGGCTTAGAAAGGGCGGGGTACGCGCCGTCAGCCTTGCGCGGCAGCCGAACCGGGATCTTCGTCGGGGTGGCGGCCAACGAGTATGCACATCTGTTGTCCGCCGAGTCGGTCGACAAACTCATGCCGCACTTCATCACCGGCAATGCGCTCAATGCCATTTCTGGTCGGGTTGCCTTCGCGCTCGGACTCGAAGGACCGGCGGTAGCGGTCGATACCGCCTGCAGCTCGTCGCTGGTGGCCGTCCACCAGGCCGTTCAGGCATTGCACTCCGGTGATTGCGATTTGGCGCTGGCCGGCGGGGTGAACGTCTTGCTGAGTCCCATTACCGTCATCGCCGCCTCGCGCGCCAGGATGCTGTCTCCGGTCGGTCGATGCAAGACCTTCGACGCCTCCGCCGACGGCTATGTGCGAAGCGAGGGGTGCGGCCTCTTGGTGCTCAAGAGGCTGAGCGACGCGCAACGCGACGGCGATCGTGTGTGCGCAGTCATCCCGGGTAGTGCGGTGAACCAGGACGGCGCTTCTAGTGGGTTGACGGTGCCCAATGGTGGTGCACAGCAACGACTTATCGCCACGGCACTTGCTCGTGCCGGATTCGTCGGCGGGGATGTCGACTACCTCGAGGCACACGGGACGGGTACCCCGCTGGGTGATCCGATCGAAGTCCAGGCGGCGGGCGCCGCTTATGGTGCGGCCCGCGACGCGGACCGGCCGTTGCTAATGGGATCAGTGAAGACCAACATCGGCCATCTGGAATCGGCATCAGGTGCCGCCGGCCTGATCAAGGTCGTGTTGTCGTTGCAACACAGTGTGCTGCCGCGGAGCCTGCACTTCGACAACCCGTCGCCGCACATCCCGTGGGACTCGTTGCCGGTGCGCGTGGTGGGCGAGTCGATTCCTTGGCAGCCAAACGGCAGGCCGCGGCGCGCCGGTGTGAGTTCGTTCGGTTTCACCGGTACGAACGCGCACGTGCTGATCGAGGAAGCGCCAACACAACCCTCGACTCCCGACGAACACCCGACAGACGACACCAGAGCGTCGGACGCTGCGGACGAGACGATAAGTGTGTTGCCGCTGTCCGCGCGGTCAGCGGAAGCCCTGGAGGCGCTGGCACTTCGTTATGAGTCGTGGTTGAACGCCAACCCAGAGGTAGACCTGGCCGATGTGTGCCTCACGGCCGGGACCGGTCGTTCACATTTCGAACATCGAGCCGCGCTGGTAGTGGATTCGGTCGAAGGTGCACGCGAGGGCCTGGCTGAATTGGCCGAGAACCGGCTGCGACCCGGCGTGGTACGGGGCGAGCACACCAACCGGCCGACGACGGCATGGTTGTTCACCGGGCAGGGCAGCCAGCATCCGGGAATGGCGCGCGAGCTGTTCGACGCTGAGCCGGTTTTCGCCGAGACCGTGACACGGGTGGCGGACGCGGTCAGTGACATGCTGCCGCGTCCGTTGCTGGAAGTGCTGTTTGCCGCCGACCGCGAAACCGGCGGTGCGGCTGGAGAGACGTTGCGGCACACGTCGTTTGCGCAGCCGGCGCTTTTCGCCGTCGAGATGGGCCTGGCCCGTCTGTGGCAGTCATGGGGCATCGAGCCCGACGTGGTACTGGGCCACAGCGTTGGCCAGTATGCAGCGGCATGCGTGGGCGGAGTGTTCAGCCTCGAGGACGGCGCACGGCTGATGGCCGAACGCGGCCGGCTGTTCGGCAGCCTGCCCGAGGGTGGCCGGATGGTGGCGGTGTTCGCCGACCCCAAGCAAGTGGAGAAGATCGCCAACGAGTTCCCGCGGGTGTCGGTCGGCGCCTACAACGGCCCCAACACCGTGTTGTCGGGTCCCGGCGAGGATCTGGAGCAGGTCGTCGCCAAATTTGCCGACGACGGGGTCCGTTGCAGCTGGCTGGAAACCAGCCATGCCTTCCACTCAGAGTTGCTGGAGCCGGTGCTCGATGAATTCGAATCTTACGCAGCGGGCTTAGATTTCGCTGTGCCGACGTTGCCGCTGGTCTGCAACCGCACGGGGGCGGTGCTCACATCGGAAACCCCACTGGACGCGCAATATTGGCGGCGTCATTCCCGCCAGCCGGTACAGTTCGCCGAGAGTGTGCGCACCGCGGCGGCGCTGGGCTGCACGGTGTTGATGGAGATCGGTCCGCAACCGGTGCTGACCGGGGCGGCGGTCCAGGTCTGGCCCGAACATTTGGCCGCGCCGCGTGCGATCGTCTCACTGCGCAAGGGCGTTGGTGACCGGCGCCAGATCGCCGACGCGCTGGCGACGGCCTACGTCAGCGGCCACCGGCCGAATTTTGCTGCCCTGCAGCATCAGCCTCGCCGTAGAGTCGAACTGCCCACGTATCCGTTCCAGCGCCGTCGTTTCTGGCCCAAGACCTCCGGCATCTCGGTCGACGGGCCTGCCGCATCTGGAATCCTGGGCAGTGCAAAGGATCTCGCTTCGGGCGACTCCGTGTACACCAGCCGAATCTCGGTCAAGTCGCAGCCCTGGCTGTCCGACCACGTCATCTATGGCACCGTCGTCGTTCCCGGAGCCACCTATGCCGCGATGGCGCTGGCCGCTGTGGGCCCGCCGGCGCGGGTCAAAGACGTCTTCTTCTACGAGCCGATCATCCTGCCCGAGAAAAGCTCTCGCGAGGTGCAGTTGACGTTGCATCCGCTCGCGGATGGCGGTGACTTCAGTTTCACGGTGCACAGCCGCCCATACGGTGTCCTCGATGCCGACTGGTCGTTGAATGCGGATGGCACCGTGGTCACCGGTGTCGACGACGAGCCGGCACCGGAGCAATCGGATCCGGTGGATGAGGCCATCGAACGGATGGAGCGCATGCGTCCGCAGGAGCTGTTCGAGACCTTCGCCGACATGGAGCTTGCGTGGGGGCCCAACTGGTCTGGTTCGCTGAAGTCGTTGTGGCTGGGCGAGGGTGAGGCGATCGGTGATATCAGCGTCGGTGAAGAACTCGCTGAACACCTCGGAACCGAGCCGATGCATCCGGTGCTGATGGACCTGTGTACGGGCGTCGCCTTCCCGGCGTTCCCGGCCCTTCTCGCCGCCGAACAAGGAGTCAACGATCTGTTCCTGCCGCTGCGCTACGGGCAAGTGGCGCTGCGGGAGAAGATGCCTCGCCGATTCTACTGCCGCGCCAAGTGGCACGCGAGTGAACTCAACAGTGAGACGCAGGTATTCGACCTCGATTTCGTCGACCGGGATGGCCGCCACTTGGGCGGGATCCGGGAGTTCACCGTCAAGCGTGCGCCCCGAGAGGCGTTGCTTCGAGGGCTCGGCGGCGACGCCACCCGGTTGCTGTATACCCTCGGCTGGCACGAGGTGCCGATTGCGCGGGCGAGCGAAGACGCCGGAACCCCCAGCGGCACATGGCTTGTTGCCGGCTTCAGCGAACTGGCGGCCGCGCTCCCGGGCTGCATCCCGTTCGACCGGGCTACCGACTCCGAGCTGTTGGGTCAGGTGTTGGCCCAGGCGCACGAGCGTGGGATGCCATACGCCGGCATCGTCTGGCGTAGCTCCGGGCCGAAGGCAGAAGAGTCGACCGCGGAATCGATCACACGGCTTGAGGCCGAGATCGAAAATCTGCTCAGCGCGGTGCACACCGCGCAGGCCGACAATTCGGTGAAACTGCCCGGCGGGCTGTGGATCATTACCGAAGGAGCAGTGGCGACCGAATCCGGTGAGCCGGTCGATCCGGTGCAGGCGGCGCTGTGGGGACTCGGGCGAACCATCCTCAACGAGGAGCCCGGGCTGCGCAGCAGGCTAATCGACCACGACGGGTCGCCGGAGGCGGTGAAGTTGTTGACCGGTCTTCTCGGTACACCGGGCACACCCCTCAGCGAGCCTGAGCTCGCTTTGCGCCAAGGGAAGGCGTTGGCCTCTCGGTTGCTGCAGTGGTCGCGTAGCGGTCATCTCACGGTGCCGCGCGCTGACGACTACGCCCTGCTTCCCACGGAGCGCGGAGCGATCGACAACCTGCGTCTGACCGAGGTGGAAGTGCCGGCGCCCGACGAAGGCTACGTGCAGGTACGGGTCGAGGCTGCGGGTCTGAACTTCCGCGATGTGCTCAACGTGTTGGGCCTCTACCCGGGTGACCCGGGGCCGGTCGGTGGCGACTTCGCCGGTACAGTCACCCAATTGGGCGAAGGCGTGACAGGACTGGAGGTCGGCCAGCGGGTCTACGGCTCCATGCAGGGTGCTTTCGCCAGCCGGTTCAACGCGCCGGCCCAGTTCCTGGCGCCGATCCCGGACGGGGTCAGCGCGGTTGACGCCGCGACCATTCCGGCCGCGGCGCTCACAGTCCGGCTCGCGTTCGACTGGGCGAAGCTGAATCCCGGCGACAAGGTGCTCATCCACGCCGCCAGTGGTGGTGTCGGATTGGCCGCCATCCAGATGGCTCACCAACACGGTGCAGAGGTGTACGCGACGGCGAGCACCTTCAAGCGTGCGACGCTGCGTAAGCTCGGTGTGAAGCATGTGTACGACTCGCGCACAACCGATTTCGCCGACCAGATCCTCGCGGACACCGACGGTGCCGGCGTTGATATCGTGCTCAACAGCCTGACCGGCGAAGGGTTCGTGGCGGCGACCGTGCGGGCCACCGCCACGAACGGCCGATTCGCCGAGATCGCCAAGCGCGACATCTGGACTCCCGAGCAGATGGCCGCGGCCCGGCCCGACATCGCCTACGAGATCGTCGCGTTGGACACGGTGATGTTCCAGCAACCCGAGCGCATTCGGACCCTGCTCAGTGAGGTGTCCGAAGGGTTGGCCAAGGGGGAATGGACGCCACTGCCCGCCGAGATCTACCCGCTGACGGAGGCCCGGACGGCGTTCCGCCGCATGCAGCAGGCGCGGCACATCGGAAAGATCGTGTGCCAGATGCCGAATCCGCTTGCACCGCAGCCTGATCGGACCTATCTGATCACCGGTGGTCTGGGTGCCATCGGTCTGAGCACGGCGTCGTACCTGGCGCAGCGCGGGGCCGGTGACATCGTGTTGACCAGTCGGCGTGAGCCGGACGCGGAGGCGCAGAAGACGATCGAGGAGATCACCGAGCGCTACAAGACTCGCATCCACACGTTCTCGGCCGATGTGGGTGAGGAGTCGGAGGTCGAGAAGCTACTGGAGCGCATCCGCGCGGAGTTGCCTCCGCTCGCGGGAGTCGCGCATCTGGCCGGTGTGCTCGACGACGCACTGCTCAACCAGCAGGATCTGGACAGGTTCCGGACGACGTTGGCACCCAAGGCTTTCGGCGCGCTCTACCTCGACCGACTGACCAGGGACGACAAGCTCGACTTCTTCATCGTGTCCTCGTCGGTGTCGAGCTTGCTCGGTTCCCCGGGCCAAGCGAACTACTCGACGGCCAACGCGTTGCTCGACGGTCTGATCGCGGACCGGAAGGCGCACGGCCTGCCCGCGACTGGGATTAACTTCGGTCCCTGGGGTGGTGGCGGTATGGCGTCGTCGGAGGCCGCCAGCGCCAACATCAGTGCGCAGGGTCTGCTACCGCTGGATCCGTCGGGTGCGCTGGGGGCGCTGGCCGAAGTGGTCGCCAATGGCACTGGACAGGCGACTGTCCTAAAGGCCAACTGGGTGCGCGCGGCGAAGGTACTGGGCAGTTCCCGGCCACCGATGCTGGATCTGGTGTTGCCCAGCGACATGACCGAGGTGGTCGACAGCGAGCTCCTCAAGCAGCTGCAAGAGATACCCCTGGGGCAGCGCGCCGGTTTCATTACCGAGTTCCTACAGCGCGAAGTCCAGGGTTTCCTGCGCCTCGCGCAACCGCCCGCCGCCACCAGCCGGTTCCTGGATCTGGGTACTGATTCACTGATGGCCGTCGAACTTCGCAACCGGTTGCACAGCCAGTTCGGGGGCGCGTTCACAATCAACGCGACGGCGGTATTCGACTATCCGACGATCGGCGGCCTCGGCGAATACCTTGCCGCTCAGCTGCCCGATGCGGAGCCAGAGTCGGGTGAAGCGGAATCGGTTGCAGCGCCGGTGGCAGTGAGCTCGCCGCCCGAAACGAGTGCGGAACCGGTCACGGTGCCGGCGGCGAGGTCGGAATCCGGTGCACCCGAGGAATCGAGCCTGCAACCGGCTGGGGCGCACGAGTCGAGCTGATGCCGGGGGGTCGGCCCAGCGCTACAGCGTCACCACGTCGTAGTCGCCGACCTGGCCGATCAGGACGTGCAGCTGGTCCTGTGCCGATCCGAGAGTGTGCTCTATCGCGGTCAGCCGCGCCGCGTAGTGGCCGACCGGGTATTCCGCGGTCATCCCGATGCCACCGTGCAACTGGATCGCCTCCTGGCTGATGTGGCGGCCCGACCGGCCGATCTGCAGCTTGGCGCGCGCCGCCACCACAGGGTCCAGGTTGCCGTCGGCGATCGACAGGGCCGCGTAGAGGTTCATGCTGCGGGCCAGCTCCAGCGAGACGTACATGTCCGCGGCGCGTTGAGTCAGCGTTTGGAAGGTGTTGAGGGTTACTCCGAATTGCTTGCGCGCCTTGAGGTAGTCGCTCGTCAGTCGAAGGGCCTCTTCCATGGCGCCGACCGCCTCCGCACACAATGCGGACTGGATGCGGACCAGGCCGTTACGGATCACAGCCGTCGCGTCCACCGCATCGCCGAGCGGCTCGCCGGCGACCTGGTCGAGGTCGATCTCTGCACCGCGCTGACCGTCGAACGTGCGGTACGGGTGACGGCTCACGGCCTCGCCGTCGACCAGGAACAACCCGGTTCCGCTGTCGGGCAACTTCGCGCTAATGATCAGGGTGTCAGCGGAGTCGCCGGCCAGCACCGGGTTCTTCTTGCCGCTCAGCACCCACGCATCACCTTGTTGCACAGCGGTTGTCGCGACATCGTCGGTGAGCGCCCCGCGCGCGCCAGGTTCCAGGTGCGCGAAGGCCAGCAACCGCTGTCCCTCGGCGACCTCGTCGAGAAGCTGCTTCTGGGCGTCGCTGCCCGCCTCGGCGATGATCGCCCCGGGCCCCAGCGCCGCATGCACGACAGGTTCGGGTGCCAGCCGGCGCCCGACTTCGATGAGCACGGTGATGACTTCGATCTGACCCGACTCATCGGGGTCGAATCCCAGTCCGAGAATGCCGGTGTCGGCCAGCTGGGTCCATATTTCCCGGCTCCAGCCCAGGTCGGAGGCGATGGCCTTGTTGCGGCTCTCGGCGTCGTAGCTGCGGGACAGCAGGTCCCGGGTGGTGTCGCGCAGCAGCACCTGTTCTTCGCTCAACTGAAAGTCCATGGCTCTACCTCACTTCTGTCTTACAAGCCGAGAATGGTCGAAGCGATGATGGTGCGCTGAACTTCGTTGCTGCCGCCGTAGATCGACGTCTTGCGGTAGTTCAGGTAGCGCGGCGCGCTGCTCTGCGCCCACCGCGGTGACGCGATGTCGCCGCCGGCCTCGAACGGCAGAGCATCGGGGCCGGCGACTTCGACGAGCAATTCGGTGGCGATCTGCTGCAACTGGCTGCCGCGCAGTTTGAGCACCGACGACGCCGGGTTGGGCTTACCGCCCTTCGAACCGGATGCGACCCGCATCTGGGTGAGTTCCAATGCCAGCACGTCGTTTTCGGCTTCGGCGAGCCGGGCGGCGAACAGCGGATCGTCGAGCAGGCCGTTGTCGGCGGCACGCTGCTTGACATCGGCCAGCCGGACCTTGGTTCGGCCTACCTGGGCGATACCCGTCCGCTCGTTGCCCAACAGGAACTTCGCGTAGCTCCAGCCCTGATTCTCTTCTCCGACAAGCTGATCGGTGGGAACTCGGACATCCTCGAAGAACACCTCGTTGACCTCGACGCTGCCGTCGATCAGCTTGATCGGGCGCATCGTGATACCGGGAGTGTCCAAATCGATGAGCAGAAACGAGATGCCGGCCTGCTTCTTCGGCGCCTGCGGGTCGGTGCGCACCAGACAAAAAATCCAGTCCGCGTACTGGCCGAGCGTCGTCCAGGTCTTCTGCCCGTTGACGACGTAGCTGTCGCCGTCGCGCAGGGCGGTGGTGCGCAGCGATGCCAGATCCGAGCCGGCTTCCGGTTCAGAGAACCCTTGGCACCACCAGATGTCGAGGCTGGCCGTCGCAGGCAGGAAACGCTGCTTGATCTCCTGGGAGCCGAACTCGGCGATCACCGGTCCGACCATTTTGGTGTTGAAATTCAGCGGCTCCGGCACGCAGGCCAGCTGCATCTCGTCCAGCCAGATCTGGTGCTGGGCCGGTGTCCAGTCCTTGCCGCCCCACTCGACGGGCCAACTGGGCACCGCCAGCCCGTGGTCATTGAGAATCTTGTGGCTGGTGGCGATGTCGTCGCGGTCGAGTCCTTCGCCCGAACGGGTCCGCTCGCGGATTTCCGCGGGAACCTTCGTCGTGTAAAAGGTGCGTAGCTCGTCGCGGAAGGCGGCTTCATCCTTCGTGAGCGTCAGTTGCATGGCAGTCTCCTCTGCTGGATCTGACGGTCCTGCACTGCACGTTATCCGTATTCTTCCGGACCGAATCCGGCGGGCATCCACAGCTGCCGGTTGGTCCACAGCCGGTGCAGGAGAGCCGCGCGACGGCATCGTCGCGACACCCGGTGTATTTAGGGTCGGCGCATGCGAACAGAACTGCCTGCCGAGCGCCTGCACCGACGACTCGGGGCTCAGCCAGACGCGGTCGCGCAACCCGACCGGGATGCCGCGGAAAGCGATGCCGACACCGACCCGAACTCCTTGCTGCCGAGGTGGCTTCCGGACGGTTCGGCCCAGCACGACGGCGGCTGGCTGGCCAAGGTGCGTGCCGACCCGGGCCGCGCGGGAGCCATCGCCTTGGCTGCGATCGCTGCGATCGCGGTGCTGGTCACCATCTTCACGTTGATGCGCGAACAGCCCGCACCGGTGGTGTCGGCGAAGCTGCCGCCCGTCGATATGGCGTCGTCGGCGAACCGCAGCCCGAGCCCAAGTCCCTCAGCCCGGCCCGATCAGCCGGTAGTGGTCAGCGTGGTGGGCCTCGTGCACACGCCGGGGCTTGTCACGTTGGCGCCCGGCGCGCGCATCGCCGACGCGCTGAAGGCCGCCGGCGGCACAACGGACGGCGCCGACACCATCGGGCTCAACATGGCCCGCCAGGTTGACGACGGCGAGCAGATCGTGGTGGGGATCGCCCCGGTCAAAGGGCAGCCGGCCGTGTTGGGCAGTTCGGTGAGCCCCGGCTCGGCCGCCCCTGGCCCGACGGGCTCGCCTTCTCGCCCGGCCAAGGCCGCACCGGCCGCGGTGATCAATCTGAACACCGCGACCGTGCAGCAGTTGGACACCCTGCCCGGGGTCGGACCGGTGCGGGCGGCGGCCATTGTGGCCTGGCGGGATGCCCACGGAAAGTTCACCAGCGTTGACCAACTGGGCGAGGTGGACGGCATCGGCCCCGGGCGGCTGGAAAAGCTGCGCCCGCTGGTTCGTGTCTGAGGCAGGTGCAACAACCACCCCTCGCCGATCCTGCGCCGGCGCGGCTGGATGTGCGCCTGGTGCCGGCCGCGGTGACCAGTTGGGTGGTCACCGCGGTGGGAATCTTGTGGCCGATCGGGAGTGTCGTCGGGTCGGTGTGCGCGGCGGCGAGCGTGTCCGGCGGACTGCTGTGGCGAGCGGGACACCGCAGGCCCCGAATCCGGGCACTCGGCGTCGGCATGGTCGCCGCCGGTGTCGTCGGCGCAGGCTTCGGGTTCGCGATCGCGTTGCGCGTCAACGCGGTCGCTCACCACCGGATCACCACGGCCTTCGGCACCGCCGTGGAGGTGGCTCTCACGCCCACCCAGAGCGCGGTGACGGTGGGGCACGGCCACCTGATGTTCCGCGCCAACCTGCGGCGGCTGGGCGATGACGAGAGCACCGGACGGGTGGTGGTCTTCGCGCCGGCGCGCGACTTCGGTGCGGTAATGGCCGGCCAGCCGGTGCGCTTTCGCGCCAGAATCACCGCGCCCACTCGCAAAGACCTGACCGTGGCCGTGGTGAACGCCATCGGCCCGCCGACCATGGGACGCGCCGGGCCGGTGCACCGGGCTGCGTATGCGGTGCGTGCCGAGTTCGCCGCCACGGCTCGTCGGGTCCTGCCCGCAGACGAGGCGGCGATGCTGCCGGCGCTGGTCCTCGGCGACACGTCAACGGTGACCCCGGTGACCAGCCAAGAGTTCCGCACGGCGGGTCTCACGCACCTCACCGCGGTATCTGGGGCCAATGTGACGATCGTCTGCGGAGCGGTGCTGTTTTCGTCCCGGCTGATCGGCCCGCGTGGCGCGGTGGGGCTGGCCGGTCTGGCCCTGGTGCTATTCGTCATCGTGGTGCAGCCCACGGCCAGCGTGTTGCGCGCGGCGGTGATGGGCGCGATTGCGCTGATGGGGGTGCTGTCGTCGCGGCGCCGGCAGGCGGTTCCCGCCCTGTCGGCCACCGTGTTGCTCTTGATGGCCGTTGCGCCCCAGTTGGCTGTGGATGTGGGCCTGGCTTTGTCGGTGGTGGCGACGGCGGCGCTGGTGGTCATCGCGCCGATCTGGTCAGGGCGCCTGGTGGGGGGAGGTTGGCCCAAGCCGTTGGCCGACGCCATCTGCGTGGCATGTGCTGCGCAGTTGGTGACGGCGCCGCTGATCGCCGGCATCTCGGGCCGGTTGAGCCTGGTGTCCGCCGCGGCCAATCTCGCGGTCGAGGTGCTGATCGCGCCGATCACCGTACTGGGCAGCGCGGCAGGCGCGCTGTGTCTGTTCTGGCCGCCCGGGGCGCAGCTGCTGGTCCGGTTCACCGGCCCCGAACTGTGGTGGCTGTTGCGGATCGCACATTGGTCGGCCAGTGTCCCCGCCGCCAGCGTGCCGGTGCCGTCCGGGACTACTGGTGTGCTGGCCGTCGGCGCCGCAGGGCTGCTGGTGGTCCTGCTGTGGCGGTGGCGGTGGTTCAGGGCCGGGATGGCGTTGGCGGCCGGCGCGCTGCTGGCCTGGTCGTTGTCGGGTCTGCTGCTGGGGGCCGGCGGATCCGTCGGCCCGACGTGACACGATCGAACCGTGAGCCAGCAGGTTTCGGCATTGCATCTGGTGTTGGGGGACGAGGAGCTGCTGGTCGAGCGCGCCGTGGCGGGGGTGCTGCGGTCGGCCCGCAAGCGCGCAGGCACCGACGACGTCCCGGTGAACTGGGTGCGGGCCGGCGACGTCGGCGTGTACGAGCTGGCCGAGCTGCTGAGCCCGTCACTGTTCGCCGACGAGCGCGTCGTCGTGTTGGAAGCCGCCGGTGAGGCCGGCAAGGAAGCCGCCGACCTGATCGCCAACGCCGCTGCGGACGTGCCGCCGGGCACCGATTTGGTGGTGGTGCACTCAGGTGGCGGGCGCGCCAAGGCACTGGCGAGTCAGCTCCGCGCGCTGGGCGCAGAGGTGCATCCGTGCGCGCGGATCGCCAAGGCCGGCGAACGCCTGGATTTCGTCCGCAAGGAGTTTCGGTCGCTGAAAGTCAAGGTCGACGACGACACGGTCAGCGCCCTGATCGATGCGGTCGGCTCCGATGTGCGTGAACTCGCTTCAGCCTGTTCACAATTGGTCGCCGACACGGGTGGGCACGTCGATGTCGCCGCGGTGCGGCGATATCACAGCGGCAGGGCAGAGGTGAAGGGATTCGATATCGCCGACAAGGCCGTGGTGGGTGATGTCGAGGGCGCGGTCGAGGCACTGCGATGGGCGATGCTGCGTGGCGAGCCGCATGTGGTGTTGGCCGACGCGCTGGCCGAGGCCGTGCACAGCATCGGGCGGGTGGGGTCGCTGTCCGGCGACCCCTACCGGCTGGCAGCCGAATTGGGGATGCCGCCGTGGCGGGTGCAAAAGGCGCAGAAACAGGCGCGGCGCTGGTCGCGCGACTCGGTGGCCACCGCGATGAGATTGGTGGCGGCGCTGAACGCCGACGTGAAAGGCGCCGCCGCCGATGCGGACTACGCCCTGGAAGCGGCGGTGCGAAAGGTCGCCGAGTTGGTCGCGGACTGACCGCTCAGAGCTTGTGGAGGGCGTGCGCCAGCGCCGACTTCTTGTTCGCCGCCTGGTTCTTGTGGATCACGCCCTTGCTGGCAGCCTTGTCCAGCTGGCGGCTCGTGGAGACCAGCAGCTCGGCGGCCTTGTCTTTCTCGCCGGCCTCGGCGGCCTGACGGAATGCGCGGACAGCCGTGCGAAGCGACGACTTCACCGACTTGTTGCGCAGTCGGGCGCGCTCGTTGGTGCGGTTGCGCTTTTGCTGCGACTTGATGTTGGCCACGCGTGATTCCTTCGTAAATCTAAAAGCAGCTTGTCTTGTCACGGTCTGCCGGAGCGTTGTAACGCTGATGCGGCGACTGCTCAGGGTATCAGTCCGACATGCTTTCCCCCAAAGCGGAGACGTTGGGCCTGCGCAGATGGACGTTGTGATGCAGCATGGCACAGTGGCCCTTCGAACCCTTCCCGTCGACACCAAACGGCAGCAGCGCAGCAAGTCACAGGCGCCACAGCCCTATCAGGGCATCTTCGACGGCTATGACACCGCGGGTGATTGTTACGCAGAGGCCTTCGATGAGATGTTCGACGGCCAGGGCAACGTGCGCGGCCCCTACAAGGGCATCTACGCCGAGCTTGCGCCGTCGGACGCGGACGATCTCGATGCCCGCGCCGAAGCGCTGAGCCGAGCGTTCAGCGACCAGGGCATCACATTCTCGCTGTCCGGGCAGGAGCGGCCGTTTCCGCTGGACCAGGTACCGCGAGTGATTTCGGCCGCCGAGTGGACGCGACTGGAACGCGGCATCGCCCAGCGGGTCAAAGCGCTCGAAATGTATCTCGACGACATCTATGGGGAACAGGAGATCCTGAACGACGGCATCATCCCGCGCCGCTTGATCACCTCGTGTGAGCATTTCCACCGGCAGGCTTCCGGCATCGTGCCGCCGAACGGCGTGCGTATCCACGTGGCGGGCATCGACCTGATCCGCGACGAGAAGGGCACCTTCCGCGTCTTGGAGGACAACCTGCGTTCCCCGTCGGGGGTGTCGTACGTGATGGAGAACCGGCGCACGATGGCGCGGGTCTTCCCCAACCTGTTCGCCACCCACCGGGTGCGCGCCGTCGACGACTACGCGGCGCACCTGCTGCGGGCGCTGCGCAATTCCGCGGCCACCAACGAGGCTGACCCCACGGTGGTGGTGCTGACACCCGGCGTTTACAACTCGGCGTACTTCGAGCATTCGCTGCTGGCCCGGCAGATGGGTGTCGAGCTGGTCGAAGGGCGCGACCTGTTCTGCCGCGACAACCAGGTCTACATGCGCACCACCGACGGCGAGCGCCAGGTCGACGTCATCTACCGGCGCATCGACGACGTCTACCTGGACCCGATGCAGTTTCGCCCCGATTCGGTGCTAGGGGTGGCCGGCCTGCTCAACGCGGCCCGCGCGGGCAACGTGGTGATCTCCAGCGCCGTCGGAAACGGGGTGGGCGACGACAAACTGGTCTATACCTACGTGCCGACCATCATCGAGTACTACCTGGGGGAGAAGCCGCTGCTGGCGAACGTGGACACCTTCCGATGCTGGCTGGACGACGAGCGCGAAGAAGTGCTCGACCGGGTCGACGAGCTGGTGATCAAGCCTG
The DNA here is from genome assembly GCA_963833935.1 of uncultured Actinomycetota bacterium. Classification (GTDB taxonomy): domain Bacteria; phylum Actinomycetota; class Actinomycetes; order Mycobacteriales; family Mycobacteriaceae; genus Mycobacterium. The sequence goes on along the minus strand of CAWIAC010000041.1, from coordinate 2,075 downwards.
TCGAGGGCTCGGGTGGCTACGGCATCGTTTTCGGCCCGGAGGCCTCCAACAAGGAGCTGAACGCGATCAGCAAGAGCATCCGCGACGACCCGCGGGGCTGGATCGCGCAGCCGATGATGCAACTCTCGACGGTCCCGACACAGATCGGCGACAAGCTGACGCCGCGTTACGTCGACCTGCGGCCATTTGCGGTCAACGACGGCGACGACGTGTGGGTGCTGCCCGGTGGCCTGACCCGGGTGGCGCTGGTCGACGGGTCGCGGGTGGTCAACTCCAGCCAGGGTGGGGGATCGAAGGACACCTGGGTGCTGGCGACGCGAACCTCGGTGGCCGACCGCGAGCTCGGCGCCGCACAAGTGGTGAAGGCGCTGCCCACCCCGGTCGCCACCAACGGCGAGACGGACGGTGAAAAGTCCGCTCAGCAGCAGAAGTCTCAGCAGCAGAAGTCTCATCCGCAAAGACAGTCCCAGCAGCGGGCGGGCCAGGAACAGCGGCTTGGCGAGCAGCAACAGCAACAACAACAGCAGCAGCAACAGCAACAACAACAACAGCAGCAACAACAACAAAAGCAGCAGCAGGCGGTGATCCGCTGATGCTCGCCCGCAACGCCGAAGCGCTGTACTGGATCGGTCGCTACGTCGAGCGCGCCGATGACACCGCGCGAGTCCTCGACGTCACCGTGCACCAGCTGCTCGAGGATTCCAGTGTTGACCCCGACCACACATCTCGAGTGCTGTTGCAGGTCTTGGGAATAGAGGCGCCGGACACCGAGTTGGATGTCTGGTCGCTGACCGACTTGGTGGCATTTCGCCGCAATACCCCGGGCGGCTGCTCCATTGTCGACGCCATCTCGGCCGCGCGGGAGAACGCGCGGTCTGCGCGAGAGGTGACCTCGACCGAGACGTGGGAGTGCCTCAACACCACCTTCAACGCGCTGGGTGAACGCGAGAGGGCCGCCAAACGCCTTGGCCCACATGAGTTTCTGTCGTTCATCGAGGGCCGCGCCGCGATGTTCGCCGGCCTTGCCGACTCGACGCTGTCCCGCGACGACGGTTACCGCTTCATGATGGTGGGCCGAGCGATCGAGCGGGTGGACATGACGGTGCGGATGTTGCTGTCGCGGGTCGGTGACAGCGCGGTGTCTCCGGCGTGGGTGACGGTGCTGCGCTCCGCGGGCGCACACGACACGTACCTGCGTACCTATCGCGGTGTACTGGACGCCAATCGGGTCGTCGAGTTCATCCTGCTCGACCGCCTGTTCCCGCGGTCGATCTTCTATTCGCTGAAGCTGGCCGAGCACAACCTGGACGAACTGCTCCACCGTCCGCACAATCGGATCGGCGCCACCGCCGAAGCGCAGCGGCTGCTGGGGCGAGCGCGTAGTGAACTCGAATTCGTGCGGCCGGGAGTGTTGCTCGAATCGCTGGAAATGCGGTTGGCCGGCCTGCAGAAGTCGTGCCAGGACGTCTCGGAAGCGTTGGCAGCGCAGTACTTTCACGTCGTGCCCTGGGTTGCCTGGTCTGATGCCGGCCAGCGCGACCCGCTGCCGGCCCAACAGGGGAAGAACTGATGTGGCGCATGCGGTTGCTGCACGCGACGGGCTATGCGTATCCTTCGCCGGCCACGGCCTCCTACAACGAAGCCCGGCTGACGCCGAGGTCGGACTCGCGGCAGAACGTCGTTCTCAACCGCGTCGAAACCGTCCCGGCGACCAGGTCGTATCGCTACATCGATTACTGGGGCACCGCGGTGACGGCGTTCGACCTGCATGCGCCGCACACCGAACTGACCGTGACGTCCTCGTCGGTGGTGGAGACCGACCGGCCCGAGCCTCCGACCGACAAACTCGGCTGGTCGGATCTGCAGAGCGAGGCCGTGCTCGACCGGTACGACGAGGTGCTTCGTCCGACCGAGTACACACCGGACAGTAAACGCGTTGCGGCAGTGGGCAGGCGGATCGCCAAAGAGCACGAACCTGCCGACGCGGTCTACGCCGCCGCGGAGTGGGTTCGCGGCGAACTCGACTATGTCCTGGGTACCACCGGGGTGCGTTCGTCGGGTCTGGATGCGCTGCG
>CAWIAC010000040.1:0-38474 GCA_963833935.1 uncultured Actinomycetota bacterium | reverse complement strand
TTGTTTGGGGTCCCGCTGCCAATTCTTCGCGACCTTGACACGTAGGTCGAGGTAGACCTTGGTGCCCAACAGCTTCTCAATCTGACTGCGTGCGGCGGTGCCCACCTCGCGTAGCCGAGCGCCGCCCTTGCCGATCACGATGCCCTTTTGACTATCCCGTTCGACGAAAAGGATCGCGTGCACGTCGATCAGGTCGTCACGCCCCTCGCGCGGGTTGACCTCGTCGATGACCACCGCCAACGAATGCGGCAATTCCTCGCGGACGCCCTCCAACGCGGCTTCACGGATGAACTCGGCCATCAGAACTTCTTCGGGTTCATCGGTCAGCTCGCCGTCGGGGTAATACGGCGGCCCGGGTGGCAGTGCCGCGACCAGCACCCCGATCAGTACGTCGATCTGCTCACCGGTGACCGCCGAGACCGGGACGATCTCGGCAGAGTCGCCGACCAGTTCGCTCACCGCAACGAGTTGTGCGGCCACCTTGTCCTTGGGTGCCTTATCGATCTTGGTGACGACAGCCACCAATGTTGTTGTGGGAGCTATAGAACGGATCTGCTCGACTATCCACCTGTCCCCCGGACCGATCGCCTCGTCGACCGGTATGCACAGCGCGATCGCATCGACTTCGCTATAGGTGTCGCGGACCAGTTCGTTGAGCCGCTTACCCAGCAGGGTGCGTGGCCGATGCAGACCCGGGGTGTCGACCAGGATGATCTGGAAGTCGTCCCGGTGCACGATGCCGCGGATCGTGTGTCGGGTGGTCTGCGGGCGGCTCGACGTGATCGCCACTTTCGAACCGACCAGCGCGTTGGTCAGCGTCGATTTCCCAGTGTTCGGCCGCCCGACGAAACAGACGAAGCCGGAACGGAATTCAGTCGTCATTGGTCTCCACGCGGCTCACTAGCACGGTGCCGACCCGAACCCGCCCGCGGTGGTCGCGCCCACTCTCGGCATGTAACCGCAACCCATGTGAAACCACTTCGCTGCCGGGAAGTGGAACGCGGCCCAACTCCAAGGCCAGCAGCCCTCCGACGGTATCCACGTCGAGATGTTCGTCGAATTCCACGTCGTAGAGCTCGCCGACGTCTTCGATCGGCAATCGTGCCGACACCCGGAACCGGTTGTCGCCCAAATCTTCCACCGGCGCGACCTCGGCAGCGTCGTACTCATCGGCGATCTCACCGACGATTTCTTCCAGCACGTCCTCGATCGTCACCAGCCCGGCTATCGCCCCGTACTCGTCGACCAACAACGTCATGTGATTGCGGTCGCGTTGCATTTCCCGTAGCAGCGCATCCAGGGGCTTGGAGTCGGGCACAAACACCGCTGGGCGCATCACCTCCGTCACGGCGGTGTCCCGGCCGTTGGCTGACGAGTAATGCGCCTGCTGGACACAGTCTTTCAGGTACACCACACCGACGATGTCGTCGACGTTCTCGCCGATGACCGGAATGCGGGAGTGCCCGCTGCGCACGGCCAGCGACGTTGCCTGGTCGGCGGACTTGTCACTTTCGATCCAGACCATCTCGGTGCGCGGCACCATCACCTCGCGGGCCGGCGTATCGCCGAGTTCGAATACCGACTGGATCATTCGGCGCTCGTCGGCGGCCACCACACCGCGCTGCTGTGCAAGGTCCACGACTTCGCGCAGTTCGATCTCGGAGGCGAACGGCCCGTTGCGGAAGCCACGGCCGGGCGTCAGCATGTTCCCAAGGACCACCAGGAGCCGGCTGATCGGGGCAAGCAGGAATGAAATCACTTGCAGCGGTAGAGCTGCCACCAAGGAAATCACGTAGGCGTTTTGGCGGCCAAGGGTCCGCGGGCCGACTCCGATGACGACGAAGCTGGTCACCACCATGACGACCGCGGCGTCGAACAGTCCCCAATTGCGGCTCACGTCCCGGTAGAAGAATTCCGCCAGCAGAACGGTTGCGGAGGTCTCGCAGATGATCCGCAGCAACACCACCAGGTTGATGTGGCGAGGTCGATCGGCCATCACCTTGGCCAGGCGCGCCGCACCGGGCCGCTCGTCGCGAACCAGTTCGTGCACCCGCGCCATCGACACCGTGCTGATCGCGGCATCGATCGCCGCGAACACGCTGCCCAGACCGATCAGCACGATCGCACCGAGCAGCTGAGCAAAGCTGTTCAATTCTCGAAATACCTTGATTTGTCCAGCAACCGCTGATCTCGCTCGGTCTGGCGTTCATGGCGGTATGACTCGACTTGAGCGGCGACCCACTCCTCGAGCAGGCTGCGCTGTAAGGCGAACATTTCTTTTTCTTCGTCCGGCTCGGCATGGTCATAGCCGAGCAGGTGCAGAACCCCGTGGATTGTCAACAGCGCCAACTCTTGGCCCAGCGTGTGACCGGCGGCGGCGGCCTGTTCGGAGGCGAACTCAGGGCAGAGCACGATGTCGCCGAGCATCGCCGGGCCGGGCTCTGGCGCGTCGGGGCGCCCGCCCGGTTCGAGCTCGTCCATCGGAAAGCTCATCACGTCAGTCGGTCCGGGCAAGTCCATCCAGCGCATGTGCAGGTCGGCCATCGCCGCGGTGTCTAGCAGCACCATCGACAGCTCAGCCGCCGGATTGACGTCCATCCGGGCGATGACGAACCTTGCGACGCTGATCAATTCGGATTCGGAGACGTCGAGTCCTGATTCGTTGGCGACTTCGATGCTCACGGGCGCCGTCACCGACGACTGCGGGCGCTCGGGGCACGCCGCGACGCCCGGTTCAACGTCAGGCCGGGCTGCTCGTGACGTGCGTAGGCATCCACGATTTCGGAGACCAGCCGATGCCGGACCACGTCGGCGCTGGTCAACTCGGTGACGTGAATGTCGTCGATGCCGTCAAGGATGTCGACCGCGGCACGCAGCCCGGACCTGTTGCCGCCCGGCAGGTCGATCTGGGTAACGTCGCCGGTGACAACGACTTTGGAGCCGAAGCCCAGCCGGGTCAGGAACATCTTCATCTGCTCGCCGGTGGTGTTCTGGGCCTCGTCGAGGATGATGAACGCATCATTCAGCGTTCTGCCCCGCATGTATGCCAGCGGCGCCACCTCGATCATGCCGGAAGCCATCAGCTTCGGGATCAATTCGGGGTCCATCATGTCGTGCAGCGCGTCGTAGAGCGGACGAAGGTAGGGATCGATCTTCTCGCTCAATGTGCCGGGCAGAAAGCCAAGGCGCTCACCGGCTTCCACCGCCGGACGAGTCAAGATGATGCGGGTGACCTGTTTGGTCTGCAGCGCCTTGACCGCCTTGGCCATCGCCAGATAGGTCTTACCGGTGCCCGCCGGGCCGATCCCGAACACGATGGTGTGCGCATCAATGGCGTCGACGTAGCGCTTCTGGTTGAGCGTTTTGGGTCGAATCGTTTTCCCGCGACGCGACAAGATGTCGAGCGTCAGGACTTCGGCCGGCGACTCGTTGCCGGTGCCGGTCAGCATCGCGACACTGTGGCGCGCCACTTCCGGGGTAAGCGGCTGGCCGCCGGCGACGATCGCGACAAGTTCGGAGAGCACCCGTTCGGCGAGCGCGACGTCGGCGGGCTCACCGGAGAGCGTCACCGCGTTGCCGCGCACATGGAGGTCTGCGGCCAGGATGCGTTCGAGGGCACGCAGGTTTTCGTCTGCAGAGCCGAGCAGGCCCACGACGAGGTCGGGCGGAACATCGATGCTGCTGCGAACCTGAGATGTCGAGGAGCCGGCAGCGTTGGTTTCGCGGGGCGTCACGTGGGTCCTAATGCCTGCTTTCTTCGGAGTGGCATGGTTTGCTTCGACGGCTCAGTCTACCGCCGGGCGGTTGGCAAACCCAACGGTTAGCCGCTGCGCGACGCTGCATGCATGCCGTCCTCCGGCGGTTCCCACCGCGGCGTCAACACGCCGAGTGCGCCCAACGCCACGGCGGCCGCGGTCGACGTGCGCAACACGGTCGGACCCAGCCGGACCGCGACAGCTCCGGCAGCTGTGACCGCGCCAAGTTCGTCGGGAGCGATGCCACCCTCCGGACCCACCACGATCATCACCGACTTCGCTTGCGCCAAGCCCAGATCCGTCAACGTTTCAGCTGCCGCCTCATGCAGCGCCAGCACCGTGGCTCCAGAGGCCACCTCGTCGGCAATCCGACGGGTCAGCGCCGCAGTGGACAGCACACCGTCGACCGACGGGATGTGCGCGCGCCGGGATTGCTGTGCGGCGGCGCGGGCGACTGCCCGCCAGCGCCGCAGACCCTTGTCCGCGCGGGCCCCTTGCCAGCGGGCCACGCAGCGCGCAGCCTGCCATGCCACGAAGGAGTCCGCGCCGGCTTCGGTGGCCAACTCGACGGCCAGCTCGGAGCGCTCGGCCTTTGGCAGCGCCTGCACCACCGTCACCGACGGCTGGGCCGGGGGCACCTGCCAGCGATCCACCACCCGAGCCTGCAACCCGTCGCGGCCGGTCTGCTCGACGGCACAGCGGGCCAGAACGCCGGCGCCGTCGCCGAGGATGAGTTCCTCGCCACGACGGATGCGTCGCACGGTGGCGGCGTGGAAGCCCTCGTCGCCGTCGACGACGGCCAGCTCACCGGTCATCGGCAGCGCGTCGACGTAAAAGAGGCCAGGCATGCGAATTCAGCAGCCGTTTAGCGCCCCGTGAAGGTCTCACGGAGCCGGCTGAACAACCCGCCGGCGGTGGCGGCGCTATGTGTCGACCTGACCTCGGTCACATCCCGGCTGCGACGGCTCTTGAACTCGCGCAGCAACTCGGCGTCGTGGTGGTCGAGCCGATCCGGCACCACCACATCGACGTGCACGTGCAGGTCCCCGCGCACACCGGAACGCAGGTGCGGCATCCCGTGACCGCGCCGGGTCGTCACCGAACCGGGCTGGGTCCCCGCAGGGATGGTGATCTCGGTCAGGCCGTCGATGATCGCGTCCACGGTCACCGTGGTGCCCAGCGCCGCGTCGACCATCGGCACCGAGATCGTGCAGTGCAGGTCGTCACCGTCGCGCACGAAGATGTCGTGGGGCTGTTCGTGGATCTCGACGTACAAGTCACCTGCCGGTCCGCCGCCGGGCCCGACCTCACCTTGGGCGGCCAGCCGGACCCGCATGCCGTCGCCGACGCCGGCGGGGATCTTCACGGTGATCTCCCGGCGAGCCTGCACCCGTCCGTCGCCGCCGCAGTGGTAGCAGGGGTCGGGGATCACTTCGCCGACGCCGCGGCAGGTTGGGCACGGTCGCGCCGTCATCACCTGGCCGAGCAAAGAGCGCTGGACCGATTGCACCTCCCCGCGACCGCCGCAGGTGTCACAGGCAACCGGCGACGAATTGCCGTTGGTGCCGCGGCCCTGGCAGCGGTCGCACAGCACCGCGGTGTCGACGGTGACCTGCTTGCTGACGCCGGTCGCGCATTCGGTGAGGTCCAGCCGCATCCGCAGCAGCGAGTCCGAGCCCGGCCTGACCCGTCCGATCGGGCCGCGTGAGGTAGCCCCTCCGCCGAAAAACGCCTCGAAAACGTCACCTAGACCACCGAATCCGCCGAATCCGTTAGCCGACGACGCGCCGTTTGCCAGCGGGTCGCCGCCCATGTCGACGATGCGTCGCTTCTCCGGGTCGGACAGCGCCTCGTAGGCGACGCTGATCTCCTTGAATTTCGCCTGGGCGCCCTCATCGGGGTTGACGTCGGGATGCAGCTCGCGCGCCAGCTTGCGATACGCACGCTTGATCTCCGCATCGCTCGCGTTCTTGCCCACGCCGAGCAGACCGTAATAGTCGCGTGCCACGCCTGACCTTCCTTAAGACTCTTCGACCTGGTTCGGCCACGTTGCCGCGGCCATCAATGAATTGTGCAGCGAATGCGGGTTCATCGCCCACCCAGCACTTCGCCGATATACAAGGCAACCGCCGCGACACTCGCGATAGTTCCCGGATAGTCCATCCGAGTGGGCCCGAGCACGCCCATGCCGCCATAGACGGTGTCGGGGGTGCCGTAGGTGGTGGACACCACCGACGTGCCCATCATCTGCTCCGCCTCGGTTTCGTGCCCGATGCGCACCGTCACTTTGCCTGCTTGCTGCTGCGCGGCCAGCAGCCGCAACACCACGACCTGTTCCTCGAGGGCTTCCAGGATCGACCGCAGCGAACCGCCGAAGTCGGCGGTGTTGCGGGTGAGATTTGCGGTGCCGCCCAGCAGCAGCCGTTCCTCGCTGTGCTCGACCAACGACTCCAGCAGCACCGTCGCCGAGCGCCCGACCGCATCGCTGAGGCTTTTGGACTGACCACCTGGAACGGCGAGCTGGCCGGCGAGATCGGCGACCGCGACCGACGCCGCGGAAAGCTTCTTGCCGTCCAGGGCCTGCCCGAGCATCTCGCGCAGCTGGGACAACTGGTGGTCGTCGATCACATCGCCGAGCTCGACGACGCGTTGGTCCACCCGGCCGGTGTCAGTGATCACGACCATCAACAACCGGGCCGGGGTCAGCGCGATCACTTCCAGGTGCCGCACGGTCGACGTCGACAGCGTCGGGTACTGCACGACGGCCACCTGGCGGGTCAACTGGGCCAGTAGCCGAACTGCGCGGCGTAACACATCGTCGAGGTCGACACCGGACTCCAGAAAACTCTGGATGGCGCGCCGCTCGGCCGCCGAGAGCGGTTTGACGTCGTCGAGCCGGTCGACGAACTCGCGGTAGCCCTTTTCCGTCGGTATCCGCCCCGAGCTGGTGTGCGGCTGAGTTATGTAGCCCTCGGCCTCCAGCACGGCCATGTCGTTGCGCACCGTCGCGGACGAGACGCCGAGGTTATGACGTTCCACCAGCGACTTCGAACCGATGGGTTCCTTGGTGGACACGAAGTCGGCGACGATCGCACGCAGCACCTCAAAGCGGCGCTCGTCCGCACTTCCCATCTGGATCCACCTCCCTAACCCGGTCCAGTTTACGGTGATCACCAGCAACTACCGCATCGTCGCCGCGCTAGCCTGTGCAGCATGGCCACGTCGGGCAACGCCGCACCGGAGACCACCCGCGGATGATCTTCAAGGGCGTGCGCGAGGGCAAGCCGTACCCAGAGCACGGCCTGTCCTATCGGGACTGGTCGCGGATTCCCCCGCGGCAGATCCGACTCGACGAGTTGGTCACCACCACGAAAGTGCTGGCGCTGGATCGCCTGCTGTCAGAGGATTCCACGTTCTACGGCGACCTGTTCCCCCACGCGGTGAAGTGGAAGAACGTCCTCTACCTCGAAGACGGCCTGCATCGCGCGGTGCGCGCGGCGCTGCGTAATCGCACCGTGCTGCATGCGCGCCTGCTCGATTTGGACGATGTGGACGCGGTCACCCAGCGGGCATAGCGCCTTTGCCCGGACCGCCGGATCAGTTGGTCGCCGTGGCCGCCTGCACTAGCGCGAGCGCAGCGTCGTGCTGAAATATCCAGTTGCCACCCTCGTTGACGAACGCTAGGGGCTTGCTGACGGGTCCGGCGAACTTGGGGCCGGTGATGGCGACTTCAGCGCTGACCGCATTAGGACCGGCCGGCTGGATGTTCGTCACGTTGAACTGCTCCGGGAAGTTGCCATCGCGGTACGCCTTCCTCAGATCGTGGTCGGCTACATGGCCCTCGTCCGGGCTGATGCCGCCTTGGACCAATTTTATTTTGGTGGTGTACGAGACGCCGGCGTCGGTGAGCTGGTTGCAGAGGCCGGATAGTTGTTCGGGGCTCGGCGGAGCCGGCTGGCCCGGTGGCGCAGGCGGCGGGTCGAGCGGGGCGCTGAGTGCCACGGGCCGCACCTGCAGTGCGGGTGCGGCGCTGGAGGCGACGGACGTCACGCCGGCTGCGGCGGCTCCTATGGTGGCCACGGCCGCCACCCCGGTGGCGAGCAATTTCACGGTCATCGTTTGTCCCTTCGAGTTGGACCTGAACATCGGTGTCATTCTGCTGGTCACCGCGCGGTCTGTGGCGACCTGGGTACTGGCGTGTCGTATCGCCCGTTGTCTCAACATCCAAACCACCTGCGAGCCGCACTGGCCGCGATGCTGTCCTCAGGCATCGGCGTTCACCCGCGCGGCGACAGCGTCGATGTGATCGTCGAGTTCCGGCATCTATCGAGGATGACTTCCAGGTACAGCTCGGCAACCTGGCCGAGCCGACCCTGACAATCACCGCACCCAACCCTCCTACTAGTTAGTTGAGGCTAGCCTGGTTAATTTAATGGCCGGGATCCCCGGAAGCTACCGCCTACCGATGGCGCCGGGTCCCCGCACGTTTCGTCGGCGTAGCGATCGCGACGTCAGCCCCGTTAAGGCCCATTCATGTAGTTCGGACAGAGATTACTTAGCTTTCGCCACTAGCGTCAGGTTCAGAGTTGTTTTTCGCTGTTCGAGGAGGTGAGAAGTGAAAGCAAGTGTTGACAGCAATTCGCCTGCGACAGCGGGCCGCGTCACGACGCGCCAGTCGGTCTGGTCAGGCCTCCTTTCGGTACTCGCCACCGGCGCCGCGATCTACGGGGTAGGACCGGCGTCGGCGTTTCCATCCTCCGCGGCTCCCGGGACGTCCGTCTAGCGAGCTGAGTCGAAGCAGTTCGGCGGTAGTTGCGCCGCCCCATCAGGGGGCACACGTCCACGGATCACGTGAATACTGAGGTCGTCTGACACTCGTTTGTGAGATTCACGCCGGTACTACAGTTCAGCTATGGCGCTCGGCCCAACTACGGAGATCGGTGGCCCGGCTACGAGGAGCTCGCGCAGGCGGCCGAGTACTCATACAGCACATTCTTTCGGCACTTCGACCGCAAGGAGGACGTGCTCTTTTACGACTTCCCCGAACGCCTGGCCGCACTACGCCTCGAGTTCACCGAAAGTGCCGATTCGTCAACCTGGCAGAGCTTGCGACGGGCATTCGTCGCGGATGCTGCGGAGTGGGCTTATGACGAAGCCGAGTTTCACGGTGCGCGACTGCGGATGATCCACGAGGAGCCCGCTCTGTTTGCTCGTTTCATCGACGCCGCGCTGGACGAGGTTGAGCGCGGCTTGGTCCGCGGTGGGCTCTAGGAGGGAGGTGAACGCGATGCTGGACGTCGGCGCGCCGGGATGGGCCTATCCACGCACCGCGAACGCAACACGAGTCCTCGTAGAAGCCGGCGAGGAACTCGGCCTCGCCGCCTCGAGATGTCTGGCCGGTACCGGCCTCACTCGGTCCGACCTCCTCGACGCACGGCTCGCGGTCAAGGCCGAGCAGGAATTGACGGCGATCCGTAACCTGCTTCACCACACCGGGAGTCGTCCGGGGCTCGGCGTACGGGTAGGAAGTCGCGTCAGCACCGGGATGCTCGGCGTGTGGGGTTTCGCGATGCTATCCAGTACTACTACGCGAGAAATCGTCGACATCGCTGCGCGATATGGCTACGGGGGATTTTCGTGGGCGTTTCTCCGGCCGAGGGCAGAGGAGCACCCCAATGAAGTCCGCATCGTGTACGTCGACGACGACGTTCCTGAGGATGTCCGAGGCTTTTTAACCGAACGCGACCTCTCTTTCACCACCACCTTGATGCAGCAGTTTTTAGGCCGACCGTTACACATCGACATAGAGACGACGATCGACTCTGCGGCGGCAGAGGCTTTTGCATTGGCGCTTCCACGATGCCGCGTGCGGTTCGGCATGGGTCGTAACGTCCAGATTGTCGACCACTCGTTGCTGCGGGCCTCTCTCCCGCACGCCGATGACCACGCGATGCGGATGTGCTTGCAGCAGTGCCAGGAATTGCTTCGTGGCCGATCGCACGTAACCGGCGTTACTGCCGCAGTGCGGGCGTCGATCTTGGGTCATCCCAGCGCGTCGCCGTCGCTGGCCACCATTGCTCGAGAGCGCCATGTCGACCCGCGGACGCTTCGCCGAAAGCTCATCACCGAGGGCACCTCGTTCAGGGAAGTGTGGGATGAGACCCGTGAGGTGCTGGCCACCGAGCTGTTGACTACCGGCGCGATGACCGTCGAGGATGTCGCACTGCGGATGGGCTTCGCTGATGCATCGAGCTTCACCCGCGCCTACAAACGCTGGACGCGCCGAACCCCCGGTGCCGCGCGTAACAGGCCGGTACGTCCGTAGTAAGGGGTGTCCGGAATTGTCAGGTTCCGGTCCGACTCGGTCATGGTCCATCTGAAGAACCATCCTTAGCATTCCCCACGGCTCGACACGAGGAGGAACGGGAATGGCGTACAAGGTGATCCAGTGGGCAACCGGCGGTGTCGGTATACAACTGTTGCGCGAAACGATCACCAACCCGGATTTGGAACTAGTCGGCGTAAAGGTCTTCACGCCTTCCAAGGACGGTCGTGATGCTGGAGAAATTGCCGGCCTCCCCGACACCGGGGTGATTGCGACCATGGATTTGGACGCAATCCTCGCTCTGGACGCCGATGTCGTCCTGCACGCGCCCCTAGCCTCGGATATGGATGAGGTCGACGTTGCTGTATGCGAGCTGTTGAGGTCCGGCAAGAACGTGATCTCCACGGCCGGCTACTACGGACCGCAATCCCGGGGTGCGGCGGTGGTTGAGCGACTCGAAGCTGCGTGTCGCGACGGCCAGGCGACCGTGCACGGTAGTGGTATCGAACCAGGCTTCGTCTTCGATCGTGTCGCGCCGACACTTACCAGCATGTGCCTGGAACTAGACCACCTCAAGATGATCGAAGCAGCCAATGGCGCCCAACACCCCGAGAAAAGCCTGATCATCGACGCACTCGGAATGGGCAAACCTCTCGACGAGATGACGATCGAGACGCCGTTCGGGGCTTATTTTTCCAACTTCTTCGGCGAGGTACTCGCCGGTGTGGCGCACACCCTGAACCTCAAGATCGAACGCGTTGATCGAGGCCTTGATGTGCTACCGGCCACCCGGGACCTGGAGATCGCCAGTGGGTTTGTTGCAAAGGGCACAGTCGCCCTCACGAAGTATTGGCTGTCTGGCGTTGTCGACGGCAAGGAGAAGCTGCGTATCGAGATCAACTGGTTCGTCGAGGAAGGACTGGAGGGCGTGCCGGTCCCAGAGGGCAATTGCCAGTGGTTGATCGAGATCGAGGGCCGACCGTCCGGTCGGGTGAAGTTCGACCTGCTGCCGACCTTGAATGGAGTGGGCAGCTACGACCCAATCTTTTACTCGACGATGTCAACGACGATCCGGGCGATTCCCGGTGTGGTCGCCGCGGATCCTGGAATCCTGCAGGGCCCAGTGTTCGCGCCCTACGCGCCACGCTTGGATCTGCGGCAACTGGTATGAACGGCAAGCTAGCGACGCTTCTCCTGCGCGCCTGAGCCATGCAGCGCCTGGGGTGCTCACGTCACGACATCCCTGCCGCCCAACGTCAACCTTGCCATTGACTAATGTCACCATTTTGTGTTGACTGCTTTGCATGACGGACCCAGCGTCGGGCCGCGGTTCCCTACGGTCGCGTGGCGCGGCACTCGTGAGCACGCTGACATTGCGGCAGATCAGCGCGGTGCTGCCGCCCGAGCAGGCCTGGGGGCTGTGGCTGTCGCGGCTGACCGGGCTGCCCGTGTTCGCTGTCGACTACCGGCTGGCTCCGCGGCACCGCTTTCCCACCGTGCGCGCAGGCTGGGACTGGCTCACCAGCCAGGTGCCACCGGAACGCGTTGTGATCGTAGGCGATTCGGCAGGGGGCCACCTGTCCGTGGATCTGCTGTTGCAGCCGGACGTCACCGCGAATGGCCCGGCTGCGCTGACGTTGTTCTCGCCGCTGATCGACCTCACATTCGGGCTGGCCGCTGACCGGGAACGCTGTCGTCCCGATCCCACCATGCGGGCCGTCCACGCTGCTCCAGCGCACCGCCGGCTGAGCCTTGACGTTGCGGGCGGCCCGGCGCTGCCCCCGACGCTGATTCAGGCCGGCGGCGCCGAGATGCTGGTGGCCGACGCGCAGCGCCTCGCCGCTGACGTCCGCGCCGCCGGCGGCCTCACCGGAAGCCGCCAATGCTATGGCGCATGTCGCGCGTTTCATCGAAACGGCGTTGCAAGCCAACGAGTTTGACGCCAAAGCAGGGAAGGTGGGCTGAGGATGATCGGGCCGTTCGGCAATTCACCCAAGGTGAGCCACAACGCGCGCGCGGTGGTGACGGGTGCGGGCAGCGGTATCGGCGCGGGGTTCGCTATCGAACTCGCCAAGCGCGGCGGCCGGGTCGTCTGCAGCGACATCGACGATGTCGCAGCCAAAAGGACCGTGAGCGCGATCACCGATCACGGTGGCGAGGCGGTCGCCATCGTCTGCGACGTGACACAACTCAGCGACGTCCACGATCTGGCCGCCCAGTCGCAGTCCTGGTTCGGCGCCGCACCCACGCTGGTCATCAACAACGCCGGCGTCGGATCCGGCGGTGCCCGGATCGGCGAACTCCCCATCGAAGACTGGCAGTGGGTGCTGAGCATCAACCTGTGGGGACCCATTCATGGCTGCCACGTCTTCACGCCGATCCTGCGATCCGCCGAACCTTCTGACATTCCGCGGGGCATCATCAACGTCGCCTCCGCCGCAGCATTCGGCGCGGCCCCCAGCATGGCGGCCTACAACGTCAGCAAAGCCGGTGTGTTATCGCTGTCGGAGACCCTAGCCGCCGAATTATCGGGTAGCGGAATAAAAGTGACCGCGCTGTGCCCCACTTTCGTCAAGACCAACATCCTCGAATCCGGTCGCATCTCGACCGAGACGAATCGGTTCGCGCACAAAATCATGCGCTGGACCGGAGTCTCCGCGCAGAAAGTGGCGCGCACCTGCCTTGACGCGCACGATCGCGGCGACCTGTACTGCATGCCTCAGCTCGAGGCCAAGATCGGCTGGAACATCAAACGCTTGGTCCCGGGGACCTACACCCGCGCCATCGGGTTGGTGTCCAGGGTCTCCCCGATGTAAGAACCCCATCCAAAGGAGGACGCGGTGGCGATCGACATGGAAGTGATGCTCGCCAAGATCAAGGATCGCCAGTGGGCGCTTGCCGACATCGATTGGGACGCGCCGGGCACCGAGACGATCACCGAAGAACAGCGGCCACAGCTCAAGGCGTTCATGGCCGACCTGTGCTGGATCGAGAACATCGGCGCCCGAGGCTTCGCCGCGCTGGCGAAGAAAGCACCGACGCCGACCATCGCCGAGATCTATCGCTACTTCCACGCCGAGGAGCAGCGGCACGCCAACGCCGAACTGGCGCTGATGAAGCGCTGGGGCATGCTCGAGGACGGTGAGGTACCCGAGCCGAACGTGAACATCCGGCTGGCTATCGATTGGCTGGACCGCTGGGCCGACGACATGCCGCTATCTCTGCTCGGCACCGTCATCCCGATGCTCGAAGTCGCGCTGGACGGCGCCCTGTTGAAGTTCCTCCTCGACGAGGTGCACGACCCTGTCTGTCACCACGTTTTCGAAAAGATCAACAACGACGAATCACGCCATCTCGTTGTCGATTTCGAAGTTCTCGACATGATTGGGCACGCAAAGATCCGACGGCTGCTGATCGACTTCGTCGGTCACCATGCCACCCCCGGTCTGATCATCGGAGCGATCATGGGTGCACCGCTGATCAACAGGATCCGCAACGAGATCACCGCGATGGGTATGGAGCCCGAGCGCCTTTATCGGGCCGTAAAACGATTCAAAGAGCTTGGCGACCGCGGCGAGCACACCAGTCGGGTGCCGACTTATCGGTTCCTGAGGCGCTACGCGGGAGTGGTCACAAATCCGCGCCACCCGTACCATCTGCTGGCGAATTCGATGGTGTGGCTTTCCGACCGGTATCCGCGGCCCCTGCTGCCGGCGGTACCCTCCTGGGTCAACGAAGTCACCCACGAGCCGGCGGCGTGAGCATGGCGACCACACATACCCACCAGACGCTGATCGTCGGAGCCGGGTTCAGCGGGCTCGGCGCGGCGATCAAATTAGGCAAAGCCGGCCTCAACAAGGCGGGCGACATCGTGATCCTGGAACGCAGCGACCGGGTGGGCGGAACCTGGCGTGACACCAGCTATCCGGGCGCCAGTTGCGACATCCCGTCGCTGCTGTACTCGTATTCGTTCGTCAAGAACCCAACGTGGTCGCGGACCTACTCGCCGGCCGACGAAATCCGCCGACACCTCGAGGACATGGCCACCCGGTTCGACATCCGCCGCCATATCCGGTTCGGCCAGGCGGTCACCGGATTGTCATTCGACGAAGAAGAAGGCGTGTGGACCGCAACCACGGCCACCCGCAAGCGCTTTCGGGCCCGCACCGTCGTCTTGGCGTCCGGGCCGCTACCGGACTCGAGCTTCCCCGACATCCGCGGCATCGATTCCTATCGCGGGCACAAGATTCACAGTGCCCGGTGGGACCACGACTACGACTTCGCCGGAAAGCGAGTCGCGGTCATCGGCACCGGCGCCAGCGCCATCCAGATCATCCCCGAACTGGTCAAGCAGGCCGAGTTCGTCAAAGTCTTTCAGCGCACCCCGGGCTGGGTGCTGCCACGCTGGGACGTCGCGACCCCGCCCGCCGTGCAAAGGGTCTTCGTCAAAGCGCCTGCGGTTCAGCAGCTTGCGCGTCAAGCACTGTATTGGGGACATGAGGCCAGCGCCACGGCTCTGGTGTGGAACACTCCGTTGACGTCGGTGGTGAGTCGGTTGGGTCGCCTGCATCTGCACCGACAGGTCAAAGACCCGTGGCTGCGCCGCCAGCTCACTCCCGATTTCACTCCCGGCTGCAAACGCATGCTGGTTTCCAGCGATTACTACCCCGCCTTGCAACGCGACAACTGCAAGCTGATCGATTGGCCGATCGCGACACTGAGCCCGGTCGGCATCCGCACCAGCGACGGGATCGAACATCACCTGGACTGCATCGTGTTCGCCACCGGTTATGACGTGCACCTGACCGGTCCGCCATTCCCGGTCACCGGGCTCGGCGGACGCACGCTCAGCACCGAATGGGCCAATGGCGCAAAGGCTTACAAGAGCGCCAGCGCGCATGGCTATCCGAACCTGTTCTTCATGACCGGCCCGAACTCCGGGCCAGGACATAACTCGCTCCTGGTCTTCATCGAGGGCCAGCTCGACTACGCCGTGCGCGGCATCACCACCATCCTGGACAACGACTTGCGCTACCTCGACGTCCGTGACGACGTCCAGCGCCGCTACAACAAGCGCATTCAGCAGCGGCTCACCAAGACGACATGGATGTCGGGCTGCAGCAGTTGGTATTTGACCAAGGACGGCTTCAACGCATCGATGTATCCCGGGTTCGCGACGCAGTACCTTCGACAAATGCGGGACTTTCAATTCGCCGACTACGACGCGGTGGAACGAGTTGCCGTGCGGGTCAGCACGTCCGCCTGACACGATGACCCCCGACCGACCGCCCCGCGCTGAGGCCGGCACCATCGCCGCGGTTTTGGCTAACCTGCGGCGCGCACCCAAACGCGTTCGGCGGCAATCGCGTGAGGTCATCGAAGACGCGGTGTCGCAGCTATTCGACGCGGCGGTCCGCCGCCCGCACGGGGGGCCGGGCTCCGGGGAATACCGCATCGACGACCTGGCCCGGCTGGCCGGCACCACGACCCGCAACGTCCGTGTCTACCGCGATCGGGGGTTGTTGCCGCCGCCGCTGCGGGTCGGGCGGATTGCGTTGTACAACGACACCCATCTGACCCGGCTGCGCCTGATCACCTCGATGCTCGACCGCGGATACAACATCGCGCACGTCCGCGAAATGCTGAGCGCCTGGGAAGAGGGCAAGAACCTCGGCGACGTGCTCGGACTGGAAACCGCGATCGCAGGCCCATGGACCACCGAGAAGTCGGAGACCATGCCACTGGCCGAGGCGCAGCGACTCATCCACGACGCCAAGGCTTTCGATCGCCTGGTGCAGCTGCAGGTCATCCGCGTCGACGGCACCCAGGCCACGGTGACACGTCCCAAACTGATCGACGCTTTTAACGAGATTCGCGGCTACGGCATGGGTATGGACAAGCTCGTCGACTTACACGAGCAGATCGTCCCGCTCATCGACCAGATCAGCGAG
Source organism: uncultured Actinomycetota bacterium (assembly GCA_963833935.1). GTDB lineage: Bacteria > Actinomycetota > Actinomycetes > Mycobacteriales > Mycobacteriaceae > Mycobacterium. The sequence goes on along the minus strand of CAWIAC010000040.1, from coordinate 22,443 downwards.
ATGCTGGTGCGGGCGGGCGCCGAACACGTCGCCGACAAAATCAAGCCGCGCGAAGCCCTGCCCGCCGACACCGAAATAGCCGAACTGATCACGATGCTGGTCCGGTTTCGCACCCAGGCCGTCGCCTCCGTTACCGCCACCCTCGCGTCGTCGATCGAATCCACCATCGAGTCACTGGTCAGCAGCATCCTTGCCGACTATCTGGAGCGCTCCCCGGAGGCCGACGTCGGCTAAAAGCAACGCTGGTGATCGGTTGTCATGCAGCGTTTCCGCACCGTTCACGCCCCCGCCCCACCATGAACCTGGTTCAGCGCCTGGCCGATCATAGGATCGGACGAGGCCGCGCTGGCCGAGAGGACAGCATCGTGTTTGTTATCCGCCTGCTCAACGGCGAAGAGGTCCACGGGGCCGAGAACGACGAGCTCACCATCAACGAACACACCGGTGTGCTCAGCGTTTTGCGGATCGACGGGTTCGAGGCAGTCACCACGCACTACTCGCCATCGGCGTGGGCGTCGGTGACGCAACGAGTCAAAGAACACGTGGTGCGGCGGCCATCGGCCGAGTCCAAAAAGTAGTGGTCTCTCGGGCCTTCACGGCGACAACGTGATGGCGCCCTCGGGGCAGTTTCGCTCAGCGTCGGCGGCCCGCGACTCGAGCTCACCGGCGACAGTGCCGGTAAGTACCGTCGCGTGGCCGACGTCGTCGGCGTCAAAGACGTCCGGCGCCAGGGTGTAGCAGCGTCCGTGCCCGACGCAGCGATCTGCGTCGATCTCGATGCGTGTCACGGCATGGTTACCGGGAACGTCAACGGTAGCGACTCCACGGACCGCAATGCGGCCGTGTAGGCCAATTGCGTACCGGGTTTGATCTCGTAATCGGGTATGCGGCGGTGGAATTCACGCAATGCCACCCGCAGCTCCATCCGGGCCAGGTGCGATCCCAGACAACGGTGCGGCCCTCCACCGAAGGCCCGGTGCCGGTTCGGGTTTCGACGGAAATCCACCAGCTCCGGATCGGGAAACTCCGCCGGGTCGGTGTTGGCCGCGCCGAGCAACGGGCTGACGCGTTCCCCCTTGCTGATCGGGCATCCACCCACCTCGACGTCTTCCATCGCCACGCGGGCGACGCCGGGCACCGGTGTCTCCCAACGCAACAACTCCTCGATCGCACTCGGCAGGATGTCGGGCTGCTCGACAAGTTGATGACGGTGATCTGGGTGGCGTGCCAAATACACGAAGAAGCAGTCGAGCGAATCGGTCACCGTGTCCAGCCCGGCGATCAAGAACAGAAAGCAGATGTCGAGCAGCTCCTCACGAGATAACGGTTGGCCCGCGATGGTGGCTGCGATCATCGCTGACAACACATCGTCGCGCGGGTTGGCGATGTGTTCGTCGATGGCCCGTTCGAAGTAGTCGTAGATCTGGTGCGCTACCCCGGCCGAGGCGTCGTGGCGCCCGTCGTAGCCGGAGGCACCCTCGGGACGGATCACCCCGTCCTTCCACTCCAGAAACTGGTCGAGGTCCTGCAGCGGCAGGCCGAGCAGCCGCAGAAACACCGTGCACGGCAGGGGTACCGCGAACTCTTCGTGGAAGTCGCACTCACCGCGATCGGCGAACCGGTCGATCATCTCGTTCACCAACGCCGCGACCTGGGGCTCGCGACGAGCCATCTCCCGCGGGGTGAACAGCGGATCGAGAATGCGACGGTATTTCGCGTGCTCGGGCGGGTCGACCTGCAGCGGAATCAGCGGCCGAATGTTGCCCAGGTCGACGGCATCCATGTTGGAGGAGAACAGCTCGGTGTGCTTGAGCGCCATCTCGATATCGGCCAGCCGGCTGAGCACGACCACCTGCGGCGATCGGAAGACCGGGGTCGTCTCGCGCAGCGCCTTGTACATCGGTTGCGGATCAGCGAGGCCCGACACCGCCTGATCGACGAACCCTTCGGTTTCTGTCATGCGGTCAGCGTGACACCAAATCCCACCGCGGGGAGACATTTCGGCCCATCGACTGGGGCCGCGAGGCGGATGCGCGAGCCAGCCAAAAAGTTTGCGTCAGAGGAGTCGTATATCATCGAATGTATGTTCGAACTCAATGCATCGGCGCAACTCGGCACCTTTGTCGGCGTGGATGACGCTGGTGTGGTGGATGTCATCACCGATGCCGCGCGGTGGCAGAACGCGATCTGCGCACGAGAGTTGGCCGCTATCGGGGAGTTGTACTCTCGTCGCGCACCCGAGGACGATGTCGATCGCGAGAACTGGGCCATCGACGGTCATGAGAACGTCGTCGCTGAAGTGGCCGCGGCCCTGCATACCAGCCGGGGCCGCGCCCGAGGGCGATTGCGTTATGCGATCGTCTTGCGCGAGCGGCTGCCCCGTGTCGCCGAGGTCTTCGCACGGGGACTGATCGATTTCCGGATGATGGCCGCGGTGGTATCTCGCACCGAGTTAATTGAGGATCCGACCTTGGTCGCCGAGCTGGATACTGCCATCGCCAGGCAAGCGCCGAACTGGATGCGCCTGTCGGGACCCAAGCTTTTCGAGCGTATCGATATGTGGGTTGTGCGGTTCGATCCGGCCGGCAAGCGAGTGCGGGGAGAACGCATTGAGAATCGCTATGTCGAAATTGCGCCCACCGATGCAGGATTGGCCGGGGTCTGGGCGCAGCTGCACGCCACCGATGGCGTGGCGTTGGATCAGAAGCTGGATGCAATCGCTGGAACCGTTTGCACGGCGGATCCGCGCACCAAGCAGCAACGGCGTGCCGACGCCCTGGCCGCTTTGATTGCCGGGCTGCCGGTCATGCGCTGTCAATGCGAATCGCCAGACTGCTCGGCCGCGCAAAGACGCCCGGCCACCAACGTGGTCATTCACGTCCTGGCCGAGCAGGCGACGATAGTCGGTGACTCCCAATCCCCTGGCTACCTGGCGAAGTTTGGGCCTATCGCCTCAACTGCATTGCGCGACATGGCGACAACGGCCAAGCTCAAGCCGCTGGTGGTGCCCTTGAAGGGTCCGGAGCAGGGCTATCGACCGTCGTCTGCATTGACCGAATTCGTGCGGTGTCGGGATTTGACGTGCCGATTCCCTGGATGCAGCCAACCGGCCGAGGTCTGCGATGTCGACCACACAGTTCCCTTCCCGGTGGGTCCCACGCACGCATCGAATCTGAAACTACTGTGCCGCCACCACCACTTGCTCAAGACATTTTACGGAGGATCAGGCGGCTGGACAGATCGACAGCTAGCAGACGGCACCGTCACGTGGACAGCGCCGAGCGGCCACATCTACACAACTACGCCCGGCGGCAGCTTCTTCTTCCCGGTGTTGGCCACGCCAACCGGAGAGCTGCGGGTCGCTCACAGTGATGAGTCGTCCAGTAGCGCGCGGGGATTGATGATGCCGCGACGGAAACGCACACGGGCAGAAGATCGCCGTTACCGCATCACCGCGGAACGACGAATCAACGAAGAACGACTTGCCCAGGAGCTAGTCACCAAACAACGTCGAAAACGCGCTGCGGGTGAAAGCCCACCGCCCTTCTGACCCGCCCGGCCTAAGCCAGCAGGTTGCGGACGACGCCGTCGGCCAGCAGCCGTCCCCGATCGGTGAGCACCAGGCGTTCGTCATCGCGCGTCAGCAAGCCGTCCGCGACGGCGATATCGGCGCGCTCGCGCTCGGCCTCGTCCAGCACGTCCAGTGGCAGCCCTTGACGCAGCCGAATCTTCAACAGCACGTCCTCGGTGTGTCGGCTCGCCCCATCCAGCTGCTCGAAACCGGCAACCGGTAAGGCCCCGCCATCCAGAATCTGCGCATATGCGTTGGGGTGCTTGACATTCCACCATCGTGTCGCACCAACGTAGCTGTGCGCGCCGGGACCGGCGCCCCACCACTGTCCGCCGTCCCAATAGCCCAGGTTGTGTCGGCACTGTCCGTCCGAACGACTCCAGTTGGACACCTCGTACCAGTCGAAGCCGGCCGCCGAAAGCCGCTCGTCAACCAGCTCGTAACGATGGGCCAGCACGTCGTCGTCGGGGGCGGCGAGCTCGCCGCTCCGCACCCGCCGGGCCAGTGCGGTGCCGTCCTCGACGACCAGGGCGTAGGCGGACACGTGGTCGACGCCGGTGTCGATCGCGGTGTCGACCGAATTCACTAGGTCGTCGTCGGACTCACCGGGTGTGCCGTAGATGAGGTCGAGGCTGACATGATCGAATCCTTCGGCAAGCGCTTCGCGGGCTGCGGCCGCTGACCGGTTCGGCGTGTGGATCCGATCCAGAACGCCTAATACCCGTGGCGACACCGACTGCATGCCCAGCGAAACCCGCGTAAAGCCGGCCGCACGGGCGGCTCCGAAAAAGTCCGGCCACGCCGACTCCGGATTGGCTTCGGTGGTGACCTCGGCGTCGGCGGCCAACTCGAAGTTGTCGCGGACGGACTGCAGCACCGTGGTGATGCGCTCACCGCCCAACAACGACGGCGTCCCGCCACCGACGAACACGGTCTGCACGGTCGGCACGCCCAACCGGGCGGCTGCCAGTTCCAGCTCCGACCGCAGCACCTGCAGCCACGCGTCGGGATTGACGCCCCCCAGCTCCGCCGGGGTGTAGGTGTTGAAGTCGCAGTAGCCGCAGCGGGTAATGCAGAACGGCACATGCACGTAGATGCCGAACTGTCCGCCGGGGCTCAACCGCACGTCGGGCAGCTCGACTGCCGCAGTGGATGCCGTCACGTGGTCTCAATATTCACCAGTCGCGGCCTAACCTCCAACGCAGGGCGTCGAGCCTGGTAGTTCGCCGCCTTTCACTCATTGTGAGCGAAAGTCGCCCCTGGTGACAGCGGCGTGCGGCATCCGTGGCACAATAGTGGGGTGACCGTCGCCCACCGCAGCCAGTTCCCTGTCGCGTTGGTGACACGTCGGCACGTCGACTTCAAGCGCGTCTGCAGCTGTCGCTGTCCGGCCTGATGTCGTAGACCCGTCCGCCTGACTTTCGGCTGGCCCCGGATCTGCGCCGCCGGGACAGCCACCGGTGATGTGCGCGGTCCCCAGCCGGCTGCTCCACAAAGGAGATTGCCGAATGACGTCCCCCCGCTCCGCAAAGAGCCAAGGCCAGTGGGCGCTCGGTGAGCGCGAGCCGCTGAATCCCAACGAGCAGTTCAAGCAGGACGACGATGCGCTCAACGTGCGCGACCGAATCCTCAACCACTACTCGAAGGCCGGCTTCGACAGCATCGAGAAGAATGACCTGCGAGGTCGCATGCGCTGGGCCGGGCTCTACACCCAGCGTGAGCAGGGTTATGACGGCAGCTACACCGGTGACGAGAACATCGACCTGCTCGAGGCCAAATATTTCATGATGCGGGTGCGCTGCGACGGCGGCGCCATCACCACCGCGGCGCTGCGCACGCTCGGGGAGATTTCCATCGAGTACGCACGGGACACCGCCGACATCTCCGACCGGGAAAACGTGCAGTACCACTGGATACGCATCGAGGATGTGCCCGCGATCTGGGACCGGCTGGCCGCAGTGGGGCTGCAGACCACCGAGGCGTGCGGCGATTGCCCGCGTGTGGTGCTGGGCTCCCCGCTCGCCGGTGAATCGCTCGGCGCGGTTCTCGACCCGACGCCGGCAATCGACGAGATCGTCCGCCGCTACATCGGCAACCCGGAGTTCTCGAACCTGCCGCGCAAGTACAAGACCGCAATCTCGGGTCTGCAGGACGTCGCGCATGAGGTCAACGACATCTCGTTCATCGGCGTCCACCACCCCGAGCACGGTCCCGGACTGGATTTGTGGGTGGGCGGCGGCCTGTCCACCAACCCGATGCTGGCTCAACGGGTTGGTGCGTGGGTGCCGCTGGACGAGGTCCCCGACGTCTGGGAGGCCGTCACGTCGCTGTTCCGTGACTACGGCTACCGGCGACTGCGGGCAAAGGCCCGGCTGAAGTTCCTGATCAAAGACTGGGGCATCGAGAAATTCCGTGAGGTGCTCGAAACCGAGTACCTCAAGCGCAAACTCATCGATGGTCCGGCGCCCGAACCGCTCAAGCACCCGATCGACCACGTCGGCGTCCAGCGGCTGAAGAACGGGCTCAACGCCGTCGGTGTGGCGCCGATAGCCGGACGGGTCTCAGGCACCATCCTGTCCACGGTGGCTGACTTGGCGGAGCGGGCCGGATCGGAGCGGATCAGCTTCACGCCGTACCAAAAGCTGATCATCCTCGACGTCCCCGACGACAAGCTGGACGAGCTGATCGCCGGCCTGGACGCGCTGGGGCTGCCGTCGCGCCCATCGCACTGGCGTCGAAACCTGATGGCCTGCACAGGTATCGAATACTGCAAGTTGTCGTTCGCCGAAACGCGGGTACGTTCCCAGACGCTGGTGCCCGAACTGGAGCGTCGGCTCGAAGACATCAACGCCGACCTGGATGTGCCGGTCACAGTCAACATCAACGGCTGCCCCAATTCGTGTGCCCGCATCCAGATCGCCGATATCGGATTCAAAGGGCAGATGGTCGACGACGGCCATGGCGGATCGGTTGAGGGATTCCAGGTCCACCTTGGTGGCAGCCTGGGCCTCGACAGTGGTTTCGGGCGAAAACTGCGGCAGCACAAGGTCACCAGCGACGAGCTCGGTGATTACATCGACCGGGTGGTGCGCAGCTTCATCAAGCAACGCAACGTGGGCGAGCGCTTCGCGACATGGGCATTACGCGCCGACGAGGCGGATCTGCGATGACAGGAGGAGCGGCGCCGATGACTAAGGAGGCGAACGGTTTGACAGAGGTCGAGCTGCGGGAACTGGCTGAGCGGGGAGCCGCGGAGCTGGAGGGCGCCAGCGCCGTCGATTTACTGCGCTGGACCGACGAGAATTTCGGTGGCGTAGGGGGACCCCGGGCCACCGCGACCTGCAACTACGTGGTGGCCTCCAACATGCAGGATGCGGTGCTCGTCGACCTGGCCGCCAAGGTTCGTCCCGGTGTACCAGTGCTGTTCTTGGACACCGGGTATCACTTTGTGGAGACGATCGGCACCCGCGACGCGGTCGAGGCCGTTTACGACGTGCGGGTGCTCAACGTCACGCCCGAGCACACGGTCGCAGAGCAGGACGAGTTGCTGGGCAAAGACCTGTTCTCCCGTCAGCCCAGTGAGTGCTGCCGGCTACGCAAGGTCGCCCCGTTGTCCAAAGCGCTGCGCGGCTACTCCGCGTGGGTGACCGGCCTGCGCCGCGTGGAGGCACCGACGCGCGCCAACGCGCCGCTGGTCAGCTTCGACGAGGCCTTCGGGTTGGTGAAGATCAACCCGTTGGCGACGTGGACCGACGAGGACGTTCAGGACTACATCGAAGCTAACGACGTGTTGGTCAATCCGCTTGTCCACGAAGGTTATCCGTCGATCGGCTGCGCCCCGTGCACCGCGAAGCCGGTCGAGGGCGCTGATGCACGCAGCGGGCGTTGGCAGGGCTTGTCCAAGACCGAATGCGGTTTGCACGCCTCGTGACGACTCTCGTCCTGACTGCGCATGGCAGCGCAGATCCCCGGTCGGCGGCCAATGCGCACGCCGTCGCCGGTCAACTTCGTCGCGCGCGGCCCGGCCTCGACGTCCGCGTCGCGTTCTGTGAGCGGAATGCCCCTCGCCTGGTCGAGGTGCTCACGCCGGATGCGGTGGTCACCCCGTTCCTGTTGGCCGACGCCCACCACGCACGCATCGACATCCCTCGACAGGTCGCCGCGTGCGGTGTCACCGTGCGGCAGGCCGGCGTGCTCGGTGAGGACGATCGGCTCGTCGCCGTGCTGCATGACCGGTTGGCCGAGCTGGGGGTCAGCACACTCGACCCGCAGCTGGGCGTGCTGGTGGTGGCTATCGGATCGACGCACGCGACGGCTAACGCCCGCACCGCTCACGTCGCTCGCAACGTCATCACCGGCACTCAGTGGCGCTGTGCGACAACCGCATTCGCCACCGGCTCCGGGCCGTCACCGGCCGAGGCGGTTGACCGGTTGCGGCGTCGCGGCGCCCGCCGCGTGGTGATCGCGCCGTGGTTCCTGGCACCCGGACGGGTGACGGATCGGGTGGCGGCATACGCCGCAGCAGAAGGCATACCCATGGCAGCACCACTCGGGGAACACCGGTTGGTAGCCGAGACCGTGCTCGATCGCTTTGACGTGGCGCTAGCCCAGCCCATCGCGGCCTGAGCAAACGAGCCCCTCAAGCCGAACCCAGCTTCACCCCATCCGCATCTGCGTTCGCTTCAGCGTCGTTGCCCGCCAACGGTTCTTCGGGGATCGGCGGCACCCTGGTGGCACGCACGTACACGGTGTCCCCCGCCTTCAGGCCCAGCGCTTCGGCATCTCCGCGGGTGATCTGAGCGATGAAGGGCCCGCCGGTGGCGGCGCTGGTCAACTCCAGCCGCACCTCAAAGCCCAGCATCGCCACCCGATCGATGGTGGCCCGGACCACGCCAGTGGAAGCGGCCGCGCTGTCGTCGGAAGCCAACGCCATGTCGGGATTGCGGCCGACCCGGATGTCGTGCGGGCGAACCAGAGCGCCGTTCAGCGAGGACACCGCACCCAGAAACGACATCACGAAAGGGCTTGCCGGCGTGTCGTAGACCGCACTCGGGGAGCCCACTTGTTCGATGCGTCCGTCTTTGAGCACAGCGATTCGGTCTGCCACGTCGAGCGCCTCGGCCTGGTCGTGGGTGACCAGCACCGTGGTGACATGCACTTCGTCGTGCAACCGGCGCAGCCACGCACGCAGTTCCTCGCGGACCTTGGCGTCCAGCGCACCGAACGGTTCGTCGAGCAGCAGTACCTGTGGGTCGACGGCCAGCGCGCGCGCCAGTGCCATCCGCTGGCGCTGACCGCCGGAAAGCTGGCTCGGGTAGCGGCTTTGGAAACCACTGAGCCCAACCACGTCGAGCAGGTTATCGACCTTCTCGGCAATCTCGGCTTTCGGCCGCTTCCGGATTTTCAGGCCGAAGGCCACGTTGTCGCGAACCGTCAGATGCTTGAAGGCGGCGTAATGCTGGAATACAAAGCCGATGTCGCGCCGCTGCGGCGGTACCCGGGTGACGTCGCGGCCGTTGATCGTGATCGTCCCGCTGTCGGGCTGATCGAGTCCGGCGATGGCGCGCAACAGCGTCGACTTGCCCGAACCGCTGGGCCCCAACAACGCCGTCAGCGAGCCGGTGGGCACATCGAAGTCGATGTTGTCCAAGGCGACGAAGTCGCCGTAGCGCTTGTTGGCGCCTCGCACGACGATCGCGTTAGTCATGTATGCCGCCTCCTGCGGGTCACGCCTGTTTGGTGGCTCGTTGACGACGAGCATCGAGAATCATCTGAACGATCAGAACCACCACGGAGACCGCCATCAACAGCGTCGACAGGGCGTATGCCCCGTACTCGGCGCCGCGGTTGTAGCGATCGGACACCAGCAGCGTCAACGTCTGGGACTGCCCCGGCAGGTTCGACGACACCATGATGACCGCGCCGTATTCACCGAGCGTGCGGGCAATGGTCAACACGATCCCGTACGTCAGCCCCCACCGGATCGAGGGCAGGGTGATCCGCCAAAAGGTCTGCCACGACGTGGAACCCAGCGTTGCCGCCGCCTGCTCCTGATCGTTGCCCACCTCGTGCAGGACCGGCTCGACCTCGCGCACCACGAATGGCAAGGTGGCAAAGACGCTGGCGAGCACGATGCCAGGCAGGCCGAAGATAATCTTGAATCCGAAGTCTCTCTCAACGAAGCCCAGCAGCCCTGCCGATCCCCACAGCACGATCAAGGCGACGCCGACCACGACGGGCGAAACGGCGAACGGCAGATCGATGATCGCCTGCAGGATGCCCTTGCCGCGGAACCGGTTGCGCGCCAGCATCAGTGCGGTTGGAATGCCGAAGACCACGTTGAGTGGCACCACGATCGCCACCACCAGCAGCGACAAGTTCAACGCCGACACTGCAGCCGGCGTACTGACCCAGGCGAAGAACTGGCCGAAACCGGGCGCGAACGTCCGCCACAAGATCAGCCCGACCGGGACGACAAGCAGCACCGACACATACGCCAGCGCGAGAAAGCGAAGTAGATAGCGAACCCGCGGCGAGAGCGTCATGGCGCCAACTCCTCGCGCTTAGCCGCCCGCGATCCGACGGTTCGCAGGACAATGAGCACGACGAACGAGATCGTCAGCAGCACAATCGATATCGCGGCGGCACCGGTGCGGTCGTCGTTTTCGATCAGGGTCCGGATCCACTGCGAGGACACTTCGGTCTTGCCGGGCACTGCCCCACCGATCAGCACCACCGAGCCGAATTCGCCGATGGCCCGCGCAAATGTCAGCCCCGCGCCGGTCAACAGGACGGGAGTCAAAGAGGGCAGCACAACGGTGGTGAAGATCGTTGCGTTTCTGGCACCCAGCGACGCGGCCGCCTCTTCGGTCTCATGGTCTATTTCGAGCAACACCGGCTGGACGGCCCGCACCACGAACGGCAACGTGACGAACGCGAGCGCCACGCCCACGCCCACGCCGGTGTGCTGCAAGTGCAGGCCGACGGGACTGTTTTTCCCGTAGAGGGCGAGCAACACCAGGCTGGCGACGATCGTGGGCAACGCGAACGGCAGATCGATGATCACGTCGACGAGCCGTTTACCCGGGAAGTCATCACGTACCAGCACCCAGGCGATCAGCAGGCCGAAAACCATGTTGAGCACGGTCACGCCCGCAGAGATGGTCAGCGTCACCCGGAACGACTCGAGCGCGGCATTCGAGGTGACCGCGAGCCGGAACGCTTGCCAGCCGCCCCCGACAGATTGCCACGCGATCGCGGCCAACGGCAGCAGCACGATCACCGAAAGCCACACGACCGAAACGCCCACGCGCAATGACGTGCCGCTACCGCGTAACCGGTTCCGATTCGGCGCTTTGTCGCCGCGGGGGCGCTCGGTTACCTCGCGTGCTACGACCGCCGTCATCCGGTGGCCTGTGTGTAGATCTTGGTGATGCTGCCTGACTTCTTGTCGAACAGCTGCGGGTCCACAGCGGACCAGCCGCCGAGATCGGCGATCGTCCACAACTTGGCCGGAGCCGGAAATTGGTCACGGACATCGGCGGCGATCGCGGGATCGACCGGCCGGAATCCGGCAGCCGCCCATACCTTTTGGGCCTGCGCGGTGTACTGGAAGTTCTTGAATGCTACGGCGGCATTCAAGTGGGTGCTGGTGGTCACCACCGCCACCGGGTTCTCGATCTTGATCGTCTGCGGCGGGTTGACGTGGGTGATCGGCTTACCTTGACGTTCGGTAGCGATCGCCTCGTTCTCGTAACTGATCAAGACGTCGCCACTGCCCTGGACGAAGACGTCGGTGGCTTCGCGCCCCGATCCGGGGCGCAGTTTGACGTGCTGGCCGACCAGCTTGTTGATGAAGTCAAGGCCCGCTTGCGGGTTGTGGCCGCCGCCGCTCGTGACGACGTACGGCGCGAGTAGATTCCACTTCGCCGAGCCCGAACTCAGCGGACTAGGCGTGATGACTTCCACCCCGGGCCGCAGTAGGTCGTCCCAGTCCTTGATGTTCTTTGGGTTGCCGGGTCGAACCACCAGGGTCACGACCGATCCGAACGGAATGCCCTTGGTGGCGTCTTTGTCCCAGTCTTTGGAGACTTTGCCGGCCTTGACCAGACGCGCGATATCGGGCTCGACGGAGAAGTTGACGATGTCGGCGGGCTTGCCGTCGACGACGCCGCGTGACTGGTCACCGGAGGCGCCGTACGAGGCGACCACCTGCACGCCCTTGCCTTCCGGCGAGGCGTAGAACGCCGGAATCACCTTGCTCCAACCGGGTTCGGGTACCGAGTAGGCGACCAGCGTGATGCTCGTGTTCGCGCCGGCGGGCCCGCCACCTCCGACGACGTCACTGGCGCCGCCGTGACACGCCACGATCATGCTCGTGACGACTGTCAACGCGACAGCATGCCGCCACCCCACGGCAGCTCTGACGTCGTCGAACAATGACCGACCTTTCTACAGTGGGCTTGACGGCTGACGAATCTCGTCGTGAAGGAGAACGGTGAGTTTCAGCGCGCGGGCAGAAGGTCAGCGACAACAGTGCACGTCAGCAACAGCGCAATCGCCCACGGCAATAAGCGCCAAGACATGGCACTCGGTGTTGCCGGACGCTGTGTGCATGGGCGAAGAATAACAGAGTCCGCTGCGGCCGCGGCCGGGCTGATGCAGGTCAGCGGCTCAGCAACCAGGCGACGATCACCAGCACCACCAGGGCCACCAGCACCAACGTGACCCGTGATCGCGGCATATCCGTCTTCCCGCTCATCCGGGTTCCTTTTCGCTGTGCCGGATACGGCGCATCACCTGAATACCGCGACCCAGCATTTCGTCCAGCGCTACCGCGATGACGTAGGCCAGCGCCAACACGACCGGCATCACCACGATGGTCTGCAAGACGAACCCCAGCCCCGACAGCCACAACTCGACGCCGTCCCACCAACTGAGGATCCCGTTCACCGGGCTCACCCTATTCGGCACTGCCAACGGGCGGGTAACCGCGGTCAGCTCAACGCGCTGACCCTGTCCATCATCGCGTGGACGATGTCGATGGCGCTGGTGTCCGGGTTGGCCGATCCCGGATCCGAGGAGCGCCGGTCGCCGAAGAAGACCACCTGCGCCTCAACCAGGCAGTTCAGCCGGACACCGAGGGCACGAGCCTGCGGGGTGGGCTGTAGCGCCGGCATATTCGGCAACGTCGACGTCGCGGTATTAGTGGCCGCGACAACGGTTTTGGTAGCGCGGATGTCACCGATGGCGTTCGTCGTGCTGATCGGGCCGTTTTGTTCGGTCGTCGTCGTGGCATTGCAGTGCTGCCACTGAACGGAGAACTTCGCGAACACCGCCTCGGCCTGCGCGGCCGTGGGCAACGTGACAACGCCCTCGATCACGCTGATCACCTGGGCCGGGTCACCGTTGTTCCACCACGACTCCGACGCCACGTCCTGGACATCGGCGGACTCGTAGACGCTCCTCTGCAGCATCGCCGTCACGCCTAAGCACGCGCCGGCAGGTAGCTGACTGTAAAGCTTGTCGGCGCCACCGAACTCGGGCGGCATGCGACCGACCAGCGGCTGGTCAAGCATCCGCGACAGCGCAACATCGTCGAGTGGCACCTGCTTGACGGTTTGGCCGGTCAGCAGTCGGGGTTTCAGGTTCGGGGCGGGCTTCGGCGTGCCACTGACCACCGGACCACAGCCCACCGCCAGTGCGGCTACCACCACGCACGCCGTCGCAGCCCCGACTATCCGCATCACTTCTTTGTACCTTTAAGTCCGACGGTGAGCAGATCGATCAGGCCGTCGGCCGTAGCATTCCACTACACTGACCCGCGCACGTCTCATGGCGACAGGAACCCGGTGCAAGTCCGGGGCGGTTCCGCCACTGTAAGGGCCCTGGCCTCCAGCCAGCGGGCCTGAGCCAGACACTGGCCATGAGGCGCTCCGCCGAACGGGGCGAGAACCCCGAGGAGGAACGCCGTGAATACCGATGCTGCACCGCAGCGCGTCCATCGCATCGCGCTGCTGTCCACGTCCGATACCGACCTGCTCTCTGCCCGCGCCTGCATGGCGGCCTACAACTTGGGCAACCCTGCGCGTCAATCCGTCGAGGCCGCGCTCGCCGGTGCCGAGGTGGTCGTACTTCGGGTACTCGGTTCCTCGGCGGAGGTCGCCGACGAACTCAGCGCGCTGCGCGCCACCGGGTTGCCCCTGGTCGTGCTCGGCGGCGAACGTACGCCCAGCGCGGAACTGATGGAGCAGTCTTCGGTGCCCATCGGGCTTGCGGCCCAAGCACACTCGTACCTCGCCGAGGGCGGTCCAGCGAACCTCGCGCAGTTGCACGCTTTTCTGTGCGATACCGTATTGCTCACCGGGCAGGGTTTCGACGAGCCGGTGTCGATCCCCGAGTGGGGATATGCCGAGCGCGCCGTGAAGGGGAACGCCAACGACGTACGTATCGGCGTGCTGTATTACCGGGCCCACGAGGTCAGCGGCAATTCCGGCTTCGCACACGCACTCGCCGACGCGATCAAGGCCACGGGCACCGCGGTCGGTGTCCCGATCTTCGCGTCCTCCCTGCGTAGCGCGCCCGATGAACTGTTCGACGCGCTCGCCACCCTGGATGCCGTCGTGGTCAGCATGCTGGCTGCCGGGGGCTCGAAGTCAGCTTCCGCAGGCGCGGGTGAGGACGATGCCTCGTGGGACATCGAACGCATCGCCGCGATGAACATCCCAGTCCTACAAGGGCTTTGCCTTACTTCGTCACGCGCCGAATGGGAGTCCAGCGACGACGGCGTCACCCCGCTCGATTCCGCGACGCAGATCGCGATCCCCGAGTTCGACGGGCGCATCATCACCGCGCCGTATTCCTTCAAGGAAATCGACGCCGACGGCCTGCCGCACTATGTCGCTGATCCGGAGCGCTGCGCGCGGGTCGCCGCCATCGCGGTCAAACACGCTTTGTTGCGCCGGATACCCAACGCGGATAAAAAACTGGCGCTGGTGCTCTCGGCCTATCCCACCAAGCACTCTCGCGTCGGCAACGCCGTCGGACTCGACACCCCAGCGTCCGCGGTGCGCCTTCTTCGACGCCTCGCGCAGGACGGCTACGACGTCGGCGACGGCTTCGGTGTGTTCGGAATCGAGGATGAGACTCAAGCTGGCGACGCGCTGATGCACAACCTCATCGACGCCGGCGGTCAGGACGAACAGTGGCTCACCACCGGGCAGGTCGACGATGCCCAAGTGAAGGTGGCATCGGCGCAGTACGCACAGTGGACCGCCGACCTTCCCATGACCCTGCGTGACGCCATGGCCGACGCGTGGGGCCCGGCGCCGGGGCGGCTGTTCGTCAACGACGACGGCGACCTTGTGCTGGCCGCCCTGCGATCCGGCAACATCGTGCTGATGATCCAGCCACCGCGCGGATTCGGTGAGAACCCGGTGGCGATCTACCACGACCCCGACCTGCCGCCCAGCCATCACTATCTCGCGGCGTACCGGTGGCTGGAGCACGGTTTCGGCGCCCACGCCGTGGTGCACCTCGGCAAGCACGGCTCGATGGAGTGGCTGCCGGGCAAGAATGCTGCGCTGTCGGCGGCGTGTGCCACCGACGCCGTGCTGGGAAACCTGCCACTGATCTACCCGTTCCTGGTCAACGATCCGGGCGAGGGTGCGCAGGCGAAACGGCGCGCGCACGCCACCATCGTCGACCACCTGATACCGCCGATGGCGCGCGCCGAGAGCTACGGCGACATCGCACGGCTCGAACAACTGCTCGACGAGTACGGAAACATCGCGGCGATGGACCCGGCCAAGCTCCCGGCCATCCGCGGCGAGATCTGGAATCTGATGCGCGCCGCGGAGATGCACCGTGACCTCGGACTCGATGACCGGCCCGACGACGAAGAGTTCGACGACTTCCTGCTGCACGTCGACGGCTGGCTGTGTGAGATCAAGGACGCCCAGATTCGCGACGGGTTGCACGTGCTGGGTGAGGCGCCGCAAGGGGCGGCGCGGGTCAACCTGGTCCTCGCGATCCTGCGCGCCGCCCAGGTGTGGGGTGGCCGGGATCATGCCGTTCCCGGCCTACGTACTGCCCTGGGCTTGAAAGAGGGCGCCGAGACCACCGCGGTCGACGAGATCGAGACGCGCGCACGCGGATTGGTCGAGGCGATGGAGGCCGCCGATTGGGATGCCGGTGCCGTCGAGGGCCTGCATGAGTCGCCCGACGTACGTCTGTGTCTGCGGTTCGCGGCGACGGAGGTGGTACCGCGTCTGGCAGGCACCGCAGGCGAGCTCGACGCCGTGATGCAGGCGCTCGCGGGCGGTTTCGTGCGCCCGGGGCCCTCGGGGTCGCCGCTGCGTGGCCTGGTCAACGTGCTGCCCACGGGCCGCAACTTCTACACCGTGGACCCGCGTGCGGTGCCGTCGCGGCTGGCCTGGCAGACCGGGCAGGCGATGGCGGAGTCGCTGCTGCAGCGCTACCTCGACGACACCGGGACCTACCCCGAGTCGGTCGGGTTGTCGGTGTGGGGCACCAGCGCGATGCGTACCTCCGGCGACGACGTGGCGGAGGTGCTGGCGCTGCTCGGGGTGCGGCCGGACTGGGACGAGGCGTCCCGCCGCGTGAGTCGGCTGGACATCATCCCGCTCGAGGAGCTCGGCCGGCCCCGCATCGACGTGACCGTCCGCATCTCCGGCTTCTTCCGCGATGCTTTCCCGCACGTGGTGATAATGCTCGACGACGCGGTGGGAATGGTGGCGCTGCTCGACGAGCCGGACGAAGACAACTACGTGGCCGCGCACGCCCGCGCGGACCTCGCCGACCACGGTGACGAACGACGAGCCACCACAAGGGTTTTCGGCTCCAAGCCAGGCTCCTATGGCGCGGGCATCCTGCAGGTCGTCGAAGCGGGCACCTGGCGTGACGACAAAGACCTCGCCGAGGTCTACACCGCCTGGGGCGGGTTCGCCTACGGTCGCGGACTAAGCGGCGCGCCGGCCCCAGATGATATGCGCACCAACTACGCGCGAATCAAAGTGGCGGCCAAGAACATCGACACCCGCGAGCACGACATCGCGGACAGCGACGACTACTTCCAGTACCACGGTGGCATGATCGCGACGGTTCGGGCCTTGACCGGAACCGACCCCAAGGCCTATGTCGGCGACTCGACCACGCCGGACGCGGTGCGCACCCGCACGCTGGCCGAGGAGACCGCACGGGTCTTCCGAGCCCGGGTGGTCAACCCGCGCTGGATCTCGGCGATGCGCAGGCATGGGTACAAGGGCGCCTTCGAACTCGCCGCCACCGTCGACTATCTCTTCGGCTTCGACGCCACGGCCGGTGTCCTGCACGACTGGATGTACGAGAAGCTCGCGGAGAGCTACGTTCTCGACCCGGAGACCCGGGAGTTCCTCAACCGGTCCAATCCGTGGGCGCTGCATGGCATGGTCGAGCGGCTGCAGGAAGCGGCCGACCGCGGCCTGTGGGCCGACCCGTCGCCGGAGACGATGGCCGCGTTGCGACAGGCCTACCTCGAGGTGGAAGGCGACATCGAGGGTCGCGTCGGTGGCTGAGCCGGTCCGGGTGCGCATCCTGGGCGTCGGCATGGGACCTCAGCACGTGACGCCGGAAGTGGCCGACGCGCTGCGGTCGGTCGACTACGTGCTGGCCGCCGACAAGGGCGCTGATGACGAACTGCTGGCGTTGCGGCGTGCGATCGTCGATACGCACACCGACGGTGCGGTGGAGGTGGTCGAAGTCCGCGACCCGGTGCGCGACCGCTCGACGGGGCTGACCACCGCGGGCTACGAGCGCGCGGTCGCCGGCTGGCACGACGCCCGCGCTGCCGCCTACGCCGACGTGCTGCGCACGCGCGGTGGCACCGCGGCATTCCTGGTCTTGGGCGACCCATCGCTGTACGACTCGACCATCCGCGTGGTCGACAAGATCAAGGAACTCGGCGTATCAGTCGAATTCGACGTGCTGCCGGGAATCAGCGCTCCGCAACTGCTTGCCGCACGGCACCGCATCGTCCTGCACGAGGTTGGGCGGCCCGTGCACATCACCACCGGCCGCAGGCTGCAGGAAGCCGTCGCCGCCGGGCAGGACAACGTCGTCGCCATGCTCAACCCGCCGCCGGACCGGCTCGACCTCACCGGCCTGCACGACTGGGCGGTGTGGTGGGGCGCCAATCTCGGCACCGCCGGGGAGCGCCTGGCCGCCGGGCGCCTCGGCGACGTCGTCGAGCACATTGCCGATGCACGCGCGCAGGCTCACGCCGAGGCGGGCTGGGTGATGGACATCTATCTGCTGCGGCGACGCTGATGCGGGTGCTGCTGCTGGGCGGGACGTCTGAAGCCCGCGCCCTGGCCGCGACGCTGGTGCACGACGGGGTTGACGTCACCAGCTCACTGGCCGGCCGAGTAGCTCGGCCGCGAATGCCGGTCGGGTCGGTGCGAGTCGGCGGATTCGGCGGAATCGCAGGGCTCCGACGGGCGCTAGTCGACTTCGACGTCGTGATCGATGCCACCCACCCGTTTTCGGCAACGATCTCCGCCAACGCCGCATCCGCCTGCGCCGACGCGGCGCGGCCGCTGCTGCGATTGCAGCGTCCCGGCTGGGCCGAACGGGCCACCACGTCATGGCATTGGGTGAGCTCGCACCGCGACGCTGCCGAGGCTGCGCGAAGGCTGGGCCGCCGACCGCTGCTCACCGTGGGCCGCCGGCAACTGGGGGCGTTCGTCGAAGCGCTCGGCGAGTCGGCGGTGCTGGCACGCGTCGTCGATGACCCGGAGTTCGAGCTGCCACCGGCGTGGCGGCTGATCAACGACCGCGGACCCTACGCCCTGCCCGGCGAATTGGCGCTACTGCGCGAGCACCGGGCGGACGTGCTGGTCACCAAGGATTCCGGTGGCGAGTACACCTGGCCGAAGATGCAGGCCGCCGAAGAGTTGGGCGTTCCGGTCGTCATCGTGCGCAGGCCCGCTGTTCACCCCGGGGTACCAGTGGTGTCAGACGTCGACGATGTCGTGGAGTGGTTGGCCGCACTTGCCTAGATGGACGGCCTCGGCGAATCGTTGAGCCAGGGCGGGGTGGCCGGCCCAGTGCGTGTGGAGATAGGCGGCATGCAGCGTGGGCGTGGCGAAACCGTCGGGGCCCACGGGCAGCTGCCACGCCGCCCGGCCGTCAGCGAAGGTGACTGTCGTGCGGTGGAATTCGTGTCCGGTGACCCGGGCACCCGCCTTGGCGAGCAGGGAGTCGGCGGGGCTGGTGGCCGTTCGGTAGCCAAGGATCAGCCGTTGCGTCATCGCCGCGTCGGACGGCAGCGCTGCGACCATGGGGGTGCCGTCGAGAGTGCGGCACAGGTAGAGCAGCCCCGCGCACTCGGCGACCGTCGGGACGCCTGCGGTGACGGCGGCGCACACTTCGGCTAGCAGGCAACGGTTCTCGGCGAGCTCGGCGGCGTGCACCTCGGGGAAACCACCGCCGAGGTAGATGCCGGCAGTGCCTCTGGGAAGGGCCGGATCGACGAGCGGGTCGAATTCGACCACGTCGCATCCCGCGGCGCGCAGGAGCTCTTCGGTTTCGGCGTATCGGAAGGTGAACGCGCGACCGCCCGCCATCGCGACGACGGGCCGGGCCCGGGTCGGGGCGTGGACTTCTTGAGCCGGGTCCCACGCCGTTCCGCGCAGCGCCACGGCATCGTTGGCGAGACGGAGCACGGCGTCGAGGTCGACGTGCGCGGCGACCACGTCCGCCATTCGCGCCAGAGTCGCGGCCGACTCGGCGCGTTCGGCGGCAGGTACCAGACCGAGATGACGTGACGGCGTCTCCATCTCGTCGTCGCGGGGCAGGACGCCGAGCACCGGAATGCCGGTCGAGGCGAGCGCGTCGCGGACCTCGTCGGCGTGCCGCGTGCTGCGCGCCTTGTTGAGGATCACGCCCGCGATGCGCACCGAGAGGTCGAACGCCGCGAGACCGGCGACGACCGCCGCGTGCGTCCGCGCTGCGTGCGAGATGTCGACGACGAGCAGCACCGGGGACCCCGTCAGGGCGGCGACGTGCGCGGTGGATGCTTCACCGCGGGTGCCTAGTCGGCCGTCGAACAGGCCCATCACGCCTTCGACGACGGCGATGTCCGCCGACTTCGCGCCGTGCAGCAACAGCGGCACGATCCGGTGTTCGCCGACGAGGAACGGGTCGAGGTTGCGGCCCGGCCGCCCGGTGGCCATGGCGTGGTAGCCGGGGTCGATGAAATCGGGTCCGACTTTGTGGCCGGAGACCGTCAAGCCGCGCCGAACCAGGGCGGCCATCAATCCGGTTGCGACGGTGGTCTTTCCGTGCCCGGACGCGGGTGCGGCGACGACGAAGCGGGGAAGGTCGGTGACTACCACTCGATTCCTCGCTGGCCTTTCTGGCCGGCGTCCATCGGGTGCTTGACCTTCTTCATCTCGGTGACGAGGTCGGCGATGTCCATCAGCTTCGGATCGGCCCCGCGACCCGTCACCACGACGTGCTGGTGGCCCGGCCGGCCCGCGAGGGTTTCGGTGACGTCGGCAATATCGACCCAGCCCCAATTGATGGGGTAGGTGAACTCGTCGAGCACGTAGAGGTCGTGGGTTTGCGCGGCCAAGCGTCGCTTGATCTCGGCCCAGCCGGCCGCCCCGGCCTGCGCATGGTCGACCTCGCTGCCGGCCTTGCGGCTCCATGACCAGCCCGATCCCATCTTGTGCCATTCGACGGGACCACCTTCGCCCGTCTCGGTGTGCAGCGCGCCGAGGCGCTCCAGCACGGTCTGCTCCCCGATGCGCCATTTGGCCGATTTGACGAACTGGAACACCCCGATGCGCAAGCCCTGATTCCATCCGCGTAGCGCCAACCCGAACGCGGCGGTCGACTTCCCCTTGCCGTCGCCGGTGTGCACGATCAGCAGGGGTCGGTTGCGGCGTTGGCGCGTCGTGAGCTGGTCGTCGGGCACGACCGGAACCTGACCCTGTGGCATCAGGCCGCTCCGGGAGTTGCGCCACGCACGATGTCGGTCAGCGCTTGGGCGTTCACGTCAGCCAGGGCCACGTGAACGCCCATCAGGTGTCGGGCCAACGTTGCGGCCAGGCCCATCCGCATCCGTCCGCTTTCGCAGTCGACGACGATGCAGCCGACACGTTCGTTCGCGAGATGCTCCGCCACCTGGCGGGACCGTCCGATGGCGTCAGGTCCGGCCGTCGCGCGACCGTCGGTGACGATCACGAGCAGCGGGCGTCGGCTCGGATCGCGCAGGCGTTCGCGCCGCACCAACTCGGCGGCCTTCATCAGACCTTCGGCAAGTGGGGTCCGCCCGCCGGCCGGGAGGTCGGCCAGTCGCCTCGCCGCAATGTCAACCGAACCGGTTGGCGGAAGGACGATCTCGGCCGCACGATCCCGGAAGGTGACCACACCGACCCGGTCGCGTCGCCGGTATGCGTCGAGCAGCAGCGACAAGATGGCCGTCTTGACCTGATGCATCCGCTCGCGGGCAGCCATGGATCCCGACGTGTCGACGACGAACACCACCAGGTTGGCTTCGCGCCCCTCGCGGACGGCCCGACGCAGGTCGGTGGGCCGCAGTAGGAGCCGGCCGCCGCTGCGGCCGCGAGCGACCTGGTGCGGTGCGGCAGCACGCACGGTCTCGACGACGTGCATGCCGGAGCCGGTGCTCGACTGCGACCGGGTGCGCCGGCCGGTCGTCGTTCGGGCCCGGCTGCGCCGACCCGCATGTCCCTCCCCGACCCCGCGGACGGTGAAAAGCCTTGTCTTGTAGGGCTCGCCGGCACCGACCGGTGCGTGGTCTGCTGGTGCCGACGTCGGATCCGGCTGGCCGCCGGCAGTTGGCGGCGGCGCGTCGCCGGTGTCGTCGTCGCCGTGCCCGCCGCCGGGACCGTCGGGGTCGGTGTCGGGATCGGGTCCATCACCGGTGTCCGGCGGCAACAGTTCGTCGAGTTCGTCGTCGCCGAGGCCGGGAGCGTCGAACGGATTGCGCCGACGGCGGTGCGGCAGAGCGAGTCTGGCGGCCACACGCAGGTCTTCGACGTTCACGTCTTGGCGGTCGTGCCACGCGGCATGAGCGGCGGCGGCCCGCGCCATGACGATGTCGGCTCGCATGCCGTCGACGCCGGCTGCCGAGCAGACTTCGGCGATTTTGAGCAGGACTGGGTCAGTGAGCTGGACTCGGGCCAGAATCGACTGGGCCTGGTGAATCCGGATACGAAGCCGCTCTTCGGCATTCGCGTAGTGAGCTCGGAAGGCCTGCGGGTCCGCGTCGAAGGAAAGTCGACGGCGCACCACCTCGGCACGCTGCGCGGGGTCTCGCGGCGCGGCAACCTCGACGGTCAGGCCGAACCGGTCGAGCAACTGCGGCCGTAGCTCGCCCTCCTCGGGATTCATCGTCCCGACGAGCACGAACCTGGCTGAGTGGCTGACGGATATGCCGTCGCGCTCCACGGTGACGGCCCCCATCGCGGCCGCGTCGAGCAGCAGGTCGACCAGGTGGTCGTGCAGGAGGTTCACTTCGTCGACGTACAGGATGCCGCGGTGCGCCCTGGCCAGCAGCCCCGGCTCGAAGTGCACGGCGCCGTCGCTCAGCGCCTGTTGGAGATCGATCGAACCTGCCACGCGGTCTTCGGTGGCGCCGACGGGAAGCTCGACCAGTCGTACGGGCCGGGTTTCCACGGGCGTGCCGGGACCGAACGGGCCGTCCGGTGAGAGCGGGTTCGGCTCAGCCGGGTCCGTGGAGAACCGGTCACCGGCGATCACGTCGATGGGCGGCAGTATCTGGGTCAGTGCGCGCACCAGCGTCGACTTCGCGGTGCCCTTCTCGCCGCGCACGAGCACGCCGC
>CAWIAC010000039.1:0-43710 GCA_963833935.1 uncultured Actinomycetota bacterium | reverse complement strand
TTCTCATGTATAGAAACTCTTAACCGCACCGCTTGGCGAGTGCCAGTGCCAGAGAGCACATTCTGGCGCGCCGGGCGGACGCACAGTTTCAGGAAGGCCTGAGGAGCCGAATCGAACGCACTCAACGCATGCTTGCGTCGAGTGACTAGCTTGAGCGGCCTTGGGGAGAGGCGGACGGCCCCAAGCTAACTGCTGCGGCCCGCAGTGTCGTAAAGACCTACTGTTCGAGTGTGGCGCCAGCGTTCGAACGACATTTGTCGTCAAAAGGGTCGTCAGATCGACCGTTGAAGGCTCGTTCCGAACCGGGAGATTCGCGAACTGCCTAGTCAAACGAGTGGAGCTAAGGGGACTCGAACCCCTGACCCCCACACTGCCAGGGTGAAGGCGACTGTCCTGGGCCGTTTCGCGGTGTCTCCAAACTGGCGATCTGTACAGCTAGATGAGCAATTCTCATGCTGATGCGTCCCATGTGTTTCAGCGGGTGGTCGCGTGTCTTAGGACATCGCTAGGACACGAAGAGCACGTGTCTGTAGTTCGCAGGCCGTTAGCGACTGGTTTCGGTAACGTCGCAGTGGCCCAATCGTCTCACGACGAGTTCCCGAGCAACTTCGTCGGCGACCTCGTGCCTACCGAGCGCGGCGGGGTTTTCGTGCCGCCGACCTGCTGTCCGACAGCCACGACCACACCGACGACCGGTGTTCGGTCAGTTCGGTGTGGTGTACGTGCAACGACCGGCACATGGCGCTGCGGGTCCGGGTGCGGCAAATGTAGCTGTGCGCCGCAACCGGGTCCACATTGTCGGATCCGCGACGGAGACCTTGTCTCGATGTGAGAAGACGAGCAGCGCAGGCCGGGCGACGCATGGAGTTTCAGATGCGGCAGACGGACGTTGTTAAGTTCAGTCTTCGCGCAGCCATTTCGCGCGATAGATGGCAGTGCCCTATTGCGCACCATTGCGACTAGGACCAACCTCGACTGCAACTGAAAACGAGGTCACACGGAAGTCTCCGCGTCGAAGGCTACCGCGTCATTTCTGGTAGGAGCCTATTTCGCTGAGCCGGACCGGCGTTGGACCTGCGCCACTTGACCCCAGCAAAGTGCAGGCTTCGCCGGGCGAATAGGGGCGGTTACGACGCGGACTGTCGTACGACACGGCCGGGCACCGGCAATTCTCAGAGCAGCGAACGCTCCCACCGCACCAGGGTTTCAGGGCGGCGATCACCGCCCGGTCGTTGGTGTCCAAGCCCTCGTCGCGCAACGCCGCACGTTCGTCGTCGTCACACCAGGTTGGACGTCGCGACCGCCTTCGCGGTTCCGTCGGTGATTCCGCTTAGCCGCGTCGCTGATGCCGCCGGCAAGGCCACATGGCTACGTCAGTGCCGGCGTATACAACAATGCAAACTGGACATACTGCGTCGCAAGACGCACGTTAAAGGAGCGCTGATGCCGCAGGACCCCATAGCTCTGCCCGTAGCCGGGTTTTATCAGCTCGGATTGGACCGCGAATTTACCCCTGTCTCTGCAGAGGTCAGGGATCAACTCGGCGCGCTACTACGTTTGGCCCCCGGCCCGCAGACAGACGCTCTATTCGAAGCCGTGATGACGACTGTCGTGAATCTTGAGCTTGCAATTCGCGATCTGACGTCGACAGCACGAGCGGTGTATACGAAATTGCTCGACCTCGAAAAGAGGGTGATTGAGAGCGGTTTGCAACTAGGCCCGTCTGAGTATCCCGAGCAGATCGAGTTCTCAACTTAACCGGCGCGCCCCTGGCCCGCCTGCGTCAGACCCTGGCTCTCAACCCAGGGGCGGCGCCCCGCCCCGCCGTGTTAACCGGGACGTCCTTCGACTCCGGCCGGCTGGCATGGGCACCACGTCATGTTGTCCAAATCGCGGGAGCTAGTCGTAGCACTTTGCTAAGGTCCGGTCGCTTATCAGTAGAACCGGCGGGGGAATTCACACGACATGGAAGCACTCCTAATTTACGTCTTGATCGGCCTCACGGGCTGGGGCTCGTATCTGCTTGGTCGTTACATCCTCAAAGAGCGTTACTTCGCCAGCGAAGAGTTCCTGGCTCATACCAATCGGATCGCAGCGTTTGTTGCAGAGCACAACGAACTCGCCCGCTACATCTCCGAGATTCGCAACCGCGGATCGTTTGAGCTAGGTGCGTCTTCGGCCGGCTCGCAGGCGCACCTGGCGGCATTCCACAACACCAGCCACTGGAACTACCGACGGGATCGAAACGTCGCGAACTACCAGGCGCCAAATGTGCACAACTGTTCGCTACAGGTCGTGCGTAACGCCCACGCCGACCCACTCAAGTACGTGATGAAGTACTTCAACATCAAGGCTGATCAGGACCGCCTTGCCGACGTGGAGCATCTGGGCGACGACATCACTAGACTTCAAGACGCGGTCCACAACCTCCAGCAACGCGAGGCGAGCATCACCAAGTCGATCGACCCGCCTGCTTTCATCCTGAAGCACTACGCGGGCGAGTTCATGGAACGCGTCGGAGTCCAGCTGTCGCCCATCACCGTTCCGTATCCCGTATACGCCTTTGAATACGTCAGTGCCGGTGGGAACAGTTCGCAGCGAACAACGGTCAAATTGGACACCCCGACGATCGACGCGCTCATCGAGACCCTTTCGGAAAAAATCCGCTGGAGAAAGAGTGCAGCTGGCCAACGGGCCCTGATGACCTCCGGGCTACGCAACTCCATAAAAGCGCGCGACAACCACACGTGCCGGTACTGCGAAGTGTCGCTCGCAGCGGAGCCGCATCTCCTTCTGGAGGTGGACCACATCATCCCAATCTCCAGAGGAGGCATGTCCACGCCGGATAATCTCCAGACTCTGTGCTGGCGTTGCAATCGGACCAAGTCGAACAAAATCGCGTCGGGCAGACCTGTCTCCGTCGACGAGCCTTCGACTATTGTGAAGTGTTTCAAGTGCAAACACGAGCAGAGGGTGTCCACGTTCTTAACGCACTTTGAGTGTGAGCAGTGCGGTCAGGGGCTAAAGCGCACGGCGGTTTGATACGCCACCTGACTGTTGGGCAGCCTGTAGATCGCGGTCCGCCTGGCAGCGACAGTCCCCGCCGCACAAGTCCGCGACCGGGCGCACCACGTTTACGTGTGGAACACCAACGGGTCGTGGACCCCGACCTTCAACCCGGTGTAGTAGGCCCAGACTGCAAGCCGCCCGACGGTCCCGCCGCCGTAGGGCAACGGTAAAGCCGACCGTTAAAATGCCGCGATGGACGACTCCCACGCCGAGCAGCCCATACAGCCCGAACCGACCCAACAGCCCGGTTCGAAACGGTTTGCGGGCCTCCGCGCACTTGGTTCGAAGATCCTCGCACCAAAAGTTGCCTTGGCCCCGGTCGTGGCCGTGCTCGCGGTGTCGGGCGGGGTCGGGCTGTACTCAGCCCTCAATGCGCCTGCAAAGCAGGCGAGCAGCCTCCCATCTAGTCCTTTCCCGCCCTCGCCATTGTTTTCGACTGACACCCCGCCGAACTGGACGCGACTCGATCTCGGCTTAGATGCTCCGATACCCACGAACGCGAAAGAGTTGGGCTGGGCGTGCACGGCGATCCAGTTCGACCACACCGTTTGCTGGGTGCCGATGACAGAACCCACTGCCAAGCCCCCGGCATCCTCGGCAGAAGCCGCCCCCAAGCCCTCGACCCTGGTCGACGCCGGAGGCGCGAATTCGGCCGATAAGGATCCGCTTTGGCTCCGTTCGATAGTGCCCATAGCAACCTTGCTGACGGCCATTGTCGGCGTCGGCGCTTTCATTCTGCAGGCCCTCGGGAAAAAGCCACCGGACGGCACAAAATCCGCCGCGACCCCGTGACCATTTACTCCTTGCCCGTGTGCGCAAGTGCCTGCCAGTCCGCATACGGCTGTTGCAGCCTGTCCAGCACCATCGCTTCGGATGCCGACGTGTACCGCGCGAGAGCGCACAGATAGGTGAGTGTCGCTATCGCGGCGTACATCGTCGACTGTGCCGTGACCGGTAGCGCCACGCCCATCGCGGCGGTCGACACCCCTCCCACTGACGGCCCCACGGATGCGTACCCGACGAGTCCGACGCTGCGGAACCGTCCGTGCGTCGCGGTCGATAGCAGCGAGTAGGGCAGCCCCGCTAAGTTGCCCTCCTGCAGGCCCGCGGCTCCAAAGAGATTTTTCACCAGCTGCTTCTCCGATGGCGGCGCCGCCGGCTCTTCCTCCTCCGGATCGACGAGGAACGGGGCATCCCACGGCCGAGGATTCGGAGCTGCTCTGACCGGTATGTGCATAAGCCAGCCGAAGGCCTGATTTAGTTCCGAGCCAGCCAGCGATCACCCGACTAAATAGACACGCCGCCCGCGTTCCAATTCGCCGTCCGAGCGCCGTCTATGGTCAAGTCTTCAAGTTACTCCGATCGGATTACCATGCACCTAGCGAACTTGTCGCTACAAAACTTCCGTTCATGCCGCGATACCTCCGTGCAATTCACCCCGGATCTCACGGTCGTTGTGGGTGAGAATGCTGCGGGCAAATCAGCGATAGTCGACGCCATCAGATTGATCGCATTCCCGGCATCTGGCCGGCAGACTGCTTGGTTCGTCGCTGAGCGGGATCTATCGCACGGTACCGAGGTCGGTACACCAGTCGACTTGTTGGTGCGCTACTCGGACCTGAGCGAGATCGAGAAATCCATCTATCTTGCGCAACTAATCGACCCCTATGAGGATCTGGTTTATACCGCGACCTTTGCGACCAATCCCGACGTGCCAAAGCGAAGCGTGCTTACTTGGGGCGTCGGCGATGCGCATGCAGAAGATCCGGAACCTTTCTTACGGCGGCGGATCTCGTACGTTTACATGCCGCCCCTCCGAGACGCTGTCAAGGATCTCGACGGCAGCGATCAAGCCCTGCTGCACGATGTCCTGCGTATCCTCGTGGGCTCCGACATCGACCTGGAGAGAGCATTCGTTGAGACCGCTAGCGCTGCTCTAAGAAAAGTTGCGGAGCACCCACTTGCGGTCACGACGAGAGACGCGATCCACAGTTTTTTCGTCCAAACAACTCCGCCGAATCGCGAGCATGTCATCGAGCTAAATCAGACGACGCTCGAGATGCGGCGCATCGCTCGCTTGCTCCGGATCCAACTGGCCGAGTGTGATGTGCCAGTCGGCGACATAGCAGCCACCGGCCTGGGATACGCAAACTTGTTGTATATCGCCATGATTGTCTTGCAGCTGGTCAGGGCAAAAGACAGCGATTTAACGCTCCTATTGGTCGAAGAACCCGAAGCACACCTCCATCCTCAACTTCAGCTGGTGCTGCTGGATTTCCTTTACGACCAAGCAAAGTCGAGCGGGCAGAGCGCTGATGTGAAGCTGCCCGGCGGCAAGGTACAGGTTGTCGTAACGACTCACTCACCTGTGCTCGCGAGCACAGTTTCGATCCGAAACGTCGTGGTCGTCGCCCGCGACAGTGATGGCGCCGACTGGTGTACCAAGGTCACCGCTATCCGTGAGCTTGATCTGCAACCTGCAGATCGGCGCAAGATCGACCGCTATCTCAATTCCACCCGCGCCGCCCTCCTGTTCGCTAGAGACGTCGTCCTTGTCGAAGGGATTGCCGAGATGCTGGTGCTGCCAGCTCTTGCGCAGCAGCATCTCCGGCTGGTCGCTGCCCAGCTGTGTGAGTCAAAAGGTTCCAAAACCGACGCCGAGGCCTTGGCGAAGAAGCTGACGCGCCAGTTCCGCAGCGCCACATTGATCAACATCGAGGGCGTCGATTTTGAGCCCTACCTACGCGTGCTACTAGACGGTGCTCACCCTCGCGTTGACCGCGTCGTGGTCCTGACCGACCGAGACCACACCGGCGCAGGCGACGAAAGAAAGACCCACTACGATAGACGATTCGCGCAACACGTCGAGGCCGGCCGACTCACCGTAATAGTGGGCGGGACGACGCTAGAAGCTGAAATCTTCCGGCTACCGGCGAACGAAGATCGTTTGCACACGGCATTTCTCGCGCTCCACCCGAAATCTGACGGGCACTGGGCGAATGTTGTATCGGAAGTTGAGGGCGCAGACTCCGACGGGCGCGCAGAAACCTTCGCCGCTGCCATTCGGGCGAAGGCTCCAAGCGACGGTGTCTACTTGGACATCGCAAAAGGCGACTTCGCGCACATCGTAGCTGAGGCGATCGAGTCGGCTGAGGGCGCGCCACTTGCCGCGCCGACCTACTTGAAGGAGGCCATCGAGGCTGTCGCCCACGTCGATGCTGAAAACAAATGAGTAGCCATAATCCGCTCGGCCTTAGCGACGAGCAGCTCGCGGCGCTCGTTCCGACGGTTCGACTTGTCGAAGCAGGGCCGGGGTCCGGGAAAACGCGGACGGTTGTCGCTCGGCTCCGACGTAACTTCTACGAAGGTCGACGGGTGGCCATGCTGTCGTTTACGAACGCAGCGGTCGACGTAGCCAGACTTCGATGCCGCGATGTTCCTTTGCTCTTGGAACCGCCAAATTTTATTGGGACCTTTGACTCCTTCTTCCGTCGATACGTTGTAACGCCGGCAATTACGCGACTAACCGGCAACCGCCCCTCGTACTTAACGTCGTGGGACGAACTGCGTACCTCGATGGCGGTAGCGCGACCGCCATCCGGAGGTGCGGGGATTCGGCTCACTCACTTCGCAGAAACTGACGGCATGTGGGCAGTTGACGAGACCAAGCTCAGCATGCAGGAGGAATTGACCTGGCAGAAGCTCACCAAATGGTCGCGACAAAAAATCTCTGAGGCAGGCCACACGCGGATCACGAATCTTCACGGGGCGCACGTATACGACACGACAGCGGCACGTCGTCGCGCGCTAGCAATTCTGGACTCGGCTCAATCGCCGCTTCCACTGCTTTCCCTGCGATTCAGCGAAATCATCATCGACGAGTTCCAAGACTGCGACGCAACCGAGCACGCGATCATTGACCGACTGATCGGCGCAGGCATTCACGTGGTGGCCGTCGCCGATCCTGATCAAGCGATCTACGAGTTTCGCCAGGCAGATTCGTCGTTATACGAGCGGTTTCGCGACGGTGTGGCGGTGGAAGAACGAGCAACTCTGACGACGTGCTACCGATCGACTCCTGTGATCTGTTCGTTGGTCAACGACCTTCGTACCGTAGGCATCGGTGAAATTAACCCCAGCGGCGATCATTCCGGCGGATCTAACGCTATCCATCTGGTGGTCGGATCGGGCGTCAAAGCCGGAGAGGCTGCATATCAGCTCGTGCACCAAGCGGGAATTTCACCCGCGAGAACACGTGTGATCGCTCACAAACGGTCAGACGCCCGCGCGCTACTACGTAAAGGTAAAGAACCGCCTCACGGCAGCTCGCAGATGGAGCCACTTCTCGTCGCCCTGGCTGATTTGCGTTCTGGTGCCGACCCAAACGGCAGAGCGCGATCGATCCGCCGCGTCGAAGCGTTCATCTTGAGTCACTTTGACTGGCCCGACGACTTAAGTGCGGAGGCAAGATCCATGCAACTGGACATTCTCGGGGTCTCGCCGGAGGAGCTTCGAGTAGTAGCCGGACAGCTTCTTGGCTGTGCAAATGAGTGGAGCGACGCCGACTCGTGCAAGTCGCGGGTCCGCTCGATCCTTGAAGATTTTGCGGTCGATTGCCAGATCGAGCTTGCGAAGAAACTTGGCACTCGACTGAAAATTTCGGACAAGGTTTGGAGTTTCTGGCAGAGCAGAACCGCGGGGCTGGGTCAAGTCCAGGGACGTGGTGTACGAGGTCGTCGTGTGATTCTTCGACTTCGTGGTTTAGGCGGTCAGTGCCGCGGGGGTGGCCTCCTGTTCGGTCGGTGAGTTGTGGTCGGTTCGGGATTTGCTGAGGACGTCGAGGCCGAAGTAGCGCCGTGATTCGGCCCATTCGTCGTGTTGTTCGGCCAGTACCGCGCCGACGAGGCGGATCAGGGCGCCCCGGTCGGGGAAGATGCCGACGACGTCGGTGCGGCGGCGGATCTCCTTGTTGAGCCGCTCCTGGGGATTGTTGGACCAGATCTGGCGCCAGATCTGCTTGGGGAACGCGGTGAACGCCAGCAGATCGGATCGAGCGCTCTCCAGGTGTTCGGCGACATTGGGGAGCTTGTCGGCTAGTGCGTCGATGATCCGATCATATTGGGCAGCAACTGATTCCGCGTCAGGCTGGTCGTAGACCGAGTGCAGCAGAGTGCGCACCCAAGGCCACGACGCCTTCGGGGTGATGGCCATCAGGTTGGTGGCGTAGTGCGTGCGGCAGCGCTGCCAGGCCGCGCCGGGCACGGTGGCCCCGACCGCGGCCACCAGACCCGCGTGAGCGTCACTGGTGACCAGGCGGACCCCGGACAGGCCACGTGCGGTCAGCGACCGCCAGAACGTCAGCCAGCCCGCGCCATCCTCGGCGGTGGTGACGTCGATGCCCAAGATTTCGCGGTAGCCCTCGGCGTTGACACCGGTGGCGATCAGCGTGTGCACGTTGACCACCCGACCGGCCTCGCGGACCTTGAGGACCAGGGCATCCGCGGCGACGAAGGTGTACGGGCCGGCGTCCAGCGGCCGGCTGCGGAACGCCTCGACGGCGGTGTCGAGTTCCTTGGCCATCACACTGACTTGGGACTTCGACAAACCGGTGATGCCCAGCGTGCCGACCAACTTGTCCATCCGACGCGTCGACACCCCGAGCAGGTAGCACGTCGCCACCACCGTGGTCAGCGCCCGCTCGGCGCGCTTACGCCGCTCCAGCAGCCACCCCGGGAAGTAGGAACCCTGCCGCAGCTTCGGGATCGCGAGATCCAATGTCCCTGTCCGGGTGTCGAATTCGCGGTGCCGGTAGCCGTTGCGCTGATTGGTGCGTTCGGAGCTGCGTTCGCCGTACCCGGCTCCGCACAGGACGTCGGCTTCCGCGCCCATCAACGTGTGCAGGAACGTCGCGAGCAGCTCGCGCAGCACGTCGGGGTGGGTAGTAGTGAGTCGATCGGCCAGCACGGCAGGCAAGTCGATATCGTGGGCAGTGGTCATCGCGTGTATTCCTTTGCTCGAGTGACTTTGACGGGTCTCTCGAAGAATCACGCGATGACCTTCATTCATTCGGCTACGACACGCCGGCACCACTTATAGGTCCCGACTCGTACACCACTCTGCTGGACGCAACCCGGGGCTGTTGGCGGAAACGCCGGACTCCCTTCGCTGGGGGCACGTGCATGGCGTGAAAGGCGACGAGTTTGAGGCGGTGATCATGGCCCTTTCATCGGCATCGTCCGGACCTACTCACGTCTTGGACGATTGGAGAGACGGCATCAACTCCGAGCAGCGGCGAGTGCTCTACGTGGGCGTGAGTCGCGCGATGAAGGAGCTTGTGATTGTGGTGCCGCCAAAGCGGCGCGAAGAGCTGGAAGCAATTCTGGCCGCTGCAGGCATCAAGTACACGTTGAGCGTGGTCTAGGAAAGCTAGGCATATGCACCTGGGGGATGCGCTGCGCGGAGGCGCAAAAGCGATGAATAAAGCGATGACTCGTCGGCGGAGAAGAACAAAAATTGCCCCTGAAGTGGGGCGGCGGGGCTCAAACCCGCGACCTACGGATTAGCAATCCTTCGATCCGGACAGTGACTGTCATTGCCTATTTCTCCTTGTGCGACAACCGGATTGACTATCCCGAACCCCGATGGGAACCGGGCGATTCCGGTCGGTTCCCGGTCATTGGCGGTGAATAAACGGTGACCGCCGGGCTGCCTGTAAGCGTTTCGTGGCGCTGAGCGCCTCGACTCAGGCTATGGTCGGGAGCGGTTTAGACCACTCTTGTCGGTCGCCGTTCTGGCGGTCCATTTGTCGGTGATCGTCTGGTCCATCCCCACGCTGATAGTTCGAAGGATTCAATCTCACTAGACGCCTTTATCTCGGGGAAAGGACCACTACCCCGGCAGCACACGAGCCCCGTCTCGTCTGGGCCCGAGCAGGATGCCCCTGACGTGCTGAGGACCTTGCCGATGATCCACCGACGACTCGACTCGGCGCGTCTCAGCGGGACCATTGGAGGCCCCGGCTGTAGCGGTCAGCTCTGCTTGACGTCGACCATTAGCGGCGTGATGGCGTCCTGGGTTGCGGCTTGTAGCCCGTCCCGGGTGCTGTTCACCCGACTGTTCACGACGACCGTCTTACGATCCCTCGCCCACTGCCAAGCCTCGTCTAGCACCAGGCCGGACACATTCACGGACACGCTTGTAGTGCGCCCCTTTCGGGCAATCTCGACTGTCACGGATCCCGTGTCGGCATCGTGGTCGCGTTGCACGCCCTGGATCGGACCGACGAACTGCTCCTCGACCCTCGGCACGGTACGCGACTTGAGCCGTCGTGCCACGTTCCCGATGCGCTCGGTTGCGGCCGCGGGAACCGACACGTCACTGAGCCCCTTCGGCGCCGGCCCTCCCAGCGGTGACCAGTCGAAGGCGGCGCTGAACTCCTCTACGGACTCCTGAGTGAGCACCCGATGCAAAGCCGCGACGAACTGGTGGCTGACACCAGAACGGATGAGGTCGGGGTCGATGCTGGCCCGCGGCTCGCGCTCGGGCTTCAGGACCTCCCTGTCCAGGGTGCCGAGCGCCTCAGCGAACGTCCGCATCACGCGCCGCTCCGGTGGTTCGGGTATCGCGGTGAGCCCCATGCCCGGCAGCGGTGGTGGCTTCTTCTTGCCTTTTTCGGCGGGCGCCGGATCGGTGAGCGGTAGCACGATCGGGATGATGAACGAGCCCTTGCGAGTGTGTGCCATACGCGCGGTCGCGATCAGGTCGTCACCTGTCTTGCTGTAGTTGCGAATCAGAGCACGCTGCCCGAAAGCCGTGGTCGCCGAGGAGCGCAGCATCATCCAGCTTGACTGCACGAGAATCACGCCCGCCGAATACGGAATGGTGTCGCGTATAACGAGGTCCTTGGCCGCGCGCAGATTGGCGATGTCCACGGCTTGGCCTCCCAAACGCGCGGCGACGTCGGCCACCTCCGCGTCTTCGAGCATCGCCACCCGCTCGGTGATGACCTGCCAGTCGATGCCGCCCTCGACCAGCTCGTTGGGCACCGGCAGGAGATGGCGCGAAGTTGGATGACGCCAAAGCCCTCCTCGCTCACCAATCTCCTCGGGAGGCAGCCAGCCGGTGGCGGTGAGGTAGCGGACGACGCGGTCGTGAAATGCGGATGTCATGCGCTCGCCGCCTTTCCCCACCCTCGGTTCGGCTGGTCGAACTCGCTGGCCCACAGAGCGAAAGTCTCGGCGGTAAGCCGATTGTTCGCCGGGAGTCTGACACTCTTGCCCGTCACCGAGTTCACCCTCGCCCACAGCGCCCGGGCGTGGACGACGGTGTATGCGTCCTCATGCTCGATCCACTGCGGTGGCGGCACCTTCTCCAGGTGGACGTACGCGAGGAACACCGGCACTTGCGCCGCAGACCATTTCACCTTCCACTCGTCCTTCGTTGGCACCGTGAGGGACCCGTCCTTGTTCAGCGCCTTGGTGCCGGTCTTGATCTGTACGCGGGCGCCGCCGGCGACGAACTCGAGTGTGATGTCCACGGCGAGGTGATCCTCACCGCTTGAGATTTCGCCATGCACCACCCCTGCTTGGGCCAAGAGGGACCGGAAGTACATGACACCGAGACGGCCGATCCGGTCCGCCGACTTGATGGACTGTGCCCCCGCCACCGCGCCAGACTAGGCGTGTAGCGGCGTACGCCAGCAGGACTGCCGCGGTTTGTGCCGAACCTGTGATCTCCGTGCAGCGGCGATCCTTGCGTGACGACGAACCTGCCCCAGCGCATATGAACCCCCGCGCGGCCGCGATCGGCTTTCGCTCGACAGATTGGAAGACGCCGGCGGCCAGTCAGCGCTGGCAGAAGCGACGCAAGCGACCTTTCGTTAGCGGCGGCGATGTTGACTTGTACGCCTATTGGGCGCACAATAAGATGCATGGCTGCCAAGACTGAACGCTTCGCAATGCGTGTCACCCCTGAACAGGATGCACTGATCCGCCAGGCCGCCGAAGTCGAAGGCACCGACCTCACCAACTTCGCGGTCCGCGCCGCCGTGGCCCACGCCCGCGACGTACTCGCCGACCGACGACTCTTCGTCCTCGACGACGCGGCATGGAGCGAATTTAACGCGATACTGACTCGTCCCGCCCGACCCAATCCTGCGCTAGAGAAGCTGTTCACGCGGCCCACGGTCTTCGACCTTGACCCGTGACCGGCTACAGCCTTCCGCGACTAATCAGTGACGCCGACGATGTCGCCAGTTTCGACAGTGGCGAACCCACGCTCGACAGCTATTTGCGCAACCGGGCTTCAGCCAACAACGTTGGCGGCGGATCAAGCTGTTTCGTCACCTGCCGCGAAGGCCGCGTTGTCGGCTACTACGCACTCGCTGCCTCGTCGGTGACCCGCGCGGAATGCCCCGGCAAAGTACGCCGCAACATGCCCGAGCCCGTCCCCGTGATCCTGCTGTCGCGGCTCGCTGTCGACCGCAAGGAACAAGGAAATGGTGTGGGGGCAGATCTGCTCCGGGACGCCATTATGCACACCATCCAGGCGGCCGAGCACATCGGAGTCCGAGCGATGCTCGTCCACGCACTCCATGCCGACGCCCGCCAGTTCTATCTGCACTACGGGTTCGACGCATCCCCCACCGACGACCTCCACTTATATTTGTTGATCAAGGACGCTAAAGCGACACTCGGGATCTGATAGCGCCTCATAATCAGCCGGGCCGGGTTGCCTTTGATTTCGCTAACAGTGCATTGCGCCAGCCCGCGCGCGTCCGCGGGAAGAAATACTGATTTGACCTATCCGGACTTCGCCGGGCTGGCAGAATTTGAACCTGCGACCACTTGACCCCAGTCGGACATCGGCCGAGTTTTGTTGTTTGCAACGAGTCTCAACGGCCTCCCACCAGCAAAAACCGCGTCCTGCTGTTTCCGGTCGACTCCCCCGATTCCGGCCTAGTTGTGACAACGACGTGACAACGCCAGCGATGAACGCAAACACTCAGGAGCTATATGTGCGGTTTGCTGGTGATAGCTAATCAACACGCTGATGCTCGCGGTGGGCGCACATCGTCGTTGAGCCAGACCGCGCAAAAGGATTGGCCGTGCCGAAGCCCGTAACTACTCGCATTACGGCAGGCGCGACGAGGCCCGGTTAACCGATGCCGACACCGCACGGATAGCCCGCAATGCGATGTCGGCGTGATCCAAGGATCCGCCGGGGTGTCAGAGGTGCCTAAACTTCAGTCTCATCGCTACCCGACCTGGACCCCAACGCAAGCTGACCGAGGACGACGTCCTCGACGCGGCCCTGTCGCTGCTGGCCGAGCGCGGCCTCGAGGGCCTCAATCTGCGCGCGGTCGCGGCGCGCCTCGACGCCAGTGCGGGCACGCTCTACAACTACTTCGACAACAAGCAGGCAATGCTAGAGGCTGCGCTGGCCCGCGCGTTGCAACCTGTCGCACGGCTCGGCAGTCGGACCGCTGACTGGAGAACCGATCTGCGCGCGACCGTCGTCTCGCTCTACCAAGCATTCAGTGCGCACCCGTCGGCGGTCACCCTACTCAACGCGGGCGTCGGCGCCGAGCGCATGGACAACATCCGCGAGCACATCCTCGGGCTGCTCGCCGAGGCAGGCTTGGCGATACCGGAGCGGATGCAGGCCCAGAACATGCTGGTGGCACTTGCCGTCGGCGACGTAATGGTGCACGGCGCGCACACGCGCGAACACCGAGCCGCCGAGTGGAGTCGTCGGCGGGCGCTACCCCCCGAGCGATTCCCCCACTTAACAGAGGTAGCAGGGGCCAGCTTTGACGAGCGCGGCACCGACTCGTTCCTGCTCGGGCTCGACGCGCTGCTGGTCGCCGTCACAGCGATGCGCCACCACCACTAAGCGCTCGACCGATACCTGCACAAAAACCTCTGACGCCGTGGTCGAGAACGCCGTGCGCGCATGCCCAAGATTTTGTTCAGAATCACGAGGTGTCGTTGGTTGAACTTGCGAACGATCGTTCCCAGGTCAAGGCAATGATCGCTTTTTGGCAGTTGACAGCAGGCACGGGACGGCTTAATGATAAACAGGCGTTCAGCATCAGATTGTCATCGGTTAGGGGAAGCATGCAGGAGAAATACCGGATCATCGTGTGGGGGCCCGGCGGGCTCGGCGGGGTCGCTTTATGGGAGGTGAACCGCCTCGATTCACTCGACCTGATCGGTGTACGGGCGTTCTCACCAGACAAGGTCGGCAAGGATGCCGGCGAGCTCATCGGTCTCGATCCGATCGGTGTCACGGCGACCGACGATGTCGCGGAACTGCTGGCACTCGGGGCCGACTGTGTCATCTACACACCGCGTGATTTCGGGATCAACAACGCCGACGCCGAACTCATCTCGATACTAGAGGCTGGCCACAATGTCGTCACGCCGCTGCCGTACCACAACGCAGTGCTCTACCGGCAGGACGGCTTCGGAGAGCAGATCGCGGCGGCCTGCGCCAAGGGCGGCTCCACCTTCCACGCCACCGGCATCGACCCCGATCTGATCAGCGATCGCGTACTCATGGCCATGACCGGCATCTGCACCGACATCACCAGCATCCGTCTGCGGGAGCTGTGGGACTGCTACGCGGTACCGGCCGAACTGCTCGCCGTGGTCGGATTCGGGGGGCCAGTCGAGACCGCGCAAGCCAGCCCCATAGGGCCCGCTATCTCGACGAACTTTCTACACGCCATCGGGCGAACCGTGGAAAAGACCCTCGGAGTCACCTACGACCGGGTCGAAGAGACCCACGAATACCTGCCCGCGAGCACCGCTGTCGCCATGCTGCACACCAAGATCGACCAGGGCACGCTCGGGCGGGTCGTGCACCGTTTCCAGGGGTGGGTGGATTCGATCAGCGCCGAACCATTCTTCACAATGGAGTACCACTGGGTGGTCGGTCAGTCCGAACTCCCTGAAGGCGTCGCCGAGAACGAGTACTGGGTCGCCGAGATCGAAGGCACACCCTCGATCCGGATGTCGATCGACATGCGAACCACCTTGAAGGACGACGCCGCGCCCACATACGACTTCGGCACCTTGCAGAGCAGCCCCGGTTACCACGGCACCATCGCCCCGTGCCTGCAGGCCATCCCTCACGTCGTCGCGAGCGGCCCTGGTGTGCTCCCGTCATTCGGTCCCGGACTGACTTGGCGCCACGACCTACGCAGCACGGCAGCCGCCGCGCACTGATGTTTCCCAACCGAACCCCACGGCGCGATGTCACCGCATGGAGTGAGACGAAATGGTTCGGCTGCTGGAACCCTGACGACGGGGTTGGGCTGTTCGTGCATGCCGGCCGTTATCGCGACGACCTCGACCTGTGGTGGATCCAGGCCGTTGCCTATCTGCCCGACGGCACGCTGACGGTCGACCGATCCTGGGGCAGCGACCCCGACGAATGGACGGTGTCCTCGAATGTTTTCAGCCTGCGGGGCAAGTCCGACGGCAGTGCAACCTGCTCATTCCGCGGCGCTCCCGAGCGACAGCCGACAGCGTCCCTCGCCGAATACCCCGCCGGCCAGGGTGTGAGTGTCTACGCGACCTGGGACGTCGATGCTCAACCGGTTCGCGACGCGTGGTCACCATTTGCGCATGACGAATCCGCTGAGTGGGCCGAGGTGCACACCCAGCACCAGTACCGCGTCCGCGGAACGCTGACCGTCGGGAGTCAGAGCTGGCGCCTCGACGGGCCCGGCTGGGGTGATCACTCGACCGGGGTACGCACCTGGGACAGGTTCGGCGGCCACGTGTTCGTCAACGCACCGCTGCCCGACATGGGCCTGGTCCTCGTCAAGGTGCACACTCCCGACGGCGCCTCGACATCCACGTTCGGTGCGCTGCTCCTCGCAGACGGCACCGTCGACCGGATCGCCGAGGTCAAGGCACCGTGGCTGAACTCGTTGCAGGGAGCGCCTGAGTCGTTCGACCTCGCAGTCACCACCGAATCGGGACGCAGCGCTGAGTGGAATGTCGAAGTGCAGCACACACTTCCGGCGACGATCTCTGAACTCAACGACAATGCCAATGGTCTGGACTGGCGCGCTCCGGGCGAGCCGCTGTTTCTCGCGGAGTGTCCGGCTCGCTTCATCTCCCCCGGCGGTGTCGTCGGCTACGGGCACCTTGAGCGCGGCGTGAAACGCTCTCGAGTTTCAGCCGACACCTTCGCCATCCGCGACTTCTGAAGTTCCCGAGACGTTTTCAAGGAGACCACTGGTGGCGTTCGCACAGTCACAACTGACTACCACGTCGTGCCCGTCGGTTCTGTGGCTTCGGCAGTGCACTGAGGAGGTGGCGCGGTCGGTCGGGGGTAAGGCGCGGGGACTGCACGATCTGATGGTGCTCGACCTCGCGGTGCCCGACGGGTTCGTCGTCACGACCAGCACCTACCGCGCCGCGATCGCGGCTGCGCGCCTGGATGCCGAGATCGCTGCGCTCGTGGCCACGACCGGGACACCGTCCACCGATCGGCGGGCTTCCGAACAGATTGCGGCGCTGTTCGCCGAGCTCACGCTGCCCGCTGCTGCGTCCGACGCGATCCGGGGTGCCCTCGCCGAACTCGGGCCAGACCCCGTCGCGGTGCGGTCGAGTGCGGTCGCCGAAGACCGCGAGGACGCATCCTTTGCAGGCCAACAAGAGACCGAGCTGTGGGTGTTGGGCGCCGACGACGTCGAGCAGTCCATCGTGCGTTGTTGGGCAAGTCTTTTCACACCGCAGGCCATCGGCTACCGCGCCAGGGTGGGTGTCGCACCTGAGGACGTCGTCATCGCCGTGGTCGTTCAGCGCATGGTGCCCGCGGTGGCTGCCGGAGTCGCAATGACACTCGAGCCGGTCACTGGCGACCGCTCCCAGATCTACATCGAATCCGCGCTCGGCCTGGGCGAGGGTGTGGTCAAGGGTGACGTCGAGACCGACCGGTTCTGGATCGACAAAGCCACCGGCGCCGTTGGGCGCGCGGAGATCTCCAGTCAGGCACGGGCCCACCGTTTCGACCCGCAGGCGGGCGGCGTCCGTGTCCTTGACTTAACCCCTGGCGAAGGCGACGGGCCGAGCATCAGCGAACTGGTCGCCCGGCGCATCGGTGAGCTCGCCATCCGCATCGAGGCCGCAGCGGGCCGGCCGATGGACATCGAATGGGCGCTCGCTGCTGATGGCGAGGTCCACCTCGTGCAGGGCAGACCGGAGACCGTGTGGAGCAACCGCCCCATCCCGACAACCGTCTCCGAAACCCAGTGGCGGGCCTTCAGCGGCACCAACTTCGGGTCTCCACCGAGCGCGACGTGGAGCACGACCAATGCCGCCGAGGCGGTGCCGGGCGTCCAATCCCCCTTCGGTGCTTCAATTTTCGAAGTCCACGCCGAGCGGGCCTTCCGCGAGACATTTAAGGTGATCGGCGCGCTGTCGCCCGAGGAGGCACGCTTCAGCACCGATCGCAGCAACCGCATCATCGGCTTCCACTACGGCCGTTGCGCGCTGCGCGTCGACCTGCTGTGCGACTGGGTCGACCGAATCCCTGGCGGTAACGGCGAAGCCACCGCGAAGGACGTCTTCGGCTTTGTCCCCGAAAGTTGTACGCGCCGACGGCAAATCCGGCACTACCCGCGCGTGCTCAGCCGCATGTGGGTACCTTTCGTGAAGTACCCGGGGATCGTCGAAACTCAGCGTGCGCAGGCGCGCCGATACTGGTCGCAGACCCTGCGCCGGCTCCCCGATCTCGACGCCGACGCGACCCGACAAGTTCTGGTCGAAGCAATCCCGCTTACTGGTCAAAGCATCGTCGACCACACAACTCTCGTGTTCGGAGCCGTCCAGCCCGCGTTCGAGCAACTGGTGAAGCTCGCCAACTCCGCCGGAGTCGACCCGCAACGTCTGATGGCAGGGCACGGCGGCCACGAGGAAACCGAAGTTCTCGTCGATCTCTGGGAGTGCAGCAACGACCGGATGTCAGTGCAGGAATTTCTCGACCGCCACGGATTCCACGGCCCCGCTGAGGGCGATCTGCTATCCGTTTCCTGGCGTGAAGACCCCAGTCCCGTCCTGCGGCTCATCGACGCGTATCGCGCTCTAGACGAACGTGATTCGCCGATAGTGGCCGCACAGCGCCGAATCGCCGAGCGGAAGACAGCCGAACGGGAACTGCTCGCGCGACTCCCGGTGTACAAGCGGCCGCTGGCCCGGGCGCTGATCCGACTCGCCCGCCGTTACGTGCCGATGCGCGGCCTCGGCAAAGGTGCGTTCGTGCAGAACTTCGATGTCGTCCGCGCGGCCGCGCGTCACCTCGGCGAACTGCTGGTTGCTGACGGTGCGCTCGATGACCGCGACGATGTCTTCATGCTGACCGCCGACGAGATCGTAGGCGCCGACACCGCGCAATACCGCGGCATTGTCACCGCCCGCCGAGGCGTGCACGAGGTGTACCGGACTCTGGATGTGCCTGCAGTGTGGGTCGGGGTGCCCGAGCCCGTCGTCGACGAACCCGAGATCGACGCCGACGCCGAATCCATCGACGGCGTCGCGGCCAGCCCGGGAGTGATCGAAGC
Source organism: uncultured Actinomycetota bacterium (assembly GCA_963833935.1). GTDB lineage: Bacteria > Actinomycetota > Actinomycetes > Mycobacteriales > Mycobacteriaceae > Mycobacterium. The sequence continues at coordinate 25,064 of CAWIAC010000039.1, read as the reverse complement.
CCCGGTCCGGGTAGTCCTCAATCCGAGCACGTGCGAGATCGTGCCCGGCGAGATACTGGTCGCGCGCGACACCGATCCGGGGTGGGCGTCACTGATGTTCGTCTCCGCTGGTTTGATCGCCGATATCGGCGGCGTCATGAGCCACACCGCCGTCGTCGCACGCGAACTCGGCATCCCCTGCGTGGTCAGCACCGGGCACGCCGTGCGGCTGCTGCGCACCGGCGACGTCGTGCGCTTGGACGGCGGGCAAGGCCGCGTCCAGATCATCTCGCGGGCCGAACCGGCCCCGACATGAGCCCCGACAGCGCGTCGCCGCGCACTGCGGCGGTCAGCGATATTCATCGACCCGGCAGCGACCATTCGTGGTGGACCACCGGCAACGTCGGAGAGGCCGTCCCGGGTGTACTGACCCCGTTGACCTATACCTTCTGGGCCACACCGTTCGAACGCACCGTGCGGGGCTCCTACTCCGAAATGGGGGTGATCTCCCGCGCCGACGGCCGCACGGTCACCGACGACCCCGACGACACTGCGATGGGCATCGTCTTCGGGCGGGCAGTCCTCAACGTCAGGCTCATCCTGTCGGTCGGTGCGGGTCTGCCCGGAACCAACGCAGCCGAGATCGGCGCCAACGTGCTCGGTGATTACGCAGCGGACATCACCGCACTGCCGCCGAACACTCCACTGCGCTATCCGGTTGTCGCGGTGCGCCTTCCGCTGCTCGCCGCCCGACTCAAGCGGCGCATGACCCGGCTTAGCGACGAAATCACGCACGTGTGGCAAGAGGCGGGCGGGGCCGACGCCGAACACGCCATCCGCCTGCTCCCCCCCGTCCGCGAGCTGTTCACCGCAGCACTGACCGCCCACAGTCACGCCACCTTCTTATCCTCGGCGGTCTACGAGCCGCTGGCCGGATTGGTCGGTGACCGGACCGACCTGCTCACTGACCTGCTGAGCGGCTACGGCGGCATGGTCGAAGTTGGCATGTTGCACCAGCTGTGGGAGGTCGCCCAGACGCGCCGCACACTGGCCGACTGGCTGTCGCGGTACGGATATCTCGCGTCCTACGCGGGAAACCTGCGTTCGCGTTCTTGGCGAGAGGATCCGTCACCGATCCAACGCCTACTGGCCACCTATCGCGCCGTCCGAGAAGCCGATGCGCCCGCCAGCGTCGAACGCGAGCGAGTCACCGCCCGCCGGCGCGCAGAGTCCCGGCTGGTGGCCGGCTTGTCCCCAGTGAAGCAGCCAGGGGCGCGGCTCCTGCTCAGGCTTGCAGCGCATTTCATCCCGCTGCGGGAGGTTGGCAAGAACTCCTACCTTCGCGCCGTCGATGCAGCCCGTGCATGCGTACGCACCGTTGGCGTCGATCTCGCGAGGCAAGGCATCCTCGCCGACCCGGAGGACGTATGGTTTCTTACTTGGTCGGAGCTGTTGAATACACCTCCCGCAGACACCGCCACCACCATCGAGGGCAGGCGCGCCCAGCACGCGACATTTGAGACACTCGCCATCCCAGACCTGTTCCACGGCTGCCCCGACCCTGTGCTCCGCATTACGCCGGAATCCGGCGACGGTGACGGTGACGACATCGGACTTGTGCTCTACGGCGTCGCCGCTTGCGGCGGGGTCGTGGAGGGCCGCGCACGCGTCGTCGCCGACCCCATGGTCGATGTGGATCTTCTCGAACCAGGTGAGATTCTCGTGGCTGCAGCAACCGACCCCAGCTGGACAACACTTTTCGTCGGTGCCGCTGCAGTTGTTACCGATCTTGGTGGGGCGCTCAGCCACGGCGCCATCGTCGCCCGCGAACTGGGACTGCCCTGTGTCACCAACGTCAAGACGGGCACCGCGGCCATCCGCACCGGAGACCTGATCCGCGTCGACGGTAGCCACGGCACCGTCGAGCTCGTTGCACGATCAGATACGACACCGAAGGAACGGAGCATCTCATGAGCGTCGACGCACCCGCTGTGCAAAAGCACGCTGTGCACGCATCGGACCGCCCAGAGGTGAATCATGAACTCGGCGAGCCCGTTGCGGAACTCGGTACGTTCATTCTGCCCGGCCGGGTGAAGGATCCTGCGGCCGGACTGACCGAGGCCATCGACGCCGAACGCGCCGGCCTGGGGAAGGTTTGGCTCAGCGAACGCTACGACCTCAAGGACATCGGGGTCATCTCCGGCGCGGTGGCGGCCCTCACGCAGCGGATCGGCTTCGCCAGCGGGCTGGTCGCCGCAGGAGCACGGCACCCGCTCGTGACAGCGTCGTGGGCGGCGACCATGCACGCGATGTTCGGCCCGCGGCTCACGCTCGGGATCGGACGTGGAGTAAGACCTTACCTTGAGCCACAAGGCATCCCGGCCTACTCCTATCAGGCGACCGGCGACTACGCCGACATCCTGCGTCGGCTGTGGCGCGGTGAGACAGTCGAATACGACGGTCCGCTCGGCCGATTCCCCAACATGGCGCTCATCGACATCGCGGACGTCCCGCCACCTCCATTGATCCTCGGCTGCTTCGGCGGCCGAGAGCGATGGAGCTGGCGGTGAAGCATTTCGACGGAGTGTTCCTGATGCCGTTCCTCACCTCCGACGCGATCGCCGAGACCATCAGATTCCGCGATGAGTGGGCCGAACGGATCGGTCGTGATCCGAGCGAGGTCAAGATCATCCACGAGATGGTCACCGCACCGGATTTCGACGACCAGAAGGTTTCCGAGGTCGTTTACGCTCGCGCACTGACGTACCTGCAGATGGCGGACTCTGGCGAGCACCTGATGCGCCGGAACCGCTGGAGCGACGACGATCTCGCTTACGTTCGATCGCATCCGATGTTCAATGGGCTGCGGACCGGGGTGGCCGATCAGCAGTTCCACCGCAGCCAACTGGTCGAAGCCGCCCGGCGGCTACCGACAAACTGGATCGAACCCAACGCCGCAATCGGTAGCCCGGCGCAGTGCGCAGCACAATTGAAGTCCTTCATCGATCTCGGTGTCGACGAGATCTGCCTGCACGGTGCCTCCCCCGCCGAACTCGCTCCGGTCGTCGACGAATGGCGGACCGCCGCGAAGGCTGCAGTGACGTGACGGATTGGCCGCCTCATGGCCCCGTCAACAACCCGTCTACCTCGGCTCGGTGGACCACGGTCAACGCCGAAGAAGCCTTCCCCGGCGTGACGGCGCCGCTCACTTGGTCGTTCTACGGACCCGGGACCGTGCGCGTGATGATCCAGCTCTGGAAAGACCTGGGCACGCTGCCCAGGTCGCATTCGCTCGAGCCGAGGGGTCACGACGAATCGTTCGTCGCGGCGTTCTACGGCAGGATCGCGATGAACGTCGACCTCTACGGACAAATGGCTGACTTGATGCCCGGGACCTCAGCGCAGGCGCTCGAAGAGCAATTCTTCGGCGTATCCCGAACTGCTGGTCCGTCCACGTCGTCGGCGCGGCGTTATCCGATGGTCGCGATCAAGGCTCCCCGGGCCGTGGTGAGCGCGTGGCGGCAGACGATCAGGCAGCGCCCGGCGATCTCGGCGTGGCGCGCCCGGTCGCTGACCGCCGCCGAAACCGCCTCCCCGGAGCAAGCATTGGACCTGTTGCGGGATGCCCAGCGCCGGCTCGAACCCGTGTTGCTGAGACATATTCTGCTGACGATGATCACTCAGGCCGCGTTCGAGCGTGTCCGTGACCTCGCCGCCGGAGTCGGCCGCCCCGGCGCGGAGCTCGACCTGGTATCCAGCTCGAGTGGCACAGACGAATCCCGTCTAGTGGAGGCCCTGTGGGCGCTGTCCCGCAAGAAGTCGGTCGCCGACACCGAAATGTCCGCCTTCCTTGCCAAGTACGGTCATCACGGACCCGACGAAGGACACCTCAACGGACGGGTATGGCGGGAAGACCCCACCCCGGTACGCGAGCTGGTCGATCGCTACCGGCGCCTCGACGCCGACGCCGATCCCGCTGTCGTGGCGCGCCGGCGAGCGGACCGCAGTCACCTTGTCCGGGCCGAGCTGCTGGCGGCGTTGCCACCGACCAGGCGAGCGCTGGCGAAGGCGACGCTGCGCGTGGCCGCCTCGATGACCGAAATACGTGAGGTCGGCAAGTCGACCTTCCTCCAGGTTGTCGACGTCGGTCGAGCCGCCGCCCGGGTTGCCGGCAACCATCTCGCCCGGTCAGAGCGCCTCGAGGCGGCTGACGACGTGTTCTTTCTCTCCGTCGACGAGCTCGCCGCCGCCACGACGATCGCCGACCTGGCAGAGCGCGCCCAGCGCCGACGCGACGAAGACGCCTACTACCGAAGCATCACCTTGCCCTCGACGTGGACCGGCGAGCCCCAGCCGCTGCAACACGAACAAACCTGTGCCGCTCCGCCTTCTGCCGGAACGAATCTGGCAGGTCTGGGTGTCAGTACCGGGATCTGCGAAGGCACCGTGCGCGTGATGTCCGACCCGGTGGACGGCGAGTTCGACCACGGCGACATTCTGGTCTGCCATCTCACCGATCCCAGCTGGGCCGGCGCCATGGTGATGGCGGGCGCCCTTGTGATCGACGTCGGCTCGGCGGTCAGCCACGGCGCGATCGTGGCGCGTGAATTGGGCATTCCCTGCGTCGTCAACACCCGCGTCGGGACGTCGACGCTACGCCACGGCTCCCGAGTGCGGGTCGACGGAACCGCAGGCACCGTCACGGTGCTGGACTGAGTGGTCTCGCGGACAACTCCCTCGCCACCGCGATTCTTTGCCGGTCGACGATCAACCCAATGGCGTCGGCCGACCTTGAGAGTGCCGTTGAAGGTGCAGTGCTCGTCGCCGAGTTGGACCTGAATGCCTGTTGGGGATCACAACTCGTGCATCGTGTACTTACCGGTCAGCGGCGGGAGGTCGTAGAACGTCTTGAACCCAGGGTCGGCCTGGACCACCGCCTCGACGGAGTTCACGCAGCGCGCAGCCGTCATCGCCATCGCATCGGTGAAGCTATTTCCCTCGCTGCCGGGCAAGCCGAGTTGAAAGTCGGCGCGCACCGGATTGGTGCCGGCGATCTCGATCCGGTAGCCGCCGTTGGGGTCGACGCGGGGCCACTCAGGTGCCATATCGTCACGGAGCCGGTTCACGTGCTGCAGAACGATTTTCGGTTTCCCACCGACAATACCAGTGAGGCGGAACAGCATCGCGGCAATGGTGCCCTTCTCCACAGCGTTGGAGCCGATGTGGAAGGTCTCAGGGGCCAGGTAGATGTCGACGTCGACCTTGATGTCGTCGAGTTTGACGCCGAGCCCCCGCGCCGCCATATGCGGAACGCTTCCCCAGGTCAACAGGATGGGCTCAGGTCCAAGGTCGCCGAGGCTTTCCGGCGAACGCCCAAAACCCATGGCCTGCAGCGTCTCCAACGCTGCGGTGTAATAGTCGGAGTAGTCCAAGCATTCGGTGGCGGTGAAGCTGTCGACGACACCACAGGTGCTGGCCAGCGTGAGCGGCAGCACATCAGCCATGAAACCGGGCTCGAAGCCGGTGCCGAAAAACGTCGTACCGCCTTTTCGGCAGGCCGCCTCGATCTGTTCGCGCACCCTCGCGCCACCCGCATAATGCATGGTCTCGATCACCGGGCAGACCGTGGTCACCACGTTCTTGCCGTTTTCGAGCAGCGCCAACAGCTGTTGCACGATCTCGTAGGTGTTGCTACCGGGCACGGCGGGATCCTGCATGTCGTAAAAGCCCGGTGTATAGACCACGCAATCCGCGTCGAGCGCCAAGATCTCGTCGAGGGACGCGGTTGCAGCGACGCCGACCGGCGGTAGGTCGCACAGCTCGCCAGCGTCCTTACCGACCTTGTCGGCACTGAATACCTTCAGTCCGACGAGTTCCAGCGCGGGATTGAGCAAGATGTACTTCAGGGCAAAGATACCGGTGTAGCCAGTCGCCCACTGGATGACCCTATAGCGCGCCATTGTGCTCTCCTGCTCGACTCCTGTTGGGCCGCTTAAGCGGCGGTTGCGTGGTTTGTCAGGATGCGTCAATGAGTCATCAGCGCATCGAGGAGCTCGTCAGCGGCGCGTTCGCCTGAGCACAGGCAGGAGTTGATGGTCGAGGAGGCTACTGAGTCGCCGGCCATCCGCACGCGACTGCCGGGCGGAGTGAGCGCCTTGAACCGCTCGAGATCGCGGTAACGGTTGATCGGCCCGGTCACCAGCGCGCGATCCCACCGCTGCACATGAACCATGACGACCCGTCCGGTCGCGTCGGGCAACAACCGTTCAATGCTGGGCAGCGCCGCCTGCAGGATTTCTTCATCGGAGTCCTCCCAATGCTTCTTCGCCCAATGCTTCTGCCAAAACGTGCTCACCAATCCCCTGCCCGCCGGTGTGCGGCCCGAGGCTTTGTTGTGATCGACGATGGCGCAGGCGAGGTCGGGATAGTCCAACTGAGGAATAAGAATCAGTGCGGCAGGATCCGCGGTCGGTGCATCGAGGCCGACGTAGACGTTCATGGCCTGCGTGTAGACGACAGAGTTGAGGATCGCGGCGCGATCGGCCCCCATTTGCGGATGAAGCTCTGTCGCAATCGGTCCCGGCACGGACAGGACGCATGCGTCGGCGATGATCGTATGAGACTCTCCGCCGCGCCGGTAGGTGACGGTCACGCCAGTGGCGTCCTCTTCGACGGACGTCACCGGCGCCTCCGTCTCAACTTTGGTGTCCGACACGAGCAGTCGGACCAAGGTGTCGATCCCCTCAGGACTGTTGAAAAGGTCGGTCTTACCCATATTGCGGGCAAGGAAAAGGAAATCCACGGCCGACTGCTCATGCAAACTACTCAGCCCAAGGAAGCGGCAGGCGGGGTCGATCAGGTAGTCACGGACTTCGCGGCTGCCCACCCGGGCATCAGCGTATTCCCGGACATCGCCATAGTGCAGGTCGGCGGCGACCACCGGATTTTGCCAATCGAGGTTCTTACGATGCTTGATGACGTCCTTGGCGACCAGAGCCAACCGGGCCTTCGCACGCAACGACAGCAGTCCCGTCGTAGCCGCGCCCAAAGGTTTGGATGCACGGATGTGGTGGATCTTCCCGTCACGCTCGACACCGATGACATCGCTGGCGGGCTCAAAATGCGACTGCCAATTCTGTTCGGCAATCAACTCGACAGTCCGCCTGTAGCTGTTGAGGAGCATCGACGCGGCGAGGTCGATCGCGAAACCGTCCTTATGGATCGTCGATGTTCGCCCACCAACCTGCGACTCAGCTTCCAGGACGGTGACATCAAATCCACTGCGGTGCAGCCGGTTCGCGGCCGCCGCTCCGGCGATCCCGGCGCCGACGACGACCACATGCCCGTGCCGCTGAGTTCCGAGTGCCATTTTTACCGACCTTCGCATGTCCCGAGCCGCTCGCAGCGTCCCGCTGCTCGCGGGACGCTAGCAATGTTATTGAGCCTACTCGCCTCATTAAAGCTATTGCTGGTGGATCGTGATGTCAACCGGCTGCTTGGAATCCCCATGCCGTCGGCACGATCTGGGCGCGCCACAGCTGGTTCCGGGTCTATCGGATACTCGAAAACGGTCGGGCCAGAAGGAAGATGGGACGAGTGCAGGGCGATCGGAGGCCAAGCCGCGGGCGCGCGCGTCCGCGTCGCTCAAAAGGGGGTGGATGTGTTTAGCACTTCGTGTTAGCGGCACTCACACATAATTTTGCATCATCTCGTCTCACAAGATTTAGCGCCGCGAATATCGAGGAGAGCACGTGCCCGGCAAATCCCGCGTCGGCATCTCGTTGCCTATGCTCAACCAGCCTCCCCACCACTTCCGCGAGCTCGCCCGTCTCGCTGACGAGGCAGGATTTGACTCGCTCTGGGATTACGAGTTCTTCCGCAATCCGTTTGTCACGCACGGCCTTAACGCCACGACAACGTCTAGAATCAAGCTCGCGACCGGAATCGCCACCGCATGCAGCCGTTCGCCGTTCGAGATGGCCAACGCCGCAGCCGACATCGACGAGCTCTCCGGTGGACGCGCCATCGTCGGAATGAGCGTCGGCGGCGCCGGCTGGACCGACGTCCTCAACGGTGCCGACATCAGCCACCCGCTACCACGCATGCGTGAGTACATCGGCGCTGTCCGCGCGGTATGGGACTACCTGGCCACTGGCGAAGAGTTCGCCTTCGACGGGAAGTTCGTCAAGGCGGCTGCGTCGAGGCGACTCCGTCGACCGGCGTTGTCCCGGTGGTCCACGCCCCGGAAGACAGCCTGGAAACCTGCTTCGGCCTGCCCGATGAAGTCGAGCAGGCCGTCCCGCGTTGATGACGGAGTGACCACGATCGGATCCTGGTGGGCGTCGAGCCCGAATGGTCTCAGCGCCGCGACCACCCGGGGATCGGTCCGGGGATCCGTCCCGAGCGAACACGAGGCGTCAGCCGATCGACCGTGAAGGGCCATCCTGGTTACCAATCGCTTCGTAGGGATGGGTTTTGGTTGCGAGACCACGTCTATTCATGGCCGCTCGCCTTCATATGGTCAGCACGTCTGAGTGTAAAAATCCAGCGCACGAGATCTTTTCCGACGGTAGCCGGATCCTGTCATGGCCGCTTGGCGTCGCGGAGCAGGCCCTCGGGGTTTGGCGCGACCAGGTGACCGTCGGTCCCGATGTGCGCGGAGCCGCGAATCGGCATCGGCGTGTTTGGGCCGCCACAGGAGTAGTCGGTGCCAGGTCCGCATAGCCCGACGGTGAGGTACGGGCGGTTCAGTATGTCGGGAATCCAGGGTGAGTTGTAAAGCGTAGTGAGGCCCGCCGTGAAGTTGAAGGCCAGATACATCAGCTGCATGATGCCGGTCAGCGCCAAGACGCGCACCGCGGTTTTGCCGCCGTCGGAGAAGCGGACGCGGTCAATGCCTTTGTCAGAGATGAAGTTTCCTCTGTCGTCCCGGAAGAAGCGCAGGCAGGCGAACGCACCCCACATGCCGCCGAAGAGGACTCCCTCGTAGATCGGGTATTGGTAGAAGTGTCCGTAGAACACCGTCAATCCCTTGATGGCGCCCGGGTAGCTCCAGAAGCCGAAGTACATCGCGATCGGCTCCAGGATCGCATCGAAGACCATGAATCCGATCAGGCATCCGACGGCCAATCCGAGGTTTCCCAGCCTCGGCCAGCGGGCTCGTGCGCGTCGCATGAGAGCGCAGCCGGCGACCATGGTCAGGAACAGCAACACGGGATAGCTGGGAACGCTGTACAACAGTGGCTCCGGGAGCTTTTCGCCGTTCGGGGAGACCCAGCCGGGTGTGCTCGAGGTCCACGATCCCAGGTTCATCCAGATCGTGTTGTAGGTGAAGTAGGCAGTGAGAAGCCAGTTCGACATGCAGTCCTGCAGGATCAGCGGAAGCATCGCGAGAATCAACATCCCGTCGGGTGTGAGTCGCCCGGTCGCACGCCACGGCTTGATCAGGAAGTGCCAGAACACCCAGAAAGTCAAGAACGCGAAGACGGGCTGGAGCGCGTAGGCGGTGATTTTCATCCGCAAGGGCGCCTGGTCACGGCCGAACGTGTTCGGGGTCGCGTCACCGCCGAAGATCCAGTGCGCGAACACATAAACCGCCAACGCCAGAAAGAAGACACCAATCACGGCAAGGCCCACGACCGGGGAGGCCTGTCGCGGCTGCTCGGGCGCCACGGCAGGGGTCTTGCCCAGCTCGGGCGCCGCGGCGCGAGCCTTACTCGGTGGGGAAATTCCTACGGCCATAGCGGAAACGCTAGGTTGCCTCGACTGCACCAACAACCTCTGATATGGAGTGTTTTTAGCGGCGCGACACTATTCTTCGGAGTTATGCCCGGCCGTGCACAATTGTTCGAGGCCTATCGCGAAGCGTTTCGCGCCGCCCCAGTAGGAATTGCGTTCATGTCGCCGGAATGGCGGATCGTCGCCTGCAACCCGGCGTTGTGCAAGATACTCGGCCGCTCCGAGGAAGATTTGCTTTCCCGCTGCGGGGCCGACTTCCAGCACCCCGGCGACCGCGAGCTCCACGCGCACCAGCACGAACCCCTGCTCGCCGGCGAGATCGACAGCTACGAACTCGAGGGCCGCTACGTGCACAATGACGGCCATGTCGGCTGGGTCCACCTTTACTACGGGGTCGTGCGCAGCGACAGCGACGGTGCGCCGCTGGTGATTTCCGTCGTCGAGGAGATCACCGAACGGCGGTTGATGCGCGAGATCCAGGACCGGCTCCTAGGACTCGTGTTAATCGGCCAGGATGCGGTCACGTTGGCCGGTGCGCTCTCCGACTTGATCGAGAGCCCGGTGTCTCTGTTGGACGGATACGGTCGGCTCCTGGCGGACAGTGCCTACGCCGGACGACGGCTAATGATCCCGCCGCTCGAGCAACTTAATTCCGGCCGAGACGATATGCCCAACGGTTTGGTCGTTCGCCCGCTCCGGCTGGGTGCAGAGGTCGACGGCTACCTGATCGCCGAAAGGCCGCCGGAGACGCGACACATTTCGGTACGCGCGATCGACGCTGCGACCTCAGCGTTCGCGCTCCAGCTTGCGATGACCAGCGCTGTCGAGGAAGTCGAGTACCGGCTGCGCGGCGACATGTTCGATGCCCTGCTCAGCAACAAGCCGCCCGATTTGGATTCCTTGCTGCGATGGGGGCGACGCCTGGGATGCGATGCCGCCGGGCTCAAGCTGGTAGCGCTCGTGCATCCCGACGGCGTGGAGCATGCAAGCTCACCGATGTACCTTTCCCGGCTGACACGGGTGGTCGCCGCGGCCTGCGACGAACTCGCACCCGGATCAATCGCAGTTCCACGCGGCGATTCCGTGCTGGCCGCGCTCGCGGTCACCTCAGAACAGCACGGATACACCACGGTCAATAAGGTGATCGATCGCCTCCGCCGCGAGATCGGTATCAGCGCGACGGCCGCCGTCAGTTGCGAAGTGGTCTCCCCCACACGACTTGGGGAGGCGGTACGCGAAGCGCACCAGGCGCTCGACGCCGCGCTGGCGATGAATCGGCACGATTCCGTCGTACGCTTTGACCAACTGGGCCTGCGACACGTACTGCTTGGCACCGAGCCCCCCAAGACCGTGATCGCCATCGCCCGACGCACGCTCGCACCGCTGCTGGACTCGCCGCGCGCACGCGATCGCGACAAGCTGATCGCTACGCTGAGCGTCTACCTCAATTCACTAGGCAGCCTCGAGACAACGTCGCGGCGACTCGGCATCCACGTGACAACGCTGCGCCAGCGCCTTGACCGGATCGAGGTGGATCTAGGGCTGAGCCTTCGAGATGCCCGCTCACGCATCGACCTTCAGCTAGCGATCGAAGTACTCCGACTCGACGCCGCCACTCACTGAGCCCGCGACAGCGCCGCGCCCGTGGTTGCGCTCGCCAACCAAGTCCGCCTCGTCAGGTCTAGGATCCAACTGAGCCGAGGCCGAGGCCGTATGTCACGATCCGGCCTCTCTCGCCGCCGACGATCCGCCTTCGTACTAGGTCCGCGTCGTGGGCGATAGCTACGACGTTGCGCTCGGGTACAGCTGTGAACGATCGCTCGCTGGCGGGCTGACTGCGAATGCGGTTCGCCGCCGCGCAAGTCGCCCTAATCTTCAAGCGGGACGCGATGATCTGGAAGCGGCTGGAAATCTAAGCTAACGATCGTTATCGTATTGCAGGACCCAATACAGACTGGCGGTTCAGTCAAACCTCGGCTACCCATTTTTCCTGGACTTGCCGCCACTGACCGGAGGAAACGCGTTGGTCGCCACAAGCACTCGCAGGGCGAGTCGATCAGTCTGTAGGCCACCCCATGCCACGTGACATCACCATCGGTCTACATCTAGCGCCGCAGCAGGGCGACTACCCGCGGCTGCGCGAGCAGTGGATCGAAGCTGACAACCTCGGCGTCGATCGATTGTGGTCATCCGACCACCTCAACGCTGTCGTGACTGATGCTGAGTTTCTCACCGAGACCAACGACGGCACCCACAGCCGTGGCAGTGGCCAGAATGTGTTCGAGGGCACCACGATCCAAGCAGCGATGGCGGCAACCACTACGCGTGCGGAGATCGGTTGTATCGTCCACTCGAACAGTTATCGGAATCCGAACCTCACCGCCTACATTGCGGGCACACTCGACCACATCTCTGGGGGTCGCTACGTTCTCGGGATGGGCACCGGGTTCTTCAAACCCGACTTCGACGCATTCGGCTACGACTACGGTACACAACGAAGTCGATCGCAGGCCCTGGCCCGCGATATTCCAGTGATCCTGAATCGACTCGCTGAGCTGCAACCCCCACCGCTGCACGACATCCCGTTAATGATCGCCTCGATGGGTGAGAAGATCGGGCTACCGCTCGTCGCCGAGTACGCAGACATTTGGCACGCCTACGGACCGGTCGACAAACTCCGTCACAAGATCGATCTCCTCAAGCGCTGCTGCGACACCGCCGGCAGGTCATTCGAGGACATCGAACTCGCCACTTATAACATGCCAACGGCGATTTCCGGCAGCGAGAACTCGCTCGACGCCTATCTCGCGGCCGGTTTCACGCACATCATCTGCGTCGCGCAAGGCCCCGACTGGGCCCTCAGCGAAGTCGGCGATGTGCTCCGCTGGCGAGATGGTCGTTCGGCTTGAAAGAGCCGGCGCACGCTGGAAAAGAACGTCCAGTACGTTCTAATCGACAACGGGTCCGCGACTGGCGTCCGGTCGGAGGACGGCATCGAGGTCGATGCCCGCTACGGTGTGTATCGAATGCCTTTCGCGTAGGTCGCGCTCGTCCCTAAAGATGCCCTGCGCTGGCCTGATCGCAAGCGCATTTCAACTCCGCGGGACTCAATCACCCTGCCGGCCTTGCAGATCGACGTGGGCCACGCGAACCTGACACACTTAGCACCCTTATCATCACCTAGCGCGATCGCCGCCGCCTTTCCCGATCCCGCATACCGCGATCTTGTCTAACAAGCGCTGCTCCCGATCGCGCTTGTTTTACTACGCGACGGGCTCGACGGCCCCGGCCGCCGAAGGCGCGTGCGACTGCCCAGCGCCGACTGGAAGCCACGGCCGTCGGGTGGCGGTCTCTCCCTCGGTCCGAGGGAGCACCTCGACGAGGTAGAGCATCACCAATCCGCCCAGGACGGACAGGATTCCGAGGCCGATGTAGCCAAAGTCGCGGCATGGTCCGCCGAACCATGCGATCGATGCGCCCCACCAGAACACGCAGCAGCCGAGGAACCCGATCCACATCTCCCGGGTCTGCCCGGCGCTGCTACGGCGGCGCATCGCGAGGCCGATCGCGAACGGGGGGTAGAGCACGAGCGTCATCGCGGTACCCCAGATGTAACCCGGATCCGCGTAGGCGACCTTAATCACCAACCACACCCCGAACGTGAACGCTAGCCCGGTGATCACCAACGCCGTCCACTGCTTCTGGGTCAAACTCGGCGCGTGCTCCTTGCGCCCATAGCGGATGATTTGACGGGTGTAAAGCAGCTCGAAGAGCACCGTCCCGGTGAACTGCACGGTGAGCAGCCTCGGGAACCACGCCCCGTGGAAGTCGTTAAACCAGTGCGGAAATTGAGCGACCTCGGAGAAGTCGTGCGCGAACCAGAACAGAACAATGAAGATCGGCGTCGAGTAGACGCGCTCCTTTTTGGAGACGGCTAAGGCGCTGCCGAACCAGAGCCAGATGAAGCCGATCGAGACACCTCCGACCAACAGGATCCCGAGCGTGTGGTGATCCATGTGCCGATACATCTCTGCCGCGTCGTACATATTCTGCTTCCGTCCTTTCCTGGTAGTCGGCCTTCCTCGGCTGGCTTTGATAACACGTCTTAGATAAAGATCCTCGCCGCTGAGGATGGCCTACCTAGGTCACGGATGCCAGCACCGAGGGTGCCGGATCGGTTTGCAGTGGAACGTGTTTGAACCATGGGGTGCGTCCGCTCACGGCGTAGGTCATGAGTAGGCCGCCGGTGATAGAGACGACGCCGGCGGCGATGGACTGTGGGGAGTGTGCGGCGGGTCCGTAGAACAGCCAGGCGGTGGGGAACCAGAACACGCACATGCCGGTGAATGTTGCCCACATGGTGACGTTTTGGCCGATCGTGGAGCGCCGACGGAACATCAGTGCGGCCCCCAGAAGTGGGTAGGAGATCATTGTCGGCGCGGGGCTGAACTGGTACAGCGGGTCGTCCATGACGAACTTGAAGTACTCCCAGCACACGGACGCGGCGATCTGAATGACGACCAGGCCGCTCACGAAAGCGCGGGTGCTGATACCCGGGATCAGTTCGTCCTTGCCGTATTTGATGGTTTGGGCGAAGAAGACCAGTTCGAGCATCGCGGCGGTCAACAGCCCGAACCAGAAGCATTTCAGATACCAGTGGTTGTAGACGACGAACCAGTCATGGAAGCGGGCCACGCAGCCGGTGTCGTGGGCGAACCAGTAAAACGTGCAGAACAACGGCATCGAATACGCGCGGTCGCGTTTGGCGACCCGGACGCACTCGATGAGCCACCACCACTGGAAGATCATCGCGATCGCGAAGCCACCCAAAATCCACCACTTGTTGTGGTCGATCAGGGTCAAAAGCTGGTGGGGGTCATACAACATCAGGGCCGCCTTTCCGGGGTGGGTTGCGTCCGCCGCCGGGCAGCGCGGCTGCGCGGGCTGTTCGTGGCCGTGAGGTGAACGGCCAGAACGATTTTCGATGCGGTCGGCGTGGTCATGTCTTTTCGCTCTTTACCGTTGCGGGTCAGGAGGTGAGCGTGTTGAGGTCGGCGACTGCGGTCGCGGTGCGGCGGATGACGATGCGGCAGGCGTCTTCTGGTTGCATCTCGGGTTGGTAGAAGCTGTGGCCGTAGGCCCACGCCCAGGCGGCGCAGGGATAGGCGGCGTTCTGGCGGTAGGCGATCCAGGCGTTCTCGGTGTCGGGCGGCTTGCCGCCGCTGTCGGCGACTGTCGTGAGGTAGAGGTCGAGGAGCTCTCGTTCCCAGGCGCGGCGGTCGTCGGTTTCGCATGCTGAAGTGACGAAGTAGGTGAAGTCGTAGGCCCAACTGCCGGTCATGATCGACTGCCAGTCGGTCAGGCCTGCGCGCCCGTCGTCGGTGATGTAGACCTGGCCAACGTGCGGGTCGCCGTGTAGCAGGGTGCGGGGTCCTTGGAGTCCGGTGTGTTCGAGGCTGCGGCGCGTCGCGGCCCAGAGTTGGTCGGCTTGATCGCGCATGCCGGCCGGGATGACGTCCGCGGCCTTCTTCAGCCCGACGGCGCAGCGCTTGCCCATGTTCACGAAAGACTTGACGTAGCCGAGCCAGTCCGCTGTGGTCTTCAGCTCGGCCAATGCCGGGTCCTCCCAGCAGGTTCCGTGGCATTTGCCGAGGTTGACGACGACGTCTTCGATCTGGCTGCGGGTCAGGGGGGTGGTGGCGCTGATGAAGGTCGCCCCCTTGGTGGCGGCGATGTCTTCGAGCAACACCATGCTGCGCCACGAGCGCGGGTCGACGCCGCCCCAGTAGCCCAGCGGGGCTTCCATTTCGATGCGCGGCCGAAATTGCGTGTAGAAGGTGGGTTCTCCGTCGAGGATGTGCGCGCCACCGAGCAGCAGTCGCTGGGTGAAGCCGGCCGTGGTCTTGGTGTACAGCTCGGTCGGGAGCTCGGCCTCGCGGCCGGCGTCGTTGTATTCGACGCGCAGCCCGCTGCGGGTGGTCGTCTGGCTGGTCCCTGCCTGGGTGCTGTAGCCCACCACCCGAGCGCCGCGGTGCCCGTGGCACAGGACGTCGGTGAGCCAGGCCTCGTTGATGTCGAAACCATCGCGGGGAATGTCGGCCCGGGTCCGGGGTGGCTGCGGCCGGAGCTTTTCTCCTGCCATCGCCCAGGCGATCGCGCCCGCGCGCCCGGCCAACCATAGCGTGGGGTGCACTAGTGGCCCTCGGTCATCCGAGTGCCGGCCACGCGGTCGTCTCGCGGAACCGGAACGCGTCGGGCCTGCGGCCATCGGTGTCGGTGAATCCGTATTCGTCTGCGAGCAACACGACAGGGTGAGCACGGCCGCCCTTCTTGGCGACACCGGCGTCGGCCGCAAGCGCGGCGATAGCGCGGCCGGCGTACTGCGGGGTCTCGGTGAGCGCGATCAGCTCGTCGTCACTGATGTCGGCGAGCCGCTCGTCGGCATCGGCGAACTGGGCCCAGCCCTCGCGAAGCAGGGATTCGACGGCGCGCGGGTTCTGCTGCAGCATCGCGCCGATGAACTCGGTGCGCACGATTCCCGGCCAGATCGACAGGATCGAGACCGGGTAGTCGCGAAGCTCGTGGTGCATGTCGAGCATGAGCCGGTGCCCGGCGGCCTTCCCGGTGCCGTACAGCGGTGACATGAAGTAGTGGACGGCGCCGCAGGACGACACGTTGACGATTAGCCCGCTACGTTCGAGCAGCAGCGGCATCGCCTTCTGGGTCGCGACATAGTGGCCGCGGACAGCGATCGTGAACAGTGCGTCCCAGCTGTCGACCGGCGTCTCCCAGAAGGGCGGACCGCCCCAGCCAGGCCCGAGAGCCGAGACGGTATCGGGACTCGGGAAGACGTTGTTGACCAGCAGATCGAGACCGCCCTGCTCGTCACGGACACGTTCGAACACCGCGGCGACCTGGGCATCGTCGCTGTGATCACACCCCACGGCGATCCCCACTCCACCGGCGTCAGTGACCGCCCGGGCCGTCTCGGCCGCGGTGCCGGGCATCGGGCCGGCGGGAGCGTCCAGCGAACGTGCCGTGATGTAGACGATCGCGCCGGCGGCACCCAGCTCGATGGCGGTCGCTTTGCCGAGCCCGCGGCTGCCGCCGGTCACGAGGGCCGTCTTCCCGGCCAGTGGTCGATCGCTCATGCCGGCGCCCCCGCGTGCGTTTCAGCCTTGAGGCGACCGAGCGCATCGACGGCGAACTGGAACGCGCCGGCGGCCTCCTCCAGCGGCAGCAGCATCGACAAATAGTCGGCGACACCGATCCATGAGATCCCCGTCTCGACGTACGGGACCAACGCGTCAGCGACGTGCTCGGGCGTCCCGTACAACCAGGCGGCTTCGCAGTGGCGGCGGGTGGTTTTGCTGATGACGTCTTCGACGAAGCTGTCGTCGTGGGAGTACGGCTTCATCTGCGCGTAGTAGTTCCAGTCATCCGGCATCGGCGAGCGCAGTCCGGCATCCTCCCAGTCCTGCTTGGTGATACGGCCCGACATCGCCGAGAACCATTTGACCGCGCGGTTGTCCAGTGCTCGGTCGATCACGTTCTCGTCGGGGTGGATCAGCGTGGCGGCCAGCATCCCGAACCGGAACTTGTCGGGGTCGCGGCCCTTCTGCACCAGCAGATCGCGAGCCTTGTCCCGACGCGCGAGAGCTTTGTCCGCCGTCGGGTATTTGACCGGCATCACCGAGCTGATCCCGTCGGCGTAGCTGGTCACGTTGTCGAGAAGTTTCGGGCCCTCGCCCAGTCCCCAGATCTCCGGACGATGCGGCCGGGCCCCGCCCAGCGTCGCGTTCTTCATCGACCAGTGGTTGCCCTCGAAGTCGAACGGCTTGCCTTCGCTGTCCCAGACCGCGTTGAAGAACCGGAACAGATCCTCCATGCGCCCCAGTCCTTGGCGCTTGTACCCGTAGGGGGTGATGTTTTTGACCTCGCCGGCGCCGATCTGGAACATCGCCCGGCCTTCGGTCATGTTTGCCAACGTCAACATCGCCTGCACGAACTCGGCCGGGCCACGACGGATCGAATCCGACAACAGCGTGAAGCCCATGCTCGGCGCCGACGCCAAGATGTAGCCCGCCGTCGTCCACGCCTCTTGAATCGAGTCCGGATCCGGCAGTACCGCCGCCATCGGCATCACATCCGGGGTCCACAACGGCCGCGGGAAGAAGTTCAACAGCTGATCAGAGAGCGCCAGCCGGTCCACAGCACCACTGGCCTCGATCGCCTTGACCATCTGGCCGACCGCCGACGCAGGCGCGTTGCGGTCACCCCACACCACCAGCGACGTTTCCAACGGGTGAGTCATGACGGCACCTCAGTGGTGGCTTGGCGGGCGACCGCACACGCATCGCGCGCCGGCGCCGGGGCGCACTCTGTGTTCATCACTGCCTCTCTGCACGAAGAACAAACCGGCGTCTGCGCGAAAGCATCGGCCGTTGCGGCACTTTCGAAACGGTTGAGTTCTGCTGAAGGCCGCGGCGCTATTATTAGCACAGCCGTACGTAAAGTCAAGCACGGCGAGCGCACCCGCAACGCGCGGGACTCAGGTGTCGGCGGTCAGGCCGTTGAGCAGGTGACGTAAGCCGTTCTCGACCATCTCCGGTGGGATCGCATGCGCCCAGACTCCGGGGCTGCCCGCCACCTCGGGGAACTGCCCCTCGGGCAGGGTCTCGAGATGGGTGCGCAGCTCGTCGGCACGTCGCGCCCGGCCGATCTCCACTGCCGCCACGCCGATCAGGTAGGCGCCCAAGGTGTTGAAGATGTCCACCGCGCGCTGGCGTGGCATGCCCGACCGGGCCATCACCGATAACAGCCGCTCCCGCACCGTGTCGAGCGCCGGACCGGTCATCGCGCGCGGGGCCACGAGCAGCTCGACGATCACCGGGTGGGCACGGAAGGTCTCATAGAGCCGCATCAGCCCGGCTTGCATCTGATCACGCCACGGCTCGTCACGGTCGGGCTCGAAGACGAAGCTTTCAATTCCCACCGCGACCATCAAGTCGACGATCTCGTCCTTGGTTCGCGCGTAGTTGTACAACGTCATCGGGGCCCGACCCATCGCGTCGGCAAGGCGGCGGATGGTCACGGCCTCGAGCCCCTCCTGGGACGCCAGCCCCAGCGCGGCCTGCGCGATCTCCTCGCGACTCGTCGCCGGCGGGCGTCCCATCCGCGGCTTGTCTTTGCGCGCAGCCGTATCGGTCATCGCGATAAGGCTACGCACGAATCGTGCAAAAACGCCCGCTGTACTTTCTAGTACACATGTGCTAACAAGTAGCAGTCCACTTAGCGCAGGTCTCGCGCGACCGCAGAGGAGCCGCGATGCACCCCACCATCCACCGAGTGCTGCACGGCGACAACCCCTTCGAGGTCTCTCCCGAGTTGGACTCGTTTCAGGGGCCGCGAACCGACATACCGCTGTGGAACGAAACCTTCTTCTTCAGCACCTGGTCACCCACCACCGAGACCGGGCTCTTCGTCCACACCGGCGCCGACGCGGCCGATCCCGGGCTGTTCTACGCCCAGCTCATCGTCTACCTACCCGGCGGCGAACTGGTCGTGGAACGGATCTGGGACCGCCCTGGCCCACCTCAGCTGCACATCGGCCCCTTCTCCATCACCACCGAAACACCGCTGCGCCGTTGGCGACTGCGCTACGACGGCGCCGGCGAACGCACCACCAGCGAGCGCACCGGCAGCCAACCCGTCGGCGCCGGACTCGCGGTGCCGCTGCGTATCGACATCGACTTCGTTGCGGCCGGCCCCATTTGGGACATGTTTCAGGCGGGCCAGATCCCGCACACCGAATGGTCAGGCATGCACCACGAGCAGAACACCCGCGCCACCGGCACCATCACCGTCGCCGGTAAAACGTACGAGATCGATGGCTACGGCTTCCGAGACCACAGCACCGGCCCCCGCGACTTCAGCAAGCTTGGCGGCGACCGGTTCTGGGGCATCGTCAGCCCCGCCACCGGCCGCGGCTTCCAAGGGCTTAAAGTCTGGGATCGCGCTGGCGAACTCGAGATCTCCTCGGCCGCCTACACCGTCGACGGCGCCTTCGAAATCATCAACGGCGGCATCGAACTCACCGGCATCACCGACACCCGCGGCAATCCCAAAGACCTCGAACTCTCCTTCACCCGCCCCAACGGCGAACACCTCCAGGCGAGCGGTCGCATCCTGCACACCGTGACCATCACCATCGCCGACCCCAACCACAACATCAACGGCGCACTACTCGAGGGTGACCCACTGATCCTGTCCGAAAGCCAGGTCCGCTTCGACTGGCCTGACGGCGACACCTTCTACGGGCACCTGGAACGCGTCGCCCGCCTGACCGACCTGCACATCCCTTAACCGCAAGCCACCTGGCGAAGCGCCCGCGCCGGCGGCGGAGAGTCTTTGTAGCTGCAACAGATCTAAACGTTATCCAGGATGGTGTCGCCCCAGACGCCGGTGCCCGTCCACCGGTTCTAGAGTTCCAGGCCGTAGCCCTGGTCCTGGCCCCTGGCTGCGGTCCGGCGTTGTGCGGCCTGCTGGCTGGTTTCGGCGAATCGCTGGTAGGCGGCTTCGCGGGCGTTTTCTGCGGCGGTGTGGCGCTGCCAGGCGTGGGCGCGGGCGGCGCGGCGTTCGTCGTGGTCGTCGAGTAGTGCCGGCGATGGCGGTGGGAAGCAGTGCGCGGTCGGCGTGGGCGGCTTCGGCGATCATGGTGCGCGGCCGGTCGTCGTTGGCGGTGGCGATGGTGTGCAGTGCGGCGGCGGCGTCGTGTTTGGTGCCGCGCCGCATCTGGTGCCCATCCTCAGCCCGGTCGGCTTCGTTGGTGACGGCGGGGTAGATGGCCAGGTGGTTTTCGTCGCGGGCGCGGGTCATCCCGACGTAGGCCATCGCGCGAGACGCACGGTCTGACAACACGGTCCAGCACACGCCGGGGGTGCGGTCGTCGCCGACGGTCATGCCCTGGGCGGCGTGCACGGTGGTGGCGTAGCCCAGGGTGACGTGCTCGCGGCGGTAGTCGCCCTCGAAGATGACGCGGGCGTTGTCGGTGAGCCGCTCGGCGGCGATCTGCCCGGCCGTCGGCGTCGACGAAGGCGACCCGCCAGCGGTTGCCGTTGCGGACCTGGTCGATGCGGTCCCCGCGCCGATGTTCGGGTCCGGGCGCGACGGTGATGGTGGCGTCGTTGTGGCGGCTCACGATGATGTCACCGGCGCCCACCTGATGATCGCGCGCAGCGGCCACGGTGGGCGCGTCGGGTCGCCGCGGTAGTGGTGGTGCAGTTTCTCGTTGATCGCGTCGGTGATCTCCCAGCGGTCGCAGATGATCGCGGCGTCCTTGCCGTCGCGGCGGGCGCGTGATGTAGGCGGTGGTGGCGTCGGCGGCCATCGCGACCGCATCGCCGGTGTGCAGCCGGTCGTGGTTGCGGTACCAGCCGACCGCTTTACGTAGCCGGTTGCCGCGGCCGCTGCGCAGCCCAAGGGAGGCGTGACGTTCGTCGGAATCGCGCATCCGCCACACCTCGGAGAGCCGCTGGGTCCAGGGCAGCTCGTCGCAGAGCTGCTCGAACATGCCGCCGCGCGCCTTGACCGGGGCCAGCTGGTGGGCGTCACCGACCAGCACGAGTTTGGCCCGAGCCGCGGTGCTCACCTCGAGGAGCGTTTTGAGGTCTTGGGTGCCCACCATGGAGGCTTCGTCGGCGACGATGACGGTGGAGCGGTCGATGTGCAGCTTGTTTTCCTCGATGAGGTGAAGCGCTTTGGCGACGGTTTCGCCGCGGTCGCCGGCCCCGTCGCGCATCGCCTCGATCAACAGCCCTTCCGGTGGGCGCGATCACCAGAACGTTTTTGTTGGCGCGGTGCGCGGCGGCGCGCAGCGCTTGCAGTGAGTGCGTCTTACCGGCGCCGGCCGGGGCTTGCAAAGGTTGCACCAGATACGGCGACGCCGCGATCGCGCAGATGGCGCGCGCCTGATCCGCGGATAGGCCGTCCAGGTCCTCGGCGCGCACATCGAGGCGCGCGCGGGTGCTCGGTCTCATCGACCATCGCGAAGATGCGTTTCTCTTCGGCGATCACCGCCTGCACCGTGTAGCGCTGCGTGGCCTTCGCGGTGATGCGCTGCGCGCGGCGCGCTCACGGGCACGGCGACCGTGTCGACGACCTGCTCAATCAGCGCCCGCGGGTCACCGGCCGCATCGACCGGGATCTGCGCGCCGACCAGCTCGACGAGGTCCGCGCGGGTGCACGCGCTCTTGCCGATCCGCGCGGCGCCGCGCGCGAGCCGCTCCGCCCGCGTACCGCGCTCTTGCGCGCGCAGTCTTCCCGCGCCGCGCGCGCCGCGGTGTGCGCGGCGCGGTCAATCTCCAACCCGCGCGCATCGGCGCGCCACTGCGCTGTGAGCTCAGCCCACGAGACCGATTCCGCCTTTTTCGGACGCGTCGCTTTCTGCGCGGTCGCGAGCTGCTGCGCGCTCGCCTCCCCGTCAACAACAAGGTTGCTCGCGCGCCCAGTCCCGCAGCTGACTGGAGCGCTGCGACCACGCCTGCACTGCAGCGCTTGGTGATGCCGGCGATCTCGCCCATCCCGGAGCGCTCGTCGACCACCCACTCCGCGCCGATCTCGGCCCACAGCTCGTGTACGCACGACAGCCTGGTAGACGATGCCGGCCGCGCGGGCCTCGTGATACAGCGATTTCGAGTCGATCGACACCAGCGTGCCGTCCGCGCGGGCCTGGCGATTGGGCACCAAGACGTGGGTGTGCAGGTGCGGGTCCCCGCACCGCGACGTTTCATGCTGGTAGGCGATCCCCACCAGACCAGGCAGGCGCTGCAGATCCTTGTATGCCGGTGACCGGGTTGTGCACCCGGGTGTAGCCGGCATGGTCATGCAGGTAGGTCATCGCGGCCTCGATGCCCCTCTGATGCGCGGCCAGGACCGCTTTCTCGCTGACATCGACGCTCGAGTGCCCGCAGCAGCGACACACTTTTCGGCGCAGCGAACGTCAGGTCGAAACCGTGCACCGACTCCTTGACGAACGCCCGCCCCGGCGGCACCGTTCGGGGCGATCCCATCATCGAGCCACCGCCCGGCAACCTCGGTGTCAGCAAACCCGCCATCCAGGGCCGCACCGTCCAAACCCACCAGCTCGCCGACCGCGCTCTTGTCGCCGGCCACCATCCAGGTCGGCACCCGGGTATCGCGCTCGGAGTAGTACTCACCCAGCCCACCGCCGGCGGCCTGGCGATCCATCGCCGCCGCCTCAGCACGGTTCGCGGTGTCGTTGTAATAGTTCACACTCCACCGCGACAACCGAGAAATCGTCAACACTTGCGACCACCTCACGACCTGGGACAACGACACCGCCTGCGGCGGACTAGGTTTCGGGCGCGATCAGCGCGCCCGAAACCTAGTATTGCACCCTTGTGCCAATGTGCCATGCAGTATCTTGGGGCGGTGATAGGGAGTGGGACGCAGTGATAAGGGTGAGTGTAAGTGTAACGGGGACAGTGTATTTGGGATGTTATGGAAGGAGTTGAGATTGTGGATTGCAGAGAGGTTGGGATGGGCGGGGTGCTTGAGTGCGCCGGGCTGGCCGGCCGGTTTGCGCGACCGCATTGAAGCGCGCGAAGGCGTCGTCCGAGCGAACCCACGAAGCGGGGCGCGAAAGTATTGCATGAAGCGTCACCGCAGAGAATTACAGTGGTGGTGGGAGCCTTGGCGAGACCGAGGCGATCAACGGCCCTCCGAAGCGCGAAGCCGACCGGGCTCAGACAATCTTATAGAGCGCTGACGCTATCCGGCACCCTCATCCCAACACGCTCCCTCGGAGGGTGGTGATGAAAATGGAAGACAACGTGTTCAACGATCTGCCCCTTCTGCTCGCAGTGCCACGGGCCGCGACAGCTGCTCGGGATCAGCCGGGCGGCGGCCTATCGACTGGCGGCCTCCGGCGACCTGCCAGTCCGCCGGCTCGGCGGCCGCGTCTACGTGGTGACCGCAGGCCTTCGTGACCTAGCATCGTGAAAGGCTCTGCGTACCAGGGAGTTCCAAATAGATGCATCGCCGAGGCCAAGCGACGTGGCCACCTTCACCGCGACTGGATCACGACCACCGAGGAGACCGGCCGATGAGTATCGACACCGCACTGGCCGAGCACCCCAGGAAACGCGGCGAGCGCACCGACAGCTCAATCAAGAAGCTGCCCAACGGTAAAGGATGGCGCGCCCGGCCCACTCTTGGCACCGATCCGGTGACCGGCCGACAGGTCCGGCCAACCAAGGTATTCGCCACCAAGAAGACCGCGCAGGACTGGGTGACCGAGCAACGTCAGCAGTGGAGCACCGCCACATGGGCGCCGAAGTCCACGCGCACGTTCGATGAGGTCGCCGACCATTGGATGACGCTGCGCGAGGCCGACCCGTCCCTCGGCCCGAATACCGTTCGCGCTGACCGCGAGTCACTGGCCTACGCACGCAGAGCGTTCGGTGCGGTGCCGGTGCAGAAGCTCACCCCCGCCACGCTGGCGGACTGGTCGGCCAAACTGACCGGCAAGGGTGGTGCGACGCTAGCGCCGGCCACCAAGCGCCGCGCGATCGTCCGACTCAAGTCGGTCCTGGCGCACGCGCGCAAGATGCGCTGGCTGACCTATGACCCCTCGGCCGATCTCGAATCACCCGAACAGAAGGCAATCACCGCCACCGCAGCCGATGACATCTGGACCCCCGAGCAGATGAGCACGTTCCTCGATCACGTCGCGGCTCATCGCCTCGGCGGGTGCTTCGGGCTCACCCTGCTCGGCCTTCGCCGCGAGGAGGTCGGCGGGCTGCGCTGGTCAGACGTCGCACTAGAGACCGGCACGTTGCGCATCCGTCAGGCCCGTGTTGATGTGAACGGCCGCGACACCATCGTGGCGACCAAGACTGAACGCAGCGCCCGCGATCTGCCGTTGCCGCCCCGCGAACTGGCGATGCTAAAGGCGATGCGCACGGCCCACCTACGTGAGCGCCTGGCGGTGGGCCGACCTCTCGCCGACGATGACCTGTTGCTTTCGCGGGTCGACGGCACTTGGTTACCGGTTCGCGAATACTCCCGCGAGTTCACCGCTCAGCGCAAGGCGGCAGGGCTCAAGGCAATCACGCTCGGCAAGCTGCGGCACTCGAATATCTCGCGGATGCGCGCGGCGGGTATCGCCGCCGATGTGGTCGCTGCCTGGCATGGCCACACCGAACGCATGACACAGGCGGTCTACGGGCGGGTCACCGACGACCGCCTGACCGCCGCGTCGGCGGTGTTCTCGGCAAGCGCGGTAGGACAAAGTTAGGACATTGCGCATTCAACCCCGTTTAACA
>CAWIAC010000038.1:0-112796 GCA_963833935.1 uncultured Actinomycetota bacterium | reverse complement strand
CCGCGCCTCGACATCCCCGACTTGTTGACCGATCTGGTCCGGCCCACATCTGCGGACGGCAGCCCGCGGCGGTAAGTCGGCGTCGGCTCACGTGCGCGCGCCGCGGCGGTCCCCGCCGGATGTGCCGAGCAATACGCGCAGCGTGCGCCGACAGCGGCCGCACTCGGCGCCCGCCCCGCATGCCGCCGCGATCTGGTTGGTCGTCGACGCCCCGTTGGCGATGGCCTCAGCCACTGCCTGGTTGGTGATTCCGTTACACAGGCAGACGAACACCGAGCGGTCCGTTCACTCGTCGATCCGCATGATGTCGAAGAGCTTGCCGACGAACACCGGTGGATAAGCACCCACTCCTGCCCCGGCTATCCACGGGGCCGCGGTGTCCGGATGCTCGATCCAGCGCCGCGCGCGGTCCTCGTCGTCGAGTTCCTGCAGGATCATCACTTCGTGACCGTCATCAAAGGCCTGGAACACTCGGGTTTCCCGGATGCCCGCCGCTTCGAATCTAGGCAGGGCAGAGCGGATCTCGGCGGTCAGCGTGGTCACATCGTCGACCGATGAGATCGCAGCGACCACGATGCCGGGCGCCGCGCGAGCCGACGGGGCGACGGCCTCGAACCGTTCGACGATCTCTCCCGCGAACACGGCCGGGATGTCTTCGACGCCGACCTCGTCGAACCAGTCGAAGAACACCCGCGAGCGCAGAAGTTCCACAATCGGCTCCCGGCTGCGCACACCGATCGTCACCAGAACACGACCGTAGTCATGTGTCGATATGTAGACCAGCACGTGGTGCGCGCCGATGGCGGCGAGTGCCGATCGGCGGCGTTGCAGCAGCGGCCACACCCGCTCCGGGTCTGGCACGCGGTAGTCCGAGGCGATCACCATGGAATGCGAACGCGGGTCTGCCGGGCTCACCGAAGCTGGTCCTTCATCACCTTCCCGGTGGCGTTCAGCGGGAGCTCACCGAGGAACTCGACATATCGCGGGGCTTTGAATCCGGCCATTCGCTCACGACACCACGACATCAGATCTGCTTCAGACACTGCCCCGTTGGCATCGTGAGTCAGCACCACGAATGCCTTACCCACCTGCCCGAGCCGCTCGTCGGGCACACCGACCACCGCGACCTGAGCGACTGCGGGGTGTTCCAGCATGAAGCCCTCGATCTCAGCAGGGTAAGCGTTGAAGCCGCCAACGATGAACATATCCTTTTTACGCCCGTCGATCCTCAGCCGACCGGCATCATCGAACTTCCCCAAATCTCCGGTGTGCAGCCAGCCGTCGTCGTCGATCGCGTTGGCGGTGGCCACCGGGTCGTCGAAGTAGCCCTGCATGACCCCGTATCCCCGGACCAGTACCTCGCCGTCGTCGGCGATCCGCACCTCGACGTCCTCGCATGGCAGGCCTGCGGTGGTGGCCACGTCCTCGAACGAGTCGCCGGGCCGCGACAGTGTCACGTTGCCGGCTTCGGTGAGGCCATAGCCGGTCATCAAGCTGGTGAAGGGCAGCTCGCTGTGGATGCGACGAATCAGTTCGACCGGGATGTCGGCAGCACCGGTCACACCGGCCCGCAACGTCGACAACTTGGCCCTGTCGGGAACCGTCAGCAACGAGTGATACATGGTCGGCGGGCCAGGCAGCATCGTGATGTGTTCGCGATCAATGAGATTCACCACAGTATCAACGTCGAAAACCGCCAGTGGCAGCATGGTCGCGCCACGCAGAAATGAGGCGATCAGGCCCGCTTTCAGACCGAAGGTGTGAAAGTACGGGTTGATCTGTAAGTAACGGTCACCCTCACGCAGATCGGCCAGCGTGGCCCATTCCTGGTACATCCGCAGCGTTTGGCGGTGATTCATCATCGCGCCCTTCGGGCGCCCGGTGGTGCCGGAGGTGAAGATGATGTCGGCGACATCGGCTCCGCTGACCGGCCGCTCGAACGGCTCACCGCGGGAAAGGAAGTCGGACTTCAGGTCGATCACCGGTGTGCCGGCCGGGGCGGTGAAATCCTGCCCGAGGAAGCCCTTGTGGACGAGGACGGCTTTGGCGGCACTGCGGGTGATGATGTCGCCTGCTTCCTCCGGCTTGAATCGCGTGTTCACCGGCACCAATACACCCCCGGCGGTGAGCAGTCCGAACGCCGCGATGATCCATTCCGCCGAATTTGGTGCCCATAGCGCGACGCGGTCAGCTTTCCCGACGCCAAAGTCCGCGAAGGCACCTGCAGCGCAACGAATCCGATCGACAACATCGCGAAAGGTGTAGCGCAGCTGACCGTCGACGATTGCTTCTGCGTCGCCGAAGCGGTCCGCCGCGCTCAAGACCATCTCGGGGATGGTCTCCCACCTTCGATTGGCCGGCCCGGTTTGACTCGACGTCACACCGTAACGAGACGAGACAGGTTTCCGCCCATGATCTTTGCCTGGTCGTCGACGGACAGGTGCGACAGCGCGTTGACGTAGAAGGTCGGCTCCGCCAGCCCTTCCGGGTGCGGCCAGTCCGAGCCATAGAGCACCTGATCCACGCCGACGAGGTTGACCAGATCGTCGATACCGTCCTCGAAGAACGGGCTGACATGGATCCGGTTCTTGACCATCTCGACGGGGTCGCTCGGGAAAGCCTCTGGGGCCTTTCGGAATACCTCGGCCAAGCCGTCGAGCAACGGGGTCATCCACTTCGAACCGGCCTCGACGATCGCGACCTTCAGCTTGGGATGGCGGTAGAGCGCGCCGTGGATCACCCATGACCCCACCGAGTCCTGGATCGGCCGCCACTCGTTAAGGATGCCCATCGCGTTGGTCTGGAACGGCAGCATCTCCTGGTCGGCACCGTCCCACTCGGAGGTGTACCGCGAGTAGCCGCTGTCGCTGGAGTGCATGCCGACCAGCACGTCGTGCTCGACGACCCGCTCCCAGAACGGGTCAAACTCGGGCACCGCGAACGACCGCGGACCGCGAAATCCGGGCACCGGTGCCGGGCGGACCAGGATGCAACGCGCGCCACGTTTGACCGCCCACTCCAACTCCTCGATCGCCTTCTCCACGATCGGCAGGGTGATGACCGGGGTGGTGAAGATGCGGTTCTGGTAGTTGAAGCCCCAGACCTCATCGAGCCACTCGTTCAGCGCATGGACCAGGACGTGGATGGCGACCGGATCGTCGCGCAGCCGCTCCTCGAGCAGGCTGGCCAGCGTCGGGAACATCAGGGTGCGGTCCAGACCCAGTTTGTCCATCTCCTCCAGGCGCGGGCCGGGCTCGAAGAACGCCGGGATCGCGCGCATCGGCTCACCGAACAACTCGCGCTTGGTCTTGCCCTCCGGGTTGCCGAACTTGAAGTACTCCTCCCAGGCACCGGGCCGGGCGACAACCTCGAAGGTCGGGTTGGGAATGTAGTTGCTGATCTGGCCGCGGATCGCGATCTTGGTCCGCCCGTTGATCTGCACGTACTGGACGTAGTCCTTGTACTCCTTGGGCAGGAACTTGGTCAGCGCCTCCGGTGGCTCATAGAGATGGTTATCCGCGTCAAAGATCGGAAACGGGACGTCCTCCCGGTGCGACAACTGACCCATGAAATCCTCCTTCGCAATTTGTGAGAATATTATTCTCACGCCGAGGTTACCGCAATGCCCGCACGCAGCGGAAACCTCGTCCGCGTCCCGGCGTCCAGCCCGCACGCCGGCACCCACCCGAGGGTTTCGTCGGGTCCACAACCCGAGTTCCCCAAAGCGGAAGACCAGATCGACAGCAATATCGCGCATTGGCTGAGGGGCCGGACCGGCAAACGTTAAGGTGCTTGGCAAGGACGGTGTCTTTGTTGTTCTCCGTAGAGGAGAACGCGAATATCGTCCATCGGCAAACGGGCGGCCGGAGGCGCGCATGAAAACCATCGGTAAAGCCACGACAGGTCTTGCTCTGGGGGCGCTGTCGGCAGTCAGCTGCATCTCGCTGATCGCCGCACCCGCTCGAGCGGATGACCCCGTCATGCATGAGGTCAGGTACGTCGTCACGGCAGCCAGCCCAATCTATGCCGACATCTACTACCTGGACCAGGACCCGACGAAGTTCTCCGACTACAGCCACAACCCGTACCAGTTCACTCCCAACGTCCAGGCCGATATCGCGCCGGGTCACCCGTGGGTCTCACCCACGGTGATGCTGTCGAATCCCGATCAATACGCCATGGTCTCTGTCAGCACCGGTACCGAACCGGGCACACCGAACTTCCACTGTGCGCTTATCGTCGACGGGGTCGTCAAGGCCTCGAAGGATGGGGCGAAGGGCGCGCTCTGTTCGCTTCGTCTGTGGTGACGCGATCAGGTTCCCGGATCGCCTTCCAGATGGCGGAGATAGCTCTCGACGATCTCGATCGTTTCGCTGTGGCCGGCGGACATGTCAAGCGCCTGCTCGATCACCAGAACTCGGGACACACTGGTCATCAGCACCGACCACACCAGCGGGGGGAACTTCGCCGGGTCGACGCCGTAGCGATCGAGAATCGTCGTCAGCGCTTTGCGTTGCTCTTCGCGAAAACGCTCCGCGTAGTAGGCGATCTCGGCCTTCAGCGCTTTGCGGTGGTTGGCCAGCGCGATGAACTCCATGGTGATCGCGGTGGCCGCGGGATCGGTGCTGAACCGCCACAGCGCCCACAATGGTTGACGCGCCTGCAGCATTTGGGCTTGCACCTCGAGACCTTTTTCGGCGCGCCGCCGAAACGCCGCCAAGAACAAGTCGTCCATGGTGCGGAAGTAGTAGTGAACCAACTGGGGTTTGAGCGCCGCCTTTTCCGCAACCCGCCGGGAAGTGACTGCGGCATAGCCTTCTTCGAGCATCAAGTGTTCGGCAGCGTCGAGCAGGACGCCGCGGTTCTTGGCGTCCGGTGCTCCAATCCTGCGCGCCGAAGTCATGGCCTGGCTCCACACTCCCGTCGAGTCCTTACTGAACACGCCGATCGTAACGTCGACCCATGCTCCCGCCTTGACCACGACATTAGCGCCATGCTAAGCAGGTGCTCAGCATTTTTGTCGATCCTGTATCCGGGCGGCGTGACGTCTCGCTGCCCTGACACCGCGGGTTAAACCAGCATCGGGAGGCGCGCATGAGCAACTACGATTCGATCGACTTCTTCACCGACCCGTCTCTTGTTCCCGATCCGCACCCGTATTTCGACTACCTGCGCAGCCGGAACCCGGTGCTGCGACTCCCGCACTACAACGTCGTCGCGGTCACCGGGTACGACGAGGCCACCGCGGTCTACAAGGACCCGGACACGTTCTCCAACATCGTCGCGCTCGGGGGCCCGTTCCCGCCGCTGCCATTCGAACCTGATGGTGACGACCTCAGCGCCCAGATCGACGCCCACCGCAGTCAGTTTCCGATGTTCGAGCACATGGTCACGATGGATCCGCCGGAACACACTCGGGCACGGTCGATCCTGAGCCGGTTGCTGACACCGAGCCGGTTGAAAGAGAACGAAGAGTTCATGTGGCGGCTTGCCGACCGCCAGCTCGAGGAGTTCCTAGGCAGCGGAGAGTGTGAGTTCATCGCCGAATACTCCAAGCCCTTCGCAACTTTGGTGATCGCCGACCTGCTCGGTGTCCCGGAGGAAGACCACAAAGAGTTCCGCTCGGTGCTTGGCGCCGACCGTCCTGGCGCGCGGGTGGGGGCGCTCGACCACGAGACGGTGGGCATCAACCCGCTGGTGTGGCTCGACGACAAGTTCAGCTCCTACATCGAAGACCGTCGACGTGAGCCCCGCGCCGATGTTCTGACCGCGCTCGCGACGGCGAAGTACCCCGACGGGTCCACGCCCGACGTCATCGAGGTGGTCCACTCGGCCACCTTCCTGTTCGCGGCCGGCCAGGAGACCACCGCCAAGCTGCTCTCGGCCGCCCTGCAGGTGCTCGGCGACCGGCCCGACGTCCAGGAAAGACTGCGCGAGGACCGCAGCCTGATTCCGGCCTTCATCGAGGAGTCACTGCGGATGGAGAGCCCAGTCAAAAGTGACTGCCGGCTGGCACGCAGGTCCACGACCGTCGGTGGTGTCGACATCCCCGTCGGCACAATCGTGATGGTGTTGCCCGGCGCGGCCAATCGCGATCCGCGCCGGTTTGAGGACCCGCATGAGTTCCGCGTCGACCGCAAGAACGTCCGCGAACACATGGCGTTCGCTCGCGGCGTGCATTCGTGCCCCGGCGGTCCGCTGGCTCGCGTCGAAGGCAGGGTGTCGATCGAGCGGATCCTGGACCGGATGTCCGACATCGCCATCAGTGAAACCCAGCACGGGCCGGCCGACGATCGGCGCTACACGTTCGAGCCGACCTTTATCCTGCGAGGGCTCAGCGAATTGCACCTCACGTTCACGCCGCGGCCCGCCCTGGCGCCGGCCCATTAGACACTGCAGCCGAAATAGCCGATCTGGAGCAAAAATTCGGTGCCGCACAATGGTCGGCGAACGCGACGCTTAAGTGTCGGCACGCGTCCAAAAGGTGTGGCCCTTCTGCGCAATGCAGATCAGGAACAGCCCGTCGGGCGCCTGTGCAACGTAGTTCAGGAACGGCGTGCAATCGGTGTTCTCGTCCTTGATTCCCGCCATCGGAGGCGAGCGGAACCATCGTGGCTGATATCTGCGGGGTGAGCCGCAGAACATGAGCCGGCCAGGTTGCGTGGCAGGCACATAACTATCTGAGACGCCGAATGCGTAATACGTGGTGTTGTCGCATGGCGCCCCGAGCGTCATGTGGGGAGCGATCCCTGGGGTGCAGTCTGGATAGTCGCAGACCGTCGGACCGGCGGCAGCAGTCGGCGGCATCACCACGCCGATTCCAATCAGCGCGGCAACCGCTGCCACGATGAATCGCACCGCGATAGTTTTGCATAGGCGGTAAGAAAATTCTCCTGTTCGGAGAAGATCAGGCTTCAACAGCATGGACGCTCCTCGGAGCGCGTCGCTTTGCGCAGCCAGGCGCGATAATCGCCGGTGATAATGTTGTTCTCCGTGCGTGTTTGGAAGCTATCAGAGGGCGACGGTGTGGACGCGCCGACGCTGATCCCTCGTGCGCGACGCTGAACTAAGCGACGACGATGGGGCGGCGGTCGAGGCCGGTCCGCCCATCTCGCTGGCAGAAGCAGAACACGCCGTTTCCCGGGCGGAATCCCGCGCCGAGGAGGCCCGCGCTCGCGCGGCAGAATTGCGTCGACAGGCCGAGGCGGACACCGACGGTGAGGCCGACACGGTCGACGATGGGCAGGACACCGACGCCCCGACCGTCGCGGCCGACCACACCGATGAGCCTCGGCGGCTGAGGCGTTGGCTTGATTCGGCGCGGTCGCGGGTTCGTCGTCCCCAGCCGGCGACGGTGGGCCTCAGCGCGGCGGTCGTGCTCATCTGCGCCTCGCTCATCGCGAGCGGTCTTATGGTGTGGCAGCACATCTCACTCACGCGTGAGCAGAAGCGCGCCGCCGAATTCGAGGCCGTCGCCCGGCGTGGCGTCGAGATGATGTTGTCGATCGACCCCGACCATGCTCGGGAGAACGTCCAACGCGTCATCGACAACACGACCGGCGCATTGCAGAGCCAAATGCGGGTGACGTCGACGTACCTCATCGAAGATGCGCAGAAGGCCAAGGTCACCACAAAGGCGACGGCGCGGGACGTCGCTGTGGAGTCGATGAACGCCGATTCGGCAGTCGTGCTGGTGGTCGCGGAATCTGACACCACCAATCCCGACAAATCGAAACGGCCACCGGTCTTCTGGCGGCTCAGCGTCGACATTGATCGGGATGGTGGTCAGCCCAAAATATCGAAACTCGATTTCGTCCAATGACGGCTGAAGAAGAACTTGATGAGGCCGCCGAGGCTACACCGGCCGACACGTCGCGTCCGCCCGGCATGGTCGTCGTCAGCAACCTGGCCGGCCGGTGCTTGGCGAACTGGCGCCCAATTCTTTTGATCGCGTTGGTCGTTGCCTCTGCGGGGCTGGCCGCGGGTCTTTTCTTTTTTCAGTATCGTCCGGATCGCCAGATTGATGACGCCGCTGCCGACCAGGCGGTCCGAGCAGCG
This sequence comes from uncultured Actinomycetota bacterium, assembly GCA_963833935.1. Classification (GTDB taxonomy): domain Bacteria; phylum Actinomycetota; class Actinomycetes; order Mycobacteriales; family Mycobacteriaceae; genus Mycobacterium. The sequence goes on along the minus strand of CAWIAC010000038.1, from coordinate 104,738 downwards.
TCCGACGGTGCCGTGGCACTGCTGTCGTACTCCTCCGACACCCTGGACCGTGACGTCGCCAATGCGACGCCACACCTCACCGGGGACTTCCTGGACTACTACAACAAGTTCACAAGTGAGGTCGTCGGCCCAGCGGTGCGGCAGAAGCACCTCACCCAGAAGGCCGTAGTCATTCGAGCCGCCGTGTCCCAGCTGCACCCCCAGTCGGCAGTCGTGCTGGTCTACATCGACGAGACCACCACGAGCGCGGAGAAGAAAGATCCGTTGAAGACCCCGACCATCGTCCGCGTGACGCTGGCAAAGGTCAACGGCTCCTGGCTGATCTCGAAGCTTGATCCAGTCGGATAAGCAATCTGACTTTCGCGTGAACCGCCAACCGGGCATCGCCGCCGGTGTTATTCTCATTTGTCGAGAACGCCGCTACCGGCGCCGGAAATTCGAACCGGCGGAGTCGGGTCAACAAGTGTCAAGGAGCGTGCGATGCGTTCAAAAGAAATGGCCGCCAGCGCAATACTGTTGGCCTGCAGCGCATTTGCCGTCTCGACGCCGGCTCTACCAGCCCCCCAGGCCCGCGCAAAAACGCCGGCAGACATCGCGATCAACGGGACCTATCAGGCGGACTCCATCGGCGGTTGGGCCAAGATCAACCAGCAGTACAACACCCAGCAGGAAGTCAGTGCGAAGTGGAAGATCAGCACGACCTGCACCACCATGGAGGACTGCACCGGCACGGTCACCAGCGACCAGGGATGGACCGCGCCGATCACCATGACTGATGGGACGGCCTGGTACGTCAGGCACGAGGTGCCGAACTGGGAGCGGTGCGCAGATGGCACCGCATACACAGGCAAACAAACGTACTGGTTTTATGCGACGGATGCCGCGACCGGTCAACCGCTAACCGGGTCGCCGCTGTTGACCGGCAAAGACACGACAGTCGGCCCCAGCGGCGCATGCGGGCAAAACAAGTGGCTTGAGATCGAGCTACCGTTCCGGATGGACAAATTGAGCTGACCGGCCGGACCCCGGACTCAGTCCGGTAACATGTCCTGCCACTTCTTGGGGGCATTCGATGTCACGAGATCTGACTGCTGGTAAAGCTTTCCGTCCGGTGCCATGTACCGACCGGTAGCCGGATCGTAGTTCGCAGTCGCGACCGACGGCACTGGCTTTGCAGTCTGTCCGCCGAATGAGCTTGGCGCTGCCTGCGGCCCAACGCCGTTGACTTTGCCGGGTGGTGATGGCACAGCTGCAGGCGAGGGCCTGGCAGGCGGTGCGGGGACCGCTGGCGGCGCGGCAGCGGTGGGCGCCGATGGTGGGGCCTCACCCGGGGCAGGAACGTCGAGTGGCGCGATGGGCGGAAGGTCCGCCGACCGCGTCGACATGTAGCCCGACGACGGCATCGGCGGTGCCGCCGCCCCCAGCGTGCCCGGAGGCGGGTTATCTCCCCGCGGGCCGGCGGGCGTTCCTCGCGGAACGGCGCCCGGTGGCAGTGGCGTTCCCTCGATGGGGCCGAAGATCCTTTTGTTCGAGGTGACCCGGTCATCAGGCGGCACGCCCTGCGAGAGCAGGTTGGGGTCCAGCGGGGACGGACCCAGCGTGTGTTGCCTCATGGCGAGCGGCATGTACGGCTTGTCGCTGTTGCAGATTTCGACGGTGGGAGCGCGCTTTCCCGGATGTCCCATGCACGGGTAGTTCCGGGCGCCGCGCACCGCGATCGGTGAATCTTGCGGCAGCTTGCAGTACAACCCGTCCGGTGTGTCAATGACGGTCGTGTCGGCCGGAGATCGCCATGAGCTTTGCGGCATGAAGCCGACGGTGCAGATCGGCGGATCCTCGACGGTGAGCGCGAAGTCGCCGACCGGGAGACCATTCGGGTGGTTGTTGCCGGCGGACGTCAGAAAGGCTCCGAGGATCGGCGGGAGCAACACCAGCAGTTGCTGGAGCGAGGGGTGGTACGTCACGCCGATCTGGCCGATGGTGGTGAGGTTGGCAAGCAGGAGCGGCAGCGTCGGTTTGATCTGTTCGAGAAGCCGAGACGTTTCGTTGGCAGCCTCGGGGCCGTTTTGCAACAGGGTGCGGAACTGGGAATCGTCGGTCGCCACCACGCCGGAGATTCCGGCCAGGCTGCGTGCCCATTTCCGAACCGAATCGGCGGTCTGCACCTGCGAATTCAGCAGCGGCCCAACGTCTTCAGTGAGCGTACGGGTGCGATCGGCAACATTGTTGGCATCGGCGGAGATTCGCGATGTGGAGTCGGATAGCGACCCGAGATCAAAGCCCGCCCCATTGAATGCCTTAAAAGACTCGTCAAGCAATTGGCTGATTTTGTCTTGCGGGATGCTTTTGATCAAGGCGCTCACCTGGTCGAGCATGGGCCCGACCGCTTGCGGAATCGTGGTGTCGTGCATGGGGATAACCGAACCGTCGCGCAGGAAGGGCCCGGCTTCGGTTCGTGGCTGTAGATCCACGTACTGCTCGCCGACGGCGGAGACGCTGCGCACTGCGGCGTGCAGGTTCGCCGGGATCTTGGGCGAGCTGCCCAAGGACAGCGTCGCTTTCGCGCCATTGGCGGTGAGCCCTACCGCGGTGACTTTGCCGACCTGCACCCCACGGTAGGTCACGTTGGCGAATCGGTACAAGCCGCCGGTGGCCGGCAGCTCGAGAGTGACCGTCATACGGCCGATACCGAGCAGAGTTGGCACCTGGACGTAGAAGAGGATCATCGCGATCACACCGATGATCCCGACGATCGTGAAGATCGCCAGCTGAATTCGGACGAAGCGCGTCAGCATCTAGTGGCCGCCTTCCACGGGTGGCGCGGCCGCCGGCCCGGGCAAGGGACCGAACCCTGGTGGCGGAGCAGGAGGCCCGGGGAGCAGCCCGGCCTGCGCAGCGATGGGCCCCGTGAGCGGACCCGGCGGTGGTGCAGCCGGTCCAGGGAGTGGACCACTGAACTGCAGCGGTGACGGCGCAGGAGCAACGGGCGGCGGAGCGGCAGGCGGCGGAGGACCGGGTGGCAGCGCACCGGGTGGCAACGGGGGGGCATTCACGCCGGCGTGCAGTGGATCGAGGGTGTAATTCAACCACCACGGGTCGCCGGGCGCGGCTACCTCCTCTTCGTTCAGCTGTCCCCAGTGGGTGCCCAGCAAGATGTCCTTCTTGAGCTTGGGGATCGTGAGGTCAAAGTCGAAGTACAGATTGAAGAAGTCGCCCCGTACACCTCGGTCGATGAGGTTCTGCGGGAACGGAAAGTGCGCCGCATATTCGATGCTGGCGTCGAGATCGGGGCCGGCGCTGGCTAGCGCGGCAATTGTCGGCTCCAGGTTTTTCAGGTTTGTCACCAAATCGGCCTCGGTGTCATTGACCACGCCGGTGGCGGTGTTGCTGAACACCCGCAATTTGTCCAGCGCGGTCGTTAAACGCGGCCGCTCCCTGTCCAGCACCTCCAACGCGGGCGGTATCTTGCGCAGCGCCTGGGTGAGAACATCGCGCTGGTCGGCGAAGCTGGTGGCGAGCCGGTTCAGCGCTTGGATGGACGCAATGATGTTGTTGCGTTGTTGGTCGAATGTGCCCACGAACTTGTCCAGGCGAATGAGCAAGTCGCGAACGGCGCCTGCACGCCCGGACAACGCGGCGTTGAAGTTGTGGACGATCTCGCCGATCTGTCCCAGTCCTCCGCCGTTGACGAGCACGGCCAGTGAGGACAGCGTTTGCTCAGTCGAGGGATAGGTAGACGATCGGTTCAGTGGGATGGTGGCGCCCGGGTGCAGCCGTCCGCTCGGCTGTTGGCCGAGTGGTGGATTGAGCTCGAGATGCATCGACCCCAGCAGGCTGGTCTGCCCGACGCTGGCCACCGCGTTGGCCGGGACGACGACGTCGTGCTTTACCGAAATCTCCACATCGGCGTGCCACCCCTTCACGGTCATCGGGCCGACGCTGCCGACGATGACGTCGTCGATCATCACTGGCGAATTCGACTCTAGCGTAGCGACATTCGTGATCTCGACGTGGTAGATGTCGGATCCCGGACCACGTCCCACCGCACCGGGCAATGGCAGTGAATTCAGGCCGTGAAACGCGCAGCCGGTCGACAACAGCATCACAGAGCCGGCAATGGCCAGCACACGACGAAGAGCGGTCATGAGTGCGGGCCTTCCGCCGGCAAGAGCATGCCTGGCAGGCCCGGAGCGGGAGCAGGCGGCGGTACCGTCGGCGGTGGCGTCTCGGGCATCGCCGCGCCCGGTATCCGGCCCAGTGGTACCGACGGGGACGGGCCATTCGGAATCGGATCGCCCGGCACACCGGTGTACGCGGACACGGCGGGCGGAATGTCCGGCGTCGTGGGCTTGGGACCTTCGCCGCCGGGTGCCAGCCGCGGCTCGCTGTAGACAACATTTCCCGGAGCGGGCGCCGGTTGTATGAACGGGTTGATCGGAATCGGCGAGCCGTTGAAGTTGAGCACCCGCAGCCCTGCGCCGAGGAACAGGGAGCACAGTTTGCCGGTTTCGGTCGCCGTGACGTTCTCGATGGCGGCGGTCACGCCACAGCCCGGTACGGGAAGCGGAAGGATAATCCCCGACTCGGTGGGATTGGCGAAGTTCATCAGTCCGAACCCCCCGATGATGCTTCCGGAGTTGGGGTTGTAGTCGCTGTAGAAGTTGGCGAGCGAGTTCGGGGCGGCGTGCAGAACGTTTTCCAGCGCCATGTGCTTGTCCACGAGGGTCTGGGTGACGTCGGCCAAGCTAGCGATCTGCTCGCTGGTCTGGTCGCGGGTGCCCGCGATGAATCGCTGCACCTCGCCCACCGCGGTGGACAGATTGGTCAGCGCCGCGTCCAGGTCAGACTTGCTGTCGTTGACCACGCTGGTGAGTGTGGCCAGCCGGTTGTTGAACTGAACGATCTGAGTGTTGCTGTCGCGCAACGCGGTAACGAAGGTCTGCAGGTTCTTGATGATGTCGACGATGTTGCCGCTGCCGTTGGCAAGGGTCCGTCCGACCCCCGACAACTGGGCCAGCGCCTGGCGCAGCTTGTCCCCATTTCCGTTCAATGCGTTGGCGGCGCTATCGATGAACCGGGCGACCGACGGCGTCGACACCTTACTGTTGGGGCCCAAATCCGTTGCCAGCCGCATCAATTGGGTCTTCACCTCGTCCCACTCGACGGGTGTCGCGGTGCGGTCGGCAGGTATGACAGCACCGTCGGCCATGATCGGGCCGCTGGTCCGATAGGCCGGAGTGAGCTGGACATAGCGGGCTGCAATCAGGTTCTGTGCGACGATCACCGCCTTGGCGTCCGCCGGGACGGGCACGTCACGATCGACGTGCAAGGTCATCTTGACCTGTGTGCCCTCAGGCTGGATGGACTTGATGGTGCCGACCTTGACGCCGGAGACCCGCACCTCATCGCCCGGGTAAATCGAGGTGGCCGTACTGAAGTAGGCGATGATGCTTTTCGGAGCGAAGAAGACTTCGCGCACCGTCCATGCTGCCCCCACGATGACGAGGCCCACCAGCGCAACCGCCCCCGCCCTCGCGAGCCTGTTGCGGGGGATCATTGCTCTCCCCCAATGCGTCCACCCAAAGTGCAGCCAGGGCAGGGCGGAGCTCCGTTGTACGGGAACGGCACCAACGCCCGCGGTACCGGCGATGGGAAGCCGGGACCCTTGGACGTGTCGAAGGTGCGGAATCCCCAGAGGTAATCGAGGAACGGCTGGAAAAGTTGGAAGATCGTCAAGTTCGGGACAAACGCTGAATAGTAGAACCCGTTCGAGACAGCCTCACCCACCGTGATTTGGTATTTCGCGAGTGCGGGCAAGGCCTTGGCGATGTTGTCGCGGTTCTTCTGCAGGACCGCGTTGACCGAATTCAGCTTCTCCAGCGTCGGCGCCAACTTGCTCTCGTTGTCGTGCACCAATCCGGACAACTGTTGGGCCACCGTCGATGTGTTGGCCAGCAGTTCGACAATCTCCTGCCGGCGCGACGCCAGGACCTGCAGAAGATCGTCAGAGTTGAGAATCAGCTTGTTCACCTGCTGGCTGCGCTCGGACAGGATCCCAGTGACATCGGCCGCACTCTTGAACAGCTCGGCCAGGTTCGTGTTGCGGCCGTTGAGAGTTCGAGACAACCGAGTAACACCGTCAAAGGTGGGCCCAAGCTGTGGGGCGATCTGGTTGAGCGTCGCCGTCAGCGTGTCGAGCGACTGATTGAGCGCTTGCGTGTTGGTTCCCGCGGTGTTGGTGGTGAGGTCGGTGACCGCCTCCGTCAACGAATACGGCGAACCGGTTCGCACTACCGGGATGACGTCCATCGCATGCATCGCGCCGTGGCCGGCCGACTCCAACGTCAGCACGCGTTCGCCCAGCAGCGTGCCCGTCCTGATGTGCGCGGTCGTGTCACTGCCGAGGGGGACGTTGCCCTTCATCGTGAAGCTGACAAGAGCATCGCCGTTGCGCAGCGCGACATCCGACACCGCGCCGACCTTGATTCCGGACACCGTCACCGGATTGCCGGGCGCTAGACCACCGGCTTCAGCGAACAGCGCCTGGTACTTGACCGACGTAGCCAAGGCCACCAGCCGGTCCGGCGATAGGCCGACCACAATCACCAGCACAATCAAGACAGCGCCGATGAATCCAGCTTTGATCAGACCAGCTCCGCGATATTTAAGCATCAGGTTCCGTGCACCTTCCGGCATGTGATTGGAACCACGGCGCCACGACGGTCTTGCCCGCAAGGTCGGTGCCGCGAAGCCACGCCCCGCAGAGGTAATACGGGATGGTGGCACCCATGGTGCCGAGCCGAATGAGTTTGCGATAGTTGAGCGGCGCCTTCTTCAAGGCGACGTCGATTCGGTCCTTGTCCTCATCGAGCAGCGGTGCCAATTGACTCAGCTGCTCCACCGTCCCCGCCAGCGGCCGCCTGGCATTGCTCAGCAGATCCGCCAACGACGCGGTGCCCTTGCTCAACGCGTCGATCGCCGCACCGATCGGGTCGCGATCCTGCGCGAGCCCGGTGAGCAGTCGCTCGAGTTGATTGATGGCGCCGGAGAACTTGGGGCCGTCCTTGGCGAGGGTACCTACCACGGTATTCAGGTTGTCGATCAGCTGCTGGACGGTTTGGTCGTTGTCGGCCAAGGCATTTGAGAACGATGTCGTCTTGGAGAACAGCGAGTCCAGCGTCCCGCCCTCGCCCTGGAAGACCTGCAGCAGCGATGCCGAGAGCTCATTGACATCGTGCGCGTTCAAGCCTTGAACGAGGGGTTTCAGCCCGCCGAGCAGCAGATCGAGATCAAGGGCCGGCGCCGTGCGATCCTGCGGAATCTGCCCTCCGCGCGCCAGCCGTTTGGACGACCCTGGACCGTCGATCAGCTCCAGATACCGATCACCGACCAGATTGAGGTAGCGAACCGCGGCTCGGGTGCCGTCGGTGAGCACAATGTTGTCATCGGCGTCGAACTTCACCACGACCTTTTTGTCGGGCAGCAACGAGACGCTGTCGACCGTACCCACCCGGATCCCGGCGACCCGAACCGACTGTCCCGCCTTCAGGCGCGACGCGTCGGCGAACACCGCGGAATAACCGCTCGTCGCTCCCGTGCGGTACTGGCCGAAGATGAAGAACAGGAACGCGGTCAGCAACGCCATCACAATCGCGAAGGCCCCGAATTTGATCAGCGTCGGGCGCAGTGACCGGCTCATCCTGGTTGTCCGATCATTGCCGTGTTGCGTGGCGGGCCGGCGATCGGACCGTACAACAACTGCTTGAGCGCATCGGAGTTGATCAGCACCTGCTGGTTTCCATATTGAGCCGGGTTGGCGCCGTCGTCGGTGACGACGAATGGCGTCGTCGTGTCGAAGGTGTGGCCCGGAAGGTCAAAGCAATACGCACGACCGCTCGCCGCGACCTTGGGCAGGTTGGTCGGATACCGGAAACGTTCCGCGCCCAACGTCAAACCGGCCGTCACAACGACACCGGGTGCTTTGAACGGCTGCGCCTTCGACGAATACGCTAGACCACGCAAAACGCATGACACGGCTTCGTGGTACTGGCTGGTCAGAGCTAGGGTCGGCACCAGTAGCCGCATATCCGTCGACAGCGCTTTACGGTTGGCGCTCAGTACGTCGTTGCCGATCTCCGCTACTCCTATGGCGCTGACCAACAACGCGTCGAGGTTGTGCTGTTCGTCGACGATCGACTTGCTGATCTTTACCGAGTTGTCGACGGTCTTGACCAGATCCGGGGCCGCGTCGGCGTAGGCGTTGGCAGCTACTGCCGTCATCGCGATGTCGTTGCTCAGCGCGGGCAAGCTCGGATCCAGTTTGGCCAGAAAGGAATCCAGGTCGCTCAAGGACTGGCCAATTTTCTCGCCCCGACCGCTGACCGCCTGCGCCAGTGCACCAAACGTCTCGTTGAGCTTCGCGGGGTCGATCTTGTCGAATACCGACACGAGTCGCTGGAAAAGAGTGTTGACCTCGACGGTGACATGCTGGCCATCCAGCACCTGGCCGGCACGCAGCGAGTGCGCGGACGGTTCAGCCGGCGGCACCAGGTCGACGAACTTGGCGCCGAACACCGTTGGCGCTGTGATGTCGACGAGGACATTGGCCGGAATCAGATGCATCTGGGCGGGCTGCATCGCCAAGTGCAGGAGAGCTTGGCCGTTCGGTCGCGACTCGATCGAGGCGACTTGACCAACTTGCACGCCGCGCATCTCCACCTTTGCGCCCGCGTTCATCACCAGACCGGCTCGCGACGAAACCACAGTCACCGGAGAACTTTTGGTAAAGCTGCCGCTGAACAGGCCCACGGCGACGGCGACGATCGCGGCGATCACAGCCACGGTCGCCAGACCGGTCAGCGCGCGTATCCCATTGTGGGGCATCGAATCTGATCCCTATCCCGAGAGGTTGAAGTTTCCGTTGGAGCCGTATATCGACAGTGAAACCAGCAGCGTCACCGATATCACGACGATCAGCGAGGTGCGGACCGCGTTGCCGGTTGCGACGCCGACACCCTCTGGGCCACCCGATGCGTAATACCCGTAGTACGTATGCAGCAGTAAGACGGCGAACGCCATCAGGATGGCCTGCAGGAACGACCACACCAAGTCGAGGGGGTTCAGGAAGGTGTCGAAGTAGTGGTTGTACAGGCCGCCCGACTGACCGAACAGCACGACGGTGGTGAATTGGCTGGCGAGGAAAGACAGGATGACCGCGATGCTGTACAGCGGGGTGATGGCAAGCATGCCCGCGACGATCCGGGTGCTGACCAGGTACGAAATCGGCCGAATCGCCATGGACTCCAACGCATCGATTTCTTCGCTGATCCGCATGGCACCCAATTGCGCCGTCACACCGGCGCCGAAGGTGGCCGCCAAGCCGATCCCGGCGACGACCGGCGCCGCAATGCGGACATTGATGAACGCCGACAGCAGCGCGGTCAGCGCCTCGATGCCGATATTGCCCAGCGAGCTGTAGCCCTGCACCGCGAGCGTGCCACCAGCGGCCAGCGTGAGAAAACCGACGATCACCACCGTGCCGCCGATCATCGCCAATGTGCCTGCACCCATGCTGATCTCGGCGACAAGGCGGATGATCTCCCGGCCGTAGCGGGTGACCGCAAAAGGTATACCGGCCAACGCTTTGCCGTAGAACACGGTGTGGTCACCGATCGCGGTGAGAGTGCCGACGGGCCTGCGCCACGCGCCGAATACCCGGAACGTGCGCGGATAGGTGGCTCTCAGGGTCCTTGCTGACGTCACGGCATCTCCCTCACCATCACTTCGTCGTGAATCGGATGCCGATCGCGGTAACGACCACATTGACGACGAATAGCGCCATGAACGCGTACACCACGGTCTCGTTGACGGCGTTGCCCACTGCCTTCGCGCCCCCGCCGGAGACTGTCAGCCCCCGGTAGCACGCCACCAAGCCGGCAATCACGCCGAACAGTGCCGCCTTGACGCAGGAGATGATCACCTCGGGAATCCCGGTGAGCAAGGTGATCCCCGCTGCGAACGCGCCGGGGTTGACGTCCTGGACGAACACCGAGAACACGTAGCCACCGACGATCCCGATGATGACGACCAGGCTGTTGAGCAACAACGCGACCAGACCGGCCGCCAGCATCCGGGGCGTCACCAACCGCTGGACGGGGTTGATGCCCAAGACCTCCATCGCGTCGATCTCCTCGCGGATGGTGCGCGAGCCGAGGTCCGCGCACATCGCCGTCGCGCCGGCGCCGGAAACGATCAGCACCGTCACCAGCGGACCGACCTGCGTCACCGCGCCGAAGGCCGCACCCGCGCCACTGAGATCCGCGGCGCCCAGCTCGCGCAGCAGGATATTGAGAATGAAGCTGATCAGAACCGTGAACGGGATGGCGACCAAGAACGTCGGAGCCAGTGCGACGCGCGCAACGAACCAGGACTGCTCCAGGAACTCTCGGGCCTGAAACGGTCGGCGAAAGGCAAATCTGATCGCGTCCGCACTCATCGCGAAAAGCCCGCCGATGGCCTGCATCGCACCGGATAGCCCGCTTGGCAAGCTGATCCCGGAGGACCAGCGCTCCGCGCCCTTAGTCGCCATCGATGCCTGCCATCCCCACGTCCGTTCCTCCGTACCGTCCGCGTGAGTTGGCGGACCCGGGTAACACGGGCCGGACAAGTCCCACTTCTTGAAGCGTCCGGCGATTATTACTCATCCCGCGTGCGGCGGGAGTGAAAATTGACAACCGAGGGACCTCCGAATTAAGTGACGGCACCGATAGTTTTGAGCTCGATGATGCGGTCCCAGTCCAATCCGAGCTCCATCAAGATCTCGTCCGTCTGTTCGGCGAACCCCGGGGCAGGCCCTGACTCGGGTGCAGCGACGTCAAATTGCACCGGGTTGGCGACCAATTCGAGTTCGCCTGCCTTCACTACATATTCGTTCGCCCGTACTTGAGCGTCGCCGGCCGCCTGCAGGGTGTCCTGCACCGGTGCCCACGGTCCGGCGAGCGTGGCGAAGCGTTCACTCCATTCGGCGAGACTGCGGGTGGCGATGGCCTCGGCGAGGATCTGCACGGCCTGCGCGGTGTTGGCGGCGATCTTTTCGTCGGTGTCGAACCGAGGATCGTCGGCCAGTTCGGGCTGGTCGATGTGGCGGCACACGTCGGCCCAGAACTTACTGGCCTGCATCATCACGAATGAGATGTAGCGGCCGTCCGATGTCGCGTACAGCCCGACCAGCGGATTGATCGGGGAACCGTGCACTCCGGGCGGGAAGGCCTCCATCCGCTGATTGAGGTGCACGGTCAACGCCACGGTGTGACCCATCGACCACAGGCCGCTGCCCAGCAGTGAGACGTCGACGATCGACGGTTCCCCGGTGCGCTCCCGCTTGAGCAACGCCGCCGCGATACCGCCGGCCAGGTTGGTTCCGGAGATGGTGTCGCCGTAGGCCGGGCCGGGCGGTCCGACCATCCCCTCCGTTCCGGGTGGCGTGATGGTGGCGGCGGTTCCGGCCCGACACCAGAACGCGGTCATGTCATAGCCGCCTTTTTCCGACTCCGCGCCCCGGGGGCCCAGGGCGCTGCCGCGCGCGTAGATGATCGTGGGGTTGACCGCGCGGATGTCGTCGACATCGATGCCGAACTTCTTGCGGTGGCCGGGCAGGAAGCTGGTCAAGAAGACATCCGACCGGCGGGCCAACGCGTAGAGCAACTCTTTGCCTTCGGGAACCGACATGTCCAGGCCCATACTGCGTTTGAGCCTGTTGGCGTGCTCGATGTTCGGGTTGGGATCACCCTCCACCCGTAACAAGCCGGTCTGCCGCAGTCCGCGCTGCGGGTCGCCGGTCACCGCATGCTCGACCTTGACCACGTCCGCGCCCCACTCGGCCAGCACCGCGCCCGCCGACGGGACGAATCCGTACATCGCGACCTCGAGAACGCGGATGCCGTCCAACGGCCTCCGGCGGTCGGCCTGCGGCGCGGCCCCATTCTCCGTCGACGGGCTATCACCCACGGTGGTGGCGGCCGTGTCGTGCGATGACATTTCGGCCTCCTCGACACGTGGATAATTTCATTCTCATCCCGGGCGAAGCATACATTCCGATGACGAGAATTCAACGAAACGGAAGAAACGAGACTGGCATACTCGTGGTCAATTCGGGACGCCGCTCGTTTCCCCGTCGTCGCAGGCTGGACGGGCTTTACGAGCCGTCTTGCGACCAGCCACAGCGCGAGAGTAAGGTTCTCATATTCGGAAGGGAGATTCTTGGTGCCTGAGACCGTGTCTAGCCGGGCGACCACGTGAGAACGGCCGTCGTCACCGGCGGCGCTTCCGGAATCGGGTTGGCCGTGGCGGAGCGACTGCGCAAAGACGGCCACCAGGTGGCTACTGTCGACCTCCAGCCGTCCGAAACGCAGTTGGCGTTCACCGCGGACGTGACCGATCGCGCGCAGATCGACGCCGCGCTCTCACGCATCCGCGAACAACTCGGTCCGGTCACCGTTCTGGTCAACGCCGCCGGACTCGACGGCTTCAAGCGGTTTCACCACATCGAGTTCGCGGATTGGCAGCGCCTGATCGACGTCAACCTCAACGGGGTCTTCCACATGATCCAGGCGGTGCTGCCCGACATGCTGGACGCCAAATGGGGACGCATCGTCAACATCTCCTCGTCAAGCACCCACTCCGGCGCCCCCTTCATGTCGCATTACGTCGCGGCCAAATCCGCCGTGAACGGGCTGACCAAGTCGCTGGCCCTGGAGTACGGGCCGAACGGCATCACCGTCAACGCGGTGCCACCAGGTTTCATCGACACCCCGATGCTGCGCAGCGCCGAAGAACGCGGCAACCTCGGCGACATCGAAAAGACGATCGCGGCAACGCCGGTGCGCCGCATGGGCAAGCCGGAGGACATTGCGGCGGCTTGCGCCTTCCTGGTCTCCGAGGAGGCCGGCTACATCACCGGTCAGATACTGGGCGTCAACGGCGGCCGAAACACCTAACCGCCGTGCGGGTGACCGAGGAGGGAAGTTGTGAAAGTTCGGGTTGATCCAGATCGTTGCCAGGGACACACGCTGTGCTCGATGATCGCGCCGGATTCATTCGTCCTCGACGAGATCGAAGGCCATGCGTCGGCGGTTTCGGAAGACGTTGCGCCCGAACGGGAAGACGCCGTCCGCGAAGCCGCTCAGTCCTGTCCCGAACAAGCCATTCTGATAACGGAGACCCCATCGTGAGCGACAGCGATCGCAAAAAGAACCGCTATCACTTCGACCGGCACACCCCGCAGTACCGAACCCAGTTCGAGAAGATCACCGAGGAGATCCAGGCCAAGTGCCCGGTCGCCTGGACCGACACGTATGACGGCCACTGGGTCGCCGGCGGCAGCCAGGCGGTGTTTGAGTTGGCCCGCTGCCCTGCCGTTTCCAACGATCACGACATCAACGGTGAACGCCGCGGCTACCAAGGTATTTCGATTCCCAAAGCAAAGCGGGCCAGCGGGGTGCGCGGTGGCATCCTCGAGATGGATGAACCGGAGCACCGCATCTACCGCAACGTCCTCAACCCGTACCTGTCACCGGCGGCGGTGAAACGCTGGGTGCCGTTCATCGACGAGGTGACCCGTGCGTGCCTCGACGAAAAGATCGAAGATGGCCGCATCGACTTCGTCGACGATCTCGCCAATATCGTGCCGGCGGTGCTCACGCTGGCGATGCTGGGCATCCCGCTGAAGAACTGGGCGATCTACAGCGAGCCGGTACATGCCTCGGTGTACACCCCGGAACACTCCCCGGAGATCGACCGTATTGTCGCTATGCATCGGCAGATGGGCCTGGATCTGCTTACCAACATGATCGAGATCCGCGAGAACCCGCGGCCAGGAATCGTGAACGGGCTCATCCAATTACGGATCGACGACGAGCCCGCACCCGACCTCGAGATCATGGGCAACCTCGGACTTGTGATCGGCGGCGGGTTCGACACCACCACGGCGCTGACCGCACACTCGATGGAATGGCTTTCGCAGCATCCCGAGGAGCGCGACCGGCTCAGCCGCGAGCGTGCCACCCTGCTCGACTCGGCCACTGAGGAATTCCTGCGTTACTTCACCCCGGCTCCCGGCGATGGACGCACCTTCGCCGACGACGTGGAAATCGAGGGCACGCAGTTCAAAGAGGGCGAACGACTCTGGATTTCGTGGGCGATGGCCAACCGCGACCCATCGGTGTTCTACGAGCCGAACGAGATCATCCTGGACCGTAAAGGCAACCGTCACTTCAGCTTCGGCCTGGGTGTGCACCGCTGCATCGGCTCCAATGTGGCCCGCACGGTGTTCAAGTCCATGCTCACCGCGGTGCTCGACCGGATGCCGGACTACCAGTGCGACCCCGAAGGCACCGTGCATTACGAGACCATCGGCGTCATTCAGGGCATGCGCAACCTGCCCGCCACGTTCACGCCGGGCCGCCGACTCGGCGCAGGTCTGGACGAGACCTTGGACAAACTCCAGCGAATTTGTGACGAGCAGGAACTGGCCCGGCCCATCACCGAACGCAAGGAAGCCGCCGTCATCGACTAAGCGATCAGCGGGTGGGCAGTCCGAGCACTCGCTGCGCGATGATGTTGCGCTGGATCTCGGAGGTGCCACCGGCGATGGTGCCCGAGAAGCTGCGGGCGTAGCGCTCGAACCAGCTACCGAAATAGTGGTCGAGGTTCATCGGTTCGTAGGGCCCGGTCAATGTCGGGTGTAGCAAGCCGTCGGGTCCCGCTGCCGCCAAGGCATTTTCACACGCCTGACGCTCGGCCTCCGAACCGAGCAGCTTGAGCACCGACAGCGCAGGCACATCTTCTTCGCCACGGGCGGCTCTGGCCAGCGCGACCGAACCGAGCAGGCGCAAAGCAGATAAGTCCATGACCGCGGTGGCGTAGTGATCACGCTCGAGCGCATTCGCCGGGCGGAAGTCGGTGATGACATTGTCCAGCCGGTCGGCGAAACCGAGCCACATCATCGTGCGTTCGTGTCCCAACGAGCCGTTGGCCACCCGCCAACCCTGGTTCAGAGGCCCGACAAGGTTCTCCGCAGGCACTTTCGCGTCCTCGAAGAACACTTCGTTGAAGTCCAGGTTGTCTTGACCACAGATATCGGGGAACGGCCGACGCGTCACACCTGGCGTGTCGGTGGGGATCAGCAGTGCGCTGATCCCCTTGTGCTTCGGCGCATCCGGATCGGTGCGCACGAATGTGAGCAGCACGTCGGCATCGTGGGCTCCCGACGTCCACACCTTCTGGCCGTTGACCACGAAGTGGTCACCGTCGCGCACGGCCTTGGTCCGCAACGAGGCCAGGTCCGAGCCGGCGCTCGGCTCGCTCATCCCCAGCGATGCGGTGATCTCGGCCCGCAGGATGGGCACCGCCCAACGCTGCTTCTGCTCGTCGCTCCCGAACGAAATCAGTGAAGCAGCAATGATATTCACACCTTGGGGATTGAAGCTGTGGTAGATCCGCCGTCTGCACAGCTCCTCCAGGTACACGTACTGCTGCAGGACCGTGGCGTTTCGGCCACCGAACTCCGGCGGTTGGGTGGGCAGCAGCCATCCGCTGTCGAACAACAGCAGTTGCCAGCGACGCGCCCATGCCGGCATATGCGACACCGACTTCGGCCGTTCCAAGGCCTCAGCCGCGGCGGCGGGCACGTGCTCGTCGAGGAAGGCGACGAACTCGGCGCGGAAGGCCTCGACGTCTGTATCAAAGGTGAGCTGCACGGTACTCCTCGGTAACCCTCGCCCGATGCTCGGCGGTCCCGCCGAGCATGAGCTCGCCGGCTTTGGCGCGCTTCAGCGCGAATTGCAGATCGTTCTCCCAGGTGAAGCCCATCGCGCCGAACAACTGCAGGCCGTGGCGGAACACCAGCGATTGGCATTCGCCCGCAGCCGCTTTCGCCATCGCGGCGGCCAGCCGCCGCCCCGGGTCGTCCCCGGCTATCGTCAGCGCCGCGTAATAGGCGAGCGCCCGCGCCCGTTCCACCGCGACGTGCATGTCGGCGGCCTTGTGCTGGACCGCCTGAAACGACCCGATCGGCACCCCGAACTGGTGGCGGCTGCGCACGTGATCGAGGACCAAGTCCAGGATGCGTTGGCACGCACCGACCATCGTCACCGCCATACCCATCAGGGCGACGTGATGCGCCCGCTCGGTGTCGACGCTGACCCGGGCGGCATCGGGCAGTCGGAGCCCGCTGAAAGTCAGGTCGGCGACGTGCAGCACCGGGTCGAACACGGCGCTGCGTCGCCTGGATAGCTGCCCGGCCGCGTCGTCGGGATTGACGACGAACACCGACGCATCGGTGACCACCGCCAACCACTCGGCACGGTCGCCGTCCAGCACGTGCCGGGCCGTACCGTCGAGCACCCACTCATCACCTGCCCGGTGCGCCGTCACTCCGCTGTAGACGGCGGTCCCGGATGCGTGCGGGTCGAACCGGCCCGCCGCCAACGGCGCGAACTGGGTCATCGTTGCCAGGAACGGGGTGGGGTCGGTGGCACGTCCCAACTCCTCCAGCACGATGGCCAGTTCGACGGCGGTCTCGGGATCGCTCATCTCGGTCCAGCCCTGTTCTACGTAGGCGGTCCAGACCGGGGTCGGGTCGACGCCGTCTTCAGTGATCCCTCTGATCAGCGCCGGTGGACACTGCTTACCGACGGCGTCGCGCACGGTTTCCTGCCAGAGTCGCTGATCGGCGTCGAATTCCAACAGCATCCCGGCCAGCTCCTCAGCTCGTTTGACGTGCAGAGAGAATAGTATTCTCTTATTAGCACAGCGACAATCTCGCCGTATTGCCTGGAGTCGGTGCGGACCTCGGCGAGAGTTGGCCGAAGGTTGCGGAGTGTCACCGTCGGAGATCCGTTAACAGGAGAATGCTATTATCGCCAGAGAAGAACAAGGATTACATCGGTGGACCGCAATTGTGCCTGCTATCAGGCGCGATGAATAATCGAAACGCTTACCGGAAACCCGTTGAATAGCGGTGAACAGGGATGTTAGTTTGGCTAGCAGATGGTCGGCCGGCCCGGCCCGGTAGGCCACGTCGCGAAGGGTGGTTCAGGTGATAGAACACCCGGACGGAACGCGGACCCCGGTCATCGACGCGAGCGTGCACATCTTCTTTCCATCCAACAAAGACCTACGCGCGCACCTGCGCGAGCCGTTCAAGAGCCGCGGTTTCCCCGACTACGAAATGGACTGGTATGGGGCTCCGGGTGGCGAGTACGCCCCGAACACCGAGGGGCCAGACCGTCAATACCCGGGTTCAGACCCGGAATTGGTTGGCCACGAGCTGTTTTCGAACCGCGGGGTCGATGTGGCCATCCTGCACCCGGCAGGCCGCGGCATCATGCCCGACCGGCACCTGGGCACCGCGCTTCATGCCGCGCACAACGAGATGATGGTGGCGCGCTGGCTGGAGTCCGGCGAGTTCGGTGACCGCTTCCGCGGGACCATTCGGGTCAATCCCGACGACATCACCGGCGCGTTGCGTGAGATCGAGAAATACAAGGACCATCCACGCATCGTGCAGATCGGCATTCCCCTGCAGTCACGTGAGCTGTATGGCAAACCGCAGTTCTGGCCGTTGTGGGAAGCGGCAGTCGACGCAGGCTTGCCGGTAGCCGTGCACATCGAGGTCGGCTCCGGCATTGGCTTTACCCCAACGCCGTCCGGCAACACCCGCACCTACGAGCAGTACGTCAGCTTCATGGCGCTGAACTACCTGTACCACTTGATGAACATGATCGCCGAGGGAGTATTCGAACGGCTGCCCGCGCTGAAGTTCGTCTGGGCCGATGGGGCCGCGGACCTGCTGACGCCATTCATCTGGCGGATGGACTGTTTCGGCCGGCCACACCTCGAACAGACGCCGTGGGCACCGAAGATGCCGAGCGACTACCTGCCCGGCCATGTGTATTTCGTGCAGGGCAGCCTCGACGGGCCGGGTGATGCGCCATTCGCCGGTGAATGGTTCGGGTTCAGCGGCAAGGACGACATGGTCATGTTCGGCTCGAGTTATCCACATTGGCAATGCAATCGGTTGAAGGTGCCCGGTGCATTCACGGCCGAACAGCGCGACAAGTTGTGCTGGCGAAATGCGGCCGACCTCTACGGCATAGACGTATCGGCCGGTGTAGGCACACACTAGCCATTAGGTAAACGGGATTGGTGAAGGAAGACAACGATGACGCGGACACATACCCAGGAACGCACCCCCGCAGCCGAGCGAATTGCCATCCGGTGCGTCGACTCCGACGTCCATCCGGTGCCTAAACGCGGCGAGCTCACCCCCTACATCCCGGAGCCCTGGCGCAGCAAATACTTCCTCACTCGCAATGTCGGCGACCAGATCTACTACGACGCTCCCGACTACGCGCACGCGTACGCGATGCGCGTGGACACCTTTCCCCCCAACGGCGAGTTCCCCGGCAGCGACCCGGACATGGCGTTACGGCAGCTGATTATGGAGGCCGGCTCGGATATCGCGATCCTGGAACCCGGCGCGTACCCGGCGCGCCTGCCCGGCGCGCAGCACGCCATGGCATGCGCCTTGAACGACTGGCAGGCGAACCATTGGCTGGACAGCCACAACAACTGGCACGAACGGTGGCGCGGGTCGATCTGCGCCGCCATCGAAGAGCCGGAAGCGACCGTTCGTGAAATCGAGAAGTGGGCCGGCCATCCCTACATGGCACAAATCCTGATCAAGGCCGAGCCGCGCCCGTCGTGGGGCGATCCGAAGTACGACCCGATTTGGGCCGCGGCCACCAAGCACGACATCACGGTGAGCTGCCACTTGTCGCGCAGCCACTTCGACGAGCTACCCATGCCGCCGGTCGGGTTCCCCAGTTACAACCACGATTTCATGGTGACCTACTCGTTGCTGGCCGCCAACCAGGTGATGAGCCTGATCTTTGACGGGGTATTCGACCGGTTTCCCACCCTGCGAATCGTGTTCGTCGAGCACGCCTTCACCTGGATCCTGCCGCTGATGTGGCGGATGGACGCCATCTACGAGGCACGCAAGTCATGGATGGAGATCAAGCGCAAGCCGTCGGAATATGTCAAGAGCAACATCAAGTTCACCACCCAGCCGCTGGACTATCCCGAGGACAAGACGGAATTGACCCGCGCCTTGGAGTGGATGGAGTGCGACAAGATCCTGCTGTACTCCTCGGACTATCCGCACTGGACCTTCGACGACCCGCGCTGGCTGGTCAAACATCTTCCCGAAGCGGCCCGCGAAGCGGTCATGTTCAAAAACGGCATCGAGACCTATCACCTACCGGACACTGTTCCGGTTCTCGAGGGCCAGGTGCGGGTGTTCTGAATGCCCGAAGAAGTCAAGCGGCCCCGGCTGGCGCAGGGCCGCGAGCACGTCGTCGCCGCCGTGGACGAAATCCCGCCCGGGACGCACAAACTGGTGCCGATCGGGCGACACGGTGTCGGCGTCTACAACGTCGACGGCACCTTCTATGCCATCGCCAACTACTGCCCGCACCAGGGTGGGCCACTGTGCTCCGGTCGCGCCCGCGGCCGCACCATCGTGGACGAGAGCGCCCCGGGTGACGCGGTCATGGTTCGCGACTTGGAATACATCTACTGCCCTTGGCATCAATGGGGTTTCGAGCTCGCGACCGGAACAACGGCGGTCAAGCCCGAGTGGAGCATCCGCACCTACTCGGTCCGGGTCGTCGGCAATGACGTCCTGGTGATGGCCTGACGCTGGAGGAGAAAACCTGTGGCTTCCGTCGAAATCAACGGTGGGAATGTCGTCTACGAAATCCTTGGAAAGTCAGGCGATCTCATCGCTCTGACGCCGGGTGGTCGCTTCGGTAAAGAGATCCCGGGACTTCGGCCGCTGGCCGAAGCCCTCGCCGACGGCGGGTATCGGGTGCTGTTGTGGGATCGCCCGAATTGCGGCGCGTCCGACGTGCAGTTCTACGGGCAGAGCGAGTCGCACATGCGTGCCGAAACGCTGCATGCCTTGGTGACCGAACTCGGCTTCAGTCGGTGCATCCTGGCCGGCGGCTCCGGCGGCGCAAGGGATTCGATGCTGACCACGATGCTCTACCCCGAACTCGTCGAGAAGCTGGTGGTGTGGAACATCGTCGGCGGCATCTACGGCTCGTTCGTCCTGGGCTCCTACTACATCGTCCCGAGTATTCTCGCGGTGCGCGGCACCGGAATGGACGGCGTGGTGAAAGTGCAGGAATGGAGCGAACGAATCGAAGAGAACCCGGCCAACAAGCAGCGGTTCCTCGATTTCGACTCCGACGAGTTCCTCAAGCTGATGCTTCGGTGGCTCAACGCGTTCGTGTCCAAGCCGGGACAGACCATCCCAGGTGTCGAGGACGAGATGTTCGATCGAATCCGGGTTCCTACCTTGATCATTCGTGGCGGCGAGAACGACTTGGATCACCCCAAACGGACGTCACTGGAAGTCAGTTGCTTGATCAAGGGATCGAAGCTGATCGATCCGCCGTGGCCCGAGGATGCGTGGGAACGCGCCTCCGAAGACCGCGCGGCGGGCAAGGTGAAGCACTTCAACATGTTTGACACCTGGGTGCAGGCGGCGCCCGCGATCCTGGAGTTCCTCGGGCAATGACGTCGCAGGTGCGTTCACTCGGTGCGGATGTGCACCTCACAGTTCAGCGACGCCTCGAGAGCGGTGTGTATCCGGCTCTCCGGGACGCGATCCAGATCCGCCCGACGCATCGTGACATATACGACGTCGAATCCGTCGTCGTCCCCGGGGGTTCGGCTGATCTCGCCGGTGAGACCGAATCCGGCCAACACCCCGTGGGCGTCGTCGTCGGTTCCCCTGCTGATGTAGGTGACCACCCCGGCCATCGGGTTCGCGCCGAAAGCCTTGGCGCACAAGTCCAGCGCCATGTCTTTGACCGTGTTGGCATCGCCGCCGGCCACCAGCAACTCCACCTCCCGGCGGCCGGAGTGCATCGCCGCCGCTGTGGTGTGCACCAACCCGGCCCCGGCTTTTTCAGCCAGGGCCAGGAGTGTGGTCATGCCGTCACCTAGCTGTGCCGCGGTGAGCATGCCGGTCGGGTCGACATTGACCCGCACCACCGCTGTCCGCATGCGGGCAAGCCTAAGCCCGGCGGCGGCGCGAGCCGGGACAGCCCCACCACAAGCCGGGCGATCCGACGGAGCAAGGCTGGAGAGCTAGCTGATGGAAACCACTGCCGCATCGACTATCACCGTCGCAGCCTTGCCGAACTTCGCCCCGCGGTTGCTACTGGACCACACCGGTCTGGCGGCGGGACGAGAAGACCTTGTCGCCTACCGCGAAGGGGGCGGCTACCGTCCGCTTGGAGATGCGGACGCGTTGCTCGGCGACATCGAACGCAGCGGGTTGCTCGGCCGTGGCGGTGCCGGCTTCCCAATGGCGACGAAGTTGCGGTCCGTGCGCGACCACGGGATCCATCTCGGCTCCGGCACTGTCGTCGTGGCGAACGGTGAGGAGGGCGAGCCCGCGTCGATCAAGGACCGTTGGCTGCTGCGCAACCGGCCGCACCTCATTCTGGACGGGCTCCGGCTGGCGACCGCCGTCGTCGGGGCAGACCGTGCTTACGTGTACGTGTCCGACGCCGAGTCGGCGCGCAGCGTCGAAGCCGCGCTCGGCGAACGTGATACCGCCGCGCCGGGCGGCATCGCCGTCATCGTGACGACAGTGGAACCTGGATACGTGGCAGGCGAGGAGACCGCCGCGGTGCACGTGCTCAACGGTGGAGCGGCCAAGCCGACGGACAAGCCCCCTCGACCGTTCCAGGAAGGTGTCGACGGATTGCCCACCTTGGTCAGCAATGTCGAGACGCTGGCCAATCTTCCCTACATCCACCAGCACGGCCCAGCAGAGTTCCGCACCCAGGGCACGTCGCAGTCGCCGGGCACTTTGCTGGTGACGATCACCGGCTGCGGCCGTCCACCGGGCCTGTACGAGATACCGCACGGCTTGGCGATCACAGAACTGATTGCGCTGCATGGAATTTCAGCCGATAAGGTGCGGGGCGCGCTGATGGGCGGCTACTTCGCTGGTCTGCTCAACCGCGATGTTCTCGGACTCACCGTGGATCACGAAACAATCCGCGCGGCCGGGAGCGGACTGGGATGCGGCGCGATCTCGGTGATCACCGACGAGTGCCCGGTCGCGGTGGCCGCGTCCGTGCTGGCGTACTTCGACCGCGAGAACGCCGGGCAGTGTGGCTCCTGTTTCAACGGCACCGCGGCGATGGCGGCGGTCGCCGGGGCGTTGCGCGACGCCGTCGCGACCGATGAAGACCTCGCCCGGCTGCGTCGCTGGTCGGTGGTACTGCGCGGTCGCGGCGCGTGCGCCACCCTGGACGCCGCGGCCAACGTGGCGGCCAGCTTGCTCCACCAGTTCGAGCAGAAGGTGCAACAGCACCTCGAAAATGATTGCACGGCATGCAAAGCCGGTGCTTTCCGGGCTGACCGTCCCTACGCGGTGGAAGGGTGACGCCGACATGAAAATCCGTCTCGACCGGACCATCTGCGATGGGTTCGGCTTTTGCGCCAGGCATGCGCCAGGCTACTTCTCCCTCGACGACTGGGGATACGCATCACTAGAAGGCAATGGCGTGGTAGCCGAAGCCGACCACGACGACGTCATGCGCGCGCTGCTGGACTGCCCGGTGCACGCCATCAGCGAGCTGGGCGAACATAGGTTCAACGAGCCGCATCTGACGTCGGGCAGTTCCGACGATCCGACCGAGAACCTCAAAACCGAAGCAAACGAGGCCGAGTGGGGGTTCACCCGTTGACCGGACGCCCGCTGCCGCTGATCACCGCGGACAACGAGTTCTTCTGGACTTCGGGTGCCGACGGCAAGCTGCGTCTGCAGGAATGTGCCGACTGCACCGCGCTGATCCATCCACCCGCGCCGGTGTGCCGATACTGCCGCTCGCACAACCTGGGTGTGCGAGCGGTATCCGGCCGCGCCACCCTGGCCGGGTTCACCATCAACCACCGGTTCAGCCTGCCCGGCCTACCCGCTCCCTATATCGTCGCGCAGGTCGCCATCGCCGAAGATCCGCGGGTGCGGCTGACCACCAACATCGTCGAATGCGAGCCTGGTCAACTCCAATTGGGTCAGCAGGTAGAGGTCGTCTTCGAGCAGGACGACGACGTCTGGCTGCCGCTGTTCCGTCTCATCGACAACGCCGAACCCGCCGCGTTGCCGGTCGACGAAATCGAGCCCGAGCGCTTCGCCGAGTTCGTCCGGCCGATGCCCACACCGGTCAAGTTCGAAGACAGGGTGGCGCTCACCGGCATCGGCATGTCGCAGATCGGTCGGCGCCTGATGGTGCCGCCGCTGTCACTGACCGTGCAGGCCTGTGCGGCCGCAGTCGCCGACGCCGGCCTGACCCTCGACGATATCGACGGCTTGTCGACCTACCCCGGCGGCGGCAATTTCGGCGGCTTCGGCGAAGGCGGGGTCACCGCACTGGAAGCAGCGCTGGGCATCCGGCCGACGTGGCACAACGGCGGCATCGAAACCTTCGGACCCGGCGGCTCGGTGATCGCTGCGATGCTCGCCGTCGCAGGCGGGCTGGCCCGCCACGTGCTGTGCTTCCGGACGCTGTGGGAAGCCACCTTCAACGAGCTGATCAAGCAGGGAAAGATCGTCCCGGCGTCGGGTCGTAGCGCCGGATGGCTGATGCCGTTCGGGGCCACGTCGGCGGCGCACACGTTGGCGCAGAACGCGCAACGCCACTTTCATCGATACGGCACGACAAGAGAGACGCTGGGCTGGATCGCCTTGAACCAGCGCGCCAACGCCGCGCTCAACCCGTCGGCGGTGTACCGGTCCCCGATGACCATGGACGACTACCTCAACGCGCGACCTATCACCACGCCGTTCGGGCTCTACGACTGTGACGTGCCATGCGACGGCGCGGTCGCGGTGATCGTGTCATCCATCGACGCCGCCCGAGACACCGCCAAACCACCGGTGTTGGTCGAGGCTGTCGGCACCCAGATCATCGAGCGGATCGATTGGGACCAAAGCACATTGACCCACGAACCTCAGGTGTTGGGCCAATCCGCGCACCTGTGGTCGCGCACCTCGCTGAGGCCGCAAGACGTCGACGTCGCCGAGCTGTACGACGGGTTCACGATGAACTGCCTGTCGTGGATCGAGGGGCTGGGCTTCTGCAAAGTCGGTGAGGCGAAGGACTTTCTGGACGGCGGCCAGAACATCGCCCGCGACGGCCAACTGCCGCTGAACACCCACGGCGGTCAGCTGTCACACGGCCGGACACACGGCATGGGTCTGCTGCATGAAGCGATCACCCAGCTGCGCGGTGAAGCCGGCGAGCGGCAGGTCGCCGATGCCCGCGTCGGCGTCGTCAGCAGCGGCGGTCTGACGCCGAGCGGAGTGCTGTTGTTGCGGTCTGACACATGACCGCCGGCGACGATGCAGTGGGGGCACCTCCCGCTTGCGGGGGAGAGCGGCGCGTGAGCCGTGCCCCGCAGCCCCGGGTGGTGATTGTCGACGGAGTACCGATGTCCGCTCTGGTCGCCGAGGCTGCGACCCCGCGGGCGGTGATCGTCGCCATCCACGGCGGCGGTACCACCGCAATGTATTTCGACTGCCCCGGCCATCCCGAGTCGTCATTGCTGCGAGTAGGCGCGGCCCACGGATACACCGTGGTGGCGCTCGACCGCCCCGGCTACGGCAGCTCTGCTCCCTACCCGGAAGCGGTGGCACGCCCCGAGCAGCGGGTTGCGCTTGCCTACGGTGCGGTGGACCGCATCCTCGGCGAACGACCCCGCGGCGCCGGGCTGTTCCTGATGGCCCACTCCGGTGGATGCGAACTGGCACTGCGGATGGCCTCAGAGGCGTCCGCGGAGCAGCGCGCCGATCTGCTCGGTGTCGAACTGGCAGGCACCGGCCGGCATTACCACACCGCAGCGCGCGAGATCTTGAAAGCTGCAACCCGCGACCACCGCCCGGCGGGCCTGCGTGAACTGTTGTGGCATCCGACTGAGCTGTATCCACCCGAAGTACTCAGCGGCGCAACGGTTTATCCGGGCGCTCCGCCCTATGAGGACCAGATGGTGTCGAACTGGGCCCGACAGGACTTTCCGGCAATCGCCCCCGCGGTGCAGATCCCAGTGCAATTCAGTGTCGCCGAGCACGAGAAGGTCTGGCAGTCCGATTCCCCTGCGCTGGCCGAGATCGCGTCGCTGTTCGTCGGCGCACCCCGGTTCCAGGTCAACCGACAGCGCGGGGCCGGACACAACATCAGCCTTGGTCACACAGCCGCCGCCTATCATTCGAGGGTTCTTTCGTTCGCCGACGAATGCGTGAGCGCTCAAACACCTGGCCGGCAAGCCGATGTGGAGACCGGTTGATGCGCGTCGGATTCATTGGGTTGGGCAGCCAGGGCGGCCCGATGGCGCGACGAATCATCCAGGCGGGCTTCCCGACAACGCTGTGGGCACGCAGGCCGGCCTCGCTCGAGGGGTTCGCCGACACCGCTGCCAAGGTCGCCGGATCACCGGCGGAGCTTGCGGCCGCCAGCGATCTCGTCTGCCTTTGCGTCGTCGGCGACGCCGATATCGAAGACGTCACCGCGGGTGAGAGCGGGGTGCTGACCGGCATCGAGCCTGGCGGTGTGATTGCCGTGCACAGCACCGTGCACCCAAAGACATGTCACTGGCTGGCTGAAAAGGCTGCTGCGCAGGGTGTCTCGGTCATCGATGCACCCGTGAGCGGTGGTGCGCCCGCGGTGGCCGAACGCCGTCTACTTGTAATGGTCGGTGGCGACGCTGACGTCGTCGAGCGCTGTCGCCCGGTGTTCGAAAGCTACGCCGACCCGATCGTGCACCTGGGAGCCCTGGGTTCTGGGCAAACCACCAAGCTGTTGAACAACGTGCTGTTCACCGCGAACCTGGGAACGGCGGCCAGCACATTGGCGCTCGCCGAGGCGCTGGGTATCCTGCCAGACCGCCTCACCGAGGTCATCGCCCGCGGCAGCGGGAACAGCTTCGCACTCAACGTGCTTGGCGGCGACACCGGTGGGTTGGGCCGGCTTGCCGGCATGGCCGGAGCGCTGCTGCAAAAGGACGTCCGTTTGGTCGCCGACCTCACCGGCACCGCGGCCGTTTCCGGCGGGGCTGTGCTGGACGCAGCCGACGCCACGCTGTCGCTCATGGAACATCCACGTTGAGAATCGGATTCATCGGCGCCGGGCGGATGGGACGTCCGATGGTGGCCCGTCTGGTTGCGGCCGGTCATGACGTCCGCGCGTTGGGACGTTCCGGCGAGAAGCGCTCCGCCATCGGCCAACTGGGCGCCCACGCCGTCGCCGAGATCGCCGCGGTGAGCGCCGGGGCGGACGCGGTGGTGGTCTGCGTGTTCACCGACGAACAGGTACGCCAGGTCTGCCTGACCGACGGTCTGGTCGCGGCGATGCCGGCCGGCTCTGCTCTGGTGCTGCACACGACGGGAAGTCCCAGCACCGTCGCGAGCATCGCCGATCGCGCGGCGCTTCACGGCGTCGAGGTGGTGGATGCACCGGTGAGCGGGGGTCCGCACGATGCCGCGGCGGGTGCACTGACGCTGTTCGTCGGTGGCGCCGACCACGCGGTGGACAGAGTCCGCCCGGCGTTGAGCTGCTACGGCGACCCGGTCCTGCACGTGGGCCCGCCGGGCACCGGCCAGAAGGTGAAGCTGGTCAACAATGCGCTGTTCGCGGGGCACATCGGGTTGCTCTCCAGCGCCGTCGAGTTAGGAGCGCGGCTCGGCGTACCGGAATCAGCGCTGCTCGCCGCGCTTCCGCATGGCAGCGCAGCGAGCCGTGTGTTGGACATCGTCGCGGCAGGCGGGTCTGTCGCGTCCTTCATCAAAACCGCCGGCGAGTTCGTCGGCAAAGACGTCGCCGTGGTCCGGGGCATCGCCGCTGAACTGGGCAGCAGCCTCGGAGCGCTCGACGACGTCATCGACGCGGCCGTGACAGGCGCGAGATGAGGTCTTTTCGGTCCGCGATGAACCGTCTACCGTTAGCGTTACAGTCGAGCATTCCGTCGTAACGGTTTGAGGCGCTCACCGGGCGCCGAGGAGGGTGCAGTGACCAAGCCGAAGTTCGTCTTTGATCCGTTCTCCGAGGAGTACTTCGCCAACCCGTTTGACATCTACCGACGAATGCGTGAGGAAACACCCCTCTACTACGACGAAAAAGAGGACTTCTATGCGCTGACCCGCCACGAAGATGTGGCGGCGGCACTGAAGGATTTCGAGACGTACTCATCGAGCCGCGGCTGCGACCTGGCGATGGTGCGCAAGGGCATATCGGCTGAGATGAAGTCGATCATTTTCATGGATCCGCCGGAGCACCGCCACATGCGCAGCTTGCTCAACAAGGCGTTCACCCCGCGGGCCATCCAAGCCCAGCACGACACCGTGCACGAAGTTATCGACAAGTATTTAGGTGCGGTCGATCCCGACCAGTTCGACGTCGTGCAGGACTTCTCCGGACCGTTCCCGGTGGAAGTCATCACCCGGATGGCGGGCGTAGCTGAGGAGTACCGCCAACAGGTGCGGCACTGGATCGACACCAGCCTGCACCGCGAACCGGGACAGATTGAGATCAGCGAGTCCGGCATGCAGGCCAACATCGATACCGCGATGTATTACTTCGGGCTGGTGCAAGAACGGCGCGAGGATCCGCAAGACGACATGATCAGTAGGCTGATCGCCGCCGAGATCCCCGGTGAAGACGGCCAGCTGCGCAAGCTCGATGACGTCGAAATCACGAGTTTTGCCACGCTTTTGGGCGGCGCGGGTGCGGAGACCGTCACCAAGCTGGTCGGCAGCGCGGCGGTGCTGTTTGCCCGTAACCCGGAACAGTGGGAGAAACTGCAAGAAGACCGCAGCAAGGTCCCGGGTGCCGTCGAAGAGTTGTTGCGTTACGAGGGGCCGGTGCAGTACAACGTCCGCTACACCCTGAAAGAGGCGCACGTCAGTGGTGGCACGATTCCCGCGGGCAAGCCGGTGTTCGTGATGAACGCCGCGGCGAACCGAGATCCTGATGCCTTCACCGACGCGGACACCTTCGACATCGAGCGTGACCAGACCGAGGCGCAGCACCTCGGCCTCGGGTACGGCATTCACAGTTGTCTCGGCGCGGCTTTGGCCCGGATGGAAAGCCGGATCGCACTGGAAAAGCTGCTCGACTTCATGCCCCGCTACGACGTGATGTGGGAGGGCTGTAAGCGGGTCACCATGCAGAATGTGGCGGGTTGGCTCAATGTCCCGGTGAAGGTGCTGCGATGAGGGGGCTGCAATGACGAAGAAGATCGAAGTCGACTGGGATCTGTGCGAAGCCAACGGGGTGTGCATGGGCATCATTCCGGAGGTCTTTCAGCTTGGTGATGACGACATGCTCACCGTGCTGCAGTCAGACGTCACGCCGGAGAACGAAGCGCAGGTGCTCGAAGCTATCCGCCAATGCCCGCGGCAGGCCATTTCGATCAGCGAGTAGCGGACGATGTGAGAGTTACTTCGGCATAGGCGCTTTCACCTAGACGTCTCGCCACATACACGCGCACGTCGGCGCTTGATCGCCTGCTCGTCACCAGGATGATTCGAGCGAGTCTAAACGCGGCGCCGAGCGCCTGCGCGGTGTTAAATCAGACCGTGGTCGATACCCAAGACCGTGCCGCGCCGGTCCAACATCGAATCGTCGATCGTCGCCTGCGACGGCATCACCGCGGCGACTCACACCGGCTGACCGCACTCGGCGGTATCGCGGCAATGTCGCTGGACGCGCTGTCCAGCGTCGCGTACGGGCCGGAAGCCATCGTGCTCGGTTTGATCGCCGCGGGCACCGCCGCCGTGACGTGGACCGTGCCGATCGCGATGGCGATCGCTGCCCTGCTGCTGGTGCTGGTGGTGTCCTATCGGCAGGTGATCGCCGTGCACCCCGACGGTGGCGGGGCATACGCAGTGGCGAAGAAGGATTTGGGCAGGTGGCCGGCGCTGCTGGCGGCAGCCAGCCTGGTTGTCGACTACGTGCTGACCGTGGCGGTGAGCTTGGCAGCCGGCGCCGCGAGCCTGGCGAGCGTGTTTCCGCCGCTGGCGCATCACCTGCTTGCTCTGACACTGGCGGGTCTCGCCCTGCTCTTCGTGATCAATCTGATCGGCATAGCGGAGTCGGCGAAGGTGCTGATGGGTCCGACGCTGCTGTTCATCGTCGGGATCTTCGCCATCATCGTCGTCGGCTTCTTCCGACCGCATCCGGTGGCCGTCATCGGCAACGATCTCGGCCCGGTCCACGCAACCGAGGCACTGGGACTGGTCGTGATTCTCAAGGCCTTTTCAGCCGGATGCTCCTCGCTGACCGGAGTGGAGGCGATTGCCAACGCGGTGCCCGCGTTCCGGTCGCCAGCGGTGAAGCGTGCTCAGCACACCGAGATCGCGTTGGGGATCTTGCTAGGCGCCATGCTTTTGGGTCTGGCCTTCTTGATCCGGCTGCACGGGATGGTGCCCCGCGGCGACGTCACGCTGCTGGCGCAGCTGTCGGCGGCCGCGTTCGGGACCGGATGGCCGTTCTACGTCGTCAACTTGGCGGTGACCCTAGTGCTGGCCTTCGCGGCCAATACCAGCTTCGGCGGCTTGCCGACGCTGCTGCAACTGCTGGCCAAGGATCATCGCCTACCGCATATGTTCGCGCTGCGCGCCGAAAAGCCGGTGTTCCGCTACGGCGTCTCGGCGTTGGCGATCCTGGCCACCCTGGTCCTGCTGATCGTCGACGCCGACACTCAGCGGCTGCTGCCGGTGTTCGCGATCGGGGTGTTCATCGGCTTCACGATCAGCCAAACCGGTCTGGTTCTGCACTGGTTCCGGGAACGCGGCCAGCGGTGGCTGGGCTACGCCCTGCTGAACGGGACCGGAGCGGTGCTCACCGCCGTGGCCGGGATCGTCTTGCTGGCAAGCAAATTCACCGAAGGTGCGTGGCTGCTGTTGTTCCTGGTACCTGGACTCGTGCTGCTCATGGACCGGATCGAACGCTACTACCAATACGCAGGTGAGCAGTTGGGCCTCGGGCGGATACCTACTAAGCCGGTGCCCTGTGCCGACACGAAGGCGATTGTCGTGGTCCCGATCGTCGCGGTCAGCAATGTGGCGGAGCGCGCGTTGCAGACCGCGATGCGGTTCGGCTGCGAAATCGTGCCGCTCACAGTAGAAGTCGACCCGGAATCGACTCAGCGACTGTGCCAACAATGGCGGGAGTGGGACCCGGGGTATGAGCTCAAGGTGCTGCCCAGCCCGCACCGTAGCCTAGTCTCGCCCACCGTCCAATTCGTGAAAACCGAGATCGACAACGGCCGCGAGGTCACCGTGCTGCTTTCCCAGGTGGAGCCGAAGCGCTGGCGCCACAAGTTGCTGTACAACCAACGCGGCCCGCTCCTCGAAGCGGCGCTACGCGCACGAACCACCGCGGCCATTGCCTCGATTTCAGTCCGGATCGACTGACGTCATCTGTTGCAGCTCAACCGAATCCGGAGATGATCACAGCATTGCAGTCTGCGGCGGCGTGGCGTAATTTCGCCGCCTTCTGATAGGCCTCCGACTCGTACCACGCGCGGGCCGCGTCGACCGACTCGAATTCCAGCACCACGGTCTGGTCGCCGTGCCAGGTGCCCTCGAGGGTCTCGGGCGCGGTGTCCACCGCGAGGATGCTGACCCCACCCATCGCCGCTCCGGCCGCCCGGCCGTACGCCTTCATGCCCTCCGGATCTTTGATAGCCTCGGTGAGAATGACGTATCCCTTTGGCATAGTTACGTGAAACTCCTTACCGGCGTGCGCTTCTGATCATCGCTTGACGATGGCCTGCTCGGGGCAGCTCTCGATGGCTTCTTCGGTGGCCGCCTCGAATTCGGTTGGCACATCGGAGGTTATCGCCTCTGCGTAGCCATCGTCGGTCAGGTTGAATACCGCTTCGCACAACGTGGTGCAGACCCCGTGACCGCGGCAGCGCTGATCGTCGACCCAGACTTTCATGCCGGCGTGAACTCCAGGTGCAGCTCCGTCAGGCCGCGCAGGATGTATGTCGGAACAAATTGGTAGCGGCGATCATTGGCCGGGCCGTGATGCTGCTCGCTGATCCGGATGTCGGACGTCCGGTCAAGCAGTCGCTCGAGGGCCACCCGCGTTTCAGCGCGCGCCAGCGGCGCACCGGGGCAGCTGTGGATGCCGCGCCCGAACGAGATGTGTTGGCGGGCATTCTTTCTGGCCGGGTCGAATGTGGAGGGATCCTCGAATCGCCGAGGATCACGGTTCGCGGCGGCCTGCACGATCATCACGGTGGTGCCCGCGGGCAGGTCGACTCCGCCGACGTTGACCGGTTTCCGGTTCAGCCGGAAGTCACCTTTGACCGGGCTCTCGTGGCGCAGCGACTCTTCGATGAAATTGGGAATCAGGCTGCGGTCTTTGCGTAACTGCTCCTGGATGTCGGGACGCTCCCCCAGCGTCTGCAGCGCGGCACCCAGCAGTCGCACGGTGGTTTCCTGACCCGCCGAGAAGACGTTGCTTGCGACACGGGCCACGTCTTCGACATCGGGTGTCGAGCCGTCGGGGTAGGTGGCGGTCGCGAGGCCGGTCAGCACGTCGTCGCGGGGTTCGCGCCGGCGATCCTGGATGTAGTCGGAGAAAAGTCCGTAGAGGAATTCCAGCGGGCTGTGAGCCAGCGATTCCTTGCCGGTGCCGCCGACGCCGCCACCGGAGTGGTCGCGGATGCCTTTGACGAATTTTTCCCGATCCTCGATGGGCACACCCAGCAGGTCGGCGATGACCAACAGCGTGTACGGGCTCGCGAAGCCCTTGATGAACTCGCCGTGCCCGGGGGCGAGGAACCCGTCGAGCGCCTGGTCGGCGAGGAGCCACATGGCGTCCTCGTTCTCCTTGAGGCGCTTGGGGGTGATCAGCCGCATGAGCAGGGAGCGGTGGTTGGTGTGGGTCGGCGGATCGAGCGTGGGCAGTTGGTCGCTGAACGGCAGCTCGTCGCGGTGCTGCTCGATCAGGTCGGTGATGTCACTGTTTTCCAAGCCCTCAAGGGATACCGGGAAGCCGGGGAACGGGCCGGTCACCGAGACGCAAGACGACCACGTCTCGGCGTCGTTCAGTACGGCGCACGCCTCGTCCCAGCCCGTCACCATGGTGACGTCGTGGTGCTTTTCCCGGGCGACTGGGCACTGCTGCCGCAGGGCCTCGTAATAGGGGTAGGGGTCCGCGATGAGCTCGCTCCCGCGGAAGAAGTCCAACTCGGTGAAGTCATTCACCATTTCCCACCGTTCCAATCTCGACCAATGAGAATGCGCCTCTCAGAGATGAGTATTAGATTTCCATACCGCATGCCGCGCAGTCAACGCGCCGCGAACCCAGCGTCGAGCAGAGCGAAATTCGAGCCCGGCTGGAGACTACCCGGCCGGAATCAGATCGGCCTCCACCGACGGACAGGACACCACCCGGCTGCGGAACGTCTCGATCGGCTCGATCGAATCCGGGGATGACGCGGCCGCAGCGAGCGCCTGCGCTTTGAATGCCTGAGCCGCAGCGCTGAGCCGGTGCTGGACCAGGCCGACGCTGTCCTCCAACTCGGCCGGCCACGTCTGTCCCCACAGTGTGACCTCGGTGGCGCCCTGATCGAGTGCCTGCAGGACGCCCTGCCGCACGCGCGGATCGCAGTCGAAGAGGTCCGCCGCGACCGCCAGCGTCTGCGGAGGCGGGCGGTGCCCCGCGGTAGTCAACGCGTATTCGAGGTCGAGGATTTGGGCGCCGAGGATCTGCAACGGTCGTTCATCGGGATGGTCGGCGAGCAGGACCGTCACGTCCCACCCGGCCATCGCCCGGTCGAACAGCCAGCCGCCGGCAAACCTGACCACGTCGGCGACATCCGCGGCCACGACGTCGAGCCGGTATCTCACGCCGGGCTCGGCGGTGCCATGTCCCGAGCCAACGATTCCGCGTACTCCTTGAAGACCTCCGTCAGTGGTATCGAAGGGTTGAGCAACCATGTGGTCTCCATTCCGGTGATGAAGGCGAGGATCTGCACTGCCTTGACGGTGACATCCATGTCGATGCGAAACTGGCCGGCCCGTTGACCCCGCCGGATCAGCTCACTGATGATGTCGATCGCATCGTGGTATCTGGCCAGTAAGCGATCGTGTAGCGGAGCTTCTGGGTCGATGTTTTCCGCCAGCAGCACGGTGAAGGTGCCAACCAGTTCAGGCGACCGGTAGAACCGATCCGCGACCGCGGCGACTTCTGAGATCAGATCGCCGGCCCGGTCCGCGTGGGCTTCATCATCGGCGTCGCGGATGTCGAGCACCGCGTGCAAAAGCTGTTCCTTGGATGCAAAGTGATGCAGCAGGCCGGCCGGCGTGACGCCGGCCTCGCCGGCGATCTGGGCCAGCGTCGTGTTACGCCACCCGTTGCGGGTCAGCAACCGCTGTGCGACGGCCAGGATCCGCTGTTTGCGATCCTCACCCTTAGCCCGCAGCGAGTCGTACGGCCGTGATTCGGGCACCTGACTCCTTCGTCCAACCAACTAACTGAACACACAGTAGGTTGGTCTGGCCGACTGTGACAAGGGTCTCCGCCAAAGATATTCACTGCGGCTTGCCCCCGCGCGGCGCACGCCCTACCCCACTGGATCCGCCAGGTAACCGTCGATAAATTCGTGCAATGCGGGCGCTAGACCATCGACTCCGGAGTCGTTGAGCTTGGCGAGCAAGATGATGCCCTGGTACTGCGCCAGCAGCGCATGGGCGAGGTGCTCGGGGTCGGTGCCCGCGCGCAACACACCGCGAGCCGCGGCCTGGCGGCACGTGCCCGCCAGCTCGCGTTCCATCGCGCCAAGGCGTCGCGCTAGGTGGGCGCGCACATCCTCGTCGGTCGTAGCCAACTCGGCAGCCAAATTCCCGAACGGACAGCCGACCGCCCGCCCGAATTCGGACGCCAGCGCGGTCTGGATAGCGCCGATCGCGTCCGGAATGGCGTGCAGCCTCTGCCTGGGGCCGTCATCGGGTGAGCCGGCCAAGCGCGCGACGAACGCCTGCGCGTGTAGATCGATGACGGCCTTGGCGAGCTCCGATTTCGAGGAGAAGTAGTGATAGAAGCTGCCCTTACGCACGTCGGCGGCATTGCACAACTCATCGACACCCACCGCGTGGTAGCTGCGTTCCAGGAATAGTCGCGCCGCCGTCGACACGATGCGTTGGCGCGCGTCCGATGTTCGTGGCACGGACAGAACACTACTGATAGTTGACCGGTCGGTCAATTACGGCTACGGTTTTTCGTGCGCGATCCGTGCGGTCGCCTGCCGATCAGAGAGGCATCTATGACGTCGACGATTCCCGACGTGTTCCGGACACCAGAGGCCCGCTTTGAGAATCTGCCCGGGTATGACTTCGCACCGCGCTACGTCGACGTCGACGGCCTACGGATGCATTACATCGACGAGGGGCCGCGCGAGGGTGCGCCGGTGGTGTGTTTCCACGGCGAGCCGAGTTGGGCGTTCCTGTACCGCAAGATGGTGGGTCCGCTCGTCGCGGCTGGGCACCGGGTCATCGTTGCCGACTACGCCGGGTTCGGGCGCTCCGACAAGCCCACCGACCGTGGTTGGTATAGCTACGACCGGCACGTCGAGTTGATGACAACCGTGCTCGGTGGGCTTGATCTGCGGGATGCGACGGTGGTCGTGCAGGATTGGGGCGGCCCCATCGGGCTGCGCTGGGCGATGGACCACGCCGACCGGGTCGGCGCACTCGCGATCTTCAATACCGGGCTGTTCACCGGTCGGGTGTCTAAGGGCTTCCTGGCCTGGCGCAGTTTCGCCGAGAAGAACCCCGATCTGCCGGTCGGTTTTGTCATCTCCGGTGCGACGGCGACTGATCTTCCCGACGCCGTCGTCGCCGCCTACGATGCGCCGTTTCCCACCGCCGAGTCGAAAGCTGGCGCCGCGCAGTTCCCGCTGCTCGTGCCGATGACTGAGGATGCGGTCGGAGCGCGGGAGATGCGCGCAGTCGCCGATGCGCTCTCGCGTTGGAGTAAACCCACCCTCGTGGCGTTCTCCGACTCCGATCCCGTATTTCCCTATCCGCAAGCCGGACAAGCCTTTTGCGACCTCATCCCGGGCGCGGGTAAACAGGTGAAAATTGCCGGTGCGTCACACTTCCTGCAAGAAGACAGCGGAGAACGCCTCGCCCAGGAACTGCTTACGCTCACCGCCTCCGCGGCCGGCCGTCCGCCGGGAACCGATGCCCGCCAGTAGGGAGAGAATGAGCATCGCGGCGGCCACGCCAGCCGCCCCGCACCGACCGGCTACCCCGCGGACGATCGTTGCGGATCAACATTTTTCCACATCAAGAAGGACGCCATGAAACTTCGCCCGGGCGATATCGTTGAGTTACCCGGCCTGCACTCGGTCGAGGGCGAACCGGTCCGGGTGCGCCATCCCGACCCGGCCCGGCTGACCCATCTGCAGTTCCGCCGCTTCGCGGGGTGCCCGATCTGCAACCTGCATCTGCAATCCGTGGTGGCTCGCCACGCCGAAATTACCGCGAGCGGCATCCACGAAGTGGTGGTGTTTCACTCAACGCCGGAGGAACTGCGAACCTACACCGGCGATTTGCCGTTCGATGTCGTCGCCGATCCGGACAAGAAGCTGTACAAGAAGTTCGGGGTGGAAACCTCCCTACGGGGGGTGCTTGACCTGCGCGCAACGGCACCAGTGGTCCGAAACATGTTCCGGCGCAGCGCCGAACCCGCCCGGCCGTCGGCCGGTACGCCGGCCCATCCCACCGGGGGCCGTCTCGGACTCCCCGCGGACCTGCTGATCGACGCCCGCGGCAAAGTCCTCGCCAGCAAATACGGGACGCACGCCTACGACCAATGGTCCGTCGACGAACTGCTGCAGTTGGCGAAGTCACTGGGTTGAACGACGTGCCATGCCTCGATCCGCCGACGCGATCGACTGCAGCGAACGAATCCGAGCCACGACACCGAGGTGTCGGCTCTTCGAGTGACAGGAAGATGATCGCGCATGACGATGTCTGATGGGGCTGACCTGAACTTCTACTTCGACCCGGTGTGCCCGTTCGCATGGATGACGAGCAAGTGGGTGCGAATGGTGGCGCAGCAGCGTGATTACCGCGTGGACTGGCGTTTCATTTCGCTGCGCATCATCAACGCTGACGTCGACTACGACGCCCATTTCCCGCCAGGCTACGAAGGCGGGCACACCGCGGGGCTGCGGCTTCTTCGGTTGGCGGCGCGCGTGCGCGCCGAACATGGCCGCGCCGCAGTGGGGCCACTCTACTCGGCCATCGGCACCCGAATCTTCGACACTTCCATCGATACCGCGGCCACAGCATCGGACCCGGGTACTCGCCCATTTCTGCAGCCGATACTGCGCGCCCTCGGTCTGCCGTCCAACATTGCGGATGCGCTCGACGATGAGTCCTTCGACGCCGAACTTCGGGCGGAGACCGACGAGGCGCTCTCGCTGACCGGCAAGGATGTTGGCACGCCAATTCTGCACTTCCAGCCCCCCACCGGGACGGCGTTCTTCGGGCCGGTGATCAGCCGACTGCCGAGTTCCCAGGACGCCGGGCAACTCTGGGACCATGTCTTGGGGCTGGCCAGTTTTCCGGGCTTC
This sequence comes from uncultured Actinomycetota bacterium, assembly GCA_963833935.1. GTDB lineage: Bacteria > Actinomycetota > Actinomycetes > Mycobacteriales > Mycobacteriaceae > Mycobacterium. The sequence goes on along the minus strand of CAWIAC010000038.1, from coordinate 67,997 downwards.
GCCGAACTCAAGCGCAGCCTGCGCGAACAACCACAACTGGCAAGTTTCGGCGTCGACATCGACTCGGTGGGCACCCAAGAGGACTGGCATGGCGGCAGCCGCCGTACCAAAGACCAACGAGGACAAGCATCACTGTGAACCCGTGATCGGTCGGCGTGGCGGCAGCTGAGGCCCTGGTGGCACACAAACGATGTCGGGTGTCGAGATGAGGATCCGGTAGGACAGCCCGTCGGAGGAAGGTGGCCTTCGGTGGCCGGGGCAGCGCCGAGGCGAAGTTGCTACCGCGGATGTGCGAGTCGTCGAAGCTCACGGGCTCGTGGTGGGCTGGGGCAGTGTGACGGCTTGGTTGCGGCTCCACTGGGCGAAGTGCCGGCACATGATCCACTCCTGGAGTTCGCCGGGTGCGTGTTCGCCGTTAAGGGTCCAGTTTTCGAGGCACCAGAAGGCCATGATGTCGCCGTAAATGCCGGGCCAGCGGATGCCGGCGGTGATGTGTCCTTCGGCGTTCAGGGTGCGCCCGTGTTCGTCGATTGCGTCGACGACTTCGCGCACGACGCGTCCCGACGGTGCTCGTTCGATGACGCGGCGAGCGCCTGAGGTGAGGGCACCGACGGTGCCGTCCTTGACGAAGAACCCGGAGGCGATGTTCTCGGTGGTGCCGAGGATCGGGTCGTTGTGCCAGGCCAGTGGGCTCATGGCCCAGGCTTGGAAGGCGTGGTGTTTGTTGGCGCGGGCAAACAGTAGGGCGCCACGTGATTTCTCGGTGGTTTGCAGGACCGGCCGGGGGCCCCAGCTTCGGTCGCGGAACGCGCCTGCGTCGATGAGCTCAAGGGTCTCGTCGTTGAGGTGCAGGGTGCCGTTCATGACGCCGAACTGCTCAAAATGCCCGGTTGTGGCCTGTTCACCAGTGTCGGCCATGAAGTCGGACAGTCCGCCACCTTCGCCGGCCATGGCCATGGGTGGTCCGTCCGCGGTGTAGGTCAGATCGAACGAGCAGCCGGCGCCGTCGTAGGTGTGCCGGTATTCCAGCTGGGGTCGGATGGTGTCGCTGGTGAAGGTGTTGGCCAGTGAGAAGTCGAACATGTTCGCCCCGTCTGGGATCGGTAGGTGCCAGCCCCATCCGGTGTGTGGGGTGGTGGCGAGGTCGGTGCTGCTGGCGTCGAGGATGATCGGGCCGCCCATAGCGGTGTTCTGGTTGGGGCGGAAGTAGAAGTACAGGATGCCCAGCAGGTCCCGTTCAGGGATCCGGAAGGTCAGAAACGAGCTCTCGTTCCACCACGGGTCCTCGGTGCGGCGGTGGAATCCTTCGTCGGCAACAGTGGTGGTCGCGGACCAAGCCATGGGTGGGCTCCTAGGTTGTGGCTTCAGATTCCGGTGACTGAGCTTGCCGAGCGAGGTGGCGTTTGAGATGTTCCAGTTCGACCTCCGCCCGCACAGCTCGGCGTTCGGCGTCGGCGACCCGGTCGAACAACGCGGCCATGTCCGGCTCATTGGCTGTAGTGGGCGCGGCATAGGGTGGGCGGGCGCTCACGCCGTAGAGGGTGAACTTGACCATCTCCTCGACTAGTGCCGCACCACCGAGGTCGACTCTGCCGCTCGAGTTGTCGCTGTGGTCGGGGTGCAGTGCTCCTTCGAGCATGCTCAGCCCGAGGACCAGACCGAAGCTGATCAGCAGCGCTCGAGCCGGGTCGAGGTCAGGCAGTGGGCGGCGGTCTGCCTCGAAGGCGACGTGGTCACGCATCCGGTCGATGAGTCGGCGGATGCCGGCGGAGAACGATCCGTCTCGACCGCCGACCTCGTCGACGTGGAATTCCTCGGCCGACATCAGCGCCAGGATCAGTTCCCGGTGCTCACGCATCAGCTGGTAGAGCGGGGGCATAAATGAGCGCACCAGGTCCTCGGTCGAGGCCGGTGCGCCGGCGTGACGGTCCAGGGAATCCCAGTCAGTCAGGTAGGCCGAGATGACCTGCTGCAGCGGCCCCAGGACAGCGGCTTCGAACAGCCCGACCTTCGACTCGAACCGCCGATAAATCATCGGTTCGTAGACCCCGGCGTCCTCGGCGATCTCTCGCATGCTGGTCACCCCGTATCCCTTGCGGGCGAACAAGGTCCGCGCGGACTTGAGGATGGCGCGCTGAACCTCCTCCGATCCCCGCCGCACCCGGGCGGATCGAACTTCGGGCTGAACCGCGTTACCTGCCATTCGTTTCTTAATCTCCTCAAGCTACGAGGCGCTGAGGTGTACCAAAGGGTGGCTCAGACAGCAGCTAACCATCTAGGACTAGCTATTGACTGCCATACGATATCTATCGTAACCTACCGACTCTACTTAATGAAGAGTTCAGTCGAGGCGAGGAATCGGACAGGATGCGTCTGCAGGGGAAGGTCGCCATCGTCACCGGCGCGGGCACCGGGCTGGGGCGCGCGGCGATGGTGCTGTTCGCGAGCGAGGGCGCCAAGGTCGTGGGTTGCGGGCGCCGCCAGGAAAAGGGCGACGAGACCCTGCGAATGGTCGAGGCCGCCGGCGGCGACGGCCTCTTCGTCCAAGCTGACATCTCCGACACCGCCGATGTGCAGCGGGTCATCACCGAATGCGTCAACCGCTACGGCCGGCTCGACGTCCTGATCAACAACGCCAGCGTCGGACCCAACGGGCCCTACAACATGGGGCCGGTCACCGAGATCCCAGACGAGGACTGGGACGCGGTGATCAACGTCAATCTGCGCGGACCGTTCCTGTTCTGCAAATACGGCATCCACCAGATGCTCACCTCTGGTGGCGGTGTCATCGTCAACGTGTCGTCGATCGGCGGCACCATCGGCATGCACTCAAACCACAACTACTGCGCCTCCAAGGCCGGCGTCATCTCGCTGACCAAGTGCATCGGCGCCGCGTACGCAGCCAAGGGAATCCGGGCGAACTGCCTGGTCGCGGGCTCGTTCGACAGCGACTTCATCGCCCCGTACGCCACCGGTATCAAATCCGCGCTGGCCGACGAGCAGCTGCGCTACATGTACAACCCCGTCGGGCGCATGTCGACACCGGAAGAGATGGCTCGCCCGCTGCTGTTCCTGGCTTCCGAGGACTCCAGCTACATGTACGGCGAGTGCCTGGTCGCCGACGGTGCCCAGACCATCGCACCCATCGCCGCCGGCACCGACGGCTGAGCGCCGCCAACGGACAGGGAGGGCCCGCCATGGCAGTCCACAACACCACCAATCCCGCCGAAGCCCAGCGCGCCCTGGCCGACTGGCTCGCGGCCAAGATTCCCGCCGCCGCCCAGGTCGAGGTCACCGATGTCACCATCCCTGCTTCAAGCGGGCTGTCCAACGAGACCGTCCTGTTCTCCGCGACCTGGATCCAGGACGGCGTCGGCCAGCAACGGCGCTACGTGGCCCGACTGCAGCCCACCGGTCCGGCGGTCCACCCGAGCTACGACCTAGCCACCGAAGCCAGACTGCTGCAAGCCCTGCACACCGAGGGAACGGTGCCGGTCCCTCAGGTGCATTGGCACGAATCCGAGAGCAGCGTGCTGGGATCACCGTTCACCGTGATGGCTCATGTCGAGGGTCGGGTGCCCTCCGACGACCCGCCCTACAGTGCCGAGGGATGGGTGCTCGACCTCAGCACCGACCAGCGCGCGACTCTGTGCCAGAACGCGTTGTCGACACTGGCCGCGATCCACCAGGTCGACTGGCAGGCCCACGGCCTGCAGTTTCTCGACCAACCCCGCTACGGCGCGACCGGCCTGGACCAGCAGCTCGGCTACATCCGACATGCCTACAACTGGACCGCCCAAGGCGACCAGAACCCCACCATCGACGCGGCGTTCGCCTGGGTACACGACAACCGCCCGACCGGCGACGAACCCATCGCGCTCACCTGGGGCGACGCCCGCATCGGCAATATGCTCTTCGCCGACGACCTAACCGTCGCCGCCGTCCTTGACTGGGAACTCGCGGCGCTGGCCAGCCCTGAAATGGACCTCGGCTGGTGGCTGTTCCTGCAACGCCACCACACCCAAGGCATCGGGGCACCCCTACCCGCCGGCCTGCTCGACCGTGATGCCCTCATCTCCCGCTACCACGAGCTCACCGGCTACAAGCCCGAGCACATCGACTTCTACGAAACCTTCGCCACCCTGCGCGGAGCGATCCAGATGCAACGCGTCGGCGGCCTCTTGATCGATGCCGGGCTCGTTCCACGCGAGGCACCCATCAAGACCGCCAACCCCGCCAACATCCTGCTCGCCGAGTTGCTCGGGCTGCCCGCGCCCGAAGGCGCCGCGCATAGCTGGATCGGCAACCGGTAGCCAATCAAATCGTGCGCTTCTAGGGTCCGCTACAAAGATGCGAAAACCACGTCCGCCATTTTGATGACAACTTTGTCAAAGTTGCCGCCACGAATGGTGAGAACCTACCCGGCCAGCCTGGCGAGGATCACCGTCAGGCGACAAGTTCCACCAGTGTGGCGTTGGCGGTCCCGCCGCCTTCGCACATGGTTTGCAAACCGAACCGGATCCCGTTGTCGCGCATGTGATGTGCCATGCGAGTGAGCAAAACCGCGCCCGAGGCGCCAAGCGGGTGCCCGAGGGCGATCGCGCCACCCAGCGGGTTCAGCAGATCCGGGTCGGCCCCGGTTTCGGCAAGCCAGGCCAGCGGCACCGGGGCGAAGGCCTCGTTCACCTCGAACACGCCGACGTCCGCGATCGCGACACCGGCTTTGGCCAGCACCTTCTCAGTCGCCGGGATGGGGCCGGTGAGCATCAGCACCGGGTCCGCACCGGTCACCGCGCCAGCCCGGTATCGCACCAGCGGGGTCAAGCCAAGCTCGACCGCCATTTGTGAGGTCATCACCAGCAACGCCGCCGCCCCATCGGAAATCTGCGAGGAGTTGCCGGCGTGGATCACGCCGTCATCGACGAACGCGGGCTTGAGCCCGGCCAGTTTCTCGACGGTGGTCCCCCGCCGGACCCCTTCGTCGGCGGTGACCGCGTTGTCATCCACGAAGACCGGGACGATCTGGTCGGTGAAGGCGCCGTTGTCCGCAGCCGCGGCAGCCCGTTCGTGGGACAGCGCGGAATACTCGTCGAGGCGGGTGCGGGAGAACCCCCACTTCTTGGCAATCATCTCGGCCGAAAGACCTTGATTGAACGAGAAATCACCATAGCGGGCAAGCACTTTGGGCCCGTAGGGCATTCCGGTGGCCCTGGCCGCGCCCAGCGGCACCCGGCTCATCACCTCCACCCCGCCGGCCACGACGACGTCCTGTTGGCCCGACATCACCGCGTGCGCCGCGAAGTCAAGAGCCTGCTGGCTGGAGCCGCATGCCCGGTTGATCGTCGTCCCCGGAATGCTTTCGGGCCAGCCGGCGGCGAGCACCGCGTAACGGCCGATATTGCTCGACTGGTCGCCGACCTGCGACACGCATCCCCAGATGACGTCGTCGATGATGTCCGGGTCGATGCCGGTGCGCTGTAACAACTCGTTGAGCACGAGCGCCGAAAGGTCGGCGGCGTGGATGGTCGACAGGCCACCGTTGCGCTTGCCGACCGGCGTGCGCACTGCCTCTACGATAACGGTTTCACGCATCTTTCCGCTCCGATCTCAGTACCGCCCGTCGACCCGTGAACGATGGGCCTCGCTTTTCCGCGAAGGACGCGTACGCCTCCATTGAATCAGGGGTTGGCCGGCCCGATGGCGCCTTGTCCCCGCAACCCGGCAATCTCGTCGACGGCGATACCGAGTTCGGCGAGCACCGAATCGGTGTGCTGCCCGAGCGCGGGCACCGCACCCATCGCGAGCTGGTAGCCGGAGATGACCGGCGGGGGCAGCAACGCCTGGATCGGGCCGGTGGGCGTGTCGACCTGCCGCCAGCGGTCCCGGGCCGTCAGCTGTGGGTGCACAAGGACCTCGCTGGGCACGTTGTACCGGGCATTACCGATCCCGGCGGCATCCGCGGTCTTCTGCACATGTTCCAGGTCGTGTGCCGCGCACCATGCGCCGATCGCGTCGTCCAAGACCTCGCGGTGCGCGCAGCGACCGGCGTTGCTGGCAAACCTCGGGTCGTCGGCAAGATCATCACGGTGGATTATTTGACGCGAAAGCCGTTGCCATTCATCATCATTAGTGGTCCCCAGCACGACGGTCCGGCCGTCTGCAGTGCGGTAGGCCCCATAGGGCGCCACCGCGGGCGAGCTCATCCCCAACGGTGTCTGGTCGATGCCGGAATGCTGGGTATAGGTCAGCGGATAACCCATCAGATCCGTCATGGTGTCGAACAGGCTCACCGCGACCGAGTTGCCGTAGGCGCCGGAATTCGACCCGGCGTCGCGGGAATACAGCAGCGCCAGAATCGACAACGCCGAATACAGGCCGGTGCTGATGTCCGCCACCGGCGGACCCGATTTGGCAGGCGCATCAGCGCCACCGGTCACGGCGCATGCGCCGGACTCCGCTTGGGCCAGCAGGTCGTAAGCCCTCTTGTGCGACAGTGGCCCGCCGGGGCCATACCCGTCGATTTCGACCGCGATCACATCCGGATGGCGTTGCGCCAGATCGGCCGGCGCGATACCGAGCCGGGTGGTAGCCCCGGGGGCGAGGTTGGACACCAGCACATCGGCACGATCCAAGAGTCGGTGCAGAAGGTCGAGCCCGGCAACGGTTTTCAGGTCGAGCGTCACCGACTCCTTACCGCGGTTAACCCAGACAAAGTGCGCGGCAAGGCCGTTGACCACGTCGTCGTAATGTCGGGCGAAGTCTCCCCCCTTGGGGTTCTCCACTTTGATGACCCGCGCACCGAAATCGGCGAGCACCCGGGTGCACATCGGCGCCGAGACCGCCTGCTCCAAGGCCACCACGGTGATTCCCGCCAGCGGCCCACCGGTTTGCGACGTCACATCACCATGCCGCCGTCTACGGGCAGAACCTGGCCGGTGATATAGGCGGCGGCGTCGGAGGCCAGAAAAACGAAAGCGCCGGTGACCTCTTCAGGTTCGGCCCAGCGCTTCAACGGGATGCGAGCCATCATGTTGGCCGCGAATTTCTCGTTCGTGCGAATCGTCGCGGTCATCCGGGTGGCCGCAAGCGGCGCAAGCGCGTTGACGAGGATGTTGTTACGCGCCATCTCACGCGCCAGCGACTTGGTGAAGCCGATGATGCTGGCCTTGGCGGCCGAGTAATTCACCTGACCCAGCGTGCCGGTGATCCCGGCCGAGGAGACCACGTTGATGATGCGGCCGGTGCCATCGGTGGGCAGGAAGCCCAGCGCGGCCTGAGCGCAGTGCACCGCCCCCATCAAATGGATGTCGAGCACCCGATGGAAACTTTCGTCGGTGAGATCGGCGAACATCCCCGGTGCGGTCACTCCGGCATTGTTGACCAGGATGTGCAGGACTCCCGCGGAGAACCCGGCGGCGCGTTCCGGCGCGGCTTCCGCGGCCGCCCGGTCCCGCACATCGAGCGCGATGCCCTCCGCATTGCCGCCGCGGGCGCAAATGCGTTCGGCGACAGCCGAAGCGGCGTCGGCGTCCACGTCACTGACCAGCACCGCTGCGCCGGCGGCAGCGAACGCGTCGGCGACGGCCGCGCCGATCCCGCCACCGGATCCGGTGACCAGCGCCGAGCGACCGGTCAGGTCGAACAGCCCAGTAGCCATCAATAGCTTCTCGGCAATCCAAGTACGTGCGACCCGAGGAAATTCAGGATCATCTCCTGGCTGACTGGCGCAATTTTCATCAGCCGCGCTTCTCGGAAGTACCGTGCCACGTGGTATTCCTCGGAATAGCCCATGCCGCCGTGTGTTTGCAGCGCCCGGTCGGCGGCAGCAAAACCTGCGTCGGCGCACAGATACTTCGCGGTATTGGCTTCGCGGCCACACGGTTTGCCGTTGTCGTAGAGCCAGGTGGCTTTGCGCAGGATCAACTCGGCGGCGTCGAGCCGGGCAAGCGAGTCGGCCAGCGGGAACTGGATTCCCTGGTTCATACCGATCGGGCGATCGAAGACATGCCGTTCGTTGCCGTATTTGACGGCCTTCTCCAAAGCGACGCGTCCGATGCCCAGGGCCTCGGCGGCGATCAGCATGCGCTCCGGGTTGAGGCCGTCGAGGATATACTGAAAGCCCTTGCCCTCCTCGCCAACTCGGTCCTCGACCGGGATGTACAGGTCGTCGATGAACACCTCGTTGGAGCTGACCGCGTTGCGGCCCATCTTGCGGATCGGCCGGACATCCACCCGGCTGCGGTCCAAGTCGGTCAGGAACAGCGTCATCCCGTCGGTCTTCTTGGTGACTTCGGCATACGGCTGCGTCCGCGTGAGCAGCAGGATCTTCTGCGATTCGAGCGCCTTGGAAATCCAGACTTTTCGGCCGTTCACGACGTAGTGGTCGCCGTCGCGTTTAGCGAAGGTCGTGATGCGTGAAGTATCAAGGCCCGCACCGGGTTCGGTGACGCCGAAGCACACGTGCAGGTCCCCGGACGCCACCTGCGGCAGCGTGCGGGCCTTGAGCTCGTCGGAACCGTGCTTGACCACTGGTTGCATGCCGAAGATCGTCAGATGGAGGGCACTGGCCGCATTCATCGCGCCGCCCGATCTGGCGACTTCTTCGGCCAGCAACGTGGCTTCGGTGATGCCGAGCCCGTGACCGCCGTACTCCTCGGGGATCGTCATGCCGAGCCAGCCGCCGCTGGCGATCGCCTGATAGAACTCGGTCGGAAATTCGTGCGCCTGGTCTTTTTCCATCCAGTAGTGGTCGTCGAACTTCGACGCCAGCTCGGCGACCGACTTGCGGATCAGCTCTTGGTCGTCGGTCAGCTCGAAGTTCATTCCACCGCCGGGCACTGCACGTCTCCCTTGATCAGTTCAGGTATCAGGTGTCGGCCCGCTGTGCTTGCGACCCCCACGGGCGCCCGTGCGTTCCGGTGAGGCGTCAGTCCTTGTTGCCCGTCAGATTCTTCGCGCTGGCCGCAAACTCCGCGAGCGACGAACCCGACCTGGTGTCCTTGTGTTTGCTGAGTGCGCGGATCGAAACGTCATGTCCCTCGGCGGCTTTGCGCAGCGAACCCACCGTGGCCTGTGCCGGAGTGATGTGGCTGAACGGGTCGAAGGAGTACCAGCGCATCGCGTTCTGGTAGGACATTTTCTTGATCTCGTCGTCTGGCACGCTGTTCTCGGACAGAACTTCCCACAGCTCCTCGGGCGCGCCCGGCCACATCGAGTCGCTGTGCGGGTAGTCGGCCTCCCAGCAGATGTTGTCGATGCCGATCATGTTGCGCAGCTTGACACCGACCTTGTCGCTGATGAAACAGGTCAGGAAGTGCTCGCGGAAGACCTCGCTGGGTATTTTTCCGCCGAAGTTCTGCTTCGTCCATGTCGAGTGCATCTCGTAGGTCCGGTCCGCCCGCTCCAGGAAGTAGGGAATCCACCCGGTGCCACCCTCTGACAGTGCGATCTTCAAGTTCGGGTAGTCCTTGATCGGCTGGGACCACAGTAGGTCCGCGGCGGCTTGCACGATGTTCATCGGCTGCAGCGTGATCATCACGTCCATCGGCGCATCGGGTGCCGTGATCGCCAGCCGGCCCGATGATCCGATGTGCACGTTCATCACCGTGTCGGTGTCGACCAATGCTTCCCACAACGGCTTCCAGTACTCGTTGTGGAAACTCGGATACCCCATCGCCGCGGGGTTCTCGGTGAAGGTCAGTGCGTGCACACCCTTCTTCGACACCCGTCGCACCTCTTTGGCGCACTCCTCGGCATCCCAGATCACCGGTATTGCCATCGGGATGAACCGTGCCGGGTACGCCCCGCACCACTCGTCGATGTGCCAATCGTTGTAGGCCTGCACCAAAGCGACCGAGAACTCCGGATCTTCGGTGGCGAACAGCCGTCCGGCGAAGCCCGGGAACGACGGAAAACAGATCGACGCCAGGATGCCGCCGGCGTTCATGTCCTTGATCCGCTCGTCGACGTTGTAACAACCCGGGCGGATCTCATCGAGGCCCTGCGGTTCGATTCCGTATTCCTCTTTCGGGCGACCTGCCACTGCATTCAGCGCAACGTTGGGGATGACGGTGTCGCGGAACTGCCAACAGTCGGAGCCGTCGTCGTTGTGCACCAGACGGGGGGCATCATCGACGTACTTCTTCGGGAGGTGGTTCTTGAACATGTCCGGTGGCTCGACGGTGTGGTCGTCGACGCTGATCAAAATCATGTCGTCTTTGTTCACTGCCCGGTCCTCTCCATTGGGGTCATTCGGGGCCCACCGACCTTCGAGGCCGGCCTATCGACGATGCGCTGCGCCGCTGAGTTCTCCCGCATATGAAAATTAGCTTCTCTGAACGCGAGAATCAACATCTTGAGGCTACCCCTGACTCGGCACGGCGTGGCTTGGCACCGGCCGCCCGACTGCCTCGGCAGGCATTGTTACCGCAGGTAAGGCACAAAACATTGACCAATCACCGAGTTCGTGGAAACCTGTTGGTCAAATATGAGAATATCATTCTCTTACTTGAGGAGGCGGTATGCGGCTGTCCCCGTTGCCGGCGGACCAGTGGGACGACGCTGCCCGGCACGCGGTATCCGGCATGCTGCCCGAAGAGCGGCGGAATCCCCACGACGCCGGCAACGTGCTGGCCACCTTGGTCCGTCATCCGAAGCTGACCCGCGCGTACCTGCGATTCAGTAGCTACCTGCTGTACGGCTCAACGCTGCCCGCCCGCACCCGCGAGCAAGTCATCCTGCGCGTCGCACATCGCCGCGGCTGCAGCTACGAGTGGACACATCACGTGGAGATGGCCAGGGATGTCGGATTGTCCGACGCCGACATCGAGGCCGTGCGATCCGGCAACGCGGACAACGACTTCGACCGCGCGTTGTTGTGCGCCGTCGACGAGCTCGACGAAAAGACCAATATCTCCGAGCAGACGTGGGCGGCTCTCAGCGAACGGCTCGATGAGCGGCAGCGGATGGACTTGGTCTTCACCGTCGGCAACTACGTCGCACTGGCAATGGCACTGAACACTTTTGGCGTCGAGGTCGAAGGCGACCACGGCGACCAAGCAAAAGAGAGGTAAGGACGTTGGCCCACTTCCCGAAGCCGGCCGCCGGCAGCTGGACAGAAAACTATCCCGAGCTCGGGACCGCGCCGGTGGATTACACCGACTCGATCGACCCGGCATTCTTCGAAGCCGAACGCGAGGCGGTCTTCAAGAAGACGTGGCTCAACGTCGGCCGCGTCGAGCGACTCCCGCGCACCGGCAGCTACTTCACCAAAGAGCTGCCGTCGGCCGGCAAGGGGATGTCGGTGATCATCGTCAAGACCAAGGACGGCTCGGTCAAGGCCTATCACAATGTGTGCCGACACCGCGGAAACAAGCTGGTGTGGAATGACTTTCCGAACGAGGAGACCTCTGGTACCTGCCGGCAGTTCACCTGCAAGTATCACGCCTGGCGCTACGACCTTGACGGAAATCTGACCTTCATCCAGCAGGAGAACGAGTTCTTTGATGTCGACAAAAGCGATTACGGCCTGGTGCCGGTCCGCTGCGAGGTATGGGAAGGCTTTATCTTCATCAACTTCGACAGCAACGCGGCGCCGCTGGTCGACTATCTCGGACCGCTGGCCAAGAGCATCGAAGGCTACCCTTTCGGCGAGATGACGGAGACCTACTCCTACCGGGCTGAGGTCGGCAGCAACTGGAAGCTGTTCATCGACGCGTTCGTCGAGTTCTACCACGCGCCGATCCTGCACCAGGGCCAGTACACGAAGGAAGAAGCCGCCAAGATCCAAAAGTACGGCTATGAGGCGCTGTACTACGAGGTGGTAAGCCCGCACAGCCTGCAGTCGACCTGGGGTGGTCAGGCACCGCCCCCGGACATGTCCATGGTCAAGCCGTTGGACCAGGTGTTGCGCAGCGGCTTGTTCGGTCCGTGGGATAAGCCGGAGATCATCGAGAACCTGGAGCTGCCGCCGGGTGTCAATGTGAAGAGGGTGCCGCAGTGGGGCATCGACTCGTGGCACTTCTACCCGAACTTCATGCTGCTGATCTGGGAGCCGGGCTGGTTCCTGACCTACCACTACTGGCCTACTGCGGTGGACAAGCACATCTTCGAGTCCACGCTGTATTTCGTCCCACCGCGCACTGCGCGGGAACGCCTGGCCCAGGAACTGGCCGCGGTGACGTTCAAGGAGTATGCGCTGCAGGACGCCAACACGCTGGAGGCCACCCAAACCATGATCGGCACCCGTGCCGTCACAGAATTCCTGCTGTGCGACCAGGAAGTCCTGATTCGTCATCTGCACAAGGTGACCGGTGACTACGTGAAGGAGTACCAAAGCAATGGCGCTACCGTCTGAATTCGCCGCCCTGGAGCCATATTTGGATTGGGATCTGGCCACCGAGCCCGAGCGCTACGCCAAGCGGTTGGCCTCGACGATGGCCGAGATGCAGGAGTTCTACGACGTGGCGTTTTCCCGGCTGAACGATGTCATCGCGTACTGCGACAAGTTCCCGCTGGAGGACCTGCCGGATGACGCGAAGACTCTGATGCACCTCATGCAGTCGTTGGTCATGGTGTCTTTCCCGATCGAGGCATGGAAGCAGCCGCGCGTCCCCGACAGCGGCGCGGCGTGGGTTGAAGTGCTGCGGGAACCGGTGATCTGAGAGGTGCTCACGCTCAAGGCCGCTGGCCTGCTCGACGTCGATGCCGGTAAGATTCTGCGGCCCGGCATCCTGAAGATCCAGGACGACCGGATCGTCGGCGTCGGCGGTTCGAGCCCGCAGAGCTCAGAAGATGAAGTCATCGATCTCGGCGACCAGATCTTGCTGCCCGGGCTGATGGACATGGAGGTCAACCTGTTGATGGGTGGGCGCGGGGAAACGCCCGGGCTGTCCCAGGTCCAGGACGATCCACCAACCCGGGTGTTGCGCGCGGTCGGCAACGCCCGCCGGACGCTGCGCGCGGGATTCACCACGGTGCGAAACCTTGGTCTGTTCGTCAAGACCGGCGGCTATCTGCTCGACGTTGCGCTCGGCAAAGCCATCGACGCGGGCTGGATCGACGGCCCGAGGGTGGTGCCCGCCGGGCACGCGATCACGCCGACCGGCGGACATCTGGATCCGACGATGTTCGCCGCTTTCGCACCGCACGTGCTGGAGTTGACGATCGAGGAAGGCATCGCCAACGGAGTCGACGAGATCCGAAAGTCCGTGCGTTACCAGATCAAACACGGCGCTGCGCTGATAAAAGTCTGCTGCTCGGGCGGCGTGATGTCCATGACGGGTCCGCCTGGCGCGCAACACTATTCCGATGAAGAGCTGCGGGCGATCGTCGACGAGGCGCATCGGCGTGGGCTGCGCGTCGCCGCCCACACGCACGGCGCGGACGCCGTGAAACATGCCGTCGAAGCGGGCATCGACTGCATCGAGCACGGGTTCTTGATCGACGACGAGGCGATCGCGTTGATGGTCGAACGCGGCACCTTTCTGGTGAGCACCCGGCGCCTGGCCGAGGCAATGGATGTCTCGCACGCCGCGCCCGAGCTGCAGGCCAAGGCCGCGGAGATGTTCCCCAAGTCGCGCACCTCGATATTGGCCGCCTACGAAGCAGGCGTGAAGATCGCGCTCGGTACTGATGCCCCAGCCATTCCACACGGCAAGAACGCCGATGAGCTTGTCACACTGGTCGATTGGGGTCTGCCACCGCTGGCGGTGTTGCGCGCGGCCACCGTGGTCGCCGCCGAGCTGATCAATGTCACCGACCGGGGCCGGCTAGCAGAAGGCCTGCTTGCCGACATCATCGCCGTACCCGGAGACCCGTTGTCCGACATCGGCGTTACCCAGAAAGTGGGCTTCGTGATGAAAGGCGGCAAGGTTTATGCCAACGCGAACTGACGACCTCGTCGAGATCCAGCAATTGCTCGCTCGCTACGCGGTGACGATTACGCAGGAAGACATCGAAGGCTTGGTGGCGGTCTTCACACCGGACGGCACGTACAGCGCGTTCGGCGAAACCTATTCGCTGGACCGGTTCCCGGTTCTGGTCGACGCCGCCCCGAAGGGCCTGTTCATGACGGCGACACCGGTGATCGAACTGAATGGTGACACCGCGACCGGAACCCAGCCGCTGTGCTTCATCGACAACGCCACTCACGACATGCGTATCGGCTACTACAACGACACCTACGTACGGACGGACGACGGGTGGCGGTTGAAAACCCGTGCCATGACGTTCATTCGGCGCAGCGGGGTGCATGACTCAGGTCGCCCGCACGCGATAGGACGCCCACCTGCATGAAGGTCGAACAGTTCCGCGCCGATCTGCGGGCCTGGCTCGACGAACACGATTTGACGCCGGGGCCGGATCACACGCTCGAAGGCCATGTCCGACAGCTCGCCCGGGTCCACTCCGCGCTCTACGACGCCGGGTGGATGCGATACGGCTGGCCGGAAAATGTGGGCGGATTAGGTGGGCCGGCGATGCTGCGCGCGATCGTCGGCGAAGAAGTGGTCGGCCGCCGCCTTGCCGAGCCGGGGCCCTACTCGATGATCGAAGTTCTGGCGCCCACCATGATCGATTACGCGCCGGCGGAGCTCGCGGCGGAGATGGTGCCGCGGCTGCTAAGCGGTCGCGAGCAGTGGTGTCAGGGCTTTTCCGAGCCGGGTTCGGGCAGCGACCTGGCGTCGCTGTCGACTCGGGCCGCCAGTAACGGAGATGGAGCCTGGATTGTCAACGGGCAGAAGGTCTGGACGAGCTACGCGCAGTTTTCCACCCGGTGCATTCTGCTGACCCGCACCGCACCCGGCTACGACGGAATCACCGCGTTCTTCGTCGACCTGGATACGCCGGGAATCACCATTCGACCACTGCGAACGATGCACGGGGTGGACGAATTCTGCGAAGTCTACTTCGACGATGTGGTGATTCCCGCGACACGCATGCTCGGCAAGCCGGGCGACGGCTGGCGACTCGCCATGGACCTGCTGCCTTACGAGCGCTCCACGTGCTTTTGGCAACGGATCGCCTACCTGTACGCACGGCTCGATGAACTCATCGCAGAAGCGCCAGAGCCCGACGAATACGAGCTTGGCGCAGCCTATCTCGGGCTGCACACGCTGCGCTGCCGGTCTCGGGCAACCCAGCACCGGCTGGCCGACGGCGAGCAATTAGGACCGCAGACCTCGATCGACAAAGTCTTGCTGGCCACCGCCGAGCAGCGACTCTACGACACCGTGCGCGACCTGCTACCCGGGACGGTAGAGCTGGACGACACACCATGGCGACCCGAATTCCTTTACTCGCGAGCGGCCACCATCTACGGCGGCACCGCCGAGATCCAGCGCAACATCATCGCCCGCCGACTTTTGGACCTGGGCAAGGAGTGACCGTGGACAGTGAGTCCTTGCAGCTGCTGGAAGAGGGCTTGCGCAAGACGATGACCGCGGCATCGGGCGCAGACCTCGACGCCGCGCTGGCCGACCTGGGCTGGCTCGAAATGCTGGACGAAATGCCAGAATTCGCAGTGCCTTTGGTGTTCAAGCTGCTCGGCGAGACCGGCGCCCATGCGCCTGTGCTCAACGACGTCGTGCTGCGCGCGTCCGGCCGTGAAGGCGGGGGCACCGTGCCGCTACCGTTCGCGGGCGGCTCTTGGATCGTGTGGGAGCGCACCGAACAACCCAGCTCCGCACTCGGCGGCGATCTACCGATACACCGCGTGGCCCAAGGGGATCCGGTGCCGGTTGCTGCGGGGCGGCACGCGCTCGGCTGGTGGCTGGTAGGCAGCAGCCGGGCGATGCTGTCGCTGGCGCGCCAGCACGCCGTCGACCGTGTGCAGTTCGGTCGGCCGGTCGCCTCGTTCCAGGCGATCCGGCACCGGCTGGCCGAGACGCTGGTCGCCGTCGAGGGCGCGGAGGCCACCTTGGCAGCCGCCGCGGCCGAGCCCGACGAACTGAGCTTTCTGCTCGCCAAGTCCGCGGCCGGGCAGGCGGCGTTGACCGCAGCACGCCACTGCCAACAGGTTCTCGGCGGCATCGGCTTTACCGCCGAGCATGACTTGCACCGCCATATCAAACGTTCGCTTGTTCTGGACGCCATGCTGGGCAGCTCACGTGAACTCACGCGAGAAGCCGGAGCAGCGCTGCGGGCCAGAGGATATGCGCCGCGACTGACGCAACTCTGAAGTGACTCGAGGCGATTGCCACACCGGCCACACCAGTTTCCAGAGGGCGGCGGTGGACGTCTGTGAGCAGAGTGATGACCAACACGGCGGTATTCCGCGTTCCGCTTCCGCGGACAGCGGCAAGAGAATACTATTCTCGTGGCGAGAAAGTTACAATCTCAGACACGTCGTCCCGCGAGGGGGCTAGCACACTAATGACTAGGCGTTCTCCGGTAGAGTCCAACCATGTTCTCCCGCTGCGGCAACCGACTGAGCCGTCCGTGACCAGCCCAAGCGAAGAGCCGGCCTGGAAACAGCGCGCTGTCGAGCGGTCGATCAAGACGGCGAAACTGCGCGCAGCGCAACGCGTCCAACGCTTCCTCGACGCTGCCCAGGCCATCATCATCGAGAAGGGCAGCACAGACTTCACCGTGCAAGAGGTGGTCGACCGCTCCCGTCAGTCGTTGCGAAGCTTCTACCTGCAGTTTGACGGTAAGCACGAACTGCTGCTCGCGCTGTTCGAAGACGCGTTGAGCCGGTCAGCGGAACAGATTCGCGCTGCCACGGCCAACCACACCGATCCGATCGACCGGTTGAAGGTCGCCGTCGAGTTGCTGTTCGAAGCGTCGCGACCCGACCCCACCGCCAAGAGGCCGCTCTTCACCGACTTCGCGCCACGGTTGCTGGTTTCGCATCCCGCAGAGGTCAAGGTGGCTCATGCCCCCCTAGTAGCTTTGCTCACCGAACTCATGGAAGCGGCCAGCGAGGCCGGCGAGCTGCGCACCGGCCTCAACCCGAAGCGGACAGCCGCGATGACCATGCAGACCGTCATGTTCATTGCCCAGTCCAGCGGCGGGTCCGACGATGCGACCATGCATCCCATTACCGCCGACGAAGTCTGGGACTTCTGCTCACACGGTTTCGTCGGCGATTAACGCGCGAGAACCAGGTTATCGGTCAGCGAGAATTTTACTTACACTGACCGCGTGACCGATCTCTGGACCGACCTGCTCGGTTGCCTGAATCTGCGAAGTTCTGCCGATGACTCGTCGTTCGATGGGTCGAGCCAACAGTTGGAATACCACCGGGTGTTCGGTGGTCAACTTCTCGGGCAGTTCATCCGGGCGGCCAGCCTCACATGCCCCGACAAGGCCGTCAAATCAGTGCACACGGTGTTCGCACGCGAAGGCCGCGCGGCCGATCCGGTCCGCTGCTGCGCTTTAGCGACGGCGCCGAATAAGCGTTCGCATATCGCACGTAACAGGCTATTCTGAGAATTAGATTCTCACTGTAGAAGAATGCTGGGTAGCGAAAACGGATTCCTCGTTGACACCTGTAGGTGGCTGGTGACAGAGTTGCCGGAGATTCTTAGGGCTGCCAACTATGCGGTCTCGGCGAGAGGCGAAACTCTGTGACAGTCACTGCCCCCGACGGTGTCTACTACGACCCTTACAACGTGGAGATCAATGCCGATCCGTATCGGGCGTTCCGGGCGATCCGCGAAGAGGCACCGCTCTACTACAACGAGCAGCACGACTTCTATGCATTGAGCCGGTTCGCCGATGTCGATCGCGCGATCGTCGATTACGAAACCTTCAGTTCGGCGCGCGGCGCAATCATCGAGTTGATCAAGGCCAACATCGACATACCGCCCGGTGTCATCATCTTCGAGGATCCACCGCTCCACGACGTGCACCGCAAACTGCTGGCCCGCATGTTCACGCCGCGCAAGATCACCGCGCTCGAACCCAAGATCCGCGAATTCTGTTCTCACAGTTTGGATCCCGTGATCGGTACCGACAGCTTCGACTTCGTCGCCGACCTCGGTGCCCAGATGCCGATGAGGGTGATCGGCATGCTGCTCGGGGTTCCCGAGGAGTATCAGGAAGCCGCCCGTGACTTGACGAATAATCAGATGCGCACCGAAGCCGGCAAACCGATGAAGGCCGCGGCCGACGGCATGAACACCGGCGAGTTTTTCGCCGAATTCATCGACTGGCGCGCCGAGCATCCCTCCGACGACATCATGACTGACCTGTTGAACGTCGAGTTCACCGACGAAAAAGGGACCACGCGAAGGCTCACCCGCCAGGAGCTACTCACCTATGTCAGCGTGGTCTCCGGCGCGGGCAATGAGACCACGACCCGGCTGATCGGCTGGGCCGGCAAGGTTCTGGCCGAACATCCTGACCAGCGATGCGAACTGGCCGAGAATCCCGCCCTTATCCCCCAAGCCATCGAGGAACTGCTGCGCTTCGAACCGCCGGCTCCGCATGTGGCACGCTACGTCACCCGCGACGTCACCTACTACGGACAGACGGTGCCCGAAGGCAGCGCGATGATGATGCTCATCGGTGCAGCCAACCGCGATCACCGTCAATTCCCGCCGGACGGCGACGTTTTCGACATTCACCGCGAGCCCCGCCAGCACCTCTCCTTCAGCGTCGGCACCCATTACTGTCTGGGGTCGGCACTGGCCCGATTAGAGGGGCGGATCGCGCTCGAG
The DNA here is from genome assembly GCA_963833935.1 of uncultured Actinomycetota bacterium. Classification (GTDB taxonomy): domain Bacteria; phylum Actinomycetota; class Actinomycetes; order Mycobacteriales; family Mycobacteriaceae; genus Mycobacterium. The sequence goes on along the minus strand of CAWIAC010000038.1, from coordinate 49,335 downwards.
GAGATCTTGAAGCGCTTCCCCGAATGGCAGGTCGACCTCAGCCGTGCCGCGTTGTCTCCGACATCCACCGTGCGTGGCTGGGACGCAATGCCGGCGTTCATCGGTTGAGCAATCACAATCCAGGAAATGAGGTAACGATGGCGGGTCGAGTCGAAGGCAAGGTCGCGTTCATCACCGGTGCGGCCCGTGGTCAGGGTCGCGCGCATGCCGTGCGGCTGGCCCAGGAAGGCGCCGACATCATTGCGGTGGATATCTGCAAGAAGATCGACACCGTGGATCTGATCGCCGCCTCCACGCCCGAGGATCTGGCCGAGACCGCAGACCTGGTCAAAAGCTACAACCGCCGGATCTACACCGCCGAGGTCGATGTCCGTGACTACGACGCGCTCAAAGCCGCGGTGGACACCGGCGTGGAGCAGCTCGGCCGGCTGGACATCATCGTCGCCAACGCCGGCATCGGCAACGGCGGGCAGACGCTGGACAAGACCAGCGAAACCGACTGGACTGCCATGATCGACATCAACCTTGGCGGCGTGTGGAAGACCGTGAAAGCCGGTGTGCCGCATATCCTCGCGGGCGGCAACGGTGGCTCGATCATCCTCACCAGCTCGGTCGGCGGACTCAAGGCCTACCCGCACACTGGTCACTACGTCGCCGCCAAGCACGGTGTGGTCGGCTTGATGCGCACCTTCGCCGTCGAGCTCGGCGCGCAGAACATCCGCGTCAACTCTGTGCATCCGACCAACGTCAACACCCCGCTGTTCATGAACGACGGCACGATGAGGCTGTTCCGTCCCGATCTGGAGAACCCAGGCCCCGAGGACATGAAGGTCGTCGGCCAGCTGATGCACACCCTTCCGATCGGCTGGGTCGAGCCCGAGGACATCGCCAACGCAGTGCTGTTCCTGGCGTCCGACGAGGCGCGTTACGTCACCGGGGTCACGCTGCCGGTCGACGGCGGCAGCTGCCTGAAGTAGCCGTCCGCCGTGGCGCTTTCGGAATTGTCCATCCCTGTCGACTGGGATGAGATCACCCCGGCATGGATGACCGACGCCATCAGTGGCGATTATCCCGACGCGGTGGTCAGCGACGTCGAAGTGGTGCTGCGTGACGACGGCACCAACCGGCGCGCCCGGCTGGGGTTGACGTATTCGGCCGGAACCGGGCCGGCCACCGTGTTCGCCAAAGCAGTCGACCCGGCGCACGCCGAACTCGTCGCTCTAACCAGCGGGCTGTACCACGAGCCCCGGCTGTTCACCTCGGGAGTCGTTCTACCGCTTGATCATCCGACGGTGTACACCGCGATCATCGATGAAGAGCGATCCGACTTCTTGATGATCATGGAGGACGTCGTCGCCCGCGGCGCCGATCCACGGGACTCCACCCGGCCGCTGACGATCGATCAGGCGGCCAGCGGCGTTCGCGGGTTGGCGAGGCTGCACAGCAAGTTCTGGGGTGCAAGGCACGTCGCGGCAACTTCTCCCTCGATCTCGGTTACTTCCTGCAGGGCGCGCTGACGATTGCCGACCGTCGGACCAGTGAGCGTGATCTCGTCGAGGAATATCGCTCGGCGCTGACGCTGCCGGCCGACGAGAAGCCGAGCGGCGACGAGGTGTGGCTGCGGTATCGCGCATCGGTCGCGCATGGACTGGCGATCTGGATCGCCACGCTCAGTGGAGGCGACGCCTGGCAAGGTGCCGAGATCTGCCTGGCTTTGGCGCAGCGTTATGCGGAGGCGTTCATTGACCTCGACACCCGCGCCGCGTTGGACGCCATCACCAGCTAGGCGGGGCGGTCGCCGCGCACCCCAGCCAGTCAGCTACCGTCGCGCCATGAAGGGATATGAGGGCAAAGGCGCCGTCATCACCGGCGGTGCCAACGGCATTGGATTCGCCACAGCGGCCGAATTCGCAAGGCGTGGAGCACGTGTCGTGCTGGCAGACGTCGACAAGCCCCGGCTTGAACAGGCGGTGGCGCACTTGCACGCCGAAGGGTTCGAAGCGCACGGCGTGATGTGCGATGTCCGGTATGTCGAGGAGGTGGTTCAGCTCGCCGACGAATCCTTTCGCCTTCTCGGCCAGGTCGACATTGTCTTCAGCAATGCCGGCATCGTGGTCGCGGGTGCCATCGCGCAGATGACGCACGAAGACTGGCGCTGGGTGATCGACATCGATCTATGGGGCTCGATCCATGCCGTGGAGGCGTTCCTGCCCCGGTTGCTCGAGCAGAACACCGGCGGCCACATTGCCTTCACTGCGTCGTTCGCCGGCCTGATGCCCAACGTAGGTCTCGGGGCCTACAGCGTCGCGAAATACGGCGTTGTGGGTCTCGCCGAGAACTTGGCCCGTGAGGTCAAAGACAACGGCATCGGTGTGTCGGTGCTCTGTCCGATGGTCGTCGAGACCAAGCTGCTCTCGAACTCCGAACGCATCATGGGCGCGGATTACGGGCTGTCGGCGACGAGCACTCCCGCGCAACCGGACACATTGAACGTCAACGAGGTAGCCCGCCTGACCGTCGACGCGATTGCGGCCAATCGCCTCTACGTGCTGCCCCATTCGGCCGCTCGTGCATCAATCCGGCGGAGATTCGATCGCATCGACCAGACGTTCGAGGACCAGGCCGGCGACGGGTGGAGTCACTAGCGAGCCGGGGCACAGCCGATGATTCCGTCGGCTTCCAGCTCGGCAATCTCTGACGCTGTCAGGCCGAGCTCTGCCAGCACCTCGTGATTGTGCTGCCCGAGCGTAGGCGCGGAATGCGTATGAAACAGACCGGGACCACCAGAGAACCTCATCGGCAGGGTGCTGAGCTTCGCCCGGCCGTTCACTGGGTGTTCGACTTCTTCGAAGAAGCCCCGAAATGCCAACTGGTCCAGCTCCGTTTGGCGATGGGGTTGCATCACCTTGGCCACCGGCACACCGACATCCCAGAGAGTTCGGACGATGTCGTCGCGACTGCGACACTCACACCAGGCTGACAGCTGCTCGTCGATCAGACCCTCATGTTCGCGCCGGCCGGCTTCCGTCGAGAGATCGGGATCAGTTGCCCAGGAGGGGGATCCGAGGGCACGGCAAAGCCGTTGCCACTGATCGTCGGTTGTCACTGCTAGGGCAACCCAGCTGTCGAGGCGGCCGAACTCGTCGATATCGGAGCTGCGGTAGAGATTCTGCGGCGCTGCGGTTGGTCCTCGATTGCCCGCCCGTTCCAGCAGGGACCCGTACGCGGAGTATTCGATGACTTGCTCGGCGGAAACGCTGAGCGCCGCATCGACCATCGCGGCCTCTACCAGTACGCCCTGTCCGGTGCGGCGACGGTGTTCCAGGGCTAACAGCAGACCGTTGAGCGCATGGACTCCTGCATTAGGGTCACCGATCGAATACGGCTCGTAAGGAGGGCGGTCGGGATAGCCGGTCAGCCAGCTCAGCCCGGACGCCGACTCGATGGCATAGGCGAATGCCGGTTTGTCACGCCACGGCCCGTCGAGTCCGAACCCGGGCATTCGCAACATGACTGCGTCAGGTCGAACCGCTTGAACGGCAGCGAAGTTCAGTCCGATCTGGTCGAGCACCCGGGGGGTGAAGTTTTCCACGATGACATCGCACGTCGCGATGAGCCGGCGAAGCAGATCTCGCCCTTGCGCGGTTCGCAAGTCAAGCGTCAGACCTTTCTTGTTGGTGTTGAGCGCCGCGAAGATCGGCGACTTCTCCCACCACTGGTCTTCGGAGATCGGTATGCCGGCGATCAGCCGGGTCCCGTCGAGCCGGCCGGGGGATTCCACGTGGATGACGTCGGCGCCGAGCATGGCCAGAAAGTGAGTGCAACTGGGGCCCGCCCAAAACGTCGTCATGTCCAGTACCCGAAGTCCGCTGAACGGCAGTGCGTTTGCGGGCGCCGACCGCGTCTGCGCGGGTTGCGGGACGATACCGGCGGATCGGTATCGCGCGGTGTGTTCGCCCAGCCGCGGCGCCGGACGAGGCGGTTGCAGCTGTGCGGGCTGCATCCGGTAGGGGTGGCCCGGCTGGTGGAAGCCGTCGCGCGGATTGCGCACAAACGAGCCCCGCTCCTGGAAGTGGTCCAGCGATGCGATATTCGCCCCGTTCGCCACCGGCGCGTTGGGAATCCGGAATGCCGTTGCAAGCTCGCGGATCTCGTCGGCGAGGTTGCGTTCGACCCAGGCGTAGATCTCCTTGGCGTGGATGTTGGCCAACTCGGTGATCGACAGTGGCGATTCCTCGTCGATCCACTCCGGGTGACCGACCATCGCGCATAGATCGAACCATTGCTGCGCAGTTCCACACCCGAGGTCCACCAGCCCATCCTTCGCCTGGGCTATACCCGGAACCGTGAGTCGCCGGGCGTCTCGCCAAGGCCGGCCGAGCATCTCGAAATAGGTGACCGGGTAATACGTCAGGCTCAGGATTTGCGTCTCCAGCATCGACAGATCTATCAGTTCGCCTGCGCCATCGGTGCTTCGGCGTAACCACGACGTCATGGTCGCCGCGCTCGCGTAGGCTCCGGCTGTGTACTCACCGACCTGACCGCCCACGAACACCGGTGCCCGTTCCGGTAGTCCGCGCCCGAGCCCGACAATTCCGCCCGACCACGCTTGTAGCGTGAATTCGGTTGCCGCCCGGTCCCGCCAGGGACCATCCAGGCCGAACGGCGTGATCGACGTAACGGTCAGCTGACGGTGCGCGCGCTGGATATCAGCAGGTCTAAAGCCCTGGCGTTCCGCTAGATTCGATCCCGCGGACCACACCACCGCGTCCGCCGCCGCCAGCAGTCCGTCCACCATGTCGACGTCGTCGTCGATCTCGGGATCGGCGACGACGCTTTGCTTCGAGCCGGCCAGAAAACTGAACAGCGCCCCGTCCTCGCCCGGTTCGACAGCGGCACCCGAGGCCGACCAACGCCGCAGCGGATCGCCCCCTGGCGGTTCGATTTTGATGACGCTGGCGCCGCCGTCGGCAAGCAACTTGGTGCAGTAAGCGCCCGCTATTCCGGTCGATAAATCGACCACCGTGAAACGGGCCAACGGCGGCTCGACCCGAGGTTCGGCACTCACGCCTGCCATGACGGACTCGAGGTCAGGATCTCGGGACCGTCGGAGCTGATCAACACCGCCTCACGCCCGAACACGGCGCCGACGCCTGATTGCCAGACATAGCCGGTGACCGCGAGCACCATGCCCGGTTCCAGTCGCTCCTCGGCAGCGGTGGACGGCAGATGCTGCGACACGACGGGTGGGTCGAATCCCAGACCCAAACCCCGCGCGATCGGCATCGGCGGCAGTTCCTCGCCCGCAACGTGGTAGGCGGCCAGCAGGTCGATCGCCGTTGCACCCGGTTGGCAGGCCGCATAGAGCCGGCCCCACAACGCATCCCACCGTCGATACAGAGCGGCGGCCCCGTCAGGTTCGCCCACCGGCCAGGTGCGGCCCACCTCACCGGTGTAGCCCGCGTCGAGAACGCCGGAGGAGAACGCCACCAAGTCGCCGGTCTGCACCCGCCCGTCCGCGCTCGCCCGTCGCCATGGGTGCGCCCGCGAGGTCACCCAGGCGGCGTCCTGGGTGGACGGGGTACTCACCCCGCCGGCCGCCATGGCCTCCAGCAGCACGCCGGCCAGCGTCTTCTCGCTGATGCCCGGCCGTAGTTCGGCCACGGCCGCGGCCAGACCGACCTCAGCGACTCGGATGGCCTCTCGAAGCGCCGTCACCTCTTCGGTGGTCTTGATCCGTCGGGCGGCGCGCATGGCCAGCTCACCGTCGACCAGCTCGGCGTTCGGGAATGCCATCGGCAGGAGCTGCGCGAAACCTGGTGAAAGCGCGTCGGTTCCAACACGTTTGGCAGTCGCAGCTCCGTCAATGCCCTTCAGAACCGAGATCGTGTTCATCGGGTTCCAGGAGATGCCGTACAGGTTTTCGTGCGGGATGTCCTCGGGCACCCCCTCGTCCCACGTGCTGAGCAGGTGGATCGCCCCGCTGCTGCGGATGACCACACACGTCGGTCCGAAGGGGCGGGTCCCTGCCACCCACAGTTGCGGTGTGCCGGATACGTAGCGCACGTTGGCCTGCCGCCCGAGCACCAGCACGTCGAGGTCGTGCTTTTCCATCTGAGCCAGCGCGCGTTCCCGACGGCCGACGCGCAGCGCGCGGTCGTCGGGTAGAACCTCAGTCGCCATAGGGATGATAGGGGTAATCGGTCAATCGGATGTGGCCGTCCTCGGTGATGACGACGACTTCTTCGCTGCGATAACCGCCGGTGCCTTCCTCCCACACCACGGGCTCCAACACCAGCACCATCCCCGGCTCGAGGACGAAGTTCTCGTCGAACTCGTCACCGAGATCCGTGCCGATCATTGGTGTCTCGGCGGCGTTCACTCCGATGCCGTGTCCCAGATAGAAATGCGGCAGCCAGGGCCGGGTGCCGCCGTTCGCCGCTATCGCCGTCGTGCCCAAGCTGGCGGCGGTGACGCCGCCGCGCGTCACCTCCAGCACGGCGTCCATGATGTCCCGCCACTTACGGAATTGCGCCTGCTGGCGCGGTGTCGGATCCTGGCCGACCACCCAGGTGCGGCCGAAATCGGAGCAGTAGCCTTGATAGGTGATGCTGACATCCGTCCACAGCACGTCGCCGGCGGCCAGTTCGCGCTCAGTTGTCAACAGCGGCAACGCCAAGTCGCCGTGGGTGGTCCACACCCCGTCCGCTTTGTTTTTGGGCATCACCTGCCAGATCGGCTCCAGCATGCTGGCCATCGCGCCCAGCTCGAAAGTCCGACGAGTGAACCGGGCAGACAGGTCGATCTGCCGGATTCCCGGCGCCAGCGCGGCCTGCACGTCAACCATGGCGGTGTCGGTGATCCGGACTGCGTGACGAATGCAGGCCAATTCGTCGGGAGTCTTGATCAGCTTGGCGGCGCCGACAATCTGCGCGGCGTCGGCGGGCCGTCCGGACCGGAACAGTCGCGGCTGTGCACGCCGCATGGCCCCGGTCAGCTCATCGACTGCGACGACGGCCGCGGCCGGGACCAGATCCTCGATCGCCCGCGCAAAATTCTCCACCCCTTCGTCGAACTCCATGTACACCGGGCCGTGGAGATGGTCTGCGGGCAAACCAGATTCCGACGAGGCGCCCTCACGGAACGGCAGGAACAGGTGTGGGTGCGGGTCGTCGGCGAGCACCACCGCGACGGGTCGCTCGACGTAGGACAACCCGGCATCGCCCAGCGGCCAGCTCACCCCGGTGGCATAGACAACGCTGTTGTTTCCCAACAGAATCAAGGCGTCCACGCCGCGATCGGCCATTGCCGAACGCAGCCGTGCGCCGGTCTCGCGACGCATCCGCTGCAGGTCCGGTATCTCCGGAATGTCCAGCGCAGACGACGGTGCGGCCGGGAACGAGGTGGTTGAAGTCATCGAATGACCTACAGGCCCAGGAATTCGGTGACGTTACCGCTCACGATACGCGCGGCCGCCTCAGCGCCGACCGCGTCGACGACAGCGGCCAACGACTTTTCCGAATAGCCGAACGTGCTCTCGTTGTGCGGATAATCGCTGGACCACATCACCTTGTCGATGCCGATCTGGTCGATCAACTGCAGACCCAGCGGGTCGACCATGAACGACGCACTCATGTGGTTGTCCCAGTAATAGCGCACGTCGTGCTCCAGCGGGCGGTTGAACATGTGCTGGTATGACGCCACCAGGTGCTCGGCATCCTGCAAAGCCCAAGGCACCCAGGCGATTCCACCTTCGAACCAGCCGATCCGCAGCCCGGGGTGATCGTCGAGAATCCCGGAGAAGAGGTACTTGGCGAACTGTTCGCGGAATCCGTCGATGTTGATCATCATGCCGACCACCACGCTGTTGAACTGACACGGGGTTTTCGGCGGCGTCTCACCGATGTGGTGGGTCACCGGAAGCCCGGCGGCTTCGATCTCGTCCCATACCGGCTTCATCCCGGTGCTGGCGTAGTCGATCACATTGCCGTCGTCGTCCTTGCCCGGATTCAATGGCAGCAGAAATGTCTTGAGGCCAAACGACTTCAGTTCAGCCAGCGTTCGTTTGGCACCTTCGGGATCCCACCAGTTGATCAGACCCGCGCCGTAGAAGTGACCATGGGAACGCTCCTGCAACTCGGCGATGTACTCGTTGTAGATGCGGAACGCGCGCTCGCGGAGTTCCTTGTCCGGGTAATGGAAGAGCGCCAAGATAGCGTTGGGGAACGCGAGTTCCTTGTCGACACCGTCCTCGCGCAGCTCCTGGATCCGAGCCTCGATGTGGGTGCTTGCGGCACCGGGCAAGTCGTCGTACTGCATCAGCACCGCGCTGAAATCGCCCGGCAAGAACGATTGCCCTTTGCGGCCGACCTGGTAGGCGCCGTCTTCGTACCAGATCCGGGGCGCCTTATCCTTCAGATCGTCCGGGAACCGCTCGTAGAAGATGTCGGCGGCCAACGAAATGTGGTTGTCTGCAGAGAAAACCACGGTTCCCTCCGGCAAACCCACGTTGGCGCCGACGGCGTGACCGTGCCGATCCTTGGGTGCACCAAACCCCCCGGGCGGATAGAGCGAAACGGTGCTCGTGTGAGGCGACATCAATGGCCCTCCAATCGGATACAGACGTTGTCGACAGTAGTTATCCCGGCGCCGCTGCTGACGGTATTCACCACGTCACCGGAAGTTCGTAGACGCCGTAGGCGAGCCGGTCGTGCTTGAACGGAATGTCGTCGATCGGGACGGCGAGTTCCAGGGTGGGAATGCGGCGAAACAGCGTGTGAAAGACGATCTGCAGCTCGGCGCGGGCAAGCTGCTGACCGACGCACTGGTGCCTGCCGTAGCCGAACGCCACGTGCTGGCCGGCGCCCGAACGATGCAGGTACAACCGGTCAGGTTCGGCGAATTCCTTGGCGTCCCAGTTCGCCGGCGCCAGGTCGATGATGATGCCCTCGCCGGCACGGATGACTTCACCGGCGATCTCGATGTCCTCGGCCGCGACCCGACGCTGGCCATTCTGGATGATCGACAAGTAACGCAGCAGCTCCTCGACCCCGTTGGCGACGACTTTCGGGTCATCGGTCTCCCGCAGCACCGCAGCCTGCTCGGGCTGTTGCAGCAATGCCAGCACACCCAGGCCGATCATGTTGGCGGTGGTTTCGTGTCCGGCGATCAGCAACCCGGTGCCGAGCTGCGCGGCTTCCTTGACGCTGAGCTCGCCAGCCGTGACCCGTTCGGCGAGATCAGAAACCGCATCCGCTGACTCTTCTGACGGGAACTCCATCTTCGATTCGACCAGCTGAGCCAGGTACTTGTGCAGGCTCATCGCGCCTTTCACGGTGTCCTCGGCGGCGGCATACCGCGCCAGGCCAACATTGGCGTGATGCTGGAACATCTCGGCGTCCTCGTACGGCACGCCCAGCAGCTGACTGATCACCAGCGACGGCACCGGCAGCGCCAGCCCCGTGACGATCTCGCCAGGTTTCGGCCCGGCCAGCATGGCGTCGATGGCTTCGTCGGTGATCTGCTGGATCGCCGATCGCAGACCCTCTACCCGCTTGAAGGTGAACGGCTTCGACAGCATCCGGCGAAACCTGGTGTGCTCCTCGCCATCTGCGGTGAAAACCGATCGCGGGCGCTTGTGCACCATTGACAGCATGCCCTCGTTCCAGTGTGGAAAGCCCGGCCGGCGGTCGTCGACGCTGACGCGCGAATCGGAGAACAGCGTGCGCACCTCGTCGTAGCCGGTGATGAGCCACGGTGTGCTGCCGTCCCAGATCCTCACTCGCGACAACGGTCGCGCCTCGGCCAGGGCCATCACCTTCGGCGGCGGCGCGAACGGGCACCCGGCGGCCCGTCCCATCGGGTAGTCCGGGACGTCAGCGATCGCTTCGGTCGGGCTGCCGGCGAGTGTGTCGGACACGTCTCACTCCTCGATGTGGATGGCTAGTGCGGGGCAACCGGACTCGGCCTTGCGGGCGTTGCCCGCCTGCTCAGCGGGCGGACTCTCGTTGAGCAGGACGACGACTCCGTCATCGTCACGCTGGTCGAAGATTTCGGGCGCATGCATCACGCAGTTTCCCGATGATGCGCATTTATCTTGATCCACAGTCACTTTCATAACTTCCTACAGCCAGCCTCTTCTAATCGTGCGGGGTGACCGGTGCCAGCCAGAGTCCTACGACCGCGTCGATCAGACCGGAACCGGCGGCCTGCCACGACGAACCCGGCACAGACGCGCCTGTGTTCAATGGCGGCGACCCGCTGCGCTCGGCTACGCCGAGTTTGCGATCGCCGCTGGCCATTGCCCGTTCGCGCTCGGCACAGGTGTGCATCAGCAGGTTCCGGGCCATCAGGTTGCGTTCCACCCGAACGTCGACCGGCAGTTCGGGGAGACACCCGTTGATCCCGTCAATCACCTGGACCAGCGACTCAGAGGAGAGCGCATCTTTGACCACGATGTTGTAGTACGCCGGATCGGTCATCACTTGCGCGGCGAAGCGCGCATACCAGGTCGGGTTGCCCAGCGCTGCCAGATGATCGGTCAGCGGGCGTACCAGACACGCCACCCAGCTCCGCATGTCGCCGGCCGCTCCGGACCGCAGAGTCTCGGTCACCATGTCTTCACGCAGCCGCTCGATCGGCACCCGATGCCGCTCCTCGATAGCCCGCACCAAATCGGTTTTGGTGCCGAAGTGGTAGCCGACAGCCGCGTTGTTGCCCTGGCCCGCGGCCTCGCTGACCTGTCGATTGGAAACCGCGAAGACCCCGTGTTCGGCGAATAGCCGCTCGGCGGCGGTCAGGATCGCCTCCTGGGTGGTGCTGGCCCGCTCGCTGCGCGCGGCCCTCGCGGTGGTCATCCGGTCAGTCAACGCCGCACTCCTGGTTAAGTCAAGCGATTGATTTAATCAGTTCTTGCTGCGACGGCGTGTCACCTTTCCGGCGACCGTGCCGCCGTCGACGGGCAACACGGTCCCGGTGACGTACCGGGATCGATCGCCGGCCAAGTACAGCGCAGCCTCGGCGACGTCGTCGGTGGTGCCCTCCCGCTGCAGCGGCCGGTCGGCGCGCATCTGCTCGCGGATCGCATGCTCGAAGCGCGCGAGCTCTTCGGGCGATTTATCCGTTGTGGTCGTCTTGAGCAGCGGGGTCGGTATGTTGCCGGGCGCGATGGCGTTGACCCGGACCTCGTAATGCGCCAACTCGATTGCGGCGGACTTGGTGAACATGATCACCGCCGCCTTGGAGGCGCGGTACGTCATCACACCGCCGCCGGCCTGGATACCGCCGATCGACGAGACGTTGATGATCGAGCCGCCGCCGGTCGTGGACATCTGCCGAGCCGCGTCGCGGGTACCGGCCATCACGCCCAACACGTTGACCGACATGACGCGGTGGAAGTCGGCGAGGTCGTCGTCGAGGAAGCTGCGATGCATCCGGCTGGAGACCCCGGCGTTGTTCACCATCACATCGAGCCCACCGAAGGTTTCGACCGCAATGCCGACCAGCGCGCTGACCTGCTCGGGGTCGGAGACGTCGGTCAGCCGGAAGGTTGCATCCGCGCCCAGCCTGGCGGCGAGCTCCTCACCCCGGCCGCGCTCGACATCGGCGATCACCACCCGCGCCCCCTCGGCGACGAACCTTTCGGCGATGCCGGCGCCGATGCCCGAGGCTCCGCCGGTGACGATCGCGACCTTGCCGAACAGTTCATTGACCATGTCGACGAGTTAATCGGCGCAGCGCCGCTTAAGTCAAGCGATTGATTTAGCTGAACGGTTGGTGAGAGGGCTCGCAGAACGCTTCGGCGCGGTGCTACGTTCTCCCTTGGTGAGACGGTTCTATTTCACATCCTCACGGCGTTGGCCGAAATCATCCGCTGTCCCGCGCCTTGGCGGGGCCCAAGACCGTTGGCAAGGAAATGATGTGAAAACCAATCGATTCAGCGCTGCCCTGAGCGTGCTGGCCACCGGCACACTGGTGCTGTCCGGATGCGGAAACAACAACGCGACACAAGGAGCTGCGCCGTCAGCGATGTCGCAGGCGAAGGTCACCTGCGGGGGTAAGCAGACGCTGAAGGCCAGTGGGTCCACAGCGCAGGCCAACGCGATGGCCCGCTTCGTCAACGCATTCGAACAGGCATGCTCGGGCCAGACGCTGAACTACACGGCAAACGGTTCGGGTGCTGGGATCAATGAATTCGTAGGTAATCAAACCGATTTCGGCGGCTCGGATGTCGCACTGAGCAGCGACGAGCACGGAAAGGCGCAACAGCGGTGCGGTTCGGCCGCGTGGGACCTGCCGACGGTGTTCGGCCCGATTGCGTTGACCTACAACGTAAACGGGTTGACGTCACTGAATCTGGACGGGCCCACCACGGCGAAGGTCTTCAACGGGACCATCACCACCTGGAATGACCCCGCAATCGCCGCGCTCAACCCCGGCACCGCCCTGCCCGCACTGCCGATTCACGTCGTCTTCCGCAGCGACCAGTCGGGCACGACCGACAATTTCCAGCAATACCTCGCCGCAGCATCCGACAATGCGTGGGGCAAAGGCACGGGAAAGACCTTCACCGGGGGCGTCGGCGAAGGCGCCAAGGGCAACGACGGTACCTCCGCGGCGATCAAGAACACCCCGGGGTCGATCACCTACAACGAATGGTCGTTCGCTCAGGCGCAGAAGCTCAACATGGCCCGAATTGTCACGTCAGCGGGTCCAGAGCCCGTGTCAATCAGCGCCGACTCGGTGGGCAAGACGATCGCCGCCGCACAGATAAAGGGACAGGGAAATGACCTCGTCCTCGACACGGTGTCGTTCTACAAGCCCACGCAGCCCGGCGCTTACCCGATCGTGCTGGCGACCTACGAAATCGTCTGCTCGAAGTACCCCGACAGCCAGGTCGGCACGGCTGTGAAGGCCTTCCTGCAGGCCACTATCGGCCCCGGCCAGAACGGTTTGGCAGACAACGGATACGTACCGATACCCGCGTCCTTCAAATCGAGGTTGTCAGCCGCCGTCGATGCCATCGGGTGAGTTGAATGGCGGAGAGATCGCCGACCCAGTCGCCTGACCGCAGGCAGGCGGCGCCCGCGCTGAGAGCTCGCGAGGGATGGGCGGCCCGGCGGGGCGATCGACTCTTCGAGTTGGCCGCCGCCGCCGCCGGCTCGACCATCGTGATCGCGATCCTGCTGATCGCGATATTCCTGCTCATCCACGCCATCCCGTCGCTGCGCGCCAACCATGCGAATTTCTTCACCAGTACCCAGTTCAACACCACCGATGGCAACCACCTGGCGTTCGGCATTCGTGACCTGTTCATGGTCACAGTGCTGAGCTCGTTGTGCGCCTTGGCTTTAGCGGTGCCGATTGCCATTGGTATCGCGGTGTTCCTCACGCAATATGCTCCGTCACGGCTGTCACGTCTCTTCGGCGCGTTGGTCGACCTGCTGGCCGCGGTGCCGTCGATCATCTTCGGGCTGTGGGGGATCTTCGTGCTTGCGCCGCAACTGGAGCCGTTCGAAACAATGCTCAACCGCCACCTGGGATGGATATTTCTCTTCAAAGCCGGCGACGTGTCGTTGGCGGGCGGCGGAAACATTTTCACCGCCGGGGCCGTGCTCGCCGTGATGATCCTGCCGATCATCACATCGGTATCGCGAGAAGTGTTCCGGCAGACCCCAACTACCCACATCGAAGCGGCCCAAGCGCTTGGAGCGACAAAGTGGGAAGTGGTACGGATGACGGTGCTGCCGTTCGGCCGCAGCGGTGCCGCCGCAGCGTCGATGCTGGGTTTGGGCCGCGCCTTGGGCGAAACGGTGGCGGTCCTGATCATCCTGCGTGCCTCTGCCCACGCCGGCCATTGGTCACTTTTCGATGGCGGGTACACCTTTGCATCCAAAATAGCCTCCGCAGCAAGCGAATTCAGCGAAGCTTTACCGACGGGCGCCTACATCTCGGCCGGGTTTGTGCTGTTCGTCCTGACATTCATCGTCAACGCCGTCGCCCGTGCGATTGTCGGCAGGGTGGTCGACCGATGACCAGCGCGAAGCTCAGCCGCCCGGTCAAAGCGGCCACGCTTCGCCGTGTCAGTTTAGGGCGGCGAATCAAAAACCACGTTGCGCGAATGCTTTTCCTCTCGTCGTTCGCCATCGCGTTGGTACCGCTGTTCTGGCTGCTGTGGGTTGTCGTGGCACGAGGTTGGTACGCGGTCACTCAGCCGGGTTGGTGGAGTCACTCACTGCGAGGTGTGCTGCCGGAACAGTTTTCCGGCGGGGTGTACCACGCCGTATACGGAACACTCGCCCAGGCGGGGGTCGCTGCTTTGCTGGCCGTACCGCTGGGAATCATGACCGCGGTGTATCTGGCGGAATATCGCTCGAGACGGCTGGCGCAAATCACCACCTTCATCGTCGATGTGCTGGCCGGGTTGCCCTCGATCGTGGCGGCGCTGTTCATCTTCAGCCTGTGGATCGCCACCCTCGGCTTCCATCAGAGCGCTTTCGCGGTGTCACTCGCTTTGGTGTTGCTGATGCTGCCGGTTGTGGTGCGGTCCAGCGAGGAGATGCTCAAACTGGTGCCGGACGACTTACGCGAGGCAAGCTACGCGTTGGGCGTCTCGAAGCGGAAGACAATCATGCGGATTGTCGTCCCGATTGCGATGCCGGGCATCATATCCGGCGTCCTGCTGTCGATCGCGCGAGTGATGGGTGAGACCGCTCCGGTGCTGGTATTGGTCGGCTACAGCCGATCGATCAACTTCAACCTGTTCGACGGCAACATGGCATCGCTGCCGCTGTTGATCTACACCGAACTCGACAACCCCGAACATGCTGGATTTCTGCGGGTTTGGGGTGCCGCGCTCACACTGGTCATCTTGGTTGCGGGGGTCTATCTGTTGGCCGCCGTGGCAAGCCGGATCATGGCGATACGCCGGCGCTGACCCACGCTCAGGTAACTGCGTCCGCGTCTGCCAGAAAGTCCAGCAGCAGCGCGTTGACGACTGACGACTGCTCGATTTGCGGGCAGTGACCGGCCCCGTCAATGAAGGCCGACCGCCCGCGGGGAATCTGGTCGGCAATCTCTTTCGCCCAGCCGATCCGAAGTAGCTTGTCGGCGCCGCCCTCGACCACGAGCGTCGGAACCGAGATTCGCTGGTAGGCACGCTGACTTGACGGTGCCGGGGGCGGGGCCGCACCGGGCCGCCGGAAACGTGCCGCGGCGAGGGTCTCCCAGGCACCGGGCGTCATGCTGGATTCGTAACGGCGCCGCACGTAGTCGTCATCCGATGGGTAGGAGGGAGCGTGGAAGAGCGCCTCCACGATCCGACGCATGGCCGGCAGGGTCGCGTCGTAGTCGTAGAGAGCCTCCATGTGCTGGTTGCGCTGAATTTCCCCGCCGCCGCAGATGGCCACCAAGGTGCGCATTGGTAACACCGGGTTATCCGAGGTGGCGTCGACGAGCAGGTTGATGGCGCCCATCGAATTGCCGATGAAATGTGCCGAGTCGATGCCGAGCGCGCCGCAGAACCGGCCGATATGTCGGATGCGCATGCCGCGCCCGTCGTTGAAATCGATGACTTTGGCCGACTGCCCGAAGCCCAACATGTCCGGCGCCAATACTCGATACCGGACTGCAAGGGCGGGAATTGTTCTTTCCCAGCTGATTTCGGCGCTGGCGCCGAACTCGCCGCCGTGTAAGAGGATTACCGGGTCGCCGTTGCCGGCCTCCAGGTATCCGGTGACCAGTCCGTCGACCACCGCAGTTCTGCGCTGAATCTCCATGGCAAGCCCCCTACTTGATCGCGATGGGGTTCACCGGGGAGCCCACCGCGCCCACGATTCTCAACGGTGGCGCAACAAGCTGAAACTCGTACACTCCGTCGGCTGCGCAATCGTCGGCCAGCGCGGTGAGATCCCAGTATTCGCCAAGCATCAGCCCCATATCGCGCAGGCACAGCATGTGCATCGGCAGAAACGTCCCGTCTATCCCCGATATGGGGTCTTCGACCATCAGATTGTCGGCGGCGACCGCGGCGATGTCGTGATCGTGCAGCCAGGAGGCGCACTGCCAATCCAATCCCGAGCCAGGCTCGGCCCCGTCGCCGGTGTCCAGAAACCTTGCCCACCATCCGGTTCTGATCAACACGATGTCACCGCGCCCCACCGTGACGCCCTGCGAGCGCGCCACGTCGTCAAGCTCGGCCGGGGTGATCGGGTTGCCGAGCTTGAGAAAAGTCTGCGCACCGCGATGCCGCACGAGATCGAGCAGCACGCCGCGCGAGACGATGCCCTTGCCGTCGACCTTGTCGATACCACAGTGAAACGCGCCGAGGCTGGTGACGGAGTCCGACGGGAAGCCGTTGTAGAGCCGGTCTTCGTAATAAACGTGCGACAGTGCATCCCACTGGGTGGCCGCCTGCAGCGGCATGATGATCATGTCGTCATTGAAACGAAAAATGTTGTCCTGAAAGTAGTTGCCAAGTTCTTTCGCGCCAGGGTTCGTCGGCCACTGCGCCCCGTAGCGAGACAGCGTGTTCACATCTCCACCGTCCACCGTCATCACATGGATCGGGTTGTGCCGAAACTTGAATGCCCCCTGCGGACCCGATGAACCGAAGTCCACCCCCAACGGAAAAACCTTGCCGCGCTTGACCAGACCGGCCGCTTCGGCGACCTTGTCGGCGGTGATGAAGTTCAGCGTCCCGAGCTCGTCGGCGTCTCCCCACCTTCCCCAGTTGCGGACGTCGCCGGCGACTCGGCGGAAATCGGTCAGGCTGGCCACAGTGCTTGCCCTTCCTCGAGCTCACGCGCGACCGCGGCGCCGACGTTGCCACCGTCGACCCAGAGCACTTGACCCGTAATATAGCTCGCGGCTTGGCTATTCAAGAAGACCAGGACTGCGGCCTGTTCGGCGGGATCGGCGACCCGACCCAACGGTTTGGGGATGTCGTCGAGGTACGCCTGACCGTAGGCGGCGCGCAACTGGTCGAGAATCGGAGTCTCGGTGACGCCGGGTCCGGTGCAGTTGATGCGAATACCTCGACCACCCAGCGCTGCGGTCTTGCTCATGGTGTAGAGGATGACCGCTTCTTTGGACAACCGGTAGCCCCCGTCAGCCAGCGCATCGGGATGACGACGGCACCAGTCGATTCCCTCGGACATCGCCGGGGTGTTCAGCAGCCCCCCGACGACCTGCTGATGCTCTCGATACCCGGCCGCCGCGAGCGAGGAGACGCTCACAATGGATGATCCGGCCGCCATCGCCTCCAACAGCGCCTCGGTGGCGTGCCTTAACCCGAGGAAGTTGATCGTGACGACCAACAGCGGATCGCCGATTCCCGACGAGACGCCGGCGACGTTGAACAACGCGTCGACGTGCCCGCCGACCGCGGCGACGGCCCGATCGATCGAGGCCGGGTCAGCCAAGTCAACGGCGTGAAATTCTGCAATGTCGCTGTTGGGAGGGTGCTTATCCAATCCGACGACGTGGGCTCCCAGATCGGTGAGCTGCTGGACGACCCGGGCCCCGATGCCCGACGCGCAGCCGGTCACGACCGCGCGGCGACCGTCGTATCGCCACAGCTCGTCCATGTGTCCCAAGAGTCAGACCACTTCCGCGGTCAAGATTGCCGACTCTTCTCATCCTTGGCGCGCTGGGCGGCCTGAACGCGACCTTCGTTGATTTCCGCCATCGCCTCGGGAATCTCACTCGCGGTGAACTTTCCGCCGCGACCGGTGGGCAGCCCGCCGAATGAGTAGCCCTCGTCGAACGTGGGCGCGGTGGGCTCCGGCCGACGCGCTTCGATCTTTTCGATGACCGGCGCCAACCGCTTCGCCTTCTCGGCGACCGCCTTCTCGTCGCGTTCGATGAACTCCGGCAGCACCTCTTTGCCCATCAGCTCGATGGACTCCATCGTGCCTTCGTGGCTGCGCGGGTTGAGCAGCAAGATGATTTCGTCGACGCCGCTCTCCTCGTATCCGCGGAGGAACTCCCGAACGGTGGCCGGCGAGCCGATCGCGCCGCGGCCCGGGCCGTACGCCAAAGTCGGATCCTTCTCGCACTCTTCGAGATAACGTTCCCAGACTCCGGTTCGCCCCGGCGTGTGAACGCCCGTCATATAGTAGTGCATGATCCCGAACGAGAAGAATCCGCCGCCCATCCCGAGGCGCTCGACCGCCTGCTCGTCAGTCTTGGCCACCATCATCGACAGGTCGCCACCGATGGCCAGGATGTTCGGGTTGATCGCAGGGGTGATCGGGACGCCGCTCTCCTCGAGTTGTTTGTAGTAGCCGTTCACCCGCTCGGTCAGTGGGCCCGGACCGGTGTAGGCGAAACTCAGTGCCCCGATGCACTTCTCGGCAGCCATCTGCACCGACGCCGGCCGGGTGCAGGCCACCCACACCGGCGGATGGGGCTTTTGCAGCGGCTTGGGGACGACGTTGCGGGCCGGCATCTCGATGTGCTCACCCTTGAACCCGGTGAAGGGCTCCTCGATCATGCAGCGGATCGCCACCTCCAGCGCCTCTTCCCATTGGGCCCGCTTGTCGGCGGGATCGATGCCGAAGCCGCCGAGCTCGCCGATCGACGACGACTCACCGGTCCCGAATTCGACCCGGCCATCAGAAATCAGGTCCAGGGTGGCGATCCGTTCGGCGACCCGGGCGGGATGGTTGACCGCCGGCGGCAGGTGCATGATGCCGAATCCCAGCCGGATGTTCTTGGTCCGTTGACTGGCCGCGGCCAGAAATATCTCCGGTGCGGTGGAGTGACAGTACTCCTCCAGGAAGTGGTGTTCGGTCAGCCAGACCGTGGAGAAGCCGGCCTTGTCGGCCGCCTCGACCTCGTCGAGGCATTCCTTCAACAGGACGTGCTCGTCATCGGGCGCCCACGGGCGCGGCAGGGCGAATTCGTAGAACAATGAGATCTTCAACTGGAACCTCCCGGAACAATTGAGTGAGTTGAGCTTTCGCTGACAAGGTGGCTGGCCGCGACGTAGCCGAAGGTCATGGCGGGGCCGATGGTGGCACCGGCGCCGGCGTAGCTGCGTCCCATGACCGCTGCCGAGGTGTTACCCACGGCGTAAAGGCCGCGCACAACGGTGTCGTCGGACCGCAGCACTCGCGCGTATTCATCGGTGCGCAATCCACCCGAGGTGCCCAGATCGCCGAGAACAATGCGGAAAGCGTAGTAGGGCGGCTTACCCAACGGATGCAGGTTGGGGTTGGGCAGGGTTGGGTCCCCGTAGTAATTGTCGTAAACGCTGTCACCTCGGTTGAAGTCGTCGTCGTGGCCGTTGTGCGCCAGTTCGTTGAAACGTTTAGCGGTACCTCGTAGTTGCGCAGGCGGAACCGCGATCTTGGTCGCGAGTTCATCCCAGCTATCGGCCGCCTTGACGACGCCGGACTCCAGCCAGGCTTTGGGCATCTTCCGCCCGGTGGGAACCGGGGCGCCGGGGATCTTCGGTATTGGCAGATGGCCGGCGACCACGTAGCGGTTGAACGATCTGTGGTCGGTGACGAGCCAGCAAGGAATGTGCGTGACGCCCGATTTCTGGCCCTCGATCATCGCGTGACCGAAGTCCATGTACGGGGCGGCCTCGTTGATGAATCGCTTGCCATCGCCGTTGACGATGAACTGCGACGGCATCATCCGCTCGTTGAGCATGAACTGCATTCGCCCATCGGGCCATTGGATGGCGGGAAACCACCAGGCCTCGTCGAGCATGTCGGCGGCGGCACCGACCTGCTGACCGGCGCGGATGCCGTCACCGGTGGCCGCCGGGTTACCGAAGCTCCAGTCCTGATCCACGATCGGCTGGTGCTCTTTGCGCCATGCAAGATCGTGGTCGAAGCCGCCGGTCGCCACGATCACCCCTCGTCTGGCACAGATTCGCTGCGGTATAGCGTCTTTCACGACGACCGCGCCGGTCACCGATCCGTCGTCGCCGGCGATCAGCTGCGTCATCGGCGAGTTCAGCCACAGCGGAATGCCGCAATCCCTCATCGCCAACCGCAGCCGCGCGGCCAGCGACTGACCGACCGCAGCCATTCGATCACCGAAGACACGCGCCCTGACCATGCGCCACACCAGCTTCACCAAGACGCCTTTGCCTGCCCATGACTGGCGCACCTGGTAGAAGGACCGAAGCTCTTTCGGCCCCAGCCAGATTCCGCGCGGCGCCAGCGCCAAAGGTGCGAGCAGGTGTTGCTCTTCGTCGGCCAGCGTGCGCAGGTCGATCGGCGGGACGTTGATCGTGCTGCCGAGTTCGGACCCGCCGGGCAATTCCGGGTAGTAGTCGGCGTAGCCGGGCTTCCACACGAACTCGAACCACGGGCTGAGCTGTTCGAGGAACTCCATCATCTGCGGCGCCGAGTCGACATACTGGCGAATCCGCGCTTCACTGACCACGCCTTCGGTGATGCGTCGCAGGTAGGCGACGACACCATCCGGTGGCGGCACGTAACCGGCCCGACGTTGTGCCGGTGCACCCGGAACCCAGATACCACCCCCGGAGAGCGCGGTGGAACCGCCGAATTGAGTGGACTTTTCGACGACCATTGTCGACAGACCGGCGGCGTGGGCGACCAGCGCGGCCGTCATGCCACCGCCCCCAGAACCGATGACCAACACGTCCACGACGTCATCGAATGTGTCGGGCCTGCCCGGTGTCAGCGCGCTCATGCCGTCGGCACCGCCGTTCTGACCGCAAAGCCGGCGATCAGCTCGGGGGCCGGCTGGTAATAACGCAATCGCGTCGCATACGACCCGGCAACCGAGAGTGCCGCGAAAGCCGCGACCCAGGTGCGGATCTCGTGCGCGGAGTTGCCGCCCTCGGCGCCGATGAAGGAGTTCGACCACTTGTCCAGGTCGTCGAGTTGGCCGCTGTCGAGTATTTCCAGGAATTTCTGATCCCACTCCGGGTTGAGCGGCTTGAGTTCGCTCCCGCCGGCGGCGAAGTTCTCGGCTGCGTCCATCACCGCCTTCTGCCTAGCCAGCCGCTGCTCGGGGGTCATCGATGCGCCGTGCACGATTCGCGCCACCACCGCAGGGGTCGCCGCCGCCAGAGTCGGGACCGGCGGATCATGCGACAGTCCACCGGATCCCACCACCAGAACCCGCTTGTCCAAGGTGGCCAGGTAGCTACCGACCGCCGTGCCCAGCGTCCGGCAACGATGCAACGGCCCCAGTGGGGTGGCGACCGAGTTGATGAAGATCGGTATCACCGGGCGCGCCGTCGCGTCACCGAACAACTTTTCCAGCGGTTGCACGGTGCCGTGGTCGACATCCATGGCCGCCGATATGGCGATGTCGACGCCGGCGGACAGGACGGCTTTCGCGCACGCGACCGCCGTGGCCTGGGGAACGTCCAGCGGCCCTTTGTGGGTTCCGTAGTCGCCGACTCCTTGCGCTTCGGTGCCAATGCAAAACGGCGGCATCAGCTTGTAGAAGAAGCCGTTGTAGTGGTCGGGGGCAAAGATGACGACAATCTCCGGGTTGAAGTCTGCGACGAAATCCCTTGCCTGCGTGAGCGCGGCGTCGATGTCGTCAAGGAGGCCCTGCGACGGCCCTGGCAGATTCAGCAGCGGGCTGTGGGACATACAGCACAGAGCTATGGGCACTTTGGGAATCACCGCCTCCCGGTGTCAAGGTGAGGACGTCGAAGAGCGAAGTACTCAACTCGGGGGCGAGCTGAGCGATACACGCGCCCGCGATACAGCGGTCGGGACGCAGGAACAGCACGGACTCTTGGTGAGTGTCGAACCAAGCCTTCAGCTGACCCGTGCGGTCGCCGACGATGACGACGTCGGGATCGTCGTGCCCGGTCCAGTGCAGCTGGGTCAGCGGCCGGGCCGCGACGAGCGTCGCGCCCAGCGCCTTCCAGGCCGCAAAGGCTTTGTCGCCGAGAATTTCTCGCGGATTGTTGTTCCAGCACAGCATGGCGAACCAACGGCCCAAGACATCGTCGAGCAGGACATTCTGCTGCTCTCGGGTATCCACGTAGGGTTGCACGAACAGGGTGCCGACCGGCGAATCGGCGCGGCGCGGATCCGGGTGTACAACGGCCCCCTGCTCATAGCGCGGCATCGGCTTGAACCGCATCTCGAGGACATAGCGCTTGAGCGAGGGCACAATCGACGCGGATCTCACCAGCAAATCCCGCGCGGCAGCGACTCGTTTGTTGGTCGGCGAGATGACGCGGCCCACCATGGTCGACAGGTCGATCATCGCCCGGGCATGCTTGCGGCGTTCCACGTCGTAACTGTCGAGCAACGCGTCGCCGGCGTATCCGTTCACGACAGCGGCCAGCTTCCAACCCAGATTTGCCGCGTCGCGGATACCGCTGTTGTAGCCCTGCCCCTGCCACACCGGCATCAGGTGGGCGGCGTCGCCGGCGAGCATTAGGCGGCCCCGACGGAAACCCCCCGCGATCCGTGAGTGATGGGTGTAGACCCGGTGGCGGATCACGTCGACCCGGTCGGAGCGAGGGACGAAGGGGGCCAGCATCTGCGCCAGGAAGGCCGGATCCTGCGCTTGCTCCTCGGTCTCGTCGGGGTGAATCATGAACTCGAACCGGCGAATTCCGTGTGGGATCGAAATCGAGGCGTAAGGGCGTTGCGGGTCGGCGCCCACCTCGCTGTTGGGGTGGCCGAGCGGATCGTTGGCAAGATCGACGACAAGCCACCGCGTCGGGGAGGTGGTGCCGTCGAACGACACGCCCATCAACCGCCGGGTGAGGCTGCGCCCGCCATCACAGCCGACGACGTAGCGAGCCCGCAACGGCATTGACCCGCCGTCGCCGTCGAGTTCGACGGTCACCGCGCCCGTGGCGACGGCGAGTGAGGTCATCGGGCGGCCCCACCAGACCTCGACGTGCTCGAATCTGTCCAAGCCCCTCAACAACTCGGCATCGACCAACGGCTGCACAAAGCCGTTTCGTTTAGGCCAGCCGAACCGCGCATCAGGCGGCGCCATTTCGGCGAGCACCCGACGCTTGGCGTCGACGAAGCGCAGGATCTGGTTGGGCACCGTGTGCGGGAGCACGCGATCGACCAGACCGATCGCTTGAAAAGTACGCAGCGACTCGTCGTCGAGCCCGACCCCGCGAGGATAGTCGATCAGCGTGTCGCGTTCCTCCACCACGACGGTGTGAACACCTTGCAGGCCAAGGATATTAGCCAGGGTCAGACCGACCGGACCCGCGCCGACCACGACAACGTCGATGTCGTGGACCTCGTGATTTCGGGCCACCGTCAGCGGCCCAACAGAAAGTCGATGTGCAGACGATCGAACGTCTTGGCGTCCTCGTATTGCGGCCAGTGGCCGCAACCGGGCATCACCTCGAAACGCGCTCCGGGGATCATCGAGGCGATGCGTCGGCCTTCGGTGACATCGGCGGTCGGGTCATCGCTGGTCCACAACACCAGCGTGGGCGCGGTGATCGACCCATATTCGTTCGGGCCCAGGAGGTTACGGGCGCGGATCTGCGGATCCTGCAACGCCATGATGTCGCGCATTGCGGAGACAAAACCCGGTTGGCGATACACCCGCTGCCGGCTCGCGACGAGGTCGTCGTAGTCCTTGGATTTGTCAGCCATCAACCACTTGATCCGCGCCTGCACCGTTTCCCAGGACGGATTTTCGGCCGCGGCCATGGACAGTGTGATGATCCGCTGCATCACCTCGGGGTCGGCCTGCGAGCCACCGGCCGTGTTGAGCACCAGCCGGTCGACCTTGTCGGGATGGTCGACGGCGGCACGGGCCACCACCCAACCGCCGAGCGATTCACCGGACAGGTGGGCGCGCTCGACGCCGATCGTTTTCAGGAAGGCCAGCAGGTGCTCGACATAGTGGCCGATTTCGAGCGGGTGACCGGGTTTGTCCGTGTAGCCGTGGCCGAGCATGTCGATCGACCATGTCGAGAAATGCTCGGCGTGCGCCTCCAGATTGCGGACATAGGCTTCAGCGTGGCCACCCGAGCCGTGCAAGAGAATCAGTGCCGGTGTGGCCGGATCGCCGGCATGCAGGTAACGGGTTCGCACACCACCGACGTCGAGGTACCCCTGCGCGAACGGAACACCCTGCAGATCACTCCACACGCTCTCGTGCTCGGCCACCCAGTTTCTCTCTTCGCCGTCCTGCGGAAAATTGATTCTCGTTTTCGGTGAACTGTGTGTGCTAAAATCGCACATTGATGTGCACTATATATAGAGCATCACTCGCTGCCCGTTGTCTGTCAAGGGAAACGCGGCGCTGACATGCCGGAGGCTCAGCCAACAACAGCGCCGGGTTCGCAGACGCTGGCCCGAGGGCTCAGTGCGCTGCAATTGGTGGCCGATGCCCCCTCAGGCCTGACCGTGCAACAGGTTGCCGACGGCGTCGGCGTGCATCGGACGATCGCCTATCGTCTACTTGGCACGCTGACCCAGTTCCGGTTCGTCGCCAAGGGTGAAGACGGCCGCTACCGGCCGGCCGCGAGCCTGGCGGTTCTCGGCGCGTCGTTCGACCGCAATGTGCGTCAGCTGAGCGTGCCCATCCTGCGAGCTTTGGCCGACGACCTGGGCACCACGGTGTCGCTGCTCGTGGCCGAGGGCGATCAGCAGGTGGCCGTCGCGGTGATCGTTCCGACTCAGGTCGCCTACCAGCTGGCGTTTCACGAGGGCAGCCGCTACCCGCTCGACCGAGGCGCCGCGGGCATCGCGCTGCTGGCGTGCCTGCCGCCACGGCCAGACGAACGCGACCTGGTCGCGCGCGCCCGCCAGCAGGGGTGGGTGATCACCCATGGCGAGATCGAGCCCAACACCTACGGGTTGGCGGTACCGGTGCACCGCGACCCGCCGTCACCACCGACATGCATCAACCTGATCTCGCATCGCGAAGACGTGGTGATGCGCGGTAAGGACGCAGTTGTGAACGCAGCCAAGGAATTATCGGCAATCCTCAGCTGACCCGAGCAGAAGGGAAGCACGCTTATGCCGTCTTGGGACCACGACGTCGACGTCGTCGTGCTCGGCAGCGGAGCCGCCGCACTCACCGCCGCTCTGACCGCCGCCTCCAATGGCGCATCGGTGGCCGTCTATGAGAAGGCCGCGACTGTCGGTGGCACCACCGCAGTGTCGGGCGGCGTGGTGTGGGTGCCTGCGCACAACCGCTCCCCCGACGGCGAACTGACGGTCGCTGACGCACTCAGTTATCTGCGAGCGCAATCGCTGGGATCCATGGACGACGCTCTCGTCGAGACGTTCGTAGCGACCGGCCCGACGATGCTCGACTTCGTCGAGGCGCACAGCGGTTTGCGTTTCGAGATCGCCACCGGCTTTCCCGATTACAAGCCGGAACTGCCTGGTGGCCGGCCGCGCGGCGGACGGTCGTTGAGCGCGGCGCCATTCGATCTGAACGAACTCGGTGAATGGCGTGATCGGATCATGTCGTTCCCGGCGGACTGGTCGAACGTCGGATTCGACGCGGAGACGCGGGCGCGCTTGCACGCGGCGATCGACGAGCAGACCACCGATCTGTGTGTGGCCGGCACGGCTTTGATCGCCGGGCTGCTCAAAGGCCTGCTCGACGCGGGCGTGACACCGCAGACCAATGCCCGCGCCGAGGAGCTGCTGGCCGAAGCCGGCACAATCGTCGGCGTTCGGATCGCTCGCGGCGGTGAGCAGTTAGCGGTGCATGCTCGTCACGGGGTCATCCTGGGCACCGGGGGCTTCGAATGGGATCCGTTGCTGGTCAACGCTTTCCTGCGTGGTCCGATGCACGGTGCTGTCTCGCCGCCCAATAACACCGGCGACGGGTTGCGGATGGCGATGGCCCACGGCGCCGACCTGGCCAACATGGGCGAAGCATGGTGGGTGCCGATCGTGCAGATTCCGGGCGACACGATCGACGGTCGACCACGCAGCCGCAGCGTGCGGCTGGAACGCACTCGCCCCCGCAGCATCATCGTCAACCGGGCCGGACAGCGTTTCGTCAACGAGGCCTGCGATTACAACTCGATGGCGGGCGCCTTCCACTACCTCGACCCGCGCGGCGGCTACCTCAACGACCCGGCCTGGATCGTGTTCGACGCGCTTCACCTCAAGCGTTACGGGTTCTTGGGTGTCGAACCCGGAGATCCGGTACCGGACTGGTTCTGCGAATCTTCCGACCTCGCGGAGTTGTCCGCCAAAACCGGCATCGCGCTCGACGGACTCAGTCGCACGATCGACGCCTGGAACGACCACGTCGAAGCCGGCGCTGATCCCGACTTCTGCCGTGGCTCAAGCGCCTACGACGGCTATTGGGGTGACGAACGAGCAACGACGCTGGCCGGCAAGACGCTCGGCCCCGTCGATACCGCTCCGTTCTACGCGGTCCCGGTGTCGGTGGGTGCGATGGGAACCAAGGGCGGCCCGCGCACCGACCGCGACGGGCGCGTGCTGCATGTCACCGGGGCGCCGATACCGGGTTTGTTCGCCGCCGGCAATGCGATGGGCGGCGTGACTGGGCGCGCTTACGGTGGCGCTGGCGGAACCATCGGTCCAGCAATGGTTTTCGGCTTCCGTGCCGGCTACGCGGCGGCGACCGGAAAGTCGGTTGACTAGACAAGTGGCTCAGCGATCGGCGAGTGCCTTGGCCAGATCTATTGTGCCGGTTTGGATCGCGGCGACCACGCCGCCGTCGACCAGTAGATCGGTGCCGGTGACGAAGGCCGCCGACGGCCCCAGCAGAAACTCGGTGGCAGCGGCAATGTCTTCAGGTGTGCCGAGGCGTCGAAGGCCTGAGTTGTCGACCATCGCCCTCATCAGCGTGCCGGATTCACTGGCCAGCTCCAGTCGCCCCATCGCCGTGGAGATGACACCTGGACTGATCGAGTTGATCCGGGCACCGCGTTCGCCCCAGGCTCCGGCTGCAGCCGCAACCCGGATTTGATTGGCCCGCTTGGCAAATGGGTATGCCATCCGGCTGTCGGTGATTTTCGAGCAAGCTTGGAGGCCGAGTAGCTCCTCGGCAGGAGCGCTCGCCAGCTGCCGCTCGAGGGCCGGGTCAAGCGCAGGCAGCATGTGGCCGGCCATGCTGGCGATGACCACCCCGGCACCGCCGGGCTCGATCACGCGGCCGAATTCGTCGATGGCCAGGGCAACACCGAACAGGTCGACCGCCAGTACCGCCTCCGCTGATGCCTGCTCTGGCGAGAGCCCTGCGGTGTGGACCACCGCCGTAACTCGCCCGGCCGCCTGCGCCGTCGTGGCGACCGCCGCCAGCGAGTTGCGGCAGGTGACGTCGACTTCGCGGGCAAGTACGTGATGACCGCTGTCCGTCAGTGCGCTTGCTGCGGAATTCAAGCTTGCCGCGTCGATGTCAGCGAGCACGATCGTGCGTCCGGCTCCGACTCGGCGCGCGATCGAGACTCCCATCCCGCCGACACCGATGACGACCAGAACCTCGTTGTTCGGCGATGACATGAGTCTCCCTGGGTCAGGTGTTGCCTATCGGTCAATCGGCACGGTAGCCGACGACGCGGTAGCGAAGCGTTAGTTCTTGCCTGCGTTGAGCTTGCTGACGATCGAGCGGAAATCTTCGGTCTGGAAGGACTGGTTCTCGGCGGAGAGAGCGAAGTCCAATGTGGCCAGCACCGCGCGTTCGAGATGGAGGTTGAGGACGCGCTTGGTGGCTTCGACCGCCTGCTGCGGCAGCTCGAGGATCTTCTTCGCGGCCTTCATCGCCTCGGCGACCGGGTCGGCGACCGCATGGTTGGCCAGGCCCAGTTCGACCGCCCGCTGCGCGGAGATCCGAGCGCCGGTCAGCGCGTACTCCTTGGCCAGCAGCAAGCTGATGTGCAGCGGCCAGGTCAGCGGGCCGCCGTCGGCGGCCACCAGACCCACCTGTACGTGCGGGTCCGCCAGGTAGGCGTCTTGGGCGATGTAGACGATGTCGCTGAGCGCGACCAGGCTGCAGCCCAGTCCGACGGCCGGTCCGTTGACCGCGGCGACCACCGGCACCCGGCAGCGAGCCATGCCCAGCACGATGTTGCGTCCGTCGGCGATGGTCTTGGCTCGCAGGTCGGCGTCACCGGCCAGCTCCTCGAGATACTTGAAATCGCCGCCAGCCGAAAATGCCCGTCCGGCACCGGTTATCACGGCGGCACGGGCGGTGCGGTCATCGCTCATCCGCTGCCACAGCGTCGCCAGCCCGTGGTGTAGGTCGTCATTGACCGAGTTGAGCGAATCGGGCCGGTTCAGCGTGATGATCCGCAGCGGCCCGTCAGCTTCGACGTCGATTTCGGTCGGCATGTCGTACACGTCAGGCTCCTTTGATGGTCGTGACCCGCTTCACCCGGGCTTCGCCCGCGTTCGCGATCACTCCTCGTTGAATGGTCGTGACCCGCTTCACCCGGGCTTCGCCCGCGTTCGCGATCACTCCTCCTTGGATGGTCGTGACCCGCTTCACCCGGGCTTCGCCCGCGTTCGCGATCACTCCTCGTTTGATGGTCGTGACCCGCTTCACCCGGGCTTCGCCCGCGTTCGCGATCACCTCCTACAATCCCAAGATTCGCGAGGCGATGATGTTCTTCTGGATCTGCGACGTCCCACCCATCACGCTTTGCGCGCGGCTGTAGAGGTAGGCGCTGAGCAGGTTTGGGTCGTCGATGCCGGCGACCGCGAGCGCCGCGTGGCCGACCGACTGTTCGACCCAGGTCATCAGCAGCTTGTCCAACGAGCCGTCCGACGTGTGCGTCACACCATCGAGTTGTTCAGATAGCCGGCGGCGGACGTGGTGGGTCAGCATCTCGGTTTGCACCGCCGCCCAGGCCAATTCCTCGCTCGGCGGCCCGTTGGTGCGCGCGGCCAGCTCACGAACGAGCTTGCCGTAGCGGGCGGCGTAGCCCAGCGTGGAGGGTTCGCGTTCGTGACCGACCACCGTCATGGCAAGCGGCCACCCCTCACCGGGCGCACCTACCATGTGCTCCGCAGGCACCGTCGCGCCGTCGAAGAACACCTGGCCGAACTCGGTGGTGACACCGTTGATCATCCGCAGTGGACGCTGTTGCACGCCAGGCTGTTTCATCGCGATGATGAACGCCGAGATGCCGCGGTGTCGCTTGGCGTCCGGATCGGTGCGGGCCAGCAGCAAACACCAGTCCGCGACGTCGGAGTAGCTGGTCCAAATCTTGTGCCCATGGATGACGTAGTTGTCGGCGGCGCGGGTGGCGGTGGTGGTCAGCGACGCGAGGTCCGAGCCGGAACCGGGCTCGCTGAAGCCCTGACACCATCGCTCGGTGCCGTTGATCATGCCGGGCAGGAACCGACGGCACAGCTCCTTACTGCCGTGTCGTGTCAGGCCGGAGACCAGGTAGCCCAGGCTCGGTCGGGGTGGGGCGCCGGCGCGCGCCAGCTCTTCGTCGAGGATGACGTCGTACACCGGCGCCAACTCCTGGCCCCCGTACTCGCGCGGCCAGGACAACCCGAAGAAGCCGCCTTCATACAGCGCGCGGTGCCATTGACCCTGCCGCGCCCAATATTCGTCACCCGAGCTCGGAAACTCTTTGGCGTGCAGCGAAAGCCAGGATCTCAGCCGGTCCCGAAAGGCGGCCTCGTCGGGCGAGTCACGGAAGTCCAATGTCGATCTCCTCCAACTTGACGGGCCACAGCTGGGTCGATGTCAGCGCGCGGCGCAGGTAGACGTGCGCCAGGCACTCCCAGGTATTGCCGATACCGCCGTGCACCTGTATGGCGGTCTCGCACACGGTTCGCGCGGCACGGGCGCAATAGACCTTCGCGACCCGCCCGGCTCGGATCGCGGCGGCGGGGGCCAACTCGTCGACCGCCCAGGCGGCATGCCGCAGCACGCTCACCGCTCCCTCGATCAGGGCGAGGCTTTCGGCGAGCAGGTGCGCGACGGCCTGATACGAGCCGATCGACTTGCCGTACTGCTCACGGATTTTGGCGTAGTCACGGGCCAGGGTGTGTGCGCCTCGGGCGGTGCCGACCAAGTCCGCCGACGTGGTGGCCAGGGCAAGCGCCAGCCACCGGTCAGCGACATCCGAATCGACGTCGCCGACCACGCACGCTGTTCCGACGACATCAGCGGTGGCCCTAGTCAGGTCGACGACGGCGCGGGCGGCGCCCAGATCGGCGGCCAACACCGTCTGGCCATCGAGCGTCAACGCTCGCTGATAGCCCCGTGCGTCGATCGCGTTGCCGCCTAAGGCAATCGTCGAGCCGGTCGCCCCGGTGTCACCGACGTGCCGGGCCAGATCGTCGGCCAGGGCCGGACCCAGAAACGGGGCGTCCACCAATCCACGGCCGAACTCCTCCGCGACGATGGCCACTTCCACTCCAGAGGCCCCGTCGGAACGCAGCGCCCGCCAGCCCGTCATCTCGATCTGCTTGTCGAGCCTGGTGACTCGAGCTTCATCGGCGAGATCTTGCACCGATCCGGGCCCGAGGTCGTCCGCCAGTTTCGCGGCGGCGTCGCGCAGTTGTTGTTGTTCAGCTGTCAGACGGACATCCATACTGCTCCTTCAGCACTCGGCGTAACACCTTTCCAGACGGCAGCCGAGGTATTTCGGGCACAAACACGACACGGCTCAGGCGTTTGTAGGACGCGAGGCGCTCACCAACCCGCGCCGTGAGTTCTGCGGCGTCGACCGGTGCGCGCGCTGCGACGGCCGCGACGATCGACTCCCCGCCCGCGTCGTCGGGAATCCCGAACACGGCGCAGTCTTCGACAGCGGGATGACCCTGCAGCACGGCCTCGATCTCGGCGGGCGCAACCTGGAACCCGCGTACCTTGATCATCTCCTTGGACCGATCGGTGATCCTCAGCCAGCCGCCGCCGTCGAGATAGCCGACGTCGCCGGTGCGATACCAGCCGTCGCACAACGCATCCCGCGTCGCCTCGTGCGGTAGATAGCCCGCCATCAGCGATTCCGCCCACGCCTGGATCTCGCCGACCTCGCCCGGGCCGACCTGCGCGCCGGTCTGCAACGACGTCACTCGCACCTGCACGCCCTGTACCGGCCGGCCGACCGAGTCGAGCCGGGCGCCGTCGAGCGGGTTGCAGGCGATCACCGGCAGCTCGGTGGTCCCGTACGCGGGAACCCACCCGACACCGGTGCGACGGGTGACGGTCTCGGCGACGCTTGCGCTGACCGGTGTAGCGCCCCACATGATGTACCGCAGCGACGAGAGGTCGTAAGACTCCAGGTGCGGGTGCGATGCCATGGCCAAAGCGATTGGCGCGACTGCCATCTCGACGGTGATTCGATCTTCTTCGATGTGCGCCAGCATGCGGTCGATGTCGAATCGGCGATGCAGGCGCAGCCATATGCCGGTCTGCAGTGCGGTCATGATGTTGAGCAGACCGAGGATGTGCGACGGCGGGGTGACGACCTGAATTCGATCGCGGGCGGTCAAACCCAACGCGCCGCGCCAGTGCCCCACGGCGGCCTGCAGCGACTTGTGGCTGTGGCGAACCGCTTTCGGCAGGCCCGTGGTACCCGAGCTGAACGCCAACACCGCATCGGCCTGCGGCGGTGCGGGGATGCCGGACACCGGTTGACCTGCTGGGACCGGTTCGTCGAGGTGCAGCATCGGCATCAGTTCCGACAGCACGTCGTGGTCGCCGATGGCATGGGACGGATTCGTCACGGCAAGGGCGTGCTCTACCTCGTGGCGCTTCCACGCCGGGCTGATCAGCACAACGGCGGCGCCCAGCCGCCAGATCGCATGCAGCGCGGCGATGAACTCGGGGCGGTTGGACGCCATCAACGCGACCCGCCCACCCGCCGTTGCACCCCGGCTGCCCAAGCGTGCTGCCAACCCGTCGGCCAGGGCGTCGAGTTGAGGCCGCGTGTAGTGCTGGTCCTCGAACACGAGCGCGGTCGACTCACGTGGAGACGACCGCGCCTGCGACATTGAGAACATCCTATCGTTTTGAGAGAATAGTATTCTCTGGATCGAAGAACGGAAAGTGTGGAGGGGGTAGGGATGGCGGAGGGCCAGGTGTTCCAGCGGGTCACTGAGGTCGCCACTGTGGCCGGCGACGCCGAGCCCGGCGGCACGGTGACCATCCGGCTGGAGCGCAGGAAGGCCTCGGTGGCCCGGGTGGCCGGCGAGACGCTGCTGGAGAGCGCGCGGCGGGCCGGCTTGTCGCCGCCGTTCAGCTGCGAGGCCGGCAATTGCGGGACATGCATGGCCAGGCTCATCGACGGCACCGCCACCATGCGCGCCAACGAAGTGCTCGAGGACGACGAGATCGCCGACGGCTATGTTCTGACGTGCCAGGCGGTGCCCGACACACCGTCGGTGACGGTGGAGTACGAGTAGCTTCGCACAGCACGCTTTGCGCACGCCGGGAATGGATCGGGGCGTTCCGGGGCTGACACGTTCAGTGCTCAACGGAAAGGAACCTCACCCATGACCGAACTGTCGGCATTCGCTGAGCTCGCTGCCAAAGACCAGGGCCTCGTCGTCTTCACCACGCTGCGTCGCGACGGGAGCGCCCAGGCGTCGGTCGTCAACGCCGGAGTTCTGCCCCATCCGCTGACCAGGGAACCGGTCGTCGGGTTGGTCGCCATCGGTAATGCCCGCAAGCTGGCCCACCTACGCGCCGATCCTCGGACCACCGTGGTGGCCCGCTCGGGTTGGCAGTGGGCCACCGTTGAGGGATCGGCGCAACTCATCGGGCCCGACGACCCGCACCCCGACGTCGATGACGAGCGGCTGCGGGTACTGCTGCGCGAGATCTTCACCGCGGCCGGCGGAACCCACGACGACTGGGACACCTACGACCAGGTGATGCGTGAACAACGTCGCACCGCCGTCTTGATCTCACCGACCCGCGTCTACACCAACCCGGGTGGGGGTTAGTTACCGAAGCTGGGCGCCCAGTTCGGCGATGACCTCGCGGGTACGCCGTTTCGAGGCGACCAGCTCCTCGCGGTTGTCGCCGATGGGCAGCAACCGTACCGACAGATCGGTGACTCCCGCGTCGGCGAACCGACGCATCCGCGCCAGAATGGCGTCCTCGTCACCGGCCGCGCAGAGGTCGCCCACATCGCGGGCATCGCCATAGTCCAGTAGGCGTTGATAGTTCGGCGACACCTCGGCTTCTCCCAGGATCCGGTTAGCCCGCTCTCGGGCCGCATCGACTTCGGTTGGCGCACAAAGGCATACGGGAATCCCGGCGACGATCCGAGGCGCCGGTCGGCCGGCGTTGTCGGCGGCTTTGGTGATCCGCGGCACCACATGCTCGGCGACGGACCGCTCGTCAGCCATCCACAGCACGGTGCCGTCAGCGTGCTCCCCCGCCAGGCTCAGCATCACCGGGCCGAGTGCCGCGACGAACACCGGCAGCGGCGCCACCGGCGCCAGATCCAGCGGGTTGTGCACGGTGAAGGTCTCGTTCTCGACATCGACCGACCCCGGTCCGCGGAAAGCGGCATTCAAAACCTCCAGGTAGTCGCGGGTGTAGGCGGCAGGCCGCTCATACGGCAAGCCCAGCATGTCTTGGATGATCCAGTGATGCGATGGCCCGACTCCCAGTGCCAACCGGCCACCGGTAGCGGCATGCGTCGACAATGCCTGACGCGCCAACGCAATTGGATGCTGCGCCTGCAGCGGTACGACGGCCGTGCCGAGCTCGATGCGGGTGGTCCGCGTGCCCATCAGGGCCACAGCCAGTAGCGCGTCGAAGTCGTTGGGCACCTGCGGAATCCAGGCGGTGTCCATGCCGGCGGACTCGGCCCACTCGATATCGGCGAGCAGCCGGCTGACCTTGCGCGCGGAATCGCCGCGTTCGGCACCGATCATCACTCCGAGACGCACGAATCCTCCAAAGAGTCGTTATCTTTCACTGATAACGTACTTGCCAAAAAAGAGAATGCCAATACCGCGGGGTTGACCAGGGTAACGGGCCGATCAAGCTACGCCCGACAGAGGATCTCGCCGTTCGGTATCGCCAGCCAGCCATCCGGCGCTGCGGCCCACTGTCGCCATGCCGACGAGATCGCGTCGAGTTCATCGCTGCCGGACATCCCTGAGTCGATCAACTGTCGGGCCAAGGCCGATTCGGCGATCCGGTCCGCCCACATTCCGCCCCACCAGTCACGGTCTTCCGGCGTGGCAAAACACCACAGGCTGCCGGTGGGCGTGATGTCGTCGAAGCCGGCCTGCTGAGCCCAGGACAACAGTCTCCGGCCGGCATCGGGCTCACCGCCGTTGGCCCGCGCCGCCGCGGCGTAAAGCTGCATCCAGCGGTCCAGCGCCGGAAGCTGCGGGAACCAGGTGAATCCGGCATAGTCCCCGTCGCGGACCGCGACGAGACCGCCGGGCTTGCACACCCGGCGCAGCTCGCGCAGCGCCTGCACCGGGTCGGCCACGTGCTGCAGCACCTGATGGGCGTGCACGACGTCGAAGGTGTCGTCGGCAAAAGCGAGTGCGTGGACATCGGACGTCGCGAACACAATGTTGGCCTGACCCCGCGACCGCGCCTCGGCGCGAGCCAAATCCAGAGCATCATCGGTCAACTCGACAGCGGTGACCTGTCCGGGCGCGACCCGGGCGGCCAGGTCGACGGTGATGGTCCCAGGCCCGCACCCCACGTCGAGTACCGATGTTCCCGCACGCAGATGCGGTAGCAGATAACCCGCGGAGTTCTCCGCGGTGCGCCAGCGATGCGAGCGCAGCACCGACTCGTGATGCCCGTGGGTGTAGACGGCCTGCGGCTTGCCGGACATTGTGCGACTCCTCACGATCGAATCGTGTTACGACCCAAGGGTACCGCCGCGCATTTCACATCACGAAATATGTGTCTCATATTTTGGAACGGCTTAATTCACCGGAACGTTGAGGATAGGACGCCCGACTCCGGCTCCTGGGCCGTCGAAATGCCACCACTCACCCGAGTACACCGACAACCCGCCGGTGCTCATTGCACTGCGCAGCCGTGCCCGGTTCGCCTGCTCGGCGGCGCTGACGCCGTCGGTGGCAAAGGCCGTCGCGCGTGGTGAGAAGTCGTCGAAGTCGGTCCCCATGTCGACGAGGCAGCGAGGGCATTGTTGGGATGCGTCGGCCAGCGTCACATCGACCGAACGCCCCGACTCGTGACTGCGCGCGTACGAGCCGGGCTTGGCCACCCACGCCGGGTTCGGCACGACGTCGAACATCCTGACCTGGACATCGTGCGGTCGATAGCAGTCCCAGAAAACGAGCACATTCCCCTGCGGCGCCAGTACCTTCGCCGCCGCTGCCAGCCCGGGAGCCATGGATTCGTGGACCAGACAGCGGGCGTCGGCGGGGTACAGCTGCACGTGGGTGAAGTTGTTCGGCGTGGCATAGCGCAGATCGATCAACGCATTGGGAACGACGGACCGAACGTCGACGAAGCCCGCTGAACGAGCCTCGGCACTCAGCGGCGGTACGTCGGCGTTGGCGCGCGCACCCGGACTCATGGCGCAGATCAGGAGCAGCGCAACCAGGAAACGAACGGCGGCCATGCGCCTTATTCTGCCTTTACCCGCTCGCTTCAGCTCCAGTCGATGGCCGCGGCGCGCTGCTGGACACCTTGGACCCTGGCCGCGATTTCCGCGGCAACTGCGTGCTGCTCGTATTCCATTGTCGCGGCTAATGATTCGGCTTCTGCCACGATCTGCTTGAGCAGGTCTCGATGGTCCTCGATCATCGTGATGGTCGCGTTCCTGATGGCCACCACCGCCGCGCCGCGCGCTTCCGAAGGCGAGAACCGGGAGAGCAGCGGCGGCAGCGTCTGGCGCTCGAAGTCCGTCATGTCGCGGGACAGGTGCACGTTGAAGGTCGCGCGGAAGGGATCCCGATCGTCGAACTCGACGCTGCATATTCTGAGTGGGTCCATCAGCGCTCCTTCTGCTGGCGAGGGCGACCTACGCCGAATTACATTCCTGTAGTTTACCGGCGTTTGAGGGCCTTGCGAAGGCGGACGAACTCAGCGGACTTATGCTGGCCGGACCTGTCGGACGCGTCAAAGGAGACCGTCATGACCGTCGGTACCGTTCCACTCAGTGTCTTCGATGCCGATCTGCCGACCTTGAGCTACGGCTTCGAGGAAACTCCCGCAGCGGTCTATCCCCTCTTGCAAGCGACGCAACAGCAGTCGCCCGTCGCGATAGGTCCGCTGGGACCCGAAGTGCTCTCCTACCACCTGGTCCGTTCCGTCCTGCGGGACAGCCGGTTTCAGATCCCGCCCGGCATCGTCCTGCAGTCACAGGGCGTCACGTCGGGTCCGTTGTGGGACAAGGTGATCACCAGCCTGCTATGCCTGGAGGGCGATGCTCACCATCGGTTACGCAGTCTGTGCGCCAAGGCGTTCACCCCCCGAACGGTTGCGCGCCTGCACGACACCATGGTCGACGTGATGACCGATCTCGTCGACCGGGTCGCAGGCAGCGGCCGCTGCGACGTCGTCGCCGACCTCGCGCGCCCGTATCCCGTCCCGATCATCTGCGCGTTGCTCGGCGCTCCTCGCGAAGATTGGCAGCAGTTTTCGTTGTGGGCCGACGACATCTTCAAAGCCTTCAGCCTCTCCGTCGACATCCGCGAGATCGAGCCCGCCGTGATGCGGGCCTGGAGAGAGCTCGACGACTACGTCGACGACATGGTTGCCCGTCGCCGGTACACCCTGACTGACGATCTGCTCTCTGACCTCATTCGCGCCGAGGACGACGGGGATCGCCTCGATGTCGCCGAACTGCGGATGCTCGCCGGTGGCCTGCTGCTGGCGGGAACCGACACCACACGGAACCAGGTGGCCGCCTCCGTGCAGGTGCTCTGCGAGCACACCGATCAGTGGGAGTTGCTCAAGCAGCATCCCGAACTGGGTATGCGCGCCGTGGAAGAAACCATGCGCCACTCACCGATCGCGTGCGGGACGCTGCGCCTGGTGGTCGAAGACACCGAGCTCGGCGGCTACCTGTTCCCCGCCGGCAGCATGGTCCTGGTGAATACCGCCGCGGCCAATCGCGATCCGACCGTGTACGACGACCCGGACCGTGTCGACATCACCCGCGAGGGGGCACCGGCGATATTGACCTTCGGTGGCGGCGTGCACTACTGCCTGGGGGCCAACCTGGCCAGGCGTGAGATCGCCGAAGCGCTGACCGTCCTCACCGGGCGGCTGCGAAACCCGCGAATAGCGGGACCGGCGCCGTGGAAACCCATCGTGAGCCTGAGCGGACCGAAGAGTCTGCCGATCGAGTTCGACTAGCTCTTGGCGGCCAGGGCGGGATCGATCCGGCGACCTTCGGCACACCCCACCCACTCAGAGTGCTCGCAGGCCACGCAGGGTCCGTTTTATCAGTTCGCGTCGTTCGTCTATCGTCATCGAGTCACCGAGGGGAGCGTGCACCCGCAAATAACCCTGTGTCACCAGGTCGTCGACCAGGAACCGCGTTGCACCGAGCGGCAGGGACAGACGGGAGGCGATCTCTGCGACCGAGGGGCTGTGCACGCACGACGTCAGGATCTGGCCCCGCACATCATTTCTCCGCCAGCGCGGCGGCTTCGCAGTGGTGTTGAGCGCTTCGACCGGAGCCTCGAGTGGCAGTTCGAGACCAGAGTCGGTACGGCCTGCCATCAGCGTGTATGGCCGGACCAAGCTCGGCTCGTCCGCGGCTTCCGGTTCTGTGAACCAGTCGTCGATCGGTTCGCCCCTATCCTCGGACTGCCGATGCGCGTCGGTGTGCTTCGCCCGGACAGGTGGCGAACTATGCTGCGCCTTATGGTTTTTCAAGAACCACAAGGTCTGGTCGGCGTGCACCGATGCGCGCACCTCGCTGGAGACGACCTTGAGTATGGTGCGGTCGGTGTCGATGACGAATGTGGTCCGTCTGACCGGCAGCAGCCGGGCCAGCAGGCCACGGCGCCGAGTGTGCCGGCCATGCCGGGTCGCCTCACGCTCCACGACGGATCTATGTAGCTTGGCGAGCCTGCCTCGGCGCACCCCGAACAGCTCGGACACCACGCCTTCCGCGTCGGAGAGCAGTGGATAGTCGAACGAGCGCTGTTGGGCGAAGTGGGCCTGCTTGTCGACGGTGTCGGTGCTGATGCCCACCCGCTGGGCACCCAACCTGGCGAATTCGTCGCTCAGGTCCCGAAAATGACACGCCTGGGCTGTGCAGATCGGTGAGGACGCGATCGGGAAGAAAAAAAGCACAACCGGCCCTTCGGAAAGGAGCGCAGACAGTATCCGAGGCCGACCGGTGTGATCGTACAGAGTGAAGTCAGGGGCCTTCTCGCCCGCGATCATCGGCAAAGAGTAACGCGGGGAAGCTCTGCGTGACGCACGACTGGGATAATTCGGTCATCGCCGACAGCTACAGAGACGCCGGCCGAACAACGGACGGTTACTGACGGCTGCATGCGGCCACCGCCGTCAAAGGCATGAGCTGGGCGCTATGGGAGACTGCTTCGGAGAAAAGTGGCTGGAGGGATGTCTATGTCGGGCTGGACGAGGGCGAGCCTCTTCGCCGCTTTGAAGGCAGCCGGAGTGGCTTCGATATTGGGCTGGGTGCTGGTGCTGAGTGCAGGTCCCGCGCTGGCGGATCCGGATCCGGCTCCCGGCGATCCAGGGGTTGTCGCGCCACCCGCGGGCCCGCCTGCGCCGCCGCCATTGGCGGCACCACCACCGCTGCCGGCACCAGTTGTCGCGGGCCCCGCCGGGGGGCAGGACCCGACACCGTTCACTGGGGCGGCGCCGTTCGGGCCGCCGAGGTTGGTTCCTACTAACGGCGCGACGGTGGGTGTGGCCCAGCCGATCATCATCAACTTCCCGGGGCTCGTCGATGACTCCGGTGCAGCCGAAAGCGCCATCCACGTCTCTTCGGTCCCGCCGGTTCCCGGCAAGTTCTACTGGATGAAGCCCACGCAGCTGCGGTGGCGCCCGCTGAGCTTCTGGCCCGCGCACACCGCGGTGACCGTCGATGCGGGTGGCACAGTGTCCAGCTTCCAAACGGGGGACAGCCTGGTGGCTACGGCTGACGACGCCACGCACCAACTGACTGTCACCCGCAATGGGGCCGTGGAGAAGACCATTCCCATGTCGATGGGGATGGCATCCGGCGGCCACCAAACGCCAAACGGCACCTACTACGTCCAAGAGAAGATGCCCTCGGTAGTCATGGATTCCTCAACCTACGGCGTCCCGGTCAACTCGACGTACGGGTACAAGACAACGGTCGAGCTAGCTGTCCGCTTCGATGACAGCGGCGACTTCGTACACAGCGCTCCATGGTCGGTAGATGACCAGGGCAAGCGCGACGTCAGTCATGGCTGCATCAACATCAGCCCCACCAACGCGAAATGGTTCTTTGACAACTTCAACGCCGGTGACCCCATCGTGGTGACCAACTCCAGCGGCGGCACCTACTCCAGGCACGACGGCTCCAATGACTGGCAGAACTAGCTCGGCCGCGATCATTACGAGCGCCGCGACCGTGCCATGAGCCGGTCGCGCCATCAGATGCCGCCGGCGATTGGCGCTCGAAGTTCGGGAGCACTAGCTTTCCAGGGGTGATGTTCTCGGTTATTGGTGCAGTCGCACGGTGGATCGCCCCCCTTCTAACTTTTGTGGCTGTTGCCGGCATGGGTTTTGCTGTCAACCCCGCACCGGTCGGTCGCGCGCCGGTGGTGCGCTTGGCCGACGCGGCCAACCCACTGGTCGGCATGCCCTTCTACGTCAATCCCACCTCGGCGGCTATGCGTGCCGCGCAGCATGCCGATCCGCCAAGTCCTGAGTTGACCGCCATCGCCAACACGCCGCAGGCGTACTGGATCGTCCCGGGCTCTTCGGCCTCGACGGTCGCGAAGTATGTCGGCGACGCGCAAGGTGCTGGCGCCATCCCGGTGCTGACGCTCTACGGGATTCCGCACCGCGACTGCGGCAGCTTCGCCGCGGGCGGCCTGGCGAGCGCCGACGCCTACCGCGGGTGGATCGATGGCATCGCATCCCAGGTGGGCGCGTCGCGGGCCGCGGTCATCGTCGAGCCCGATGCCCTCGCGATGGCCGACTGCCTGTCAGGTGAGCAGCGCCAAGAACGCTACGACTTGGTTCGCTACGCCGTTGACACCCTGACGCGCAATCCGGCCACGGCCGTGTACGTCGACGGTGGTCACGTGCGCTGGCATAGCCCCCAGGACATGGCCGATAGGCTCAATAAAGCCGGTGTCGGTCACGCGCGGGGTTTCAGCCTGAACATTGCGAACTTCTTCACCACTGAGGACGAAATCGGTTATGGCGAGGCGATTTCGGGGCTCACCAGCGGCTCGCACTACGTGATCGACACGTCGCGCAACGGCGCTGGACCAGCGCCGGCTTCCAAGCTCGACTGGTGCAACCCCAGCGGCCGAGCACTGGGCACTCCGCCTACCGCGGCTACCGGGGGCGCGCACGCCGACGCCTACTTGTGGATCAAGCGTCCCGGTGAATCCGACGGATCGTGCGACAAGGGCGATCCGCCGGCCGGGACCTTCGTGAACCAGTACGCCATCGATCTGGCCCGCAACGGGGGCCCTGTCGATCTGGCCCGCAGCGCGGGCCATTAGCAAGGGTCCGCGGGGACTACTGCTCGCTCAAGTTCATCGCGACGCCCGCCCACTGCAGACCACGCTGGACACCATCCTGACGATGGCCGGTGTGACCGGTCCGGATGGCAGACCGATGCGTTGAGGAAGGGCTGGCCGGGTGACTCCCACCCGCGCGGCCCCCGCGATCTGGCGGCCGTGCGGCTCCGTCGCCGGAGTTGCTTCGATCGTTCGATTTAGAATCTGCCCATCGTGATAGCCACGCCGTACACGTTGCGGTTCGCCTTACTGCTGACGGTCGCGAACGCCTTCCTGGACGCGCACACGTATTTGGCGCGCGGCGGCGTGTTCGCCAACGTGCAGACGGGCAACGTGATCTTTTTCGCGATTCACGTGTCTGAACGGCATTGGGGCGATTCACTGTCACGGTTGTGGCCGATGTTCGCTTTTATCGTCGGCGTCGCGGTGTCGTCCCATATCAACTCCGGTCGAGTCGACAAAGTAGTGGCGCACCCGCTCCGATGGACGATGGCGAGCCAAGCGGCGGTTCTGGCCGGTTTAGGATTTCTGCCCGCGACGTTGCCACCCCGTCTGGCCGTGGTACCGATCTCTTTATTGGGCGGCATCCAGATCGGGCTCTTTGGCAGCATCGGCGACGACCTCGCCTACATGCCGCTCGCCACTACCGGCAATCTGCGCCGGTTGGTTGAAGCCGGATACGACTTCCTGGTCGAGAAGAA
The DNA here is from genome assembly GCA_963833935.1 of uncultured Actinomycetota bacterium. GTDB lineage: Bacteria > Actinomycetota > Actinomycetes > Mycobacteriales > Mycobacteriaceae > Mycobacterium. The sequence goes on along the minus strand of CAWIAC010000038.1, from coordinate 8,063 downwards.
CAGCCGTTCCCGAAGAGCGTTCACGATTTATGCCGGCCTGATCGGGGCGTTTGCCGCCGGCGCGCTGGCCGGCGCATTCACCACCCGCGCGTTGGGGTTGCATGCGATCTGGGTGCCCGCCGGCCTGCTGGCCGTCACCCTCATTCTCTTCGTCATCGACGAACGCAAAGGCGCGGACCCTTAACGCGCCCGACTGATGGCGGCCAAAATGCGGCGCCCGTTACAACGTCGGCTCGCTATGGAATGTCGCCGACGCGGTGAGGATGGGCGCACGCGCTGCACGTCGCCAAGAGTGGCCGACGCCGCCACCGACGTGGATGGTCGGCGCGACGGACATCGTCGCTCCTGGCGACATCAGTTGCGACGAACGGGGCGCGTCCATCAGCGGCCTCGACGAGCCCAACGGTTTCGCGGCCGCGGTCCTCGTCGAGGTCGGCGATGACCACCGCAGCTCCCGCGGCGGCAAGCGCAAGTGCACTGGCGCGGCCGATACCCGCTGCCGCGCCAGTCACCAGCCCTGCCGTCATGAAACAGGTAGCGGAACAGGAGAATTGACGTCGGCAGTGTCCATGTGGACCCAGGCTTCGATTGCCTTGCCGTCCTGGAAGCGCAGCAGTTCCAGGTAGGGCTGTTCGACGGCGCGACCCGAGCTCCGGATGGTGGCGATGATGCGCCCACGGATGATGACGCACGGGTCGGCGTCGAGCATGTCGTCGGTGACGAGTTGCAGACCGTCCCAGTGTTCGCTGAGCGCGACCAGGAGTCCGCCGAAGCCGGCTTTCCCTTTGTAGGTGCCGCCGTAGGACAGCCCGGGGGGTTCGTGCACCACGATGTCGTCGTGGAAATGCGCGAAGACGGCGGCGGCGTCGCCGGCATTGATGGCGTCGTAGATGATGCGGGTTGTGTCGACGTTTGTGGTCATCAGAGGGCTCCGACTGTGCTGGGTTTGAGGGCGGTGCAGATTTCGATGTTGCGTCGTAGCTGGTTTTCGGCGACGTCGGCGACGTCGAGGACGAGAGGGCTCCAGTCGCAGGGCAACACCCAGGTGACGCCGGCGTCGACGTACTCCAGCAGCGACTCGCCGACCTGTCGTGGTGTGCCGTAGAACCACCCTTTCTTGACGTGGTCGCGGGTCGTTTTGGCGACGACGTCGTCGACGAACGCGGTATCCATGCTGTGTGGCAGCATCTTCTGAAAGTACGTCCACCCGTCGGGGATCGGTGATTCGAGGCCTTCCCGGCGCCAGTCTTCGCCGTGGATGCGCCCCAGAGTTCCGGCCAGCCAGCGCACGATTGCGTTGTCCATCAACTCCTCGACAAGCGCTTCGTCGTCATGAACGAGGACCGGGCAATAGATGCCAAACCCGAACGCCTCGGGGTCACGGCCACGCTCATGGAGCTGTTTCTTCATGGCGTTGATGTCGTCGTGTGCCTGCTCGGGTGTGGCCCACTTGCACGGCGCTGTCGCGGCCATCCCGTCGGCGTACGTGAGGGCCAAGTCTAACAGTTTGGGTCCGCCGCCTAGTCCCCAGATCTCTGGCCTATAGGGTTTCCCGCAACCGATGAAGGCGCGTTTCACGCTGGTGTACTTGCCGTCGTGGTCGATCGGTCCGTCGCTGTCCCACATCTTTCGGAAGATCTTGAACAAGTCCTCCAAGCGGCCCAAGCCCTGACTGCGCTTCCAGCCAAACGCACTGCACTGTTTGGCTTCTCCGGCGCCGATATGGAATGCACTCTTGCCCTGCGTGACATTGGCGTGGGTCAACATCGTCTGAATGAGTTCTGCGGGTCCGTGCCGAACACAGTCCGTGGAGATCGCCATCTTCAGATTGGGGGCGGCAGCGCTCGCATAGGTGCTCATGATGAACGGGTCCGGATGGGAATCCGGGTCGTGGATCGCCTGCGCCATTTGGGTATGCTCCGTCGTCCACAGCTGAGTCGGGATGAGATTGACCAGCTGGTCTGACATCAGGATCGTGTCGACGGCGCCGCTCGCTTCGAGGGCTTTGGCCTGCTCGGCAACGACAGCTGCTGGGGCGTTTCGATCGCCCCACACGATGGCGGCAACCTCGGCGGCGCGCTGGGCCATAAGGCTCTGTTCCTTCCGGTTGGTTGCGTTTGTTCTGATCGTGCGTTGCCGGATATCGTAAGTCAATAGTTGCTCGCGGTGAAACAACTAAGTACGCTGCCTAAGCTGTACCTCATGACCGCCGCCCAGACGCCACCCCGGCGTCGACGGCAACAGGATCGGACGAGCGAGTCGGCGCGACGTCTGCTTGACGCTGCGGTCGCGCTGATTGCCGAGAAGGGCTACGGAAACACCACCGCCGCTGAGATCGGCGAACACGCGGGCTACAGCCGATCGATGGTCCGAGTCCGCTACGGCTCCAAAGCGCAGCTTCTGGAGTCGCTGCTGGAGACGGAGTTCAAGGCGAAACTGCTTGGTCCGCCCGTCCCCGCCGAGACCGGACTAGACGAAGCCCTCGCGCCCCTGAAGTTGATGCGCGACAAGGCCGACGAGAACCCTGAGGTGCTGCGCGCGTTCTTCGTGTTGTGCTTTGAGACCGTCGGTCCGATCTCCGATCTCGCGCCATGGATGCGCGACTGGCTGCAGGAATATCAGAGCAGGGTCGCCGGGGCTATGAGACAGGGCCAGTCCGACGGGTCGGTTCGCCAGAACCTCGATCCGGACTTCGAGGCCCGAAACCTGGTCGTCTACGGCGCCGGCCTCGGGTTCATGTGGACACTGGCTCCCCACGCCGAAGACTTCGCTGCAACCCTGAACGAGCTCATCGACCGTCTCCGGACCGCATGGGCGTCGGAATGATCCACGCACGACTGGCCCGGGCGGCTGGTCTGAACAGTCACCGCTCGGCTTGGCACGACAGACGCAGCTGACGTATGAATTGCTCTACAACGGCGATAAGGTCAGTGGAACCTGAATCGACCGTCCAGGTAAAGCAGAAGCGAGCGGCACAATGGATAGCTTCCTGCGCCTCCGTTGGAGGATGGATATCCGCGGATCCGAACCATCGATTCGACCGGCCGTGAACGCAGAACGATCGCTGCGATAGCACCAGGATAAGTCTCAGCGTACCGACGCACCGCGACACGGAAGGACGAGCCGTGTTGTTCCGCGAGCGCCTAGATCGCCGTGATCGAGACGGTTCTCAAGGTGTCGCTCGACTACGCCATCGACGACGGCCGGCTCATAGCGAAGAACCCGGCAACACGAACCAAGTTTCCGCCGATGCGGCGAACCACGCATACCTACCTAACCGCAAGAGAAGTCGCCGATCTAGCGGACGCCTGTGGGACTCAAGGCGACGTCGTGCTGATCCTCGCCTACTCCGGCTTGAGGTTCGGCGAGCTGACCGGACTGAACGTAGAAGATGTCGATGTCGAGGCCAGGCGCATTCGGGTTCGCCGCTCTATCACCCAAGTCGGAGGCAGACTCGTCGAGGGTAATCCGAAGTCTGAAGCGGGTCGGCGGTCGGTGCCGATCCCAGAACGTTTGGTTCCTGCGCTGAAGGCACGTCTCGACAACCGCCCACCGGGCGCTCCGGCCATCGCCTCCCCGCGAGGGTCGCGGCTGGGCTTAGAGAACCGGAAGCGGTCGGTCATCACCAAAATCGGACGGAACAAGATGCGGGTGCACGATCTCCGTCACACGTACGCTTCGCTATCCCGCCGGGCCGGCGCTGACCTTCGGCTGTTGCAGAAAGCTATGGGGCACGCGTCCATTACGGTCACTGCCCACACGTACGCAGATCTCTGCGACGACGAGCTCGACAAACATTGCGGCCGCAATCGACTCCCTCGACGACCTAAGTCGGACCGCCTGTTGAACTGTACTAATCCTGGTGGCCAGGGCCGGGATCGAACCGGCGACCTTCCGCTTTTCAGGCGGACGCTCATACCGACTGAGCTACCTGGCCGGAAGGCACCGAGTGCCTCGCCGTGGTGGCGACCCTGACGGGACTCGAACCCGCGACCTCCGCCGTGACAGGGCGGCGCGCTAACCAACTGCGCCACAGGGCCTTGCTGTACCACCCGCTCCGCGTTGCCGCGTCGCGCGTACCCCCAACGGGATTCGAACCCGTGCTACCGCCGTGAAAGGGCGGCGTCCTAGGCCACTAGACGATGGGGGCCAGAACCGAATCACTCCGGGGTACTCGCAACGTGGTTCGTTGGAGCCACGTCAGCTTAGGTCACCAGGGGCCGAATCCTCAAACGAGGACCCAGTATCCTGATGCCTCGCGCCCCTATAGCTCAGTTGGTAGAGCTACGGACTTTTAATCCGCAGGTCCCAGGTTCGAGCCCTGGTGGGGGCACCAAGTAGTGGTTGAGCTATACCGATCGGTGTACTAGCGTCCGGTGGATACCTCACATGGGAGATATCCTTGACGAACCCCGATAACGACAAGACATTGCGGAAGTTCCGCAGAGAACGAGCCGTCGGCCGCTTGCTCAACCCGGCAGTCAAAGGGTTGAGCAGACTCGGGCTGCGCACGGCACTGGCCACCGAACTGGAGACCGTGGGCCGCAAGACCGGTCAGGCGCGCCGCGTTCCGGTTTCGGCGCAATTCGACAACACCGGGGCGTGGATCATCTCTCAGCACGGCACTCGCTCGGGTTGGGGTCGAAACATCGTCGATAACCCGAATGTCCTTATCCGGCAAGGCAGTAAGTGGCGGACCGGAGTGGCGAAATTCAGACCCGACGACGATGTGGTCGCCCGCGGTCGCAACTTCGGGCGAGTAGGAGCCAAGGTCGTCAAGGCGTTGGAGACGACTCCGGTGTCGGTGAGGATCGACTTCACCGACTGACGAGACTGCGAATGGCCAGCGCTAAATACGGCCGAAGGGGTTGGGTCATGGGTACTTCTACGCCATGACAGCACTATCACGACGCTGCTTTGGCCGGCTCGCGGCCGCCGCCGGTGCGGCATCGGCCGGCGGCGTGTCCGCGTGTGACGCCAAACCCGCCGGCTCCCCGTCCACACCGGCCGCGCCACCACCGCCGTCGGGACCGGGTCTGGGCTTGGTGCTCGGACACGAGCAATTCACCGCTGCGGAGCTTATCGACCAGGCCCAAGCCGCCGAGCAGGCCGGATTCCGCTATCTATGGGCCAGCGACCACATCCAGCCGTGGCAGGACAACGAGGGGCATTCGATGTTTCCCTGGATCACGCTGGCATTGGTGGGCCAACGAACCGACCACATCCCCTTTGGCACCGGCGTGACGTGTCCTATCTATCGCTATCACCCGACGACAGTCGCGCAGGCCTTCGCGTCGCTCGCGTTGCTCTACCCCGGCCGCGTGTTCCTCGGCGTCGGGACCGGCGAGCGGCTCAACGAGCAAGCGGCCACGACACAGTTCGGGCCGTACCAAGAGCGTCATGACCGCTTGGCCGAAGCCATCCAGCTCATCAGACAACTTTGGAGTGGTCAGCGAATTTCCTTTCAAGGCCGCTATTTTCAGACTAACCAGCTCAAGCTCTACGACGTGTCGCCGTCGCCGCCGCCAATCTACGTGGCCGCGAGCGGTCCCAAAAGCGCGCATCTGGCCGGACAGTACGGCGATGGCTGGATCAGCGAGGCCAACGGATTCAAAGACCAAAGGCTGGTGGCCGCGTTCGAGCAGGGCGCGCACGACTCCCGCCGCGATCCCGCCGCACTGGGCAAGCGGGCCGAGATGTTCGCAGTCGTCGGCGATCAGAGAGAAGTCACCCGCGCCGCGGAACTTTGGCGGTTTACCGCCGGCGCCGTCGACCAACCCAATCCGGTCGACATCCAGCGCGCGGCGCAGACCAACCCGCTGGACAAGGTCATCGACGGTTGGACGACCGGCACCGACGCCGCCACCCACATCGCGGCGGTGCAGGCCGTTCTGGACGTCGGCGCGACGCCGTTCATGCGTTTTCCCCAACAGAATCCGCTCGCCGCAATCGACTTCTACCGCACCGCGGTCCTGCCGCGGCTGCACTAGCGGCCGGTTAGCTCCGCACGGCGTTGAGGTAGGTCACATCAGCGAAGGCTGCCGCAACCTCGTCATCGGGGTAGACGAAGCCGTTGGCGGCATGCATGTCGGCGACCCTGCGGTGCGACACCTGCCAGCCTCGCTGATTCAGGTACTCGATGATGTGGCTGCGCTCGAAGTGGTAAACGAGATCGTTGAAGTCAAGCTCGAAACCCAGTCCGCTCATCCGCTCGTGATGGCTGCGCCACCGCTCGCCAGTGAAAACTGTTGTATCTGGCACGAATTCGCAGGCCAGCTGACTTCCCGGAGCGCTCAGCGCGGTGATGTGGTCGAACAGCGCATCCTGAGCCTCGGGCGGCAGGTAGACCACCAAACCCTCGGCGCTCCACGCCGACGGGGCGTGCGGGTCGAAGCCCGCGGCCTGCAGGGCAGCGGGCCAGTCGTCGCGCAAATCAACCGCGACCGTTCGACGGTCGGCGGTCGGCTCGGCACCAAGCTTGTCCAGCGTCGAGGTTTTGAAGTCGATGACGTCCGGCATATCGACTTCGTACACGACGGTGCGCTGCGGCCACGGCAAGCGGTAGGCCCGCGCATCCAAACCGGCCGCGACGATGACCGCCTGCCGGATCCCGCTGCGGGTCGCATCGACGAAGTACCGGTCGTAGAACCGGGTGCGGACCGCCATCCCCCTGGCCATGCGGGCCGGATCGAATTCGGTGTCGTCGTCGACGGGAATCTCGCCGTTGACCAGTCGCGCGTAGACGTCGATGCCGACCGCGCGCACCAGCGGCGCGGCGAACGGGTCGTCGATCAGCCCGGCAGCGGAGGCCAGCGCCCGCTGAGCGGCCACCATCGTTGCCGTCGCGCCGACGCTCGTCGCCAAATCCCAGCTGTCGCTTTCGGTGCGCATACGGCTCCCATCTCGGCGTTTCCCAAACAATATAGATCATCTAGTTATTGCCACGGCCCGCGGCAATCGGGTACCCACGGGGCCACCCTATGCGCTACTATCTGCGTATGCATGCAAGTAATGCGGATGTCCGGTTGCCCGACGATCAGGTCGGCCTGGTCGTCGAGGTGTTCCGGATGCTCGCTGACGCCACCCGCGTGCAGGTGCTCTGGTCGCTCGCCGACCGCGAGATGTCGGTCAACGAACTCGCCGAGCATGTAGCCAAACCCGCGCCGTCGGTGTCTCAGCACCTCGCCAAGTTGCGGATGGCACGCCTGGTTAGAACCCGCCGTGAGGGCACGACGATCTTCTACAGCCTGGAGAACAACCACGTCCGACAGCTTGTTGTCGACGCCGTCCACAACGCCGAGCACGCCGGTCCCGGGGTCCCGCGGCATCACCGCGTCGACGACGGGCTGAGGGTGGTCAAGAAACGAAGTTAGACAGAGTTTTTGCCAACAAAGGAGAAGATAACGATGACCGAACAGCACACCCATGAAGGGCCGCATGCGCACGAGCACGAGCACGGCGGTGTTGCGCACACGCACCCCCACACCACACACGACCACCAGCACGTAGAACACGAGCACACCCACGCCCACGACGACGGAACCGAACACACCCACGGACACGTGCACGAATCCGGCCTCGAGGAAGCTCACGACCACGCACACAGCTGACGCTGGCGCCGCTGCGGCCCGTCGTTACCTCAAACGTTGGGGCAGTAATGCTTTGGGTTGCCGCGCTCGTCGATCGGCGGTAGGTTGCGAGCCGGCGTTTGCACCAGCGGGGTGTCGGCGGCAATACGGCCGCGAGCACGGTCCCAGCCGGCCCGCGCCCGCGGATGCTTGCGGTAACGCGCGGGCACGACGGCGAAAACCAAACGGACGATGTCGCCGAAGCGGCGGTGTAGCCACTCGTCGCGACGCGACCAGCCGTAGCCCATCAGCTCGCGCACTGGCGGGTCGTACAGACCAACCGTCACCCAGACGAAGAACGGCGCCATCAGCTTTCGCTGCAGGGCCCACAGCCCGTCTGGGATCCATTGCGTGAAAGGCGGTTTCGGCAGCTCAGTCAGGTTGAGCACCTCGCGCGCGGCAAAGTTGTCCTCCAGTACCTCACGGCACGTGCGG
>CAWIAC010000037.1:0-15900 GCA_963833935.1 uncultured Actinomycetota bacterium | reverse complement strand
GTCGCGCTTGGGATGTGGATCAGAGTTGCGCACTATTGCACCCCTTGCCGGGCCTTTCTCAAGGGCAGTCTGGCGACGAAAGACGATGCGGGCGAGTGTCATTGACACTTGTGCGGCTCGGCACGTCTGGGCAACGTTCCGGGTTCGGCCCTGCTTCACCTGAGCAGCTGGCCAGTGCCCGCATGGCTGTGGCGACGATGGCGTCGGCTGATGCGACCGCCCCCACCTCCCGGTCGCGTTCGAGTGGACGCGAGCAGGGTCAACCCCTGCAACCGTCGGCGCGTCGACCTGCTGGTCAAGTGGTCGGTGTCGCGTGCTGCGGCGGGCGTGCCCGAGCACCGTTCCCGGTCGAAATAGATGCGGTTGCCATCAGGACAGCGTTCAACATGCAGGCCAGACTTATCGATGGCCCTGGGCCAGGACGGTTCTGAGGCGCCATATCGACCCGGTCAGGTGCTCGGCGAATTGGTCCGCTCAGTGGACCGCGCGCTTGCCGCCACCCCAACGGGAGGCAGAGGTTGGACGAATGATTCCCATGATGGATCGATTGAGGCGGTGCAGATGCTGGTCAGTTCCGCCCCGCTGACGTCGCGGGCAACTCCAGGACGTGGGGTATGTCGGTCCCTTTCGGAAGGCTAAATACCGGTGCCGGCAGGGACATTTCCTGAACAGAATCTCAATTCAGCCACTGACGCTATTCCGGTATCCAGCTCACAGAGGAGCTAGAGATGGGTGTCTCACAAATCAGGGCCGACGCGGTCGCGCAGGTGCGGTTGGTGTCCCCAACGCCCGAGGCCTTTAGGCAGGCGATCGAGTCCATCCCGATCGACTTCGGCTGCGCCGCACCACGATTGACGCCTGACGGCGGCGTCGTCGGCAACGTGCTGGTGACTCCGTCGAGCCTCGCGTTGCTGCGCGAGAAATCTGACCTCGTCCGCGTGGAGGTACTCCGCGATCCGAGCGAGGTGACGTTTCCGCCAGTCGGGAAGGGCAACCGTTTCGCCGATCCGCGGACGCTCCCGAAAGGTCTTGGCGCACTCGTCCACGAGGAGCCGCGATGACCTACCTCAACATCGCAGAGGTGGAGTCCGCAATCGCCAACCTCGCCAGCGCCCATCCGTCGCTTTGCAAGCTGATCGAGATGCCCAACCAGACCTACGAACAGGCTCAGGCAGGGTCGGGCGTGGTCTCTCACGCGCTGAGCATCTCGGCTGCTCCCACCGGGACCGTCGACGCCGTTCTCATCCTTGGCGGCGTCCACGCGCGCGAATGGGGTAGCTGCGAGATCCTGATCAACCTTGCCACCGATCTGATCGCCGCCTACCTCGCGGGCGCGGGGCTTTCGTACGGCCCGGTGTCGATCGCGGCGTCGACTGTGGCACAAATCATCGAGCAGCGCGAGCTCGTGTTGTTCCCGCTGGTGAACCCGGATGGCCGAGCCTACAGCCAGGCTAATGACCAGGGCGACCCTAATGGCGGGTGGCGCAAAAACCGTAACCCGGCCGCCTCAGGCGGGATCGCCGCCAACATCGGCGTCGACGACAACCGCAACTTCGACTTCCTGTGGGATTTCGACGTCGACTTCTCGCCGGCTGCGATTAGCGGCAACGGCAACCTCGCGTCGGACTGTCCTTCAAGCCTCGTCTACCACGGCGAGTCTGCATTCTCGGAGCCCGAGAACCAGAATGTGAAGTGGCTGGCCGACCGGTTCCCCAGGGTGCGCTGGTTCGTGGATGCGCACAGCTACAGCCAGGTGATGATGTACAGCTGGGGGGACAGCCCCGATCAGTCGAGCAACCCGAGCCAGAACTTCCAAAACGCCGCATACAACGGCACGCGCGGGACGACACCGTACGGCGAGTACATGCCGGCCGACGACGAGAAAACAGCCTCGGTGCTCGCGCAGGCGATGGTGGCGACCACCAACGCCGTGAACGGCAACATCTACACGGCCGAGCAGGACTTCAGCCTCTACGCGACGTCGGGCGCCAGCGATGACTACATGTACTCGCGGACCTGGGTTGACCCCGCGCTCACGAAAGTGTTGGCATTCACCCTCGAATGGGGCATGGAGTTCCATCCCGACTGGCCGACGATGCAAACGATCATCAGCGAGATCACTGCTGGCCTGATCGTCTTCTGCGCTGGGACGTTCGTGCCGCCAGCCGTAAGCTTTGAGCTCGACCGCGACCATTACGGCGAGGACGAGATCGACGCGCTTCGCGCCCAGCCCGGCGGCGCGGTGGTGAAGACGGCCTTCTGGGTCGCTGTCGACGGCTACACCGCGCGCCAGCTCGGACTCACCGGGCCGGGATCCACGAACATCGGCCCGGCGGTCGCGTTCAGCCCGTCGACCGGCCTGAGTGCCTCCTGCACCAGCGTCGAGTCGACGGATCCGAACTTCTCGCCGGACGCCTTCCAGCGCTTTCGATTCGGCTACGACCTCAACTTCGGAACCACCGACGCCGCCTTCTCGTTCGCCGGCCAGACCGAGCCCGTTGCGCTGTCGACGGGCTTCCAGGGGATCGCGGCGAGCGCGCAAGTGACGTTAATGAAGCAGCCGGACCCCTACATCCAGCAGGGCGCGGTCAACTGGTGGCTGAGTTCCGACATCCGGGTTATCCAGATCCAGCAGGGCCAGAAGCAGTTCGGCGTCCACATGGGAACCGATCCCCAAAAGTTCCTCTCCGATCTGACCGCGGCGCTTACCAAGGGGCAAGGCGTGGCCGGCGGCCAGTCCTTCGACGACGACACCACCGAGCAGAACGAGATCCTTACGGTCGCGCCGTACGCGTTGGTCGGCTCCAAGAAGGTCCCTGTCTACAACTTCGCGGTCGCGCGCGTCCACTACGCAGGCAAGCTCGACCCAGCGAACGACGTGCGCGTGTTCTTCCGCCTGTTCGCCGCCAACAGCACGTCGACCGAGTTCGAGGCGAACACATTTGCCCGGTGGCCGGCCACCTACCCGGTCCCGCCCGCCGACTGGGGCGAACACACGGTCCCGACGCCGGGGGTGCAGGGGGGCGAGTACGTCACGATCCCCTGCTTCGCTCAGCCCCGCCAGCCCGCAAACGGGACAGGCGCGCCGAACAGCCTCCCCTCGCACCAATCCGACAGCCCGAACGTCCAAACTCTGAAACCCACTGGCAGCGGCAAAGTTCGCGATTACTACTACGGGGCGTTCCTCGACATCAACCAATCCGCCGGTGCGTTCCCGTCCGGCGGCGTCGTGCCACCGGGCAACCCTGACGGCCCCTGGCCGCCCGGCAGCGGGGTGACGCTCGAGCCGGTCAGCGCCTCGTTCGTCCGCAACGAGCACCAGTGCCTGGTGGCGGAGATCGCATTCGATCCCGACTCGATCGCGTACGGCACACCACCGTGGAACTCCGACAAGCTCGCTCAACGCAACCTGTCCTGGAGCACTGTCGCCAATCCGGGCATTGACGTCTCTCGCCAGGCGCTCGAGACCTTCGAGGTCCGTCCCACGCCTGCAACGGTTGCGGCCGGAGAGACGCCGGACGAACTCGTGATCGACTGGACCGGCGTACCTGCCGGAGAGCAGGCGCAGATCTACCTGCCGGCGGTAGACGCCGGCGCGGTCCTCGCCCGAGTCGCTGACCTGTACCCCAACCCGCGGCTGACGCTCGTCGACCCACACACGATTGGCTGTCGGACGGGCGGCGTCACGTATATCCCGCTCCCCGCTGCCGGCGCGGGCGGGACGAACTTCGCCGGCCTCCTGTCGATCGCCTTGCCGGCGGGGATTCGCGCCGGCGAGCAATACCAGGTCGTGGTGCGCCAGCTGACGAGCGCGTCCGCAGCCGTGCGGGGCCGCGATGGCGGGGATGAAGCCGACGCCGCGGAGACGCTGCGCTGGCGGCGGGTACTCGGCACCTTCCAGGTCAACATCCCGGTGAGCACAAAAGAGGCAATGCTCCCAACCGAGGAGCTCCGTTACTCGATCTTCCAGTGGATCGGCGCCTCGATCCCTCCGGCGAGTCGCTGGTATCCGGTCTTTCAGCGCTACCTCGGGCTACTCGGGACCCGGGTCGGCGAGCTCGGTGGCAACCCCACCCAGATCGCGCCCTCGCAGGACGGCTATAGCGGTCTGGGGCAGGCTCCACATGGTCACGGCTGGACGGGCAAGGTGGTGGCGATCGTCTACGACCATTTCGGTGACTTCGACGGCTTCGAGCTCGAGCTTGAGGACGGCCACGAGCACCGATTCCGTAGCCGCGCCGGCCGAGTCGAGAACGTCGTGCGTGAGGCGTGGCGGGACGAGATTCTCACGACGGTGATCCCAGAGCCGCACGACCTCCAGACAGTGCGGTTCGTGATCCTCAGGCGCTAATTGCCCGCACGGGGTGGGAGCGATGCCTGCCTACGATTCGGCGCAGCATCTGGACTAGTGACCAGTTGCCGCTGTGCGAGCCGTCTCGCGGATCACATTGTGCACGAACGCTAGCTTGCGGACCACCGCCGGCGGGATGTCGAATGGGTAAAGCGGATTCTTACCCATAGCGGTGTTCACCCGATTGAAGCAGAGCGACAACCACTTCCAGTCCTCCAGCAGCCGCTCGATGGAGGCGTCCTCGTAGGACGGGAGCGGAACGATGTCCCGCTGAACCGAAAATCGGACCCTGTCGGCGTGCAGGATCATTCCGGACTCCCGCGCGGTGTCGATGGTGCCAGTGATGTGCAGATAGTGGGCGAAGCACTCGGCAAAATCCTCCCAGGGGTGCATCGTTGCGTACTCGGAAATGTAGAAGTCACCCCAGTTCTCCGGCGCACCGAATTTGTAGTGTCGTGCGATCTCGCCTTGATAATCGGCGCGCTCATCGCCGAAGATCTCGCGGCACTCGTCAAGGTAGCGGGCGGCTCCGGAATCGGTTTCCACCAGGATGTTCTGGTAATAATGGCCGACCTCGTGGCGGAAATGACCCAGCATGGTGCGGTAGGGCTCACCGAGATGGACGCGAAGCGACTCACGGTAGGCGTCCAGAGACTCGACCAGATCTATCGTGATTACTCCACCGGCGTGCCCGATCACCACACGTCCCCCGCCGCTGTAACTGGAGAGCAGATCGAACGCAAGCCCTCCGTCTTTCCGCCAGAACGGGTCGACCGGCAGGCCGATGTCGATGAGCTGGCAGATCAACCGCCGCAGGGCGATCCCAGTGGACACCAGCTTTTCCACTGCGACGGTGTCGTCGGTGTCGGGCTCGCGGCGGATCAAGGAATCCGCCAGACATCGTCCCCGCTGACCGCCCAGCTCCTGTTCTTCAGGCACCAACCAGTTGCACCCGAGGCTGGCCGCCTTTGTGCATGCAATCCAGATCTGGCCGTCGATAACCGCGGCGCCCGACGAGGTCGCGACCATCGTGCGGCTCGGTAGATGAAATCCAAACTCCGCCAAACAATTCGGGCAGCGCCGCGACTCGAATGGAACAAAGCCACGGCAGACGGGGCAGGCGAACGCGCGCACGGATTCCATCGTGGCAGTCCGCGTGGGCCAGCCGCGGCGTTTCAGCCGGCATCACGACGAAAGCGGCGAATGTCGCAAGGTCAGTTGGTCAAACTTCACCCGGCAGACATCGGTTAGCAAACGGGGCGCGCCGCTGCTCTGAACTGGAGCCGATGACGGGAATCGAACCCGCGTATTCAGCTTGGGAAGCTGATGTTCTGCCATTGAACTACATCGGCAACGAAGCTTGCAGAAGGCTAGCATCCGGGGTCGCGTCGTTCATCAGGATCGTGAGCGGCAGGGGAGCGGCTACGCTCGTCGCGTGCTGCTCTCCGATCGCGACCTCAGGGCCGAAATCGCCGCCGGCCGGTTGGTCATCGATCCGTTCGACGACACCTTGGTCCAGCCGTCCAGCGTGGACGTGCGCCTCGACAGTTTGTTCCGGGTGTTCAATAACACCCGCTACACCCACATCGACCCCGCGCAGCAACAAGACGAGCTGACGAGCTTGGTCGAACCGGCTGACGGGGAGCCGTTCGTCCTGCATCCCGGAGAGTTCGTGCTCGGCTCGACGTTAGAGCTGTGCACACTTCCGGAGGACTTGGCCGGCCGGCTGGAGGGCAAGTCGTCGCTGGGACGCCTGGGGCTGCTGACCCATTCGACCGCCGGCTTCATCGATCCCGGCTTCAGCGGCCACATCACCCTGGAACTTTCCAACGTCGCCAACCTGCCGATCACCCTGTGGCCGGGCATGAAGATCGGTCAGCTGTGCATCCTGCGGCTGACCAGCCCTGCCGAGCATCCCTACGGCAGCGCGCGGGCAGGTTCGAAGTATCAGGGCCAACGCGGACCGACGCCGTCGCGGTCATATCAGAACTTCATACGGTCCTCTTAAGTTCGGCTGTAACGCCGCACAGCTTCCCTGACGACCATCAATATGTAGCGCCGGTCGCGGTGGTTCCTCCGCCTCAAACTTGTGGCGCGCTGCCGGAGATTTGGAGGCGCGGTGGATATCGTGCTCGGGGTGTCAATGGCACCCACATCGGTCCGAATGCTGCTGGTAGAAGGTGAAAACGCCGCCGGCGTCACGGTGGAAGACAGCAACTTCGACATCGCGACCGACGACGCGGCGACTCTGAGCGCGGCCGATCAGGTGGTTTCGGCGATCCTGGGCACCCGCGAGGGCGCCATGCAGGCCGGCCACGCTCTGGCATCGACCGGCGTTACCTGGACCGACCCGGTGGATGCCGCCGCACTGCACGAGGCTCTGGCCACCCGCAAGGTCGAAAACGTCATGCTGGTGTCGGCGTTCATGGCTGCGGCCGCATTGGCGCAGATGGTCGGCAGCACGGTCGGCGACGCCCGTACCGCTTTGCTGTTCATCGAGCCCGACACGGCGACATTGGCCGTCGTCGACTCGGCCGATGGTTCCATCACCGATGTCCACAAAGAACGGATGTCCGGTGCCGACAACGTTGCGGCACTGGCTGGGATGGTGGCCGGTTTAGACGGCCTGGAGACCCGCCCGCAGAGCGTGTTCATCGTCGGCTCCGGCGTGGACGTCGCTGCGCTCAAGCCGCAGTTGGAGGCGGTGACGTTACTGCCGGTCACCGCAGCCGAAGAACCGGAGACCGCGTTGGCCTGGGGCGCGGCGCTGGCGTCGGCCAGCGCGCCGCTGTTTGCTTCGTCGACCGCTGCGCTGGCGTACGCGCAAGACCCCGGCACCGGCGCGATCGACCCCTACGCCGTCTCTCCGGGATACCTTGTGGCACCCGATGTTCCGTTTGGTACCGAGTTGGGTGAAGAGGATCTGGCCTACAGCGCCGTTCCGGATGAGGAAGCCGAAGCCCATACCGCTGCCTTGGCAGAGCCCGCCGCCCTGCAAGAGCACCTCGACGAAGACTCCGAGCGCGGACCCCTTGTGCTGATCGGGAGCGTGCTGGCGGTCGTCATCGTGGCCGCATTCCTGTCGCTGGAGGTCGCGCTGGCACTCGGCATCCGGCCGAGTGCGGTGGCCTTGCTGCCCCGGCCGCTGCAGAACCTCCTTCATCCCAGCGCAGCTGGCCCCGGCGCCTGCCGCGCCGCCGGCCAGTGCCCCGGCACCGCAGGCCAACCACATGTCCGCTCCCGCGGTGGTGGCTCCGCGCGCAAACGCGCCGGTTCCGGCCGCACCCCCCGCGGCCCTGGCACCTGCACCGGTTCCGGCCGCGCCGCCGATAGCTGCCGCGCACCCGGCGCCTGCCCTGGCACCCGCTCCGGTCGCAGTCCCCGGGCCGGTGGCGGCACCCCGGGTGCCGGCGCTGGTTCCTCTGCCGCTACCGATTCCCGCGCTTGCGCCGCCCGCAGTCCAAACCCCGCCGTGGCATGCGCCGGCTCCTACGCCCGTCCATTTCCCGGTGCAGCAGCCTCCGGTCAGCGTCCCTTGGCAGCCGCCGGTCAGCGTTCCGGTCCGTCCGCAGCCGGTTCAACGGCCGAATCCTCAACTCCCCGTGCGTATGCCGTCGCCGCAGGCGCCGGTTCACGTTGATGCTCCCCAGCTGCCGGACCGAGGCCCGGCGCCCGACTCGCCGGTGCATCTACCGGTTCCGATGATGCCCGGCCCCAACGCGCCGGCGGCTCCGTCGTTCCCGTCCCCGGAGGCACCGGGGATGCCGGGTACCGCAGGTCCGCCGGAGGGTTCGCATGTGCCCGGCCTTGGTGGTCCTGCTGAGCAGGGTCCGTCGTTCACTTCGCCAGGCGGCGACACCGGCGCCGACCACGGCGGCTTCGGGGGCAATCCGGGCGGCTTTGGCGGCCCCGGTGGCTTCGGCGGCAACCCCGGCGGCTTTGGTGGCCCCGGCGGCGGATTCGGTGGCTTCGGTGGCAACCCGGGCGGCGGATTCGGTGGTTTCGGTGGATTCCCGGGCTTCGGCGGTGGCGGCTTTGGCGGCGGTGGATTTGGTGGCGGCGGCTTCGGCGGCGGCCATGGCGGTGGCTTCGGCGGCGGTGGCGGACACGGCGGTGGCGGGCACCGGTAGTCCCGGCGGCCCTCGGTCTGGCAAGGTAAAATTCTCGTACGAAGGGTCGGCCGGGGGGCATCGACTGTGGGCTCCTGACCATAACTTCGCAGCGCACAGCTAATTCCGCGGTAGTAACGCCGCGCTTCGGTGCGGCGATATTTCTTGTGTTCGGCGACCTCACTGGAGCAATATCGCAGACGACCAACAGACCGCTAGCAAACGATTTGGAGGAGTTGTGGACACCGTACTCGGTGTGGCGATGGCACCCACGACGGTCCGCATCGTGCTGGTTGAGGGGGAAAACGCCGACGGGGTGACCGTTGACGAGGAAAACTTCGCTGTCACAGGCGACGGCGACCCAGCAATCTTCAGCGCGCCGGATCAGGTGGTTGCGGCAATCCTGGGCACCCGCGAAGGTGCCGATGAGGCTGGCTATCAGCTGCTGTCGACGGGCGTGACGTGGAGTGACCAGCGGGAGGCCGCGGCGCTCCGCGACGCGTTAACGGCCCGCAAGGTCGAGAACGTGATGCTCGTCTCATCGTTTCTGGCCGCGGCGGCGCTGGCTCAGTCGATCGGCAGTGCGACAGGTTATGCCCGTGCCGCGCTGCTTTTCGTCGAGCCCGACTCTGCGACGCTGGCCGTGGTCGACACCGCCGACGGTGCGATCACCGATGTCCAGCGTGAGCTGCTGTCCGAGGACGACGATCAGGCGGTGGCCACGTTGCTCGGTCTGGTTTCTGCTGCCGAGAATCTCGAAAAGCAGCCCGACGGCGTGTTGGTAGTGGGCTCGGGGGTCGATATCCCGCTGATCAAGCCGGCGCTGGAAGAGGCGACGTCGCTTCCGCTGAGCGTGCCCGAGCAGCCCGACATGGCCCTCGCAAGGGGTGCGGCGCTGGCTTCGGCGAACGCGCCGTTGTTCGCCTCGTCGACCGCCGCGCTGGCCTACGCACAAGACCCGGGCACCGGGTCGGTGAACCCGCATGCGCTCGCCCCTGAGTACCTAGCCGCCGCTGACCCAGCCTCCGGCGCCGAGCAGGGCGCTGAGGCGTTGGCCTACAGCGCCGTCGCCGACGACTCGGCCGCGGTCTACACCCACGAGGGTCCCGGGGCCTACGCCAACACCGGTCAGGAACACGACTTCACTACCGGCATGTATCCCGACTTCGGCGCCCTGGAGCATGAGCACGCAGGCCGAACACCGTTCCTGACGGCGATGAGCGTGTTGCTCATTTTCGTCGCCGGCGTGATGGCATTGGTGATTTCGCTCGCGTTCAGCATCCGGCCGTCGGCCAGTTCGCGGCCCAGCCTGACCCACAACCTGGTGGCCCCGGCCCGACCGTTGCCAGCCCCGATGCCGAGGGCGCAAGTGGCCGCACCTGCACCCGCGGCCGCGCCGGTGCAGGCCCCCGCACCGGTAGCCGCACCGGCACCGATCCACGCCGCCGTTCCGGCCCCGGCGCCGGTTCATGTGCCTGCTCCGGCCCCGGCACCGGTCTTCGTTCCCAGGCCGGCTCCAGTGGCGCCGATCATTCCGCCGCTCATCCCGCAACTCGTGCCGCCCCCGTTGTTCGGCCCGCCCCCGGGCCCGTGGGGCGGCGAACCGCGAGGCGGCGGCGGCTGGGGCCACGGAGGCGGCGGCTGGGGTCACGGCCCCGGTTTCGGTGGCCCTGGTTTCGGGGGCGGCCACCACGGCGGCTTCGGCGGCCACGGCCGTTGGTGAGCGTCGGCAATACTGCGCCTAACACACAGCCGCTGGTTCAGCCGTCGGTATCGTCGAAGTGGCGGTTGTGTCGCCGTGCCAGCCTCGAGGGGACTCCGGCAATCCCCACTTATGGCCAGGCGTCTAAACCAGTTTGAGATCGGACTCGATCGGCAACTCAACAGCTCAGGAGGGAAAGTGGACACCGTACTTGGCGTGTCAATGGCACCCGCCTCGGTCCGCATGGTGCTCGTCGAGGGTGAAAACGCCGATGGCCTCACGGTCGACCAGGAGGCGATTGACGTCGACGCGGGCGACGCGCCAACGTTCAGTGCGGCCGACCAGGTCGTCTCAGCAATCCTCGGCACCCAAGAAGGCGCCGCCGAGAGTGGCTACCAGCTGCGATCGACGGGTGTGACCTGGACGGATCCGGTTGACGCCGTTGCACTGCGCGACGCGTTGGCGGCGCGCAAGGTCGAGAACGTCATGCTGGTTTCGTCCTTCCTGGCGGCCGCGGCACTGGCCCAGGTCGTCGGCAGCTCCGTCGGATATGCCCAGACGGGGTTGCTGTTCGTCGAACCCGACACGGCGACGCTGGCCGTGGTCAATACCGCCGACGGTTCGATCACTGACGTCCATCGGCAAGCACTGACGCCAGGCAGTGATTCGATCGCCGAGTTGGCGGCGCTGGCTTCCGGTGCGGAGGCGTTGCAGACGCGGCCCGACGGACTGTTTCTCGTCGGCTCCGGCGTGGACATCGCTCCGATCAAGCCGCAGGTGGAGGCGGCAACCGCGCTGATAGTCAACGCGCCCGATGAGCCAGAGAACGCACTTGCCCGCGGCGCCGCGCTGGCATCGGCCAACGCGCCGCTGTTCACCTCGTCGACCGCGGCGCTGGCCTACGCCCAGGATCCCGGCACCGGCATGATCAACCCGTACGCCGTAGCCCCCGGATACTTCGACGTCGCCACCGACAGCGCCTCCGGTGAGCAGGCGCTCGCTTATAGCGCGGTTGCCGACGAAGACGGCGATGCCTACACGGCTCTCGCCGGCGAAGGGGATTTCCAAACCGGCAGCTACACCGGTTACACCGGTGTAGTCGATGCTCCGATGGACGGCGGCCGCAGACCCCTGGTCCTGGTGGCCAGCGCCGTCGTGGCGATCTTCGTGGTGGGCGCCGTAGCCCTGCTGGTTGCGATGGCGATCAGCATGCGGCCAACCGCCTCCCTCCGGCCCGAGCCGGGCCACAATGCGGTGGCGCCCAAGCCGGCGCCCGCCGCGCCGCCCGCTCCGGCGCCCGTGCAGGCACCTGCGCCCGCTCCCGCACCGGCTGCGCCCGCCCCCGCACCGGCCGCGCCGGCTCCTGAACCTGTGCCGGCCGCACCGGCCCCTGCTCCCGCGGCGCCGGCTCCAGAACCCGTGCAAGTCGCGCCTGCCCCAGCTCCAGAACCTGCTGCGCCGCCTCCCGCTCCGGTTGCTCCGGCGCCCGTTGCTCCGCCGCCCGTGGCTCCTGTCCCGGTCCCGGTTCCGATTCCGCTGCCCGGAATCTTCGGGCCGCGGCAGGGACCGCCGTTGGGACCGTGGGGTGGCGGTGGCTGGGGCCACGGCGGCGGTGGTTCACGGCGGATTCGGCGGCCACGGCGGGTTTGGCCACGGTTTTTAACCTCTGACAGCAAAGCGTCACCTGACGTTTGCCCGTCGCTCAGAAGCGCGATGCCGTCCGCTCGTTGCGGCAACGTACACACGGGTGTATGAGGTGCTCCGTATTCGGTACGGGATATTTGGGTGCTACCCACGCCGCTGGGATGGCCGAACTGGGGCACGAAGTCGTCGGTGTCGACATCGACCCTGGTAAGGTCGCCAAGCTGGCTGCGGGTGACGTTCCCTTCTACGAGCCTGGACTGCGAAAGATGTTGAGCGACAACATCGCAGCCGGCCGTCTTCGATTCACCACCGACTATGATCTGGCCGCCGATTTCGCCGACGTGCACTTCCTCGGCGTCGGCACCCCGCAGAAGCGAGGCGAGTACGGCGCGGACCTGAGCCACGTCCACGCCGTAATCGACACGCTCGCACCGCGTTTGACGCGACCCGCGGTGATCGTCGGCAAGTCCACAGTTCCCGTCGGGACGGCCGCCGAGCTTGTCCATCGGGCCCGCGCTGCTGCGCCGCCCGGCGTCGATGTGGAAGTGGCGTGGAACCCGGAGTTTCTGCGTGAAGGTTTTGCGGTAGACGACACCTTGCATCCCGATCGCATCGTGCTTGGCGTACAGGAAGATTCAACGCGCGCTGAGGCTGCGATCCGCGAGATGTACGCACCGATGCTGGATGCCGGGGTGCCCTTCCTGGTGACTGACCTGCAGACCGCGGAGCTGGTCAAGGTTTCCGCGAACGCCTTTCTGGCGACGAAGATCTCGTTCATCAATGCGATCTCCGAGGTGTGCGAAGCCGCTGGCGCCGACGTCTCCCTGTTAGCCGACGCACTTGGGCATGACCCGCGGATCGGGCGCCGATTCCTCAACGCCGGCTTGGGATTTGGCGGCGGCTGCCTGCCAAAGGACATCCGCGCGTTCATGGCGCGCGCCGGAGAACTGGGTGCTGACCAGGCGCTGACCTTCCTGCGCGAAGTCGACAACATCAACATGCGGCGCCGCACCCGCATGGTCGAACTTGCGACCAAAGCATGCGGCGGCTCGCTGTTGGGCGCGAACATCGCTGTGCTGGGCGCCGCGTTCAAGCCCGAATCCGACGACGTGCGCGACTCACCGGCACTCAATGTGGCGGGCCAGCTCCAGCTCAACGGCGCGGCGGTCAACGTCTACGACCCCAAGGCGCTGGAAAATGCCCGGCGGCTGTTCCCCACGCTGAGTTACGCGGTCTCGGTGGAGGAAGCCTGCGACCGCGCCGATGCGGTGCTGGTGCTCACCGAGTGGCCCGAGTTCGTCGATCTCGACCCCGACCTGCTCGCCGACCGGGTGCGGGCCCGCGTCGTCGTCGACGGCCGCAACTGCCTCGACGTGCAACGGTGGCAGCAGGCCGGCTGGCGCGTGCACTGCCTGGGGCGGCGCGTAGCCTGACCGCGTGGATTACGTGGCCGAGTTCCTGCAGCAAAACCGCGCGTTCGGCGAGGCGATCCGCGGCGGCGAACCGTCCACCCCGGTACCGACGTGTCCGGGTTGGAGCCTTGACCAGTTGTTTCGCCATGTCGGCCGCGGTGATCGCTGGGCCGCGCAGATCGTCGCCGAGCGGGCCGATCACCCTCTCGACCCGCGCGCGGTGGAGAACGGCAAGCCGCCCGCCGAACCCGACGAGGCGATCTCCTGGCTGCACGGCGGGGCGAAGCGCCTGATCGACGCGGTCGATCAGGTCGGCGTTGAAACCCCGGTGTGGACGTTCCTGGGCCCGCGTCCGGCGTACTGGTGGGTCCGGCGCCGCCTGCATGAGGCGACAGTGCACCGCGCCGACGCCGCGCTGGCGCTCGGACTCGACTACACGCTGGCACCCGAACTGGCAGCCGATGGGATCGGCGAATGGCTCGAGCGGGTCGCGAGCCAAGCCGGACGCGACAACGCACCACTTCCGTTGGAAGACGGTCAAATTCTGCATCTGCGCGCCACCGATCCCGGGGTGGGAGTCGGCGGACGGTGGACCATCCGCGCCGATGCGGGCCGCATCTCCTGGTCTCACGGCGAAGAAAACGGCACAGTGGCGCTGCACGGTGACGCCGTCGACCTGTTGCTGGCGCTGCTGCGGCGAGTTCGAGTCGACGACACCGACATCGCGCTGTCCGGCGACACCGCGGTATGGCAGACGTGGCTCGACCACACGCCCTTGTAGACGCACGCGGTACCTTTCACACCATGACCACATCGGAGATCGCCACCGTACTGGCTTGGCATGACGCGCTGAATGCTTCTGACATCGACACCCTCGTCGCCCTGTCCAGCGACGACATCGAGGTCGGAGACGCGCACGGCGCCGCGCAGGGCCACGCCGCCCTGCGCGAGTGGGCGACCGCCCACCCAAGACACGCGGAAGTGGGCAGAACATACGTCCACGATGGCGTCGTGGTGGTCGAACAGAGGATCGCCGACCCGGACGAATCGGGCGCCAACGCCACTGTCGCGTCGGCTTTTCGGGTGGTCCACGACCACGTCACCTCGGTGTTCCGTCATGACGACTTGGCAGCAGCGCTGGCTGCGACCGAGCTGACCGACGCCGACCGCGTCGACTGAGGAGGCGGACATGCGGGGCATCATTCTGGCCGGCGGCTCAGGCGCGCGTCTGTATCCGATCACCATGGGCGTCAGCAAGCAGCTGTTACCGGTCTACGACAAACCGATGATCTACTACCCGCTGTCCACGCTGATGATGGCCGGCATTCGCGATATCCAGGTGATCACCACCGACCACGATGCACCCGCATTCGAACGAGTGCTCGGTGACGGCAGCGCATTCGGCATCAACATCAGCTACGCGGTACAAAGCCGGCCCGAGGGGCTGGCCCAGGCGTTCGTGATCTGCGCTGACCACATCGGCACCGATTCGGTGGCGTTGGCGCTGGGCGACAATATATTCCACGGTCCGGGCCTGGGGACCAACCTCCGGCGCTTCAAATCAATCAGTGGCGGATCAATTTTCGCCTACTGGGTCGCCAACCCGTCGGCCTATGGCGTCGTCGAATTCAGCGCGGACGGCATGGCGTTGTCGATTGAAGAGAAACCGGCTACGCCGAAGTCCCACTACGCGGTGCCGGGTCTCTACTTCTACGACAACGACGTGATCGAGATCGCCCGGGGCCTACGACCTTCGGAACGCGGCGAGTACGAGATCACCGAGATCAACCGTACCTACCTCAATCAGGGTCGGCTCAACGTCGAGGTGCTCGCCCGCGGTACGGCCTGGCTGGATACCGGGACGTTCGACTCCCTGGTGGACGCCTGCGATTACGTGCGCACCCTGGAACAGCGGCAGGGCCTCAAGGTCAGCGTCCCCGAGGAAGTGGCGTGGCGGATGGGCTTCATCGACGACGAGCAGCTGGCTCAGCGCGCCAACTCGTTGTTGAAGTCCGGATACGGCAGCTATCTGCTGCACTTGTTGAACGGCGCTGATCCGGTTGCGATCAGCCACCTGACAGCGGGCGCCCCATGACGGTCAGGCGGTTTCCGTAGCGAGGACCGTGACCGAATCCACCGGACCTGCCGCCGGCCATGCCGGGCATACCGGGCATGCCGGCGGGGACGGCCTCCGCGGCACCGCCGGTCGGGCCGACCGCGTTGGTCCAGCCGCCGCCGGCGTAGGTGACACCGCTGTGGTTGGCGACCTGCGCCGTCGCCGTCCACGTCGGGGTACGGACAGCTTGCCGACAAGCGTGGCTCCGCCCGACATGTCCGCTGACACCCCGCCTGCGTCGCCAGGCTGACCGGCGCCAGCGGCTGCGGCGTCACCATGCCCGTGAAGCCGGCGCCGCCCACTGGCGCCGCTCCCGCGCTCACCGAGTTGAAGTCGGCTATACCGCTGGTGACCCGGCGTAGGATCGCGGGGCTGATGTATCCGGCCGAAACGACACCGTTCAGAAAGTTGAAGTTCAGGAAAGTTCCGATGGGGATTGCCGTCGGCGCCGTCCAAAAAATCGAGGATTCCACCGAGCGAATTCGTTTGCGACGTGGCCGCATTCGTCGCCGAATTCGTTGCCGCTGACAGCGGCGAGCTGAGTTGGTTCAACGACGACGGGATTG
>CAWIAC010000036.1:0-244510 GCA_963833935.1 uncultured Actinomycetota bacterium | reverse complement strand
CCGGTCCCCGGGGTGTCCGCCCGCGGATCCGGTGCGGGCGTCGAAGCGCTGATCGGTCCGACCCACGATCCGCTGGCCTCGGCGGTGCTGGCCGAGACGCGACGGGCGGGCCTGGAACTCATCTCGGTCGACGTCGAGGATCTCGGTGAACTGCGAGCCGCTTTCGACGAGCTGCGCTCGCTGCAGCGGGAATCCATCGACAACGCACTCGCGGCGGCGCTGACCGACCTGCAGCAGTCGGGTCGCACCGTCGCGGTGATCTCGTCGGCCGCTGCCCAGGCGCTGTCGTCGGCGGACATCGGACTGGGCGTGCTGCCCACTCCGACGCGGAGTCACCGCCGTGGACCGCCGATGTGATCTTGAGCGACCTCGCCGGCGCCTGGCGGCTGCTGCACGCCATCCCGGTCGCCAAATCGGCCAGCCAGCGCGGTATCGAAATAGCCACCGGCGCAACGGCTTTAGGTGCGCTGCTGATGGTGCCCGGCGTGCGAGGACGAGGCCCCGGCCCGGTCACGACAGGCGCGGCCGCAGGTTTGCTGTCGGGGTATCTGATGGCCCGCCGGGTGTTGCGCGCCCCGGCCCCGCTGCCGGCGGCGATCCACGAATGGCACGCCATGTCAATCGAGCAGGTCCGCAAGATGTTGCCGCCACCGGACGCCGAGCAGACGCCGGAACCCCGGCATGGCTTGCTGGCCACCCGGGCGGTGGAGACGGCCCACCGTAGCGCCGAGATTGTCGGGCGCCCGCAACGAGCTACCTGGCAATTCCTCAAGGCGGTGCGTGCCGAGCTGTCCGACCCGCTGACCCCGGTGCTGGCTCTGGGCTCGGCGGCGAGTGCGGTGCTGGGTTCGCCCGTCGACGCCGTACTGGTCGGGTCGGTGCTCACCGGAAACTCCATGCTGGCCGCCAGCCAGCGTCTGCGCGCCGAAAGCCGACTCAACGAATTGCTGGCCCAACAGATTCCGCCGGCCCGGAAAGTGACGGTCGCTCCCGACGGTTCGCCGGTCTACACCGATGTCAACGCGGCACAGCTGCGGCCAGGCGACGTGATCGAGGTGCGCACCCACGAGGTGGTCCCCGCCGACGCCAGGCTGATCGAGGAAGACGACCTCGAAGTCGACGAATCCTCGCTCACCGGGGAGTCGCTGCCGGTGGAGAAGCAGGTCGAACCCACGCCGGGAGCCGAGCTGGCCGAGCGCCGCTGCATGCTCTACGCCGGAACCACCATTGAGGCCGGCACCGCGATGGCGCTGGTGACCGCCGTCGGCGCCGACACCCAAGCCCGCCGGGCCGCTGAACTGGTATCCAGCGAGCTCGCGCAGATCGGGCTCGAACACCAGCTCAGCCAGCTCACCAACCGCGCCTTCCCGGTCAGCGTGACCGGCGGGCTGCTGGTCGGCGCGCTCGGCTTGTTGCGCCGCAAGGGTTTGCGCGAAGCCGTGGCCAGTGGCATCGCCATCACGGTGGCCGCCGTGCCGGAAGGGATGCCGCTCGTGGCAACCCTTGCGCAGGCGGCATCGGCCCGGCGCCTGACCAACTACGGCGCGCTGGTCCGTGTCCCGCGATCGGTGGAGGCGTTGGGCCGTATCGATGTCGTGTGCTTCGACAAGACCGGGACGCTGTCCGAAAACCGCCTGCGGGTATCGCAGGTACACCCTGCGGAGGGCTACTCTCGCGACGACGTCGTGCGCTTCGCGGCGCGCGCGGCGCCGGACGCCAACGGCGGACCGCAGGTGCACGCCACCGACCGCGCCATCATCGAGGCGGCGAAGTCGGTCGACGACTCGAGTTTGACCGCCGAAGCGGACGCCCATCTGCCATTCCGGTCCGGTCGATCATTCTCGGCCTCGGTGTTCGAAGACGAGCTGACCGTCAAGGGCGCACCGGAAGTCGTCTTGGCCGCCTGCCAAGGCGTAGCGCCGGACATCGACACAACGTGCGACAACTGGCGGCCGAAGGGCTGCGGGTAATCGCCGTCGCGCGGCGACGACTGACCCCGCAGCAAGCCGAGCTGGTCGCCGAGGACGAAGACGCCATCGCGGATTGGCCAGGCAGCGAGCTGTCGCTGGCGGGCTTCCTCGGGCTTTCCGACACCCCGCGCGCCGAAGCGCCCGCTCTGCTCGCGGCGCTGGCCGAGCGGGACATCGGCATTCGGCTGATCACCGGCGACCACCCGATTACCGCCACGGCGATCGCGCGGGAACTGGGGATGTCGGTGGCGGCCGAAGAGGTGATCAGTGGAGCCGAGTGGGATGCGTTGTCGCGCAAGGATCAGGAGCGGGTCGTCACCGAGCGGGTGATCTTCGCTCGCATGTCGCCGGAGAACAAAGTGCAGATCGTCCAGACGCTGGAACGCGTCGGGAAGGTCTGCGCCATGGTCGGCGACGGCGCCAATGATGCCGCCGCCATCCGGGCGGCCACCGTCGGCATCGGCGTCGTCGCCCGCGGCAGCGATTCGTCCAGTGTCGCGGCCGACGTGGTGCTGCTCGACGCGCGCATCGAGGCGTTGCTGAACGCGATAGAGGAAGGCCGCGAGCTGTGGCGGCGAGTTCAGGCTGCGGTGTCGGTGCTGCTCGGCGGCAACGCCGGCGAGGTCGCGTTCGCGATCATCGGCAGCGCGATCACTGGCACTTCACCGTTGAACACCCGGCAACTGCTGCTGGTCAACATCTTCACCGATGCGCTGCCGGCGGCGGCCCTGGCGGTCAGCAAGCCGAGCGGCCCGGTGCGGCTCGAAGGGCGTGGCCCCGATCAGCAGGCGCTGTGGCGGGCGGTCGCCATCCGCGGGGCCACCACTGCGGCGGCCGCGACGGCGGCGTGGACGATGGCCGGGTTCACCGGGCGTCCGCAACGCGCGTCCACGGTGGCGCTCGTCGCGCTGGTTTCCGCCCAGCTGGGCCAGACCCTGCTCGATTCGCGCACTCCGCTGGTGGTGTTGACCGCCGGGGGGTCGCTGGCCGTGATGGGAACGCTGATCAGCATCCCCGGAGTCAGCCAACTGCTTGGCTGCACTCCTCTTGGCCCGCTCGCCTGGGCACAGGCGCTGGGCTCAGCCGGGGCTGCGACCGCTGCGGTGGCCGTTGCGACCCGCGTATTCGCAGATAAAAGTCCACTGGAGCTGGCAGCCGCGAATGACGCGACGACCGGGTCGCCACAACCTGCACAGCGCCCGCGCGCCACAGCAGGGCGTACAACTCCATCAGGGGAACAGTCAGGAAGCCAGCCACGGCTTCGCTTAGTTGGTCGGCGAGAGCATCTTTCGTCGACATAAGTTAGACGGTGATCCCAGCATCGGACTCCACGGCAACGCTTAAGTTACTGAAAGGCAAATGATGGTCGAAAAGGTAAAGTCGCGCCGCGCCACTTCCCAGGCGGATGCCGTCGCTCACATCCGGGAAGGCGAGACATTCGCCATCAACCTGCCGGTGGTCGGACAGGTGGAGATTCCGCGACCCGAGCAGCTTGCCTACTACGGCGGTCTGGCGGCGCTGGCCGCGTTCGAGCTCATCGACTGGCCGGTTGCGGTGGTCATCGCGGCGGGTCACCTGTTGGCCAGTAACCACCACAACAAGCTGCTCGAGGAGCTCGGTGAGGCGATCGAAGAGGCCGAGTAACAGCTCAGCTCGCGCCGCCGAGCAGCGCACGTCGGGCGGCCCCGACATCGTGGTAAAGCGGCATACACATCAGCTCGGCCACCCTGTACATGAAGCTGCCCGGCGACAAGACGATGACGATGGCGTTCTCTGCGAGTAGTCGATCCAATGCCGCAAACCCGGCACTGTCGAGGTATTTCACGCTGCTCAGATCGAAGATGACCGGCCGCGCGCCGGGCAGGTCCCGCACCGATCGGGTGAACTGCACGACATTGGACGCGTCGACCTCACCGGTCACCGTCACCTCATAAGGGGTCGGCGCCCCATCGCCCTCCGCGGTCTGCAGGTGGAAAGCCGCGCCGCTCACGTCTTCAAGCCCTCGACCAGGCCGGGGTCCGGTAAAACCGCGTGCTCGAAACGCAGCGTGATTCGGGTGCCGTCCGGGGTGCGCACGGTCTTCACATGGTCGGCGAGGCCGTTGATCATGGTGAGCCCGCGTCCGCGCTGCATGCTGCGTTGGCTGGCCGACGAATCACCCGACCATTGTCCGGCGTCGCTGACCGTGGTGATGACGGTGTGGCCGCGGACGAAAGCTTCGATGGAGACCGTCTTGCGGGCATCGCTGCGGCTGCCGTGCTCAATGGCGTTGGTCACCGCCTCCCCCGTGGCCAGCAGAATGTCGGATTCGCGCCGCGCGTCGACGGCGACGCCGGAAAGCCAGTCGCGCAACCGATGTCGCGCCTCGCCGATGTGGTCCAGCGTGGCGGGCACCACCGTGGCAAAGCTGCGCGCCGAGCTATGACACGGCCGTAGCGCCAACAGCACGACGTCGTCGGTGTAGCCGCCGGGTGGGGCCATCCGGTCGAGCAACTCGGCGCAGAGGTCCGCGACCGGAAGGTCCGCGCGATAGGCGGCCGCACCCTGCAGTCGGGCGAATCCTTCGTCGAGCGTCTCCCCCGGCCTCTCGATCAGTCCGTCGGTGTAGAGCAGCACAACGCTGCCGGCCGGTAGCAGGTGCACGGCCGTGTTCTGCTTCAGACGGCTTTCCCAGGCCGCCACGGGAGGACGTCGACCCGCCGACAGGAACACCGGCGGCTGATCCGGCGTCACCAGCAGCGGATAGGGATGTCCTGCACAGGAATAACTGAGGCACGCGGCGCCATCAGGTACGGCCGGGTCCGAGGCAGTGTCGATCACCGCGTAACTCACCGTCGCGCAGCGCGCACCGGGGACCGTCGCCGCGTATCGGTCGAGCGTGGCCAGCACTGCAGCCGGATCGGAGTCGGTCAGCGCGCTGGCGGCCACCGCCGCCCGCAGCCTGCTCATCGCGATGGCAGCGGGCAGGCCATGTCCAACCACGTCACCGACGGAGATCGCAACCTGTCCGTCTTGCTTCAGCGGCACCACGAGATACCAGTCCCCACCGACCCGCATCGCCTCGCCGCCGGGTTGATAGACCGCGGCGACCACCGCGGCGGTCGAACCGTGGTCGAGATCGAGCAGATGGTCTTGGAAGTCAACGGCGATCCGATGTTGACGCTGAACGTTGCGGATGCGGTCGACGGCCGACTGCGTCATCTTGGCAATCCCAGCCGCCCAATCGAGTTCAGCGGGATCGAACTCCCGCGGCGTCGGCCACAACATCCCGAGCGAACCGATGACTCGTCCGTCCGAACCCCGCAACGGCTGGCTGATGCACGCCCGGACCATCTCGACCGTTTCGTTCACGACGTGCCGATAGCGCGAGCTGAGACTGAGCGTGTCGGTGATGATCATGGGTTGACCGGCCTTGATGACGTCGACGGGCACAATCGGGGTATCCATCGACGCGACATGATAGCGGTCACGCATTTCCGGGGGTACGGGGTCGCCATATGCGAATCGGACGTTTGTACCGTCGGCGTCGAGCACACCCACACAGATGACCGGTGCGTCGCCGAAACCGAACGAACAACCCTGCAGCGCCGCGGCGATCGCGGCGACCGAGTCGGCAGCCTGCAGGGCGGCGTCGAGTTGTGCGAAATCGAGGGCCAACTGCGCCTGAGCATCACTGGATCGCCGACTGGCGCGTTCGCGCGCGGCGCCCGACAACCGCGCCGCGACGCGGTCGACCAAGTCCTGGGAGCTGAATGGCTTGGGCAGATAGTCGTCCGCCCCGCCGGAGTAACCCTCGCTGATAGCCTCAGCGCCCGCCCTCGCCGACAACATCAGCACAGGCGTGCCGGCCAGCGCGGGGTCAGCGCGAATGGCGGCGATGAACTCGAACCCGTCCAGCCGCGGCATCATCACATCGGTCACGACAGCATCCGGGCGAAGCCTGCGGGCGCTTTCGATGCCCTCTTGCCCGTCGGCAACGAGGACCGTTCGCCAATGAGCCGACAGCACGCGGTCCAAATGCGCTCGCATATCAGCGTTGTCATCGGCGATCAACACCAACTCACGATCGTCGGCCACCCGCGCGTCCTCTTCGGCCGACGGCCGCGGTGTCACCCATTGGTCTGCCTCGACGACGTAGGGGTTGTCCAGCAGTCCGGCGGGTGCATGGTCGACGGGCTTGCCGTTCACCGATCGGGGCAGCCGAATGGTGACCGCGGTGCCCTGCCCGAGTTCACTGGCGAACGCGACGGTGCCGCGCTGCAGCTCGATGAGCCCGCGCACCAGCGACAACCCGATTCCGGTGCCTTCGACGCTGCGACCGTGCGTGCTGTCCGCGCGGAAGAAACGCTCGCCTAACCGTTTCAGGTCCGCCTCGGCGATGCCGACACCGGTGTCACGAATCACGATGCGGCAGAACGACGAACCGCTGCGCACGGCAACGGTGATCGAGCCCGCCATGGTGTATTTCACCGCGTTGGACAGCAGGTTGAGCAGGATGGTTTCCCACATGTTCGGATCGACGTCGGCCACCGCTGACTGGCAGTCCAGCACCAGCTCGAGCCCCGCCCGTTGGCACAGTTCAGCGAACGACGAGGCGATGCTCGACGTCAGGGCGCCGACATCGGTGCACACCAGGCTGGGAGTCGCGCGTCCGGCTTCGATCCGGGAGAAGTCCAGCAGCGAATCCACCAGCCGTTGCAGGCGGCCTGCGTTGCGCCGTGCTGCACTCAGCCGATTCGACAACGCGCTGTCCGGCCCACTCTCCGACAGCACATCGTCGAGCGGTCCTAGCAGCAACGTGAGCGGAGTGCGGAACTCGTGGCTCACGTTCGTCAGGAACGCCGTCTTCGCGCTGTCCAATTCGGCCAGCGCATCCGCCCGCTGCCGCTGCTGCTCGTAGGACACCGCGGAGGCCATCGCCGAGGACAGCTGATCGGCAAGCAACTGGCAAAAGCCGATGTACTGGTCATCCAGCGGGCAGCGCGGGTTGGTTCCGACCAGCAGCGCCCCGGCGGCCGGGCCCTCGCCGAGCGGCAGCAGTAGCGCCTGGTCTGGACAATCACTGGCCAAGACCTCATGGAGGCCGTCGATCATCGCCGCGACGTCATCAATGACCTGCATCTCCGAGCGCGTCCGGGGCAACGCCTTCGACTTGGCCAACTTGGCCAGCGTCGGTGGCAACAACGGCAGCACCGCGGGCGTCGCCGCGCGCAGCGTGACGTCGCCCTTCGCAGGATCACCGATGTAAGCGGCGACGAGCGGTACGTCGGCGGGCTGGTCGGCGCACGCCGCAACGGTTGCCTTCGCTGCGTCGTCAATCGCGTTGGTGTCCATGACGGCGGCCGCCACCGCATTGAGCAGGTGCAGCCGTCGCTCGCTCAGCACACGTTCGGTGGTCTCGAACGACGGACAAAAGATCCCGTAGGTCTTGCCGTCTTCACCGATCAGCGGACTGTAGGTGAAGGTGAAGTACCGCTCCCGGCGGCGGCCCGCGGTCAGCATCGGCAGCATCAAATCGCGCGACCAGGTTGCTTCGCCGGTGGTGATGACGCTGGCGAGCATCGGATGGATCGGTTGCCAGATATCCCACCAGGCGTACCGGCCGCGCTGACCCAACGCCTCGGGGTGCCGGTCACCGAGGATCTGGATGTAGGCGTCGTTGTAGATCAGGAACAGGTCCTCGGCTCCCAGCCACAACACGATCGGAAAACGCGACGTCAACACCACCGCGACCGCGGACCGGACTTCGGCCGGCCACGACTGCGGCGGGCCCAACGGATGCGACAGCCAGTCGAACTCGGCGAACAGGCGGCCCATATCGCCACCGAGCGCAACGGCTGCGGCAAGGTCAGGTGGCAGAACCTTTTCGGGTGGCCAGCCGCGGCGTTGCTGCCCGCTCACGACCCCTGCTCGAAATCACGGCCTTCCAGTGCATCCGGCAACGTGGGGTAGAGCTCGAGCAGGCTGTCCAGGTTGGTCACCTCGATCGGACGGACCACCAGCCCGTTGTCGGCAACCAGCCGGACCGATGTCCCGGCCTCCGAACCTTGCTGGTGGCAGTCGAGGACGGCGTTGAGTCCGGCGCTGCCGAAGTAAGTCACGCCCTGCAAATCGACGATGAGCAGCCGGGACTCTTGGCTTTCGGCCTGCTGGAGTGCGGCCTCCAGCCCAGACCTGAGCTGACCGGCGGTGCTGGAATCCACTTCCCCCTTCGCATACACCAGCACAGCGTCCGGTCGAATCTCAGAGTCGACCACCAACAACTCCATCGCGTTCACCCGCTTCGGTGCACTCAATTCTTCAGCGTGGGACCACGGGTCCCGTTCCAGACCGCTGGATGCAATGTCGCGCCGAACTGCCGTCCATCGCTCTATCGAGACTAACCGGCGGCACGCTTACGCGATGGGTTCACCCGGAATACGCTGGTGCACCGTGAGCAGGAGGTGGTCGAATGCGCTTTGCACATCCGCCGATGCCGTTGGCAGCGTGGCGATTTCGTCGATGAGCTGCTTGGCCAGCGAGCGCAGCTTGGTGTTGGTCTCCTGTGATCGCCATCGCAGCACGCCGAAGGCCTGCTCGGGGCTGACCCGGTAGACGGCCATCAGGAGTCCTTTGGCCTGCTCGATGACAGCACGGGCCTCGAACAGGTCGGGCAGGGCCTCGTCGAGGGCCACCTGCCGGGTCTCGACGAAGGTCGAGGTCAGGTCGAGGTAGTAACCGGCGGTTCCCACCACCGCGCCGGTGTCGTCATACATCCGATCGGCCACCACCATCGCGTCGTGCACTGTGCCGGATGTGTCAATGAAGCGGTGGCGGCCGGAAAACGAGCTCTGGGAATGCAGCGCCCGGTCAAGTAAGTCCTGAACGTGACCGTGTTCGTCGGGATGCTTGTGCGAGAGCAGCAGCTCCGTCGTCGGCTCTACGGTTCCGGGTTCGTAGCCGTGCATCCGGGCCAGCTCGTCGGACCATTCCCAGCGTTGGCCGACAAACCAGAATCGGAAGGCGCCCACGCCCACGCTGTCGCCGACGGCCTGCGGCCATCGGGCAGGCCAGGCGTCGGTGCCAACTGTTGTTTCGGCGACCTCACGCACGATCAATATCCTTTCATCGTTGAGACAGCTTTCCCACCGATTCGGATGCGCGTGATCGCGTCGGCCCACACCGATGAAACCGGGAATTTCTGCACGCCTGCGCACCTGCGTCCGGCTGCGCTAGCGTGGACCCTGCAGCGGTTCGCGAAAGAGCCGAGCGATTAAACAACGCGGGAGCGCACGCCCGGTGCGCTGAGAGGACGGCTCGGGGCCGTCGACCGTACGAACCTGACCGGGTAATGCCGACGTAGGGAGATACCACCATGACCGACCTAGTAGTCGAACCGTCCGTGACCACCGGCGCCATCGCCGGCAGCAGCAAGGTCTACCGAAACCTCGAGATTTCCCCCGGAGAAGAATTCGCCGCCAAAGTACCGTTTCGGCGGGTGAACCTCTCCAACGGCGAACACCTCGACGTCTACGACACCTCTGGCCCCTACACCGACCCCGACGCGGTGATCGACGTGAGCGCCGGACTGGCGCCACGCGCCGGTGTGGTCCGCGATCGCGGCACCCAGCTGCAGCGGGCTCGCGCTGGTGAGATCACCGCCGAGATGGCCTACATCGCCACCCGCGAGCAGATGCCGGCCGAATTGGTTCGCGACGAGGTTGCCCGCGGCCGTGCGGTGATCCCGGCCAACCACAACCACCCCGAGAGCGAGCCGATGATCATCGGCAAAGCCTTCGCGGTGAAGGTCAACGCCAATATCGGCAACTCGGCGGTGACGTCCTCAATCGCCGAAGAGGTCGACAAGATGGTCTGGGCCACCCGCTGGGGCGCGGACACCATCATGGATCTGTCCACCGGCAAGGACATCCACGCCACCCGCGAGTGGATTCTGCGTAATTCACCGGTCCCGGTGGGCACGGTGCCGATCTATCAGGCACTGGAGAAAGTCAACGGCGACCCGACCCTGCTGACGTGGGAGATTTACCGCGACACGGTGATCGAGCAGTGCGAGCAGGGTGTGGACTACATGACGGTGCACGCCGGGGTGTTGCTGCGTTACGTGCCGCTGACCGCCAAGCGAGTCACCGGCATCGTGTCCCGCGGGGGCTCCATCATGGCCGCCTGGTGCCTGGCACACCATCAGGAGTCGTTCCTGTACACCAACTTTGACGAGCTGTGCGAGATCTTCGCCCGCTACGACGTGACGTTCTCACTCGGCGACGGGCTACGGCCCGGGTCGATCGCCGACGCCAACGACGCCGCGCAGTTCGCCGAACTGCGCACCCTGGGCGAGCTCACCAAGATCGCGAAATCCCATGGCGTACAAGTGATGATCGAAGGGCCGGGCCACGTCCCGATGCACAAGATCGTCGAGAACGTGCGGCTGGAAGAGGAGCTGTGCGAGGAGGCCCCCTTCTACACGCTGGGGCCGCTGGCCACCGACATCGCACCGGGCTACGACCACATCACGTCGGCGATCGGCGCGGCCATCATCGCCCAGGCGGGCACCGCCATGCTGTGCTACGTCACCCCGAAGGAACACCTCGGGCTGCCGGACCGTAAAGACGTCAAGGACGGTGTGATCGCCTACAAGATCGCCGCTCACGCGGCCGACCTGGCGAAGGGTCATCCGCACGCCCAGGACCGCGACAACGCGCTGTCGACGGCGCGGTTCGAGTTCCGCTGGAAAGACCAGTTCGCCTTGTCGCTGGATCCGGACACCGCAAAGGAATTCCACGACGAGACCTTGCCGGCCGAACCGGCCAAGACGGCTCACTTCTGCTCGATGTGCGGACCGAAGTTCTGCTCGATGCGCATCACCCAGGACGTCCGGGAATACGCCGCCAAACACGGACTCGACAGCGAGGAAGCCATCGAGGCTGCCATGGCGGAGAAGTCGGTCGAGTTCGCCGAGCACGGTAACCGGGTGTATCTGCCGCTCGCCCAGCGGTGATCGCAAGCGCGGCGGAGCCGGGCGAAGCGGGTCGCCGCTCATCCAGCACAGTGAGTTACCTTCCGCTGGCGCCACGGGCTACGACGCCGCTGCGGGTGCTGGCGATCGCGGGATCGGACTCCGGCGGCGGCGCAGGTATGCAAGCCGACCTTCGCACCTGCACCCTGCTGGGTGTGCACGCATTGTGCGCGGTGACGGCGGTTACGGTCCAGGACACGTTGGGCGTCAAGGATTTTCACAAGGTCCCAGGCCACGTCGTCGCCGCCCAGATCGAGGTTGTCTGTCGCGACATCGGGCTGCAGGCCGCAAAGACCGGGATGCTCGCGTCCGCAGAGATCATCGAGGCTGTCGCGCAGAGCTGGCGTGACCACGGGGCGGGCGTGCCGCTGGTGGTCGATCCGGTATGCGCGTCGATGCACGGTGATCCACTGCTGGACCGCAGTGCACTGAAATCTCTATGCGCCGAGTTGTTTCCGCTGGCGACATTGGTGACGCCCAACCTGCACGAGGTGCGACTGCTGGTCGACATCGACGTCGTCGACTCGACAACACAGGCTGACGCGGCCCGGGCCCTGCACGCGCTGGGACCGAAATGGGCGCTGGTCAAAGGCGGGCACCTGCGCGGGTCTGCCAGCAGTACCGATTTGTTGTTCGACGGCAACGAGTTTCTAGAGTTCGAGTCGCCGCGCGTGGCTACCACCCACGACCACGGCGCCGGCGACACGCTGGCCGCTGCGACGGCCTGCGCGCTGGCTCATGGCTACACCGTTCCCGACGCCGTCTCTTTCGCCAAAGGCTGGGTCACCGAATGTCTGCGTGCCGCCTATCCACTCGGGCACGGCCACGGGCCGGTGTCGCCGTTGTTCAGGTTGTCATGAGTCTCGACGTGATTGCGGGCATCGCACACCAACCTGGCGGCACCCCATCCGGTGTGGTGGTATTGACACACGGCGCCGGTGGCGACAGGGAATCCGCACTGCTGCAACGACTTTGCGACGAGTGGGCCCGACGTGGCTGGCTTGCCGTCCGCTACAACCTGCCGTATCGCCGGCGAAGGCCCAAGGGCCCGCCGTCGAATTCGGCGACCAGCGACCGCGCCGGCATCGTGCAAGCGATCACCGTGTGCCGCGACATGGCCGACGGCCCGCTGATCGCGGGCGGTCATTCCTACGGCGGTCGGCAGACGTCGATGGTGGTGGCCGCGAAAGAAGCGCAGGTCGACGTGCTAACGCTGTTCTCCTACCCGGTGCATCCCCCCGGCAAGCCTGAACGCGCCCGCACCGAACACCTGCCGGACATCGCGGTGCCGACGGTGTTCACCCACGGCTCGTCGGATCCCTTCGGAACGCGCGACGAAGTTCGCAACGCGGCTGCACTGATACCCGCACCCACCCAGATCGTCGAGATCGCCGGCGCGCGGCACGACTTAGGCTCCAAGACGCTCGACGTGCCCGGGTTAGCGGTGGCGGCGGCATTGCGACTACTCGGCCGCGACTAATTCAGGCGCCCTTTGCACGACGCGCGATCGCCTTGACGTCGCACGAAGTCAGCCGCGACATCGGTCACCTTGACGTTGGTCTCTTGCGAGGTTCGGCGCAGGATGCCGAAGGCTTCATCGTCGGATACGTCATTGAGCACCATCAGCATGCCGACGGCCTTGCCGATCTCGCGACTGCTGGCTAGCCCGCGCCGCAACGCAGCTGCGTCTTCGGCTTGTGCCGCGGCATTGGTAGCAAGCGAGGCGAACGCGGCCAGGACGAGGGCGCGCTCGACCGATGTGTTGTCGAACGCGTTGGGAGTGTCGGAGAACAGGTTGAGCGCACCGGCCTGGCCCCGGTCTAGTGCCAGCTGAATACTCATAGTTCCGCGCACCGGCGTTTCAGCGACCACACGGGCCGTCAGAGCCGGCCATCGACTGGCCGCGGTCAGATCCGTGTGGATTTGGGGAGCACACTCATCGATGGCATCGAGGCACGGACCACTGCGAAGTGCCAACTCGAGCTTGTCGATTTCGCCCGCGATGGCGTCACTGACGGCCGCTGTCCTGAATACGCCGTCACGGCGGAGCATCAGACTGGCATGGTCGCATCCGGGAATCGTCAATGTCGCTGCCACACATATCGCGGCGTACATCTCTTTCGGGGTCGAACCTTCACGGACGATGTCAGCCAACGACGCGAATACGCCTGGCGGATCGACACGCGAGCGGGACGGCATAGCAACCTCCTCACCAAAGCCCGACAACTCCCCCATTTGCCGTCCCGCGGCAGCGGTGGGCGGCAGCACGACGCGTGCCGAACTGCCGCCCACCGGGCAATCAGGCGTCGATCACCTCACGCTTGACCGCTTCGTGCCCGTTGCCGCGACCGATCGTGATCTTGCGCGGCTTGGCCTTCTCGGCCACCGGAATATGCAGCTTGAGCACGCCCTCGTGGTAGGAGGCCTCGATCCGCTCGGTGTCGAGGTTCTCGCCGAGAATGAGCTGGCGACTGAACACCCCCCGTGGCCGCTCCGTCGCGAGCATCTCGCGGTTCGGATCGACCGCCGCCCGCTCAGCGCGCACGGTCACCACGTTGCGCTCGATGTCGATGTCCAACGAGTTCTGGTCGATGCCCGGGAGGTCGAACTCGACGAAGAAGGCGTCGCCTTCACGCCACGCGTCCATCGGCATCACCGCGGGGCGGGCGGCGGTGCCCAACACCTGCTGGGTGAAACGGTCCAGCTCGCGGAATGGGTCGGTACGCATCAGCATGGTGGTCACCCCTGATTCTCCAATCCTCTGTAAGGTGTCATCCATAACTTGTGCTTACTAGCACAGATTTTATATAGCATGCGATAGATTAAGTCGCAACTGTGATATGAAGGTTTCCTATAGCCGTAGCCAAGGATGACTGTTGCATGACCGATCGAACCGATAACCCCGGCACGCCGGCGGCGAACCATGGTGTGTATGGCATCTCCGTCGCCGCCGAACTTTCCGGCATCCCGGTGCAATCGCTGCGCCTCTACGAGCGCCATGGCCTGCTCAACCCCATTCGCAGTGACGGCGGAACCCGCCGCTACAGCGCCGACGACCTGGGCCGCCTTCGGCGCATCAGCCAACTGGTCGCCGCCGGTGTCAACCTCGCCGGCATCGGCCGCATCCTTGAACTCGAAGACGACAACGCGGCACTGCTCGCCGCGAATCCCGCCGCGCGCGACGAGGCAGCGAGGGAGATCGAGTCCAGCTAGGGCCCCGAGGATTACCAGTACCGGGGGTACTGACTATATTGTCTTCCCATG
This sequence comes from uncultured Actinomycetota bacterium, assembly GCA_963833935.1. Taxonomy (GTDB): domain Bacteria; phylum Actinomycetota; class Actinomycetes; order Mycobacteriales; family Mycobacteriaceae; genus Mycobacterium. Next base: position 230,263 of record CAWIAC010000036.1, on the reverse strand, counting down.
AGTTCGGAGCAGTTCGAGGTCCTCATCGTCGGGGCCGGCTTCGGCGGTATCGGCGCGGCAGTCCAGCTCAAGCGCCTGGGTATCGACGACTTCGTCATCCTCGATCGAGAGGACGACCTCGGCGGAACCTGGCATGTAAACCACTACCCGGGCTTGGCCGTCGATGTCCCCACCACGACGTATTCGTATGTCTTCGAACCGAACCCGAACTGGTCGCGGATGTTCACCCCGGGTCCGGAGATCAAAGAGTACGCCGCGCGGGTGGCCGACAAGTACGACGTGCGCAGGCACATGCGGTTCGACACCGTCGTGGAAAGCGCCCGCTGGGACGACGAGACCCGCCGCTGGCAGGTGGTGTTGTCCGGTGGCGACGTGTTGTCGACGCGCTACCTGATCACCGCGACCGGATTCCTGTCCCAACCGAAGACACCCGACATACCGGGGATCACCACGTTCGAGGGCACGGTCATCCATACCGCCGAGTGGGACGACGACTTCGACCCGGCCGGCCGCCGGATCGGGATCATCGGGACCGGCGCAACCGCGGTACAGCTAGTCCCGCGACTCGCGGATGGGGCCGCCGAGCTCACCATCTACCAGCGCACCCCGATCTGGGTTGCACCGAAGATCGACCTGCGGTTCTCGGATCGGGCCAAGCGGCTCTTCTCCCGGATGCCGTGGACACAGCGAACGATCCGGGCGATCACCGACACCATCTACGAGTTGATGATCACCGTCGGGGTCGTCCGATACCGCGTTCCGTTGTTCCGCCGGCTCAACATCTCCGCGATGGACTTGTGCAAGATCAACCAGTTCCTGGCGATCCGTGACAAAGAGTTGCGCCGCAGGCTCACTCCCGATTACGACATCGGGTGTAAGCGGCCGACTTTCTCCAACACCTATTTCCGCAGCTTCGCCAAACCGCACGTACATCTGCAGGCAGACGGTATCGAGCGCGTCGAGGCCGATGGCATCGTCAACGCCGACGGCTCGAAGACCCACATCGATACCTTGGTGCTGGCTACCGGATTCGACCTGTGGGAAGCCAACTTCCCGGCTATCGAGGTGATCGGACGCGAGGGCCGCAACCTCGGGAAATGGTGGCGCGAAACGCGATTCCAGGCGTATCAGGGCGTGTCGATGCCTTACTTCCCGAATTACCTCAGCTTGGCCAGCCCGTTCGCCTTCTTGGGGTTGAACTTCTTCAACACCATGGAGTACCAGATGCGTTTGATGGAAAGGCTTTTCACCGAGCTCAAACGTCGGGGCGCGGACACTTTCGAAGTGACCGAGGACGCCAACGCACGCTATTTGGACCGGATGACCGAATTGCTCGGCGATTCATTGTGGATACTGGGCAACTGCGCCACGTCACGTTCCTACTATTTCAGTCCGCGCGGAGAACCGGCGCTCTTGCGTCCGATGGCCACCTCGACCGCAATCGCGGAAGCGTCGAATTTCCCGCTGAGCGACTACGCGATCAGCTAAGAAGAACTGAGGAAACCATGTCTCGCAAAAGCAACCGGGTGGCCCGCTACTCCGGCCTGGCATTGGCCGGAGCCGGACTGGCCCACTTCACCAGCCCGTGGATGTTCGAGCCGATCACCAAATCGGCTTTCCCGCGCAACACCCGTCAGCACGTCTACACCAACGGCAGCATCGAAACCGTGTTGGGACTGGGCTTCAGCAGCCGGCAGACCCGCACCCTGGCCACCGTCGGGCTGATCGGATACCTCGCCTACCTGGGCGGGAATGTCATCCGGCAGTCCCAAAAAAGCTAACCCGATCTACCCTGGCAAACCCGAGAGCACCAGCGGCCGCCCTCGCTTTAGACAGTTTTAACTGTACAGATTGAACTGTCGAATGTAGCCTGGCGATGTGGACGGGATCAGCGAATCGGCGGGCGCGGCAGCCCGAGATCTGCGGGTGATGTTCAGCCGACTTCGTCGCCAACTCAGAGAGGTCGCAACCGGTGGCGGTTTGACACCGTCACAAACCGCGGTGCTCACCCGGCTGCGGAAAGAGGGCGCATCGTCGGCCAGTGCGTTGGCCGCCGCCGAACGAGTGCGGCCGCAGTCGATGGCCACCATCCTGGCCGGACTCGACCAGCACAGGCTCATCCGGCGTGCGCAGGACCCCGACGACGGTCGACGCCAACTGATTTCGTTGACGGCCAGCGGACGTCGGCGTGCAGAAAGTGACCATCAGATCCGCGAGGAATGGCTGGCCCGCGCCATGCAGGAGCGCTACACGGAGCGGGAGCGCCACGTTATCAACGAGGCGTTATCCCTGCTTCAGCGCTTGACCGATTAGCGAAAGGACTCACCAATGGATGTGGGCATACACTTCATCGACTTCTTACCGGGCGACTCGGCCCAGTTGGCCCCGACCCTGCTGTCGACCGCCATCGCCGCCGAAGACATCGGCGCGTCGATGTTTACGCTGGCGGATCACTTCTTTCAGATGGAAGGTGTTGGGCGTGCAGAGGATCCGTTCTTGGAGGGTTACACCTCGCTGGGTTATCTGGCGGGTCGGACCACCAGCATCACTCTGGCATTGCTCGTCACCGGGGTCACCTATCGCCATCCCGGCCCGCTGGCCAAGACTGTGACGACGCTCGACGTGCTCTCGCAGGGCCGGTCGATGTTCGGAATTGGAGCCGCCTGGTACGAGCGTGAGCATGTCGCGCTGGGGGTCCCGTACCCTCCGGTGCGTGAGCGATTCGAAATGCTTGAGGAGACGTTGCAGATCTGTCTGCAGATGTGGGGCGACGACAACGGGCCCTACGACGGCAAGCACTATCAACTGGCCGAGACGATCTGCGAACCCCAGCCGATTCGGCGGCCGCCGATCCTGATTGGTGGTGGCGGTGAGAAGAAAACGCTGCGGCTCGTCGCGCAGTACGCCGATGTGTGGAACAGCACCGATTCCGAGCTTGACGTCCTCAAGCACAAGATCGGCGTGTTGCAACGTCATTGCGACACCGTGGGTCGGGACATCAACGAGATCCAGAAAACCGTCGGCTTTTTCGCCGATCCGTTCGGCGATGTCGATGGGTATCTCAAGACGGTCGAACGCTTCGCAGAACTGGGCGTCGAGACGATCAACACCGGCCCGGTGCCGGGCACGCCCGACCCCGAAGGCTTCGTGAAGCGCTTCGGGGACGAGCTGATGCCGAGGGTGGCTGAGATCGGTTGAGCCGCGGTGCGGTTCACACGCCAGAGATGATCCGGGTGCGCTCCGCAGCGTATTCGGCGTCAGAAATGGAGCCGCTTGCGCGCAGGTTCTCGAGCTCCTGCAGTCGCTGCGACGATGGTGCTGCCAGCAGTGGAGACGCCAGCGCAACGCTGTGCTGTTGCCAGCCCTGAATCGTGGCGCTGTGACCGAAGTTGAGCAGTCCGAGCCGCAGCAACAAAACGAGCACGCCGACGCCTCCGATCGGAAGTCCGAAGTAGAGGATCCATCCGCCGGGCAGGCCGGATTGGCTCAGCACGACAAACCGCACCACGAGCGACGCGACGGTTAAGACAGCTATCACCCCGACCACCGGGACTATGGGCTTGTTGGTGTTCATGTCTAATCCTTTCTTGTTTGTCACAGAGGTTCCCGGCCACCGGGTGCCGCGAGTGCGGCATCCGGGGCCGGGGCAATACGCCAAACATCAGCTGGCTAAGGGCAAGTCACGTCGATTTCGAAGGACTTGCTCACCGGCCCGGCCATCGGGTTGGACATGTCCACGCCGCTGGCGTCACCGGTGATCTTGTAGGCGCTGCCGTCCTTGGTGGCTTGGGCCTTACCTGTAGTCCCGCCGACCCCTAACGACACGCCGTTGACATTGCCGAGCGCAACCGATTTGACGACCGGCGGACTGGCATCCGTCAAGACGGCGCCGATGCCGGTCGGAGCACCGGTCGAGCCGGACCCACCGATAGCGATGTTGACACTGCCGGCGGCGGTGCTGCAGGCCACCTGGCCCTTGACATTTTGATCGTGACCGTCGACGAGCACCTTGGTGTTCGACGTGCCGGCTGGGGCCACGGCGGCGTTACCGGCGCTGACCGCACCGTCGTGGTGGGAACAACCCGCTGTCACCGCGGCGAGCACCGCGGCCGCGCCGGCAGTGATCATGACTTCGCGTTTCATAGCTACCTTCCTGTTCTACATTGCTGGTGTGATGCGTAATCACTCTGCGGCACTGCGCTTTATGGATCCTTAATGCGGGCCGTTGGCTCATACCGCCCTGTTCCGCCGGAATACTCGCGCGCATCGGAGCTGACTGGCGCGCCGATGATGGTGAACTCGAGCGCATGCGCCAAAACCACAGTCCCGCTGCCCACGGTCACCTACGTAGGCCGCGTCGTGGCATGCAGATGTGTTGCGCGCAAAAGCGCGACCGGCTACCGGATCGCCGTACAGCGCGATTGCGCGCATCGGTGGTGGTTATTCCAAGCCGGTCGACATATCCATGTACATCGACTGGATGCCGACCCGACCAGGACCGGTGAACCGGTTGAAGATGAGATTGCCGGTGCCGCCGAATATCCCGGTGCGTAGTCCGTACACCTGCGGCTCCATCCGCACACTCTCGTCGCGGTAGATCCAACTTCCCGGCTCCACGTCGATCTGCTCACCAGGAGCGAGGACCTTCTCGAAGACGTTGCCGTATCCGTGTAACCACAGCACGCCCTCTGACTGTGTCGCCGCAAACCGGTCCACGAAGAACCCGGTCGACCCGAAAAGCATGTTCTTGATCCCTTTTTGACGGGTGAATCCGTACTCCAAATTGCCTGTTGCCGCGAGGTATTGGTGCTCGCGGACTTCAACGGCCGAACCGGGGCGCAGATGCAGCGGAAATACGTGCCCGGCAGCGTCGCGGGAGAACGCAACCTGCCCCGGGCCGCGTGCCTCGGTCACGAGGAGCTGCATGCCGGCGACCATCCGCTTGAGCCCACCTCTGCCCCTGATCCCGATGGCCAGCGCCGGGTCTTTCCACAACACGACGTGATGCTCGAAAAACACCGGCACGCTTCCGTCGAGCCAGATGTGCAGTACCGGCACCAGCTCTCCGTCGATGCGGTAGTACACGCCCGGCGCTCGCCCGTCCGCGACGGTCGTCGGCAGCAGCTGCGGGGGCTCAGGTCGATAGGCTTTAGTCATCTGCATGCGCCTTGTTGCGCTTGGCGTGCTTCATGTGCGGACTCCATCTCGGTTGTCGTTCCGGCGTGACAACAGAGTCCAACGAAGGTCTTAATGGATCCTGAGTGGCCTGCTAAGGGGAGGCGTGGGGCTTGGTTTCGAGGGTGAGTTCCTGGTCGCCGATGCGAATGCGATCACCCTCGCGCAGTTCGCTACTGGGGTCGATTCGTTTCCCCCGTGCGCGGACCCCGTTGGCTGATCCCAGATCTGTGATCAGAAATGTCCTGCCGTCATCGGTGATGACGGCATGGTGGCGGCTGACTTTCGCGTCGGGCAGCACGATGTCGTTGTCGGGGCTACGCCCGATCCGGGTGGCCGTGCCGGCCAACGGATAGCGCTGTCCGTCGGCTCCACGCAAAGCGGCCGAGGCCGGCCGTCGGGTCCTGATTGCGTCGTCAGACTGGGCGACGATGGTGTCTTCGGCGTGCGATTGGGCAAGCTTGCGCACATCCAGTGGTTCCTGACGCAGAATCCGCTCGTGCAGCTCACGTATTGTCCAGCCTGGGTCGATGCCCAGATCTTCAGCCAGCAGCGTTTTCAACCGCAGGTAGGCGTCGAGAGCATCCGATTGCCGGTCCGCAAGGTAGTAAGCGGTGATCAGCTGCGCCCACAGCGGCTCCCGATAGCCGTGAGTGGCAGTCAGCGACTCCAATTCCATGATTACGGTATCTGATCGGCCACAAGCGATTTCAGCCTCAGCATGGGCGATGTGGACAAGAATCTTCTCCTCGTCGAGGGCCGCGGCGAGGGCCTCAACGAATCGGAAGTCGCGCAGGTCCTCAAGGACCGGTCCGCGCCACTGAGCGAGGGCGGCCGCCAGGTGCCGGCTCGCTTGGTCGAACTGCGCGGCGGCCGCGGCCTGCACTCCGGCGTTCTTCTCGGTGACGAAACGCCCGAAATCGTACTGACTGTCGGTGATACGAAGTTGATACCCGGGCGGCGTGCTGGCCAGCAGGGTACGGTCGACGCCTACGCTATTCATCAATCGGCGCAGGTTGGAGATATAGGCATGCAGTGTGGCTCGCGCGCCCTGCGGCGGCCGTTGATCCCATGCGGCGCCGATCAGCGTGTCGATGGCCACCGGCCGGCTCGCATTGACGATCAGCACCGCCAGCACTGCCCGCTGCTTCGGCGTGCCCAACGGCACCACCGCACCCCCGATGCGCATCTGCAACGGTCCTAGTACACCGAATTGGACCGCGTCCTGCGGTCCGGTGTTCAGCGGAGCCGCAAAGCCCCGCTCTGCCCTCAACCCATCGCCGATCATGATGTTTCTGCGCTCACTAGGTCCGCCAGCTAAACAACGCCGAGCATAGCTTCCCGTGCACCACGGCCGCGACGCAAACGGTGAAGCCTAGGATTTGCCCATGCCGGTGTCGGTGGGCGAGATGTTCGCGGGATTCACGATCCTGCGCGTACTGGGTGCCGGCGGAATGGGCACGGTGTACCTGGCGGCGCATCCACGGTTGCCGCGCCACGATGCACTCAAGGTGTTGCCCGCGGAGTGGACCGGCGACCCCCAGTACCGGGAGCGCTTCCTGCGCGAGGCCGACCTGACGGCCAGCTTGTCGCATCCCAACATCTTGGGTGTCCATGACCGCGGTGAATCCGACGGCCAGTTATGGATCTCGATGGATTACGTCGGCGGCACCGACGCGTCGCGGCTGTTGCGCGAGCGCTACCCTGACGGGCTGCCCGCCGCCGAGGCAGCGGAGATCATCACCGCGGTGGCCTCGGCGTTGGATTATGCGCATCAACAGGGGTTGTTGCACCGCGACGTCAAACCGGCCAACATCCTGCTGGATTCACAAGCGCAACGAATCTTTTTGGCCGACTTCGGCATTGCCCGCCTGATCGATGACCCATCGGGACTGACCGCGACGAACATGGCGGTCGGCACGATGGCCTATGCGGCGCCGGAGCAGTTGCGGGGCGAGTCGCTCGACGGGCGCACCGATCAGTACGCACTGGCCTGCACCGCGTTTGACCTGTTGACCGGCACCCCGCCCTACGTGGATTCCAATCCAGCTGTGGTGATCACCAAACATGTTGCGGCGCCGGTACCCTCACTAGCGGAACGCCGACCGGAGTTGGCCCGGCTGGATCCGGTGCTGGCCAGGGCGATGGCCAAAACCCCGGCCGAGCGGTTTCCCACCTGCCGCGACTTCGCCAGGGAACTGACTCACGCGCTCGGCTCGCCTGCCGCCAGCGTCGTCGACCGACCCCTGACGCCACCGCCGCCGAGCCCGAATGCGCCTGCCGCCACCCTCGTCACCGCCACGCGGCGGATTTCGCGGAGGCCGTTGATTGCGGTGCTGACGCTCGTCGCGTTGCTCATCGTCACCGCCGGTGTATTCGCGGGCGTAAGGCTTGTCCAGCACCGCAATCGGGCCGGCGACACCAAGTCGGTCACCGCGGGGGCCAGCGCTCATACCTTCGCCGGAACCTACCGGGCAGACTATGGACCGGGCACAGATCTCGAGGGTAAGCCCGCCGCTGGTGCTCCCCCGATGACCGCCACGTGGGCCGTGCGCTCTGCGTGCGGCGCCGCAGGCTGTGTGGCGACAGCGTCGTACACGGGCGGTAGCGGGATCGTGCTCGTCTCGAATTTGGTGTTCGACGAGATTGGCGGCAGCTGGGTTGCCGTGGGTCTGGGCTCAACGCAGTGCAATAACGCTCCCGTCGAAGTCTGGGTGGTGTTCACCCTGCAACCGCAGCCGGACGGCACCCTGTCCGGGGACACCACCAGGTCCACCACAAACAGCTGCAGCACCGCCAAACGAACCGTGACCTTCACCCGCACCGGTGATGCCGACATCGCCACAGTTCCCGACCCGTCCGCCTTACCACCGCGGGCGGCTTCCCCGGCGGCGGCGCTGCACGGCCGCTACCACGAGGCGATCACCTACTCGAACGGCAATTCCGCACCAGGGCAAGACGATGTGATCGTGCGTACGGAATGTCTTCGCTCCGGCGAGCGCTGCATGAGCCTGTTCCACGCCCCCGACGGGGTGGTGCCATTGGTATTCGGGGACGGAAAGTGGACCCGCAACGACGAGGGCACCGTTCCGTGCAATCTCGGCGGCATGACGAATCTGAAAATCACCGCGGAGTACCCGTTACCGGCCGACCTGCAGGACCCGATTCCGGTGCTCACTGGGCACGGTCAGAATATATCGACCGGAAGCGCCTGCAGCGGAGGCGATTTCGAGGACAAGTTTGTGCGCACCGGTGACTAGCCGACGAGTCGTTAAGGATTCATTCAACGCCGCTGCCTACCGTGACGTCATGAACACAACCAGCACCCCGAAGCGCGTCATTGCCGCAGCACTGCTGTCGGGCAGCGTCGCGGTGGCCGGCCTTGGTTGGGCCACCGCTACGGCCCAGGCCAGCCCATTGCCCACGGACAACTTCTCGCAACCGCATCAGTGGTGTCCCGGACAACCCTTGCCTGAGGCCGACGTGCATTGGGACACCAATATCTGCCACACCTGGTTCTGGGTGCCCGTCGGCGGGATGGGCAACGTCGGCGAGTTCGTCTTCGACGGACCTACTCCGCCGCCGCATGGTCCGCCGCCCTGCTACGGAGCTCCGATCTGCCTACCCGGGCTTTAGGTCGCTCGGAAAGTACGAACCATGGAAATCCGAAGGCTAGCAACGGCTGTTTTGCTGTCAGGCACTTTGAGCCTGGCCGGTCTTGGGCTGGGAGCAGGTGCCGCCCAGGCCTATACCTATGGCCCATTTCAATGGTGCCCCGGGCAATCGATGCCCAACGATCCACCACGCTCGGATACGGACCTGATCTGGGACATGGGTGTCTGCCACACCTACTACTTCGACTACGACGTGCGGACCAAGGCTCCTGCCCACTATTGGGAGGGACCTAACAAGTTTCCGACGCCCATCCCTCCGCCTCCGCCGCCTGCCAATCCGCCGAACCTAGCCCAGCAATGCCCCGGACTCATACCCTTCGTCAACTGCTTGCCCGGCCTCTAGCTCGCCGCAGTCCTTAGGGCGACGGCAGACTACTTGGTCAGCGCGTGACGGGTTCGGTCCTCGCGAATCGGAACACCGTTGCGGCCGGCGAGATCCTGGGCGTACAGACCGATCGCATAGGCGACACCGCCACCATTGATGCCGAGCTCGGTTCGGTCGATATGATCCAGCGTGTCAGTGCTCTTGTGGTAGTTGGGGTCGAACGGCTGATCCGCGGCGCCGCCCCACAGCTTCGCTTCCTCAGCGGTCTTCTTGTCCTCGGCACCGGAGAACAAGCCGCCCGACGGGATACCCGCCGCGGTGAAGCCGTCATAGTCGGACCGGCCGTCGAACGAGGTGTCCTCCGCCGTCTCACCGGCCGAGTGCAGATAGGCGACCAACGAACGCTCGATTCCGGCTGAGCCCTCCGGCACCACCGGATTACCCCGCTTGTCGGCCGCTAACGACTGATCCCCGTCATAGGTGAAGTAGCCCGGGTTCGGCGACGCGAGCATGTCGAAGTTCAAGTACAGCGCGATGTCTTTGAGCGCGTTGACATCCAACGACTCCACGTACTTGCGCGACCCGATCAGCCCGAGTTCCTCGGCGCCCCAGAAGCCGAATCGCACCGCGTTGCGGATTCCCGGTGAGCTGCCCAGTTGCAGGGCGGTCTCCAGGATCGCGGCCACCCCAGAGCCGTTGTCGTTGATGCCCGGTCCCTCGGGAACGCTGTCGAGGTGCGCCCCGGCCATCACCACGTCGCTGGTCGAGCCGGTCTTGGTTTGCGCGATCACGTTGCGGGCTTGCACGGTTTTGGTCTCCGCGGAGAGCTGTACCGTCGCAGGCCCGACGGTGTTGCGCAGCACTGCGCCATCGGCTTTGGTCACACTGACAACCGGGATCTTGACGTCGGTGGTCTCGCCCAGCGTGCCGCCCATCTGCTCCTCGACGACGTTGTCGGCCACGACGACCGCAACGGCGCCGCGCTGCGCGGCGGTGGTCTCCTTCTGCGTGAACGGGCAGGTGCCGCGATCCACCAGCACCACGGCGCCGTTGACCGGCAGGTTGTCGTAGTCGGAGGCGTTGCAGCCCGGGCTTGCGTCGACCGGGACAGAAACCAGCGGACCCGTCACACCGACCGGCGGGGTGGCGGGACTGTACTCCAGCGCCCGCGCGTCGAACTTCTTGTCGGCGACGGTCACCGACCCCGGGTCGGAGTGAAAAACGCGCGCGTCGAACTGCACGGTTTGCACCTCAAAACCCTTGTCCCGCAGCTTGCCTACCACGTAGTCGACGCTGGCGTCGTAGCCGGGAGTGCCGACCGCGCGGGTGTTACCGTTGGCGTTGGCGATGTCCTGCAGCTTCGTCAGATGCGCCATCATCGCGTCGACGGTGACCCGCCCGTGCAGTGCCGCGGCGAAGTCGGGAGCCGATACCGGCTTCAGCGAGTTCGCGGTGTCGGACGACGCACACCCACCGGTTGCCAACATCAGAGCCGCGACGACGGTAAGCGCGGGCGTGGATTTGTTAACCATCGCGCCCCAGGTTAGACGGCGGCAGTGAACGTCCCGCAGCATGTGGGCCCGTCAACAAGCAGCTTCGGCCGAATCTTCGTGCCGAAGGTAGGCGTGGATCGTCGTGCCGGTGGGCGTCGAGTAGGTGCGCAACAAGTCCGCGATGGCGTTGACCACGAAGAGCCCATATGGACCTGCGCCGGCTGACGCGGGCGGTCGGCGTCCGGCCAGCGGGTCTGCCCAAAAGCCCATGTCGCGCGCCTCGCAGACCACGTACCCGCCCTCGTACCAGAACGCCAGCTGGCATCCGCCCCCGGCGTGGTTCAGGCTGTTGGTCGCCAGCTCGGTCGCAACCAACAACAGGTCGGCGACTCGGTCGGCGGACATTCCCAGCAGCCGGCCATAGCGTTGACCACACTTGCGGGCGCCGGCCAGGTCCGCCGGTGCGTCGACGGTGTGTGTCACCGCAGCCGCGCTGGTCTCCAACGGTTGATTGCAGTGGTCGAGCGCCGCCTCGACCGCGTACTCCGGGCATTGTCGCCGCGATCCGCCCAGCCAGATCTCTGGATGCGTGAGCCGGACATCGGCAAGCACGCCGTCGTCCAGGCACGACGCGTCGTAGGGGCACAGACCGGTGATGTCGGCGCCGGCGAAGGCGATATTGGCCAGTGCCTCGTGCTGCATGCACGCGAGGTACTCGGACGCACTTCGGCCGACCCAGGCCGGTTCGGTGATGATGCGCACATGCTCGTCGGGATGACGTTCGACGAACGCCAGTTGCTGAGCGATGATCCGCGCGGGGTTGCGGCCGAACCCAGTGATGTCCGCCATAGTCACGTCGTCGCCGGAGTTTCCCAACGCCCGGCGCAGCGACGCCAGCCTGTCCCCCGGCACGGCCAGCATCACCGGCTGCTGCTGATCCAACCCCTCGGAGATGAACTGCACCAGCCAGTCAACATACTCACGCTCTGAATGGTAAAGGAGCGCCGAATGGTCGTAGCCGCGACGGTGCACGTGTCCTCTACTGTCTTGGCGCCGACTACTGTCCAGTCGACGGAATAATGCCTCGGCAGCGCTTACTTGCATGGCTCCATAGGTCTACCCAGGCCCCACGAAACTAATCAGCTTCTCGCGGCATGCTCCAGAATCAGCCTGGCCACCGCACGCATACCCGCGGCGTTGGGATGAAACGGCGCCGGCCGCCACGGCAGTGGCAACCCGGCCGCCACCACCCACGGATCCGTCGACCACCCGTGGTGGTCCCGGCTGGCGTGGCCGGCGCGCACCAGCTCGCAGCCGGTGGCCTGTGCAGCTGCCGCGGTGGCTTCCTCCAGACCCGCGGCGACGAAGCGGCCCAGGTCGGCATACTCGGCCGACAGCGGAGCCGCAGGTATGCCTTCGGCCGGCAGGAGGGTGAGGTAGTCGACGAACACCACTCGGGCCCGCGGCGCGCCCCGGCGCACCGCGGTGCCGACCTTCTGCAGCGCGTCGCCGATGCCGGCGACCGCTTGCTCGCGTGCATCGCGGTCGAGCAGCTCGCGCAGTCGATCGCCCAGCAGGCGCCGAGCGACCGCCGGCAGCGACGCGGCCATCAGCAGCGGCACGTATCCGACGTCATTGCCGCCCATCGTGATGGTCACCAGCTCTTCGGAACCGTTTAACGCCTCGATCTGCGGCGGAGCGCTCCGCTGACGCTCGGCCAGCACATGGGCGGTGGTGGCTCCGGAAAAGGTGACATCGACCAGGTCGAGGTGCTGCTGCCCGGCGACCAGGTGGGCGTAGTTGCGCGCCGACCGACCCGAGCCGAATGGTGCGCCCGGGGCGGACGGCCGAATACCGGGGCCGGCCGCCATCGAACTACCCAGCGCCACGTACCGCCCGGTCATGCTTCGGCTCAACTGCCCAACTCTCCCCCGCAAGCGGGCGGTACCCCCACAGCGGGCCGTTCCCCGGCCCGCATTGTCGTTGGGCGCGGACTCGACGCTTGAGCCCAGAACCGTTTGGGGATCCGTCCGGCGCGGCGGGCCAGATATCCGGCAGTGACGGCGCCGGCCATCGCCGCTGCCATGGCAGACGGATCGGCGGCGCGGGTCACCGCGGTGGCCAACAGCACCGCGTCACAGCCCAACTCCATCGCCAGCGCCGCGTCACTTGCGGTGCCGATGCCGGCGTCGAGCACGACGGGGACACCGGCTTGGGCGACGATCATCTCGATGTTGTGCGGGTTCGCGATTCCCAGACCCGTGCCGATCGGTGAACCGAGCGGCATCACCGCCGCGCAGCCGGTGTCTTCCAATCGTCTGGCCAGCACCGGGTCATCGTTGGTGTATGGAAGTACCACAAACCCGTCGTCGACCAATTGTTCTGCGGCGCGGACTAATTCGATCCCATCAGGCAGTAGGGTGCGTTCGTCGGCGATCACTTCCAGCTTGACCCACTCCGTCCCCAGCGCTTCGCGGGCGAGTTGCGCCGTGAGCACCGCTTCGGCAGCGCTGCGACAGCCCGCGGTGTTGGGTAGCGGCGTGATGCCTAATCGGCTCAACAGGTCAAGCATGCCCGTGCCGCCCACGGCGTCGATGCGGCGCATCGCGACGGTGGTCAGCTCGGTACCCGAAGCGATCAGTGCTTCTTCCAGCACAGCCAAGTTGGCCGCCCCACCGGTACCCATGATCAGCCGCGAGGTGAATGTGCGGCCCGCGATCGTCAGTTCTGAGTCAGCCACCCTGCACCGCCGTCACCACCTCGAGCTGTGCGCCATCGGACAGCGTTGCCGTCCAGCCGGACCGCGGTAGAACGGCCTGATCGAGTGCCACCGCGATGCCGCGGTCGGGGTAGCCCAGCGACTGCAGCAGCGCCGCAACGGTCGTCCGGTCGTCGACCTCGAGTCGTTCGGCGTTGACGGTGATCATCACGAGTGCGCTCCAACCGGGATGAGTTCGGACACAATCTGTTCGGCAGTCCACGGCGCCAGCAGGAAACCGGATCGGCCATGGCCGGCAGCGATCAGCGTCCGTGCATCCAGGCGCCCCACCAACGGCAGGTTATCCGGTGTCATGGGGCGCAGGCCGGCGACGCACTCCGCCAGCTCGTACTCGCCGAGCGCCGGCATCACCGTGCACGCATCGTCGAGCAGATCCCGGACACCGGAAACCGTCGGCGCGGTGTCGCGGCCGTGCTCGTACTGGGTGGCGCCCACCACCACACCGTCGGTGCGCGGCACCACATACACCTGACGCCCGTGCACCCGAGCCCGAATCACCCTCTTTGGCAACGGCATACAACCCGCGCGCCAGCGCAGCCTCAGCACTTCACCTTTCACCGGCCGGATCGGCAGACCGGGCCACAGGGTCGGCGCGTCGATACCGTTGGCGATCACCACTGCGTCAGCCTGCACGGTATCAAGGTCCTCGACCGGGCCGTCCCAGTCGACGCCGAGCCGGTCGCACGCCGCCGACAGTCCGTCGAGCAGGGCGCGGTTGTCCACCGCCATTTCGGTGGGCGCCCGGAAGCCATTCCGAATGCCTTGTGCCAGCATCGGTTCCACATCACGGACCGCAGACTCCCAGATGACCGGGTGGCCCTGCGTGGTCAGCCAGTCGGCGACGGTACGCAGGTCGGCCACATCGGCGCGGTCGACGGCCACCGCCAATGACTCCCGCGCGGTGATCACCTGCCCGGGCAGGCCGTCGGTGAATCTGCCCTGTTGCCACAGCCGCAGCGATTCCATGCCCAGTTGCAACAATCGCTCTTCGCCCGGCCAGCCCTCGCTGTGCGGCGCCAGCATTCCGGCGGCCACCCACGACGCGCCGGGCTGCCCGCAACGATGTACCCGCACCGACCAGCCCGCCTGGGCCGCGCGCCGCGCAACCGACAGCCCGATGACGCCGCCGCCGATGACGGCCAGCGATCCCAGACCTGTGGGCATCTTCGCTCCCTTCGCCGGCATGATCCGGATCAGGTGTGACGGTAAGGGCAGGCGCGCCCACTCTCAGACCCCGGCTTGCGCATCGTGCCCGGCTCCTCCGCAGGCCTGTGGCCTGCATCGTCACCGAGCCCTGGGACTCCCGTGTCGACTCCCCACGCTAGTCGCTAGCGTCGCGGTGTGCATCAAGCTCCCGCGCGACTTGCGAGCGCCCGACTGTATCTGTGCACCGATGCGCGTCGCGATCGAGGCGATCTGGCCGAATTCGCCGATGCCGCCCTGGCCGGCGGGGTGGACATCATTCAGCTGCGCGACAAAGGCTCGACGGGTGAGCAACGGCTGGGTCCTCTGCAGGCGCGAGACGAACTGGCTGCGCTGGAGGTGCTCGCGGATGCTGCCCGTCGACACGGCGCCCTGCTGGCCGTCAACGACCGCGCCGACATCGCCCACGCCGCCGGCGCCGCGGTGCTGCACCTGGGCCAAGACGACCTGCCACTGAACATGGCGCGCGACATCGTCGGCCCCGACACGCTGATCGGCCGGTCTACCCACGACCGTCACCAGGTCGCCTCGGCCATCGCCGAGGACGTCGACTACTTCTGCGTCGGGCCGTGCTGGCCAACTCCCACCAAGCCCGGTCGACCGGCGCCGGGTCTGCCGCTGGTGCGGTCCACCGCCGAGCTGGCGTGCGACAAACCCTGGTTCGCCATCGGCGGTATCGACGCGGACCGGCTGGCTGATGTGCTCGACGCGGGCGCGCGGCGCATCGTCGTGGTACGCGCGATCACCGCCGCCGAGGATCCGCGGGCCGCGGCCGAGCAACTCAGCTCGGCACTTGCAGCAGCGAGCTGATCCGGGAGCTCAGCTGCGACGGCGCCTGGTCTTCTTGGCCGGCGATGCACCACACGAAAACCCCCTCCTCGATCTCGACCGTCCGCGGCAGATCGCGTCGCCGCTGGTCACCGGGGCTCAACGGCACGATCGCCGGCGCGGTGCGCAGCCGGTGCCAACTGGCCGCGAACCCGGGGTGCAGCGGAAGCTCAGCCACCTCGTCCTCGCCGACCCAGCGCATCTCGGCGCTCTCGTGGTTGGGCACGGTCTGCAGCAGTTCACCCGTGTCGGCGACGACCGTCGTGTAGGTCCAGTGCGTGCCCCCGGCCCCGAGAACCTCGGCGGTGATCACGGTTGCCCGCACCACAACCCGCTCGCCGGGCAGGCCGGCCTCCTCGCGGGCCTCCCGCACGGCGGCCTGCTCGGCGGTCTCGTGGCTGTCGCGGGCACCGCCCGGCAGACCCCACGTTCCACCCTGATGGCTCCACGGCGCCCGGTGTTGCAGCAACACCGCAGGCGTGCCGTCGGCCCGCGGCGCTCGGAGCAACAGACCGGCCGCGCCGTGCCGGCCCCAATAATGGTTGCCGGTGTCGCCCACCACCCATCCGTCACCGTCGCCGCGCACGCGTTCAGGATAAGGCGGCCCGAGTCGGTCAAACCATCGGCGCGTCGCCGTATCTTGGGAACTAGCTCTTAGAATTCGCTTATACAGTTCAGTTCGTGACACGCACGTCGGAAAGATGAGGTCCGAGCAGACGTGACCGTTGAGTTGGCGCACCCGTCGACCGAGCCGCTGGGTTCGCGGTCGCCAATCGAACCGGCCCACCCTCGCTGGTGGTTCGTCGCGACGACGCCGGGCCGCATCCTGTCCATCGGTGTCGTCCTGGCGATCCTCGGCGGGCTCACCGCATTCGCCACCTCGACCACGATCAATCAGCGACAGCATGCGCTCACCACGGTGTTGAGCCACACCGAGCCGTTGGCGTTCGCGGCCGGACGGCTTTACACCACGCTGTCGGTGGCCGACGCCGCTTCCGCGACCGCATTCATCGCCCAGGCCGAACCGCGCACCGTCCGGCAGCGCTACGAGCAGGCGATCACCGACGCGGCGGTGGCAGTGACCAGAGCGTCGAGCGGCTTGACCGACGAGCCGCTGGTGCAACTGCTCGGGCGGATCAACGCCGAGCTGGCCGTGTACACCGGGCTGATCGAGATCGCACGGACCAACAACCGGGCCGGTAACCCGGTCGGGTCGTCGTATCTGTCCGAGGCGTCCTCGCTGATGCAGTCGACGATCCTGCCCGACGCACAGCAGCTTTACCGCCAGACGTCGGAACGGGTGGATGACGAAACCACCGCATCGACGCAGATCCCTGCTCCGGTGATCCTCGTCGTCCTCGCCACGGCGATCTTCGGCGCGTTTTCCCACCGCTGGCTGGCCCGTCGCACCAAACGGCGCATCAACCCCGGTCTCGTCGCAGGGGCGCTCGGAATTCTCGTTATGGTGGTATGGGTGGGAACCGCGCTCGCGATTTCCACCAGCGGCAGCCGCAGCGCCAAAAACACTGCGGCAGAGTCACTGAAGACCATTACGAACATGTCCATCAGTGCGCAGCAGGCGCGAGCCGACGAGACGCTGTCACTGATCCGGCGCGGGGACGAAGAGGTCCGCAAGCAGTCCTTCTACGAACGCATCGACGCCATGCACAAGCAGCTCGACGAATACCTCTCACGCCGCGACGCCGTCGACAAGAGTGACTTGCAGGGCGCCGCTCAACTGCTGACCCAATGGCGGCGCGCGGACGACCGAATCAATTCCTACATCGCGGTCGGTAACTATCGGGCCGCCACCCAGGTGGCACTGGGCAGTGGCGAGGACGACTCCACGCCCGCGTTCGACAAACTCGACCACGCGCTGGTGAAGGCGATGGATCAGAGTCGCAGCGAACTGCGCGACGACATCCTCAATGCGCGCCGCGGACTCTCCGGCGCCACGGTGGGCGGCATCGTGCTCAGCTTGGGCGCGGCCCTGGCGGTCGCTCTTGGGTTGTGGCCCAGGCTCAGTGAGTACCGATGAGCACGCGGCCGCTCCAGATCCTGTGCGGGCGCGGCTTCGCCGCGCTGGCGATCGCCACGGTGTTGGCCGGGTGCAGTCAGTCGGGTGCCATGGTCGTTGCGCCGGCGCCCACGCTGCCGCCGCCCACCCCGGCCGGCATGCAGGAAATGCCGCCGCAGCCGCCTTTGCCGCCGGACAAGACCGCGGATGATTGCGACCCCACCGCCAGCCTGCGTCCGTTCGACAACCCGGCCGACGCTGACGCCGCGGTGGCCAGCATCCGTGCTCGCGGCAGGCTGATCGTCGGCCTGGACATCGGAAGCAATCTGTTCAGCTTCCGGGACCCGATCACCGGTGAAATCGTCGGCTTCGACGTCGACATCGCCGCCGAGGTGGCACGTGACATCTTCGGCAATCCGGCGCAGGTCGAATATCGCATCCTGTCCTCCGCCGAGCGGATCACCGCCTTGGAGAAGGCGGAGGTCGACATCGTCGCCAAGACGATGACCATCACCTGCGAACGGCGTAAACAAGTCAACTTCTCCACCGTCTACCTCGACGCCGCCCAACGCATCCTGGCGCCGCGCGACTCCCCCATCACCAAACCGGCCGACCTGTCAGGCAAACGGGTCTGCGTGGCCAAGGGCACCACATCACTGCACCGGATCCGCGAGATCGCTCCACCGCCGATCGTGGTCGAGGTGGTCAACTGGGCCGACTGCCTGGTGACGCTGCAGCAGCGGCAGGTCGATGCGGTCAGCACCGATGACTCCATTCTGGCCGGACTGGTTTCCCAAGACCCCTACCTGCATTTGGTCGGACCCAACATGGGTACCCAGCCCTACGGCATCGGGGTCAAGCTGGACAACACGGGGTTGGTGCGGTTCGTCAACGGCACGCTGGAGCGTATCCGCCGGGACGGAACCTGGAATACCTTGTACCGCAAGTGGTTGACGGTGCTCGGTCCAGCGCCGGCCCCACCGAGTCCGAGGTATTCGGACTGATGGCCGAGCACCCGGTGGATCCGGAAACCCACGACGCCGATCACGGTGGGCAGGACAGCGAAGCCGGTCCGGGCACCCGGCCCATCGATGCAACGGTGGACTCGTCCGCACTGAGTCGCCCGATGGCTACTCAGGCGATCTTCCGGCCCGACTTCGATGATGACGACGATGACCTCCCGCTGCACATCATCGACACGGAGCCGCAGGAACGGGTGAAGACGGCACCGCGAGCCCCGATGCGGCGATTGGGCGGTGGCCTGGTCGAGATTCCGCGGGTGCCTGACATCGATCCGCTCGAAGCCTTGATGCCCAATCCGGTTGTGCCGGAATCCAAACGGTTCTGCTGGAACTGCGGACAACCGGTGGGCCGATCCACCAAGGACGGCAATGCGCTGTCCGAGGGCTGGTGCCCGCATTGTGGAAGTCCGTATTCGTTCCTGCCACAACTGAATCCGGGTGACACCGTGGCCGGCCAGTACGTGATCAAGGGCTGCATCGCGCACGGCGGACTGGGCTGGGTGTACCTCGCGCTCGACCGCAACGTCAACGATCGCCCGGTGGTGCTCAAAGGCTTGGTGCATTCCGGCGACGCCGAAGCCCAAGCGATCGCGATGGCCGAGCGGCGGTTCCTCGCCGAGGTGGTGCACCCGTCGATCGTGCAAATCTTCAACTTCGTCGAGCACACCGACCGCCACGGCGAACCCGTCGGTTACATCGTCATGGAGTATGTCGGTGGACAGTCGCTCAAGCCCCGTAAGGGCGACCGACTGCCCGTCGCCGAAGCTATCGCCTACGTGATGGAAATCCTTCCGGCACTGAGCTATTTGCATTCCATCGGCTTGGTCTACAACGACCTGAAGCCAGAGAACATCATGCTCACCGAAGAGCAGCTCAAGCTAATCGACCTGGGGGCCGTCTCGCGGATCAACTCGTTCGGCTACCTCTATGGCACACCGGGTTACCAGGCGCCCGAGATCGTACGGACCGGTCCGACGGTGGCCAGCGACATCTACACCGTCGGTCGCACGCTGGCGGCGCTGACGTTGCAACTGCGCGCCCGCGGCGGCCGCTACGTCGACGGGCTTCCCGAAGACGACCCGATACTCGTCAAATACGACTCATTCCGCCGGCTGCTGCGGCGCGCCATCGATCCGGATCCGCGCCGCCGATTCGTCAGCGCCGAGGAAATGTCCGCGCAGCTGTCCGGTGTGCTGCGTGAGGTGGTCGCACAGGACACCGGGGTGCGGCGGCCGGGCCTGTCGTCGATCTTCTCCCGTAGTCGCGCGACGTTCGGGGAAGACCTGCTGGTCGCCCACACCGACGTCTACCTGGACGGCGCAGTGCATTCCGAGAAGCTGACCGCTAAGGAGATCGTCACCGCACTGCAGGTGCCGTTGGTGGATCCCGCCGACGTCGCCGCGCCGCTGCTGCAGGCGACGGTGCTGTCCCAACCGGTGCAGACGCTCGACTCGCTGCGCGCATTCCGCCACGGCGCAATGGATTCCGAGGACATCGACTTGTCGCAGTCTGTCGAACTGCCGTTGATGGAGGTGCGTGCGTTGCTCGATCTCGGCGACGTCGCCAAAGCCAACCGCAAACTCGACGACCTCGCCGAGCGGGTCGGTTGGCGATGGCGGCTGGTGTGGTATCGCGCCGTCTCAGAACTGCTCACCGGCGACTACGACTCGGCAAGCAAGCATTTCAGCGAGGTGCTGGACACCTTTCCTGGCGAGTTGGCGCCCAAGATGGCGCTGGCCGCTACCGCCGAGTTGGCCGGCAGCTCAGACGAACACAAGTACTACGAGGCGGTGTGGAACACCGACGACGGGGTGATCTCGGCGGCTTTCGGGTTGGCCAGGGCGCAGTCCGTCGAAGGAGATCGAGCCGGCGCGGTAGAAACTCTCGACGAAGTCCCCGCCACGTCAAGGCATTTCACTACCGCGCGACTGACCAGCGCGGTGACGCTGCTGTCGGGCCGGTCGGCGAGCGAAATCACCGAGGAACAGATTCGCGACGCTGCGCGGCGGGTGGAAGCTCTGCCGCCGACTGAGCCACGGGTTCTGCAGATCCGTGCGCTGGTGTTGGGCAGCGCGTTGGACTGGCTGGGTGACCACAAGGCCAGCACCAACCACATCCTCGGCTTCCCGTTCACTGAACACGGGCTGCGACTCGGCGTCGAAGCATCGCTGCGCGGGCTGGCCCGGGCGGCGCCGACCCAGGCGCACCGCTACACGTTGGTCGACATGGCTAATCGGGTGCGGCCCGGCAGCACCTTCTGACGTTCGGCGCTTTCGCATTACCGAGCGTGCGTCAAGGGCTTCGACTGTGCGTCGTCGGCGGGGTTTCGGCGGGCGAGGCGCCCCGGCCGCACAGTCGAAGCCGTCATTGCACACTCGGATGCCGGGCTTCTAACGCACACCGCACCCGCCGCACGACTTCGGCGGGCCGGTCTTCGGCGACCACCCGGATGGTGAGCCACCCCAGCCGTTCCAAGAGCTCCAGCCGGCGAATGTCCTTGAGGTACTGCTGTCGGTCAAGTCGATGGTGGTCACCGTCGTATTCGACAGCGACCATGAGATCTGGCCAGCCCATATCGAGGTAAGCAATCGGAAGACCGTCCACGCCGAATACCGGAATCTGGGTGTGCGGCCTAGGCAAACCGGCCTCGATGAGCAGCAGCCGCAGATAACTCTCCCGCGGTGATTGCGCGCCCGGATCGACGAGCTCGAGCACGGTTTCCAGCTGACGGAGACCTCGCGCTCCGCGATGGCACGCGGCGATGCCCAGTACGCTATCGACCTTGAAACCGGTTGCGCGGGCGAGTGCATCGAGTCGGGCCACAGCGCTGCGAGGCAACGCACGCCGCCCGATGTCGAAGGCAGTGCGTTCGGGTGTGGTGACTGCACGACCAGCCAGAATCTGCACCTCACCCTCGATCAACACGTCGCGACGGGTCAGCACACCTTGAGGCGCGCGCGGATTCACATGTATCAGCTCGACTGGAACGTTGTCATCGATCCACTTGGCGCCGTGCAGTGCGGCGGCTGCGTTTCCAGCGATGGTGCCCCGCCGGCCCGACCACAGCCACGCCGCGGCAATACGGTGCCCCAGGGTTGGCTGTGTCTGTTTCGGCAGGTAGACGTTTGGCAGGACGGCTCGGTACTGAGTCCGCAACTGATGGCGACTCAGTAGCCCACGCGCCAATGCCTCGCTGCCAACGAATGGTTCGCTGATACCGAGCACAGTTGCACGCATCTGCAGGACGCGAATCCCGCCATCCACAACTGGCGCGCCGCAGGGGGTCTAGCAAATCCTCAGCCAACCGAAATCAATTCGTGAGCGGGGCCGCAAGCAAATCGCAAGAAAAGTCAGGCACAGTTATGCCATGGCCGGCCAGTCAGATGGGTGGATCACCACCGCGCGCGTCCTGCGGCGGACCGGTTTTGGAGTAACCGGCCCACAGGTTGACGCCGTGGCTGCCAAAAATTGGTCGAATTACGTCGACTCCGCGCTGGGTGCTGACCCTGAGGCGGACCCCGGCGCACGGGCGACACCGATGCCGACGTTGCCCACCCTGCGCGGCCCCGGAAAGGGAGCGACGGTCGCGGACCGCAAGGAGTACAACCAGCGGCTCACCGAACAGATGACCGAGCTGTCGCATTGGTGGTTGCGCCGCATGGTCGCCGTCCAGCAGCCCCTTCACGAAAAGCTGGCCTTGTTGTGGCACAACTACTTTGCTACCTCCGCCGAGAAGGTGCGGACCGCCGCGTACATGGCGGAGCAGAACCGCAAACTGCGCAGCATGTCCCTCGGAGATTTCCGCACGCTCGCGTATGCCATGCTGACCGACGCCGCCATGCTGCACTGGCTGGACGGGCAGAGCAACACCGCCAAAGCCCCGAACGAGAACCTGGCCCGCGAATTCATGGAGCTGTTCACGCTCGGACATGGCGACGGCTACACCGAAGACGATGTCCGAAATGGCGCCCGCGCACTGACCGGCTGGGTGATTAAGCCCGGCGGCGAGCCATCGCTGGTGCCCAAGCGCCACGACCGCACGGCGAAAACGATTTTCGGGGTCACCCGGAATTTCGACGCGGGTGGGTTCTGCGACGTGGTGCTGGGTCAACCCAAATCACAGCAGTACGTTGCCAGCCGACTATGGCAGCAGCTGGCGTCGGACACTCCGCCGTCGCCACAGGCACTCGACCGGTTGGTGACCGCCTATGGGCCGCACCGCGACCTGAAGGCCCTGACCCGAGCGATCCTCACCGACGACGAATTCATCGGTGGCCGGGCCGCCATTGTCAACACACCGGTCGAGTGGCTTGTCGGGGTGATCCGCACACTGCGGGTTCCGATGGACGCCCCGGCACGGCTGAAGATGGTCGACGGCACGCTGCGAGCGCTGGGCCAGCGACCGTTTTACCCGCCTGACGTCGGCGGATGGCCGCACGGCCGGGTCTGGATGTCGACCGCCAGCGCCGATGTGCGGATGCGCGCCGTGAGCCAGTTGGCCCGCGCCGGTGACCTGTCCACCGTCGAAGAAGCCGCTGCCGACGACCGGATCGACGCCGTCGGATACCTGATCGGCGTCGGCGCGTGGTCGGACCGGACTGTGAAGGCCCTGCAACCGTTGGTAAGCAAGCCAGCCCAGCTGGTCGCCGTGGCCGTCAACACCCCCGAATACCTGACGTCTTAGCGAGAATGCCGATGCCTGAACTGAATCGCCGCAAGTTTCTGCTCGCCAGCGCCGGTGTTGGCGCGGCCGGTCTGCTGTCGAGCGCCTGCGCCGTCAGCTGGCCGGACCTGATGCGGGAATCCCAGCAGCGGCCACTGGCCGAGGGCAGCGGCGTGCTGGTGATTCTCACCATGTACGGCGGCAACGACGGGATCAACACCGTGATCCCCTACGCCGACAACGCCTACCACGACGCCCGCCCCGAATTGGCTTACGCGCCAGGCGAAGTACTGAACCTAGACGGTCAGCTGGGACTGAACCCGGCACTCAAAGGTCTGGCTCAGCAATGGAACAACCGGAAGCTCGCCATCGTGCGAGGCGCGAGCTACCCGCAGCCCGACCACAGTCACTTCCGCTCGATGGACATCTGGCAGACCGCGTCGCCGGCCGAACCCGTATCGACCGGTTGGATCGGTCGATGGCTAGATGCCACCAGTAACGATCCGCTGCGTGCGGTCAACATCGGCTCCGTCCTTCCGCCGCTGGCCGTAGGTGAGAAATGCACGGCAGCAGCGCTTTCCGCATCCGAAAAGCCTGATGCGGTGGACCGGTTCGCCGCGACGATGGATGCGCTCGGCGCCGACGATCCCAACGACACTCCGGCGATGGCGGCGGTCTGCGACGCCTACCGCGCCACCCGCACTACCGACACCACCTTCGGCAGGCTCAAACCGTCCAGTGAGAAGGGTGGGAAACACAATTCACTGGCCGGCCAGCTCGGCATGGTTGCGTCGGCGGTTCAAGCGGGGGCACCCACCAGGGTGTATGCGGTGCAGCTGGGCGGATTCGACACGCACGCCAACGAGCGCGAGTCCCAGCAGCGTCAGCTGCAGACCCTCGATGAAGCCGTGACCCCGTTCCTTCAGCAGATGGCCGGTGACCGGTACGGCAAAAATGTTGTGCTGCTGGCATATTCCGAGTTCGGGCGACGGGTGAAGGCCAACGCCTCGCAGGGCACCGATCACGGCACCGCCGGTCCCGTGTTTGTCGCCGGTGAGCCCGTCAAGGGCGGCTTCTATGGCGACGAGCCCAGCCTGACCGATCTCGACAACGGCGATCTCAAACCCACCACCGACTTCCGCGACGTCTATTACGAGCTGCTATCCAAGACGCTGCAGACCGACCCCACGCCATCGGTTGGGGCTGGGCGCCGCGACTTGGGCTTCCTCTGAGCGCCGCCCCACGTCCACTCAGCTAGCGCTGGCTAGTGCCCTCGATGAAACATGCCATGAACACACATCAAAGTTTTCGTCGAAAATTGGAACGCTCGAGGCGCTTCTGCCCAGCAGCCTCGGGTTGGACATACCCATCCCCGAAGTCACCGGTGGCGCCGTGCCGACCTTCGACTACGACCTGTCGCAGGACCTATTAGCGGTGCTCGGCAGGATCGCGCCGGTGTCGTCCGATCTGCCCACCCTGCTGAACAGCGACCCGACGCTGGACGTGGTGCCCCTGTTGAGCAGTTTGCTGACCGACCTGGGTCTGCCAATCTCGCTCACCGGCGGCGACCTACCGATCAACTCCTCACGGGTGTCGGGGCCGAACTGCTCGCCGGCTTGGTTCCTTAACGTCGGCGTGCGGCGTGTCAGCCGATCACTCGTAGGCAATCGCGGGCGATCGCCAACTCCTCGTTGGTCGGGACTACCAGCACGGCGATCGGCGAGTTGTCGGTGGAAATCCGCCGAGCACCCTTGGCAGCCTGTGAGTTTCGCTGCTCGTCGATCTCGATGCCGAGCGCGGCCAACCCGGTCAACGCGTCCTGACGAACCTCGGTGGCGTTTTCCCCGACACCCGCGGTGAAGGTCACCGCGTCGGTGCGGCCCAAAATGGCCAGATACGCGCCAATGTACTTCCGTAGCCGGTGAATGAACACGTCATAGGCCAATTGCGCTGATTCGTCGCCAGATTCGATCATCTCCGCCAAGCGGCGGAAGTCTAGTTCGCCGGCCAGGCCCAGCAACCCGGAGTCGCGGTTGAGCATCGACTCGATGTCGTCGACACCCATTTTGGCCTCACGGTACAGGTAGCTGACGATGCCGGGGTCGATGTCGCCGCTGCGAGTACCCATCACAAGCCCCTCCAACGGGGTCAACCCCATCGAGGTGTCCACGGGGCGACCGCCGGCGATCGCCGACGCCGATGCGCCGTTACCCAGATGCAGCACGATCTGATTCAGGTCCCCCAACGGCTGACCCAAGAAAGCCGCGGCCTGTTCGCTGACGTACTGGTGCGAGGTGCCATGGAATCCGTAGCGGCGGATCCGCCACTTCTCAGCCAGCTCACGGTCGATCGCGTACGTCGCCGCCGCCGCCGGCAGATTGTGAAAGAACGCGGTGTCGAACACTGAAATATGCGGCACATCCGGCAGCATCTTTCGGGCCACCTCGATACCCTGGATAGCGGGCGGATTGTGCAACGGGGCCAACGGCGACAACTGCTTGAGCTTGGCGATCACCGCGTCGTCAACGACGGTCGGCTGATAAAACGTTGCCCCACCGTGCACTACCCGGTGGCCAACCGCGACCAGCCCGCAGGCCTTCAGATCGACACCGTCCTCGGCCAGCTCCTCGAAGGCCACCCGCAGCGCCACGCCATGGTCGGTGACAATCGACGACGGCTCACCGATCTTCTCGACGACGCCTTCTGCCAGTGATTCACCCGAATCGGGTTCGATCAGTTGATATTTCAGCGACGATGAACCGGAGTTCAGCACCAATACAGTGCGGGGCCTAGTCATCTGCACCCTGCGCCTGGATCGCGGTGATCGCGACAGTGTTGACGATGTCTTCAACCAGGGCTCCGCGGGACAGGTCGTTCACCGGCTTGTTCAAACCCTGCAGCACCGGACCGATCGCGATCGCCCCGGCACTGCGCTGCACCGCCTTATACGCGTTGTTGCCCGCGTTCAGGTCAGGAAAGATCAGCACGGTGGCCCGGCCGGCGACGGGTGAGTCGCGCATCTTCGTGGCCGCAACAGAGGGGTCCACCGCGGCGTCGTACTGGATCGGACCCTCGACCAGCACCTGCGGTGCCCGACTGCGCACCAATCCGGTTGCCTCTCTGACCTTGTCGACGTCGGCACCCGTGCCTGATTCGCCGGTCGAGTAAGACAGCATGGCGACTCGCGGCTCGATGCCGAATTGCGCAGCGGTCTGTGCGGAGCTGATCGCGATGTCGGCAAGCTGCTCGACTGTCGGATCACGGACGATCGCGCAATCCCCATAGACCAGCACCTGGTCCGGCAGGCACATCAAGAAGACGCTGGACACCGTCGAAATACCCGGCGCGGTGCCGACGATCTCCAACGCCGGGCGAACAGTGTGCGCGGTGGTGTGCGCCGCACCGGACACCATGCCGTCAACCATGCCGTTGTGAACCAGCATGGAGCCGAAATACGACACGTCGTGCATGATCTCCCGGGCCTGCTCGACGGTGACACCCTTGGCGGCGCGCAGCTGGGCGTACTGCTCGGCGAACCGGTCGGACACATCGCTGGTGCGCGGATTGAATACCGCAGCATCGTTCAAGTCGACACCGAGTTCGGCTGCGCGGGAACGGATCTGACTCTCGTCGCCGAGGATGGTCAAGTCGGCGATTCCGCGCTGCAGCAGCCGGCCGGCAGATTTAAGGATCCGGTCGTCGTCGCCCTCGGGAAGCACGATGCACTTGCGATCCGACCGCGCCCGTTCACGCAGCTGGTAGGTGAACATCTGGGGCGTGGTCACCCTCGGGATGGGGATCGCCAACTGCGCCAACAAATCCGCGAGATCGACGTGGTTCTCGATCAGCTCCAAAGCAGTGTCGATTTTTCGCTGTGACGTCGCAGTGAGGCGGCCGCGGACCGACCCCACGGCGCTGGCGGTGTCAAAGGTGCCCAGTGTGGTGGCGATAATCGGCAGCCGCAGCCGCAGCCCGGCCACCAGCGCGCCGATCGACCGATGCAACTCGAACCCGCCGTTGAGGATGATGCACGACAGCGACGGAAACCCTTCGGCGGCATGGGCGCTGGCCACAGCCAGCACCACGTCCGAGCGGTCGCCGGGCGTGACCACTGCCGCGCCCTCACTCAGCCGTTCCAACACGTGGTCGGCCGTCATGCCGGCGACCACCACACCCATCGCTTCACGGCTCAGCAGCGCGGTGTCACCGCTGACCAATGTCCCGTTCACTGCGTTCTGCAGATCGGCTACCGTCGGCGCCACCAGCAGTGGGTCGTCAGGCACGGCATACGTCTTCGGGGCCAGCGGACGCAGCGCTTGGCTGATCGCGGTCAGTTGAGCCGGTGGGCAACGATTGGCGATTACCGCAGCAGTATGCGCGTGCTGGGTGTTCAGTTCCGCCAGGCACACCTCGACGGCGTGCACGACTTGCTCGACGCTGCGGTTCGTGGCCCGTACCGCCAGCACCACCGGCGCACCGAGATTGACCGCGATACGCGCGTTCACACCCAGCTCGGCGGGATTGGCCACATCGGTGTAATCGCTGCCGACGACGACGACCGCATCGCATTGGGCGGCCATCGCGTGATACCGATCGACGATGTCGTCGATGGCGGCATCACGATCGGCGTGCAGCTGCTGGTAGTTCACACCGATGCAGCGCTCGTAGGGCAAGCCTGCGGTGGTGTGCGCCAGCAACAGATCCAGGATGTAGTCGCGGCCGTCCCCGGAGCGCGTGATCGGCCGGAAAACGCCGACTCTGGCGACGGTGGCGGCCAGCCGATGCAAGATACCCAGTGCGATCGCTGACTTGCCGGTATTGCCCTCCGGCGCTGCGATGTAAATGCTGGAACTGGGCACGCGGCGGTTCAGCCCAGCCGCCGCAATCGGGGCTCGAGGTCCTTCTGGAAAAGTTCCAGGAACCGGCGCTGGTCGTGACCGGGCGCATGGAATACCAGATGGTTGAGGCCCCAGTCGACGTAGTCCTTGACCTTCGCGACCGCTTCGTCGGGATCGGAGGCCACGATCCAGCGTTTGGCGACCTGCTCGATCGGCAGCTCGTCGGCCGCCTTCTCCATCTCCAGCGGGTCGTGGATGCTGGTCTTCTGCTCGGCGGTCAGCGACAGCGGCGCCCAGAAGCGGGTGTTTTCCAACGCCAGGTCGGCATCGGTGTCGTAGGAGATCTTGATCTCGATCATCCGGTCGATGTCGTCCGGATTCTTGCCCGCCGCCTCCGCGCCCTCCTTCATGGCCGGGATGAGCTTGTCCTTGTACAGCTCCTCGCCCTTGCCGGATGTGCAGATGAAGCCGTCGCCCGCGCGGCCGGCGTACTTGGCCACCTGCGGCCCGCCCGCGGCGATGTAGATCGGGATGCCGCCCTGCGGCACGTCATAGATCGAGGCGCCCTTGGTGTGGTAGTACTCTCCCTCGAAGTCGACCCGGTCACCGAGCCACAGCTCGCGCATCAACCGAACCGATTCGCGCAGCCGGGCGTAGCGCTCCTTGAACTCGGGCCACTCGCCCTCGTAGCCGGTCGCGATCTCGTTGAGCGACTCTCCGGTGCCCACACCGAGGAAGATGCGATCCGGGTACAGGCAACCCATCGTCGCGAACGCCTGGGCGATGACGGCCGGGTTGTAGCGAAACGTCGGAGTCAGTACCGACGTGCCCAGCACCAATCGCTTGGTGCGCTCACCCACCGCCGTCATCCAGGCCAACGAGAACGGCGCATGCCCGCCCTCGTGCCGCCACGGCTGGAAGTGATCGCTGACCGTCGCGCTGTCCATACCGTGCGCTTCGGCCTCCACGGCGAGCTCCACGAGTTCCCGCGGCGCGAATTGTTCCGCCGATGCTTTATATCCAAGTTTGAGTTCAGCCACGATGTCGTTTCTACTCCACCGCGGCGATCGCGAGCCCGGTGCCTAGACTCTCGGGCATGGCACCGGTGTTGAATGCCGTTACCGAGACCGTGCATCTCGTCCAGGGCGGGGCGGTGAACTGGCTACTGGTCACCGACGACAGCGGGGTCATGCTGATCGACGCCGGATATCCCGGTGACCGCGACGACGTGCTGACCTCGCTGCGCCAGCTGGGGTACGAGGCGGGTGACGTGCTCGCGATCTTGCTCACACACGCCCACATCGACCACTTGGGTTCGGCGATCTGGTTCGCCAAAACCCATGGCACACCGGTCTACTGCCACGCGGACGAGGTCGGTCATGCCAAGCGGGAGTATCTGGAGCAGGCCTCGCCGGTCGACGTCGCGCTGCGCCTCTGGCGGCCCCGATGGGCGTTGTGGGCCGCCCACCTCGTGCGCGACGGCGGGCTGAGCCGCGAGGGCATCCCGACCGCACAGCCGCTGACCGCCGAGGTGGCCGCGCAGTTGCCCGGACACCCGATGGCCATCCCCACTCCCGGCCACACCGGCGGTCACTGCTCGTATCTGGTCGACGGCGTCCTGGCCAGCGGCGACGCGCTGGTGACCGGGCATCCGCTGTTGGCGCACTCCGGGCCGCAGCTGCTGCCCGCCTTGTTCAGCCACGACCAGGACGGCTGCATTCGCAGCCTGGCGGCGCTGGCGCTGCTGGACACCGAGGTGCTGCTGCCCGGCCACGGCGACATGTGGCGCGGCTCGATCCGCGACGCCGCCCAACAGGCGACCGCGCTGGCGCTATAGCCAGGATCACGATTCGATCACACTGCACGTCACGATAAATTAAGAGACGCACGCGTATTTTAAGAAATCGGGCCCGGCTCTCGCCGATTCCTTATCGTAACCGGCCCCATGTGCGACGTAGTTCACATCCGGTGCCTAATGCACCTCGCCCTTAACGGTTTCCGCGGCTTTCAGCACACGTCGCGCCCGGTCGCCTTCGCGTATTTTGGGCTTTGGGTATCGGCAACCTGTAATCAATGTGCGACCTCTAGGAAGCAAACAATGACGAAATTCAGTGGTAGAAACGCGCGTCGGCAAGCCGCCGGCTACTGTTTGCTCGCCGGTCTGGCGAGTACCACGATTGCCGCCCCGACAGCGTTGGCGGCGCCGGACTGCAGTGCGGCCGGAGTGGCCGGCACGGTCAGCTCGGTGACGGGTTCGGCCAACCAGTACCTCGGCAGTCACCCGGGCGCGAATGCGGTGGTGACGGCGGCGAAGAGCGAGCCGCGCCCGCAAGCGGAAACCGATCTGCGTAACTACTTCACCGCACACCCGCAGGAGTACGTCGAGTTACGCGGCATTCTGGCGCCCATCGGTGACACCCAGCGCCAGTGCAACACCACGGTGCTGTCGCCGGATCTGGAGTCGGCCTACAACGAATTCATGGCCGGCTAGACCTTTACAGTCAGCCCGAGATGGTCCCGCAGGGTCTTGCCGTCGTACTCGGTGCGGAACGCGCCACGTTCCTGCAGTAGCGGAACGACCTGGTCGACGAATTCGTCAAGGCCCTGCGGGGTCAGGTGCGGCACGAAGATGAACCCGTCGCAGGCGTCGGCCTGGATGTAGCGGTCTATCTCGTCGGCGATGTGCGTGGCAGTTCCGACGAACTGCTCGCGGCTGGTGACGGCGATGATCAGCTCGCGGATCGAGAGATTCTCGGCCTCAGCGCGTTCACGGTAACGGCGAGCCACCTCGACTGGGTTGCCGTGGCTGACGCGACCCTGGGTGATGCCGGTTTCGCCGGTCGGATCGTCTTGCGGCAGTGGGCCGTCGGGGTCGTAGTCGGACAGGTCGCGGCCCCAGACCCGCTCAAGCATCGCAATCGCCGTCGGGCCGCTGACCTGCTGGCGGCGAATGTGCCTCGCCTTATCTTCGGCCTCGTCAGCAGTGTCGCCAAGAGCGAAGGTCGCCGCCGGGAAAACCTTGAGCTCGTTTGGATTTCGCCCGAAGGAGGCAGCGCGGCCTTTCACGTCAGCGTAGTAGCGGCGGCCGTCTTCCAACGATCCGTGCAGGGTGAACAGAGCATCGGCGTAGTGGGCGCCGAAGTTTCGTCCCTCGTCGGAGTCGCCGGCCTGCAACAGAATCGGATCCCCCTGCGGTCCGGCCGGCAGCGTTGCGACTCCCCGCACGTCGAAGTGGGGGCCGTGATGGTCAACCGCTCCGACCCGGCCGGGATCGACGTAGGTTCCGGCCTCAATGTCGGCCCGTACGGCGTCGGCGGCCCAGCTTCGCCAGAATTCGCGCGCCACGAGGAGAAACTCCTCGGCCCGCCGGTAGCGGGCGGCATGCTCGAGGAAGCCGCCGCGCCGGAAGTTCTCGCCGGTGAAGGCGTCCGACGAGGTCACGATGTTCCAGCCCGCGCGCCCGTCGGAAAGATGGTCCAACGTGGCGAATTGCCTTGCAACCTCGAAGGGCTCGTTGAACGTGGTGTTGATGGTTCCGGTCAAGCCGAGACGATCGGTGACCGCGGCCAGGGCCGCCAGCACGGTGAAGGTGTCCGGCCGGCCCACCACGTCGAGGTCGTAGATCTGGCCCCGATGCTCGCGCAGCCGCAGACCTTCGGCCAGAAATAAGAAGTCGAACAGCCCCCGTTCGGCCGTGCGGGCCAAGTGGACGAACGAGTCGAAGTCGATCTGGCTGCCCGCCGCTGGATCGGTCCACACGGTAGTGGCGTTGACTCCCGGGAAGTGGGCAGCCAGATGGATAGGCTTGCGGTGCTTGCCTTCCCGTATGCTCATGTGCCGATTCCCCAGCGCTGGGCCAGCAGTTCGTGGGAGCGGAGCCGGTCATGGTGGTCATGGGTCACCGACGTGACGACGAGCTCGTCGGCGCCGGTCAGTCGTTGTAGCGCCGACAGCCTCTCGGCGACCTCGCCGGGGTCGCCGACGAATTGCGTCTCCAGCCGGTCCTTGACCACCGGCAACGCTTCGTCGGGCAGCGGACCGCAATCGTCGGGACGCGGGTAGGGCACCGCACCTACACCGGTGCGGATGGAGTACACCCAATGTCCGTACCCGGCTGCCAGTCGTTTTGCGGTGGCGCTGTCCTCGGCGACGACGACGTCGGCGGACACCACCACGTACGGCTGCTGCAGTGCTGCTGACGGGACGAACGTGTCGCGGTAGGCGTCGATGGCCTCCAGCGCAGTCGCCGGGGTGATGTGATAGCTCGCCACGAACGGCAAGCCGTGCGCGCCGGCCAATCGCGCACTCTGACCCCTGGTGCTGCCAAAGATCCACGGCCTCAGTCCGCATCGCTCGCCCGGCACAGCGTGCACGTCGAAACCGTCGACCTCGTACGAACCGTCCAGCATGGCCAGGATGTCGCCGAGTTGATCGGCGAAGTCGGGCGCCACGGCCTCCGGCTGCTGCAGCACCCCCATCGTCGCCAGCACCCGCTCGGTGTCGAGCAACCCACGCAGGTCGAACGGCAACGGGATCACCACTCCGTCGACTTCACGCCATTGTCGCGGCGGACGGTTCTTGGCCGACGGCGGCTTGGGCTTGAATCCGCTGTCGCGTCGCTGCCCCCGGCCCAGGCCAAGGTCGATGCGTCCCGGGATAGAAGGCGTCGAGCATCCCGAAGCTCTCGACCACCGCTGCGGCAGTGGTGTGACCCAGCTGGACCGCAGCCGCTCCGACCCGAATCGTGTTGGTAGCGGCCGCGATCTGCCCGATCAGCACGGCGGGCGCCGAACTGGCGACGCCGACGAAGTGATGTTCGGCGATCCAGAACCGCCGATACCCCCACTGCTCTGCGCGTTGCGCCAGCTCGACCGTGTTGTGCAGCGCTGATGCGGCGTCGCTACCGGCACTGATCGGCGACAGGTCCAGGATCGACAGCGGGACTTCAGTCATTGCGCCGCTCCTCCTCATCGCTTCGTCCCCCGCAAGCGGGTGGGGGTACCTCCCACTTGTGGGGGCGTGCCCCACTGCATCGTCGCCGGCGCGCATCAGTTCACCTTCGCATACCGATTCGGTCGCGGTCGGCAGGCCGAGTCGCTGACGCAGCGTCTCGCCATCGCGATACGCGGTGCGAAACCGCCCGGCGCGCTGCAGCAGTGGCACCACCTCGTCGACGATCGCCGGCAGATCGGTGGCGTTGACGGCCGGCCGCAGCCGCGCACCGTCGATGCCCCACCGCTGCCAACCCAATAACAGGTCGACCACGTCGGATGCACTGCCGCCGAAAATTAGTGCGTCAGAACCGAAGTCGGTGTCGCCGCCGAACGTCACCACTACGTCGACATAGACCTTCACATGCTCGTCCGCCGGCCGCGTTGACCTCAGCGAGGATGGTGGCGAGCGACGCATCATCTGTCGGAGTGATGAACACGAGATCCGCACTGGCCGCGGCGAATTCGTAGATACGTGGCGCATGGGCCAGCGCCGCCACCACCGGCTGCCCCTGCGGTGGACGCGGCGTGATCGAGGGGCCCTTCACCGAAAAGTATCTACCCCGAAAGTCGACGTAGTGCAGTTTGTTCCGATCGATGTAACGCCCGGTCGCCGTGTCGCGGATGATCGCGTCATCCTCCCAGCTGTCCCACAGCCGGCGCACCACCTCGACGGCGTCGGCGGCCTCCTCGAACAGCTCGTCGGCATCGATGGGGGCCTGGCGGCGTCCGAACAGCGCGGCCTCGTGGGCGGTTGAGCTCACCCGCGGCTGCCATCCCGCCCGCCCGTGCGACACGTGGTCCAGGGTGGCGATGGCCTTGGAGACGTGGAACGGCTCGGTATGGGTAACGGTTGCCACCGGGATCAGCCCGATGTGGTGGGTGAGCGGGGCGATGCGCGCAGCGACCAAGACGGCATCGCCGCGACCGGCCAGCCGCCGCGGCGAGATCTCCTCGCGCCGTCCGGGCTGCGGCATCAGGGTGTCGTCGATGGTGAGAAAGTCCAACAGGCCGCGCTCAGCGGTGGCGGCCAGGCCGGCCCAGTACCGGCCGCTGAGCACCGATTGACTCGTCGGGTGGGCGGCCAGTGTGGTCCGCCAGGCTTGCGGGTGCCAGCCGTAGCCGTCAAGTGCGACGCCCAGGTGCAGCACTTCGGTCATTAGCGCCGCTCTCCCCCGCAAGCGGGTGGGGGTACCCCCAGCCGCTTAGCGGCGAGGGGGCGTGCCCCCACTGCATCGTCGCCGGCGCGGATCATGTCAGGTCCTTGGCGAAGGCGATCGGAAAGACCGGTCCCCGCGACGGCAGTGGCTCGGAAAGTCTTGTGTAACCGGCTGATTCATAGAGCATCTCGGCCTCAGGTTGGCGGTTGCCCGTCGTCAGGTAGATCCGTTGATAGCCGCGGCCGGCAATTGCGGCTTCGAGCTCAGCCAACAGCGCCGTCGCGAATCCGCGGCGGCGGTGTGTGCGGTCGGTCCAGATCCGCTTGAGCTCGGCCGTGTTGTCGTCGAACCGCTGGAACGCGCCACCGGTGACCGCGACGGCGTCAATTTCGCCGATGACGAAGCCGCCGTCGGGCGGCGCGAACTCCGCAATCGGGACCGCCGTCAACCACGTCATGACAGCCTGCGGCGTGCTTTCGTAGCGCTGCGCATATTCGACGGCCAGCTCATCGAGCAGAGGCTGGGCCCTTGGATCGTCCTGCGTCACCGCAACGAAACGAAGCTCGTGCGGCGCGATGGGCTGGCGTGCTGGGGGCATCACTACATACCTAACGTCTCGTGGTCAGCCACATTCCGGCGCTGCTATGTCAAAATCGCGCGGACATAGCGACCGGCCACGGGCGCTATGGTGAAGTCCTGACGACGCAAGCTCGGCAGCCCGGTAGCGGTGAACAGGTCCCCGAGCGCGGCCACCGTGGTTCTCCAGCCCAGCGCGGCCAGCGACTCGGCGGCGTCGCGGTATTCATCTGGATAAACGAGGTCGGCCATATCACCGGTGAAACCAAACTGCCGCCAGCGATCCGCCAGAACGTGTTCCTGGCTCGCCACCGGGTGTTGGTGGCCCGGCAGATAATCGGCGGCCGCCCGGCTGCCGGGGGCGCTCAACGCAGTGACGTGGTGCAGCAGCCGCTCCTGGGTGACCGGCGGCAGAAACCCGATGAATAGCCCTTCGGCGATCCACACGGTGGGCTCAGTGGCGTCGAAGCCAATGCGCAGCAATGCCTCTGGCCAGTCCCGCCGAAGGTCGACGCCCACCGCGCGTCGGTTGGTGCTCGGCGTCGCTTCCAAACCGCGCAGGGTGTGGGTTTTGAAGTCGATCACCTGCGGCTGATCGATTTCGTACACGGTGCTCCCGGCCGGCCACCACAGCCGATAAGGCCGGGCGTCGAGCCCCGACGCCAGGATCACCGCTTGTCGAATGCCGGCCCGACCGGCATCGGTGAGGAAGTTGTCGAAGAAGCGGGTGCGGACCGCGAATAGATCGGTCAGCAGGGCGAATCCGTTGTTGTCACCGAGGTCGCTGAGGGCCACTTCACCGCTGGCCACTTTTGTGAAAAAGTCCAGGCCCACGGCGCGTACCAGCGGCTCGGCGAACGGGTCATTGATCAACCCAGCTCTGGTCGCCAGCGCCCTCGCTGTCGCCACCAAGGTGGCGGTGGTTCCGACGCTGGTGGCTGGATCCCACGTGTCGTTGTCGGTGCGGGCCATAGGTCACGCCCGCCTTTTGGAGGGCTCTGCGCGCCGAGTGAGCCGGGCCAACGCTCGCCAGCCCAGCAACAGCAGCGCGGTCACCGCTGAGGCCACCACCACGAAACTGCCCGCTACGCCCGCGGAGGTTGCTTTGCGCAGCAGCATCCCCACGGCGACCGTGCACACCCACACCACGACTCCGGTGGGAAACAATGCCGTCGGACGGCGCCAGGCCTGCGCCGCCAACCACCCGAGGCTGGTCCCGCTCAAAAAGGGCCACGCGGTGGTGGCGATGCCGGCGATGTCGAGCCCCTCGTCGTGACTGCGCCGCCCTGCGGCACAGAACACCAACACGCAGGCCGCATCGATGCCGAACCACACCAGACCGCGTCGCGGAGGCATCATGCGAGTGAGGCTACCGGGCAGGCGGCACGTCATGGCCACTGCGGCGCCAACCGGCCGCTGTTCCGCTTTGGGTGAACGCTTGTTCCATTACGTCCACACGCCAATATCCCAAATTCTGCTGGTGATTGGCATAAAAAAGACAAAATGTTTAACTCAGTGCACGGGTGTGAACACTTCCGACCATGGCAGAACGCGGTGCTCAACCTCCGGTCCCATGGGGTCGCCGGCTGATCCTGCGGGCCGTACGGCATCTGTTCAGCCCGCTGCGTCCCGACGATTACCTCGAGATGGTCAACCCGTTGTGGACGACCAAGGAGTTGCGGGGGAAGGTCGAGCGCGTGGAGCCGCAGGGCTCGGAAGCGGCCAGCGTGCTGATTCGTCCCGGATACGAGTGGGC
This sequence comes from uncultured Actinomycetota bacterium, assembly GCA_963833935.1. Lineage (GTDB taxonomy): Bacteria > Actinomycetota > Actinomycetes > Mycobacteriales > Mycobacteriaceae > Mycobacterium. The sequence continues at coordinate 193,763 of CAWIAC010000036.1, read as the reverse complement.
GGGCCACAAGCCGGGACAGTATGTGCGGCTCGGCTTGGTCATCGACGGCCGCTACCACTGGCGGGCCTACTCGCTCACCTCCGATCCGGCGCCCGACGATGGCCTGATCAGCGTCACACCCAAGAAAGTGGACAGCGGCGTCGTCTCGCCGTATTTGGTGGAGAAGATTCAGCCCGGCGACGTGGTGCGGCTCGGCGAAGTGGAAGGAGTCTTCACCCTTCCCGAACCGGTGCCACCCAAAATGCTGTTCATCAGCGCCGGTAGCGGCATCACGCCGATCATCAGCATGCTGCGCAGCCTGGATCGTCGCAAAGAGCTCGACGACGTGGTGGTCATCCATTCCGTCCGCACGCGCGACCAGGTCATGTTCCTGCCCGTACTGGAAGACCTCGACGGACGCCACGAGCACCTGCGGCTGGATTTGCGACTCACCGCGGAGCGCGGCCGAATGTCGCCGAGCGACCTGGACGAAATGTGCCCCGACTGGCGCGAACGCGAGGCGTTCTGCTCGGGCCCCGGCGAACTGCTTGATGCGCTCATCGAGCACTGGGATGACAACGGCAATCCCGAGCGCCTGCACTTCGAACGGTTTCAGCCGAAGATCAGCGGTGATGGGGGTGGAGGCGAAGGAGGGGAAGTGTCCTTCCTTAGAAGCGAGACAACGACTGAATGCGACGGCGGCACGCCAATTTTGGAAGCCGGCGAGAAAGCCGGTCTCAGCCTTGCGTACGGCTGCCGTATCGGGATCTGCCATACCTGCGTCGGGACGTTGAAGTCGGGCAAGCTACGCGATCTGCGCTCCGGCGAGGTCACCGAACCCACCGAGCAGGACGTCCGGATCTGCATCAACACCGCCGAAGGCGATGTCGAAATCGAACTCTGAACGAAAGGAAACCCGTGACAACAACTGTGGAAAGCCCGCTCGCTCGACTCAGCGAACAGGAACTCGAAAAGCTCGCCAAAGAACTCGACGCGATTCATGATGAGGTGTTCGCCGACCTTGGCGACCGAGATCGCCATTACATCAAGACGGTGATTTCCGTTGAGCGCCAAATCTTGGTCCTCGGTCGCGTGCTGTTGCTGGCGTCGCGGTCGAAAACCGCGTGGGTGCTGGGCACCGCGTGCCTGGGGATGGCCAAGATCTTGGAAAACATGGAGATCGGCCACAACGTGATGCACGGTCAATGGGATTGGATGAACGATCCCGATATCCATTCATCGGTGTGGGACTGGGACACCGCCTCGACCGCGCAGTCCTGGAAGCACTCGCACAACTATGTCCATCACACCTACACCAATATTCGCGGCAAGGACCGCGACCTCGGCTACGAGATCATGCGCATTGATCCCGAGCAGAAATGGCACCCGGCCTGGCTGGGCCAACCGCTGTACAACCTGCTGCTCACTGTCCTTTTCGAGTGGGGTGTGGCGGTGCACGATATCAATTTTCAGGCGGTGCGCGCCGGTGAGAAGTCGTGGTCGGAGGTGCGCAAAGACCTCAAAGGCATCAGCGGTAAGGCAAGGGCGCAGATTCGAAAGGACTACATCGGCTGGCCGGCGATCAGTGCCGGCGCATTCGCACTCGCGCAACTGGCCCGGCGCGGCCGCATCGATCAACCCGCGCAATCCCGTATCGGCCGACGAATTCGCCGGATTTCGAGCACAGGCCGCCTCGGGACGACGGCAAATTTTGCGGACCGGGTTCTGCCCGGCGTGGAAAGCACATTTGTGCGTACCCTTGCCGCCAATGCGCTGGCCAATTTGATCCGTAATGTGTGGGCGCACGCCATCATCTTTTGCGGCCACTTTCCGGATCAGACCTACACCTTCAGTGAAGAAGAGGCGAAGGACGAGACACGCGGCGGTTGGTACGTGCGCCAGTTGGTGGGCGCGGCCAACATCGAGGGCAGCTCACTGTTTCACCTCGTCAGCGGCAACTTGAGTTATCAAGTCGAGCATCACCTCTATCCCGACATGCCAAGCAGTCGATACTCCGAGATCGCCCCGAAGATCAAGGACATCTGCGAGCGCTACGAGTTGCCGTACAACACCGGTCGGTTCTCAAAACAGTGGTTCTCGGTGCATCGCACCATCTTCCGGCTGGCGCTCCCCGGCGGTAAGCCGCGCCCGAAACCAGACCCCTACCACGGCGCGGAACGGCGGATAGGCAATCACACGTCGAGCGAGGCGGCCCGATTCCGCGGCCGACTGCCGGCCGAACACCCGGATTCCGGCCCAGAGCACGTGTCAACCGGCGTCGAGGTTCAGCCACCGCCACGCGGAAAAGACTGACCCGACGCGAGGTCGCCGAAGTCCGGCCGCCGATACATCGGCAGGCGGATGGCCGCAATCAGTCAGATGCCTCGTTGCGCGATTATCTCTTGCCGCGATGGGGTAGCCGACAACGAGGTGCGTCACGCACCGATCGACCACCCCCAATCACGAGGAGAAGTTTGCAAGTGACTACTGCCGATACCAGCGCCCTGATTGCGCAGCTGCGCACGGTGCTGGATCTGACCCACACCGAAATCCAAGTCGCCGAAACCCGTATTGCCCAAGCCCGAACAGAGGCAGTGCGCCGCGAATTGACCCAGAACGCCACCAATGGGCGTGCTCGCGCCCTGTCCATCGCGTCGGCGATCCGGGACTTGGGCGGCTTTCCCGACGTGATCGGTCCGCTATTGGGCCGTGCCGGCGCCGCGGTCAAGGCCCTCACCGAGCAGGCCCAGCCGTTCAGCGAGGCGCTGCTGGGCGACCTCGCCCTGGAAGGCCAGTTGCTCGACCGCTCCCGCTACATCAAGGCCCTGGCGGTCGCCGCGGAGCGATCCGACATCGAAGAACTGGCCACGCGCCTGGTGACCGCGCACTCCGCGACGGTGGAGTGGATCACCACCGTGCTCGCTGAAGACGCACTCGGCGGACCGGCTGCACTACGCCGCACACCGCTGCAGGCGGCCGCCGGGTCGGTGGTCAAACTCGTCAACCTGCCGGTCAATTGGTCGACCCGCGGAGTGGACCGGGCCTTGGAAGCAGTGCGTTCGACTGGGCCGGCGCTCAACGACTTGTTCAGCCGCGGCGCGCACGCCGGCGACGTGGCGGCCAAAGCCGCAGGCGCCGCACGAGATGCAGCGCTGCAGACCGCCGAGAAAGTCATTCGCGACCAAGGAAGCGCTCAGCTGGCCGACGTTGTCCACTCGGCACGTGGTGCTTCCGGCGTTCTCACTGCCGATGAGCTGCCGATCGCCAACTACGACGAGCTCAACCAGACGGAAGCGGTGGCCGCGATCAAGGATCTGACTGCGCCGCACGATATCCGGGCAATCGTGGCCTACGAAGAGGCCCACAAGGACCGTCCGCGCGTGGTGTCGGCTGCTCAAACCCGCGTGGCCGCCATCGCCCAAGAGGTCGTCGGCATCAGCTGACATCGCCAGCTCGCTTGGCGGCTAGCTAAACGCTCGGCTGGGTGTCCCAGTCGAGCGTTTAGTCGTCGGCGTCCGTGCAACTCAGCAGTGACGGTGTCGAGGTGAGGTGACTAATCGCCCGGCCCGTTGTTTTCGCCTCGTACATTGCGACATCGGCGTCGCGCAGGATTTCGACCTGGCCAGTCCAGCAAATTCCGTTGTGGTTGAGCCAAATTGATCCGGCTTCTCCCACAGTTTCGGGAAGTCCACTCGCGCTCAGGCTGTTCCGCATCGCTGCTCCACGCCCGGGCCCATCGCTACTGGCTGCAGCGATGATGCATGCCTGCTCAGCGGCGGAGGGACCAGCAGAGCCAACCGGCCGTCGCAGGGGCGGCGGTGTATAGCGTCCGTGGCCAGGGTCGCCGACCGTCACAAGCGCGACGCTACCTCCGCAGCGGGGCGGCGTCAGCGGCGGTCTTACGATGGCCGGGTGACTACCTTCGACCCGCACGACCCGCTCAGTCTCGATGCGTCGCTCTCCGACGACGAGATCGCGGTCCGCGACACGGTCCGCCATTTCTGCGCCGAGCATGTCAGCCCGCATATCGCGGAATGGTTCGAGATCGGCGACCTTCCGGTTCGCCAGCTTGCCAAGCACTTCGGCCAACTCGGTCTGCTCGGCATGCATTTGGAGGGCTACGGCTGCGGCGGGTCCTCGGCCGTGCACTACGGGCTGGCGTGTACCGAATTGGAGGCCGCCGACTCCGGTATTCGGTCGATGGTGTCGGTGCAGGGGTCGCTGGCCATGTTCGCGATCTGGAGATTCGGCTCCGAAGAGCAAAAACAGCAGTGGCTGCCGGGCATGGCCGCGGGCGAACTGCTCGGCTGCTTCGGGCTGACCGAGCCCGATGCCGGATCTGACCCGGCGTCGATGACAACCCGCGCGCGACGCGACGGGTCGGACTGGATCCTCAACGGCCGCAAGATGTGGATCACCAACGGCTCGGTCGCCGACGTCGCGATCGTCTGGGCCGTCACCGACGACGGGATCCGCGGCTTCATCGTCCCCACCGCTACGGTGGGCTTTTCCGCCAACACCATTCATCACAAGCTCTCGCTGCGGGCGTCGATCACCAGCGAACTGGTACTCGACGACGTGCGTCTGCCTGATGATGCCCTGCTACCCGACGTGAAGGGGCTCAAGGGCCCGCTGTCATGCCTGTCGGAGGCACGCTACGGCATCATCTGGGGTGCGATGGGCGCCGCGCGCTCCGCCTGGCAGGCCGCCCTGGACTACTCCACCCAGCGCACCCAATTCGACCGTCCCATCGCCGGATTCCAGTTGACCCAGGCCAAACTCGTGGACATGGCCGTGGAACTGCACAAAGGCCTGTTGCTCGCGCTACAGCTGGGACGCCTCAAGGACACTGTTGGTCTGCGGCCCGAGCAGGTCAGTTTCGGCAAGCTCAACAACACCCGCGAAGCGATCGAGATCTGCCGAACTGCACGAACGATTCTGGGCGGCAACGGGATATCGCTGGAGTACCCAGTGATCCGGCACATGGTCAACCTGGAGTCTGTGCTCACCTATGAGGGCACCCCGGAAATGCATCAGCTGATCCTGGGTCAAGCGATCACCGGTCTCGACGCCTTCCGCTAATCAGGCGCTCTCGGAGAGCATGGACATGCCGCCAATCCCGGGCACGGGTGGGGCTTCGACCTGGGAAGGCAGTCGCACAGCCGCCCCGACCAGGATCAGCCCCGCGGCGGTGGAGGGGTCCACCTGCCACTGCGATCCGGAGTGGTATTTGAGCAGCTTGTCGCGAGCTTCGGTGTCCGTGATGAACATGATCCACACGGGTTCTGAGTTGTCTTCCATCGTTGTACCCCTTCGAATGTCGGTGCGGATGTTGTCAATGCATTAGGGACGCGAGCGCGCAGCCACCGCGAAGTCGTTCGATCGCAATGGTTTTGCGCGGGTCATCGAGATCAAGGTGGACAGCTCGGCGTCGACCTGAGCCCGGCGGAATTGCTCGTGGAGCAATTCCGTTGTCTCAGCGACGATCTTGGCGAGTTGCTTCGGCTTGGCGTGGTTGAAGAAATCCCGCCGGTTCCACCACAGCATCTTGGTTCGATATTTTTCGGTGGGGTACGGCGTCGCCGGAATGTCTGCCACCACCGATCCCGACGAGCGCCAAGCGTTCAGGGTCGTCGTAGCGGCAGTGCACATGCAAAACTGGAAATCGAGAACGACCATCATATAGAAGCCGCTGCGGGCTAAAGCACTGGTGAGAAAGGGATTTCGGCCTTCAGCATCGGTGACCCAGCCCGCTTTCATTTCCAGCACGCCGTACGGTACGCGATCGGTGATCATCGTCCGGACGGCTTGCTGACCGGGCTGCCCGGCCCATTCATCGAGCGCGTGTGAATCGTCGGCCGACCGCAGTGCCTTGGCCCGGTAACCGCCTACTACTTCTCCGGCATCGTCGACTACTGCGGCGAACATGGTGGTGTCGGCGCCGGTCCGAAGCGCCTCGACGTCGAGTGCGCACTCCACTCCGTGCTTGCGATAGCTGCGAAGGGCGCCGGCTGAATATTCGGCCCACAAGTGCGGGTCGGCCGATGGCTGCGAAACTATCAACGTGCCCTCGATGTCGGGATCACGCCAACTGAAGCCGTGCCCAAGCGAGAATCCTCTGACTGGAAGCTCTAGCGACGCTGTCGTCATCGACGCCCTCTCCGTGATGTCAAACCGATGTTGTGCCAAATCGCACTATTTCATTCGTTTAGTATCATTATCTCATCTAGAAATACCAGAGATGGCGTCAAAAGCACAACAGGCAGCCCGTCGGGCTGATCAGGCCGCAGAGAGGTAGCTATGCGGTATCGCTCCGTCTGCGGGCTCCTCCGTTGGCCGCATCGCGGCCGCAGACTCCGCGCGGCGCGTTCCGCGCGGTGTCGGAACTCGGTTCCCGGCCGGATTTGACACCTGTAAAGTCCGTCGACATGGACAACATCAGGGGCAAGACCATCGTCATCACCGGCGCCGCCCGCGGCATCGGGTATGCGACCGCGCAGGCGCTGCTGGCTCGCGGAGCGCGAGTGGTCATCGGCGACCGCGACATCGACGTGCTCGAGAACGCGGTCGCCGGCATCAGCAGCCTGGGCCCGGTGAGCGGCCATCCCCTCGACGTGACCGACAAGGAGTCGTTCGCGGCCTTCCTCGGCAAAGCCCGCGCCGATGGCGACGGGCACATTGATGTGCTGATCAACAATGCCGGCGTCATGCCGGTGGGCCCTTTCCTCGACCAGTCCGCGCAGGCGATCCGCTCCTCGATCGAGGTGAACTTCTACGGAGTGCTCACCGGCTGTCAGCTGGTACTGCCCGAGATGGTGAAACGCCACAGCGGGCACATCATCAACATCGCATCGATGGCGGGCGTGGTCGCGGTGCCCGGTCAAATCGTTTACGCTGGAACAAAATTCGCGGTAGTAGGGCTGTCCACCGCGATGGCAGACGAGTTCTCCCCGCACGGCATCAAGGTCACGGCGGTGCTGCCGACCTTCACCAACACTGAAATGATCTCGGGCACGTCGCCGTCAGCCGCGGTGAAGCCGGTGGAACCGGCCGAGATCGCCGCGGCGATTGTCAAGGTGCTCGACAAGCCGAAGACCCGCGTGTCGGTGCCCGGTTGGGGTCGGTCATTCGCCGTGTTGACCACGCTGCTGCCGGATCGCGGCCGCCGGTGGCTCAACAAGAAGATGGGCAACGACTCGGTGTTTCTCACCATGGACAACAGCGCCAGACGGACCTATGAAGACCGCGCACAGCACGCGACGGGTATCGTCGATCACAAGGATTGATCAGCGCCCGCGCGGCGCATACATGATCACGCCGACGCCGGCCAGGCAGACCGCCGCGCCGATGATGTCCCACCGGTCGGGTCGAAACCCGTCCAGGGCCATGCCCCACGCCAGCGACCCGGTCACGAATACGCCACCATAAGCAGCCAGCACGCGACCGAACTGCGGATCGGATTGGAACGTGGCGACAAACCCGTAGGCACCCAACGCGATCACGCCGAAGCCCGCCCAGATCCAGTCGCGGTGTTCACGGACGCTCTGCCAGACGAGCCATGCGCCGCCGATCTCCAACAGCGCAGCCAGCACGAACAGCAGAATCGACCTGGCGACAGTCATCACATCACCGTCGGATCTAACCAGCGGTCGAGGCGCTCAGGGTCCTGATGGTCTGAGATTCGCTGTTCTGGAACGCAGTTCCATCCGGACGCAGCAGATCGTGGAACCACAATTTGGGGACCGCCGAATACGGGTGCTGCCAGGAGTCCCATGGGAAGTAGGTCTGCGTCTTGCCGGCCACCAAGCCCCAGTTAATCGCACCGACGTTGTGCCGCTTGGCAATTGGCAAGATCGACTCGATGGTGCTGCCCTGGGAGCGAGCCATGTACTCGGTGCACAAGATGGGCCGGCCATGCGGGGTGAGCTCGCCAATGCGGGACTCGAACGTCGACGGACCGGCGTAGGAGTGAAAGCTGATCACGTCGGAGTTGGCAAGCTGAATGTTTTGTATTGTGGTGCGATTTGAAGCATCCGCCCACTCGCCGTCCCATACGCCACTGGTCAGGGGTTGACGAGGGTCGACAGCGCGCGCCCAGCTGAAGACCTGAGGAAGCAAATCTGCGACCCGGTCCAGCTTGTCGCCACGCTCGACGCTGCGATACTGCGGCGCGGGATTATCGGGCTCATTCCACAGGTCCCATCCCAAAACCCGGTCATCGTTGCGGAATTGGGTCAAGACGCCGGTGACATAGTCTTGCAGCGTGCGTGTGTAGCTCTTGTCGTCGATGCGGTCTGCGCCGGGACCCTGCACCCAGCCGGAGTTGTGCACCCCGGGGGTCGGGGCATGCTGGCGACCCACTTGGGGATGCGGGTCCCAGCAGGAGTCGAACAACACGAACAGCGGCTTGATGCGATACCGGGAGGCGATGCTGACGAATTGCGCCAGACGCGTTTGGAAGCCGCGGGAATCTTGAGCCCACAGTTGGTCATGCAGGAAAACCCGGACCGTGTTGAGTCCGTGCAGCCGGGCCCAACCCAATTCGGTATCGATGCGCCGCGGGTCATAAGTGCCGGGCTGAAACATCTCCAGCTGGTTGATGGCGGTCGAGGTGATGAAGTTCGCGCCGACAGGCCAGCCCTGCGCTTGGTACCAGCTGTTGGCACGGTCAGGTGACCAGCGGTTGGAATCGGCCGAGGCGCGGCGCGGATCCGCAGCAGCGCGCGGTGATTGGGCCAGCGCCGTGCCTGCTGCCAACAACAGCGGCAGCTTGAGCACAGTCCGACGGTACACAACGTGACGATAAGTTGCCGAAGGCGCTGATCCCGGTATTCACTCAGCGCGTCGCGCTACTTTGTTTTTGGTTGCGGCAATTGTTATCTCGGCGTCATCAGTGTGACGCGGCCAGCATGCGCTCCAGCGTCAGGGCTTGCGCGCCCGCCAACATCGACGATTGCCCCGACGTGGCGATCATCGCCCATCGGCCGGGTACGACAGCGATCTCCTCGCAGGGCTGTTCTGGTGTCGAGAATTTCGATACCAACGAGTGGATCTTCTCGGCGCTCGTCGTCGCCTCGGGAATCAGGACGCGTGTCGCAGCTCCGACACCGACCGCGGGATAGCGCGCCATGAACTCGCGCAGAAACAACGCACCGGTCACTTTCGGATTGATGTCCTGGACGGCGGCCACGACGGTGTCGCCGAACTTCCCGCCCAGGGTCCCGATCGCGAAGTCGACGCCGCAATGCAGCAAGCCGAGCCGCTCGTGAAGATCGTTCATCGTGTTGCGTAGGCCCGAGTACATGCGCTTGTCCAGCCCCAGACCAGCCCAGTCCGCGGCGCCGACGAACATGTTGCCCTTCCACGACGTGCCACGCATGAATTGCAGAGTCAGCCCCGCCAGCAGCTTGCCCGAGCGCACGTGCGCAGAGGGCGTCGTCAACACTGGTTCTCCGCCGACGTCCCTCTGCAAATAGCTAACGTGAGCCTCGAGGACCTGATCGCCGCCTAATTTCCACGCACCGGTCGTGAGTTCCTCGAGCCTCCGACTGTCATCGAGGTCGATGTTTGGCACGATTCGGCCACCGTTACCGCCGTCGGACGGTTTCAAGCAGCCATGCGTCAGCCCGTAGCGCTCCTTCAGAAGTGCGCCCGCGCGCAGAGATTCCCGAATGAAGTCACAGCGATTCGCCTGCCACGGGACCGTGTAGCCAGGTACCACCGGCAATGCCGTCCGTAGGGCTTGAAACGCCTCGCTGGCCCGGTGCTCCTGTTCCAACATGACCGGTCCCGGTCGGTCGATCGGCCCGCTGTCGAGGCGCAGCGCGGACTCGACGGTCGGATGCAGCATACGCTTGCCGTTCCACCTACCGATGCGGGAATCGTTGGCATCAACGCGAATTCGCTTCAGCCCAGCCATTCTGGCCAACCAGATCACCAGTACCTGGAATTCGGGTTCAAAGTCATACGGGCACACCACAGCAGAAGGTCGTTCGCGGAGGAACTCGATGATCTGACGCATCACCGGATCACGGTCTCCGCCGTCGACCGCCCGGCGTAGTAACGCCTGTGACATGTAGTAGTGGTCTGCATCCGGAAGCGTCAGGCGCACAACGCCTCTCGCGGCGCTCGCTTGGCGCCACGGCCGGGTGCGGCCGACGACGAGATCACCGCTGCGGGCTAGGTACAGGCCGCGTGTCTCCACGTAGGTCGTGAGGTCCAAAATCGGCCGTCCGTCGACCATCGCAGACAGGTCCGTCTCGAAGCTCAGAGCGTACGGCGTGGTTGAATGCACCATCAGACGTGGCTGCCCGTCGCTCGGCGCCGAGAACTCGACGTGCTCGAGCACCAGTTCCGGCAGCTCACACGGCTCGACCGACAGCAATTTACGCATAGCGATGGCGAAGTCGGTCTCGTCGAACCTCAGCGGGCCCGCGTAGCTCTGCCAGGCGACTTCGTGACCGTCGACGACGACCGTCCACTCATAAAACTTGCCGGTCAGCGGATGAGGTGTCGTCCGCGGCCGGCTGAGGTGCGATATCACTCAAGTCTCTCCATCTCAGGCCCGGCGCAGCCAGGCAGGCAGACGGTGCGATGGGCGCCGTCATACCGGTATCGAGCACTTCTACTATCGCGTTACAAACCGCATTGAAGGTTGTGAGCAAACAGATCCACAGGGAAAACTGTATAACGGCAGGGTGAACAGCGCCGAAACACCTGCTGCTGCTTGCTGCTAACACAAGGCCTGATCGAGATCGTTGATGAGATCGTCGGTACTTTCCAGTCCGACCGAGATGCGAACTACCCCGTCGCCCAGGCCGATGGCGGCGCGCCCTTCGGGTCCCATCGCGCGGTGAGTGGTCGTCGCTGGATGGGTGACAAGGGATTTCGCGTCGCCCAGGTTGTTGGAGATGTTGATCAACTGCAGTTTGTCCAGCACTTCGAAAGCTCGTTGCTTGGCCGCGCTGTCAGGCACGTCGAGTTCGAAGGTGACAACGGTGCCGCCGCCGGACATCTGTCGCTTGGCCAGGTCGTACTGCGGATGCGATGCGAGGAACGGGTAACGCACCCACCGCACCGCCGGATGCGCCTCCAGATACTCGGCGATCCGATGCGCTGAAGAGTTCTGATAGTCGACCCGAATCGCCAGTGTTTCAAGGCCTTTGAGCATCACCCAGGCGTTGAAGGCGCTCATCGCAGGTCCGGTGTGCCGCATCAGTTTCTGCACCGGGCCGTCGATGTATTCCTTGTCGCCGAGGATGGCCCCACCCAGTACCCGGCCCTGGCCGTCGATGTGTTTGGTGCCCGAGTAGACCACCACGTCGACCCCGAGCGGAAAACCCTGCTGCAGCAGCGGGGTCGCAAACACGTTGTCCAGCACAACCTTCGCCTCGGCATTGTGCGCAAGCTCGGTGACCACTGCGATGTCGACCAATGACTGCATCGGGTTCGATGGCGTCTCGAAGAAGACCGCCTGAGTCGGTACGGAGAGCGCCTTCTCCCACTGGGACAGGTCGTCGCCGTCAACGAAGACGGTCTCGACCCCCCAGCGCGGCAAGATCTCGCTGCACACAACGAAACACGACCCGAACAGGCTGCGCGAGGCGACCAGCCGATCGCCGGCTGCCAGCAGCGCTCCCAACGAGGTGAACACCGCCGACATACCGCTCGCGGTGGCGAACGCGGCCGGCGCACCCTCGATCAGGCGCAGGCGCTCCTCGAACATGGTGATCGTCGGGTTGCCATAGCGCGAGTAGACATAGCGGTCAACGTCACCGGTGAAGGCACGCTCCGCCTCAGCCGAAGAGCCGTAGACATAGCCGGACGCCAGGTACAGCGCCTCGGCGGTCTCTTCGAACTGCGACCGCATGATGCCGCCGCGCACTCCGATGGTGGCTTGGCTGACGCCGTCAGGCAGCGGCTCTGGCGTGCGGACCGAGCGCGGCTCAGTCATGTTTGTTTCCAGGGCAACCCGATTGCCCGCCAGCCGCTTCCGCCGCGATGACTATCGCCGTCGAGTTGACCTTCGAAGCCGTCGAGCACGTTATAGGACGGCGCGATGCCGGCCTCGGTGGCGGCTTCGGCAGCGGCGATCGAGCGGTTACCCGAGCGACACAAAAACACCACCGGCCGATCGTCGCGGGCCGGGACCTGCTCCAACAGGTCTGCGACGAAGTTGTCGTTGTGCTTGCCGTCGGTGCCGTTCCACTCGATGTACACGACATCGCGGCCGCCCAGGCTGGCCAGGTCAGGGACACCGACGAATCGCCATTCGGCGTCGGTGCGCACGTCAACCAGGACCGCCTCAGGGTTCTCGCTGAGCAGTTTCCATGCCTGCTCGGGGGTGATATCTCCTGCGTATGGACGTTTTGACGCTGTGCTCACCTGCGGTTTCCCCTGCATCGTTTGCGAACGTAAAAGCAACAATATCCGTGCATGAACATTGACCGAAATCCACCCTTGGCGGCTTCACCCCAGAGGCGAGACGAACGGCCTGCTACACCCTCGTCGAGCACTCGCGACATACCTGTCTCTGATTGCATCGATATTCTGTCGAAAAACATTGTCACACAGGATAACCGGGCGATACCACGTTGCCGTCCCATGGCACAGCCTTGTATGGTTCTTCCGATAATCGGGAAACGTCGCCGGTATCGAACAGAACCTCACGCGGTGCCGGAGAAACAGCAGCCCGTGCGCGGGGCGCGTCGCGCAGTCACAGCAGTTCCACAGCTGAGCGAAACTCGCGCTTGATAGTTCCGCACTAACGTCGAACCAAATGAGTTTGAGGAGGTCTACTGTGTGCCACTACGTGATCACCGTCGAGTTCGACGACGGTCAACGCGCAACCACCGAACACACATCGCCAAGTGACATGCGAACCAAGCTGGCCGAACTCGTCAACGACATGACCGACGAAGACAGCCTTGAGCACTTCCGGACTGTCATCGTCACGCAAGCCGCGGCCTAACTGGCTCCATCTGGCTGGAACGGTTACCAGAGTCTGCGCAACGCCGCTGCCACGTCCCGGGCGCGGCTGCGCGCGATGGTCACGTCCGATGCGGTGCTGACGGCGACTCCCAGCGGCCGCCGGGCTTCACGACCGTGGCCGGCGAACACCCGCACGTCGCTTTCGGGCGCCCGCAGCGCATCGGCCAATACGCCACCGGATTGCGGGCCGCGGACCGCGGCACCGGGAGCCTCGTTGCCCGCGTAGATCAGTTCCGCGGCACCCGGCGAAATCATGATGGTGTCGGCCGGCAGCCCCAGGATGGCCCGGGCGTGCAGCTCGAACTCCGAAAGTCGTTGGGTGCGGACAGTGACCAGGCCACTCTCGAACGCGCGGGCGGTGACGTCGCTGAAGTACACCTCGTCGCCGCGGACCATCAGTTCCACCCCGAACACTCCGCGCCCGCCGAGCGCCTTGACGACGCGGGCCGCGATCGACTTCGCAGCATCCAGCGCGGCCGGGCTCAGGTCCTGCGGCTGCCAGGACTCCTGCACGTCGCCGATGGCCTCGCCGTGACCGATCGGTGCGCAGAAGTCGATCGTCCGCCCGGCCGGTCCATGGCTGCACACAGTGAGCAAGGTGACGTGGAAGTCGATCTCGACCAGAGTCTCGACCAGCACCCGGCTGTGCGCCAGGTGGCCGCCGGCAGACGCCGCACGCTGCCAGGCCGGCTCCAGGTCAGCCGGTAGCAGGACGACCGATTGGCCCTCGCCGCCGACAGCGGCCAGCGGTTGCACGCGCAGCGGGTAGCCGGCGTGGGTGGCCACGCCGCGTAACTCGTCGAGCGAGCCCGCGAACCAGAACGGAGCGGTGGGCAGGCCGAGTTCGTCGGCGGCCAACCGGCGCAGACCCTCCCGGTCGGCGGTCAGCCTGGCGCACCGCGCGGTAGGGAAAACCTCGGCGGAACCGGTTTCGGCGACGGCCGTCAACGCATCGGTGGCAACGTCATCCGACGCCGTCACCACGAAGTTCGGCTGCACTTGCCGGATCACCGCCGCCAGCTCGTCGGCGTCGGCGATGTCGACCACGAGCGACTGGTCGGCCACGCCGTGCGCGGGGGCATCGGCATATCGCTCGACGGCGGTCACGTGCGCGCCCAGTCGCGCAAGGGCGATCGCCAGCTCGCGGCTGAACTCACCCGATCCCAGCAACATGACCTTGGTCGGGTGGGCGACGACGTGCGTGGGAGACGCTTGCTCGTGCGCTACGAGCGTCGGCTCGTCGTGGGGCAGGCCCTCAGCCACCGGTCCACCTTTTCCTTCAGTCACGTTGCCCAAGGATAGGTGCGTTGCAAAGTAGAGCCCTACGGCTGGCCCGGCAACAACCGCACCATCAAGCCGTCGGCTTCGGCCAGCAGCGTGTCACCGTCGAGCAGTTCCCCGCGGACAAACGCCTTGCGGCCCTCGGTCGCCACGACATGACCCCGGACCAGCAAAGCGGTGTCGATCGGGGTGATCTTGCGGTAATCGACGCGCAAAAAGCCAGTGCGGCTGATGGGCCGGCCGGCGGCGTGCACGACCATCCCGAAGACATGGTCGAACAGCAGCGGCAGCACACCACCGTGCACTGCACCGTTGCCACCGACGTGGAACCTGCTGAAGTGGCCGAGCATCTCCACACCGTCGGCGTCGAATCTGCTCATCGTCCAGGGCGGCAGCAGCAGGCTGCCCATCCCGGGCAATTGCGGGGACCGACCCGCCGGAGCCTGGCCCTCGGCGGCCTGAAACGGCGCGAGCTCGGCGGCCAGCGCTTCGGCGTGCCCCGCGGCGTCGTTCCAGACGTCATCGCTGGGGTCGGCGGATACCGCCAGATCCTGCAACCGCCGCATGGCTGCGACGAATCGACCGAAACCCGGCCCCGGGCTGGCGGCGCCATATTCCGGGAAGCCGCCATGATGGTCGTAATCGGGATCGAGTTGTTCAGGGCTCGGTGCGGAATCCGTCACGGGCGGGCTGCCAGAACGTCGCGACGCACGATGGTCTGGTCGCGGCCCGGACCGACACCGATGCACGAAATATGGGCTCCACCAAGCTCTTCCAATCGCAATACGTAGTCACGCGCCTTGGCGGGCAGGTCGTCGAACTCCCGCGCATCCGAGATGTCCTCCCACCAGCCCGGCAGTTCCTCGTAGATGGGTTCGGCGCGGTGCAGCTCGCTTTGGGTCATCGGCATCTCGTGCGTGTGTTTGCCGTCGACGCGGTAGCCGACGCACACCGGAACGGTTTCCAGGCTGGACAGCACGTCGAGCTTGGTCAGGAAGTAGTCGGTGATGCCGTTGACCCGGGTGGCGTAGCGCGCGATGACCGCGTCGAACCAGCCGCAACGCCGACGCCGGCCGGTGGTCACGCCGAACTCGCCGCCGGTCTTGGACAGGTATTCGCCATTCTCGTCGAACAACTCGGTGGGGAACGGGCCAGAGCCGACGCGGGTGGTGTAGGCCTTCAGGATTCCCAACACGGTGGTGATCCGGGTCGGCCCGATACCGGAGCCGACGGCCGCACCGCCAGCAGTCGGATTCGAGGACGTCACGTAGGGGTACGTGCCGTGGTCGACGTCGAGCAACGTGCCCTGCGAACCTTCCAGCAAGACCGTCTCGCCGGCCTCCAACGCATTGTTGAGCAACAGCCGGGCATCGGCGATGCGGTGCTTGAAACTCTCTGCCTGCTCCAGCAGGGCGTCGACGACGTGGGCCGCCTCCAACGCTTTGCGGTTGTAGATCTTGACCAGCACCTGGTTCTTGAACTCCAGTGCGGCTTCGATCTTGTGGGTCAGCACCTCCGGGTCGAGCACGTCGGCGACGCGGATGCCGATGCGCGCGATCTTGTCCTGGTAGCACGGCCCGATCCCGCGGCCGGTGGTGCCGATCTTCTTGCTGCCCATATAGCGTTCGGTCACCTTGTCGATGGCCACGTGGTAAGGCATCAGCAGATGCGCGTCGGCGGATATCAACAGCCGCGAGGTGTCCACGCCCCGATCCTCGATGCCCTTCAGTTCCTCGAGCAGCACGCGCGGGTCGACCACTACGCCGTTGCCGATGACGTTGGTGACGCCGGGCGTCAGCACCCCCGACGGGATGAGATGCAGGGCGAAGTTCTCGCCGCCCGGCAGCACGACGGTGTGCCCGGCGTTGTTGCCACCCTGATAGCGCACCACCCACTGCGCGCGGCCGCCGAGTAGGTCGGTCGCCTTGCCTTTGCCCTCGTCGCCCCATTGGGCGCCGATCAGGACGATTGCCGGCATGCCGTTCTCCCACTGGTATCTGCCGCTTATTGTGGTCCAGCCGGTGATTCACACTAGACGACAGGTTTGCGAGGGGCCCCGTCCGGCGTCGATACGCGCCGGACGGCGCGATGAGGAGGCGGGCAATGGGCCGCCCGGCGACGATGCGGCCCGCGCAGCGGACCGCTGAGGAGGCGGGCAATGGGCCGCCCGGCGACGATGCGGCCCGTGCAGCGGACCGCTGAGGAGGCGGGCAATGGGCCGCCCGGCGACGATGCGGCCCGTGCAGCGGACCGCTGAGGAGGCGGGCAATGGGCCGCCCGGCGACGATGCGGCCCGTGCAGCGGACCGCTGAGGAGGCGGGCAATGGGCGACGCCGACATCGCCGTCCTGGTGTTCGGTGAAGCTCCCGCCCGGCGACGATGCGGCCCGTGGAACGGGCCGCGGAAGAAGCGGGCGAGCGGGCCGTTGCCGCCGCCGCTGCGGGGGCTGACGGTCGTCGATCCCGGCGACCTCGACGCGGCGATCGCCTGGGCGCGACGGTTGGTGGTGATCGGCGCAGACGCCGACCTGGCCGCGGTGCTGACCCTGCTGCTGCGGGCCGGGCGGCTTGACGTCGAGGTCGGCTACGCGCCGCGGCGGCGAACCGCCGCCACCCGGGCCTACCGGGTGCCGGCGGGCCGCCGGGCGGCCCGCCGGGCGCGGCGCGGCGCGGCTCAGCGGGTGCCGCTGATCCGCGACGAGACCGGCTCGGCGATCGTCGGCGCGGCCGACTGGCGACCAACGGCCGACGCCGAGCTGCTGCACGGTGAAGCCGTCGTCGACGATGTCGTGCTCTTCGACGGCGATGTGGCAGGGGTGCGGGTCGAGCCGACCGCGGCGCTGCCCGGACTTCGTGCACGCGTATCAGGCGACCGGTCGCGCCGTTGGCTGACCGGTCGCGCGGCGCAGCTGGGCAGCACCGGCGTGACCGTGGTCCGCGACGGCGTGGCCGCGCCGCGGACGGCGCGGCGGTCGACGATCTACCGGAATGTCGAGGGCTGGCTACTCGTCGGTCGATAAGCGTCGGTAGTTTCGTCCAGTGAGCGACCGCGACTTGCACCACTCGGTGCGGCCCAGCCTGATCTTCTGGGCGATTGTCGCCCTGACGGTGTTAGGCGGCGGGCTGGCCTACTGGGACGGCGCCCACCTGGGATCACTGGCTTATGTTGCGGTGTTCATCTTCGTGATCGCCGGCTGGGTCGTATCACTGTGTCTGCACGAGTTCAGTCACGCGTTTACGGCCTGGCGATTCGGCGATCGAAGCGTCGCGGTGCGCGGCTATCTGGACCTGGATCCGCGGCACTACAGCAACCCGCTGCTGTCGCTGGCGTTGCCGATCGCGATCACCGCGCTCGGCGGGATCGGCCTGCCCGGCGCGGCCGTGTACCTGCAGACGTCGTTCATGACCGCCCGGCAGCGCACCCTGGTCAGCCTGGCCGGACCGGCGGCCAACCTGCTGCTGGCGGTGCTGCTGCTGGGGTTGACCAACCTGTACTTCGACCCGACCCACCCGGTGCTGTGGGCCGGGGTGGCCTTCTTGGGATTCCTACAGGTCACCGCCGTCCTGCTGAATCTGCTGCCGATCCCTGGCCTGGACGGCTACAACGCCTTGGAGCCGCACCTGAGCCCGGAGACCCAGCGCGCGCTGGAACCGTTCAAGCCGTACGGCGTGCTGGTGTTGTTTTTCCTGTTGTTCGCCGCTCCCCTGATAAACCGATGGTTCTTCGGCGTGGTCTTTTGGCTCTACGAGCTATCCGGGGTGCCCAGCAACTGGGCGCTTGCCGGCATGGAGCTCACTCGGATCTGGCACGCCTTGCGCTAAAGCGCGGCAGCTTGGCCTTCTTGCAATACATGCGCAAAGTCGCATATATTGCACGCTATGGGTGCCGACCACGATCACGCGCACGCCGGCACACCCGCACCCAGACTGGCCGTTGCCACCGCACTGCTGGGCGGGTTCTTCATCGTGGAGCTCACCACCGCGCTGCTGATCGGCTCGATGGCATTGCTGGCCGATGCCGGCCACATCCTGACCGACGTGGCTGCCACCTTCATGGGGCTGTGCGCGGTCATCCTCGCCCAGCGCGGCAGCACGTCGCCGGGCCGAACCTACGGATGGCACCGCGCCGAGGTCTTCACTGCCGTGGCCAACGCCGTCCTGCTGATCGGGGTGGCGACGATCATTCTCCGCGAGGCGATCGGGCGGATCGGCCACGCACCCGAAGTGCCGGGAATCCCGATGATCGTCATCGCGCTGGTCGGGCTGGCCACCAACGCCGCGGTAGCGCTGCTGCTGCGATCGCATTCGTCGCAGAGCCTGGCCGTCAAGGGCGCCTACATGGAGGTGATCGCGGACACCGTCGGCAGCATCGGTGTGCTCATCGCCGGCGTGGTCACCATCACCACGCACTGGCCCTACGCCGACGTGGTGGTCGCGGTCCTGGTGGCCATGTGGGTGCTGCCCCGGGCGCTGTCACTGGCCGCGGGCGCGTTGCGGATTCTGTCCGAATCGTCGCCCAGCCACATCGATGTCGAGGAGTTGCGCGCCGCGCTGGGCGCGGTCGACGGCGTGACCGATGTGCACGATCTGCACGTGTGGACGCTGGTGCCCGGCAAGGACATGGTGACCGCCCACCTGGCCAGCCGACAGGACTCGGCGCGGGTGCTGAGTGAGGCTCAGGCGATCCTTGCCGCGCGCGGACTGGGCCACGCCACCATCCAGGTAGAGCCGCCGGACGGCGTCGGCGACTGCATGGCCGGCTTCTGAACGCCGCTCAGCTCAGCCCCAGCGCTTGGCGGGCGGACGGGTCGCAATCGTCGAGCAGGTCCAGACAGCGGGCCTGCTCGTCGGTTTCGCCGATAGCGTCGGCCGCCCGGGCAAGAGCCGCCACACACCGCAGGAAACCACGATTGGGTTCATGCGAATACGGCACGGGCCCAAAACCTTTCCAGCCATTGCGGCGCAACTGGTCAAGGCCACGGTGATAGCCGGTCCGCGCATAGGCGTACGCGGTGATCACCTTGTCGTCGGTCAGTGCATCTTCAGCCAGCGCCGCCCAGGCCACCGACGCCGATGGGTGGGCGGCCGCGACCTCAACGGGGTTCTCGTCGGCCTGCAGCGCAGCCTCGGCCTCGGGGTCGCCGGGCAACAAAGTCGGCTCGGGTCCCAACAGATCATGCATTGGCGTCATGGCGCCATTGTGCCGTGCGACGACGACGCCGCCACACCGGACCGGGCGTTGGGTCGCTAAGCTCCAATACGTATTTCGACACCGAAGAGGACAGCTGCGCCTATGCCCAATCCATCAGGGCCTGACCACGACAACACGTCGACCGACTCGGTGGAATCCGACGACGCCACGGCCATCGAACATGCGGCCGGCGCCGACGAGGTGACCGAGAGCTACCGCGCGGCCGAGCCGGCGACCGAAGTGATCACCCCATCCGAGCGCCAGCCACAGCGGCCCGCATCCGCGCTTCAGCGCGGGGATCGCCGCTATACCGCCCCGGGTTTCGACGCCAAGGAGACGGCGGTTATCAATGCCGCCAACGACCCCGCCACCGAGGCCTTCGAGCCGAGCCAGGAACGGCCGAGAATCGCCACGCCACAACAGATTCCGCCTCGGCTGGGCGCCAGGTTGCGTCCGTCGACTCAGCGAAGTTGGGGCTGGGTGCTGGCACTGATCCTGATCATCCTGGCGTTGGCTGCGATCGCGGTGCTGGGCACCGTGTTGCTGACCCGCAACGACCGAAAGCCGAAGGCCTCGCAGGAAGAGCAGGTCCGCAGCACCATCCAGAGCTTCGACGCCGCGGTCCAGACCGGCAACTTGACCACACTGCGCAGCCTGACCTGCGGGAGCATGCGCGACGACTACGTCAACTACAACCAGCGTGAATGGGACGACACCTACCGCCGGGTCGCGGCGGCCAAGCAATATCCCGTCGTCGCCGCCATCGATCAGGTCGTCGTGAACGGCAACCACGCCGAAGCCAACGTCACCGCGTTCATGGCCTACGCGCCGCAGACCCGCTCGAATCGCAGCTTCGACCTGCAATACCGCGACGATCAGTGGAAGATCTGCGAGTCCAGCACCGGCTGACCCCCGGCGGATTCAGCTCGCCGAGTTGATTGCCGTGCTCGCCCCCTAGCCGCTCCGCGGCTGGGGGTGCCCCCACCTCATCGTCACCCGGCCGACACCGACTTGCCGTCGCAATGTAAGTCGTTGCAGGCCTCGATAACTCGCTCGGTCATCGATGCCTCGGCCTTCTTGAGATAGCTGCGCGGGTCGTAGACCTTCTTGTTGCCCACCTCACCGTCGACCTTGAGCACGCCGTCGTAGTTGGAGAACATGTGGCCGGCCAGCGGACGGGTGAACGCGTACTGGGTGTCGGTGTCGACGTTCATCTTCACCACTCCGTAGCGCAGTGCCTCCTCGATCTCCGACTTCAGCGAGCCCGAGCCGCCGTGGAACACGAAGTCGAACGGCTGGGCGTCGTCAGACAACCCCAACTTGGCCGACGCCACCTTCTGTCCCTGGGCAAGGATGTCGGGCCGGAGCTTGACGTTGCCGGGCTTGTACACGCCGTGCACGTTGCCGAAGGTCGCGGCCAGCAGGTAGTGGCCGTGTTCGCCGGCGCCGAGGGCGTCAATGGTCTTCTCGAAGTCCTCAGGAGTGGTGTACAGCTTCTCGTTGATCTCTGCCTCGACGCCGTCTTCCTCGCCACCCACGACACCGATCTCGATCTCCAGGATGATCTTGGCGGCCGCGGCCTCCTTGAGCAGCTCCTGCGCGATGACCAGGTTCTCGTCGATCGGCACCGCAGAGCCGTCCCACATGTGGGACTGGAACAGCGGATCCTTACCGGCGGCTACCCGTTTGGCCGAGATCGCCAGCAGCGGCCGCACGTAGCTGTCCAGCTTGTCCTTGGGGCAGTGATCGGTGTGCAAGGCGACGTTGATCGGGTATTTGGCCGCAATGCTGTGGGTGAATTCGGCCAGCGCCACCGCGCCGGACACCATGTCCTTGACTCCCAGCCCGGAGGCGAACTCCGCACCGCCGGTGGAGAACTGGATGATGCCGTCGCTGCCCGAGTCGGCGAACCCCTTGAGCGCGGCGTTAACGGTCTCCGAGGACGTGCAGTTGATCGCCGGGAACGCGTACGAGTTCTCCTTGGCGCGTCGCAGCATCTCGGCGTAGACATCTGGCGTTGCGATGGGCATGAGTTCTCCTCCTGAGCAGGTGTTGCGCAAAGCTCGCGGACGCCGGCAGGCGGCCAGGTGTGCCATCAGTATCGCAACAAAGTCAGTACCCCCGCAGTCCGCCCGGTGCTGCGATCGTCAAGGCTCGTCAGCCGCGCCGGTATCTTGAACACCGTGATCACCACCGTGGTGGCTATGCCCAACATCCTCGACCCGATGTACTGGATCGGTCCCCAGGGACTGTTCGCATCGGCGGTACTGCCGACCATCCTGGTCATCGTCTTCGTCGAAACGGGTCTGCTGTTTCCCTTGCTACCCGGGGAGTCACTGCTTTTCACCGGCGGACTGCTGGCCGCCCACGGCACACTCGACATCTGGGTGCTGGCGCCGGCGGTGGCGCTGACCGCGATACTCGGCGATCAGACCGGCTATTTCATCGGCCGCCGGATCGGGCCCGCACTGTTCAAAAAGGAAGACTCGCGCTTCTTCAAGCAACACCACGTGACCGAGTCGCACGCGTTCTTCGAGAAATACGGGCCCGCTGCGATCATCCTGGCCCGGTTCATGCCGTTCGTACGGACCTTCACCCCGGTAGTCGCCGGGGTGTCGTACATGCGCTACCCGGTCTACCTGGCGTTCGACATCGTCGGCGGCATCCTGTGGGGTGGCGGCGTGACGCTCGCCGGCTACTTCCTGGGCAACGTGCCGTTCATCCACCAGAACCTGGAAAAGATCGTCCTGGTCATCCTGTTCGTCTCGATGCTGCCGGCGTTCATCGCCTCCGGCCGGGCGTACTTCAAGCGCCGGCGGGCAGCCCGCGACGACGAACGGCTACCGGTACCCGAGTAGCTTGCGCGCGCCGAATTGCCCATCGAGTGGGCAGCCAAGGAGTCGAGTGTGAGCTCAGGGTGGCCACGCTCGACGGCTCCCGCCTTGTGTGCACACTCGAAGCCCTGAGCGCACGTTGGAAACGTCCCCCGCTCCCGACGCCTCAGACGGCGACCTTGTAATCGCAACCCGTCTTGGCGCGCACGTCGGCGACCGTCACCCCGGGATGCAATTCGGTGAGCGTGAGGCCGTGTTCTGGTTCGACGTCGAAGACGCACAGGTCGGTGATGATCATGTCCACCACGCTCTTACCGGTGACGGGTAGTGTGCACTGCTTGAGGATCTTCGGGCTGCCGTCCTTGGCGACGTGATCCATCACGACGATCACCCGTTTGACGCCGGACACCAAATCCATCGCGCCGCCTGGCCCTTTGACCATCTTGCCGGGCACCATCCAGTTGGCCAGGTCGCCGTTCTCGGCAACCTCCAGGCCGCCCAGGATGGACAGGTCGATGTGGCCGCCGCGGATCATCGCGAAGGAGTCTGCGCTGCTGAAAAAGCTCGACCCCGCAAGGCTGGTGACGGTCTGCTTGCCGGCGTTGATGAGATCGGGGTCGACCGCGTCCTCGGCCGGGTAGGAACCGATGCCGAGCAGCCCGTTCTCGGACTGCAGCGTGACCTTGATCCCCTCGGGGATGTAGTTGGCCACCAACGTCGGGATGCCGATACCCAGGTTGACGTAGTAGCCGTCACGCAGCTCCGCGGCGGCGCGACGCGCCATCACCTCGCGGATTGGACTGTCCCCCTTGAGCGCCGCGCCGCCGCTAGTGGTGCGGAACTCGATGCGCTTCTGGTAATCAGCCCCCTCGATAATGCGGTCCACGTAGATGCCGGGGGTGTGGATCAGGTCGGGGTCCAGCTCGCCGACGTCGACCAGTTCCTCCACCTCGGCCACGGTCACCGTGCCGCAGGTGGCGATCATCGGGTTGAAATTACGCGCCGTCTTCCGATAGACCAGGTTGCCCGCTCGGTCCCCTTTCCAAGCCTTCACGATGGCCACGTCGGCGCGAATGCCTTCTTCCAGAACGTATTCCGTGCCGTCGAAGACCCGGGTGTCTTTGCCGTCGGCTAGGTTCGTGCCGTAGGCCGTGCGAGTGTAAAAGCCGGGAATGCCTGCGCCGCCGGCGCGTAACTTCTCCGCGAGTGTCCCCTGCGGCGTCAGGACGAGGTCCAGCTCGCCGGCCAGCACTTGACGCTCGAACTCCTTGTTCTCCCCCACGTAAGAGGCGATCACCTTGCTCACCTGACGCGCCTTGAGCAGCAACCCCATACCGAAATCGTCGACGCCGGCATTGTTTCCGACGATGGTGAGGCCCTTGACGCCGCTGTCCACCAAGGCCTGGATCAGCTTCTCCGGTATTCCGCACAGACCGAAACCGCCCGCGGCAATGGTGATTCCATCCGTCAAAAGACCATGCAACGCCGACCCCGCATCGGGGTGGACTTTACTCATGGACGGTCCCTTCGTCGACGGTCACGGCGTATGCGGCCTCCATCAGCATCCAGCCGGACAGTTGCACAGACAGATCGCGCTCGGCGATCTCCGAACCGGTGACCGCGCCCCCGACGAACTGGGCCTGCTGTCCGTCGGCCGTGGGCAGCTCAGCGGTTTGATCCCAGGACGGCCCGAACAACGGCAGCCCCTGCACCGACTGACGGTTGTCCCATGCAGCTTGCGCAGAGGACAGCACGATATCGCGGGCGGTGTCGCGAGCCGAGGCGTCGGCGGCGGAATCTCCCGGCAACGTGGTGGCGACCAACGCCAGATAGCGCGCGGTGATCCCGGAGAACAAGCCGCCGTCGCCACCGCCGGAACCGCGCAGTACCCCGGCCGGCGCCATGTGCTCGTCGACGGCAGCGACCAGTCGGTGCACGCGTGGCGCGTGTCGGTCGTCATGAGTGCGGGCGGCCAGCTCGGTCTCCAAGCCGAGCACCACACCCTGGCAGTAGGTGTACTGCGCGCGGACCAGCGAACCCGCCTTGATGCCGTCGAACACCAGATGCGTCTCGGGGTCGATCAGGGTGTCGTCGATCCAGTCCGCCATCTGCTGGGCCCGGCGCAGCCGGTCGCCGTAGCGCGCCAGGAAGATCCCGGCTGGGCCGTTGGCCGGGGCGTTGAAGAACTGGTCCTGTTTGCGCCACGGGATGCCGCCGCCGTCTTCGGGCACCCACGCGTTGACCAGTTGGTCGTTCAGCTTGCGCAGCGCCCGCCCGCGCTCCACGCCGGCGATTCGGGATGCCCGCTCCAGCGCCAGCGCCAGCCAGGCCATATCGTCGTAGTAGCTGTTGACCCAGGATCCGTTGTTACGCAGCCGGTGTGAGCGGATCTGCCGCTGGATCTTGACGCGCCGCTCGGGTTGTGGGTCGCGCTGTTCCGCATCGACCAGGCAGTCCAGCAGATGCGCCTGCCACCAGTAGTGCCAGCCGCCGAACCATTGGTCGCGCCGCGTCGGCGGCCAGGCCACCACGCCGAGTTGGGTAGCCGGCAGCGCCCACAGCCGTTTCAGGTGCCGCCCGGCGACCGCGGCTTCCGCGCTGCCCGCCCGGTTGAGCCATAGCTGATCCATGTCTGGAGATCCTGCCCTATTCACCCTTCTCACCAAGCACTTCCGATATCACCGTGTTGGCTGATCCAGGCATGCATGGCGATGCCCGCCGCGACCGCGACGTTGATGCTGCGGGTCGACCCGAACTGGGCGATCGAGACGGTCAACGCGGCGCCCGTCCGGGCGTCGTCGCTGATGCCCGGGCCTTCTTGGCCGAACAGCAGCAGGCAGTCCCGCGGCAGCGTGGTCTGCTCGAGCCGCGCCGCACCCGGGACGATGTCAACGGCGACCACCGTCAGGCCTGCTTCGGACGCAAAGCTCAACAGCTCGGCGGTGTGGTCGTGGTGGCGCAGTCGCTGATAGCGGTCGGTGACCATGGCGCCGCGGCGATTCCAGCGGCGACGGCCGACGATGTGGACGGTATCCACGGCGAACGCATTGGCGGTGCGCACGACCCCGCCGATATTGGCGTCGTGGCCGAAATTCTCGATCGCGACGTGCAGCGCGTGTCTCCGGTTGTCGATGTCGGCGACGATCGCCTCACGCGTCCAGTACCGGTAGGCGTCGACGACGTTGCGGGTGTCGCCGTCGCGCAGCAACGCGGGATCGTACCGCGGGTCGTCGGGCAGTGGACCGGCCCATGGACCGACTCCGCCTGCCGGAACGGCCCATTCGGTGGGACCGGGTTCGCTCATCGGATGGCCCAGACCGCGGCGTGGGTGCCCACGATCGCGACGGTCGCATACAGCAGCGCCTCGTTGATTTCGCCCTGGGTGCACAGCGACGCGCTGACGTGCACCGCGTCCAACGACGCCTCGGGCAGGATCAGCACCGACGACCCGTACGCCGAGCAGGCTTCGCTGAGTCCGGGAGCGGGTAGGGTCGGCGACGCCAGCAACATCATCGGCCCGCCACGGGCAGCGGAGTCGTCGCGGTATTTGGCCGCGATGGAATTGGCGTCCACACCGAGCAGCATGTAGCCGCTGCCGGTAAAGGCAGCCGGATCACCGAGCGAGGCCTGGGTCAACTGGGTGCCTTCGGCCCGCCACGCATCCACGCTGGTGGTTTTGACCACCAGGCCGGTGTCGTTCTCCTTGGTCGGCAGCAGCCCGACCGGGAACGCCGCCGGGTAGGCCGCGGCGGTGTCGGCGATGCGATCGCGGGGCGAGTACAGGTAGACCTCACGGACGGCGCTGCGATCCTTCAGCGGACCCAGGCACGCCGTACCGGTCAGCCGAGTGCCCCCGGCGGCGGAAAGTGATTGTATGACAGTGTTTTTCACGTTGTCGCAACTGCCGATCCCAGCGGCTTCCATAGGATGCGCGAGAGCGCCGTAGCGACCGAAGCGGACGTCGCGAGGATCGGCATGGGGTTTGGCCGGGTCGGTCGGCGCGGCATCGACGTCGACCAGCACGTAGTTGTCTTGCCAGCGCAGGTTGGACACCGACGTGTTCCAGCCCAGCACCGCCAGCGACTCGCCCAGCCGAGCGGTGCCGGCGCCGTAGACCGGGTCGCGGCGAGCGGCGCCCGAACAGGCCACACAGAACGCGAGCGTCGCTACCATCGCAATGAAACTCCGCACGGCGACTAACTCAGCCCGAGGTCCGCCAGCCCCAACACGCTGCGATACGGAACGCCCTCGGCCTCAATGGCTTCGGCCGCACCGGTAGCGCGGTCGACGACCGTCGCCACACCGACCACCTGCCCGCCGGCGTCCTGCACCGCGCGCACCGCGGTCAGCGCCGACGCACCGGTGGTGCTGGTGTCTTCGACCACCAGAACGCGTCGCCCGGTTATCTCGGGCCCTTCGATAAGTCGTTGCATGCCATGGGCTTTCACCGCCTTTCGCACCACGAAAGCATCGATCGGGCGGCCGGGTGCATGCAAGACGGCGGTGGCAACCGGATCGGCGCCCAGGGTCAGGCCGCCGACCGCGGCGTAGTCCCAGTCGGCGGTGAGGTCGCGGATCAGCCGGCCAATCAGCGGCGCGGCCCGGTGGTGCAGGGTGGCACGACGCAGGTCGACGTAGTAGTCGGCTTCCTTGCCCGAGGACAACGTGACGCGGCCGTGCACCACCGCCAGCCGGCTCACCAGGCCGGCCAACTCAGCGAGCTCAGGTACGGCCACGGCCCCGGCCGAAGACGCTCGTGGCGGCGCGCGACAGCGTTCGCGGCACCATCCGGCTCGCGGTGGTGATCGCCTTGTACTGCACGCCGGGGATGATGACCACCCTGCCGCGGACGACATCGGCGAGGGTCTCCCGGACCACGTCGTCGACCTCGAGCCACAGGAACGACGGCAGAGACGTCATGTCGATGCCGGCGCGGTCGTGAAATTCGGTGTGCACATATCCGGGGCAGACCACGTGTATACCGACGCCGGTGCCTCGCAGCCCGACGGCCAGCCCTTCGGTGAACGACACCACCCACGCCTTGGACGCCGAATAGGTCGAGCCCCGCCCGGACAACAGCCCCGCGACGCTGGCGACGTTGACGACCGTCCCGGCGCCGGCCTCGATCATCGCCGGCAACGCGGCGCGGGTCAGCTGCATCACCGCGGTGACGTTGACGTCCAGCTGGGAGTGCAGCACCGCGGGGTCGGCGGTCCAGAATTCGCCGGATGTGCCGAAACCGGCGTTGTTCACCAGCACATTGAAGCCACCGGCGGCCAACCGCTCGCCGACCTTGTCCCGACCGGCGGCCTGGGCGAGATCGGCCGGCAGCACCTCGACGCTCGGGCCGCCGTCGTGGGACAACTCGGCGGCCAGCTTGGTCAGCCGATCTGCGTCGCGGGACACCAGCACGACGTCGTAGCCATCGGCGGCGTAGCGCCGGGCGAAGCCCTCGCCGATCCCGGACGTGGGCCCGGTGATCAGGGCGACGGGGCGAGGCACGGCGCCAGTGTACTTAGCGGAACGGGTGCGACTGTTGCCAGCGTGCGCGGCTGAAAACTCAGCGCTGGTGGTGGGTGGCCTGGTGACCGTTCCGGCCGGACGGTGCACGCCGGACCGACTCGCCGCCGGTGTTCTCCCGGCGCACGGGGTCAGTCGGTGGGCGGCGAACCGCCTCCTGGCGCGGGGGCGGCGGCGTGCCGGCGCCGCGGGCCACCCCGGCCTGGCCGGCTTCCTGATGCCGCGGCGGCGCCTCGCCCCGGCCGGCCGGCGCCAGCGGGCGGCTGGGCGACGCTTTGCGACGTGTGGCCGATTGCGGCGCAGGGGTGGATTGCGGCACCGGCGGCAGCACCCGCAGCAAGTCGTTGAACTGGCGCACCGTGCGCAGGCCCTCGTCCCACTGGGCGCGGGTGCTGCCGATCGGCATGCTGACCAGCGTCCAGTTCTGCTCGTTCCACATGATCTCGGCGCAGTCGGGCGCGGTATGCGCGAAAGTGACCATGCGGCGATCGCAGGCGCGTCGGGCGGCGTCCAGATTGGTGGAATACACCATCCGCGGCCCGATCGCGCCGAGCAGCCAAATGTCGTTCTCCCGGGGCTCTTTGAGACCTTTGAGTCGCACGTCGACCACGACGTTGGTGCCCACCTTGCGGTGCAGGGCGATCACGGTGGCGACTTCCTCGAGGTCGAAGATGAACACCGCCTCGCCGCGGATCTGCCCCAACACGACGTTGCGCGCCGGGATGTTGCTGCCCACGGTCGACATCACGCCGCGCTTCCAGCGCTTGAGGATTTCGGTGGATTCCTGCTCGTAGTCGAATCCGTGCGACCGCGCCCACGACTTACGGCGCCGGCCTCGGCCGCGGCGGCGGTCGATGTCGACGTACAGCAACACTGCCGCGCCGACGAAGCACAGCGCGGAGAGCGTAAACCAGAGGGGAACCATCGCCACGTAGCCTAACCGCTGTGACCCCTTAACCGGGAATGCCAGCAGGTCACAACAGAATTAAAGTTTGCTACCGCTTAGGTTCCGGCCGCAGGCCAGTGTCAGTACAGACCGTCACTGCCGCCGGTGGCCGAGACGCCCGACGGGGAGTCCCCCGCGGTCTGGCAGGAAATCGACAGACAAAGAATCGCACCCGCGGAGTACTTCGCGGGTGCGATTCTTTGTGGTGCGAGTGCGGAATTAGCCCAACACAAGCGAGTCGCCGTCGACGCTGACGTTGACCGGAACGATGTCGCCGTCGTGGACGTCACCGGCCAGCAGCATCTTGGCCAACTGGTCGCCGATGGCATGCTGGACCAGCCGCCGCAGCGGGCGAGCGCCGTAGACCGGGTCGAATCCGCGGTGCGCCAGCCACGTCTTGGCCGGCAACGACACCTCGAGCTGCAGCCGTCGCTGGGCGAGCCGCTTGTCCAACTGGTCGAGCTGGATGTCGACGATCTGCACCAACTCCTCGGGGTTGAGCCCGTCGAAGATCAGCACATCGTCGAGCCGGTTGATGAACTCCGGCTTGAACGCCGAGCGCACCGCGGCCATCACCTGCTCCTCGCTGCCACCGGAGCCGAGGTTGGAGGTCAGGATGAGGATGGTGTTGCGGAAGTCGACCGTGCGGCCCTGCCCGTCGGTGAGCCGGCCCTCGTCGAGCACCTGCAGCAGCACGTCGAACACGTCCGGGTGGGCCTTTTCCACCTCGTCGAACAGCACGACGGTGTAAGGCCGGCGACGGACCGACTCGGTCAGCTGACCGCCCTGGTCGTAACCGATGTAGCCGGGCGGCGCACCCACCAGCCGGGCCACCGAGTGCTTCTCGCCATATTCACTCATGTCGATGCGGACCATCGCGTGCTCGTCGTCGAATAGGAAGTCGGCCAGCGCCTTGGCCAGCTCGGTCTTGCCGACACCGGTGGGGCCGAGGAACAGGAACGATCCCGTCGGCCGGTTGGGGTCGGCAACCCCGGCCCGGGTGCGGCGCACCGCATCGGACACGGCCTGCACGGCCTTGCGCTGCCCGACGACGCGCTTGCCCAGCTCGTCTTCCATCCGCAGCAGCTTGGCGGTCTCGCCCTCCAGCAGCCGACCGGCCGGGATGCCCGTCCACGCCGACACCACGTCGGCGATGTCGTCGGGACCGACCTCTTCCTTGAGCATGACGTCCGTGCGGGCCTGCGCGGTGGGCAGCGCGGCGTCGAGTTTCTTCTCCACTTCGGGGATGCGGCCGTAGCGCAGTTCGGCGGCCTTGGCGAGGTCCCCGTCACGCTCGGCGCGCTCGGATTCCCCGCGCAACGTGTCCAGCTGTTCCTTCAGTTCGCGGACGACGTCGATGGCGTTCTTCTCGTTCTGCCACCTGGTGGTGAGCTCGGCCAGTTTCTCCTTCTGGTCGGCTAATTCGGCGCGCAGCTTCTCCAGGCGCTCCTTGGACGCCGCGTCTTCTTCTTTGGCCAGCGCCATCTCTTCGATCTCGAGCCGGCGTACCAGCCGCTCCACCTCGTCGACCTCGACGGGCCGCGAGTCGATCTCCATCCGCAGCCGGCTGGCCGACTCGTCGACCAGGTCGATGGCCTTGTCCGGCAGGAACCGGGCAGTGATGTAGCGGTCGGACAGCGTCGCGGCGGCCACCAGCGCGGAGTCGGTGATGCGCACACCGTGGTGCACCTCGTAACGGTCTTTCAGCCCACGCAGGATACCGACGGTGTCCTCCACCGACGGCTCACCGACGAACACCTGCTGGAAGCGCCGCTCCAGTGCGGCGTCTTTTTCGATGTACTTGCGGTACTCGTCGAGCGTGGTGGCGCCGACCAGGCGCAGTTCCCCGCGGGCCAGCATCGGCTTGATCATGTTGCCGGCATCCATCGCCGACTCACCGGTCGCGCCGGCGCCGACGATGGTGTGCAGCTCATCGATGAAGGTGATGATCTGCCCGGCGGAGTTCTTGATGTCGTCGAGCACGGCCTTGAGCCGTTCCTCGAATTCGCCGCGATACTTGGCACCGGCCACCATCGAACCCATGTCCAGGCTGACGACGGTCTTGTCGCGCAGGCTCTCGGGGACATCGCCGGCGATGATGCGCTGGGCCAGGCCCTCGACGATCGCGGTCTTACCGACACCGGGCTCGCCGATGAGCACGGGGTTGTTCTTGGTGCGACGGCTCAGCACCTGCACGACGCGGCGAATCTCGTTGTCCCGCCCAATGACCGGGTCGAGTTTCCCTTCGCGCGCGCGCTCGGTCAGGTCGGTGGAGTACTTCTCCAATGCCTGATAGGTCGCCTCGGGGTCGGGGTTGGTGACCCGGGCGCTGCCGCGAACCTTGACGAACGCGTCGCGCAACGCCTGCGGTGAGGCACCGTGTCCGGTCAGCAGCTTGGCGACGTCGGAGTCGCCGGTGGCCAGCCCCACCAACAGGTGCTCGGTGGAGACGTACTCGTCGTCCATCTCGGTGGCCAACTGCTGGGCGGTGGTGATGGCAGCCAGCGATTCGCGGGACAGCTGCGGCTGCGAGTTGGCGCCACTGGCTTGCGGCATCCGGTCCACGATTCGTTCGGCTTCGGCGCGGACAGTGGCGGGCTGGACGCCGACAGCCTCCAACAGCGGCGCGGCGATCCCGTCGTTCTGCGTCAGCAGGGCCAGCAGCAAATGGGCCGGCCTGATGTCGGGGTTGCCGGCGGCTGCCGCCGCTTGCAGGGCCGATGTCAAGGCAGCCTGCGTCTTGGTTGTCGGGTTGAAAGAGTCCACTCCGGCCTCCATCTGGGTCGAATAGGGTTGATGGAAAATGCTTGTCTCGTTCTTCAACGCCGTCAATGTTGAGTCTGTTCCACTCAACTCTAACCAATGTTGTCAGCTGACAGCGGGCGGGGTGTCGTTGTTGAATGCCGGAGCCCTCAACCAGCGACCGATTCGAACGTATGATCGAACAGTGGGCGACCTCGCGTCGATCGGATACAACGGGCAGCCGGTCCGCAACCCGTTCCGGGTGGTGCGCCCGCCGATCACCGTGCTGGTCGATCTGACGGTGCTATTTCCGCGCGAGCCGCACCGGTCGGGGCGGTTTTACGCCAACGGTCTACAGCTGCACAAAGTCGTTGAGGGTCGGCTGACCTGTTGGGGCATGTGCGAGCAGGGCGACTGGTGGGGCCTGGTGACTTATCCGATCGCTTACGGGTCCAAGCGCAAGACCGTCACGCACTGGGTGCCGGCCTGGACCCTTCGTCGGCGTTAGCCGTCACCCAGTGTTCGCCGGGTAGTGGGAAGATGCAGCGCGTGACAGGAAGTTGGGGTTCCGTGCTGGCCACGCTGATTCCGCTGGCGCTCGTCGTCGCGGTCTCACCGCTGTCGATCATCCCGGCGGTGCTGGTGTTACAAACGCCGCGTCCGCGGCCGACAGGCCTCGCCTTTCTCGCCGGCTGGCTGCTCGGACTGGCCGCGCTGACCGCGGCCTTCGTCGCGTCCTCCGACGCGCTGGGCGCACTGCGCGGCTCGCCGCCCGCCTGGGTGTCCTGGCTGCGCGTCGTCCTCGGGTCGGCGCTCATCGCGTACGGGATCTACGAATGGCTGGCCCGCCACCGCCACACCGAGTCACCTAGGTGGATGCGGTCTTTCGCGAGCCTCACGCCCGCACGTGCCGGACTCACCGGTGTGGTGCTGGTGGTGGTCAGGCTCGAGGTGCTGACCATGTGCGCGCTCGCAGGTTTGGCCATCGGCGGCGGCGGGCTGGGCATCGCGGCGGTCTGGATCACTGCGGCGATCTTTGTCGCCATCGCCGCATCCACAGTCGCGATCCCCGTCTTGGCCTACGCCGGCGCCGGCGACCGCCTCGACGAGCCGATGGCGCGCCTCAAAGATTGGATGGAGAAGAACAACGCCGCGCTGCTGGCCGCGATCCTGGTGTTGATCGGTCTGATGGTGCTCCATAACGGCGTTCGCGCGCTCTGACCGCGGTTGCCTGAACGGGCATAAAATCGGCGCCCGTGAGCCTCAACGACCACGATGCGCTGGCGGTACTGCACGCCGCCGTCGACCCGGACGACGAGAACGGGCTCATCGGGCGCTTTTACGCCCGTTGGTTCTCCCTTGACCCGTCGCCGCGCGATCTGTTTCCACCCGACATGGTCCGCCAGCGAGCCGCCTTCGCCCAGGCGCTGAAGTGGGTCTACGGCGAACTGGTCGCCCAGCGCGCCGACGAGCCGGTGGCGTTTCTGGCCCAGCTGGGACGCGACCACCGCAAGTACGGGGTGCTCCCCGGCCACTACGAGACGCTGGGGCAGGCGCTGTATGCGACCCTGCGCGACGAGTTGGCTGCGGCGTGGACCGACGCCGTCGACGCCGCCGCCCAGCAGTCGCTGAACCTCATCACCGGGTTGATGAGCGGCGCTGCCGACGCCGACCAGGGACCGGCCTGGTGGGACGGGACGGTGATCGAACACCTGCGGGTTTCCCGCGACTTGGCCGTGATCCGGCTGCAACTGGATCGCCCGATGGCCTATCACGCCGGCCAATACGTCAACGTTGCGGTGCCGCAATGCCCACGACGGTGGCGATACCTGACACCGGCCATCCCACCGGATGACACCGGGGCCGTCGAGTTCCACGTCCGCGCGGTGTTGGGCGGACTGGTCAGCAACGCCATCGTCAACGAGACCCGGCCCGGGGACCGGTGGCGGTTGTCCAGTCCGCACGGCGGCTTGAACGTCGAGCGCGACGGTGGCGACGTGCTGATGGTGGCGGGCAGTACCGGGCTTGCGCCGCTGCGCTCGATCGTCATGGACCTCACTCGCTGGGGCGAGAACCCGCGGGTGCACCTCTTCTTCGGTGGCCGCTACCCCTGCGAGCTCTACGATCTGCCCACCCTGTGGCAGATCGCCGCGCATAATCCCTGGCTGTCAGTGACACCGGTTTCCGAGCGCAACGGCGACCCCGCGTGGGCCGCCGACTATCCCGATGTGACGCCACCGCGTGGGCTGCACCTGCGCCAGACCGGCAGGCTGATGGAGGTCGTGACCAAATACGGCAACTGGGGTGACCGGCAGATCCTGGTTTGCGGCGGACCGGAGATGGTGCGGGCCACCAAGGCCGCGCTGATCGCCAAAGGGGCGCCGCCGGAGCGTATTCAGCATGACCCGTTGGGCAGCTAGTCTCGCGGGGTGCACATCGTCACGCTCCGAGACCCGTCGTCACCCCTGGAGGCTCAGTTCGTGCCGGACGCCGGCATGATCGGCGTCTCGCTGACCGATTCGGGCACCGAGCTGCTCGGACAGCGACGCGGATTGAACGCTTATGTGACCAACAGCAAAACGATGGGTATACCCCTGCTGTATCCATGGGCAAATCGATTGGGCGGCAACACTTACACAGCCAACGACACCTCTGTCACGCTGACACCGGGGCGTAACAGGGTCCGAGCCGACCCCAACGGACTACCGATCCACGGTGTGCTTGCCGCCTATCCGAACTGGCGGGTGACCCATGAGTCACCCAACGAGCTCAGCGCCGAAATCGACTTCGGTGCCGACGAAGATCTGTTGGCCAGCTTCCCGTTTCCACATCGGCTGGCGCTGACCGTCACGCTCGCGGAGCGGGCGTTGACGGTGCGCGCCGCGGTGACCCCGACCAGCGATCGGCCGGTGCCGTTGTGTTTTGGTTTCCACCCTTATCTCCAGTTGCCCGGTGCGCCTCGCGAGCAGTGGATCATCGAGACCCCGTCGATGCGCCACCTGCAACTCGACGGGCGGGGGCTGCCGACCGGCGAGGCGGTACACGAGCACGCCGCGACGGAACCGTTGGTGGACAAGACTTTTGATGACGGCTATGACGAGGTTGCCGAGGGCGCGGTGTTCGCGGTGTCCGGCGGTGACCGGCGCATCGAGGTGCACTTCGAGCAGGGCTACCCGGCGGCGCAGATCTTCGCGCCGCCCGGCGAAGACGTGGTGTGCTTCGAGCCGATGACCGCGCCCACCGACGCGCTGCGCCGCGGCGGTTACCGGTCCGCGCTGCCCGGCGAGTGGGGCGTCGCCCAGTTTTCGATCCGGGTTAATTGACATGTGCTGAAATCGGCAGGGCTGACCGGTAGCCTTAGCCAATCCCCGGCTGGAGGAGCAGGTGAGCCCTGGCGATCGCGGTGCATCGATCGACGAATTGCTGGACCGCGCGGTACGGGCCATCAACGAAGGCGACCGTGTGACCGCGACCGCGTTGGCCGGGCGGGTTCTTGCGGTCGACCGCGGCAACCCAGAAGCCGAGGACCTGCTCACCGCGCCGGCTCACTCCGGTGAACTCCGCCGGCTGACAATCATGTTCGCCGACCTCGTCGACTCGACGGTGCTGTCCACCCGCTTGGAACCGGAGACGTATCACACCCTGGTCGGCCGCTATCAGGACGAGGTGCGCCGGATCGTCGATCGATATGAGGGCCACATCAGCTCGATCAAGGGCGACGGACTGTTGGCGGTGTTCGGCCACCCCAAGGCGCATGAGAACGACGTGCGGCGTGCCGTTGCCGCGGGGCTGGACATCACCCGCGCCGTGGCGCAGCTGAGTGATCAGGCCGAACGCAAATTCGGCGTGGCCATCAGCGCCCGGGTCGGCATCCACCGCGGCCTGGTCTATCTCGACACCCATCAAGACGACGTCTACGGCTTCGCGGCCAACCTGACCGCCCGTGTTTGTGGTTTAGCCGAGCCGGGCACGGTGGCGGTGTCGGAATCGGTCGCACCGTTGGTGCGTGACTGGTTCGAACTCGACGCGTGTCCGCCGGTTGCGGTGAAGGGCATCGACGAGTTGGTCGCCCACCACCAGGTGCTCAGTGAGCGACCAGAAGCGCCGCCGCTGCGGTGGCCACCCCTGATCGGGCGCGACCATGAGCTGGGCTGGCTGCAGCAGAGCTGGCAGCGGGTGCGCGATGGGCTGCCGACGAGCCCGGGCATCGTATTTCGGGGTGAGCCAGGAATCGGCAAGACCCGGCTGGCGACTGAGGCGGCCGAATTGGTCGCGGACTCAGGCGGCGCCGTCCTCGTGCTCAGGGGTTCGCCGCTGCACACCGGCACCGGCCTGCATCCCGTGCGCAGACTCCTGGAGCGGCGATGCGGCATCACCCGGCTCACTGACGGCCGGGAGCGTCTGCGCCTACTTCAAGCCGAACTGCGCGCTTGCGCGATGGATCCCTCGAGCGCCGTGCCTTTGCTCGCGCCGGTCATTGGCGTCGATCCCGAGCACGGCTACCACCCGGCTGCGGTGGAAGGCCGAACCCTTTACGAGCTGATCGGCGCGACCGTTCAGCAATACCTGCTGGCCTGCATCGGTGATCAAGCCGGCTTAGTGGTCGCAGAGGATGTGCACTGGTTCGACCCATCCACCCGGGAGCTGCTCAACTCGTTGCTCCAGGGCGACGACGGGCGGCTGCTGGTGGTGCTGACCGGACGCGACGGTGATTGGCTGCGAACTGATTGGCCGGTCATGATCTTCGAACTTGCGCCGCTCACCGACGAGCAGTCCGACGAGCTGATCAATGCATTGGAACCGTCGGTGACCGACCCTCAGCGAGTCGCGATACGCAAACGATGTGACGGAGTGCCGTTCTACATCGAACACGTCATCGCCGCACTCGACGCGGGAGCCGAGTCCGGGGTGCCCGAGGCGCTCTATGAGCCGCTGTTCGCCAGGCTCCAGGACCCGCACACCGATGTTATGCCGGTAGTGGAGGCGGCCGCCGTCATCGGGCGTGCCGGTGATCTCCCTCTGCTTCGCTGGGTGGTCGGGCGCGAGGCCAAAGACGTCGACCACGTCGTCACCGAGCTCGTACAGGCGCGGGTGCTTGAACGGCGTGGCCCCGACGGCTGGCGATTTCGCCATGAGCTGCTCCGGGAGGTGGCGGCCGAGCTGGCCCCGCCATCGCTGCGCCGTGATCTCCACGCCCGCGCCGCGCGTGCGCTGGTTGACGCAGCAAGCGCCGCCGAGCCGGATTGGCATGTAGTCGCGGGGCACTACGAGCGGGCCCTGCAGTGCGACGAAGCCGTCGGCGCCTATCAAAAAGCCTCGATTACCGCCCGACGCCTTGGGGCTATCCACGAAGCGGTCGAATGCCTGACCAAGGCACTCGACCAGCTAGCCGGGTGCGCGGCGGGAGCCGCGCGCGACCGACGAGAAATCGCCATCCGGCTGGAGCGCGGCGTGTTGGCAGCCGCCACGCAGGGCAGTGTGGGACCCGCCGACTTCGAACGGTGCCTGGCCTTGGCGAGCACCGGCAACTACCAAGACGAATTGTTCACCACGCTCACCGCGCTGATCGGCTACTACCTACCGCGGGCCGAACTGCGCCGGGCCCACGAACTGCTCGACTCGCTGTCCGCCCGAATCACGAAAGATCGGCCCTGGAGTTACCCGGCCATAGCGGCGTCGCTGGGTTCCGTCAGCTGGCTGGAAGGCGACTTCACCGCCGCCCGCGGACATCTGATCCACGCCTTGGCCGATCGTTCCGCCGCCGATCCGCGGGTGCTGGAATCCGCCTGGTGGGTGGTCGTCGACCCGATCTCGTCGGCACACCTCTTCCTGGCATTGACGCACATGGTCTGCGGGGACCTTGACCGTGCCAATGGAGAGCTGGCCGACTCGGTACGGCGCTGCAATCAGCTGGGCTTTCCGCAGAACGCCCACAACAGGGCACATACCTACTTCATGGAAATCTGGGTGCGGCTCGAGACCGGCCAGATCTCGGAAGCGGCCGCCCTGGCTGCCGAGCTTCGCGGCCAAAGCGAGCAGTCGGGGCTCGACTTGTGGCAATTGGTCGGCGCCACCGAGCGGGCCACTATCAAGGCGCTGGCCGCGCTGGACGCTGGCGCCGACGCTGCCACCCTGGCGGCCCGGGCCGAGAAGGTCGCGCGACTTGTGGACGGATCGCGCCTATTACATCTCAACAGTTACCTGACGTTTCACGACGCGATCATCGGCCGCCTCCTGATTGCCGCGGGCCAGCCGGAGAAGGCACGCGAGCGGTT
Organism: uncultured Actinomycetota bacterium; assembly: GCA_963833935.1. Lineage (GTDB taxonomy): Bacteria > Actinomycetota > Actinomycetes > Mycobacteriales > Mycobacteriaceae > Mycobacterium. The sequence goes on along the minus strand of CAWIAC010000036.1, from coordinate 156,006 downwards.
GGATTTGGCGCTGCGACACGCTCAAGAGACGGGAATGCATTTCCATGATGCCGAGCTGATGCGGGTGCGCGCTCATACGTTCACCGAGCTGGAAAAGCGCCGCGCCGCCCTCTCCGATGCGCTTGAGTTCGCACGTCATCAAGGTGCGACGCTGTTCGAACTGCGTTGCCTGCTGGATTCTTTCGACCTTCTCGGCGAGGGAGATCGGGCCGAGCTGGCTGACGTGCTCCGCGACTTCCCCGGCGACGCTCGTTGGCCGGAATGCGCACGGGCGCAAATGATTCTGACGTGACCCGCCGTCGCGAGCAGGTCAGAGATAAGCCTTGTTCAGCTTCGCCGGCGAATTCATTATCCCTTCGAGCGCCCGGATGTTGGTGGCAACGTCGCGGCTCTCGCGCCTGGCGATGACGCGAATGAGTAGGGGGAAGGGTGTCCACCGCGCGGACGGATCCAGGTACCAGGAACCCACTGCCGCCGTCCAAGCCTCGTGGTTGGCTGTCTTCTCCCTCTCGTTCTGGGGGTGCATCGCCATGTAGATGGCGAAAAGCCAGGCGCCTCTGCGTAATTTCGTCAACGCCCGCTTGAGGAGGCCGACCTCATCAGGTATCAGCCGGCGAATCCAGCGCAGGTCGGGGGAAAGCTGCTCGACGACGTCGAGGATGCCGGGGATCTGGGAGCACAGTAGTGCGTTGACCCGATGGAAATCGTTCTCTAACTTGTCCAGCGAGTTACCCGCAATCGCGAACGTGGCCAGGCCTAGATCGAAAACGATGTGAGCATTCAGTCCGGCCATCATGTGCTGCAACATGATCGCCTTATGGTTTTGGTCGCCGACGAACGAGACCCCCCAGGGAAGTGTCAGACCCTGGTACTCATCCGGGTAGAAGTAGGCATTCAACGAATTGAAGTAGCGTTGAGAAAAGACGATGCCGAGCTGATCTATGCGGTCCCCGTCTTCGAACACACCCTCGTCGATGGCGGCCTGAATGGCCAGGGTGATCCGCTTGTACAGGGCAGCGAAATAGCCGATGTGGCTATCTGCTCTGATGGCCCAGTCGACGACCTGATCTATGCCACGCACAGAGTCGTCGAGGGTTCTGGGCTCCTCGAGACGATCCAGTCGTAGTCGCGGGTAGGGAAGCACAGGAACAGACATTTCAGGGGACCCTCCATTTCGATCGATTTACGCGCAGTTCAACCAGTCCCCGCGCGGCCCGACGTTGGCTCGGATCGGGGCGGCGGCGATCATCGTCAGCGGGGTAATGGTGGGGAAATCGCGGCTCTGTGAAACGACTTCCGCCTGCCGAAGAATTGTCGCCAAGGCGAGGGTTGCCTCGAGCATCGCGAAATGATCGCCGATGCATGCGCGCGGGCCGCCACCGAACGGCAGGTATTGCCAACGGTCGCGTCCCTGGCAGCGTTGCGGGCTGAATCGGTCGGGGTCGAAGCGCAGCGGATCTTCCCATAACGCAGGGTCGCGATGTATGGCGTAGATCGCGCACGAGGGCGACCGTTCCCGCGGGCAGGCGGTAGCCGTCGACCTCGATGTCGGCCATCACCATCCGCCCCACTGCCGGCGCCGGGGGGCAGAGCCGCAGCGCCTCATGCAACACCTGCACGGTGTAGGGCAGCTGCGGTACATCCTCGTGAGTGAGCCGACGGCCACCGAGCGCAGCGGCTTCTGCCGCCACTCGTTGCTGTAAATCGGGCTGGTGCCCTAACGCCCACAGCGCATACGTCAACGCGGTGGAGGTGGTGTCGTGGCCCGCGAGCAGAAACAACACCAACTCGTCGCAGATCGCGCGATCAGACAGCGGCTGGCCGGTTTGCGGGTCGATGGTCTTCAGCAGAGTCCGCACCAACGGCGCGTCACGTGTCGGGTCGGCTCGGCATACATGCAGCATCTGAGCCGCCAATGTGTGCAGGGCGGCGCCCGCCGCGCGGGCCCTGCGCTGCCCACGCGTAGGCCACCAGCGTGGCGGGTTGATCGGGCGCGATCCGCGGTCGGCCGCCCACTTGATGCTGGTGCGAAGCGCGGTTCCCAACACCTCCGGTCGGTAGCCCAGGTCGATTCCGAGTATCGAATGGCATAGTGCCCGCAATGTCATTGCGCGGCAATCGGCGTCCAGGTCGACCGTCGCCCCGACGGCCCAACGGTCGGCAAGTAGTTCTGCGGCCTCGACCATGCGCCCGGCAAACCACCGTCTGGTTGCCGTCAGGCGCCGCCAGTACGGCAGCGGGTTTTTCGGCGGCAGCGGCACTACGTTCGCAGCTGAACCGGTGATCGTGGCCGTCATGCCCGACAGCGTGCACCGACCGCGGCGGCGCAGTAACGAGTAGCGGACTACGTCACTTCGTCTGAGCCCGCGCTCAAGCGACATGAATGCCTGAGTCACGCGAGAATGTCCCAGGTGCGGGCGAGGTGGTCGGGTATGTCGAACGGCGCCCGCTCGCCACCCCGCTCCAACTTGAACCCTGCGTCCAGCAGGTCCCGCCCGAATGGGGCAGCCAGTCGCGACGCCAGTTGGTAGCGCGGCAGGTCGCGCTCGACCTGGCCCAATACTTGGACAAAGAACCACTTGGCGATGCGCGCGAGCGGCCCGAGGTGGTCGGTGCGATCCGACTTCGGGACGAGCAACAGGTCGGCGGTCTCGTCACCGATCAAATGGCGAATCAAGGGCGGGATCATGCCGTCGAACCGGTGCACGGGTGTCAGCTCGTCCAGCAGATCCAGCAGCGCACGGGTGAGCTCCTGTCCCTCCGGCGAAGCTTCAAACTGCCTGCGCCGGATGGTGTCGACCAGGGCGGTGGCATCGGCGACGTCGTGCACGACCAGCTCGTCGCGCAGACCGAGCAGGTGCCCGATGACATTCCACAGGTGCAGGTATGCCTCGACGTCCTCGGCGGGTACGCGCACGCCAAGGCGACGCATCGGATCGGAAAACACATAGGAGAAAGACATGCGTGTCCCGACGAGGTCCTCCTGGTTGATCGGCGTGCCCCAGTCGGGATGCCACATGCCGGGCGTCAGCTCGTTGCGGGCCTTGATCAAGTGCCGGACGGCGGCGTGCATCAGCCGCACGCGCTGAATCGCGCGTCGGCCCTTGCCGTCCTCGTCGAGCCCGCCGACGGTCGCCACATCGATCAGGAACTGGCCGGTTTCCATCACCCGCCGGCGCGCGTCGGTATCGAGCCGGGCGGTCAGATACAGCGCCTTCACGCCCTTGGCCGCCGCGTACGACGACGGGAGCGACGCGCAAAACAGGCAGACGTGCGATCTCGAGGCCCCATGTCTCGAAGAGCTGCTGACCGCGCCGATCTTGTCGGTGTCAGCCCATTCGGGCAGGGGCAGGGTCTCGACCAGATAATCCCGGATCTCGTCGGGTAACGCCTCCGGCACCGGCTGGTCGGCCCGGACCAGCGTCCGCATCATCGTGTGGACCGCGTCCACGCCGCCCCGCTCGAGCACGGCAGCGACCGGCGCATCGGCCACCGGATCGCCGAGCTCGCGCATCCGATCGAGAAGCGCGTCAGTCCATCTGGCGTTTCCGTCCGTGCGCGCCATACCGACGACCTGTGAGATCTTGCTCGACGGCACAACGCTCGACTGGCTATACGCCATGCCGTTCAAGTACTTCAAGGATTTGAGCGCTGTGGATGTCTTCGCTGCAGCGCAGGAAGTGGCGGAGGTCGGTCACCGCTGTTTGAAGGGCGTCAAGGCGTGCGGATGCTTCGGCGAAACTATTCGCCCAGCTGTCGTAGTCGCCATACTCGGTGGGCTTTGGGAGATTAAACATTTTGGGAGGTTCTCCTAACGATGTGAGAACTTTCGCAAACAACGTAAAGCCCCTGATCACCCCAAGGCATGAGTAGTCGACTACCTCAGTTCGCCGCAATATCGTGCACGCAGCTCTGTCCGGACGGCGCATCCCGGTGAGTGCAAAGCCGCGAAGTCTGCGATCCGTGCCCTAACGGCGGATTACCGTCGCGGCTGCCAGACCACCACGGCGGTGCTCTTGGGCACCACGGCGATGTCGCGGCGCTGGTTGGCCCGCAGCGCCTCGATCTCGGCGGCCATCTCTTTCAGCCGGGACTGCAGCGCCTCGACCTGGTTGGTCAACTCGATAATGCGTTTGATACCAGCCAGATTGACGCCCTCGTCCTGAGACAGCCGCTGCACCTCGCGGAGCAGTTCGACGTCGCGTTGCGAATAGCGACGCCCGCCGCCGGAGCTGCGAACGGGACTGACCAGGCCGAGCCGGTCATAGGTACGCAGCGTCTGCGCATGCATACCGGCCAATTCGGCGGCCACCGAGATCAAGAAGGTGCGGGACTCGTCTTTGTTCACCATCAGCGGTTGCCCGCCCATCCGGCGCGCGGGTCGAATCCACTGGACCGCTCGGCGACCGCGTAGGCTTCCAACGCTTCTTTGGCGGCGCCTTCCAGGCTCGGGGGGACCGCGACTTTGACGGTGACCAGCAGATCACCCTGCCCGCCGGATCGCTTGGGCACCCCGCGGCCACGCACCCGCAGGATACGACCGTCAGACGTCCCCTTGGGCACCCGGACGCCAACTTTGCCGTCCAGCGTCGGCACTGAAAGCGTTGTGCCTAGCGCTAATTCGGTGAAGCTGACCGGGACGGTGACGGTAAGGTCATCGCCGTCGCGCGCGAATACCTTGTCCGGTCGCACATGCACGGTGACGTACAGATCCCCTGACGGGGCACCGCGCAAACCGGCCTCGCCCTGGCCGGCCAGCCGGATCCGTTGACCGTCCTCGACACCGGGCGGAATCCGCACGTTGATGGTGCGGGTACGGGTCGTGACACCGGTGCCCTTGCACTCGTCGCAGGGGTGTTCGATGATCGACCCGCTGCCGCGGCAGTCGGTGCACGGCTCGGAGAAGCCGAAAGCGCCTTGGTTGCGGTTGATTACGCCAGAGCCGTTGCACGTCGGGCAGACCTTCGGGCTGGTGCCCGGCCTGGCTCCGCTGCCGTGACAGTTGGTGCACGGTGCCGGGCTGGTCAGCCGCAGCGGCATGGCAACGCCCTTGGTGGCCTCCAGGAAGCTCAGCTCGGTTTCGGTCTCCAAGTCGTTGCCGCGTCGGGGACGGCTGGGACGTGCTTGCGCGCCACGGCCGAACAGACCGCCAAACAGGTCCCCGATGTTGGCGCCACCGCTGCGGCCGGCAGCGTCGAACAAATCGTTGAGGTTGAACTCCGCGCCGTCGTCGCCTGCGCCGAAGCCTCCGGTGAAATCGCCGCCGTTGAATCGGCGACCGAATCCGCCGCCGGCGAAGAGCCGGCGAGTCTCGTCGTACTCCTTGCGCTTGGCCGGATCCGTCAGCACTTCCTTGGCTTCGGAGACGGCCTTGTACCGATCTTCGGCAGCCTTGTTCTCCGGGTTGCGGTCAGGGTGGTTCTCAGCGAGCAGCTTGCGCGCCACCCGCTTGATCTCATCTTGGCTGGCGTCGGGAGCGACGCCCAACTCCTTATAGAAGTCCTTTTCGACCCATTCGCGTTGAGCCATACCGCGTCACCCCCTCCCGCCTTCCTTGAGTTGTGGTGTCCTGCCCGAACCGGCTGTTACTTCTCCGACGGTTCTGATTCTGCTTGTTGCTCATCCTCGTTCGCGTCGTTATGGACCGTGTCTGCGGTCGCGGTTTCGACGGTGTCAACCACGCCGACCAGCGCGTGCCGCAGCACCTGGTCCCCGAATTTGTACCCCTGTCGCATGACGGTGCCGATCACCGGCGTGGAGCCTTCTGATCCGTCGCCCTCGTGCTGCACGGCCTCGTGCAACGCCGGGTCGAATTCGTCGCCCTCGGCGCCGAAGGCCGACAACCCGAGCCCGGTCAGCGCGCCGAACAACTTGTCGGCGACCGACTTCAGCGGACCCGCATCCAGGTCTCCGTGACTGCGTGCGCGCTCGAGATCGTCGAGCACGCCCAGTAATTGGCTGACCACAGCGGCTTTCGCCCGCTCGGCGGTTGCCTCCTGATCGCGCAGCGCCCGCTTGCGGTAGTTGGCGAAGTCGGCTTGCACCCGCTGGAGATCGCCGAGCAGTTCGGCCGCCTTGTCGGCCTCCTCCGGAGTTTCGCCGGCGAACACCCCGGGTGCCCCCCCACCGGGGACGGCACCGGATGCCACGTGTCGTACTTCGCCAGTCTCGGGATCAATCCGCCGTTTGTCCGTGACGGTCACGTGCTCGTGCGGGTTGCCTTCGCTCACTGGCCCTCCCGGTCATCGTCGACCACCTCCGCGTCGACAACGTCATCGGCACCGGCCGGACCGGGCTGGCCGTCACCGGCGGCCTGGTCGGCCTGGGTGGCCTCGTAGATGGCCTGACCCAAAGCCTGCGACTCCTGGCCCAGCTTTTCCATCGCGGACTTGATGGCGCCGATGTCGGTGCCCCCCAACGCAGTCTTGGCTTCGGCCACCGCGGCGTCCACTTTATTCAGCGTGTCTTCGGGAACCTTGGACCCACCTTCGGCTTCGCGCTGCTCCTTGACGAACTTCTCCGTCTGGTAGACCAGCGTCTCGGCCTGGTTGCGGACGTCAGCCTCTTCGCGACGCTTGCGGTCTTCGTCGGCGTGCGCCTCGGCATCCTTGATCATCCGGTCGATCTCCTCCTTGGACAGGCCGGAGCCCTCCTGGATTTTGATCGTGTTCTCCTTGCCGGTGCCCTTGTCCTTGGCCGTGACGTGCACGATGCCGTTGGCGTCGATGTCGAAGGTGACCTCGATCTGCGGGACGCCGCGCGGGGCCGGCGGGATACCGGTCAGCTCGAAGGAGCCGAGCAGCTTGTTGTGCGAAGCGATTTCGCGCTCTCCCTGGAAGACCTGGATCTGCACCGATGGCTGGTTGTCGTCGGCGGTGGTGAAGGTCTCCGACCGCTTGGTCGGGATCGTGGTGTTGCGCTCGATGAGCTTGGTCATCACGCCACCCTTGGTCTCGATGCCCAGGCTCAGCGGTGTAACGTCTAGCAGCAGAACATCTTTCACTTCACCCTTGAGCACACCTGCCTGCAGGGCGGCACCGACAGCCACTACCTCGTCGGGGTTGACGCCCTTGTTGGGCTCCTTGCCGCCTGTCATCTCTTTGACCAGATCCGACACCGCAGGCATCCGGGTGGAACCACCCACCAGCACCACGTGGTCGATCTCCGACACCGCGATACCGGCGTCCTTGATCACCGACTGGAAGGGCTGACGGGTGCGGTCCAGCAGATCCTGAGTGATCTTCTGGAATTCTGCCCGGGTGAGCTGCTCGTCGAGGAACAGCGGGTTCTTGTCGGCGTCGACGGTGATGTAGGGCAGATTGATCGAGGTGCTCTGGCTCGAGCTCAGCTCGATCTTGGCCTTCTCGGCCGCTTCCCGCAGCCGCTGCATGGCCATCTTGTCCTTGGTCAGGTCGATGCCGCTGGTGCCTTTGAACTTCTCCACCAGCCAGTCGACGACGCGCTGGTCCCAGTCGTCGCCACCGAGGTGGTTGTCACCGGAGGTCGCGCGGACCTCCACGACGCCGTCGCCGATCTCCAGCAAGGACACGTCGAACGTGCCGCCACCAAGGTCGAAGACGAGAATGGTCTGTTCCTTCTCGCCCTTGTCCAGGCCGTAGGCAAGTGCGGCCGCGGTGGGTTCGTTGACGATCCGCAGCACGTTCAGGCCGGCGATCTGACCGGCTTCCTTGGTCGCCTGCCGCTGGGCGTCGTTGAAGTACGCCGGAACGGTGATGACCGCGTCGGCGATGTCCTCGCCGAGATAGCTTTCGGCGTCGCGCTTCAGCTTCTGCAGGATGCGGGCGCTGATCTCCTGCGCGGTGTAGTTCTTACCGTCGATCTCCACAGACCAGTCGGTGCCCATGTGCCGCTTCACGGAACGAATCGTCCGGTCGACGTTGGTCACCGCCTGGTTCTTGGCGGGTTGGCCGACCAGCACTTCGCCGTTGCGCGCGAACGCCACGACGGATGGAGTCGTCCTCGCACCCTCTGAATTGGCCACGACGACAGGGTCGCCGCCCTCGAGAACTGCGACGACGGAGTTGGTGGTCCCGAGGTCGATACCGACCGCACGAGCCATGGTGAATCCTCCCTGATTATCGATCTTCGTATGCACTACGCTACTGAGTGAACCACGCTCAAGACTGCCTTCGGCGCAGTGCCGTTGTCAAGCCAAGGTTGAGTCTGATCCACTCAAGGTTGTCAGAGGGCACAACGAGAGTGCTCACGCATTTGTTCCCCATCGGTTGAGGCGTACATCACGTCGTGGGATAGTTTCGCCAACCAGCTAATCGCGGACGTGCCCGGCGCCGCAGCGTTGCACCACGACGATGGGAAATCGATGCCACCGCTGCCCAGCTCGCCCGGTCCCGCTGCCGGTCAGTTCGCCCACGAGGACGCGGGCTACCACCACGATCTGCGGCCTCGCCAGATACAGATGATCGCGATCGGCGGCGCCATCGGGACCGGCTTGTTCCTGGGTGCCGGCGGCCGACTGGCGTCGGCGGGACCCGGCTTGTTCCTGGTCTACGCCTTGTGCGGCGGTTTCGTCTTCCTGATCCTGCGCGCGCTGGGCGAACTGGTGCTGCGCCGGCCGACGTCGGGCTCGTTCGTGTCTTACGCGCGCGAATTCTTCGGGGAGAAAGTAGCGTTCGTCGCGGGGTGGATGTATTTCCTGAACTGGGCGATGGCCGCCATCGTGGATTCCACCGCGATCGCTAATTACTTCCATTACTGGACACCGCTGCAAGCGATACCGCAGTGGGTGATCGCGCTGGTCGCACTGGTGGCCGTGGTGTCGTTGAACATGATCTCGGTGAAGGCCTTCGGCGAGCTGGAGTTCTGGGCCGCGTTGATCAAAGTGGTTGCGCTGACGACGTTTTTGGTCATCGGAGTCGTCTTTTTGGTCGGGCGCTTCAAAGTCGACGGTCACACCACGGGGCCGAGCATGTGGTCCCAACACGGCGGGTTCTTCCCGACCCGGCTGTTGCCGGTGGTGCTGGTCACCTCCGGGGTGGTGTTCGCCTACGCCGGGGTCGAGCTGGTGGGAACCGCTGCCGGGGAGACCGCGGCGCCGGAGAAGATCATGCCGCGGGCGATCAATTCAGTGGTCTTCCGCATTGCGATCTTCTACGTCGGGTCTGTTGCGCTGCTGGCATTGCTGCTGCCGTACGTCGCCTACAAACACAACGAGAGCCCGTTCGTCACGTTCTTCTCGAAAGTCGGATTCGGCGGTGCCGGCAGCCTGATGAACGTGGTGGTGCTCACCGCCGCGTTCTCCAGCCTGAATGCCGGACTGTATTCCACGGGCCGAATCTTGCGGTCAATGGCCGTCAACGGCAGTGCGCCGAAGTTCACCGCACGGATGTCGCGGAACGGCGTCCCCTACGGCGGAATCCTGTTGACCTTTGTGATCGGCCTGTTCGGCGTGGTGCTCAACGCCATCAAACCGAGCGAGGCTTTCGAAATCGTGCTCAACATTGCGGCGTTGGGCATTCTGGCGGCCTGGGCGACGATCGTGGCGTGCCAACTGCGGCTGTATTACTTGGCCAAAGCCGGGACCACGCAGCGGCCGGCCTACCAGATGCCGTGGGCTCCCTACAGCGGCTACGTAACCCTGGTCTTCCTGGCGGGCGTGGTGGTGCTGATGGCGCTCGACGCCGAGCGGGGCCCCTGGATCATCACCGCCTTGGTGGTGGCCGGACCAGCGCTTTCCGGCGGCTGGTTCCTGGTCCGCCACCGCGTGCGCGACGCGGCGGCCGCTGTCGCGTCGCACGCCCCGGAGCCGGATCCCGACGATCGACCACCCACGCCGGCCAAACCAGTCGTGGGATAGTCCTCACCGCTCTAAGGTGAGAAATCGTGGGAATCCGCCTGACCTACGAAGAGAAGATCGCCGTCCTCGATCTCGGCGACGACGAAAACCGTTTCTCGCCTGAGTTTCTCGACGAGATCGCCGCCCGTCTCGACGAGGTCGTCGGCAACGGCGCCCACGGACTGGTGACCACGGGCGGCGCCAAGTTCTATTCCAACGGCCTGGATCTGGATTGGCTGACCGCGCACGGAGACCAGACACAGTGGTACGTCGGACGCGTGCAAGCCATGCTCGCCCGTGTGCTGACCCTGCCCGTTCCCACCGCGGCCGCGGTGGTCGGACACGCGTTCGGCGCGGGAGCGATGCTGGCGCTGGCCCACGACTTTCGGGTGATGCGCGCTGACCGCGGCTACTTCTGCTTCCCCGAAGTCGACATCCGCATCCCCTTCACACCCGGAATGGCAGCGTTGATCCAAGCCAAGCTCACCCCGCAGGCAGCGGTCGCCTCGATGACCACCGGGCGCCGCTTCGGCGGTGATGACGCCGTGAGCCTGGGCATCGTCGACTCCGTTGCGGGTGAAGGCGCGGTGACGGCCGCGGCCGTTGACATCCTTCGTCCGCTCGAGGGCAAGGACCCGGGCACGCTGGGCGCCGTCAAAAACACCATGTTCGGTCCCGCTGCCCACGAGCTGACCACCGGGTAGTCGCAACGAAGGGAACACCGATGACCACGGTGCAGGCTGTCCTCGACGCGATCCGTGAACAGCCTGGCACCGGTGACGTGATCGGCGTCTTCGATCCCTCCACCGAAGAGCGGATCGCCGAGTTCACCGACGGCGGCCCCGACGCCGTCGACGCCGCCGTCGCCCGCGCGAAAGCCGCTGCCGAGTCTGGTGTCTGGTCGGGAATGCCCGACTACGAGCGGGCCAGGGTGTTGTGGCGGGTCGGTGACCTGATCGACCAGAACGCGGCGCTGCTTGCCGAACTCGAGATGCTCAACGGCGGCATGTATCGGGCTCAAGCGGAGATGCAGGTGAAGGTCGGCGCCGAGTGGTTCCGTTATTACGCCGGGTGGTGCACCAAGATCGACGGCATCGCGCGCGACGTCAACACCGGCGGGCTCACCGGCATCGACTCGCACCTGCACACCTACACCCTGCGCGAGCCCTACGGCGTGGTCGGGCTGATATTCCCGTGGAACGGCCCGGTGTTCAATTTCTGCGCCAAGCTCGCGCCGTCCCTGGCGGCAGGCTGCAGCAGCGTCGTCAAACCCGCTGAGGAGACACCACTTTCAGCTCATGTTCTGATGCAGATCCTGTCCGAGGCGGGAGTGCCCGACGGCGTGGCCAATCTGGTGAACGGCTACGGCCACACCGCCGGCGCGGCGATCACCGCGCACCCCGACGTCGAGAAGGTCGCGTTCACCGGCTCGACGGAAGTCGGCCGCGCCATCGTGCACGCTGCGGCGGACAGCAACCTCAACAAGGTCACCCTCGAGCTCGGCGGCAAGTCGCCGGTGCTGATCTTCGACGACGCGAAACTGAAGAAGGCGATCCCGCTGTCGGCGTTCGGCACGTTCGTGCACTCCGGACAGGCCTGCGTGTGCGGTTCCCGCATCCTGGTGCAGCGCGGCCTCTACGACCAGGTGGTCGAGGGCATGGCAATGGTTGCGAACGCGATGAAGATGGGCGGCCCCAGCGAAGAGGGCACCATGAGCGGTCCGCTGATCAGCCAGAAGCAGCTCAACCGGGTACTGGGTTATCTCGAGCAGGGCAAGTCCGACGGCGCCGAGATCGTCGCCGGTGGGCATCGGCTGGACCGTAAGGGCTATTTCGTCCACCCCACGGTCGTGACCAATGTCGACCCCGACACGAGCCGGCTGTTCCAGGAGGAGATCTTTGGGCCCGTGGTCACCGTCGTGCCGTTCGATGACGAGGACGAGGCGGTCGCGCTGGCCAACAACAGCACCTACGGGCTGGCCGCCACGGTCTGGACCAACGACCTGGGCCGTTCGCACCGACTGGCCAAGCGGCTCAAGGCCGGAACAGTCGGGCTCAACTGCGCCTTCCCGTACGACCACTCCATGCCGTTCGGCGGCTACAAGCAGTCCGGCTGGGGCTACGAGTCGGGCAAGGCGGGCCTCGAAACCTACCTGCAGACAAAGATCGTCTGGGCGCAGATGTAGGAGCGGCGGCTGTGAGCCGAAGCACGCGGGCGCGTCACTGCAGTCACTCGCATTGCTTCATGCGTACGCTGGTTTTGCGATGTTTCCGCCCCGCGTCAAGACCACCAGGGCAGGCGGCCGGCTGCTGCTGGCAGGCCTGCTGCTGAGCGCCGCGCTGGTCGGCGGCTGCAGCTCCCTCATCCACGGAAAGCCGGTGGCGTCCCCGGGCGCGGGACCCGCCGAACCGTCGTTCCCGAAAGCCAAGCCGTCGATCCCCAGCGCGGCTCCGTCACGACCCGGCCCGCCGAACGCCAACCCGCCGTTGGGCGCCATCCCGCTGTCGCCCAACCCGGACGGCTATGTATTCATCGAGACCAAGTCCGGTCAGACCCGCTGCCAGATCAACAGCGACAGTGTCGGCTGCGAAGCGCCGTTCACCAACTCGCCGATGCAGGACGGCGAACGGGCCAACGGAATCAATGTCACCGCGAGCGGTTCCGTGCAGTGGGTGGTGGGCAACCTCGGCGACATTCCCACTGTGACCATCGACTACCAAACTTACGACGCAGCGGGCTGGACGATCGCGGCCAGCGAAAGCGGCACCAAGTTCACCAACGAGCGCACCGGCCACGGCATGTTCGTCAGCGTCGAGAAGGTCGACACCTTCTAGCGGCAGGTCAGAGAGCGAGGTGCTCGCACTGTGTAATGCGACGTAACTCGTCTGCGATGCGTTCGGCGAAGTGGCTTGCTTGAGTGGCAACGAAACCGATCAACGTCGGACGGCAGAAAAAGCCGATGAACCACAGGCCTTCGGCGGCCGCAATCTCGCCTGCGGCGCGCGGCACGGCGTGCTCGTCGAGTACGCCGAGGTGGCCCACCAGCGGCTCCAGCCCCCGCCGGTAGCCCGTCGCCGAGATAACGACGTCAGGCTCGATCTGAACGCCCCCTCGCAGGGACACAGTATTGCCGTGGAACTCCTCGATTTCTGCCACTACTTCGACTGACCGATCCCGGATCGCGTCGATCACCCTCCGGTCGACAATGGCAGGAGCCTCGCCGATGCGCGCCGCCCTGGCCAAGGGACCTTCCGCCGGAACCGGCAGGCCGAATTCGGTCAAATCCCCGAAGCTGATACGGCAGGCCAGCCTTAACAACAGATCGGCGAGCCGCAGTGGTGCCTTCCCGGCGAGTCTGGTGATGAAGTCGCTGGTAATCCCGCCCGTACCCCATAGCGGCATGAGATTGGGCGGCGTGCGCAACGACAGCCACGCCTTGGCCGCCCCGCCGGTAGCGACGTCGGTGACGATCTCCAACCCCGAGGAGCCCCCGCCGACGACCAAGACCCGCTTGCCCAGGTAGGACGTCGGGTTGCGGTAATGAGCGGAATGCAGCAGCTCGCCGGTGAAGCCGTCCTGACCGGGCCAGTCCGGGATGACCGGGGTGTGGTCATATCCGGTCGCGACGACGACCTGTCGAGCGTCGACGTCCCCGCGGGAGGTCTGCAACCGCCAGCCGCCCGAGTGCTTGTCGATTCGGTGCACTTCGGTACCTAGCCACAGCTCAATCCCGTCCTCATGCGCGTGCCGGTGCAGGTGTTCGGCGATATCCGCGCGGGTGGGGTACGTCGGGGTGCCGTTCGGATAGGGACGGTCAGGTAGGTGCGAGCAGTCCCTGGGTGTGTTCAGTTTCAGCCGGTCGTAACGCCCGCGCCACGACGCACCCACTTCGTCGGCCCGATCCATCAACAGCGGGTGTACACCGCGGTCGCGCAGACTGACGGCGGCCGCGACGCCCGACGGACCCGCGCCGATGACCACCACCTGGTGCCCGCTCATCCAATACCTCTTGTCGTCGAGGCCACGTAGGCACCGGTTCGGAGGCCAGAACTATACCTGGCGCGGCTTTTACGTACCATTAGAATGCCTCGTGGTATTTATCAGAATGGAGAGTATCGACTCCATTGTCCGTCGGACGCCTTACCGAGTTGCTGAGCTGGACCGAACACCTTCCTCAGGGGGCATCGCGGTTCGGTTCGATCAGACCTTGCCGCCAAGTCCCGCGACCAAGTTGATCGTCACCGCCAAGACGACCGCCCCGAGTAGGTAGGACAGCAGTGCATGGCGCAACACCGTCGCCCTGATGGAGGTCAGCCCGATTTCGGTGTCAGACACCTGGTAGGTCATACCGACGGTGTAGGCGAGATAGGCGAAGTCCCGGAAACGGGGCGGATTCGGATCGTGAAAGTCAATTCCGCCCGGATTGTCCGAGTAGTAAAGCCGCGCGTAGTGCACGGTGTACAGAGTGTGCACCGCGAACCAGGACGCGCCCACGGTCAGGACGCCGACCACGGCGGCCCCGATGGCTTCGTTGCCGGAGTGCGACCCTGCGGCCACCAGATAGCCGACACCGCCCAGGCTCGCGACACTCGCCGACAGGATCACGGCGTCGGCGATCCAGCGCGTCGGATCCTCCCGCGTCGCCCATCTACGGGTTTGCTCCGCGTCCATTTCGCGCAGGATGAGCTGCGTCCACACCACATACACGCTGGCGGCGGCCACCCAACCGGTAATCGCAAACCGCCAACCGATGATGTGGCCCGCCAGAATCGCGACGGCGACACCGAGCGCCACAGAGACCAGAATCCGAACCGCGACGGTGTCGCGGAACAACTTCACCAAGGAATCCACAATCCCGAACCTAACCACCCACACGTGTCTTCGGCTGGTGTGAGGATGCAGGGCCGCGAAGCGGGTCACCGAGCATCTCAGTAGTCGGCATACTCTGGCGCTCGTGGACTTTCGGGTATTCGTTGAACCGCACCAGGGTGCCAGCTACACCGACCAGCTTGCCGTCGCGCAAGCTGCGGAGTCCTTAGGATTTTCCGCGTTCTTCCGGTCCGACCACTATCTGGCGATGAGCGGCGACGGACGTCCCGGTCCGACCGACTCCTGGGTGACGTTGGGCGGGATCGCTCGCGAGACGTCGACGATCCGGCTGGGCACCTTGGTCACGTCGGCGACGTTCCGCCATCCCGGCCCGCTGGCGATCGCCGTGGCCCAGGTCGACGAAATGAGCGGTGGGCGAGTCGAATTCGGGCTCGGCACCGGTTGGTTCGAAGCCGAACATCTGGCGTACGCGATCCCCTTTCCGCCGCTGCGTGAGCGGTTCGCCCGGCTCACCGAGCAGCTCGAGCTGATCACGGGGCTGTGGACGTCTCCCCTCGGTGAGACCTTCGATTACGCCGGAGCGCATTACGCCGTCAACAACTCGCCTGCGCTGCCCAAGCCCGTGCAGCAGCCACATCCACCGATCGTCATCGGCGGGACGGGCGCCACGCGGACGCCGCGGCTGGCCGCGACCTTCGCCGACGAGTTCAACGTGCCGTTTTCGCCGTTGGACACCATCAAGACGCAGTTCGAGCGGGTCCGCAACGCGGTCGATGCGGTCGGCAGGCCCGCCGATTCGATGACGTACTCCGCGGCCTTCGTGGTGTGCGCCGGGCGGGACGACGCGCAGATCGCCACACGCGCTGCCGCGATCGGACGCGAGGTCGACGAGTTGCGATCCAATTCGCCCCTGGCGGGTACGCCCGACGAGATTGTCGAGCACCTCGGACCGTTGGCGGAGATTGGCCTTCAACGGGTGTATCTGCAGCTGCTGGACCTGTCCGACCTCGAACATTTGAGCCTTTTCGCTGATGAGGTGCAGCGGCAGCTCTGACGTAGCATCGGGGCGTGACTGGCCTCCCGGACGACCCGAGCGAACGGCCGACCCAGATGGCCGAGTACGGCACGGTCGACCCGAGCGACCGGCCGACCCAGATGGCCGACTACAGCGCGGCCGGTTTGCTGCCGCCGGATATCGCCGACGAGCCGAACGACACCGCGGACGACGCCGCGCCAAAACCCTGGTATCGCAATCGCCTCTTGCTGGCCTTATGGGCGGCGATGATCGTCCTGATCCTGGTGTTGATCGTCTACGGCCTGGTCGAGCTTGCGCGCGGCGGCGGTGGTGGTGGCACATCCACCACCACGCCCACGACCACGCCATTGTCGACAACCTCGCCGACGACCACCACGACTGCCCCGTCGACGAGCACCGCACCGCCCGAGACGACGCCCGAACAGACACCCCAAGAGGCCCCGCCGCCGAACACTTACTCCCCAGCCCCCACTCAGCCGCCGCGACATCGCCACCACCTGCACCTGCCGCACCTACCCCCCGGCTTCTAAGACGCGACCGCTCAAGCCTCGGCGGCGCCGTCGTCAGGATCCGGCGATAGGATCGGCGCCCGTGACGGGCTACGGACCTCCAGACGACCCCAGCGAAGCGCCGACCGGCTACATCGACTACGGCGACGACGGGCAGCTGCCACCACGTCCCGGGTCGCCTTGGTACCGCAGGCCGATCGTGCTGCTCACGCTGGGCTTGTTCGTCGCGCTCCTGCTCGGGCTGGCAATCTACGTCGTCGCCGACCGGTCCAACGGGCACGGCGGTTCGACGCCCACCTCCACGTCACCGACGACGTCAACCGCGGTGACCACGTCCACGACCACCCCGGCAACCACGACGACCGAAGTTCCGGTCGCGCCGGCTCCGACGACCACGCTGACAACCCCGCCGACGACCGGTGAGCCGACCACCACGGCGCCGACCACCACGGCGCCGACCAGCACGAGCATCGACGAGGGCCACCACCATCATCACCATCACAACGACGGCGGTACGCCGTAGTCGAGACGATTCGCTGTGGTGTTGCCCTTGCGGTGAGTGCCGATACGATTTCTTCTCGTGGGGGGCAGCCGACGACCGTACGACGTCGATGATTACTCAGCTCGCGACTCGAGCATCGATCAAACAGAACTCTTCAGCACCGCCGACAACGCCTCGCCCTGGTTTCTCAAACGATGGGTCCTGGCCCTGTGGGGACTGGCGGTGGTGATCCTGATCGCCACGATCATTTACGGCCTGGCCGTCCTTGCCGAAGGCGGCGGGGGCAGCGCACCGGCCCCCACCACGACGCGGCCCTCGACGACAACATCGCCGTCGCCGACAACCAGCCCGTCGCCGACGCCGTCCTCGACCGTCCCGACCACAACTCCGTCGTCGACGGAAACCATCGAACCTGAGCCGCTGCCGACCACCGCGCCGCCTACGCCCACCCAGGGCCGCCATCGTCACCATTGGAACGGCACGATTCCGCCGCTACCGCCGATCCACATTCCCGGCCTCACCCCCTAAACGTTCGGCCGCGTCCCGCGACTAGTTAGGGCATCCTTCGTCGCGGCAGTCCGCGCGCGGATGTCACTATGAGCAAGGCTTAGACCGCTTGAGCAGTGCAGTAGTTAAGTTACCGGTGAGTAGCAGTACTGTTGTTACTGACCAGTAACACGGATTTGGGGAGACGCTCCGTGCACACGCAGATGCTGATCAGACTCGTTGTAGGGCTGGGCTTGACGGCGATCATTGCCCTGTTCGCCGTCCGCCGAGTCCTGTGGCTGCTCAAACTCACGCTTTCCGGCCAGCCGGTCAGCGGTCGCACCGATGACATCGGCACGCGGATCTGGACGCAGATCGCCGAGGTGTTCGGCCAGCGCCGGTTGTTGAAATGGTCGATCCCCGGTGTGGCGCACTTCTTGACCATGTGGGGCTTTTTCATCCTCATCACGGTCTACATCGAGGCCTACGGCGCCTTGTTCCAGCCGAACTTTCACATTCCGATCGTCGGCCGGTGGGACGCGCTGGGCTTCTTGCAGGACTTCATCGCCCTTGGCGTGTTAGTGGGGATCACCACGTTCGCCATCATCAGGTTGCGCTCCGAGCCCAAGGAGTACGGCCGTTCGTCACGGTTCTACGGCTCACATACCGGCGGCGCCTGGTTGATCCTGTTCATGATCTTCCTGGTCATCTTCAGCTACGCATTCGTCCGCGGCGCCTCAGTGAACACCGGAAACTTCCCCTACGGCCGGGGCGCATTCTTCTCGCACGGTATGGGCGCGCTTCTGCACCCGCTCGGTCCAGCCGTCAATGAGTGGATCGAGACGATCGCACTGCTCGCGCATATTTCGGTGGCGCTGATCTTCTTGGTCATCGTGCTGCACTCCAAGCACCTGCATATCTTCCTGGCGCCGATCAACGTCACGTTCAAGCGCCTGCCCGACGGCCTGGGCCCCCTACTGCCGATCGAGGCGCACGGCAAGCCGATCGACTTCGAAAACCCACCCGACGACGCCGAGTTCGGCCGCGGCAAGATCGAGGACTTCACCTGGAAAGGAATGCTCGACTTCGCCACCTGTACCGAGTGCGGGCGCTGTCAGTCGCAGTGTCCGGCCTGGAACACCGGCAAGCCGCTCTCACCCAAGCTCGTCATCATGGACTTGCGCGATCACTGGATGGCCAAGGCGCCCTACCTACTTGGCGAGAAGAAAGCCGAGCCGCTCGAGGGTCTCGACCTGGAGACGGTCCACGAAGAAGGCCATCACGTGCCGGAGTCCGGCTTCGGCCGTGTGCCCGGGCACGGGCCCGAGCAGGCGGCACGACCGCTAGTCGGCACCGCCGAGCAGGGCGGTGTGATCGACCCCGACGTGCTGTGGTCCTGCGTGAGCTGTGGCGCCTGCGTCGAGCAGTGTCCGGTGGACATCGAACACATCGACCACATCATCGACATGCGGCGCTACCAGGTCATGATGGAATCCGAGTTCCCCTCCGAGCTCTCGGTGCTATTCAAAAACCTTGAGAACAAGGCCAACCCGTGGGGCCAGAACGCAGGCGATCGCACCAACTGGATCAGCGAGGTCGACTTCGATGTCCCCGTTTACGGCGAAGACGTCGACAGCTTCGAGGGTTACGAGTACCTGTTCTGGGTGGGCTGCGCCGGCGCCTATGACGACAAGGCGAAGAAAACCACCAAGGCCGTCGCCGAACTACTGGCCATCGCCGGGGTGAAGTATTTGGTACTGGGGGCCGGCGAGACCTGCAACGGCGACTCGGCCCGCCGCTCCGGCAACGAGTTCTTGTTCCAGCAATTGGCCCAGCAAGCCGTCGAAAGCCTGGACGGACTCTTCGAAGGTGTGGAGACCGTCGACCGCAAGATCGTGGTCACCTGCCCGCACTGCTTCAACACGCTGGGCCGCGAATACCGTCAGCTGGGCGCGAATTACACGGTGCTGCATCACACTCAGCTGCTCAACCGCCTGGTGCGCGACAAGAAGCTCGTCCCGGTGAGCGCCGTCTCAGAGGACGTCACCTATCACGACCCGTGTTATCTGGGCCGGCACAACAAGGTCTACGAGGCGCCCCGCGAGCTGATCGGCGCCGCGGGCGCAAAGTTTACCGAGATGCCACGGCACGCCGACCGCAGCTTCTGCTGTGGCGCCGGCGGCGCTCGGATGTGGATGGAAGAACACATCGGCAAGCGGATCAACCACGAACGCGTGGACGAGGCGCTGGCCACCGGCGCCACCACCGTCGCCACCGCATGCCCGTTCTGCCGGGTGATGGTCACCGACGGTGTCAACGACCGCCAAGAGGCTGCCGGGCGCGAAGGCGTCGACGTCCGCGATGTGGCCCAGCTACTGCTCGAGTCGCTCGACCGCAATACAGCCCCGCTGCCGGAGAAGGGGTCCGCGGCAAAACAAGCCGCCGAGCATGCGGAGAAGGCCTCTCCCAAGGCAGCGGCAGCACCTGCGCCGACCGTGACCGAGCCGGCCGAAGCCACCGCCGAGCAGGAAGCCGCCTCAGCCACACCGGAGAAGGCCACCAAGGCCGTCACCGGACTGGGCATCGCAGGCGGGGCCAAGCGGCCCGGGGCCAAGAAGGCGGCACCGAAAGCTGAAGCCACCCAGGCCCCCTCGACATCCGAGCAGCCGGCAGCCGAAGCCAAGGCGCCCGCGGCGCCGGTCAAGGGGTTGGGCATCGCGGGCGGTGCCAAACGACCCGGTGCGAAAAAGGCCGTCGAAATACCCGCGGCCGCAACGGAATCCGCTCCCGCGCAACAACCCGAGGCCAAGACCGAGCCCTCACCCGCGCCGGAAGTCAAGGCGCCGTCCGCGCCGGTGAAGGGGCTGGGAATCGCGGCCGGGGCGAAGCGTCCCGGCGCCAAAAAGGCCGCGGCGCCCGCAGCAGCCCCTGCGCAACCCGCGGCCCCGGAGCCGGCGTCGCAGGCGGAGGCCAAACCGGTATCCAAGCCCGCGGACAGCAACGGCGACGACGGCGGCCAGGATTCGCCCCCAGCGCCGGTCAAGGGACTGGGCATCGCCCGCGGCGCCCGTCCACCGGGTAAGCGCTGATCAGCTCGACGGCTGAATTACTAATTAGCTGGACAGCCGTGGCACCATAGTTGACGTGACCACTCACCAGCTGCCTTGGCACACCGCGGGTCATCAGCCGCGGCAGCGCACGTTCGCGCAGTCGTCGAAGCTGCAGGATGTGCTGTACGAAATCCGCGGCCCTGTGCACGATCACGCCGCGCGACTGGAGGCCGAGGGGCACCGCATCCTCAAACTGAACATCGGCAACCCGGCGCCGTTCGGCTTCGACGCGCCCGACGTGATCATGCGCGACATGATCCAGGCGCTGCCCTACGCGCAGGGCTATTCGGATTCCAAGGGCATCCTGCCGGCGCGGCGCGCGGTGGTCACCCGCTACGAACTCGTCGACGGCTTCCCGCGTTTCGACGTTGACGATGTGTACCTGGGCAACGGGGTCTCAGAACTGATCACGCTGACCCTGCAGGCCTTGCTGGACAACGGTGATGAGGTGTTGATCCCGGCCCCCGACTACCCGCTGTGGACGGCGTCGACGTCGCTGGCGGGTGGCACCCCGGTGCATTACCTGTGCGACGAAACCGAGGGCTGGCAACCGGATATCGCCGACATCGAAGCGAAGATCACCGAGCGCACCAAGGCTCTGGTCGTCATCAATCCCAACAACCCGACCGGCGCCGTCTACAGCCGTGAAATCCTCACGCAGATGGCCGATTTAGCGCGCAAGCATCAGCTGCTGCTACTCGCCGACGAGATCTACGACAAGATTCTTTACGATGATGCCCACCACATCAGCGTGGCTTCGGTCGCACCCGATCTGTTGTGCCTGACATTCAACGGGCTGTCGAAGGCTTATCGGGTAGCCGGGTATCGGGCCGGCTGGCTGGCCATCACCGGACCCAAGGACCACGCCAGCAGTTTCATCGAGGGCATCCATCTGCTGGCGAATATGCGGTTGTGCCCGAATGTGCCTGCCCAGCATGCGATTCAGGTCGCCTTGGGTGGTCACCAGAGCATCGACGACTTAGTGCTACCGGGTGGGCGACTGCTCGAACAACGCGACGTGGCATGGTCCAAGCTCAACGACATCCCCGGGGTGTCCTGCGTCAAACCCGCGGGCGCGCTCTATGCGTTCCCCCGGCTGGATCCCGAGGTGCACCAGATCGACGACGACGAGCAGCTGGTCCTGGATCTGCTGTTGCAGGAGAAGATCCTGGTCACTCAGGGCACCGGTTTCAATTGGCCCGCACCCGATCACCTGCGGATCGTCACGCTGCCGTGGTCGCGCGACCTTGCTCGCGCCATCGAGCGGCTCGGCAACTTCCTGGCCAGCTACCGTCAGTGAGACACCTGGTCATCCCGGGTCACCGGAATGGCCGTCCGGGCAGTGCACATCGATAAGTGGGCCGGCGAAGGCCAAGAACGAACGCTGCCGTCATCGCGTCGACAGCAAACCAACCCGGCCTACCGGGGCGTCTGCGGCGTTCCCACTGGCAGGTTCCAGCCCGCAACGCAACCACCCGTCGACCCCCTGACGATTATTTGAGTCTTCTATGAGTTCGCCCGCTGGCCGCGCGCAGTGCCGAAATATGGGTGCACGATGGATTATTACTGGTCCACGAGTTCGGCTTCTCAGCTTTTCACGCGGTCATCGTCGCCCGAGTTGCTTTGTAGCACAGAAGCTCCGCTCAAGGAGTGAAATGGGGCGGGCACTGAAAGCCGCCATACGTTATTTCAAATGATGGCTGCGACAACAGATCTGGATTGATCGGAGCACAAAAGAAAGGGGGATCGCGGTGCCTCCTGTTTCGGCGCATACGCCGTCGCAAGCAGCGGACTATCGCTTCCACTCGTGTACATCGACGCCTAGCTTGGAGTGCTGACGATGGATTTTGGAGCGATACCACCGGAGATCAACTCTGCAAGAATGTATTCCGGGGCCGGCTCAGCGCCGATGCGTGCCGCATCGGCGGCGTGGAGTCTGCTCGCCGCGGAGTTGGACGCGGCGGCGACGTCCTACCAGTCGACCATCAACGTGTTGACCGACGATGACTGGCGGGGGCCGACATCTGCGTCGATGGCCGCCGCCGTCGAACCCTACGTGACGTGGATGAGCACCACCGGGGCACAAGCTGAGCACACCGCAGCACAGGCGTCAGCGGCGGCGAGCGCCTATGAGGCGGCATTCGCGATGACGGTGCCTCCGACCGAGGTCGCGGCCAACCGCGCGCAGCTGATGATTCTGATCGCCACGAACGTGCTGGGCCAGAACACGCCGGCCATCGCGGCCAATGAGGCCCTCTACGGCGAGATGTGGGCACAGGACGCCGCGGCGATGTACGGATACGCCGGCAGTTCGGCCGCGGCCGCAGCGGTGAAGCCATTCCGCCAGCCGCCGCAAACTGCGAATCCAAACGCCCAGAGCCTGCAGTCTTCAGCGGTCACGCAAGCAACCAGCGCCAGCACCGGGTCAGGCGTGCAGTCGCAGCTGCAGCAACTGACCTCGACAATCCCGGCGTCGTTGAACCAACTCAGCTCGCCACTCTCAGCGGCAACGAGTTCGACGACGAATGCGGCCACGTCGCCATCAAGTTCGCTCAGCGGAATCCTCAACTTTTTGGACGGCGCCGACGGCAACCCCATCGGAACCTTCCTGAACTCCACCTTCCTGAACGGTGTTATCTCGGGCGCATACGTAAGCCCCGCGATCCTCACGCCCGCGGTCACCAGCGGTATAGCCGATCTCAACTCGCTGGGTGCGGGTGCGGCGGCAGTGGGGGGCGAAGGCGTCACGGGCATGATCACGCCGCCGGCGCTGGCGTCGGCGAGCGTGCCGCACGTGGGCGTCACGGTGAACACATCCGGCAGCACACTGGTCGGCAAGCTGTCCGTACCCCCGACGTGGACGGCGACAGCACAGGTCGCCAACCACAGCGGTGTCACCTACGCCGGCGGCGGCTGGACCAACGCGGTCGGCCCGACCGGCGGCAGTGCGGAGTCCGTTCCGGCCGGCATGCCCGGTATGCCCGGTATGGCCGGCGGCAGGTCCGGTGGATTCGGTCACGGTCCTCGCTACGGAAACCGCCTGACCGTCATGGGGCGTCCGCTCTCAGGCGGCTGATCACGGCCGGGTCAGCGGCGTTCCAGCAAGTGCAGCAGATAGCTGCCGTATCCGGACTTCAACAGAGAGTTGGCGCGCTGCGCCAGCTGCTCGTCGTCGATGAAGCCCATCCGCCACGCCACTTCCTCGGGGACGCTGACCTTGAGGCCCTGCCGCCGTTCCAGGGTGCGCACATAATCGCAGGCGTCCACCAGGGAGTCGAACGTCCCGGTATCCAGCCAGGCCGTACCGCGCGCGAGCACCTCGACGTTGAGCCGGCCCTGATTGAGGTAGGTCCGGTTGATGTCGGTGATCTCGTACTCGCCACGTTCCGAAGGTCGTAGGCCCCGGGCGATCTCGATCACGTCATTGTCGTAGAAGTAGAGACCCGGCACCGCGTAGTGGGATTTCGGCGTGGCCGGTTTCTCTTCGATTGACAACGCGATACCGTCCGCGCTGAATTCGACGACACCATACGCCGATGGGTTGGCGACCCAGTAGGCGAAAATGGCTCCGCCACTGATTGATGTGAAGCGCCGGAGGTTGGTGCCCAGTCCGGGGCCGTGGAAGATGTTGTCGCCCAAGGCCAACGCCACTGAATCGGTGCCGATGTGGTCAGCGCAGATCACAAACGCCTGGGCCAGCCCCTCGGGCCGGCTTTGTACCGCGTAGCTGATGTTGATGCCGAATGCGTTGCCGTCACCGAGCACACGTTCGAATGCGGGTGCATCGTGGTCGGTGGTGATCACCTGGATATCGCGAATGCCGGCCATTATCAGCGTGGACAGCGGGTAGTAGATCATCGGTTTGTCGTAGACCGGTAACAGCTGCTTGCTGACGCCCATGGTGATCGGATACAGACGCGCGCCTGAGCCGCCGGCCAGAATGATGCCCCGCATGTCCGCCTCCTCAGTCGACGCGGTCGGCGTCGGTCAGCTCGGTCGCAGCCAGCGCTGCCGCCAAGTCGTCGTGACGGAACACCGAGGTGACGTGGTCGTGGACCACCCGAAAAGCCGACGCGACAGTGCCGTTGGCGCCCGATTCGTCCGGGTCGGCGATCCTCTGTTCGACCACGACGACGCCATCGTGGACGTATGTTCTGCCCACTTCGGCCTGCCGGGGGTGGGCGGTTGCCCATTCACGCAACGCGGCGTGGCCCTGCGCGGCGCCGTGCGCGTCGCCGACCTCGATGTCATCACTGGACAGGGCGACCAGGGTGTCGATGTCAGACGCATTCAGCGCGTCATGCCAAGCCAGTACGGTGGCGATCTCCGATGTGGTCATGGTGTGAAACGTACCGCGTGCCGTCTACAAGGGCGTGTGGTCGAGCCACGTCTGCCATATCGAGGCGTCGCCGGACAGCGCGATGTCGGTGTCGTCGATTCGAACTCGCCGCAGCAGCGCCAGCAGCAGGTCGACGGCGTCGCCACGCAGCGCCACTGTGCCGTTTTCCTCGCCGTGCGACCACGAGACGCGCCCCGCGTCGGAGCGGATGGTCCACCGCCCACCGGCCCCCAGCCCGGGATCGCTAGCGCGCAGATGCAGAATTTGGCCGTCTTGCAACGGAAGTGGTGCGTTGTCGTGGCCGGCCTGGCTTGCGACCCGCTCAAGCCACTCGCCGATCCCATCGGCTGCCAGTTCGGGTGCCAGCGCGTAGTCGAGCCCGAGCGCCAGCGCGGCGTCGGCGCGGTGCACCGTCGCCTCGTGCAGGCGGCGCCGGACCCACCAGTACGCGGGGCGCGGGCCCAGGAATGTCCATACCGGGGTTTCCACACCGGTCTGTTCGACCGCGTCGATCAGCCGCTTCGCTCCACCGTGCAGCCAGGAGATCGCCTCGTCGGGGTCGGGTGGCGGCTTGCCATTCTCGACTGCGCGCGGGTCGAGAGGGTGGTCGGCCCGCTCGGCGACGATCTGCGCGGCCCAGCGATCACCGCGGCCGACATGGCGAAACAACTGGTCAAGGCTCCAGCCCGGACACGTCGGTACCGGGGTGGCTGGTTCGCCGCTGCGGATCACCTCGCCGAACGCGCGATTTTGCTGCAGGAATGCGACCGCGTAGTCCACGCGGTCAGGCTACGCGCCGCCCCAGGCAGTGCACGCGCCAACCCGCTTGCTGCCACCGTTGCACGTCAAGGCAGTTGCGGCCGTCGACGACGACGCGGGCTCGCACCCGGTCGGCGAGCAGGTCGGGGTCGAGGTCGACGAACTCCGGCCACTCGGTGAGCACCAGGACCGCGTCGGCGCGGTCACAGGCTTCCTCCACCGAGACCGCGTAACTCAGCGTGGGGAACAGCCGCTGGGCGTTCTCCAGCGCTTTGGGGTCGTAGACGTTGACCGCTGCGCCGTTGAGCTGAAGCTGGCCCGCCACATTGAGCGCCGGTGAGTCGCGCACGTCGTCGGATTCCGGCTTGAACGCGGCGCCAAGCACGGCGATGTTGGCGCCCAGCAGCGAGCCGCCACATGCTTTGGTGGCAAGTTCGACCATGCGGGTGCGGCGCCGCATGTTGATGTTGTCGACTTCGCGCAGGAAGGTCAGCGCCTGGTCAGCACCCAGTTCGCCGGCGCGCGCCATGAACGCGCGGATGTCCTTCGGTAGGCAGCCGCCGCCAAACCCCAAGCCGGCGTTGAGAAATCGGCGTCCGATCCGCGGGTCATGCCCGAGTGCGTCGGCTAACAGGGAAACGTCGGCGCCAGCGGCTTCGCACACCTCGGAGATCGCATTGATGAACGAGATCTTCGTCGCCAGAAAGGCGTTCGCGGAAACCTTGACCAGCTCCGCGGTCTGCAGGTCCGTCACCAGGAAGGGCACCCCGGCCTCCAGCATCGGTGCGTACATCTCGCGGATCGCGGCCTCAGCGCACGTTGAATCATCCTGTACGCCAAGCACGATGCGATCAGGGTGCAAGGTGTCGTCTACCGCGAAACCCTCACGCAGAAACTCCGGGTTCCACGCCACTTCCACGTCGACGCCGGGCCGCGCAGCTGCGCGGGCCCGATGGACAAGCTCGGCGGCCGTCCCGACGGGGACTGTGGACTTGCCGACGATCACCGCGGGTCGCGTCAAACGCGGTGCGAGCATGTCGATTACGGCGTGGACGTGGCTCAGGTCCGCGCCGTACTCGCCTCGCTTCTGCGGAGTACCGACGCCGAGGAAGTGCACGTCGGCGAAATCGGCGGCCAGATCATAGTCGGTGGTGAATCGAAGACGGCCGGCTGCGATGTTGTCGCTCAACATCTTTGGCAGTCCAGGCTCGTAGAACGGAACGTCACCGGCAGCCAGCTTGGCGACCTTACCGGGGTCGATGTCGACACCGACGACTTCGTGCCCCAGTTCGGCCATCCCAGCGGCGTGGGTAGCACCTAAATATCCCGTACCGAATACGGAGCACCTCATACACCCGTGTGTACGTTGCCGCAACGAGCGGACGGCATCGCGCTTCTGAGCGACGGGCAAACGTCAGGTGACGCTTTGCTGTCAGAGGTTAAAAACCGTGGCCAAACCCGCCGTGGCCGCCGAATCCGCCGTGGCCACCGCCACCGCCGCCCGGGTAGCCGCCACCGCCGCCGTGGCCCCAGCCACCGCCACCCCACGGTCCCAGCGGCGGTCCCTGCCGCGGCCCGAAGATTCCGGGCAGCGGAATCGGCACCGGGACCGGGACAGGAGCCACGGGTGGCGGAGCAACGGGCGCCGGAGCAACCGGAGCGGGAGGCGGCGCAGCAGGTTCTGGAGCTGGGGCAGGCGCGACTTGCACGGGTTCTGGAGCCGGCGCCGCGGGAGCAGGGGCCGGTGCGGCCGGCACAGGTTCAGGAGCCGGCGCCGCCGGCTCTGGAGCGGGCGCGGCCGGTGCGGGGGCGGGCGCAGCAGGAGCCGGTGCCTGCACCGGCGCTGGAGCGGGCGGCGCGGCGGGCGCCGGCTTGGGCGCCACCGCATTGTGGCCCGGCTCGGGCCGGACGGAGGCGGTTGGCCGCATGCTGATCGCCATCGCGACCAAGAGGGCGGCGGCGCCCACCACAAAGATCGCGACGACCGCGGTGGCCACCAAGACCAGGGGTCTGCGGCCGCCTTCCAGGGGAGCATCGACGACACCGGTGTAACCGGTGTAGCTGCCGGTTTGGAAATCCCCTTCGCCGGCGAGTGCGGTGTAGGCATCGCCGTCTTCGTCGGCAATAGCGCTGTAGGCCAGCGCCTGCTCACCGGAGGCGCTGTCGGTGGCGACGTCGAAGTATCCGGGGGCGACTGCGTACGGGTTGATCATGCCGGTGCCGGGATCTTGGGCGTAGGCCAGCGCCGCGGTCGACGACGTGAACAGCGGCGCGTTGGCCGATGCCAGCGCCGCGCCGCGGGCCAGCGCGGTCTCTGGCTCCTCGGGCGCATTGACAACCAGCGCGGTTGCTGCCTCCACCTGCGGCTTGATCGGAGCAATGTCCACGCCGGCGCCAACGAGAAACAGTCCATCGGGCCGGGTCTGCAACGCCTCCGCACCGGAAGCCAGCGCCGTCAACTCGGCGATCGAATCAATGCCTGGCGTCAGTGCTTGCCGATGGACGTCGGTGATCGAACCGTCGGCGGTATTGACCACGGCCAGCGTCGCCGTGTCGGGTTCGACGAACAGCAACCCTGTCTGCGCATATCCGACGGAGCTGCCGACGACCTGGGCCAGCGCCGCGGCAGCAAGGAAGGACGACACCAGCATGACGTTCTCGACCTTGCGCGCCGCCAACGCGTCGCGCAGCGCAGCGGCCTCAACCGGATCCGTCCAGGTCACACCCGTCGATCGCAGCTGATAGCCAC
Source organism: uncultured Actinomycetota bacterium (assembly GCA_963833935.1). GTDB lineage: Bacteria > Actinomycetota > Actinomycetes > Mycobacteriales > Mycobacteriaceae > Mycobacterium. The sequence continues at coordinate 127,872 of CAWIAC010000036.1, read as the reverse complement.
TCTCGGCGGCGCCTTCTTGGGTGCCGAGGATCGCTGAGACGACCTGGTCGGCCGCACTGAACGTTGGCGCGTGGCCCGCGTCGACGTCAATTGCCTCCTCGTCGACCGTGAGGCCATCGGCGTTTTCACCCTCGACGAGCACCATGCGGACCGAGGCGGGTGCCATTGACACGCCAAGTACGGTGTCCACTTTCCCTCCTGAGCTGTTGAGTTGCCGATCGAGTCCGATCTCAAACTGGTTTAGACGCCTGGCCATAAGTGGGGATTGCCGGAGTCCCCTCGAGGCTGGCACGGCGACACCACCGACACTTCCACGATACCGACGGCTGAACCAGCGGCTGTGCGTCAGGCGCAGTATTGCCGACGCTCACCAACGGCCGTGGCCGCCGAAGCCGCCGTGGTGACCGCCCCCGAAACCAGGGCCACCGAAACCGGGGCCGTGACCCCAGCCGCCGCCTCCGTGCCCCCAGCCGCCGCCTCCTCGCGGTTCGCCGCCCCACGGGCCCGGGGGCGGGCCGAACAACGGGGGCGGCACGAGTTGCGGGATGAGCGGCGGAATGATCGGCGCCACTGGAGCCGGCCTGGGAACGAAGACCGGTGCCGGGGCCGGAGCAGGCACATGAACCGGAACCGGCGCCGGGGCCGGAACGGCGGCGTGGATCGGTGCCGGTGCGGCTACCGGCGCGGGGGCCTGCACCGGCGCGGCCGCGGGTGCAGGTGCGGCCACTTGCGCCCGCGGCAGCGGGGCTGGCAACGGTCGGGCTGGGGCCACCACGTTGTGGGTCAGGCTGGGCCGCGAACTGGCCGACGGCCGGATGCTGAACGCGAGCGAAATCACCAATGCCATCACGCCGGCGACGAAAATGAGCAACACGCTCATCGCCGTCAGGAACGGTGTTCGGCCTGCGTGCTCATGCTCCAGTGCGCCGAAGTCGGGATACATGCCGGTAGTGAAGTCGTGTTCCTGACCGATGTTGGTGTAGGCCCCGGGACCCTCGTGGGTGTAGACCGCGGCCGAGTCGTCGGCGACGGCGCTATAGGCCAACGCCTCCGCGCCCTGCTCGGCGCCGGCGGCAGGGTCAGCGGCCGCCAGGTACTCAGGGGCGAGCGCATGCGGGTTCACCGACCCCGTGCCCGGGTCTTGTGCGTAGGCCAGCGCGGCGGTCGACGAGGCGAATAACGGCCCATTCGCCGAAGCCAGCGCCGCACCCCGGGCGAGGGCCATGTCAGGCTGCTCGGGCACGCTCAGCGGAAGCGACGTCGCCTCTTCCAGCGCCGGCTTGATCAGCGGGATATCGACCCCCGAGCCCACTACCAACACGCCTTCGGGCTGCTCTTCGAGATTCTCGGCAGCAGAAACCAGCCCGAGCAACGTGGCTACCGCCTGATCGTCGTCCTCGGGCAGCAGCTCACGCTGGACGTCGGTGATCGCACCGTCGGCGGTGTCGACCACGGCCAACGTCGCAGAGTCGGGCTCGACGAACAGCAGCGCGGCACGGGCATAACCTGTGGCGCTGCCGATCGACTGAGCCAGCGCCGCCGCCGCCAGAAACGACGAGACGAGCATCACGTTCTCGACCTTGCGGGCCGTTAACGCGTCGCGGAGCGCCGCGGCCTCCCGATGGTCACTCCACGTAACGCCCGTCGACAACAGCTGATACCCAGCCTCATTGGCACCTTCGCGGGTGCCAAGGATGGCGGCAACCACCTGATCCGGCGCGCTGAAGGTTGCTGGGTCGCCGTCGCAAGTGACAGCGAAGTGTTCCTCGTCGACGGTCACCCCGTCGGCGTTTTCCCCCTCAACCACCACGATGCGGACCGTCGTGGGTGCCATCGCCACACCGAGTACGGTGTCCACAACTCCTCCAAATCGTTTGCTAGCGGTCTGTTGGTCGTCTGCGATATTGCTACAGTGAGGTCGCCGAACACCAGAATTATCGCCGCACCGAAGCGCGGCGTTACTACCGCGAGTTAGCTGTGCGCTGCGAAGTTATGGTCAGGAGCCCACAGTCGATGCCCCCCGGCCGACCCTTCGTACGAGAATTTTACCTTGCCAGACCGAGGGCCGCCGGGACTAACGGTGCCCGCCACCGCCGTGTCCGCCACCGCCGCCGAAGCCACCGCCATGGCCGCCGCCGAAGCCGCCGCCACCAAATCCACCGCCGCCAAAGCCGCCACCGCCGAAGCCCGGGAATCCACCGAAACCACCGAATCCGCCGCCCGGGTTGCCACCGAAGCCACCGAATCCGCCGCCGGGGCCACCAAAGCCGCCGGGGTTGCCGCCGAAGCCACCGGGACCGCCAAAGCCGCCCGGATTGCCCCCGAAGCCGCCGTGGTCGGCGCCGGTGTCGCCACCTGGCGAAGTGAACGACGGACCCTGCTCAGCAGGACCACCAAGGCCGGGCACATGCGAACCCTCCGGCGGACCTGCGGTACCCGGCATCCCCGGTGCCTCCGGGGACGGGAACGACGGAGCCGCCGGCGCGTTGGGGCCGGGCATCATCGGAACCGGTAGATGCACCGGCGAGTCGGGTGCCGGGCCTCGGTCCGGCAGCTGGGGAGCATCAACGTGAACCGGCGCCTGCGGCGACGGCATACGCACGGGGAGTTGAGGATTCGGCCGTTGAACCGGCTGCGGACGGACCGGAACGCTGACCGGCGGCTGCCAAGGGACGCTGACCGGAGGCTGCTGCACCGGGAAATGGACGGGCGTAGGAGCCGGCGCGTGCCACGGCGGGGTTTGAACTGCGGGCGGCGCAAGCGCGGGAATCGGTAGCGGCAGAGGAACCAGCGCCGGCACCCGGGGTGCCGCCACCGGCCCGGGGACTGCCACCGGCGCGGGTGCCAGGGCAGGCGCCGGATGCGCGACAGCTATCGGCGGCGCGGCCGGAACCGGTGCAGGTGCCAGGGCCGCGGGGGGTGCGGCCGGAACCGGTGCGTTTGCGCGCGGAGCCACCACCGCGGGAGCTGACATGTGATTGGCCTGCGGTGACGGGGCACTGGCCGGCGGCGCGGCAGGCGCCGGAGCCAGCTGCGATGGGACGACAAGGAGGTTCTGCAGCGGTCGCGGCAGCAAGGCCACCGCACTCGGCCGGAGCCCGAGTGCCAGCGCGACCTCCAGCGACAGGAATGCGGCCACGATGACGACCGCCAGCACACTCCCGATCAGCACAAGGGGGCCGCGCTCGGAGTCTTCGTCGAGGTGCTCTTGCAGGGCGGCGGGCTCTGCCAAGGCAGCGGTATGGGCTTCGGCTTCCTCATCCGGAACGGCGCTGTAGGCCAGATCCTCTTCACCCAACTCGGTACCGAACGGAACATCGGGTGCCACAAGGTATCCCGGAGAGACTGCGTAGGGATCGATCGCGCCGGTGCCGGGGTCTTGCGCGTACGCCAGCGCAGCGGTCGACGAAGCAAACAGCGGCGCGCTGGCCGACGCCAGCGCCGCGCCCCAGGCCAACGCGGTCTCCGGTTCTTCGGCTGCGGTTACCGGCAGTAACGTCACCGCCTCCAATTGCGGCTTGAGCGCAGCGACGTCCACGCCGGAGCCAACGATGAACACGCTCTGCGGGCGGGTCTCCAGGCCGTCTAAACCGGCCACCATCCCAGCCAGTGCCGCAACGTTGTCGGCACCGGACATCCGTTCTTTGTGGACATCGGTGATGGAACCGTCGGCCGAGTCGACGACGGCCAATGTCGCCGTGTCGGGCTCGATGAACAGCAAAGCGGTACGGGCGTCGCCGACCGTGCTGCCGACCATCTGCGCCAATGCGGCCGCAGCCATGAACGCCGACACCAGCATGACGTTTTCGACCTTGCGGGTGGCCAGAGCCTCGTGCAGTGCGGCGGCATCCACCGGGTCGGTCCAGGTAACGCCGGTCGATGCCAGAGCGTGGCCGGCCTGCATGGCGCCCTCGCGGGTGCCCAGGATCGCCGAAACCACCTGATCGGCCGCGCTCAGAGTCGCCGCGTCGTCGGTCGCGATGTCGAAGTTGCTGTCTTCCACCGTGACGCCGGCGGCGTTTTCACCTTCTACCAGCAGCATTCGGACCGATGTGGGTGCCATTGACACCCCGAGCACGATATCCACCGCGCCTCCAAATCTCTGGCAGCGCGCCACAAGTATGAGGCGGAGGAACCACCGCGACCGGCGCTACATATTGATGGTCGTCAGGGAAGCTGTGCGGCGTTACAGCCGAACTTAAGAGGACCGTATGAAGTTCTGATATGACCGCGACGGCGTCGGTCCGCGTTGGCCCTGATACTTCGAACCTGCCCGCGCGCTGCCGTAGGGATGCTCGGCAGGGCTGGTCAGCCGCAGGATGCACAGCTGACCGATCTTCATGCCCGGCCACAGGGTGATCGGCAGGTTGGCGACGTTGGAAAGTTCCAGGGTGATGTGGCCGCTGAAGCCGGGATCGATGAAGCCGGCGGTCGAATGGGTCAGCAGCCCCAGGCGTCCCAGCGACGACTTGCCCTCCAGCCGGCCGGCCAAGTCCTCCGGAAGTGTGCACAGCTCTAACGTCGAGCCGAGCACGAACTCTCCGGGATGCAGCACGAACGGCTCCCCGTCAGCCGGTTCGACCAAGCTCGTCAGCTCGTCTTGTTGCTGCGCGGGGTCGATGTGGGTGTAGCGGGTGTTATTGAACACCCGGAACAAACTGTCGAGGCGCACGTCCACGCTGGACGGCTGGACCAAGGTGTCGTCGAACGGATCGATGACCAACCGGCCGGCGGCGATTTCGGCCCTGAGGTCGCGATCGGAGAGCAGCACGCGACGAGCGTAGCCGCTCCCCTGCCGCTCACGATCCTGATGAACGACGCGACCCCGGATGCTAGCCTTCTGCAAGCTTCGTTGCCGATGTAGTTCAATGGCAGAACATCAGCTTCCCAAGCTGATTCGAGGCGTCCAGGCGGATCTGTCGCGGTCCGCGCAAGCTGCTGACCTGCGGAATACTGTCCACATAAGTCTGCAACAATCCGCGGATGTCGTACCGAGTTGTGACATCGCCGTGACACCGAGGATTTGAGATTGGCGTTTGCTTGCTCCGCACCAAGAGCCGAGATTGGCGAGGCGCTGGGCTTCGGGGAGAGTTTTGATTAACTGCGACGCCGCGGGCTACGCAGTGGGAGGGACCCATGAGCGACCGAGGGGATCACGCCGGCTGGCGCGATCGACACGACAGCCTTGCTCCTGAACACATCGCAGTGTTGCAGTGGCTAGAGGTCGAACTGGCCAACCGAGGACTGCCCGCCGACCACATCAACGCTCGGCTGTTGGAGGTTGCGCAACAGCTGGCCGACTACGCCCTGGGCGACATCGTGCTGCCAGACATACCTCCCCCGCCGGGTGCGGGGGAGTTCACGCCGTGGCGCTTTGACGAAAATGGTCGGTTCCACCGGGAGTTCAAGGCCATCCAACGCGAGGTTGGTAAGTTCACGTTGCAGATTTGCGGAGTGCAGGAGCATGACGCCGCAAGTGGCCAGCTGCGCAGCACCCGAAAGCTGAGCATCTCGGGAGGCGACGAACTTACCGCAGAGGCTGCGAGGCAACTCGGTGCCGCCATTTTTGGTGACGCCCAGACAATGCAGACCCTCGACGAGGGCGGGGACTCGTCGCCGGTTGCGGCACCTCCATCCTAAGATAGGTAGCCTGTCTCCTGATCGCAGCAATCACCGGAGCGCGATACTAATGAGCGGCCAGCAGGTGCTCCCAAAGATCACGCAGACGCCGACGATCTGAACCGGTCAGCTCATCTCGCCCGACCTCAGCCATCAACGCCATTTCCCCGGCCGCTTGGAAAAGACCCAGCCACAGAACATCTAGGTCGGGGAAGCGCTTCTTGAGCGCATCGGTCAGCATCGCCATCTGGCCTCGGTTGTTTTCGCGCACTTGGTCGCGCAGGGCCATGAAGTCCTCGGGCGTCTGCACCCAACCAACACCCTTGGCGAAATTAACAGCAGCATCAGGCATCTGGGCACATTCGGCAATCAGGTTTTTGAAAGACACCTAATCAATGGTATATCCACGCTGTGTCGTTAACGGTTAGTGCGGGCCGTTCTGGTTGGAGCCGGAATACCGGCCCGAGCGCCGGGCTTAGCTTAGCTGCTAAACAAGAGTTGCAAATGCCGGATGATCTCGACCTTGTCCATCCACTGGGTATCGATGTGCACGCATGGACCGCGGTAGTCGGCCACCGGGACCGTCTGGACGAAGCGAGGCGTGGCGGCGATAGATCGCTGGTACTCGGGCGTGCGAAGGAACTCGCCGAATCTATTGCTCGCGTCGTGATTACCGAACGCGGACAAGTTGCTCCTGCAGCCAAGGGTTTTCCCTCCCTCATTGATTCAGCTCATGAAGTGCTCCAGCGTCAGCCAGGAACAGACCTCAGCAATGACCGCGAGCTGCGCGACCTTGTTCAAGGTGCAATGAAGATCGTCAAAAGTGTCGGTACGATCCGTAACTCGTTTGGCTCGGGACACGGCCGTGCCCGCGAGCCGCAGGTCGAACAAGAAATGGTCGACGTTGCTGTTGCGGCAACAATGCTCTGGGTTCGCTGGGCGTTGGGCCGGTTGGCGCCGCTCATACTAGGGCAGCCAACAAGTCTGATCAGCGACCTGCTCGACGGCAGGCATTTCTACAAAGGGAACCTCGCGGAGCGCTTGCGGGCAGCCAACATCGGCGATCTTGACACATCGATCCAACAGAAGCTCGGAACGGCTGTCGGCATACGGGCGATGCGCCATACCGTTCTTGTCCAGGTTGAAGGCGTGCAGGCGTGCGCGTCCTCTGACTCCCTCGACGAATGGCCTCTGCATTACCGCCGCGGGGTAGTGGACGGGCTGTTCTTCGATGAGAACGGCAAAGTGCGAACCACTCGATGGGCGGTCGAGCTTGTACCTGGCGTTCTGGGACCCACCGAGGACCAGGCCGCTGAGCTAGACAGACTGATTGCCTTGCTGGGTAACGAAAGTATCGGGACCGGCGACGATTCAGAGGACTACGCCCTGTGGTCCTCGGCCAGCCAACTCACCCAAAAGTTTGAATCAACAGCCCGCGCGAAGTGGTCAAAGATCGCCGACCTACTTGCTCCGGAACCACCATTCTGACTCCTCCACGAGCCCCGACCACGCCAGCGGTTAGTAAGTGCGGCTTCCGATCCGGCACCATGAAAGCATGGTCACTCCAGCGGTCTGGGTCTCGAAAACGGCCGCAGGCTCCCGTAACCCAAATTTTCCCCCATAACGTACACATCCAAATCAGCAGTATTGGCCATGTGAGCGACCTACCCCCGAGAGGGGGTCTACCCCTCCCCGCCCCTCGCGTGGATGTCGACGTGGTTGGGCGCCTGCTGATATCTGGTGGAGGTGCCGGGAATCGACCCCTTCCCAGAAATCCGCTTGACCTGCGAAAACAGTGGATTTGATTACGCGAATCGACGCGAATCGTCGCGAAACGACGTGAGGCGACCTGCGGATACACCGAAGGTGTTGATGGCATCAACATCAAACGACAACGTTGCACAACTTGTAGACGGCGCCCCGGCCGGGCCCCAGCCCGGGGCGGCCTGGACAGTCTGCGGCTGCTCACCGCAGCTGTGGTGGCGACCGGTCGGGTGAGGCCGAATCTTCGTGGTTGGAGGCCGCGTCATCCACGGGTACGCCAAGAGTTACCGATGCCGAGTCGTGCAGCGCCGTGATTCTCCTGGCTCGCGGTCTGAGTCAGGCCGAGTTGCATTCGGCGGTGGCGCGCACCGAAATGAAGTCAGCTATGCAGCGCTCGGCATCGGGTCGAGAGCTCCATCGCGGCAACGTGAGTCTGAGGATGGGCGCACCGGTCTCCCCTGCCGCTCAACCAGGCAGCGGCGCGCCGCCGTCCGCGAGACCAAAGCGGCGGTCCCGAAGGTTCCAACCAGCACAGCCCACCCGATCAACCCGGCCGGCATGACGACAACAACTAGCAAGGTAGGGCCAATAACTTTTTGGCCGGCGCACGCCAAGCTGAAAGCGCCTAAATACCGGGTGGCGGCGGCCTTTGGCGCCAGCTCCGCGCACAGCTCAAAGGTCGCGATCGTGTGGACGTTTTCGACGACAGCAAGGAGCACGACCGCGACCAATATTGCTAATACGGCGATGCTGGCCGACGCCATCTGGCTGATCGCAAAGAAGCCACAGCTGGCGGCCAACAAGCTGGCGGCCAGCCCCAGTAGGCGATTCGCCTCAGGCGCCCCACTGACGAACCGGGCGACATAAAGCTGGAGCGGCACGGACAGCACGGTGTTGACCCCTAGTAAGGCAGGTATCCATGGGACAAGCATCGGGGTGTGCTTGATGACCCATATCGGTAGCAGAACCAGATTCATAGTGTCGTGGAGCCATAGGACGCCATTGCCGAGCACGAACGCCATGAACCACCGATCGCGAAACGGGGAGGTCACGCGCGCGGCGGCGGTGGGACGCGGCGGGAGTACCGCGCGTGCTTCCACCGCGCATGTCTGAGACACCGCCCGCCTCGTGATAGCGGCCGCCACGAAGTAGGAGAGTCCGTTGGCCACGAATAGCGCTCTGAATACCGCTGGCTCGGCCGTCGCGCAGGCACCGGCGGCGATCAGAAAACCGACGGTGAGACCGATGCTTCGGATGGCCCGGATTGAGGCCGTGCCACGATTACGGCCCTCCTTTCCGAGTGCCGCCATCCAGACGGTCTGCTGGATTGGTGTGCTTGCGCGGTCGGCAGCGGTAAGCAACACGGTCAGCAGAACAAAAACCCTGAAGTCGGAAATGAACGGATAGCAAGAGTAGCCAAAGCCGCGCAGCACCAGGAGGGCGACGTAAGACGGTCCCGCCCCTAGCCGGTCGGCGAGCCGACCCAGCGGCACGGGAGCCAGCAGCGCGACGGCTCCCGCCACCGTGATCGCCAGCGTGACTTTAGCCGCAGGGATGTTGACGACGCCAACGAAGTACAGAATGAAGGAGGCCAAGAACATCCCAGTGCCAAGCGTATCGATACCAGCGCTTACGGCCAGGGTGCGGCCAGCTGGACTGCTGGGCATTAGGATCTGACCGCGCCGAAGCATGCCGTGCCTTGCGAAACTCTTCTGCAAGGGCTCCGCAGCTGCGCTGGCACGAGCTCTTTGCGCCACCGTTGCGTCGTTCATTTTCCGTGCACCTCACCCAGAGCCGCGCTTGTGGGCTTGGGACTTGACGCGCACAGGTGGTGGCCGGCGATGCACAAATCCCCGGCAATCTCCTGGCGAGCAGTGCTCCATCCTTGTACATTAGTTGTCCGTCGTGCGACCCTCAAACCGACGCAAACCGCCCTCCCAGTACTTCGGGGGGACGACGGCCGCTCTCGTACCACACGCCGTTGAAGAACCGACGACCGGGAGTTTACGAGTGACCGCGACACCAGTTTCTTCAGAGCGGGACCTCGATGCCGTAGAGCAGCCCGTCCGGGAGGCGTTCGCCTCGTTCATGGAGGAAGTCGGCCTGCTTGGCACCGACACCCCGGTCATAGGATTGACGTTTCGATCCGGCGGTACGCACTTCGCGGCGAAGGCGCTCGAGTTCGTTCCCCGCGATTTCACCGTAATGGTCGTCGGGACGGGTCTGACGAAGGCCGAGATTGATTTCCTATCCTTCCACCACCTGACCTTCAGCGTGGACGGCTCGTTCGACAATGAGCTCGTCTATGAGATGCTCATGGAGAACACTTCGGGCACTTTTGGCTGGGTCGATGCGGATTGTTTCGTTATCAATCCGAATGTGTGGGATGAATTGCTCGCCCCGATGTCGGCGGATGTCATGTCACATGCCGCGTTCACCTATCAGCCGCTCGGCTTCGCGCGAACGCCGCTCGTCGTTTGGCGCAATAAGGCGCGAAGCGTACTTGTGCACGAGGGAACGACCCTCAACAGTTACGCGCTGGAACCGACAAACGTCGGCCGAGCCGCCCCACACGCCATATCCCGTCTCGTCCAGGACCGGCACCGGCGTCATCTGGAGTGCGTGCTCGGAGTCGGGCCGGATGGGGATCTACTTCCACACGAGGGCCTGCTTGACGTTTACGATAACAAACGAACCGTCAACAGCATCCGCCGGTCCGATGTGGCCGGCTGGTTCGGCCCGGATGTCACACGGGTCGGTTGGCTGATCGACACGCCCATGATGGCCGAAATCGTGCTCCGCGCCAATGGATACAAAACGAGGCGGCTGATCGACAGCAATATCCAGGTCGGCGACGACATCATCCATGTGGGCGCTAGCAGTTATCGCGAACGAATGCGTAACGAAGGAGCAGGCAACGCCTACCTGGCGCGTTTTCGCCTGACCGATCTCTTCGAAGTCCTGCTGGCTAAGGAATCGGTGCAACGAGGTCTCGACTCCACCTACGCAGAGTTGGCAGAAGCGCAGGAGAAAAGGTTGAGCGATGACGCGGGAATCCATCCGGACGACATCAAATCAACCGCGTGCGAAATGCTGCGAGCCGACGGGGTTGACGTGCACTCGCTGACCGATGACCCACGCATGCGATTTCTCTTCTGAGCCATGAATTCGATCGTTTTAGCACCGTGCGAAACGTGAAAATGTACCGTGTACCGCGACCCGACGAGGGTTTAACGGCGGATCGTTGTGGCCGGATAAAAGCGCTCAAATGCTTGACAGCAAGGCGCCCAGTCCGTTCAGGTAGTAGCTTCCCCGACGGCAGCACACTTACCGATTAGGAGGACTCGCGCATGCTCGCGCTTGTTATGCCGACGATTCACGTCCCAACGGTTCTGGAGTATTACCGCCAGGTGGTTCCGGACGTGCCTTTTTTTGTCATCGGGGACGAACAGACTCCCGACTCCGAGGTACGCCGCGTCGTGAGCTCGATCGGAAACGCGGAGTATTACTCGGTCGACGATCAGCGCAAGCTTGGCTACGCGTCTTGTGATCTGCTGAACTGGCGCCATCCGGGGCGCCGTTCAATCGGGTTTTTGGAGGCTGTTCGGGCGGGCGCCGACGCCGTCGTGACGGCTGACGACGACAACATCGCGCTCGACGACGGATACTTCACGGCATTCGAAAAGCTTGTTGGGTCCACCTTCGACGGCCTCGAGGCATCGGCCTCGAATGGATGGGTGGATGCTGCCTGGTTCCTACAACCGTCGGTTCACCACCGCGGGTTCCCACACCAGCTGTGGCATCCCTTCATTCCCCCGGCCCTGGGTTCGGTTGTCGGCGCACGCATCGGCGTCGCGGCCGGGCTGTGGCTGGGCGATCCGGACATCGATGCCGTAACGCGGATCGTCAACCGTCCGGCATGTATGACAGCGTCGCCGGTCGCCGATGCGGGATTCGTCGTAGCGCCGAACTGCTACAGCCCATTCAATTCGCAGAACACGGCATTCGTCCGGGAGTTGCTCCCGGTCATGCTTATGCTGACAAAATACGGTCGGTTCGACGACATCTGGTGCTCCTACGTCGCCGAGCGCGTGATGCGCAACCACGGGCTGGTCGTTCACTACGGGAAGCCGTACGTTTGGCAGGAGCGCAGCGAGCACAGCCTGGTCCTCGATCTTGCGGTGGAACTCGAGGGCATGGAAGCAACGCTACGTTTCGTCAAGGTGCTCAACGACACGGAGCTGCCAGGTACCTGTATTATTGACGACGCGGCAAAGCTCTTTGAGGGCCTGGCCCAGACGGAGTTTTCTCGCGTCAGCGAACTGGGAACGGCGTGGGTCCGCGATGCGGCCCGAGCGCTCGGATAGGCGGGCCGCGCGATGCAATGCACGGACTATCACCCTTGCGACATCACCTGTGGCCAGTGCCGCGCCCGGCCCCCGCGGCTGGACGGCCTTGCGAATCGAAATGTAATTCTCGCTGGGCAGGATCAACGATGAGCAGCAAGGACGTCCCCGAATACGTGGCGATGCTGCAGCGCGACCAGGACTCACACGAGTGGATACCCTGCCCGCTATGCGGCGGCCATGACCATGTCGCCGTTTATGAGGGCATCGCGTTGCGCGGCAACGATCTCCGGGCAGCGATGTGCCAGGACTGCAGCCACTTGTTCGTCAATCCTCGTCCCACGCTCAAGACGTTCGAGGAGTTCTACGCCGGCAACGGCTATTTCCACTTGTGTGCAGACTTCTACCAAAAGTCAGTGGAAGAGACCCTTGAGCAGTTCTCCCATGACGAATACTGGGAAGCTCGCGGTGCCCACGGATGGCGGCTCTGGGAGCAATACCTGCAGTCAGCGCTCGGGCCAGGCAAGACGGTCTTCGACTTCGGTTGCGGTGACGGCGCCTGGCTCTGGGGTCTGAAGCAGGCGACCGGCTGCGATGTCGCGGGCGAGGAGATCTCCAGCCTTTACGTCAAGGTGGCCGCGGAGAAGCTCGGGGTGCCAATTTTCGATGGGCCGATCGAGACGACGGCCGACGCCATCGTCGAGCAGTACCGCAACGGCGTCGACGTCGCGATCGTCTCCGGGTCACTACAGCACATGCTCAATCCGATGCAGTGCCTACGCGCCGCGCGCGACATCTTGGTCGATGACGGTTTGCTCTATGTCTGCAACTGGAGCATCTTCGAGCATTACATGATTGAGTGGCAGGGTCAGCCACGTCGGCTTCTCGGCGAAAATCTGTCCTGGGAGCACCTGCACTACTTCCAGGAGACTTCGTTCCAATTCATGGCGGAGGCGGCAGGTTTCGAGATCGTCGCTCTGAAACTCGAATCGACCGTGCGCCCAGGGCACATGGAGTTCGTTGCGCGTAAATGCGATTCGGTACCCCGCTTGCCTGCTCCGCGGCGTGTGGAGGCGGTGCGCAGCCGGATTGCCGCCCTCGAATCGGCGACGATGCTCGCCCGGCTGCGTGATCAACTCGCCGGTCTTGAGACTGAGCATTGACCATGGGGTCCGATGGAATTGCCGGAAACGTCGGGAACAACATCAGGGCCGACAACGCCCGGTGGTCATTCGGCGGTTCCACGGCTAAGTCGTTCGTCGAGCACGCGGAGATGTCGATTCCCGGTTATCGTCGCGGCCACGAATTGGTCGCCGCGCTGAGCGATTTCTTCGTACACCCTGATTCGCGATGCTTCGAACTGGGGGTCTCTACTGGCGAACTGCTCGGGCTCCTGGCCCGAAGGCACGCCCACCACCCGGACACCCGGTGGACCGGCCTTGACATTGAGCCGGAGATGGTGACGGTCGCCCGCGAGAACCTCGCTGACCTGTCGAACGTGATGGTCGAACTAGCTGATCTGCTCGAGTTCGAAATCCGCAGCGCCGATCTTATCGTCTCCTACTATTGCCTGCAATTCATACCGGCCAAACACCGCCAGCGGGCGATTGATGCGGTGTACGCGGGGTTGAACTGGGGCGGCGCTTTCCTGTGGTTCGAGAAGGTACGTAGCCCCGACGCTCGGTTCCAGGACATGCTCACCTCGCTCTACCACGACTTCAAGCTCGAACAGGGCTTCAGCGCCGACGAGGTCCTCGCCAAGACCCGAAGTCTGAAGGGCGTCCTCGATCCGTTCTCGAGTGAGGCGAACCGCGACCTCCTGAAGCGGGCCGGGTTCGTGGACATCACCACCGTTTACCGAGACCTCTGCTTTGAGGGAGTGCTCGCCGTCCGCTGAGTCAGAGTAAAGTCACCTGCTCGCCGACCAGCTTGCCGCGAGTGTCGAGCACAGGACTGCCGGACCGGACGACGACGTCCAGGTCGACCGCCGTGTGATGCTGAAGCACTACGACGACGTCAGCGGCCGATGCCGCAGCGGCGAGGTCAGGCGCCCAGACCACCGGTTGGCCGTCCAGGTTCCACTCTGCGACGTAGGGGTCGTGGTAGGCAAGAATGGCGGCGTGGTCGCGCAACCAACGGGCGACATCGTTCGCCGGAGCCTCCCGCTGATCGGCGATATCGGCCTTGTACGTGATGCCGATCAGCAGCACCCGCGCTCCACGCAAAGCAATGCCACGCTCGTTCAGCAAATCCTGGATGCGCCGAGCCACGTAGTCGGGCATCGCGCTATTGATCTCGTGAGCGAGGTCAACCAAACGGAAGGACTGGCCGAGCCTCGCCTTGATCGAGTAGCTGAGATAACTCGGATCGATCGGGATGCAGTGCCCGCCGACGCCGGGACCAGGATGGAAAGCCTTGAATCCGAACGGTTTTGTCGATGCGCAACGGATCACGTCCCATATGTCGATCTGCATCGCATGACAGAACTGGGCCAGCTCATTGACTAGCGCGATGTTGACCTGCCGGTATGTGTTCTCAAGCAGCTTGGCCATCTCCGCCTCACGGGTGCCGCGAGCCTCCACCACCTCGGCGATGAAGCGCTGGTAAAACGCGACTGCGCGGGCTGTGCATGCTGCCGTCATGCCGCCGACAATCTTGGGCGTGTTGGCGATCCCGAATGTGGCGTTGCCCGGATCGATCCGCTCCGGGGAGTAGGCGAGCGCAAAGTCCGCTCCGCCGCGCAGTCCGCTGACGCGCTCAAGGATCGGCAACGCCATCTCTTCTGTTGTGCCAGCGAATGTGGTCGACTCGAGGACCACCAGGTCACCCCTTTTGAGATGTCGGCCGATCATCGCACAGGCCGACGTAAGCGCATCGAGGTTCGGCAGGTCGCCTATCGATAGTGGAGTCGGCACGCAGATGATGAACGCAGTCGCTTCCTTAAGCACCGCCTCATCGGTCGATGGCTCGAATCCACGGTCTAGCATCGCGGCGACGTCGACGTCGTCGAGGTCGTCGACGTGCGAGCGACCCGCGCGCAAGGCCGAAACAACGGAGTCGTTCACGTCCAATCCGATCACGCGGCCGATTACAGAGCTCGCCCCTTGCGCCAGCGGCAGGCCGGCGTAGCCCAGCCCAACGATCGCCACCGCGTGGTCGGCGGGCTGTAATGGCGCACCGTCAAGTTCAGCCAACTCGCGTAGGGCGCCGGACGCCTTCCTGAACGGACGACGCCTGATCACACAGGAAAGCTAACATTTCGGTGGAGCGCCGACGCAGTTAAAGTCGCTTCTGTGAACTTTCTTGCGGTGTCTGCGGGAGGGTGATAACTGATGGGCACGACCGCACCGAGCGAGTTCCTGTCCTGCGGGATCCGCATAGGTGCCGAAGCCAGCGGGCCGATGCGGAGTTCGCGGTTCACAGCTGACAAGGCGGGGGCGCTACACGAACGGCTCCACGAAGACGGCTATCTCCTGCTCCGTGGCCTGCTCGCGGTCGAGGACGTGTTGGGCGTGCGGCGCCACCTGCTGGTCGAGCTGTCGAACCAAGGGTTTCTCGACGCCTCACGCTCCGTCGATGAAGCCGTGCTCGCCAGCGGTAGCGGGTTCGCCGCCGATAAGTTCGGCGAGCGGGCCGCGCCGGTCCACGAGCCGGCGTTCGAACGCCTGCTCCGACGCGGCGCGCTGCCCGCCTTCTTTGAGAGCTTCCTCGGTGGCCCAGTCCGCAATCTGGATCGCACCATCCTGCGCGCTCGGGCAGGAGACCAGTGGTCCGCGACCTACCCGCATTGCGACAGCGTCTTCATGGGGCGCGGCACCACTGATCTCTACACAGCGTGGATTCCGTTGGGGGAGATTGGATACGCGCTTGGCGGGCTGGCAGTGCTGGAGGGCTCCCACCGCTCCGGAAGTGTGCTGGAGCGCTACGCGAGTCGCGACGTGGACGAGTTCTGCGCCAACCGCCCCGCAGAGGCGGAAATGGCGCGCACGGGTCAGCGGCCCTGGGACGGCAAGTTCGCAAGCGATCCGGCAGCCGCTCAGGCGCAACTGGGCGGCCGCTGGGTTACCGCGCACTACCAACCCGGTGACGCCGTGATCTTCCCGCTGTACACGATCCATGCCAGCACGGACAACCAGACCGACCGGATCCGGCTGTCACTCGACACCCGCTACCAGCGCGCGGATCAGCCGGTCGATCAGCGTTGGGTCGGCGATCAACGGCATCGGCCAACCCCGAAGCTGCGCGGGCGAATCTGCTGATTCGACCGTTCACAGGGGCTGCGAGTGTCGTTGCGACATGGGGCGATAGAGTCCCGTCTTGCCCCGGCGCAGGACCCTGACGCACTTTTTGAGGAATAGCTATGAAGACCGCCGAAGTCCGCGATCGGTTTGTGAAGCACTTCGTGAAGTACGGCCACGACGTGGTGCCGGGTGTGCCGCTGCCGTTCGATGACCCCAACCTACTGCTGGTCAACTCCGGCATGGTGCAGTTCGTCCCCTACTACAGTGGCGACATCGAGGCGCCGTGGGCGCGCGCCACCAGCGTCCAGAAGTGCATTCGCACCGTCGACATCGAAGAAGTGGGCAAGACGACCCGACACGCCACCTTTTTTCAGATGGCCGGCAACTTCTGTTTCGGGGACTACTTCCGCGAAGAAGCGATCACGATGGCGTGGGAGCTTTCCACTACATCGATCGAAGAGGGCGGTTACGGCCTCGATCCGGAGAGGATCTGGCCGACCGTTTTCGAGACCGACGACGAAGCTTTCGAACTGTGGCACAAGAAGATCGGGATTCCGCGAGAGCGAATCCAGCGGCGCGGGATGGCGGACAACCTCTGGTCCATGGGGATACCCGGCCCCTGCGGGCCGTCCAGCGAGCTGTTTTATGACCGCGGCCCGGCCTTCGGCGTCGAAGGAGGGCCTGCGGTCGACGAGGACCGGTACATAGAGTTTTGGAACCTGGTCTTCATGACGAGCATCCGCGGACCCGGTAACACCAAGACCGACTACGAAATCGTCGGCAAGCTTCCGCACAACAACATCGACACCGGCCTCGGCGTCGAGCGGATGGCCATGCTGCTGCAGGGCGTCGACAATCTTTATGAAATCGACGAGATGCGCGCAATTCTCGATCGCGCAGCCGCGCTGAGCGGAGCGGAGTATCGCCCCCGATCCGGGACTGCGGCCGATGAGTCGCATCCGAACGACGTCCGGTTCCGCGTCGTTGCCGACCACGTCCGCACAGCGCTCATGCTGATCGCCGACGGGGTTAGCCCCGGTAACGAAGGCCGCGGCTACGTGCTGCGCCGGATCATGCGACGGGCCATACGTGCGACCCGGCTAGTCGGCATCACCGGTCCAGTATTCCCCGAGCTGTTGCCGACCGCGCGGGACGCCATGTCGGCTGCGTATCCCGAGCTCAACACCGACTACGACCGGATCGCGATGATTGCCTTCGGTGAGGAGGAGACGTTTCTCCGCACCCTGAGCGCTGGGACCGGCATCCTCGATCTTGCTATTGCGGAGACACGCAGCCAAGGCGGGGAACTAAGCGGGCAGCACGCGTTCGCCCTGCACGACACATACGGCTTCCCGATCGACCTCACCGTGGAGATCGCGGCTGAGCAGGGTCTCAGTGTCGACGAGGCCGAGTTCCGCCGGTTGATGGGTGAGCAGCGGCAGCGGGCGAAAGACGACGCTCGCGCGAAAAAGGCTGGCGGTGCGAATGTTTCGGCCTATCGGGAGCTCCGCGAGCTGGGTCCGACGCAGTTCGTCGGTTACGAGTCGCTGGAGGCCGACGCTAGGGTACTCGGCTTGATCAAGGACAACGAACTCGTCCCCTCGGCGACACCCGGCGAGATTGTTGAGGTCGTTTTAGATAAGACGTCGTTCTATGCCGAGTCGGGTGGCCAGGTCGCCGACGAAGGTGTGATCGAGCTGGCCGATTCCCGGCTGCGCGTGCTCGACGCGCAGAAGGCGCTGAAGGATCTGATTGTGCACCGAGTGCAGGTCGAGTCCGGCGAGCTGCGGCCAGGCACTGACGCGCGGACCATGGTCGACCCCGAGTGGAGGTTGTCCGCCCGACAGGCCCACTCCGGCACTCATGTCGTGCATGCGGCGCTACGGGAGGTGCTCGGTCCCAGCGCACTGCAGAGCGGCTCCTACAACAAGCCCGGCTACCTTCGCCTGGACTTCGCTTGGTCCAACGCGCTGGACAAGCTCACTCTGCGCAACGTTGAGGAGTCGGCCAACCTCGCACTGCGTCGCGACCTTCCCGTGACGGTCGAATACATGTCACTGGCGAGCGCCCGTGAAATGGGAGCCCTCGCTCTGTTCGGTGAGACCTACGATTTGTCCTCCGTCCGGGTCGTCGAGATCGGCGGCGCCTGGTCGCGCGAACTGTGTGGGGGCACGCACGTCAAGCACGCCGCCCAGATCGGCACCCTGACGGTGGTCGGTGACTCGTCGGTCGGCGCGGGCGTCAGGCGCCTCGAGGCCTACGTCGGGATCGACGCCGTCCGGTTTCTCGCTAATGAGCGCGCTCTGGTCGCCAACCTCGCGTCGATGCTCAACGTGCCACCTGCCGAGTTGCCGGATCGCGTCGCCGGATTGGTAGATCGCCTGCGGACGACTGAGAAGGAGCTCGAGAAGATCCGCTCCGCCCAGCTCGCCGCGAACGCCGGATCCATGATCGACCGAGCCAAGCACATAAACGGCGTCCGGGTGTTGACCGTCACCCTTCCGCACGACCTGCAGGCCAACGAGCTGCGCAAGCTTGCTCAGAGCGCCGCTGCCGGCATTACCGACGCTCCGGCCGTCGTGTTATTCGCGTCGCCGGCGAATGGGAAGCTGACGTACGTTAGCGCGGTCAACAAAATCGGTACCTCAGCCGGTTTCTCAGCCGCCGAGGTGCTCGACCGATTCGTCGAGTCGGCCGGAGGACGTGGGGGTGGCTCGGCGGCCATCGCCCAGGGCGGCGGCGGTGACCCCAAGACTGCTGAGGCGGGGTTCCGGGCAGTTGAAAAGCTGGTCACCGACAAGCCGACGCCCTGACCGCCCGTTAGGCTGCGCCCGCTAGCCGGCCGGGCTCGGTGTCATCAGCGGGCGGACTAGGTCGCATACCTGGCGGGGATAGCTCTCAACGTTCGCCAGCTGCTCCAAGAGTTCGACGAAGCGCTGGACTGATTCGCGGGCCCAACCCAGCGAGAATCGCTGCGGTCGCCACCAGAACTCTCCACGACCGCCATCGTCGTGATCGGTCAGGACAATCTCGGTGTCTCGCATCAGCTTGTGGTGCGTTTCCGCGATCGGCAGCGGACGGAACGTCAAGCCCGTCTCGTCGGGGCGCCAGTAGTTCTGGTACAGGAGATAGCAGTGGAATGTGTCGTTCAAACCCATCCCGATGAACGGCTCGACCTCGGCGACTAGGTCTTCGAGCGGGTAGTACCCATGCTCATGGAACCCGGCGAGCCTGTCGTGAACATGCTGGATGTAGTCGGCCACCGACGCATCGCGGTTCACGCGCAACCGGATCGGCAACGGGTTGACGAAGACCCCGACGATTTGCTCGGTCTGGACGGTCGGCCGAGCAGCCGCCGTGGTACCCACAACCAGGTCGAACTCGCCCGACTGCTCGTGCAGCAGCATCGAGTATGCGGACATCAGGAGGACAAACCGGGTCGTCGCGCAGTCAACAGCGCGGTCGCCGAGGCCGCGCCAGATCGGTGTCGAGATGTCGAACGGCAGCATGTCGCCGCCCTCCTCGGCGCTTCGATCACCATCGCGGCCCTCCAGGCGGGTTGGCCCGCGCGAACCACGGAACGTCTCCTGCCAATATCTGCGCTCGCAGCGGAACGCCTCCCCCACCAGATATTTCTCTTGGGCCAGCGCATAGTCGACGTACTGGAGCGGCGGCTCGGCGGAGGGCGCAGCGGCGCCAAGGGCGGTTTGCGCCACATCACGGAGGAACAGGCTCGATGACCAGCCATCGAACAGGACGTGGTGCGCGTGGATTAGCAGGGCGTGGCGATTCTCTGCGAGGCGGTACAACTCGACGTGGAACGGCGAGCGTCGCTCGACCTCGAACCCGCTTCGATGCGCGGTCTGTGCGGCTGCCCCGACGACGTCCAGCCGCTCACGCTCGGGCAGTCCGGTCAGGTCTCTCATTGGTACCTCTGGCACCGGCCCAACCGTCTGGACCCAACTCATCGCCGTCCGAGCGAACAATGTGCGCAAGCCGGTGTGCCGCTCTATCGTGCTGCGGACGGCGGCATGCAATCGAGCGGATTCGACGGGCCCGCCGACGTCCACGACGAGGTCGATCCCCCCATAGCCCTCGGGCAGCAGCTCGAGCCAGCGGCGCTGGGTCGGCGTGGTCGGGAAAGCGACCCGGCCGTCCCGACCGTGGACCACGACTAGCTCGGGGTGAACTTCCTCTTGCGTAGTACTTGGACCGAGCGCCAACGTGGCGAGTCCGTCGACGGAGAGTGCTCGCATCGCACCGGCCAGCGATATACGCACCCCGAGGGCTTCGCGCAGCCGCCCGACTATTTGTAGGGTGGCGAGCGACTCGACACCGCATGTGCGGAGGTCAGTGCTGTCGGACTTCGGCACGGTGTGGAGCACTTCGGCCAGCACCTGCCTGACCGTGTCCTTCACTGAGGCCAGGTCGGCGGACGCGCCCTGCAACACCAGCCGGCTGGTCGGCTCGGCGCCGAGCTCGCGCCGGGTCGCGGCGATGCGCTTGGCCAACGGGGCGGTTGACACAGCGATTACCGGCTCGTCGCAAGCGAGCACCCGCCGCAGCACCTCGCTACCGTCGTCGTCGTCCAAGGCGTACCGCGCCGGACCCGCGTCGAGATCGTTGTCCCGGATCCGGCCAGGCGCCAGCCAGGCGTCCCACTCAACGCTTAACCAGCGCCGGTCGCCATCGAGGTGGCGGCGGCGGGCGAACTCGCTTTGCCATGCATTGGCCGCGACGTAGGCACCGAATCGGACACCGCCGAGAATGACCGACAGGCTGGAACACAGCAGCACGAAGTCGGCGTCGGTTTTTTCCAGTGTGCGCGCAAGCGCCAATGTGCCCTCCACCTTGGCGGCGCGCAACCTGGCCAGGTCGTCGGGACCGGTGTCGGCCGCTAGCCGAAACAAGCTCCGGTCGGTAACCCCTGCAGCGTGAATGACGCCATCGATCCGCTGGTGCAATGCCCGCAGCCGGTCCAGGTGCCGGCCGAGTCCGGCCGCGTCGGTGACGTCAACCGACGTGTAGTTCAGCTGACTGCGTGGTTCGACTCGGTCGCGGAGGGCGGCAAGGGTGTCGGCGACGGCCGCGGTGGATTGCCTGCCGACCAGTTCGAAGCTGGCCGGGACCACGCGGGACAGCGCGGTGGTCAGGGCTTGCCCAACCCGCCCGAGGCCGCCGGTAACGAGGTAGCAGCCGCCCGCCCGCAGCGGCCGCGGCGACCAGCCCGGCCACACCTGATGGTGCTCCTGCACCGAAGCCAGGTCGCCCTTCACGTCGAAAACGTCGCCATCGAGCCGTGTCGCCAGCAATCTGACCACCGTGTCGGCCTCAGCCGTTGCGTCGACGCTTGAAATGTGCACCAGATTCGCGCTGGTCCCCGGGAACTCCTGCGGTACGACCCGGACGGCGGCAAGGGCGCCGCCTTCGTCGTGCCGCAAGGCCGTCGACCGCGACTGCACGATCCATAACCGGATTCCTCCCCGATGCGCGACGATCGACGCCGCCTCCGCTAATATCTCGCCGTTCGGATCTGGCCACCAAAGAAGGTCGAGCGGCCGTCGGGGCTCATCGTCGCCGAGATGGACGAGCGGCTGCAGCACCTCACGGCCCACCGCGCGAGCCGCCTGTCCGAGGCCGGCGAACCACACGCGCCGCGCTTCGTCAGCAGGCAACAACCACTGCACGGCCCGGTCCTCGCCTGCGGGTGCCGTAACTGGCTGCCAGCTCGTCCGGGTGAGCCAGGCGCCCGGGTCTGCATACCGGTCCGGCGGGTCGGTGCCGACAGACCGCACCGGGACAGGCGCTTTCCGCGGCAGGCACACCGTGTGGTCAAACCGGGTCGGCGGCAGCGTAACGTGCCGCCCCGTCGCGGGACAGAGGACGTCGAGGTCCACATGGGCGCCGTGCGCCCACGCTTCTCCGGCCGCGCCGAGCCATTGCGCCCGGGTGGTGGCGTGCCAGCCGTCCTGCTGATATCCGTACGGATGGACAACGCCGGCCACCAGACCGGAAAGCTCGTTCGCAACCATCCGGGCGAATCCGGCTCCGGGGCCGACCACCACTACGACTGCTTCCGAGAGCGCGGCTACCCGGTCCAGTTGCTCACGGAACCGAACCGGGGAGCTCAGCTGACGTCCCCAGTACCACGGTTCGGCAATCTCGGCTCCCGCCCAGTCTCCGCTCACGTTGCTGACAATCGGGATCGCCGGCGCCGACAGTTCCAGTTGCCCGATTGCCGCGGTGAGCTGCTCGGCGAGCGGCAACATTGCCGAACCGTGAGGACTGTGCCGGATGTTCAGCCGGCGCCGAAATACGCCGCGCTCAGCGAGCGTGACCTCCAGCGCGGCGACGGCATCCTCAGGTCCCGTGACCGTGGATAGCTCCTCACCGTTGTCGGCGGCCAACTCCAGACCCCGGGTGCAGAATGCAGCGATGTCCTGCGCGGACATACCCACCGCCAGGGTGGCGCCGAGCGGCGTCGACTCAATCAGCCGGCTGCGCTGCACCACGAGGGCCAGCGCGGATTCCTCCGACAGCACGCCCGCGCAGGCCGCGGCGGTAACCTCGCCGAGGCTGTGTCCCAATACCGCCGCGGGGCGCACACCCCATGAGGACCACAGCCGGGCGAGCGCCCATTCCACCGCGAACAGCGCAGGTTGGAACCGCGCCATATCGACGGATCGTGCGGCCCGCGCCGCAGAGGAGATGGGCTCGTACAGACCGTCGCGAAGGTCCCACCCCGCGAGATCCCGGACCGTCCGAGCACAGCGGTCCAGCGTGTCGCGGTACACCGGCTCGCTGTCGTACAGCTCACGAATGCCGTCGACAAAAGCTTCGCCTTGGCCCGGAAACGCGAACACCACCTGGGGGTCGTCGATGCTCTCGATCGGGGTACGCCCCTCCGCGGCATCCGTACCGGGTTGAACCTTCCAGGAGCGCCAACGCCGGGGTCGCCTGCGGGCTAGCGCTGCAGCCACGTCGGCAGGGTCGGCGGTGGGATCGATATCTGCGACCCAGGATTGCAGTGAAGTGGGACTATGTGCGCTGACCGGCCAGAGGCTGGCACGCTCGGGTATCAGCCGCTGATCGGGCGCCGGATCCGGCGCCTGTTCCAGTACGACGTGGACGTTCGTGCCGCCGACGCCGAATGAGCTCACCCCGGCACGACGCGGGCCGGGCCGCGGCCAGGCCGCAGCAGTGACCGGCAGCATCAAGCCTGCGCCGGCTAGATCGAGGTCAGGGTTGGGGCGGGTGCATCCCGCCATCGGCGGGACAATCCCATGCTCGAGCACCAAGATCGCGCGGATCAGACCCGAGACACCTGCGGCCCGATCGAGGTGACCGCAGTTCGCCTTGAGTGATCCGAGAGCTGCGGCGGGCCGATCGGTGTCACGGCTTGCCGCCAGGGCTCGGCGCAGGCCCTCGATCTCTACCTGGTCACCCAATGCCGTCGCCGTGCCGTGCGTCTCGAAGTACCCGATGGTGGCCGCGTCGATCCCGGCGACGGCGTGTGCCATCGCGATGACCTCAGCCTGGCCCGTCGGTGAGGGAGCAATGAACCCCACCTTGGTGGCGCCATCGTTGTTGATCGCCGACCCGAGGATCACCGCCAAGACCCGGTTGCCGGCAAGCAGGGCGTCAGGCAATCGCTTGAGCACCACTGCTGCGGCCCCGGCGCCGGGAACCGCGCCGTCAGCCGCGATATCGAACGGGCGGCAGGCTCCGGTCGGGGACGCGATCATCCCTTCCTCAACGACATAGCCCGTCTGATCATCGGGTATGGCGACGCCACCCGCGACGGCCAGGTCGGACTGTCCTGACAGTAGGCTTTGGGCCGCGAGGTGCACAGCCACCAGCGAGGACGAGCAGGCAGTCTGGACGGTGATCGCCTCGCCGCGCAGGCCGAGACGGTAGGCGACCCGCGTCGCGAGGTAGTCGACCCCGTTGGCGAGATCCCACTCGTAGCGCCCAGACGGTGTGGTGGCAGGATTGCGCGCCACGTTCGGCGCAGCCGCGGCGTACACGGCGGTGCAAACGTCGGTGGCCGCCGGATCGACGCCGGCATCGTCGAGCGCATGCTGCACGACCTCCAGGAAAACCCGTTGTTGCGGGTCGATCAACACGGCTTCGTGATCCGGGATCCCGAAGAACGCCGCGTCGAAGCGGTCGGTCCCACCTAGCACCCCGTAGACACCGCCCGGCGTCCCGGCACGCTCGGTCGGTACCACGCCCGTCCCACCGGCAACTGACAACTCCCAGAGCGCCCGAATATCGGGCGCTCCCGGGAATCGCCCGGCCATGCCGACTACGGCGATCCGATCCTCGCCGTCCGAGCCGTCGCAACTGAATTCGGCGTCGCTGGTCATCGTTTTCTCCTGTGACGCATCGCTGCTCGCCGATCTGCCCGCTCCCGCAGCGTCGTTGTCCCAGATCCGTCGCCGGCGCCGCGGTTCGCGTCGAGCCGCCGAGATAAGCCGTCCACCGTGGGCGCGTCGAGGAAGTCGACAACCCTGAGTTCGCAGTCGCACTCTCTTCGGATCTGCGCCACGAGCTCAGTTACGGAACGAGAGTCACCGCCGAGATCGAAGAAGTTGTCGTGAAGGCCGACCCGGTCGAGGTCGAGGACCTGGGCCCAGAGCCCTGCCAGCACGCTGGCTGTACCAGGAGGCGGGGGTTGGTAGGCGGTGGTGTCGGGTCGGGCCCGTGCGATGGCAGCCAGTGCCGCGCGGTCGATCTTGCCGTTCGCGGTGAGCGGGATGGATTCGAGCGCGACCAGGTGATTGGGAACGAGGTGGTCCGGAAGCCTGTCGGCCAGCCAGGCGCGTACGGAAGCTGTGTCCAGCCACTGGCCGACGACCGGCACGACGTATCCAATCAGCCGCTCGCCGTGCGCGCTCGGCTCCGGGGCGGCCACGCTCGCCGCGATCTCCGGGTGCGCCACCATCGCCGCCTCCACCTCGCCCAGCTCCACTCGAAAGCCGCGGATCTTGACCAAGCGGTCGCGTCGGCCGACGAACTCGATCGTGCCGTCGGGCTGCCATCGACCCATGTCGCCGGTCCGGTACCAGCGTTGCCCAGCAAGCGTGACGAACTGGCGGCGAGTGAGGTCGGGATCACCCAGGTACCCGCGCGCCAGCCCCGCCCCACCGACGATGAGCTCGCCCACCATG
Organism: uncultured Actinomycetota bacterium; assembly: GCA_963833935.1. Taxonomy (GTDB): domain Bacteria; phylum Actinomycetota; class Actinomycetes; order Mycobacteriales; family Mycobacteriaceae; genus Mycobacterium. Next base: position 102,729 of record CAWIAC010000036.1, on the reverse strand, counting down.
CCGACGCCGACGTCGGCGAGCGCCTCGTCAACCAGCCGGGCCGTCGAGTTGGAGATCGCCGACCCGAGCGGGAAGGTCCGGCCAAGCGCGGCGGCGGACGGTAGTCGGTAAGTGCACGAGAACGTCGTGTTCTCGGTAGGCCCGTAGCCGTTCATCAGCACGTCGGGCCGCAGCAGTTCCGCCGCCTCCGCGACCAGGGTGGCCGGAACCTGCTCACCGCCGATGAGGATCGTATGCAGGCTCCTGAGTCGCGCCGGAGCGCTGGCCAGCATTTGCTGAAACACCCAGACGTTGAAAAAGTCGAGCGTCACTTCTTCGCGCTCGATCAAGCGGGCCAGCTCGGCCGGGTCCCTGACCAGGTCGTCGTCAGGAACCACCAGGCACGCGCCGTTCAGCAAGGCACCCCAAACTTCCAGCGTGACCGCGTCGAAGGCAAGCCCGGAGGCCAGCACAAGCCGGTCCTCGGCGGAAATGGGGAACAAACGTTGCCCCCGCACCAACCGGATCACCGCGCGGTCTTCGATCTCGACCCCCTTGGAGATACCGGTGGAGCCGGAGGTGAACATCACGCATGCGCGGTGACCGGGGCCGGTCGCCGGATTGATCACTGCACTGACTGGATCAGATCGCCGCTCGATCACCTCCCCGGAAGCAGTGACCTCGTTGCGGTCCAGCCAGTCCGGGACTAGGGCGCGCAGCCCGTAGGTGTGCACGCAATTCGTCGCACCGGCACGCCGCGCGACGTCGGCTACCCGAGCGGCGGGATGACGGCCGTCCAACGGCAGATAACTCCCCCCGGCGCGTATCACGGCCAGCACGGCGGTGACAAAGGCTGGCGACCGTTCGCACAGCACGAGCACCGGACTCTCGGCGCCGACGCCCGATTCAGCCAGCCGACCCGCGAGCGCTCGGGCGGTCGCGTCAAGACGCTCATAGCTGATCGTGCCGCCTGACCAGGCCATCGCCGCAGCGTCCGGGTTCCGCTGCACCTCTTGGTCGAACAGCGCCAGGATCCCGGAGCCGTCTGGATAGGTCGTGGATGTGTCGTTCGCCGCATCGATCATCATGCGGTCCTCCGCCGTCAGCAGGTCGAGAACCCCGACGGGACAGTCGCCAGTACCCGCCACGAGGACCCGGTCGAGCGCGGCGGCCAGCCGGGCCACTATCGGCTCATCGAAGACATCGGTGTCGTACTCCCAACGCAGCCGATGACGGCCGTCCGGTAACTCGCGCACGAACAACGCCAACTCGTATTTCGCAGTCCCGGTCCGGACCGGCTCCTCGGTCAGCACCAGCTCGCCCGCAGCCCGCGGCACATCGAGACCGACGTCCTGCACGACCACCAGCCTGGTCAGCCGCCTCGTTGCCAGTGCCCGCGATCCCGGCGCCAGCCCCAGCATCTCCTCGAACGGGTACCAACTGTGCGGGCGTGCCGCGTCAAGGGCGGTCGCGGTCGCAGCGACGAGACTGGGAAGGCTCGTGCCGGCTCCCGTGGTCACTCTGACAGGCACGAGGTTCGCGTAGTATCCGACGGCGTCACCGACCAGCGGGTCGGACCGGTCGGTTGCCATCGGTATCGACACCACGACGTCTCGTTGGTCGCTGAATCGCTGTGCTACCGCCACCGTCGCGGCGGTGAGCGCCGTGAAGGGGCTGACCCTCAGCGAACTCGTTAGTGAGCGAAGCGCCGTGGCAGCGTTGCGGCCGAGCCGATGTTCCAGGATCGCGCCGCGGCCGGTGCGCCACGTCGGCCGATTTCGGGCGAGCGGCAGTTCCAGCGCCTCCTCGATTTCGAGCACCGAACGCCAGTGCGATCGCGCCTGCTCGGCGGCCTGGCCCGTCAGATGCTGACGCTGCCGGTATGCGAACGCGCCGGTACCGGGCGAACCTGAGATCTCGAGCCCCTCGATCACTTTCGCGACATCGGCGACGAGCCGTGCTGCCGACGTGCCGTCGATGACAGCATGGTGAGCGACAACCAGTACGACGTGCTCCGTGGGGCCCAGCGCTAACACCGCCGCCCGGGCCAGCGAGCCGGCACCGCCTGCGATGTCGCGGGCCAGGTCGGTGTAAAGGCGCGCAAGAGTGGCCTTCAGGGTCTCGGCGTCGACGAGAACGCATTCGCGGATCGCCGTCGCGGGCAGCGGCCCGTCGTACTGCCGGACGCCGCGCTCCGTGTCTGCGACCCGTATCGCCAGACCACAGTGGCTGGCCAGCACCCTGTCAACCGCTTGGGCGAGCCGGTCGGCAGCGATCGCACCGGACGCCCGCACCGCCACCGGGAGGACAAAGGATAGATCGTTGGCATCGGCACGCTGACGCGCCCACAGACCTTCCTGCCCGACGGTAAGCCAGGTCAGCGCTTCCTGAGCTGCGCGATCCTGCCCCTGGTCCTCCGATGCGCAGTCGCGCTGCCGCTGGACTTCAGACGCCTGCTCCGCGACCGTGCGGCTGGCAAGCAGGCGGCTCGACTCGCCAACCAACTGGAACTCGCGGCCGATAAGCCCAACCACCTCAATGGCCGCAGCAGAATCGCCGCCGAGATCGAAGAAGTTGTCGTGAAGGCCGACCCGGTCGAGGTCGAGGACCTGGGCCCAGAGCCCTGCCAGCACGCTGGCTGTACCAGGAGGCGGGGGTTGGTAGGCGGTGGTGTCGGGTCGGGCCCGTGCGATGGCAGCCAGTGCCGCGCGGTCGATCTTGCCGTTCGCGGTGAGCGGGATGGATTCGAGCGCGACCAATCGGGCCGGAATCAGATGGCGGGGCAGCCGTTCCGCGAGCCAGGTCCGTACCGCGGCAACGTCGAGCGATCGTCCAGGAGACGGCACAACGCCCGTGATCAGGCGCTGGCCACGGGCCGTCTTCTCGGCGAACGCCACTGCATAGCGAACGTCCGGATGGCCCAGTACGGTCGTCTCGATGTCGCCCAGTTCGACCCGGAACCCCCGGATCTTGACCTGGTGGTCGCACCGACCGACGAACTCGATCGAGCCGTCGGCGAGCCACCGACCGATGTCGCCGGTGCGATACCAGCGACCCCGGTTGTCGGCGACGAACCGGCGCCGGGTGAGTTCGGGATCGTCAAGGTACCCACGTGCAAGTCCGACACCACCGACCAGGATCTCGCCCACTCCGCCGGGTTCAACGTCTGAGAGTGCCTCGTCCACCAGCCGGACCTGCCAGCCGTGGATGGGCGCGCCGATCGGCGTCCGCCGGTTGGGTTCGGTGACGGCACGGAAGCGATACATCGTGGTGCAAACCGTGGCCTCGGTGGGTCCGTAGCCATTAACGACCGCGAGTTGTGGGTCGATTTCCAGGAAGCGGCCCAAAGTGGCCTGGGGTACGGGCTCGACGCCCGTTAGCAGACGTTCGAGAGAGCCGACGCCTCGATGGGACAACTCGTCGGCGACGGCCTCAAGGAGCGCTGGCGGTAGGTAACTGGTCGTGACACGCTCGGCAAGCAGCCGATTGACCAATCGAGCCGGGTCACGGGCTTCGGAATCGCTAACGAGGACAACAGTTCCGCCGGTCGATAAGGCGGTGAACAACTCCCAGATGGACACATCGAACGAGAACGGACACAAGGCCGACGAAACGACCCGGGAGCGGGCCGGCGCCAACGCAGCATAGCCATCGAGCAGCGCGACAACCGAGGTCTGCTCGATCCCGACGACGTGCGGCTTCCCCGTAGTCCCAGAGGTGAACAGCGCGTATGCGAGTGCCCCGTTCCGATCCGGGACCGAGATCGCGGCGCCGACGCTGGGCCCCACGGTGCTGCGCACCGGCTCGACTCGCTGAAGGTACGCCAGCTCGGCGGGATCGCCGACGCCGATCCGGACACCAGCCCGGCGCGCAGCGTCGGCCATCCGCCGAGTTCCACCGGCTGGGTCTAAAGGCACGAACGCAGCACCGGCCGCCATCGCCGCCACGATGCCGATTACGTAGTCGACATCGCGCTGTGCCGACACTCCGACCAGTTCGTCCGGCCCGACGCCGGCTGCGCAGAGGCGACTAGCCAGATCGCCCACCAGAGCGCCGAACTGGCACCACGGGACCGTAGTCTCCCCCGTTGATAGCGCAATCTCGTCCGGGGCCGCGATTGCGTGTACCAGGACCCGATCGACGAGCGCAGCACAGGCGCCGGTCATCGGCCAGCTTCCCGATACCGGGCGAGCGCTGTGGAGTCGACGGCTGCGTCTGCGATGCCCTCGATCAGCCGCTGCAGCTCTAGCGCCGCGTCCAGCCCCACCAGGTCGTCACAGTCGGGCCAGCCGGGCACCGGCAGCCCCAGGGAGCGGCGCACGAAGGTGTGCATTTTGCCGACACCGGCGATAGGTTCGGGCACGTCAGCGACATCAACGTGCGCCTGCATCAATGGACGCCACCGGCCGTCCTCGGTGATTTCACGGATCTCGAGACTGTCACAGTCCCAGTGGGGTTGGTCGAAGGTGAACAGGACGCGGAACATGCGGGCGCCCGAACGCACCAGCGCTGTCACGGTCCGAACCCGGTCGGGCCAGGCGTATGAGGAGTGCAGCAACACCGGTGAACCGGCCATATCAAAGTTGACGTCGATAGTGTCGAGCCGAGGCCGACCGGTCACATCCAGATCGCTGATGACGGCCTGCGCATGCACGCTGACCGTGTCGAGCGGCATGAACAGATGCTGGATCAGGTCGAGCGGATGGATCAGCTCCGATAGCACTCCCATCGTCGGCCGGGGATCGAAGATCCGATGCTTCCCCCAGTGCGCCTCGACTCGCACAACGCTCAGGTCCGGCTGCTGGTCCGCCCACGCCCGAAACCGCGGCACCAACGGGCTAAAGCGCTCCACCAGATTCATGGAGAATTGATGCCCGCGCAGATTCTTCACGACGCGGACGGCCGACGCCAGGTCTGTGGTCAGTGGCTTCTCCGAGAGCACCAGGCTTGGCCCGTAGTCCGCTAACTCGTCGAATACGGCCTCGTGTTGCTCTTCGTTGACGCTCACGCAGACAACGTCAGGTGCCGACTCGCGCAGGCCGTGTGCGACGGTGCCAAAAACCGGCAATCCGTCGACCTCGACGAGTTTCCGCTCGACTACGCCCACAAGCTCCACCGGGAGGTCGTGATCCCGTGAAATATGTTCGAGCACGCGAGCGAACCGCCGGCCCGCATAGCCGAACCCGATCACCATCGCGCGGCGAGTGGTCATCCCGGCTGTCCGGTTGGTGCGACAAGCATGTCCAATACCTCGAGATGGCGCGGAAGGCTAAGGACGTAGTCGATAATCCTGGCGACGTCTGGGGGCCTAAGGTTTTCGTGCGCTCCGTAGAGGGGCGGGCAGGCGGTCCCTGCCTCAGCGAACGAGTAGTAGTTTGCGCCGAAGTCGGTGTCCTGGACGAACCCGGGGGAGATCATGGATATTCGAGTCGCGCGACCCACGGCCCGCAGCTCTTGGCGCATTTCTTGGACGATTGTGCGTGCCGCGGCCTTGCTGACCGAATAGACCAGATTGCCCGGCGTAGCTGACACACGATGGGCGGCTAGCGAGCTGACGTGCACAAAATCCCCAAGGTCAACCAAATCGCGGCGAACGATGCTGGTCAGGTTCAGGAGCCCGCGCAGGTTCGTGTCGAGGATCTCCTGCCACGCCGCGGTGCAGTCGGATCCGACCGGTGCGTAGAACCCGACGCCCACGCAGTTCACTACGTAGTCGACGGGAGCCGCCGCCTGCAGCGTCGCCGCCAGTGCGGCGAACTCGCGAACGTCAGCGGCGACCCAACCCACTTGGCCCCCGGTGACGGCACCCGACCGGGGCGCCCCGCGCCTTCCCACCGCTACCAGCTCGTCACCCGCAGCCACGCGTTGGGCCACCAGTGCGCGACCCACACCCGAGGTTCCGCCGAGGATCACCCCACGTGCCATCGGAGCTCCTCCGTCAAAAGCCGTACCAGCGCGTGCACGCCGGACCGCCACCGGCCGACGTGTAGGAATTCGTGGCTGGAATGAGCCTCTTCAAGGCGACCGGCCCCGAACACCACGACCGGCACGCCAAGCAGATCGTGGTAGAGCCGCGCGTCACAGCTGACCGACCACGCGCGGCGCTCCGCGACGTCGGCCACCGTCGATCTGACGCACGCCCGCAGTCCAACGGCCAGCCAACTGTCTGGATCGCCAAGATAGGCGGAGTTGTGGATGCCCTCGTAACCGAACGCGATATGGCCGTGCAGCCAAGTCTCGGTGAGCCGCCCGGGCAGCGACTCAAGCACTTGTTTGGCCCCCTCGATGTGCATCCCAGGCGGGAACCCCAACGACCCACCCAGCGTGCATTTCTCGGGCATTGAGCCATGCCACTCGCCGCCGCGGATCATGCCGACATTGACCTGCACCGGCCGGGAGAACCCAGAAAACGCCGGATTGGCCGAGGCTTCCGCGATCAGTTGGCGTTCCAGCACCCGCAACTCGGCGATGAGGTCAGCGGCGCCCAGGATGGCGCTGATCCCGTCGCCGCCCATGTGGCTGGCCCTGCCGGTCACGGTGGCAGTGAACTCTAGACAGCCGCGATGCCCGTGGAACACCTCAAGGTCGGTCGGTTCGAGAACGACCACACCGTCGGCACGCCGGCCGTGGAGCAGTGTGGACAAGGCCCCGTTGCCACCGATTTCCTCCTCCGGCACGAGATCGAGCAGCACCGGCAGGTGTGGGAGGTCGTGCTCATCGAGGTAATCGAGCGCGGCCGCGAGCATGATGATGTTGCCTTTGGTGTCTGCCGTGCCCCTTCCGACGAAGCAATCGCCTTCCCAGCGGGGTTCGAAGGGGTCGTGGAACTCTGGCCCGGCCGGCACAACGTCGACATGCGCGCTGAACAGCAGCAACGGGCCCGGCGCCGAGCCAGGCCATTCAACCGCGACCGTCGTGCGGTCGGGCCGGCCAAGATGGGCGTTGTGATTGCCGTCCGGATGGCAGGCAATGTCGGGATGCGCGGGTTCGCGCTGGGTTCGAGCCCGTAGCCGGAAATACTCCTGCGACCAGTCCAGCGCCGGCTTCTCGTCGGGAGCCACTGAGTCCATCCGGATCAGCTCGGCCAAGTCGCTGAAGTACACGGCCAGTCTGCGGTCCAGCCAGGCATCAAGGTTGGGTTCCCGAGCGAGGGACATCATCCGCACTCAGCGTGCCGACCGACCGCGGCCTGATCGAGACGGACTTTCGATCTGCGCTCCCAGATCCTCGCGCCAAGGTAGATGTGATCCTCACCCACTTAGCACTCCTCGAAGTCAAGAAATCAGGCCGGAGAGCGATTACAAAAAGGCAGCCCAGTACAGGCTTATCACCCGTAACCACCTCTCGCATGGTCACGCCTTCGGCGACGCCGAGTAGAGTCCCGGATCTCCTTGTCCGACAACGGGCCCACGGAGTAGAACCTTAAAGCACCGCAGGGACGCGAAAGTGATGATTAGACCTGCAACCAGTCGCGATATGCGTCTAACTCAGCTGTTCGGACGATTTCAATCGAGCGCGCCGCCTGATATCCGTGCCGCTCTCCGGGAATCTCCAAATGCCGTACTGTCACCCCGTGCCGGCGCGCGGCGTCGGCAAGCATCCGGGTCTGACCGGGCGGGACGACCTGATCGTCCGCACCGTGGGTGAGCAGCAACTTGGCACGCATTCCGGCCACGTCGCGCAGCGGCGAGAGCGGCGTCCGGGTCCCGATCAGTCGACCTACATAGCGGCTCTCGAACTTGTGCGTGGTCGCGGCCAGCGATGATGGATCGGTTACCGGATAGTGCGCCACCACGACAGCGAACAACGACGCGTAGGCGGCCGCGCAAAGCGCGGTGTAACCACCGGAGCTCTCGCCCCGTGCTACTAGCCGTGCAGGGTCAGCCAGCCCGCACCGGACCAAGTGTTGGGCCGCGTCGATGCAGTCGGCGACATCCAGCCTGCCCCAATTGCCATAAAGCGAATCACGGTAGACCCGGCCGCGCCCAGAGCTTCCGCGGTAGTCCACGTCGAGCACGGCGAATCCGCGGCTGGTCCAAAACTGAACCCTGTAATCCAGGGGGATCACGGCCGCGAACGTCGGACCGCCGTGGCAATTCACTATCGTCGGTGGGGGCCCGTCGCTCGCCGTCGACGGAGCGGGCGCGAAGTAGACAGCAAAGACATCTTGCCCATCGCGAGCCCGGAAGGTGAGCTCTTCCGGCGAGGAAAGAACCGTGGCTGGGGGCACCTCCGGCCGGGTCGTGCAAACCACCCGCGGTGACGGCGGGACAGGCTCGCGCAGCTCGTGAAGGGCTTCGGGCTGCCGATCGAGTGCGCCGAGGGCCAGCAGCGTACCGTCCGGTAGCGTGGCTAACTCACTGATACCTATCAGCGGGTGGTACACCTGCGTGACCGACCCATTGTCTGGATCCCAGCGAAGGATTCTCGGATGCATGCCCTGAGTGGCTGCCACCAAGCAACCGTCGGGGGTGGGGGTCCAGCTGAACCGACCGAGGTGCCATGGCGCGGGCGCCAAGTCGTCGGCCAGCGCGGGTTGCGGGATCATCGCGTCCTCAGTCCGGATCCGAAGGTTCCAGTAACCCGAGCTGTCGTCCAGGTAAGCGAGGTGACCAGCGTTTGTGTATCGGGGCTGGGTGACACTCACGCGCGGGCTGCCTGCGTGATGGATGACGACACCGGTCGCCAAGTCGATTTCGTGTAGCTCCGCCGCGTCCCACGGCATAAACGGGTGATCCCAGGCCAGGAAGCACACTCGCCGCAGGTCAGGGTGGAGGCGAGGCGCGGCATAGAAATCCCGGCCTGAGACCAGGGTCCGAACCGTGCCTTGGTCAAGGTTGATCAGCACGACCTCGTGCCCTGACTGGACCTCACCGGAGACCTCGCGGACCGCTACCAGCAGATTTCCTCGGGCGTCCAGATCGCCGAACCTCGTGGGCCTCGACGCGTCGATGAATGCGATCGAAGGAAGTGTGCCGTCCGGTTGCAGGTGGCCTATCTGCTGGTCGGCTTCGCGCACGGCGAACACCCCGCGCTCTGAAACGGCGAAGGACCCGCCGCCGTACTCGTACACCCTCGAGTGCACCGACTCGCCAGAGCCGATCACCTCCTCACGCCCGTTATCCTGGCTCCAACGCATCAGGACGTGGCGGCCCTGTTCGGCGAACCGGAGCTCGACCCAGTACACCCAGTGTTGGGCGATCCTTAGGTTGCTGATCGCCGTGCGTCCGTTATTCCAGTCGGCGATCGAGATCGGGGAGTAAGGCAAGCCCGGACGAGACGCCATGCATTTCTTCTATGTGAGCCGCCGCCCGTTGGCAAGATGAGTACTCGGGGCGACCCGAAATCAGCTGCGGATAGGGGTAGCCCGAAACGGCGCGTTACGACCGCGTGTATACCAAAAGACCGTTTGGTGTCTGGTCCCGAGGCGGCTCGCGATTTCAATAGCCGGTGCATAGCCCAAACCGGCTAACGGTGTATCGAAACCGGCCTTGAGCTGAGCAAACGTGCATCTAGTCTGCTGGTACTGAGATACCGAGGGACGTGGGATTTAAGCCGCGAATTTGAGATGCATTGCGCTGAAGACACCAATTCGCGAGCGGCCGCTCCACGATAGTGAGGTTGGATGCGACGCATCTCTGCTCAGTGCTCTGCAAGCTTCCGACTCCGAAGAAAACGGGACTACCGGCTCTCCGCGATGTGCAGATGCGGCGGCTGAATGACGATCACCTCCGCGCCGGGCTCGAGTTCGTCCGCCGAGCCCAGGTCACCGCAATACGCAGCGGCCTCGGCTGATGGAAAGCGTCCAGCCGGGCAGACGGTCAAATAGACCGGGCTGTCATCGCTGTAAATCTTGTCGCAGGCGTCACCATCGTCATCGATGGCGAGCAGGTCGCAGCATTCATCAAAGAAGCGATCAAGTCCGCTGAATACCTCGCGCAGGTGATTGTGAATCCAATCACGGTCGTCGGCGCCGAGTCTGCCCTCGTAGACCAGCACACTGACCCGATCTGCGACTGCAGTCAGGTTCGACCAGCCCGTCGCGTAGGCGTAGCGGATGCTGTCGCGAGCTTCGTTGATCCTTTGAGGAATCATGTTGTGGTGCCTTTCTTGGTTCGCGGATTGGTAAAAAATCGGTGTTACAGGGAGTTGTTGTGGTGGATGCGGTCTCGGGCTTCGTTGACCGTCTGCATTCCCGCTCTGTCATCTGGGGGCCTAAACGGATCGCGTTCGGTGTGGAACATATTCGTTAACTTCTTTCTCCCCATTCGCGGTTTTCTTCTTGTCCGATCTGGTCGGAAGTCTTGGCTCCGGTGGTCATCGGCTTGGCTATACGAAACACTATGTTGTGCAGCACTTCCCGCTTAAATCGGCAAGTTTCGTCGCCCCTTAACGCGCGCGAGCATCATTCCGGGTCACCGTCGCCGCGGACCGGCCGTGAGTTGAGATGTTCGCACTTAACAGCGGGATCGGTGTCGGGAATCCAGTTTGTACCGTCACAGATTGTGCAGTTCTCGCGAGCTAGCCTGGTCTCCAACCGTTTTCGTTGCCGCCGGTCCTTCTCGGCTTGCGCTTGCTGCTCATCCCAACGCCTCCCGGCGGCGCACCCACCACACGGCTCAGACGAATTCCCATCGGGATGTCTTGAGCATTGAGGGCGGGGACCAGCATCAGCCGCATCGGTTAGCGATGGAAGAGGCTCGCGAGTGTCTCGCGAATGCCTTCTCCCCTCCGAATCAGACTCCGACTCCGACTCCGACTCCGAGCGCGACTGTCTCGCCAGTGACTCGCGACTGTCCCGCGACATACTCGCGACTGTCTCGCGAGTATCGACTTTCGTACTGGCATAGGTCGGGAATCTGGCTTTTGACGGTCGATCTGGCTTCTGCCACGTCGACCAATTAGCCACTTCAAGGTATTTGATACCCTCATGTTCGAATCTGATCAGCAATCCCTCGATGCACAACTCGTCTAACGCGCCACTGACACGCAGTCTTGTTGCCTCATAATCCTTCTCGGCATCGTTGCCGAACAGTTGGCCGATGATGGATCCGACGTTATCCTTGCCTACACCGTTGTCCTGCACGTAAGACCACATGGCGATGAGCGCCAGGCGTGCGTCCCAAGACAATTGGCTAATGCCCTCGTCATCCCAAAAGGTCGGTTGGACGACGCGCATTCTCATTGCGACACGTCCGCTGATACCTCGGGCGCGCAGCGGCCGTCGTATGGGAGCTTGGGACGCCGTACCGGCCGCTGCGGCCACGGGTTAGCGTCCGCCTGCCGATCCAGCCCCTCAATGAATTCGGCCAGCGAAGCCTCACTCACCAACCGCCGCTGCCCGATTTTCACACTACGGAGCTTGTTGCTGCTCATCAGGTTGAACACGGTCGAGCGTCCGACATTGAGCCGGGCCGCGACTTGGTCAACATCCAGGAGTTTGGCGCCGGCATTCGGGGTTGTTGCCAATGGTTCGGTCATGTCACCTCCTTTCGCTGTGTCTCCACGCCATGTACATGACATGAGATGCCTATATACGTTGTACTGATGCAGCATCTAGTGCGGCAAGCCGTGTACATTTGTGTGGTGAGTACACAACGTAGAATGGCAAAGGCTGACGGCTGGGCAGGCGAACTACACAAACGGGTCGCGCTGGCCGTTAAGCGCGCACGGGAACGCCAGGGCATTTCGGCACAGCAGCTGGCCGACACCACCGCCAATCTGGGCTACCCCATCACCCGCAACACCCTCACCAACTACGAGAACGGCAGAAAGCAGAGCCTCGATGTCGCCGAGTTGGTAGTGCTGGCAATAGCCCTGGAAGTACCGCCAATCATGCTGCTGTTCGGCGGTCACCCCGATGACCCGATAGAAGTGACACCGGGCCACGCGATCCCAACCGTGGGTGCGCTGGCATGGTTCAGCGGTGACGAGCGCATGGCGAAGGGCGCTTTGGCGCAGCAGGATTCGTACGAAGCGAAATTACTGACCATGATCCGCCAACGGGCCGAGAAAGCGCTCACGATGTGGTCGGCCAAGCGAGGCGCGATGGGGTTCATTGGGACCGGCGACGAGGAGTTGCTCGGGCCGGCCCTGGATCGCGCTTCGAAGCTTTCTGACGAGCTCTTGCACATGAACGTGGGGATCAGTGAGTTCATAGCAGGAGAGGAGATCGAGGAATGAGAACGCAACTACCGCCGCAAATTCGCAAGGTAGAGGTAACCAACCGCCGCACCGGCAAACCCGTATTGCGCTACCAGCTAACGGTCGACGCGGGTATCAACCCGGAAACTGGAGCGCGCCAACAGATCCGACGGCGCTACACCACGGAGGCCCAGGCACGCCGCGCACTGAGTGAGATTGGCGACCAGGCCGCGACGGGGCGCTTCGTGCCCCGCAGGGAGATCACCGTCGGCGAGGTCATCACCGGCTACCTGGCCGGTAGGCACCGCCTGCGCGCCTCGTCACGGGAGAAGCTGGCCTACGACCTCGCACCGCTGCGGGAGCGTCACGGCGACATGCCGGTGCAGCGGCTCACCAAGGCCGACATTGACGCGCTGGTGTCCGATCTGGTGGCCGGTGGCACCAAGACAGCCAAGGGGCGCGTTCGCAGCCCGTGGGGTGCCGTCGCAGTCAACAAGGTCACGCAGTCGATCAGCATGCTGCTCGCCGACGCCCACCGTCAGGGTTTGGTTGCTCGCAACGTCGCCGAGCATGTCGACCGAATCGCATCGCCGCACAAGGGCATCGACACCTACACCGAGGACGAGGTGCGCCAGCTCCTGGCCGCTATCGCCGACGGCCGCCTAGCGCATGCCTGGGAGCTTGCCCTGTCGGGGCTGCGGCGCGGCGAGATCGCCGGACTGCGCTGGGCTGACATCGACCTGGAGGCCAAGACGCTGGTTGTCGCGAACAACCGGGTCGCGGCGGGGAGCAAGACGGTCGAGGGTGACCCGAAGTCGGAAACGTCGCGCCGGACGCTGCCGCTGCCTAACCGGCTGGTGTCGGTGCTGAAGGTGGCACGCAAGCGCCAGGCGGCGGAACGGCTCGCGTTGGGCGGTGCTGGTGGCCCATGGGCATACGTGGTGTGCAACGAGGCCGGACAGCCCTACTCCCCCGGCGTTCTATCGCGCTACTGGCGGGAAGCCGTCGAGGCGGCGGGGCTGCGCCATATCAAGCTGCACGCGGCGCGGCATACCTGCGCCACCCTCATGCACCTGCAAGGCGTGCCGGTCGCGGTGATCGCCGCATGGATCGGACACAAGGACGCCAGCCTCACGATGCGGCTGTATGCTCACTCGCAGTTTGCTGCACTGCAAGACGCCGGAGCGAGTTTGGACCGAGTTGTGACGTCCTGTGACACGGAGTCCCGAGGGCAAGCTCACTGAACGGAGTTCTCGCAGGTCAGAAACACCTCGCCGATGTAGTTCAATGGCAGAACATCAGCTTCCCAAGCTGAATACGCGGGTTCGATTCCCGTCATCGGCTCCACGTCTGACCAGGGCATTCAGCCCGTTCGCTTGGCCGAGTTTTGGGGGCGGTACCCCGGCCGCCAAGCTCCGCCGCGCGTAGACCCGACCACACCGCCAGTTGAACCAGAACGTTGTAAGGTCAGGGCGTTGCACTTGGCTCAGTCTCTGTGGACGTCGCCTTTCGTCGAATCACCTCATGCGGTAAGGAAACTGCCGGTGTGGGTGGACGCCATGCAGATCTCGGCAGGAAGGGGGCTGACGGTCGCCCTCGTCTTTGATGCCGTATAGAGCTGCCAGCTCAGCGCCAATGAGCGTCCTGCCGCTGATTTCCATGAGGTCGGGATCGTTGTACAGCGCCCAGATGACGTGGCCGGTGAGTTCAGGCGTCTCAGCGCTATCGAGGATGTGGCTCAGCTTCGCGGGATTAGCGGCGATGATGTCCCGCACCCGCTGAGTCAGCAACGATCCCATCCAAATCGACACGGCAGCAATACCGAAGTCCCCGAAATCCACCGCCACATCCGCGGCCATCTTGTCCGTACCCGACTTGGGCACGCCGTACGCGGGGCCGAATGCGTAGTGCGCTGCAGCCGAAGAGGAGGTGAAGACAACGAGGCCCGTGTGCTGCCGGAGCATCAGTGGTGCAGCGAAGACGGTGGCGACGTAGCTGCTGCGCAAACCGACGATGAGTGTGTCGACGACGTTGAGGGGCTCTTCCCAGAACTTGGTGCGGCCCATCATCTCATCGCGGATGACGGCGGCGTTGTTTACCAGGATGTCCAGTCTTCCCTGCTCACGCTCGACTCGATCAAACAGTTCCTTCACTTGCTCGTCATCGGCATGCTCGACGCGAACCGCGATCCCTTCGCCGCCAGCCGCGGTCACCAGATCTGCTGTTTCGTGGATGGTGCCAGCGAGCGAGGATTGGCTGGTCTTCTCGGTTCTACCGGTGACGTACACCGTGCACCCGTGAGCGCCGAGCGCGTGCGCGATGCCGCACCCTGCCCCCCGGCTCGCTCCCGTGACGACGGCGACCGGTCTAGCCCCTGTCATCGGACCGCTCTCCAGAAGACGCGTTGGCGATCGTCGAGCCGAAATGGCTCGGCCGCGATCGTCGAGCACAAGGTGTGTCCATGGCATCGGTTCGGTTCGATGCGTACTTTCATTGCTCTTCCGTTCACTTTGCCCGACAGATGGTTACAGCACCGCCCCGCCGTTAATACCGATGACTTGGCCGGTGACATAACTCGACTCGTCGGAACACAGGAACGCACACAGGGCTGCGACGTCCTCGCCGGTTCCCAGGCGTCCCGCCGGAATCGCCTTAGTGAGGACCTCAGTCGGCGGCAGCTTCTTCTGCTGTTGTTGTTCCCGCAGCATGGGGGTGTCGATGATGAAGGGAGGCAAGGTGTTTACCGTGATTCCTTTTGCGGCGTATTCTTGCGCTACCGCCTTCGTGAGAGCGATCACGCCACCCTTCGTCGCGGAATAGTGCCCCTGACCGACGGCACCCTTCTGCCCAGCCGCCGAGGAGATGGTGACGATACGGCCCCAATGCGCAGCCACCATGTCGGGTAAAGCGGCCTGAAGACACAAGAATGTGCCCGTCAGGTTGACCGCAAGGTAGCGGTTCCATTCCTCGAAAGTGATGCGGTCGAATCGGGTGAAACCCGCAATCGCGGCACTAGTCACGAGTATTTCGATAGGGCCCAACGACTTCCTCACGTCATCGAAAGCCGTTGTCACGCAATCGGGATCTGAGACGTCGACATCGACAGCCAGAGCATCAGCACCATCGGATCGAAGTTCGACGCAGACCTTCTCTGCCGCTTCTCCATTGACGTCGAGCACGGCCACGCGACGCCCCTCGCGGGCAAGGTGGGTGGCGATAGCTTGCCCGAGCCCTGAGCTACCGCCGGTGACCACGGCCACCCGATTTGTCATGCCCACCGAACCTCCCGCTATACGAGCGTACAACATCGGTACTGTGCAACTGTATAGCACAAGTGTGGCGCCGACCATAGCTGCAAATGGGGAACGGCACAGAAGGCGTGCTCGAGAGTTTCGCAAACCTACGGGGAGAACCGTTCTGATCCGCCAAGCCGCCCCTCAGCGGCAATGCCGTTTGAGGGACCGCGTCACCTTGCCGGTGACGTTTTCTTGGGCTTCCTCCGGCGCGGCCGTGGTTCTACCGAGTCGAGATACTTCTCGATCGCGTTCACGACCTCGGCGTGGGCGGTTCGGACGCCGACGCCTTCTTCGAGGTTCAAGAACTTGGGGATGCCGGTGATCAGGAGCGCTACAGCGTCGAGTGAGAGGTCGTCGAGTGACAGGTCTAGGCCCAGGCTGCCGCTCTCGCCGTACTTCTTCACCAGTGCGTCAACCTGGATCTTGCGCACCTGTTCGGTGACCTCGGCGATCTCAAAGCGAATCGATTTGCGGTGATTGCCCAGTGCCATGAATTCAGTAATCAGCGCGCCGGTCGCTTCATCACCACCGTATTCCCACAGTGCGTGTAACGGATCTCCTGCCCGCAAATCCAGTGACTTGCGCAGGAATTCAAGGTTGCGCTCGGAGTACCGTCGGATCGCGGCAAGGAAGACGTCGTCGAGTGAGGGAAAGTAGTACTGCACCAGACTGGCCGTCACTGCAGCCTTAGCCGCCAGCGTGCGGTAGCTAATACTCGCGTAGCCCTCGTCGAGCATCATCTTCTCGACGCAGTCCAGTAGAACGTCACGAGTCTTGGACGTTTCCGCCCCGACGCGACGCGACGATGTACCCATAGTCACCTCACTGATCCGCTGCCTCCATATTCCCATAATTGTGGCATGCTGTACATTCGTATAGTCGCATTGTCAGGCGCCACTCCTCACGGTGATGACGCAGCCGAGTGGCTATTGATCCAGAAGGCAGGAGACCATTGACATCCAATAACGCCCTCGACGCGCTGCAGCGCGATGTGCGATACCTACTCGACCGCACCGCGATCCTGGATTGCATCACTCGCCATGCACGGGGTTGCGACCGACATGACGTCGACCTCATCACCGCGGCATACCATTCCGACGGCGTGGATGAACATGGCTTCGCCGTGAACTCGGGTCGAGACTATGGCCCGTGGGCCAACGCGGCACACGCGGAGACGTCCATGGTGCACACCCACAACATCACTACACACTCATGTGAGATCGACGGTGACATCGCACACGCGGAAAGCTACGTCATCGTTGTCCTGATAGGTCTCGACGGCACAAGTGCACAGTTCATCACCGGACGCTACCTCGATCGCCTTGAGCGCCGAGATAGCCAGTGGTGCATCGCAGTTCGCCGATCCACCGTCGAAGGGATGTTCCTGGCCGACGCGCGTGTCTTGAAGTCCAAATTCTTCGCCGAGAAAGGCTATCTCGTCGGCACCCGCGATCACGGCGACCTGTCATATGCGCGACCACTATCGATGGAGGTCGCCTCACCTGCCCGTTGGTAGCGAGTCGGACTGCTAGCCGGTTAGTCGATTCTGACTCGCCGACGTTCTAAACTCCGGCTGGCCCGGGTGCTCCGTGCATGTACAACGTTTGTCCCGAGCAAAAACTTGATGCATCCGATGCGAAGAAAAGCACCCCGTAGCCGATCTCGTCCGGCTCCCCGAGGCGGTGTACGCCATTGGTCATCGCAATAGCTTCAGGGTCAAGTCCATACCGCGCCGCATCGTCGGTCAGGGTGGCGGCTCGCACAGCGCCGACTGCGATTGCATTCACGCGTATACCTTTTCGCGCCCACGCCGCGGCCATCGAGCCGGTGAGGTTATTGACCGCGGCCTTGGCAGCACCGTAGGGAGCGGCCTGCGGCATGGCCAGCAGACTGGCGCCCGAGGATATATTGACTATCACACCTTTGCCCTGCTCGAGCATCGGTTTCGCCGCTGCGCGCGAGAGATGCCAGACGGCACCGAAATTCAGCGCCAGCGTGCGGTCAAAGTCCTCGTCGGGCCACTTCAGAATCGACTTGGTCTCGGCACCGCCGGCGCAGTTCACGAGAATATCGACGCGCCCGAATGCCTCTAACGCAGTGTCGATGAGCCCCCGGCACGCCGCACCGGTGGTGACATCCGTTGAGACGGCGAGCGCTCGGCGCCCGAGAGCCTCGGCCTCTTTGGCAGTCGATTCCAGGGGGTCGGGACGCCGACCGGCCAATACCACATCGGCGCCGTATTGGGCCAGGACCAGCGCCGAACCCCGGCCGATACCAGTGCCTCCACCGGTCACGACCGCCACCCGTCCGTCAAGACAGAACCGATCTTCCACGTGATTGCTCCTTAGTCGTCGACCATCGACTGTACGATCGTACAGCAGATGCTGTATGCTCGTACAGCGTCGGCCGAGGAGGAATATTGAGCGACGAGCTGTACTACGACCCCTGGGATGTCGAGATCGACCTTGATCCGTACCCCGTCTACCGACGTCTGCGAGACGAGGCGCCGCTGTACTACAACCAGCGCCATGACTTCTGGGGAGTGAGCCGTTACAGCGACGTCGAAGCGTCCTTGAAGGATTCGCAGCGGCTGAGCTCGGCCAAGGGCGACATCCTCGAAGTCGTTAAGACCGACCCGGTGATGCCTCCCGGGGTGTTCATCAACGAGGATCCTCCTCTTCACACAATCCATCGTGCGCTGGTGTCGCGCGCGTTCACGCCCAAGAAGATGCGCGCACTCGAAGACAAGGTGCGCGCCTTCTGCACCGTGTGCCTCGATTCGCTGGTGGATGGTGAAATGTTCGACTTCGTTGTCGATTTGGGCCGCGAGCTTCCTATGCGCACCATCGGCATGCTCGCCGGCATCCCCGACTCCGACCAGCCCTCGGTGCGTGCGGAAGCTCACCGCGTCCTGCGCAACAAGCCGGGCGAGCCGCTGCCTGTCGATAAGGACCACTATTTCGACGGCGACATGTTCGCCGAGTACGTCGCCTGGCGCGAGAAGAATCCCTCTGATGACCTCATTACCGAGTTGCTCAATGTCGAATTCGAAGATGAGACCGGCACGATCCGCCGGTTGACCAGGCAGGAGCTGTTGATCTTCCTAGCGGTAGTTGCGGGCGCGGGTGTGGAAACCACTGGGAGACTGTTCGGATGGATGGGCAAGGTCTTAGCGGAGCATCCTGACCAGCGAAAGGAATTGGTCGAGGACCATTCGATCATTCCAGGCGCGATCGAAGAGCTACTCCGCTTCGAGCCACCAGGTCCACACGTCGCGCGGTACGTCGCGACCAGGGATGTGGTCTTTCACGGGCAAACGGTGGCAGCGGGAAGTGCACTGCTGATCATGCTGGCCTCCGCCAACCGCGATGAGCGCCATTTCGAGGATCCCGACCGCTTCGACATCCATCGGAAGCCCGGCGGGCACTTGACATTTGGCCGCGGTGCACATTTCTGCGTGGGTGCGCCGCTCGCACGCCTGGAAGGCCGGGTCGCACTCGAAGAGGTCCTTAAGCGATTCCCTGAGTGGGACGTCGATATGGCCGCTGCGCGCCGTTCACGGACCTCTACCGTGCGGGGCTGGGAATCTATGCCGGCGATCGTGCGCTGATGCGCGACGGTGCTGGTCGACCAGTGATTGATCACTGCTGATCAATCGCGTCAGCGACACAGCTGGATTAACCCACTTGTCCTAGTCCACCGGCTACGACAAGCGATTCGCCGGTGATGTAACTGGATTCGCCGCTGAGCATGAACAACGTCGCATAGGCAATATCCCAAGCGGTCGCCTGTCGACCCAGCGGTAGACGGATCTGTGAGCGCCGTGCAACAGCGGCTGCTCCATAACGGCCGAGGGGCGTGTCAACGGGGCCGGGAATGACGTGATTCGCTCGGATCCCGCGCGGTGCGCCTTCGAGGGCGACATGACGGCACAACCCGAATAAGGCAGCTTTCGATGCGTCGTACGCCGGAAACCGCGTACCTGCCCGAAGGCTCGCTGCTGATCCAATGAACACAATGGCACCGGCATCGTCGAGAACAGGCAACGCGGCACGGGCAATCAGGAAGTGGGACCGCACGTTCAAGGCGAAGATCTCGTCCCACAACTCAGGCGACGTGTCGGCCAGCCCCGAACCTGCTCCAAAACCTACATTCGCTACCACGCTGTCGAGACCACCGAGCCCGGCTGCCGCTTCATTCACCAGGCGCGTACAGGCTTCGGCCTGCCGCACATCTGCTGTCACCGCGATGGCCTTCGCGCCCTCCTGTTCACACAGTTGCGATGTCGCCTCGGCTGCTTGACCGTTGACATCAACGCACGCGACGCTAGCCCCCTCGCGCGCGCACAATACCGCGATGGCGCGCCCGTTCCCGATCGGTGCTTCAGATTCGTCCGAATGGCGGGTACCCGCTCCGACGACGACGATGCGGCGGCCTGTAAGGCGGTTACGTCCTGGCGCAGAACCCAGGGACTCCGGGGTGAGGGTCATGTCTCAAACGATAACAGAGGTGCTGTACGACTGTATAGCCGTTGCGGTACAGTTGTAGGAATGGCGATCGACTGCGCGTTAGTCATTTGTGGGTTCTCGAGATGAATAGGTCGGCGCCGCGGCTCGGGCCGCTCCCACCACACCAGTGGGATGAGCAAGCAATCTCCTTGCTGCGCAGCATGTTTCCTGACTCCGTCGTCGAGTCGTTCCGCAGGCACGATTCAGCGCCGAATGTGACCGCTACGCTGCTGCACCATCCGGCTTTGGCCGGCCCTTTCACCGCCTATGGCCATGTGCTGCTGCAGCAGCCTGCCCTCGGCCATCGCGCCCGAGAGCTGATGCTGCTACGTGTCGCCTGGCGGACCGGCGCCCTGTATGAGTGGGTTCACCATGTACGGCTCGCCCCAAGGTACGGAGTTACCGACGGCGACCTCGAGGCGATCATGAAGGGCACCTCAAGTAGCAGCTGGACGCCTCTTGAGTGCGACCTTGTCTCGGCGACCGACCAGCTGCTCGACCACTACCGCATCGATGACGACACGTGGTCGGCTCTCTCCGAACAGCTCAACGAGCGCCAGCTAGTCGAGATACCTTTTGTTGTAGGCACATACGCGTGCCTGGCGATGGCTTTCAACAGCTGGAACACGCAAATCGAGGACAGTGTTGACATACAAGGTATTCCGGTTCCACCCCAGCGAGCCTGACACGGGATGCCTCGGCTTCCCAGCGCCGGAGAGCCGAACGGGAGGTACCTCCCTCGGTAGTACGTTGGCATCTCGACAAGCAACGCTGCAGCAGTTCGGCGACACCGGAGTTGCACGCCGTCCGAACCTCCGTGGTCGCATGGTGCCAGGGCCTTGCGAACGTGGCACAATCAGCGGTGCTCAAGTGACCGAGATCTATTCATTAGGCATACTTTCGCCAGGCAGCGCCTTCAATCTCACCACCTGGAGCCATGCGGACCGGGTCGGCGTCGCCGTGCTTTCCGATGACCGCACGTTCGATGACATTTGTGAAGTGACGGACGCCATGGTTCACGCTTTAGCGAGCTTCAACGATCCGCCGGAGTATCGCGCAACGGCGTCGCGCCGATCGCCGCCACCACTCGCGCATCTCGAACGGATAAAGAGTAGGGAAACGTAATGAACGGCGATGACGTCGAGCTATCAGAGATCGCGCAATGGGATCCTGCTTTCATCGCGAAGATCAAGGACAAGTTGTATCATCGGCTCCAGTTCAGAGCAGCGGCGCGCCCCGTTTGCTAACCGATGTCTGCCGGGTGAAGTTTGACCAAATGACCTTGCGACATTCGCCGCTTTCGTCGTGATGCCGGCTGAAACGCCGCGGCTGGCCCACGCGGACTGCCACGATGGAATCCGTGCGCGCGTTCGCCTGCCCCGTCTGCCGTGGCTTTGTTCCATTCGAGTCGCGGCGCTGCCCGAATTGTTTGGCAGAATTTGGATTTCATCCACCGAGCCGCACGATGGTCGCGACCTCGTCGGGCGCCGCGGTTATCGACGGCCAAATCTGGATTGCATGCACAAAGGCGGCCAGCCTCGGGTGCAACTGGTTGGTGCCTGAAGAACAGGAGCTGGGCGGTCAGCGGGGACGATGTCTGGCGGATTCCTTGATCCGCCGCGAGCCCGACACCGACGACACCGTCGCAGTGGAAAAGCTGGTATCCACCGGGATCGCCCTGCGGCGGTTGATCTGCCAGCTCATCGACATCGGCCTGCCGGTCGACCCGTTCTGGCGGAAAGACGGAGGGCTTGCGTTCGATCTGCTGTCCAGTTACAGCGGCGGGGGACGTGTGGTGATCGGGCACGCCGGTGGAGTAATCACGATCGATTTGGTCGAGTCGCTGGACGCCTACCGTGAGTCGCTTCGCGTCCATCTCGGTGAGCCCTACCGCACCATGCTGGGTCATTTCCGACACGAGGTCGGCCATTATTACCAGAACATCCTGGTGGAAACCGATCCCGGAGCCGCGCGCTACCTTGACGAGTGCCGCGAGATCTTCGGCGATGAGCGCGCCGATTATCAAGGCGAGATCGCACGACACTACAAATTCGGCGCGCCGGAGAACTGGGGTGACTTCTACATTTCCGAGTACGCAACGATGCACCCCTGGGAGGATTTTGCCGAGTGCTTCGCCCACTATCTGCACATCACCGGCACGATCGACACCGCGCGGGAGTCCGGACTGATCCTGCACGCCGACAGGGTCCGATTCTCGGTGCAGCGGGACATCGTTCCGCTCCCTTCCTACGAGGACGCCTCCATCGAGCGGCTGCTGGAGGACTGGAAGTGGTTGTCGCTCTGCTTCAATCGGGTGAACACCGCTATGGGTAAGAATCCGCTTTACCCATTCGACATCCCGCCGGCGGTGGTCCGCAAGCTAGCGTTCGTGCACAACGTGATCCGCGAGACGGCTCGCACAGCGGCAACTGGTCACTAGCACCCGGAAGCGACGAGCGCAGGCATGCCAGTCTGAGACAGCGTGCAGCAAGGAGAGTCGGATGTGTCGGTGGGTTGGATATCTGGGCAGCCCGATCGCGCCCAGGGAGCTGCTACATGACCCGGAGTGCTCACTTATCGAGCAGAGCCGTAGGCACGCGCCGAACATGGAGATTCCGAACGGGGACGGCACAGGACTGGGCTGGTATGAGCACCGTGCCGAACCGGCGCTATTTCGCAGCATCACCCCCGCGTGGGGCGACGAGAATCTTTTGGAACTGGCCAGCGAGGTCCGCACCCGACTATTTCTTGCCCATGTTCGCGCGGGGACGGGGACACCCGTCCAGCAGACCAACTGTCACCCGTTTCGTTACCGCAACTGGCTGTTTGTGCATAACGGACACGTCGGCGGATACCAGCGGTTGCGCCGCGATCTGCTGTTCGCTGTGCGCCCCGACCTGTTCGGCAACATAGCGGGGTCCACCGATTCGGAGCTGCTGTTTCACCTAGCGCTCACCTTCGGTCTCATGGATGATCCGATCGCGGGAATCGCGCGGATGGCAGGTTTCGTCGAAACGGCCGCCGCGGCGGCCGGCGTGGGTGAACCCGCGTTGCAAATGACGATCGGGGTTAGCGACGGCGTACGCCTGTACGCGGCCCGTTATGCGAGCGGACCGGATGTGAATACGCTGTTTGTGAGCGAAGATCCGGAGTCAGTGCGCATGCTCTACCCCGACACCGAGCGGCTGATGCACTTCGGTGATGATGCCCGGGTGGTGGTTTCTGAGCCGTTGACCCAGCTGCCGGGGGTGTGGCGGGAAGTGCCCGCCGGGACCGCACTGATTATCGGCGAGAACATCGAAGAGCGACCGTTCCAGCCGATTTGAGTGACCGAACTGCTTCTGGCGCCATGCGGGCACTCGCCAGCTGCTCAGTTGAAGCAGGGCCGAGCCCGAAACGTCGCCCAGGCGTGCCGAGCCGCATAAGTGTCAATGACACTCGCCCGCATCGTCTTTCGTCGCCAGAGGGCCCTTAAGAAGGCCCCGGCAAGGGGTGCAACAACTTCGCGAGCCGTACCCCGAAAGAAGAGGATCGGTTGACAACCCAGATCCACTTACCAAGCGCGAGTTCAATTCCCGTTATCGGCTTCAATGGGAGCTGGGCGCTTCAGCCGCGTCCCCGTGCTGCGCTCGTACCCCGAACATCGGGTAGGGGTCACTCGTCCACTGACAACTGGTCGTACACCACAAGAGCCACCCGCGATGGTTCGTCTTCCGGATGAACGAACAAGGTGTGATGTGGGGTTGGCTCATCACTGACGATGACGACTGTTTTGGTTCCGGGCGGCAGGTCGGCGGGGTTGTCGATTTCATCCGTGGGCTCATCGACCAAAACATGGGCAATTTTGCCCGCTAGGCCCGTCGCGTTCCAAGGAAGGGGAGCCCTGCTTGCTGCCACGCTCGCCCTCTGTCCGGCATCACTTGTCATTGGGCTTCTTCCGTTCGGTGGCCTCAGAACCCTTCATCACCGATGATAGGTGGCGGCGGTGTTGGCTGTGGCTTCAACGGGGTGGGCAGCCCCCAGATCGGATGGGATGGCCACACGGGCGGCAATGACGGCGGATTCTCCGTGTCGATCTCTAAGTCCTCATTCACCTCGGGACGGCTGCGCGTCGCGCTTTCGATAACTGCGTTGTAGACCTCATCGCCGGTAAGTTTCTTGGCTCGGTTGCGCGCGACTAACCCGTCAAACGACAAGTTCTTTTCGTATTGGGTCAGCTCTTCCGCATAAGCTCGGTCCAGCATGAGATCTCTGGTCCAACTGCGTAGTGCGTTGCGTAGGTCGCACATCCGGCGGGCGCGTTGTTCAGCGCTGACCCCTTCGCCCATAAGCCGTTCATTGAGGCGTCGCATTTCCAGCTCCCCGTGGATGTAGACGGTTCGCGTCTCTCGATCCTCCAGCGATCCGAGATTGTAATTAGGCAGGTTCAGTTGCGTCACCGGATCGGGTAGCCGAGGTCGCGGAACGCGCTGGTGGATCTTCTTGCCCACGAATTCGACTCCGTTGCATTGCTCGCCAACCCGATCAGAGAATGTCTGTCGTCGACGGCGCCGCCGAGTCGCCGATCTCCACTCTGGCGAGCCTAGACGGCTTCTGCTACGTCATAGGCGGTTTTGCATCCGGTCGTTTTGGAGCGCGGGCGGTGCATCGGTTATCGCTGCCTCAGCTTGCCTGCTTATGCGGCGATGAAATAAAGCCAGTGGCAATTGATTTCGCGGGATCCGGCAGCCACCACGCAAGCAATCACTTTGCTGGTAGCTTAACCAGCTATGGGTGCTTTGGATGGACGCGTCGCTTTGATCACCGGCGGAGCTCGAGGCCAGGGGCGCGCACACGCGGTGGCGCTGGCAGCCGAAGGGGCCGACATCGTCGTCGCCGATGCTCCCGATGCGATGACCGACCTGACCTACCCGCTCGGCACCGAGGACGACCTACGCGAGACGGCGAAGCTTGTTGAAGAGCTGGACCAACGCTGCTTGCCGCTCACCCTGGACGTGCGCGATTCGGCCGCGGTCGACGCCGCGATCAGGCAGACGGTTGCCGACCTGGGCAGCCTCGACATCGTGGTGGCCAACGCCGGAATCGTCAGCACCGGCCTGCTGGACGAGGTCAGCGACACGATGTGGCAGCAGCTCATCGACACCAATCTGACCGGCGCGTTTCACACCCTGCGGGCGGCCATCCCGGTGATGCGACAGCAGCAATTCGGACGAATAGTCGTCACCTCGTCGATGGGAGGCCGGATGGGCATCCCTGAGCTGGCCGCCTACAACGCCACCAAATGGGGTGTCATCGGCCTCGCCAAGTCCGCTGCCCTGGAGGTCGCCAAAGACGGCATCACGATCAACGTCGTCTGCCCGACCACGACGCAAACACCGATGGTGCAACCCACCGGCGGTGACGACGTCCCCGACGACCTGGTGCGCCGGATGATGAAAGCCAATCCGATACCTCAACCATGGCTGCAACCCGAGGACGTCAGCCGCGGAGTGATGTATTTGGTCACTGACCCCGGAGTGATCACCGGCAGTGTCCTGGAGATCGGCCTCGGCGGCAGCGCGCGCATGCACTGAGGCACGCCCCATTAGAGCTCGGTCGTGACGCAGCTTGCCGCCGCGTCGGGCATCAGGCTTTCCGGAATCTCGCGGGTGGTGCTTCCCGACGCGTTCTCGCGCGTCACGACGTAGGTGTAACGGTCAGCGCCGGGATCTCCGGCGAATGTTTCTTCGCCGTCGATGAGCTTTTCCAGTGTTTGGCGATCGTCAGGACTCAGCGCGTCGCCGTCGATGGCGCCGCTGGCCTTCAGGCCCGCGAAGCCGCCGCGTCGTTCAATGATGTAGCGGTCTTGCATCTGGAGTGCCTCGATCGTTCCGGTTCGACCACGGCTCTACAGCGAGATGTCGGCCTCTGGAATGCCGACTCGCGTCCAAGCGTCGTCTACCGCACGATATACGGTGGCATCTCGGGGGAATAAGGATTTGGCGGCGGCGCGGGTGAGCTTGGCGAAATCGCCGAAACCAGTGGACGGTCCGGCCTTGTCACTGGTCAGCGCCGCATACCAGACTTTCCCCGCCTTCTGCCACGCTTGTCCGCCGATGGTCGTCGCCGCGAGGTAAAAGGCGTGATTCGGGATGCCGCTGTTTACGTGCGGATCGCCTCCGGCAACGTAGTCGCTGTAGTTCGAGGGTTGGGGCGACAGGCAGTCTCGCGAGCCGGGTTGAGCCATGCTGCGCAGGCAGGTGTACCCCTTCGCAAGCGCCACGGGGCCAAGGACTCCGGGGCCGATCAGCCAGTCCGCTTGTGCGACGGCCTGCTTGCGCCGCCACTGGTGAAACGTCGCGCCGAATACATCGGAGACGCTCTCATTGAGAGCGCCCGGCTCGTCGGAGTAGCCCAGGCCCGCAGTGAATTGGGTGACGCCGTGCGTCAACTCGTGTCCGATCACGTCATCCGACTTGGTGAAGTCGGTGAAGACTCTGCCGTCACCGTCCCCGTACGTCATCTGGGAGCCGTTCCAGAACGCGTTGTCGTAGCGGACGCCGTAGTGAATCGACGACATCAGCGTCATGCCGGCATCGTCAACCGAGTTCCGTCCGAAGCATTCCCGGTAGAAATCGACGACGGCATGGGTCGTCTCGAAGGCGCGTTTCGCTGTGTCGTCCGAACTTTTGTCAGGATCCGGAACCGGCGAGCCCGGCAACGATTGGGTGTTCTTGCAGTCGTAGATCGTTACCGCCGGAACAGACGCGAGCACGCCCGCCAAACGAAGGCTGGTGATCCCATTGGCACGTAGACAGGCCTGCGTCGCTTCGGTGTGAGCGTTGCGTAGTCCTCGCCACGCTGGCTCGACCGCGGCGCTGTCGAGCAGCGCTTGTCGCGACTCCTCCGGGATCGAGTCGTCGCCGGCGAGCCTGAGCAGCACACTCGTTGGAACGATGAAGCGACCGCACATTAGGCAACTCCCTAGGCCTGGTGTAGCGAGAAAGAGGTTGGTGCCTCAGCGTTCTCGTAACAATACAAGTGGACGCGGCCGAAAACGCGTTGGCCCTTCGTGGCCGGCCGCGACCACCGCGACGGGACCGGCCGTTGCCGGACGACCTGCGGCCACCAAAACCACTTGCCCAACTACGCCGCGATAGCAGGCGTCACCAGCGACCGGACGATCTCCCAATGGTTGCGCGTGACGCACACATTGCCGTCGAAAGACGGCCGCCGATACTTGCACAGGTGTGGCTCCGTCGTTGCGAAGGGGTTCTGGCAACGGCCTTATCGCAGCGGTCCACGGCTGCGTCAAAAAAGGTTGGTCAGGCTGGCCAGAAACTCCGTTGTCAGCGTGTTGAACTCGGTCGCCGAACTGGCGGCGGATATCGACAGATCGGGTACCGCATCAAGAGGATTGCCTGTGCCGCTCCAACCGAGGGCCTGCGCCACGTCCTGCGACAGGGTTTCCAGAGCACCGAGCAGACCAACCTGACTGCCCAGGCTCAACTGTTCCTCGGCAAAGCAAGCCGCTTCGCCCGGCTCGCCGTCCTCGCGATCGCCACTAAGCCGGATGGTGGCGACCCGCTTCGCCCGGCTCGCCGTCCTCGCGATCGCCACTAAGCCGGATGGTGGCGACCCGCTTCGCCCGGCTCCGCCGTCCTCGCGATCGCCACTAAGCCGGATGGTGGCGACCCGCTTCGCCCGGCTCCGCCGTCCTCGCGATCGCCACTAAGCTGCTGACTTTTCCAGGATGTGGACGCCGCACGCGGAGCCCAGACCGATCACGTGGGCCAGCCCGACTTTTGCGTTGTCGATCTGGCGGTCGCCGGCTTCGCCGCGAAGATGGTGGCAGATCTCCCAAATGTTGGCGATACCAGTGGCCGCAATCGGATGTCCCTTGGACTGCAGCCCGCCTGAGACGTTCACCGGGATCGATCCGTCGCGCCACGTTGCGCCCGTGTTGAAAAAGTCGGCCGCGCCGCCCTGGTCACAAAGCATCAAGTTGTCGTAGTGCACCAACTCGGCAGTGGCGAAGCAGTCGTGCAATTCGACCAGGTTCAGATCGCCCGGTCCGATACCGGCCTGCTCGTAGGCGGTCTTGGCGGCGTTGCGGGTCAGCGTGTTGACGTTCGGCAAAACCTGACAGCCATCTTCGTAAGGGTCGCTGGTCAGCACCGACGCCGATACTTTCACCGCGCGCCGCTGCTGTTGCAGCGAAAGCGATTTCAACGTCTCGCCGTTGCACACGACCGCGGCCGCGGCGCCATCGCAGTTCGCCGAGCACATCGGCCGGGTGTTCGGAAAGGCGATCATCACGTCGTTCATGATCTGCTCGAGGGTGAACTTCTTCTGGTAGGCGGCCAGCGGATTCAACGTCGAGTGGGCGTGGTTTTTCTCGCTGATCCGCGCGAACAGCTCAAAGCTCGTTCCGCCGTATTTATGGCCGTACTCGGTGCCGATCTGGGCGAAAACCCCGGGCATGGCCTCGGTGCCGATCAGTCCGTCGATCGGTGCGACCGCGCCGTAGCGGCCCTTGGCCTCCCAGACGTCGGCGCTTTCCTTCTTCTTGCCACCCGCGCCGAGCAGTCCCGCGCCGGACAACTTCTCCACACCGACCGCCATCCCGTACTTGGCTTCGCCGGCTTTGACGGCCATGATGGCGGTCCGCAGCGCCGTGGCCCCGGTGGCGCACGCGTTGGCAACGTTGTACACCGGGATGCCGGTCTGGCCGATCTGCTTCTGCAGTTGCTGACCGATCCCGGCGTTGGCGGCCATCAGATTGCCGGCTGCCAGCACACCGATATCGGCCATCGTCACGCCCGCGTCGGCAAGCGCGCCGGTCGCGGCCTCCGCGGCCAGGTCAACGGTGTCTCGGTCGGCGTGCTTACCGAATTTGGTCATCCGGATTCCGAGGATCCAGATGTCGTCACTAGCGCTCATCGTTGATGCTCCTTCGTCGTTGGATGCAATTCGGGTGTCATGCGGGCTCGAAGCCGAAGCCAATCGCCTCGGTGCCCGCCGAGTCGGTGCCGATCGGGTAGGTCGCCAACCGCACCTTCATCCCGTCGCGGATCTGCTCGGGGTCTGGGTCGACGTTGATCAGATTGGCGCGCACCTGGGTGCCGTCGCAGTCAACCACGGAGGCGACAAACGGAGTGGGAATGCCGGGTGCGGCGAAAGTGACGATGGTGAACGCCCGCACGGTGCCCTCAGTCGGCACCGAAACGGTCGTGAATTCCGACCCGAAGCAGCCGGCGCAGGCGTTACGCCGATCGAAGAATCGCGCGCCACAGTTCGCGCATTCCTGCGCCACCAGGTGCGGGTTGTCGTCGAGCACCAGATAGTCGACCAATGGGATTTGCCCCGCCATGCAGACCTCTTCGTCGTAGGTACTATCGACCGTAGCGAGTATGGCCCGACCACGGATCCCGAATATCAAGATCGGCCTCTGCTAAAACGAGACTTCCACAGCCGACAACGCCCTGCTGCTCATCCACCGCCGCACCTCCCATTCGGGGGTCCGACTCCATCTCGACCATCGCCCGCAGTTCCTCGACCGCGTCCTGCAGGTCACCGGGCTGTTCGAGCACTTTGTTTCATCGCGTTCCGACGCGACGAGTGTTGCCCCAAGCCTGTCGGGCCGGACCGGGTCAGCCGGAAAAGGCATCCGTTGAGCTCAAACCTCAACCAGCACAATCGATCTCGCCAGAACTACTCCTTGACAACCACCGGGTCGCCGACGTTGACCGTGTTGAAGTAC
Source organism: uncultured Actinomycetota bacterium (assembly GCA_963833935.1). Lineage (GTDB taxonomy): Bacteria > Actinomycetota > Actinomycetes > Mycobacteriales > Mycobacteriaceae > Mycobacterium. Next base: position 73,060 of record CAWIAC010000036.1, on the reverse strand, counting down.
CACTCCGCGTCGGCGGGGCTCAGGCTGATACAGCCGTGGCTGACGTTCTCACGCCCCAATGATTGGACGGCCCACGGCGCGGAATGCACGAACAGGCCGCGGCTGCTGATACGGCTGGCGTAATCCACCGGGACCCGGTAACCGGCGGGATCGGTGAGCGGCACACCGACACTGCTCGAATCCATAATCACCGTGCGCTCTTTGGACAGGACCGTGTAGACACCGACGGGTGTCGGGAATTGCGGCCGACCCATTGAGGCCAGCATCACTCCTTCTTCACCCCAGTGCGGCTGGTGGTGCGGGGCGGGTAGTGGAGGCGGCGGTCCCGTCCGGACTCCGTCGATGCTCACGGTGAAGGTGTGGTCGGAGATGTCGGCAACACCGAGGACAGCAGGGCCCGTCTTGAAATCAGTCGACAGCCCACCCACCGACAGCGCTATCGTGCTGTGCGCCGGCCAGTATCGGTCGGGAACCCACTGCACGACATCGTTGTCGAGCCATTCGAACCTGCCGGTCATCGAGGGCGCGGATTTGACCGCAACGGCCCGCTCGGCCGCACGCCGGTTGACGACGGGTGCGCGGAACGTCACGACCACGGGGTGCGCCACACCCACAACCTGACCCGCGATGGGTCGAAGCGAAGCGATGGCGAACCTGTTGTACGACTCGTTCGCCGCGGCGACGCTGACGCCTGACGGTCCGGCAACCACGAACGCGCCGATCCCAAGCAGCATCAGAACAGAACGAAAAACCGCCCGCATGCGCGTATTCCTTCTAGTAGACAAGGTTGCAATAGCGATCCTAGGCTTGTCCGGAATGTTGGACATTCAAGGGCGCGTACGCAATTCGATTAAGCATCAGTCACGTTTCGGCTACGGCCTGCGGAAATCGAACGCAAAAAGCAGCGCCCCGGGGCCGCGGCCCTGGGATGCTGCGTCGTCACTGCAGTGTCATCACTCAGGAGGACCGGGCGGCAGCGGCTGACCGGGCACAGGTCCACCTGTCGGCGCGGGACCGGTCGGCACTCCCTTACCCCCCGCACTTCCACCCGTAAGTACAGCGCCCGGCACCGGAGCACCCGCCGGCCCGAGCGCAATCAGCGGAGCACCGGCCGGAACCGCCACGGGAAGGGGAGCACCACCGCCCGCGGGAACTGGGGCACCGGCCGGAACTGGCGCCGCGCCGGCCATTCCGGCGATCGGGGCGCCCGCTGGCGCCGGCGGAACACACACCTCCGCAACCACCGGTGCGCCGGCGACTGCTGGCGCACCGACTTCACCCGCGGCTCCTTGGATGCACGCGTAGCCGCCCGTTATCAGCGGGGCAGCTGCTACGTCCGGGCTGAACGCTATCGCGACGCCGCACAACCCAACGCCAACAACGGCATTGACGCAGTATCGATCGAAGGCTGTCACCGACGTCAACTCCCTCATCCACATTCGAGTACTTCCCATAAATCAGCTGGTACGGCCAAAAGGGCGCAGCCGCATCGGAGTCGCGTTCCGACGACCAAGGGCATTTTTAATGGACCGATGTTCAACATGCACGAGGCCACACCGCACTGTGTCCAAATAGAGACGTTTGGGCGGCGACAGCCCGGCCAATGGTCGCCGCGCCGAAGCGGTCCACCGGATACCCACTGACGTTGAGCCTTCAAACGATGGATTCGGCGCGATGGTAACCGTCGCCCACAATGCTTACCTCTCATAGCGTTTGAAGCGTTAGCTCTAACGAGGGACTGCGGGGCCTGTGGCCCAACGCAGGTTAGTAGAAACGAGAATCATCATGGCGTCAACACTGAAGGATCTGCTCGACCTCAAGGGCGTCGTTGCGGCGGGCGAGTTTTCGCGCGACGGCTCGCTCGTGGACTTCGAAGCGAGTGTCGACTTTCCCGAGGACCTGGCTCGGACGACAGCACAGTTCACGTCAGCGGTAACCCAGTTGTTCGATGTGCTGGCCGGTTCATTGACCAGGCTCAACCCGCAGTTCGCCTTCGCGCCGCAACAGGGTTGGGCCTACTCCGGCGGCGAGTGGTCGGTCGCGGTCGGCGGCACCCGCGGCGTTTTCGTCAAGACGGCCGACGCCGACTACAACGAGTTATTCGGACAGCTCGTGGGTCCGCGCTGACGCTCTCAGCGGACGTAGACTTCCCCGCCGGTGGGATATCCGCCTCCGTGGGTGGTGATGTGAACGTGGTCGTAGTGGCCGTACCCGGATCCTGACGGCCCACTGGGCGTGTAATAGGTGCCGCGCCAGATAACGTCCTGCAACGCGAAGCGATCTGCGTTCTTGAACGCGAACCGGACGATTTCGTTGCCGAGTGCTATGCCCGCCGCGCTGGACGGATTGGGGATCATGATGTCGATCGCCAACCCCCGCGGATGCCACGGGAGCGGATCTGGCCGGACGCCACCGATGCTCTTGATCTCCGGGAATGCCGCGGTGATGCTGCGGGCAGCCAGGATCGTCTTGACCTGTAGTCCACGTTCCGGCGCGATATCCGCCACTAAAAGCCGCGGCGCATCGTTGGCGACGACCCGCCATCTCGATCCCCGTGATGCCGCCGCCGTCTCCGCTGGGCCCGAATTCACGCCGGACTGGGTCCACGACGCTGTACCCGACGCCGCCGTCGTGACCTGCAATGAGCCCGGTCCGAGGGCATCAGCAACCGAGTCGCCGTTACTGACGGGGCTGAGCTGATGCGCGCTCCCACCAAGGGCAAAGAGGACGGCGATCGGGGCGGCCACTACAGCCACTGCGACCGGTGATTTTCGCCGGTCGCTGGCTAACCGATGTCGCGCCACGGCAAGCAGCTTACGGGCAAATCAAGAAATAGTCACGATCGGGTAACGAGCGACCGGTGAACGGCTGCCTACCTCGGCCAGGTGCTCGCTTCGGGCGCAAAACGAAGCCTGGCCGACGGGGGTAAGGGGCGTCGATCGCCGGCCGATATCGCGTCCAGCATGAGCGCAACGTAGCGACGCCAGCCGTCGCTGTTGGAGTCCATCGTCCACAGCACGCTATGGAGCATGGCGATCAGCCGTGGCAGATCGTCTGCCACGAGGTCGGCCCGGACGACGCCGGCTTGCTGGCCGCGATGGGCGAGATCCTTGAGCGCCTCATACAGCGCGGTCGAGATGTCGGGAGTTAACGACCCGGCTGTGCGTGCCGCGGTCAACAGGTTGTGTTCCCGCGCACCCAGCGAAATCGCCGCGTCGATCAGCTGAGCGAGGCCGTACAGCGGGTCCGCGGAACCGCGGACCTCTTCGATCGTCGGCGTGAGGTCCTCGGCGATGCAATGATCCAGCGCAGCGCGGATCAGCTCGGCTTTGGTCGGAAACCTCCGGTAGAGCGTGCGTTCACCGACGCCGGCCCGGCGGGCGATCGCCTCGACGGCAGCGTCCGGTCCGACCTCGCCGTAGATCTCCCGCGCGGCCCGCAGGATCCGCTCGGCGTTGCGCGCGGCATCGGCACGCAACGGCCGGTCGGTCACCGCAGTCATCCACCCAGCCTAACTGACAGTTGACTGCCAGTCAGCCGGGTTTTAGGCTCACCGAATTGGCAGCCATCTGACACTTAATGGGAAACTCCGGTGACATCAACGACTTCCGAACTACCCGTGATTCCAATGCGGCGCGCCGCACAATGCCCGCTTGCACCCCCCCTCGAGTTCGCGAGTTGGCGGCGAGAGCCCGGCCTTGCGCGGGCGATGTGGAACGGCCAGCCGACCTGGATAGTGAGCCGCTACCAGGACATCAGGGCCGCTCTCATTGACCCGCGCCTATCCGCGGATACCCTCCCGGACCTGTTCGATTCGTCGAGCGACAACACGGCGCCGGTGGTGTTCGCGCGCATCGACGATCCCGAGCATCACCGGTTGCGGCGCATGATGACCAGCCAATTCACATTCCGCCGCACCGAAGCAATGCGGCCACAGATCCAAGAACTGGTCGACAAATACCTGTACGCGATGATCGACAAGGGGCCGCCGGCCGACATCGTGCGCGACTTCGGCCTGCCGGTGCCGTCGCTGGTGATCGCGCTGCTGCTGGGCGTCCCCCCCGAAGATCTCGAGCTGTTCCAGCACAACTCCACTGCCGGATTGGACGTGAGTTCCACCGACGAGGAAAGAGCCAAGGGCTTCATCGAGATGTACGTCTATATCCAGGAGTTGGTGGCGCGTAAGGAACGTGAGCCCGGCGACGACCTGATCAGCCGTCTCATCACCGACTACGTCGCGACCGGCCAACTCGACGTCAACACTGTGGCCGTCAACGGTGTGATCATGATGCTGGCCGGCCACGAAACCACCGCCAACATGATTTCGCTGGGTACCGTTGCGCTGCTTGAGCATCGCGACGTGTTCGAGCGACTCGGCCAGACCGACGACACCGCCGTGATCGCCAACGCCATCGAAGAACTCTTGCGTTATCTCTCCATCGTGCACGCGCAGGTGGACCGGATAGCAACCGAGGACCTTGTTCTCGGTGGCCAACAGATTCGTACCGGGGACAGATTGTTGATGAACCTGCCCGCCGGGAACTGGGATAGCGAATTCGTCGATAGCCCAGAGACTTTGGACATCGCGCGAAACACCCGCGGCCACGTGGCTTTCGGCTACGGAACGCACCAGTGCATCGGGGCCAACCTCGCCCGGGTCGAAATGCAAGTCGCTTTCGCAACATTGGCGCGCCGATTACCGGGATTGCGACTAGCCGTGCAGCCCGATGAGCTGAAGTTCAAAGACGCCGACATCTACGGGATGAAAGAGTTGCCGGTTACCTGGTGACAAGCGACATGCGGTTCGACGACCAGGTCGCGGTGATCACCGGGGCCGGCGGTGGTTTGGGCAAGCAGTACGCACTGCTTCTCGCATCGCGTGGCGCGCGTGTCGTCGTCAATGACACCGGCGCCTCGGTGACGGGAGCGGGCTCGAATGCCGACGCCGCCGCCGCGGTCGCTGACGAGGTGCGCCGGCACGGGGGTGAGGCGGTCGCCGACACCCACAGCGTGACCAGCCCCGAAGGCGGTCAGGCGATCATCGACGCCGCCCTGCGCACCTGGGGACGCCTCGACATCGTGATCAACAATGCCGGCATCGTCCGGGACGCGCCCTTCGAGGACATGACCGCCGATCGGTTCGAACCATTGCTGGATGTGCACTTGAGGGGCGCGTTTTGCGTGACGAGACCCGCCTGGAAAGCGATGCGCGAACGCCGTTACGGACGAATCCTGAACACCTGCTCGGCCGCCGGACTCCTCGGCGCCGAGCGAATGAGCAATTACGGCGCGGCTAAGACCGGGTTGGTCGGCTTGACCCGGGTGCTTGCCGCTGAGGGGGCCGACCACAACATCAAGGTCAACGCGATCGCGCCGATCGCCTACACCCGGATGCTGGCACATTCCGTCGACGGCGCACGGGCGGCCGTTGACAATCATGCATCGGCTCAGGCAATTCTGGATGACCTTGTGGCCCAATACCTTCAGAAGCTCGATCCGGAGCTGGTGGCGCCGGTGGCGGCATTCCTGACGCACCGGGACTGCCCGGTTTCCGGCGAGATCTACACGGTCGGCGCCGGGCACGTCGCCCGGTTCTTCATCGGCAGGACGAAGGGCTTCTACGATCCGGCACTGTCGGTCGAGCAGGTGCGCGATCATCTCGACGAGATCCGCGACGAGGCCGGTTACACCGTGCCCGGCGGTCCCGCCGACGAGATGGGCGAGCTGTTCGCCACGATCATGGCCGACCGGCCCGACTGAGGGCTACAGATGGCTCGCGGCGAAGGCCGCGGCCTGACCGACCATGCCGTTCACCGGGTATGAGGCGTGGGCGAAGCTCGGCGGCCCGCCGGGATCACCGTTGCAGATCGTGTCTCCATCGGCGCACAAGTCGATGGTCTTCGGCACATAGAGCGGGCCGATGACGACAACCGGAGCGCCGTAATTCTGCAGCCACTGCGCCGACGGCTTCCCGAAGAGCGTCACCGCCGCGACGTGGTTGGCGATCTCCGGCGGCATCGGCTTGGGCAGGAACGGCACGTATTCCGCAGGAACACCCGGGGGGATCGATGCCGAGGTGGTGAAGCCGGCCACCGCCGCACCCTGGGAGTACCCGCCGAGAACGATCCTGGTCTTGGGGCAGTTCGCCGCGGTGGCCTCGATGTGATTGCCAGCGTCCTTGATCCCGTCGACGACGTTCTGGGCGAACTCGATGCGATCGGAGAAATTGCCGCTGGCTTCGTAGTTGACCGGGTACACGTCGAGGGACTTAGGAGCTACCGCCCCACGCAGCGCATCCACGAATGCCTCGCCGATCCCGCCGACACCGGGTGGCTCGCCGGTGCCGCGAGCGAACACCGCCTCGACATCAGGGCACGGCTGGGCCGACGCGACCGGCATGTGGACGGTCAGCAGCGCCCCAGCCACTACCAGCGCTGCGACAAGGAGACGGTTGATCCGGCGTGAGGACATGGCCAACATTCTGGCGTTGTACCCCTGAACCCGTCCTGGTATTCCCCGCGTGACCGACGCCGCGGCTTTCTGGCGGGACCGGTTTAGGATGCCTCGTCCGAGTCGTCCAGAACGCTGACGGCTATGCCGTACGGCAAGAATCGGACTTTGCGGCTCGCGTCGGTGTTGTTCCGGTTGGCGCGCAGCGCGTCGAGTTCGGTGGCGTACACCTCCTCGACGCGGGCGTCGCCGTCGGCGCTGACGGTGTAGATCGCCCAAACCCCGTCACCGGTTTCGCCGGTGGTCTCGGGCCTGGTCCGGGTGCGCCGCGACCGATCCTCGAAGACCGACGACCACCCGGAACGATCGCCGGGCACGGCGAAAAACCGGCTGACTCCTTCGATCGCGTCGCGCAGTCCCTCGCTCGCGTCGCGGATCACTCGATCGAAGTCTTCCGGATTGAATCCGAACCGACCGTTGTCGTCCATTGCGGCCTCCTGGCAGCTCACTCGAATACCTCCAGTGTGCGCATTTCGGGCGGCTCGCGCCACGCCCAGTAGCCGCAGCCCAGAATTCGGCGCCGAGTGCTACGGCCCCGGCGGGGGTGGAGGCGGGGGCGGCGGCGGGTTGATCGGAATCGGGACCGTGACAAACGGCAGGTGAAGGTACATCACCATCGGCGGCAAACGCGGCTCCGGAGCAGCCGGCGGGGGTGCTGCCGGTGGCGGCGGAGGCGGCGCCGCGGGTGGTGGCGGCGCCGCGGGTGGTGGCGCCGGCGCTGCCGGAGGTGGGATGTCGACCGGTGCTTGCCGAGTCGGCGCCCGATAGACCGGGTTCGGGGTAAGGGCACGCTGGGGGGACTGGTGCACCACCGGAGTCGGCGCCGCGATCGGCGGCGGCTGAGGCGGTTCGGCCGATGGCGGCGGTGGAGGCGGTGCGGCCGATGGCGGCGGTGCTGCCGACGGCGCGGATGACCCCGGGGCGGCTACCGCAGGTGCGCGCGCACTTGGCGGCGCCGGCACCTGCGTGGTGGGCAAGGCGTTTCTGCGGTGGTTGGCTGGTTGGCCGACCGTCGGCCCGACATCGCCTACCAGTGCAATCGCCAGCGCCACGATGCCGACGAGGATGGCCGCCGCCGCCCCACTACTAGCCAGCAGGAACGGCCGTCGGCCGCGGAGGCCTTCGTCCACTTCGTCGTCCGCAAAGGCGCTGTAGGCGAGGGCGCTGTCACCCAACCGGGCATCGGCGGAAACGCCGAGATACGCCGGATCGAACGCATCGGGATTCACCTCACCGGTGCCGGGATCCTGTGCGTAGGCGAGCGCAGCGGTCGATGATGCGAACAACGGTGCGTTTGCCGATGCGAGCGCCGCTCCACGGGCGAGGGCCATGTCCGGTTCCTCGGGTGCGCTGACCGGAATCGAGACCCTAGCGTCCAATTGCCGCTTGATGGGGACGATATCGACGCCGCAACCGACGATGAACACGCCGTCCGGACTCTCCTCCAGCCCGTCGACGGCAGAGACCATCGCCGCCAACCCGGTGACCGCCTCGGCGCCGTGCCCAGCGCAGTGCACCCGCTGTCGGTACAGGTCGACGATCGAACCGTCGGTTGTCTTCACCACGGCCAGGGTTGCGCTTCCCGGCTCGACAAACAGCAGCGCGGTGTATCCATAGTCCATCGCATCGCCGACCGTCTGGGTCAGCGCGGCCGCCGCGAGCAGCGGTGAGACCAGCATGACGCTTCGCGTCTCGCAAAAGGCCAGCGCGTCGCGTAGCGCGCCGATCTCGGTCGGCTCGGTCCAGGTCACCCCGGTCGACACCAACCGATAGCCGCCTTCAGCGGCGCCTTCCCGGGTACCGAGGATCGCGGCGATCACCTGCTCGGGCGCCCGCGAGGTTGGCGCGTCGTCCGCGGCGACAACTTCGAAATTGTCCTCCTCGACGGTGACACCGTCGGCATTTTCGCCTTCTATCAGCACCATGCGGACCATCGTTGGTGCCATCGACACACCAAGAACGATGTCCACTACCCCTCCGGAGTCCTTTGCTAGCCGCGACCTAGCCGGAAATGTGCACCGCGCGGGCCCTAGACAAACTTTATCGCCCGCGCAGGAAGCGGCGTTACTTACCCGATTGGCGTCGGTTATTAAGCACGGGTCCCGCCGGGGGCAGCGACGCCACACCAACCCCGGCCGACCCGGCTTCCACCCTCGCGTTGTGTCGTCAAAAAACGCCCGGGATCGACTGGGCGGGCTGAAGATCGGTAGCTGAGTCCGCTCGGTGGGGACAACTCTCTGTCGCGACCACCGAAACGACCCCCACGCTCAGTAGCCGTAGCCCGGGTTCGTGTAGGGGTTCTGCGGCATGTACGGGCTCTGCTGGTAGGGATTCTGCGGCTGGTAGGGGCTCTGTTGCTGGTAAGGGTTCTGCGGCTGCTGGTTCGCCCCAGCCTGTCCCTCGGGCACCTGAACCGGTATCGGCACCGGCACGAAGGGCAGCTTCAGATACGTCGTCGTCATCGCCACCGACGGCGCGGTGCTCGTTGTCGGGGGCGGCGGTGGTGGCGTCGTGCTCGGGGTGGTGCTCGGCGCCTGTGGTGTGGTGGTCGTCGGCTGCACCACGGTGGTCGTGGCCTGCGCCGTCGTGGGCGGCGGTGGCGGCGGCGCGTACGTCGTGGTCACCGGCGGGGGTGGGGGCGGCGGAGGCGGCGGGGGCGGCGGTGCTTCGCTGGTAGGCGGCGGGGCGACGATGGGTGACGGCTCCGCGCTTGGCGGAGGCGGCGGCGGCGCAGCGCTGGTGGGCGGCGGCAGCGGGCTCGGCGAGGGAAGCTGGGAGCTCAGTGGGGGCGCCGGTGGCGCCATTGTGGTGCTGCTGGGCAACGTGGGCGCGCGGGTGCTGTTGCTGGTCAACGTGAATGCCACCCCCCCGATCGCGATCATCGACACCAGCGCCGCGAGCCCTAAAAACAGCTGCGGCAACCGGTTTCCGCGCTGCGTCACGTCGAATGGCTCGACTCTCGGCAACTGCATCAGCTGCGAGGGGGTTGCGCGGTCGTCGTTGTCGTAAGGCTCGCCGGTGTAGACCACCGGCTCGTCGTCGGAATCGTCGGCCTGCGACCAGGCCAACTCATGCATCGTCTCCGACGGGTCACGGTCGAAGAACGCGCCGCCGGTGGGAACCGGGAACGTGCCCGTCGGAGCACCGAATGTGCCGGTGGGGGAACCGAGTGAGTCGGTGGGCGCAGCGAAGGTGCTACTAGAGGTGGCGAAGCCGCCCGTCGACGCGCCCACCAGAGCGGCCATCGTCGTTTCTTCGCGTTCCTTGTCTTGGTGCTCGATCGGTTTATCGGCCGACAGCATCCTCGCGCCAACCGCCATCGCTAGTCCGGGCTGCGGCGCGGTGACCACCGATGCCCTGGCATACGACGAAAGACGCTGAGCAACAAACGGAATCTTTGCCCCGCCGCCGGCCATCGCCACCGCCGCGAGATCTCTGCGGCGAAGTTTGTTGCGGCGCAACAGGTCATCGAACGCCAAGAGCAGACTGTCGAGCCTGCCCTCGATCAGGCTATCCAGGTCAGCTCGGGTTACCTCGACGCGGGCCCGCTGGCCGGGCAGTTCGGCGACGAGTTCGGTCACCGTCGCGCTGGAGAGCCGTTCCTTGGCCAGACGGCACTCTTCACGCAGGCTGGCGAATTGCGCGACGACAGCCGTGCTGGCGGGATCGGCGCCATTGCTGTGGCCTGCGGTCTCCAAGGCGTGCACCAGCAAGGCCTGATCGATGACATCGCCGGAGAATTCCGAGTAACGCAGCGTCTGTGCGATCGGAGTGAATTCCGAAGCGGCGTCGGCCAAGGTGATGCTCGTGCCGCCACCGCCGAAATCGAACAGCGCAACAACCCCATTGGCGGGCAGCCTGGAATCGGAGTTCAATGCCGTCAGCGCGGCAACCGAATCCGACACCAGCCGCGGGGCGACGCCGCCACGGACGAAGCCGGAATGAGTGCTCAACGCATCTTGTAGGCCCCGCAACGCTTCTGGTCCCCAATACGCAGGAACCGCCATCGTGATATTGGACGTCGCCGCCTCGCCACCGGTCGCGGTGATCAACGCATCCAACGCCTCGACCAGCAGCAGAGCCGGGTCGTGGGTCGATCCGTCGGCGGACTTCAGAGTGCTTGAGCCACCGACCCGCTCCACGAATCCGGCCATCAGCGTGCCAGTGTCTGCAGTATCCGGGTTCTCTACGGGCACACCGAGTTCCGGCGCGCGATCGGGAAAAACGGTCAACACCGCGCGGCGGGAGACCGGCGGATTTCCGCTGCGGACCGCGGCTAAATTGGTGGTCCCGATCGATAACCCCAACGGGTCATACATCAAGTCATTACCTTCGTCGATAGCGGTCGGTGGCCTGGCTCAACCATAACCGCGGTCACGCTACGACGATCGGGCACAACGTCATCGGTATGCGGTCGATGCGGTTGCGTCACCGAAGTGAGATGGCCGACGTCTTGACAGATCGAATCGCGTCACGCAGGAGTCAACGGCAGCGATCGCCGCGGCTGGAACTCAAATGTCGATCCGCCGCTGACTTTGGCGATGGCAACCTCAGGCAGCTCTGTTGCGGCCGTGTCAGTCTCGGACAACTCGACGGTCCAGTCGGTGCTGTCTCCGCTGACCTGAACATGGATGTGCGGGTCGACCGCGGTGGCGATCGCTTGTAACGGCTGAATGGACTCCGGTGAGCACAGCGAGATCCAAGCGGCATCGTCGTGGGCCGGTGATCGGTGAACGTGCAATCGGGCGTGCGTCTCTGCGTTGACGTAGCCCGCTGGGTTGAACAACGGGTGCAGCTCGAAAACCCGCCATACACCGTCGATCCCCCCTGGGAGCGACAGCGCGCGATGGATGCGCTCGGCGCCCAACCCGGCCAGGCCGATTAGCTGGCGAGTACCCACCGAGGCGGCCAACGCGGCGTCCGATCCCGCGCGCGCTCGCACTGCGACCGCAAAGGACAGGTACAGCAGATGCATCTGCAGGCATACCTCGTCGGCCATCCGTACGAGCGCGGAGTGCGAGAAGGCCTCGAAGTCGAAGTCGGAGACCAGCGGGCCCGAATAGTCTGCCAACCCTTCTTCGGACGGCTCGATCGGATCGAATTGCCAATTCGCAGCGAGTGTTTCGCTGACGATCTCCATCGCTGGGATGCTCTGGGCCGGCGGATAAGACTCGTCGATGACGACCGTCCAGGCGCAATGCGGATGCCGGTCGGACGGCACCCGGGGTGGCCGGTGAATGGGCCGCATCTGTGCGCGCGGGTTGGTTGCCACCGCGGTGGCGTCGAATGTCGGATCCTCGATGGTGTGGCACATGCCGAAGACGTACTCGTCGCCCATCGGCTCCACGTCGAGCAGGGCGCCGCAGTGGTCGAGCCGAAATTCGCCGTGCCAACGGTCGTGGATCGTGTAGCGGAAATCCATGAACTGCGGCGGAGCGCCGATGTCGAGCTGCAGGCCCTTGAAGATGGTGGGCACGTCGTCGCCCTCGTAGTTCAGTGCCCGCTGCATGCGCCTGGTGTAGATCGGGCTGGCGCCGGCCCACTCCTCGATGGCGATCTGCACCATCTCGTCACGACCGAACTCCTGTATGCACCAGGCCATGCCGGAGCGGTCGATCATGTGCCCGATCAGCAGGAGCTCGGGAACCAGAACTGCCAGCTCCTGGCGGGACAGCTGCGCATAGCGGGATTGACTCACCGCCCAAAAATAGTTGGGACTATGTTATAAAGTCAACAATGTCCATCGCCGCGGGTCGGAACGCCCGACCCCCCGTCAGTCCCACTCGACAGACCAATGCGCCGCGCAGACGCGGGGATGAGACCCGAGCGAGGATCATCGACGAAACGGTCCGCTGCATTGTGGAAGAGGGGTTTGCCTCCGCGACCGCAAAACACGTCGCCGAACGTGCCGGCGTCACGTGGGGGGTGATCCAGTACCACTTCGGGGACCGCAACGGTCTGCTGATGGCCGTCGTCGACGACGGGGTGGCCCGGCTGCTGGAAAGCCTGTCGTCAGCCGACGTCAGCGAACTGCCGCTGCGGGAGCGTATCGAGGTCGTGGTCGACACCGCCTGGAAATGCTACAGCAGCCCGACGTCGATGGCGGCGTTCGAGATCCTGCGGGACGACCGCGGCGGCGCGGGCGGTTCCTCGCGGCGCCACCTGTTGGAGATGAACGCGGCAATCGGCCAGCTCGGCAGACTGATAACCGACGAACCATCCAACGATGGTGTGGCCGAGGTGATTTGGGCGACGCTGCGCGGTGTGGTGTTGGCGCAGATGATCGTGGGGACCTCGGTCGACTGGCAACGGGAGCGCCGTGCGCTCATCGACATGGTCACTCACTACCTGCGTTGAGCACGGCGTGTGCTGCAATGACGTGATGAGCTCTTACGATCACGTCTCCTATCTCTCCGACGTCACAGCGATAGAACAGCTCAAATACCGCTATCTGCGTGCGCTGGACACCAAACACTGGGACGATTTCGCCGACACATTCACCGAGGACGTCGTCGGCGACTACGGATCGTCGCTCGGCGAAGAGCACCACTTCACCAACCGCGCCGATCTCGTCGAGTACATGCGCTCGTCGATGGGACCGAACGTGATCACCGAGCACCGCGTCACCCACCCGGAGATCACGGTGACCGGCGACGAGGCCACCGGCATCTGGTATCTCCAAGACCGGGTGATCGTGGCCGAATTCAACTTCATGCTGATCGGTGCCGCGTTCTACGGCGATCGTTACCGTCGCACCGCCGACGGGTGGCGGATCAGCGCGACCGGATACGACCGGACCTATGAGGCGACAATGTCGTTGAAAAACCTGGACTTCAAGCTGTCGCCGGGTAGCGCCCTGGCCTGAATTCGATCGCGCCTAAAGATTATTGAGTGATCGCCATCACGGCGCCGGGCTGCAGCCACTGGATGATCTGCACCAACTTCGCGTCGTCGATCGCCACGCATCCCTCGGTCGCGCCGCCATCGGTGGTGTGGAAGAAAAACGCAGCGCCCTTGCCCGGTTCACGATTGGGGTTGACGCCCATCACCACCGCGTGTTTGTACTGCGGGATCTCGAGGTTTTCACTCGCTCCGGTGTCGAACTGACACTGAGCCTTGGGGCAGACCTGCATCGTGTTGAACGTCGGGCTGCCGTCATCACCGTTCCACCAGTGGTTGGACCCGACCTGCACGTATTTCAGGCCGCCACCGGGATTGGGCGCCGTCCCGAACGCGAACGGCAATGCGAACACGCCCATCGGGGTAGCCGGATAGCCACTCTTTGCTTGCGCCGCAAGACCTGCCGATCCGATGTGCGTGGGTATGCCGGCTGCAACTGGCTGCCAGCCGGCGGCGCCTCGTTGGTAGACATCCATCTTCGCATTCGAACCGCCAACTCCGACAACGGAAATCACCTGAGTGGCATTACCGACCAACGGCGCGAACCAAGGTGCGCCGACTGCACCCCCCTTCGGAGCTGTCGCCATGGGTACAACGGCTGCACACACCGCAGCGCACACGAAACCCAGCAGTCGGCGCACCATCTCATCGTCAGCGCCGCATCACCACTAGGTCAAGTCAAGTTTCAGCGTCGATCAGGTCACCGCGCGGACGCGAGGCAGCGCTCAGCACTGGTCGCCGCTAAATACACCTATATGTTCGTAAGCGTCGCACACAGGATCTCGGGGTATAGAAAGCATTGAATGTTCAGGTCAGATCGCAGCCGCCCGCCGTCCGGTGACGACAGCACGATCAAGCTCGCCGCCGCGGGCGGGGTCGGCGTGCCGCCACTCGCGGTCTGGCTGGGATCGGCGATGTACACCTTTCCAGCCGGCAGGGATGTCATCGTGGGCCGCGACCGCGAATGCGACATCTGTTTTCACGACGTCAATCCCGGCGACCTCACGCTGATATCGCGGGTGCACGCCATTCTGCGGTTCGACGGCGCGCAGTGGGTGGTTGTCGACAAGAGCCAAAACGGTGTCTTTGTCGCTGGTTCACGCGCCACCCTGGTGCCCATCCACGATCGCCTGAGCATCGCGCTGGGCAGCCCCCGTGGCCCCCAGTTGACCTTCCGGGTCGCCGCAACGGCGACAACGCCGGTGCCTCGCACGGCCGACAGTCCCGAGACGGCCATGTTTCGCCCGATGCGGGCACCGTCGCAGCCGCCGATTCGTCCAGCGGGGCCGCAGCAAAGCCAACCGGTCCCGGCCCGACCGGTCAGTGGTAAGTGGCGAGTGCCGATGCCGCCGCCCCCGCCGCGGACGGCGGAGTCACTGGGTTCGGTCACGGTAGGGCGCGCCAAGACCAACAGCGTCGTCGTCGAGGACGCGCTGGCCTCCCGGGTCCACGCGGTGCTGGTATCCAGTCCGGCCGGTCTCGAGGTCCGCGACAACAACAGCAGCAATGGCACATTCGTCAACGGCAGGCTGATCACCCGCGCGACCCTGCGCGACGGCGACATCGTCACCATTGGCAACACCGACCTGCTCGCGACCGGCAACACCCTGGTGCCCCAGCCCGCGGCAGCCCGCACCAGCGGGCTCACCGTGCAGGGTTTGGCATTGACCGTGGACGGGCGCCAGCTGTTGCAGGATGTGTCGTTCACCGCCAAACCGGGGACCCTGACCGCCGTGATCGGGCCGTCCGGCGCCGGAAAATCCACGCTGGTCAAGCTGATCGGCGGCGCGATGCCGCGCAGTGCCGGCGTGGTTGCGTTCGACGGGCACGACGTGCACGCCGAGTACGCCTCGATGCGCTCCCGCATCGGCATGGTGCCGCAAGACGACGTCGTGCACCGGCAGCTGACCGTCGAGCAGGCCCTCAATTTCGCCGCGGAGCTTCGGCTGCCGAAGGACACCTCCACCGATGATCGCCGGCACGTCGTCGAGCGGGTGCTGAACGAGCTGGAGCTGACGCCGCATAAGAAGACCCGCGTCGACAAACTGTCCGGCGGGCAACGCAAACGCGCATCGGTGGCCATGGAACTCCTGACCGGCCCATCGCTGCTGATCCTCGACGAACCGACGTCGGGGCTCGACCCCGCCTTGGACCGTCAGGTGATGACGATGCTGCGGCGGCTTGCCGACGCGGGCCGGGTGGTCATCGTCGTCACGCACTCGTTGACCTACGTGGGCATGTGCGACCAGATTTTGTTGCTGGCACCGGGAGGCAAGACCGCTTTCGCCGACCCGCCCGCCGAGATCGGGTCCGTGATGGGCAGCACCGACTGGGCCGACATCTTCGCTCGGGTCAGCACCGACCCCGACGGTGTGCACCGCGCCTATTTGGCGCGTCATCCCGCCGGTCCACGGCGGCCGTCGCCGACTGCCGGCGCAGCACCCCTGGGCCGGCCGCCGCACACCAACCTGTGGCGGCAGGTCGTGACGTTGGTGCGCAGGCAAACCCGGCTGATCACCTCCGATCACGGCTACTTTGCGTTCCTGGCTGTGCTGCCGTTTGTGCTCGGTGTGCTGTCGCTGGCGGTGCCCGGCAATACCGGGCTGGGGAACGCGAATCCGACCTCGCCCGAAGAACCCATCGACATCCTGATCCTGATGAACATCGGCGCGGTGTTCTTCGGCACCGCGTTGACGGTGCGGGACCTGGTCGGCGAACGGATGATCTTTCAGCGCGAACGGGCCGTCGGCCTCTCGGCGCCGGCCTACCTGATGGCCAAGGTCGTCGTGTACAGCGTCGCGGCGCTGATCGGCACCGCGGTCATGGTCAGCGTCATGGCGATCGGCAAGGGCGCGCCCTCGCACGGCGGCGCGCTGTTCGGGCAGGGTGTTGCGGCTGGGGTCTTCGAGCTGTATTTGGGCCTGGCGCTGACGGCCGTCACCTCGGCGATGGTGGGGCTGGCGCTGTCGTCGTTGGCCCGCTCGACCGAACAAGTGCTGCCGATGCTCGTGGTGACCATCATGGTGTCGATGGTGTTGGCCGGCGGCCTGATCCCGGTGACGGGGCGGCTGATCCTCGACCAGTTGTCGTGGCTGGTGCCGGCCCGCTGGGGCTTCGCCGCCTCGGCGTCGACCGTGGATCTGGACAACGTCGAGGCGGGGCTGCCCGTCGACCGATTGTGGCGGCATGTGTCCGGCGCCTGGCTGCAGGACACGGGCATGCTCGTGGTGCTGGCCGTTCTGTTGGCCGGCCTCGTCCGGTTCAGGCTGCGGTTGGGTGCACGGGCCCGCTGAGCTGGCCGGAACACACCACCTCAGCGGACGTAGCGAGCCAGCCACTGATTGAGTGGTGCAGCGGCCCTGAGAGCTGTGACCACGCGGCCTTTGGCCTTGCTGGTGCCGAGCCAAGCACCGACGGGCCAAGTCTTGGTCATCGCGATACCTTTGTGCCGGAGTAGCTCGATGCGTGGATGGTCTCGCGGAAACCCGCGGGGCGCGCTCTTGAGGACGTCCTTAGCCGTGATTTGGTAGTCGGCGGCGCGCAGGGCCGCGACGATCTCGACGAGTTCGGCACCTGAGGCCTCGGCGTCGACGGCGGCACGGTAACTCTGCAGCTCGGCCGGCTCGGCCGCGTAGAGACCGCTGGCCATTGTGAGCTCATCGGCGGACAGCGCCAGATACCCGTCGCCCACCGTCGCCGCGCAGGTGGTCTTGTAGGGCGTCTTGTCGGCCGAGAATCGCACGTCGCGCTGGGGCCGGAACATCCGGCCGGCTCCGAACTCGTCAGCCAGCTCGGCCAGCAGTTGCTCCATCGGGATCTTCACGTCGCGTTCGTAGACTTCCTTGTGCTGCTGCCAATACGCCTTGGAGTTGTCGACCTCCAGACCCTCGTAGAACTCGACTGCCTCGACCGGCCATCCGGTAAACGCCATGCCACCGCCCTTCCTGGAGTCCGGCAAGTCATCCGCTAGCAGATCGAGACAACTTGAATAAAGTTGCGCGACTGGGCAATCGATGGCCGCGCGCTGAGATGCCGCACGCTGCGCCTTCCACCGATCAGTTGTACAGTGTCACCGTTCTTGCCCAGCAGCAACTCGTCCCGGTGACGCGGCTCACGCGTGATGTCCTTCACGGGATGCCCCGTCTGACCAGCCATGTTCTCGTCGTGCCTGCCGGCCCGATGTCCGTGCCACAGGACTCTGAAACCGGTTGCACTGATTCAGCGGGTTTGCGAGCCGCGGTCATACTGGAGTGATGCCGGTCTTTGTCCGCAAGCTCTTCGGCATAGGCAAGCTGCCCGACGACCTTCGCGCCGAGGTCGACACTGAGGGAGTCACCTACCTCGCCGATTACGTCCCCGTCACCCGAAGATTCAGCGGCGCCATCCCAGGTCTGCGCTCGGCGCACAGCGTCGCCAGCTACGTCGGGTCGTTGGTGTTCACCTCACAGCGGGTACTGGCGACCCTCTCATCGCTGCCGAAGCTGGCCGGACCCACCGTCGACGTGCGTTGGGACGCAACACCATCCGGTACTGGGACCGTACAGATATCGCCAGATGGTCTGCATGTCGACGTTGATCTCGACAAAGTGGATCCGTCTTTCACCGGACATCTTTCGCTGCACTACAAGGCCCCGGTAGCCGGCGACGTGCTCGCCGGCTTGCCCTCGCGATCACTGACCTTCGACATGCCGCCGGAATACGTGTTCCGCGCGGTCGGCGTCACCTACCGGCCGTAGCATCGTCAGTGGCGCCGCCAGGCCGACGACGTCGCCGACAAGTCGGGCCACGGTGGGCGCCGCAATACTGCCAAACTGCCGAGCATTGCCGCAATCAGGCCGGTGATTACGCCGATCAGCGCAAGCCGATTCGAGTCGACAGCAGGCACCCAGGTCGCTGAGCCGCCGTGGACGACGAACATACCGACCGGCGTTGAGGTACCGCCGCGAACCTTGGCAACAGTGATCACCGTCCCGCCGTCCGCCGTTCGGTAGGGCTCGCCGTAGACACGCCCGCGCGTGCCATTGGTGGGCAACAGGTCCAGTGATTCAGGAATATTCATAGGACCGATCCTTGCGCCGGTTCCGACGCAGCGCAGCGTTCGATGCCAATCGGCGGACTACGCGCCGCCTTGCGTACGACGATTCTTACGATGACTGTGTGGGCGATCACGCGTTCAGTCCGGCAGAGCGGCAGGCTGTCTATCGCGCGATCTCCGAGCGTCGCGACATGCGCCGATTCGTTCCCGGCAGCAACGTTCCCGACGACGTTCTTGCGCGCCTGCTGCAGGCCGCCCACGCCGCACCGAACGTGGGTCTGATGCAGCCGTGGCGATTCATCCGGGTCACCGACGACGGGCTGCGACGACGCATTCACACCGTGGTCGACGAGGAGCGCCTGCTGACCGCGCACGCGCTGGGCCAACGGGAACAAGAATTTCTGGTACTCAAGGTCGAAGGCATCCTCGATTGTGCTGAATTGCTGGTCGTGGCGCTGTCCGATTGCCGGGACAGCTACGTGTTCGGCCGTCGCACCCTCCCGCAGATGGATCTGGCATCGGTATCGTGCGCGATCCAAAACCTCTGGCTGGCAGCACGATCCGAGGGCCTGGGCATGGGTTGGGTGTCGCTGTTCGATCCGCCGAAGCTGGCCACGCTGCTCTCGATGCCCGCCGATGCCGAGCCGGTGGCAATCCTGTGCCTTGGACCGGTGCCGGACTTTCCAAACCGGCCCTCGTTGGAATTGGACGGCTGGGCGCTCGGCCGGCCGCTCACCGACTTCGTGTCGGAGAACGGCTGGGGAATCGCCCCGCAACGCACGACCTGAGCCTCGCGGCGTCCGACGGGCCGAGGAATCCGGACTAGGGAGACCCGCCGCAAGTCTTCCCGCTGTATGTGGATCCCGGTACACGTCGTCGATGAACAGAAAGAACAGAACCGTAACATTTGATCGCTACTGATCAGATCATTCAGTACTGTACTGTATGACATGTCCATACAACGTCACTCAAAGGTGAGAGATGATTCCTGAGGAACTGACTCAGTCCCAGTTCAGTACGGTCTACAACGTCCTGTCTTTTTCCATCGCGGCGCAGTTGTTCACCGCGTTGTTTTTGCTGGCAGTCCAACCGCGGGTGCTGGCCCGCTACCGACAAGCCGTGGTGATTTCGGCGATTGTCTGCGGCATCGCCGCCTACCACTACTTCCGCATCTTCGCGTCGTTCACGGGCGCGTTCGTCACGCACGCGCAAGGTGGACGCGGGACTTACGTCCAGGCTGCAGGAGAATCGTTCAACGAGGGTTACCGCTACGTCGACTGGTTGCTGACGGTTCCGCTGCTGCTGACAGAGCTCGTCGTAGTCTTGGCGTTGGCCCGAAAAGTGCAGAGCTCGCTGCTCTACCGGCTGATCCCCGCATCCGCCCTGATGATCGCCCTCGGCTACCCGGGTGAGATCAGCGGTGACAACGGCCTGCGCAACATCTTCGGGTTGCTGTCCACGATTCCTTTCCTCTACATCCTCTACGTGCTGTTCGTCGAGCTGACCCGCTCGCTCGATCGTCAGCCCGAGGCTGTGCGCAGGACCGTCAGCCGAATGAGGATCTTGCTGCTGGCCACCTGGGGCGTGTACCCGCTCGCCTACATAATTCCGCTCTATGGGTCCAATTTGGGAGCGGCCGCCTGGGTGGCCAAGCAGGGCGGCTACTCGATTGCCGACATCCTGGCGAAGTGCCTCTACGGCCTGTTGATCTACAAGATCGCCCGCCTGAAGTCCTACGACGATGACCACGCCTTCGCCGTCGAGGAGGGCGAGCACGTGGACGGGCACACGTCGTCGAAAACGATTGGCACCATCTCGCCCAAAGTCGGTGCCGGTCTCGCCCAGGACGACACACCAGCGGCGACGGCCTAGCCGACCGTCGTCGTCCACGCGGAAAGCGTGCTAAGTAGGCGGGGCCGCGGATGTCCTCCGGGAGTAATCCCGGAGGACTCCGGCCCGCTGGAGATCGCCGCGACCTTGTCGCGGTGGCTGATGGTCGGCACAGTGTTCGCGTCAGGTGTGCATGTCACCGGTGCGCCGCGCGTCACGCCGCATTTAGTGCTAGCCGTCGCCGGGCTGGGACTCGTCGCCGGCATCCCGCACGGCGCCGTCGACCACATAATGGCAACGCGACTCGTCGGTGGCAGACCTGTGGTGCTCGTCGCGGCGGCTTACTCCGGCGTGGCCTTTGCGGCGTGGGTACTGCTGGAGTGGGGTGGTCCGGTTGCTCTGAGCTTGATCGTGGCACTGAGCGCGCTGCACTTCGGCCTCGGCGAACTCGAGGTCGCACACCAGCTCACCGGTTGGCGGCCACGACGCGTGGTGGCCCTTGCCATTCTCATCGCCGGCTCCGGGGCGCTGGTGCTGCCTCTGGCTCGTTCTGGTGACCAGCTCAGGGGGGTGGCGATGGCCGTTTCGCCTAGTCTTGGGCGATTGATCGGTGAGGTACCGGTGCAGATCGGTCTCGCGGTGATGTGGCTCGTGGCGGCGTTGGTCGCGGTGACGGCTTCGCTCTGGTCGGGTCACCCCGCAGTCGCGTTCGACATCGCGCTGATCGGGGCGCTGGGCATGGTTGCGCCTCCGCTGGTCGCATTCGCCGTGTGGTTCGGCGGCTGGCACGCGCTCCGCCACTGTGCGCGGATATTGACCATCGAGCCTGGGTGCGCCGCGCTGGTGAGCGCCGGCCGACGACGGGCGTCTGTCCTGCGGCTGATCCGACTCGCCGCGGTGCCGTCGACGGCGGCATTGACAACGGTCGCCGCCCTCGGCTGGTTCACGGTGGCGGCACCAGACCCAGCCGTGGTCGTCGCTGAGGTTTTGCGCCTTCTGCTCGCCCTCATCGTGCCGCACATGGTGGTCGTGCTTTGGATAGACCAGACCACCGAGCGCAAGGACGAGACACCGTCTGGGGAGCGCCTGACCTGGCCGTCACGGACCGTTTCTGTAGAGCAGTGACGAACCCGTCGCCGATATGCGGACGTTACGGGACGGGGTTTGGTGAGAACGACTGGTAACTGTGGGTTTTGGGTGGGACCACGAAGGAGCTACTGCGAGACCCCCGTTCGGGTCGAAGGAATTCGATCGTTAAGCCAAACGGCTCGTTAATGACCCGACTCCGAACTGCTGAGCGCCGACAAACCGGCAGCTTACAGCGCGCAGAACATCAGGGCCCGCCAGCGCAGGGGCGGTTACGATGCCGGGGTGCAACCTCCTCCGCCAGGCTTTCCCTCACCATGGGGCAATTCGCCGAACGATCCCCGGGGGCAGGTCGAGCCTGGGTACGGCAGCCAGCCCAGCCAGGAGAACTACGGTCAGCGGCCACCTCCGCCCGGGTATGCGACGCCGCCGACCGGCTACGGCCAGCAGCCGGGTTACGGTCCGCCGGCGTGGAGCAACTACAGAGCGCCTGCACCCGCCCCCACTTCCCAGCAGACCATCGGCTGGATCACCTTTGCCGTCATCGGGCTGCTGGGGTTGCTCGGCGCCATCCTCACGCTGACGCTGTGGATCAACCTGACCAGCGCCGTCAGCCGCGCGTCGGATGTCTGTAATCGATACAGCGGCGAATACTCCAGCATGTGCCGACAGCACATCCAGAGCATGGTCCCCAGTGTTCCCATGGTCCTAGTGATGTGCCTTTTCCTGATCATCGGGGCCGGCCTCGCCGTATCCGGTGGCGCAGTGATGCTCTTTATCAAACGACACCTGGGACAGTTCCTGATTCTCGGCGGCGGGATCGTTATGCTCATGTTGGCGATCGGTTGCGAAGCTCGCTACGGCAGCACCGCCCGACTTACCTACGACCTGATCGCGGGAGTCGTCGTCGCCGTCACCGCCGGCCTGATGTTCGTTCCGGCGTTCCGCGTGGTTCTGGGTCTGCCGCCGAAACTGACCGGCGGCTCCGGGCCCGGCGGGTTCCCGGGTGGCGGGCAATGGCCCTACGGGCAGCCGCCACCGCCGCAATATGGCCCGGGCGGACAGCCGCCGCCACAGTGGTGAGCGGCTACCGGCAGGCCTGACCGCCCCGCCATACATACCGGCACGACACAGCCGATAACGTCGACAAGGTCCGGCAAGCTCAGGAGGTGGCGGCGATCGGCGACGCAGGCGTACATCACGATGTGACGCAGCAGCAGCGCGACAATGTGCTGCTCGTGCACTGGCACGATCTGGGCCGGTATCTCGGCGTCTACGGCCGCGCCGATGTTTCGAGCCCGCGGCTGGACCAGTTGGCCGGCGAGGGCATTTTGTTCACCCGAGCACACGCCACAGCGCCGCTCTGCTCTCCGTCGCGCGGGTCACTGTTCACTGGCCGCTACCCACAGAGCAACGGACTGGTCGGGCTGGCGCATCATGGTTGGGAGTACCGCCCCGGCGTTCGTACACTGCCTCAGATTCTCTCTGAATACGGCTGGTACTCGGCTCTTTTCGGGATGCAACACGAGACGTCGTATCCGTCCAGATTGGGTTTCGACGAGTTCGACGTGTCGAACTCATACTGCGAATACGTTGTGGAGCGGGCTCAGCACTGGCTGCACGAATACGACGGCCGCCAACCATTTTTGTTGACCGCCGGCTTCTTCGAAACGCATCGCCCGTATCCA
Organism: uncultured Actinomycetota bacterium; assembly: GCA_963833935.1. Taxonomy (GTDB): domain Bacteria; phylum Actinomycetota; class Actinomycetes; order Mycobacteriales; family Mycobacteriaceae; genus Mycobacterium. Next base: position 50,011 of record CAWIAC010000036.1, on the reverse strand, counting down.
CGGGACCGCTACGAGCCGGCCGACGCCGCCGCCGTCGATCCGCCTGACTATCTACCCAATGTCGTTGAGGTGCGCCAAGATCTGGCGGAATTCTACGGGTCCATCGCGACCGCTGACGCTGCGGTCGGTCGGATATTGGATACGCTCGCCGCTACCGGCCTGGACACCAGCACGTGGGTGGTGTTCGTCACCGACCACGGTGCGGCGTTCCCGCGAGCGAAATCCACACTGTACGAGGCAGGGACGGGAATCGCCATGATCATCCGCCCTCCCACCCGAATGGCAGTTTCCCCAAAGGTTTACGACGATCTGTTCAGCGGCGTGGATTTGCTTCCGACTCTGCTGGAGTTGCTCGGCGTCGCCCAGGTGGACGACATCGAGGGCATCTCGCACGCGCAGGCGCTGCTTGCACCGGATCGCACCGAGTCGGTGCGCGAGTACGTGTTCACCGGCAAGACATACCACGACTCGTTTGATCCGATCCGGGCGATCCGAACGAAAGAATTCAGCTACATCGAGAATTACGCACACCGGCCGTTGCTGGATCTGCCGTGGGATATCGAGGAGAGCCCGTCCGGCCACGCCGTCGCGCCGCTGGTCACCGCGCCGCGCCCGGAGCGTGAACTCTACGATCTGCGTGCAGACCCTACCGAGACCAACAACCTGCTGGCCGGAGACGGCGTAGACGGATCCGATCTGATCGCCGCCGATCTTGCCGTCCGCCTGCATGATTGGCGTCAGCAGACCGGCGACGTCATACCGTCCGACTTTGCCGGCAGCCGCATCGCGGCACGCTACACCGAGACGTATTTGCAGATTCACGAGACAGCACCGACCAGCCGTTCGGCGATCGCGATCGACCGCGGCATCGAGGACCAAGTGAGTCAAACGGAGCATGCCTAGCGGCTGGGAACCGCCGGCGCTTCAGCCGCCTACCTGCGCGACGAAGAATACCCGCCGGAAGGGATAGAACGTGGTCCCGTCCGGCCGAGCTGGATAGGCGTCGGCCAGTAGTGGAATGAGCTCTTGACGGAACTGTTGATAGTCCTGCTCGTCGAGCCGTTCGCTCACGGGTAGCAGTGCGGTGCCGGCGATCCAGTCCAGCACCGGATGTTCACCGGTGAGCTGGTGTATGTAGGTAGTTTCCCAAGCGTCGACGGTACATCCGGCTCCGATCAGCAACTCCGCGTAGTGCGTCGGCGTGTCGACAACTGTTCCTACCCCAAGCGGGAAGTCCCGCAGCACCGCTGCGTATGGCTCACGTCGGGCCACCGCGCGCACCGCGGCATGCGACGGGGTTTCGAAGTTACCCGGCATCTGAACCGCAAGCCATGATCCCGTGGCGAGTTGATTGGCCCATCGGACAAACAGCTCGTCGTGTTCGGGCACCCAGTGCATGGCGGCGTTGGTGAGCACCACGTCGGTGTCAGGCTGCGGCGTCCAGGTCCTCACATCTCCGACAGAGGCGTCCACGCCGCGCTCGCGGGCGGCGGCAACCATCTCCGGTGAGCTGTCCAGCGCCTCGACTATCGCATCCGGCCAGCGCCGCGTCAGCTGGCCGGTCAGGTTGCCCGCGCCGCACCCCAGGTCGACGACCCGACGGGGGTTGGGTGCTCCCACCCGAGACAGCAGATCGTAGAACGGGCGGGCCCGGTGGTCGGCGAAGGTGAGGTAGACATCCGGATCCCACATACAGGTCCTCCTGTTCGCCCGCCCAAGCCGACTGATATAGACAAACGTTATTACCTTCCGCTTGCCGAGCGAGTCGAGGATGGGTCATGGCCGACAAAGACGAGGCCGCCGAGGTGCGGCAGATCTGGTCCGCCCTGGGCTTGTCCGGCGTGATCGACGTCCACACCCACTTCATGCCGAAATCGGTGATGGACAAGGTGTGGCACTACTTCGATTCTGCGGGCCCGCTGGTCGGTCGCGAATGGCCGATCGCCTATCGGTCAGCTGAGTCCGCACGCCTACAGACGTTGCGGCAGTTCGGCGTGCGGGGCTTCACCGCACTGGTCTATCCCCACAAGCCTCAGATGGCGGCGTGGCTCAACCAGTGGGCGGTCCAGTTTGCCCGGTCGACTCCGGACTGTCTTGCCACCGCGACGTTTTACCCCGAGCCGGACGCCGCAGACTACGTCGAGGCGGCGATCCACGACGGAGCCCAGGTCTTCAAAGCACACGTTCAGGTGGGTCGCTACGAGCCCAACGACCCGCTCCTTGACCGTGTCTGGGGAGCCATCGAGGATGCCCGGATACCGGTTGTCATCCACTGCGGTTCCGGGCCGGTGCCGGGCGAGCACACCGGGCCTGAGCCCATTCGGCTGCTCCTGCAACGTTATCCGCGACTGCGCTTGATCGTCGCACACATGGGAATGCCGGAATATGTGGAGTTTCTCGACATCTGCGACCGGTCTGCGGACGTGCGACTTGACACCACTATGGCATTTACGCCGTTCGTCGAGGAAACCATGCCCTTCCCGCCGTCACAGCTACATCGGCTGCGGCACATCGGTGACCGCATCCTGTTCGGCAGCGACTTCCCCAACATCCCCTATAGCTATGCCGACGCGATGCGGGCGCTCACCCTGGTGCCGGGCATCGACGACGCCTGGCTGCGCGCGGTGTTCTATGAGAACGCCGCCGCCCTGTTCTATCCGGCGGGTGTGCCGATCCAGTCAGCGAGTCATCTCACAGCGACGTGGTGGCGACCGGCTGCGCTTTGAGTCGTGCTGGACCAGCGCAGGCGCTCGAGTAGCAGCGATTCGGATAAGGCGACATGATCGTCAAGCCGCTGGCTCGACAGCGGGTCCAAAGCCGCCAGCGCCGCACGTTGCTTACCGGATTGTGAGATCAGACCGGGGAGTGGCCCGCCCGCACCGGGTCTGGCATCAGTGCGGAATGCGCACGCGACAGCCAACGTCTGGTCGGCGCCGGCACCGCTGACCTCCGCTGCGGTCCAGACTTCGCGGACCGGATACGACCAGATCGCCGCGAGCGTCTTGGGCAGCGCCGTGTCGACCTTGACCCCGTACGCGGCAAAGTAGTCATTGCTGCCGTGATGCATCCCGGTCCAGGTTTCACGGGCGGCCCGCGGGTAGGGCGTCGGAACATCGTCGGGTGCGACGAGTGCGGCGGTCCAACCACTCTCCCGGAGATGGTCGGCGAGCCGACGCGCCGCGACCTCGGCTGTCTCGTGCAGCGGAATCTGCGGCGAACGGGCTTGTAGCGCGGCAAGATTGCCGGCCGCTGACAGCGTCAGGCCGATCCAGGTTTCCCGTTGCCGCGCGCCGGCGTCAGAGGTGCTGTCGCGGCTGGTGACACGGATCACGTCCGCATGCAAACCGTAGCGTTCTGCGTAGCCCGCGATCAGTGGCAGCGGCAGGACGTCGGCATCTGCTTGCGGCGGTGTGACGCGCAGCAACGCGGTGGTCCGGACGTCGGCGACGGATTCGTCGGCGCGGCGCGCGCCCCGCTTGGGGCGCAGGATCGCCAGTCGACGACGCAGGATGGTCGTCACTGGTAGTCCCTGCCACCGCGCCAGCAGCACGATCACCGCAACGATGGCGATGCCGAGCACCCAACGCTCGCGCGCTGAATGCCACGGGAACGCGAGGGCGGCGGTGACAACGGCTAACAGCACCAACGTGATTCGTCCGGTGGGCAGCGAGGTTGACTGGTGCGCACTCACAGCGTGAGTTCCTTTCGTCGGCGTGCGGCGATCGCGGCGGCGGCCACGACGGCCAATATCAGAGCAGCCGTCCCACTGAATGCGACGATCCGCGGCACCGCGCTCTTCGGTGCCGGTTCCGGCGGCCCCGCAACGTGTTTCACCGGCGAGGCATCGGTCTGTGCGGGGGCGGGAAGCTCCCAGGTCAGGGCCGCGACCGGGTCGACGGTGCCGGCGCCGACCACGTTGGAGGGTGCGCGGGCCCCGTTGTGGGCGGTGGCGGTGATGCGATGGATCACGTCGCCAGCGTTCAGTGTCGGATACTTGCTGCGCACCAACGCGGCGACGCCCGAGACGTACCCGGTCGCGTAGTCGGTGCCGTTGAGCGGGACAAGCTGCTGGTGTTGGTTGGGCTGGCCGTTCGCCAGTCCCCCGTCGTCGCGGTTGCTCACCGAGACGATGTTCTCGCCCGGTGCGGCGATGCCCACCCACGGCCCGGCCATGGTGAATTTCGACGGTTGGTCGCCTGCCGTCAGCGAGCCCACCGACAACACGTAGGGCTGCCACCACGACGGCACCGACACCGACGTGACACCCGCCCAGTTGCGGGGGTCGTCGGGACGGCCCAGGTCGGTGAGCGGATTGGACTCGCACGCCGCCGCGTTGGAACCCCAGCCGGCGGAACCGCTGTCGCCGGCGGCCACGACGATCACCGCGTCTTTGTCGATGGCCGCGTGGCGTATCGCTGCGCCCAAGGCGCCCTGGTCGATGTTGCGGTCGGCGGGCAGACAGGTGATCGTCGAGACGTCGATCACCCGGGCGCCGAGGTCGGCCGCGTGCACGATCGCCCGACCCAGCGCGGTCACGTCGACGGTGGCCCGCGCCACAGTGGGATCGCCGCCCGCGGCGCGCGGCGAGAACTTCGCGGACGTCACCCGCAACGACACCAGCCGGGCCGCGGGCGCGATCCCGGCGAACCCGTCGGCACCGGGCTGACCGGCGATCAGACCGGCAACAGCTGTGCCGTGTCCGTCACAGTCGGTCAGGCCGTCGGTCGATTCGACATAGTCGCCGCCGGGTTGCACACCGGGAAGGCGCGGTCCCGGTCGCACCCCGGTGTCCAAAACCGCCACCAACTGTCCGTCGCCGCGGGAAAACCGCCACGCCGCAGCCGGATCCAGCATCGTCTGGCTTGGCGTCGCGGCACCGAAGTCGGTGCCTGAGATGACGCCGGTGATGCTGCACTGGCCGTTCTTCTCCATCGGCGCCACCGGACCAGGCGCACCTTTGGGTGGCGGCGCAGCCGGGTCGACCTGCGGACGACTGATCGCCTCGGCGGGCGGGCAGGTCCACAGCGCGGCAAGAAGAATCGCTGCGAGACAACCGGATCGGCGAGCGTGGGCAGAGATCATCGATTGAGTATCCACGCGAAGAGTCCGACTAGATAAGCGATCACCGGGATCAACGACGCGTCGAGCCCTGAGGCGAAAAAGCCCACCAGTCGGCGCAGCGGCAACGAGTAGGTGTCCGGAGAAGCGATTGCCGGGCTGAGCGCAACGACGACCAATGCCGTCACCAGCGCTGCAAGAACCTCCACGACCACCAACGCCGCGACGTAGTGCGCCGTCGCGGTGTACAGCACCGCCAACACCACAGCGACCAAAAAAGGCTGGGCCAGCAGCCAGGCTTTGGCCGTGGCCGAGTCCCACACCCGAGCCCGCAGCGCAGTGGCGGCCGCGAACGCGGCTACCACATACCAGCCCCACGCGGACAGGGTTTCCGGCCGCGACGCTATCGCCAACGATCCGATCACGCTGAGCAGTACCGCCCCCGCGATGAACCCGGTCTGGTGTGCGTCGCTGATGCGGACCCGTCGCGGCAAGTCCGCAAGCACCCGCGAGGACGGTGCCGACGGGGTGGGGTCGCCGGGCGCCGGAATGACCGGCAGCGGGAATCGAGCCCACAGCGCGGACAATTGCGGGGCTTCGACAGTGACCAGCAGCGCCACGACGAGCAGACCGCAGCCCAGGCTCACCAACGGCAGCTGCCACAGCGAGCTCACGCCCGCGGCCAACAGCACACCTGCGCCCAGCACCGTCGTCGTGGTGAAAAAGCCGATAGCGCCGTGGCTTTCGCGACGAGGAAGGATCAGGTTGATCAGCGACCACGCGGTCACTCCGGCCGCGGCCAGCGTCACCTGCGCCGCGCCGAAGCTACCCGGCACGGCCAAGGCCAACGCCGCGGCGACGGGAACCAACGCGGCACCCGACAACGCCGCCCCGGCGCGCGGCAACCGCAAGAACAGGCCCGCCAGCACGGTGAGAAGGGCTATCGCGCCGACTGCGATCAGCCCGGCCGATGCGCCAGTGGCTACCCGGTGGGTAACCCCCAAACCGGTTGCTGCCCAGGCCAACCCGATGAGCCCCACGATGGCACCGCGCTGGATATGCGCGGTCCCCCACGGCTTCGACCGAGATGCCGAGAAGATGACCGCCGCGTCCGCGATGTCCTCGACGATGCCCGGCGCCGCCGGCCCCACCGGGATCGGTTGCAACGCCAGCAGGTCACCGTCGACGACGCCGACGGTCCCCAAGCTCGTGTCCAGGCTGAACGGCGCACCGCCGATCGGAGCAAGACTGAGCCGAGCCGCCGGTTCGGTCGGGGCGCCAGCGTTGGCGACCTCATCCTCAGCGACGGCGGGAACCACCAGACGTTCCACCGCAGGCAGGATTTCGCGCAGTGGCAATTCCGCGGGCAGCGCTATTTCGGTCAGCCGGCTGTCCGCGAGGATGGCGACCCGCACAATGGGTATGACAGCGCTGGACATCACCGACTCCTCAGACTTCTGCGGGACATTGGTTCTCTTTCTCTTGGTGACTGGTGATTGTTTTCGGGAGGTCAAACAGCTTGTGAGTTGGATTGCGTGCTGAAATCTCGGGAGAGCCGATGGCCCTCGAACCAGTGACCGTCCGGCAGCTCCGCGGTGAGTTGCTCGACGGACATGGCGATGGCGAACGGGGTTCCGGGGCTGAACGTGGAGATCCATTGGCCGTCGAAGGCGCGCGACGGGCTGACCAGTACCCGGCCCGCGGTGGTGTCGACGATGCTCATGCCAACTTCAGTGCTGGTGTGCCGCCCGTCGTGGCGGCAACCGGCGACGATCTCCACGTAGCTGCGCGGCCCGGTGAACACCGACTCCACCACCGGGCGCGCTGACGGCGGGATGCTCAGGTAGTCAAGGACTTCGGCGAGCGACGCGCCATTGCGCAGCCGTTCGTCGGCCCGCGCGCCGACCTGGGCGGGCAAGCTGAACTCGTCGAACCGGGCGGGCGGACGCTGTGCCAGCCCGGCACCGAGCACCGGCACCAGGGCGCGGGCGTCGTGGATGTCCATCGCGGTGAAAGTCACCAGCTGCGCGTTGCGCAGTGCCACAACGGTTTTATCGCCGCGCCGTGCGACGATCCCACGCAAGAGATCGTCGTCCCCGGAGGCGGCAGCGGATCCCACATAACGCAGATCCAGCCACCGTTCCGGGAAGCACACCACCCGAATCCAGTCGGCTACCGCCGGATCGATGGCACCGTTGGCAGCCACCATGCCCATCCGGGTCAGTTCGGCGTTCTGACGATCCAGGAACGCACCCCGCTCGGCGGCATCGGAATAAGGCGTGGTGATCGCTAACACCCATGGAAACGTTCCCGCTCCAACGGTTTCAGCGATAAACCACGCCTGATCGACGGTGAGTTCGACGGCGTTGGGCTTGGCAGACATCTACGTCGCGGACCCGCCCGCAAGGTCTAGCCGCCCCATTTAGCGCCTTCGGCGGAGTCTCGGGCCAGCATCGAGGTGGTGTTGTTCTCATGCGTGCCCGCCATCGCGCGATAGGCCAGCACCAATTGCTCCATGGTCTGGTTCCACTGCGCCTGCCACGCCTGATAGCTCATCCCGGTGTCACCCTGCCAGCCCGCCTGCAACGCGGCCTGCTCGCTGGCGATATCGGCGCCCAAACTCTGCAACGTGCCCGCATAGCCGGCCATATCGGCCGAATGCGCCAGCATCGCCGGGTAGTTGTACATGATCTGCGACATTCAACAACCTTTCGTCACGTCGTAACGGTCTAAAAGCCCGGGTAGCTGCTCGCCGCAGCGGCATCAGCGGCCACATAGGTGCCCGCGGCATCCCCGATGTTGGCCTGAGCGATATCCAGCAGCGAATTCACCTTCGCCGCCGCCGCCACAAACCGGGCATGAGCAGCCTGAAACGCCGCCGCCGAATCCCCGGCATGAAACGCCTGCGCCGACATCGCCTCCTGCTCAGCCTGACCAATCGTCGAGCGCATCAGCCCCGCCTTGGCCCCAAACGCCGACTCCGACGCCACCAACTGCGGAATATGCGCATCCAACAAACTCATCCCTGAAATCCCTTCATTAGTCGATTACCGTTGCCACACAACTCACTCAGCCGCCGCCCCCCTCCCCGTGATGCACCTCGAGACCCCACGTGCCCGGCAGCATCGGCGTCTTTGACCCATCACTAAACCCATTGTCGCTCAACGTGATCCACGTCCGGCGGCCGCGAACAGCGACCCGGGTCCACGACCACTAGTGAGGAGCGCTGAATGCACCTCCGGTGGCGAAGCCATCCACACCGGCGCGGTCATCGTCAGCGGCCGGCCCAGTATGTCGCCGCGGAGGCCGCGTCACGGGCTGCGTAACTCACGCCTGACTCGCCGACACCGACGCCGGCCCGGCCGAGCTCTTCGACGCCCTCGGCCGCCACCGCGGCGTGCTCAGAGCCCTGGGCGCTGAAGCCGGCCGCGGTCTGCAGCGACACCGGATCGGCCGCCGCCGGAACCACAGCTGTGATCGCCGGGGCGGCGCCCGCGTGTGCGGCGGCCAACCGGGCGGTGATCGCCTCCACTGCGGCGCTGGCCGACGCCAGACCTTCTGGAACAACTCGTAATGTCATGACAGATAATCCTTTCGCAGAAACTCACCGACCGTCGACAGCCACACCCTCGCCGACGAGCGGATTGACCAATTGCACGTACGTCGGAGTGTCGGTGTCGGTGAGCAGAATCCCCCGACCGGCCGGCAACCGGTCGAACCGCTGACCGCGAACCTTGCCGCCGTCGGCCGGGTTACCCGATAGCAACAACGTCGTTGCCTGCAGATCGTTGAACCGGCGCAGCAATGGGCTGGTCATCAGGGCATGCGCCGCGCCGCTGGCGCGCGCGGTGACGATCACCCGCAGACCCAGATCGCCGGCTTGGGCGAGCAAACCGATCAGCGGAGTCCACGGACGTTGCCCCACATAGGGTCCCGTCATGGCCGGGCTGTCCGGAATCTGATCGACGTCATCGATGATCAGGTAGTGCGTGTGACCCTGCAATGACCAGCCGCTCAGCTGCGCCGGCGTGAAGCCTGCCGGTGGGCGCCGCTGTTCGATGAGCCCCGCGAGCCCGAGTATCGCCGGGGTCACCCGGTCGATGTTGGCGGTGTATTCGTTGTCGGGGAACAGCGGCTCATCGACGAGATGCAGGCGTCGATCAAACACGGTGAACGCGACGCGGTCCGGTGTCGAGTTGTCGCGGATGGTGCGAATGATGTGCCGCAACAACGTGGTCTTACCGGACCTGGTGTCACCCAACACCAGCAGCAACGGGTTCGCGGCGAAGTCGACTTCGACTGCGGCCAAGTCTTCTTCGCGCTGCCCGATGACGATCCGATCGTCGCCGCCATACAGCGGACCCAGTGCGGCAGGCGCCAGGTTGGTGGGCAGCAACCGTACCGGTGATGCGGTGATCCCGGAATGGCGCTCGTTGATGGCCGGAACCTGGTCCGGTTCGGGCGCCGCGAACAGGAAGTGCTCGGCGGCCATCGTCAGGCCACGACCCGGCTGGTCGGCGGGCACCGCCTCGGCCGGCCGGTGCAGTGCGCCGACCACCCGGACGTTGCTGTCGCGCGCGTCATGAAGTTTGAGCTCCAGCCGCAGCCCGAGGCCGTCCCGCATGGCCAGCGGCACCTCCAGCCAGCTGGGAGTGGTGATGACGACGTGGATGCCGTAGGCCAAACCGACGTTGACCAGTTCGGTCACCTTGCTCAGCAAGGGGTTTCGGGTGTTGAACTGGTCGGTGTTGTCCCGGCTGAACGCATACAGGTTGTCGATAACCAGGAACACCTGGCCGAATCCATCAGCCGGACCTTGCTTGTCCCGGAACACCTCCCGCTGCTGACGCGAGCGCAGCAGCTGCTCGAGCTCCCCGAAGGTCCGCCGAATGCGTTCGGGTTCCAGTGACGACGCCACGCTGCCCACATGCGCCAAGTCCTCCAGCGCCCGTAGCTGCCCACCGCCGTAGTCCAGGCAGTAGAAGCTCACCTCACGCGGCGAATGCAGGCTGGCCGCCGACAGGATAAATGTCTGCAGGGCAGTCGATTTCCCTGACTTTGCGCCGCCGTGGATCACCAGGTTGCCCGACGACGACCTCGCGTCGAAGACCAGCGGGTCGCGGCGCATCTGGAACGGCTTGTCGATTTCACCGAGCGGCCAACGCCACTGGCCGCGCGGCACCGACGCGCGGGCCAGTACGGTGCTCAGCGGAATCCGTTCGTCCAGCGGCGGCAGCCACAGCTCGGGTGCCCGCGGGCCGAACCGCGCGAGCTGCTCGCCGATGGTGGCGATCAACTTGCGGGACGGAGCGACCGGCTCCTCGTGGCCGTTCTTGGCGATGATCGTGGTCTGGTCGGGCTCCACCCGGCCCGCGGTGAACAACTTCGGCTCGGGAACCGAGTGCACCACAAGCGTTTTCGGCGCCTGCGGCGGATCGTAGATGCCGTCGACGTAGGTGCTGCGGAATTTGATCGGAGCGGCACCAGGAGCGGGCACCAGGAAGCCCACGCCTTTGTGTTCCTTGCCCGACTCGATGTGGTAGGCGTCCTCCACACCGATGATCGAGCGCGACACCGATGGGCTGGCCACCTTCAGACCGATCCGATACGAGGTGTTTTTGTCGATGTCTTTGATCTTTCCCACGTCCAGGGTCTGCGACGCAAACAAGATGTGGATCCTAAACGATCGGCCTTTACGCGCGACGTAGTCGAACAGCTCCGCGTATTCGGGATGGTCGGCCAGCATCAAGGTGAATTCGTCGGCGACGACGAACAACGTCGGGATTGGCGCCAGGTCATGCCCTGCGGCGATCGCGTTCTCGTACTCGGTCACCGAGTTGAACGCACTGCCCTGCACTCGACGTCCGGCGTCACGCAGGATCACTTCACGGCGCGCGACCTCGCCGCGCAGCGTGTCGGCGAACCGGTCGGCCAACGACTTCTTCTCGGCCATGTTCGAGATCACCGCGACGACCTGAGGGAAGTTACGGAAAATGTCCGCGCCGGCCTCACCCTTGAAGTCCGCGTAGATCACGATCAGCCGGTCAGCGGAATGAGTCGTCAACAGCGACAAGAGGATCGACATCAAAGTCTGCGACTTGCCGGCACCGGTCATACCGATCATCAGGCCGTGCGGACCCATCCCGCCTTCGGCTTCGTCCTTGAGGTCGAAGATCAGCGGCTCACCGGTCGCGGTGACACCGATCGGAACCCGCAATTCGTCGTCGCGGCGGCGCGGCGCCCATAACGTCGGGACATCGAGCCGGGACGCGTCGGGGATTCCCAGCAGCTTCGTGAACGTGGCACCACGGGTCGCCGTCGACTGCAGACCGCTGTGCGTCGGGTTGGAGTCCCATCGGGACAGCCGGCGCCCCAGGTGAGAGGCGTCGTCGACCCCGAGCTGGTCGGCACTGTCGATGTAGCGCTGCCAACCCCCAGTCTGCCAACGCTCGATCGCACCGCCTGGGCTTTCCCCGCCGACCCTCCCGGTGAGCCGCAGGATCGGCCGTTCGGGATCGGAATACTGTTCCCGGTGAGGCGCTTTGGCCGATCGGTGCACGACGGTGACGCCGGCCCGGCCCGCCGCCAACGGCGACGCGGCCAGGTCGAAATCAGGATCGTCGACAATGATCAGCACGTGCCGCAACGCATCCCCCGACCCGCCTGCGAACGCCGGGCGGTCGCTGAGCGCAGGCCCAAGCAGCGCGGCCAACTCGTCGGGCTTGCTGGACAGGTAGCGGGCCGGGCCGACACCGTCGGCTTCGGCCGGGATGTCGACATGAGGCAACCACTTCAACCAGGACCAATCCGGCGACTCGAGATCCGGAGTGGCCACCGCGACGCCCAACACGGTCGGGTCATGCCAGGTCACCGCCTGCGCGACCCAGGCGCGCAGCGCCGCGCGTACCTCGTCGGCATCTCCCAAAACCGTGATCCGCGAAACCTTGGCCAGATCGATTCCGGTCGGCACATCGTCGACGGTGCGCTGGGTGTCCAGCAGGCTGCGTAATGCGCTGTGCGACACCGGTTCAAGGTCGACCTCATCGGCCGTGTCATTGACACGCAACGCGGTGTCCAGCGTCGCGGAATGCACACCGGCGCGCACCACCAAAAAGTCGCCGTCGTGAGGATCACGCTCCCACTGCCGTCGCGACCCGGGGATGGCGGCCAAATCCGCCGGGTCGGGGTGCGACCATAGAGCTGCGGCCCGTTGCGCAGAGGCCTGGGCCCGGACGTTGTCCCGCACCACCGACAGGTAGCGCAGGTAATCAGCGCGCTCAGCGTCGATTTCTGCGGTGCTCGACTTGTTGTCACCCCGAAAGAACGCGGTCGCGGCCAGCAGCAACACGAACGGGAAGAACAGCGTCTGCGGCGAGATCAGCCGCATCCCGGTGGCAACCATCGCGACGATCATCCCGACGATCAGCAGCACGATCACCACCGGCAGCGCCCGCTTCAACAACGACGGCGGAATCACCCGCGGCAGCTCCGGAGGAGCCTCGATGCTGATACTTCCCTTGCGGGTGGCCGGCGACGGAAGTCGGCGACGGGCCTCGAAGATCAGTCGGCTCATCGGTTTTGTCCTTCCGCAGAGGTACGGCCGGGGCGCGAGTCTGGTGCCAGGCCGTCGTGAGCGAGCAGCGCGTCGGCCCGCGACAGCGTCGGTCCGGGCGCATACAACGACAGAATGGACCACGGGATGGGAGTCGACGGTGAGCTCAAACCAAGAGCCTCAGCGGTCTTCGCGCTTCCGGTGACACCACCCCGCGCGGCTTCGTTGTCGATGCCGTACCGGACGCCGGTGTCGGAGATCCAGAACAGCGAACCGGCACTCGGCGACGCCGCGTCCTGTCCGACGGTCTGGGTGAAGTACCCGGTCCCGGGGGCCATCGCGACCCGGCTGGCGGTGCCCCCGGCGCCGGCGCCGACCAGATCCTCGGTGTGCACCGCGTCCGGAATCGGAAGAGCCGAACCAGAGAGCAAGGTCAGCGAATTCGTGCTCGCATCGGCCAGCTTGCTCCAGTGCGCGCAGGTGACCGGATCGTGGGCGGCGCCGAGAAGACTGATTCGCTGTTCGGGGTAGCGGCTGGTGTCCAGCTGCCGCGACACCGGCAGTGTGGCCACTTTGTCGGCGCTGAGCCGCGGTGGCTGATCCAGGCCATAGGAGTTGGAGTTGCGCAGCACCGCGGCCAGCACCGGCGAAACCGGCTGCAGGCCGTCGGGCAGCACTGCGTAATACAGCGTGCCGTTGGCTGAACTGCTTTCCAAGCCATAGGCTTGCACCACTGCCCCGACCGGTGCGGGCACGGGCAGCCCGAACGCCGCCGGGGTGCCGGCACCGGGGATGACTGGTGCAGCCAGCGGCTGCGCCTCGGGGATCGCATTGAACAGGCCCGCGGCGATGGGCCGCGGTGCAACGATGCCAGGACCCAATCCCAGCGCGCTGGTCACCGGGTGATCGGCGAGATCGATCCGGCTGCGGCGGCCGTCCCACAGCAGCCAGGTGCCGCTGGGATTACTGACCAGCACCGCGTTCCCAGCACCCAGCGCCGCGGCCCGGGCCCCGCCGCTGTCGAGGGCTCCGGCAATCACCGTGACCCCGGTCGCCGCACCGGAGGCCGCATCACACACCGTCCAGTCGGCGTCCTTGCCGGTGTTCTGCACCAGCCGCTGCGGTGCACCCGGGATACCGATCAGGTTGCCGAGCGGAAACTTATCCAGCTCACTGCTTTTCACCAAGGTCGGGTTGACCGGCCGACCAACGATCAGCCGGGCCGAGGCCAAATTCAACACCGGGTGCAGCTGATCGCCCACCCGCACGTACAACGCGTCGCTGGACCGATCAGCCAGCACCGGGTTATTGGCCGCCGACCCGTTTGGCCGGATCAGCGAGAAGACAAAGCAGCCCGCCAACGCGGCGACCAACACGATCACGCCCATCAGCACCGCGCGCGTCTGGGTGCGCAGCGGATCGACCAGCATCCGAGTGTCGTGCAGGGCGACGCCGGAGGCGATGCGGCGCATGACAAATCGCCAGCCGCTCACCTGGTGTCGCGTGACGAAGCCACGACGGTAGACGACCTTGTCGGGGTTGTCGTTGACCGGGGTGCGCGACGCGAACGAACGCCGGTCGTCGGGTGACTCTGGGTTCGTCATGCCGGCAACTCCAAGCGAAGGCCTTCCAGCAATGGCGGGACGGTGTTGGCGACGTCGGCGGCGGTGATCGTCACGAGCTCCTCATCGGTGAATTCACCGGTCTGCGCGTGTTCGGAGTGGTCCAAACGGAATTCCCGTTCCTCTTCTGACTTTTCGACGACGTTACGGACGAACCGGCCGTTACCGGCGATATCGAGACCGCGCCGCTCCACACCCACCGCATCTTCCTTCGTAGTGCTGGCCAAGTGAGCGAACAGCGACTCGAGATCACTGAGCGCCGACTGCTCGAAGGCGCTGTCGCGCCTGGTGGCCATGAAGTTGGCGATCTCGATCAATTCGGCTGGCTGATACGACGGGAAGTCGATGGTGCGCGTGAACCGCGATCGCAGACCTTGGTTGGTGTCCAGGAACCGATCCAGGTCGGCGCGGTAGCCCGCGATGATGACGACCAGCCGGTCCCGGTCGTTTTCCATCCGGGCCAGCAAGGTGTCGATGGCCACCAGACCGAAGTCGTTCTTGGCGCCGGTGGCAACCAGAGCGTAGGCCTCGTCGAGGAACAGCACACCGTCCAATGCGCTGTCGATGATCGCATTGGTCTTCGCCTCGGTCTCCCCGATGTGTTGGCCGATCAGATCGGCGCGGTGCACCTCTTTGATGTTCTCTTTCTTCAACAGGCCAAGGCCGCAATAGATTTTCGCGACGACGCGGGCAATCGTGGTCTTGCCGGTGCCGGGTGGCCCGGTGAACACTAGGTGGTGGGTGCGCTGGGCCACTTCCAACCCGCGCGCCTTACGCACCAGCTCCATTGCCACCGCACTCTTGAGCCGCGCCACCTGATCTTTGACCTTTTCCAGGCCGATGAACTCGTCCAGCTCACGCTCGGCCTCGGCCAGCAGCACGGCCTTGCGCTCCTGAGCTCCGGGGTCGACGAAGTCACCCGGCTTGGGCTCGGTCGCAGGGTCCCAGGGGTCGGTGCGGGCGTCGATGCGGTCCGAGGTGGTGGGCACAATGCCGAAGCTGGAATCCGTCAGCGCCTCTTCAACCTGGGCATTCACCGGGTTGGCGGCGTAGAGGTCCTGCAGCACCTCGCGTGCGGTGTCCTCGTCGCCGTCCGCACGCAGCGCCAGCGCCTTGGCCAGCGCGCCGTCTACCGCGGCGACGGCGACCGGACCGTCCGGTTCTTCGAGGTACGACAACGCCGCGGCAAACATTCCCAGCCGTGCCAGGGAGATCCCCAGCGCGATCTTGACGGCGTGGGCGAAGTGCTCGTCGAGGCCGGGGTCGTTGACGATCGGCGACAGCAGCTTGACCACATCCGCCCAGCGTTCGGCCCGGTAGTGGATGGTCGAGGTGATCCAGCGGGCTTCCTGTGAGCTCGGTCGACGCCGGGTGACATCGCTGACCAGCGTGTGCGCGTCAGCGAACCGCCCGTCAGCTGCCAGCGCCGCGGCATAGGCGAGGTGGAAATCGTCGGGCTCGGTCGCGCGGAATCGTAGATACAGTCCGGTGTCGTAGTGAAATCCCAGGGCGCCCGGCACCAGTTCCACTTGGCGCTGCAGCACTCCCGCGGTCGCGGCGTTATGCGAAATCGCTTCCAGCACATGGCTGGACACGTCGCCGGCGGCGGCCAGTCCGACCCACGCATCGCACTGGTCATGCGCGATACGGACAAGGCCGGTAAACCCGGACCGCGCGGCGGCCAGGTCTGCCGGACGCTTGCGGTCATAGATGCTCAGCCCGAGCGCCCGGCAACACGTCGCGAATCGGCTTGTTACGTCGTCGTCCACCCGGACCGTTGCTGGCCGGGTGGCGATGATACCGGTATCAGCGATCTCCACGCCTCAGTCTCCCCTTCGGACATAGTATTGCCTAAGCTAACTTCCGGCGAAGTTAGCATCACATAACTTCGGTGTCGAGAGGCACTTATCGGCTGCAGGCGCCGCCTCAGTCATGCACCTGCGAAAGCCTAAGCGCCGCAGGTCAGTCGACATTTCGGCGACCCGCAACGCTTTTTGGGCGTGACGAGACAAATAGGTAACCGAACTATCGGCACACGGCTTAATGAAAATGGATGTCATTAGCAAAGGACTCTACTGCATGCCGTATTCACTTTTTGACCGCCCTGACCAATGTGTTGCGAGCGATCATGGACCGGGCTTCCGATTGCGGCCCGGGAACCGGGCGGCCCACCCCTCGCAGGTAGTCGGCCAACGGTGTCGGCACCGCGACCCAGCCGTGCTCGTCGAACCACTGATC
The DNA here is from genome assembly GCA_963833935.1 of uncultured Actinomycetota bacterium. Classification (GTDB taxonomy): domain Bacteria; phylum Actinomycetota; class Actinomycetes; order Mycobacteriales; family Mycobacteriaceae; genus Mycobacterium. Next base: position 33,541 of record CAWIAC010000036.1, on the reverse strand, counting down.
GGCCGGAGCGTGCCGTTCGTTGTAGACCAACTGGGCCCACACCCGCCGTTCGCCTTCGGCGGCGGCCGCGCGCTCTTGCTCGACGGCGGCCTCATATTCGTCGGGCGACATCGGGGCGCTATCTTCCACCGCGACGTGACTGTGCGGGCTGGCCAGCGCGTTGATGCCAGTGAACAGCTTCTCCTCCGCATCGGCAGGCAAATAGAGCAACAGGCCCTCGGCGATCCACGCCGAGGGCCTTGCGGGGTCGAACCCACTGTCTCGCAACGCCGTCGGCCAATCATCGCGCAGGTCGATGGCAACCTCACGGCGCTCGGCGTTGGGTTTGGCCCCATGCTCGGCGAGCACCTCACGCTTGAAGTCGAGAACCTGGGGACGGTCCAACTCGAAGATCGTCGTCGCGTCGGGCCAGGGCAGTCGGTAGGCGCGGGAGTCCAAACCGGCGGCCAGGATCACGACCTGCCTGACCCCGGCATCGGCGGCCCGCCGGAAGTAGTCGTCGAAGTAGCGGGTGCGAGCACCTTGGAAGGTGACGAAATGGTTGCCCCAGTCGGGGGTTTTCAGTTGGTGTTCGGGAACTTTGCCGTCGAGCACGTCGGCCGCGGCACCGCCCACCGCCCGGCAGAAAATCTCGGCAAACGGATCGACCGCCAACGGGTCGGGTTTTTGCGCCGCCAATGCTCGAGCGGTGGCCACGAATAACGCGGTCGAACCGACACTTGTGGTGATGTCCCAGCTGTCGTCGTCAGTACGCACGGCAACCGACCCTACGCGCGCCCAGCTGCGCGGTTACGTGGGTGCGACAGCCACGAAGAGACACGACCGGCATTCAATACGACGCAGTGTCGTAGAACAAGACCCCTTGCCGGTAAGGGGTATTCGGCTACACCAACGGGCGGCCGGCCTTGATCCGCCGGTCCAGATCCCACAGCAACACATTGAATGGGAAGCGCCGGACACACCGCGGCATCGCGTTGTTCACCGTGCGCAGCACGGCGATCAACCGGTCGAAGCGCCGCTGCCTGGCGGCGTCCCACGGCAATCGCATCTCCTCGCGGAAGCGTTGCGGCAGAAAGCCGCTGGTGATCAGCAGCCCGAGTTTTTCTGGCTGCCGACGCACGACCTCCGGCAGCGGCAGGGCCTGTATCCGGCCCACCGCTATCGGATAGAGATATTCACGCACGGTGTCGTCGATGTGGACCTTGTCCAGTTGCTGCTGCCAGTAGCGGTCGAACGCCGCCCGGTCAGGCGGCCACATCTCCAACGGCACCTGCAGTGTGGTGCCGAGCACCACCGCCTCGCGGTAGTGGCGGTCGGCATCCTGCTCGTCCATCTCGCCGAGGAACGTGCGATAGAAGTCCACCCCGCCCTTGTACAGGCAAGCCGCGACCCACAACTGCAGATCGGGGTCGAAGGCGTTGTATTCGACCGGACTGTCGGGCGTCGAGTAGACCTGCGCGTGAGCACGATTGACCGCGCGGCGAAACGCCGCCTTCTGTATTTCGGTGCCGGCCATGGCCACCGCGAGATAGGTGAACGTGGTCCGGGCGCGTTTGATCGGATGCAGGTCGATACGGCCGCTCTCGACACGACTCTCCAGCACGCCGTAGCCCACACCGGGCCGGGCCAGCTGCATGATCACGTTCGCCGGTCCGAGCAGCAGCGCCAGCCCCATCAGCGTGTCGTCGAGCTTGGGCGTTGGCCGCGGGCTCCGGCGACCCGGCCCGCTGACCGGCGGATCACTCACGGCGCGCTCGGCATGCCGGATTGGTTCACTGAGGGCCATCGCACTCTTTCCGCCAATTCTGAGAACGCATGTTTCCTGATATTGCAGCGCGGCGGGCACTGGTGTCAAGATGGGAAACATGGCCTTTGCGGAGACGACCAGTGCGCGGCCGTACCGTGGCGTCGAGGCCGCCGATCGTCAGGCAACGCGCCGGGCCAGGCTGTTAGAGGCCGGCCTCGATCTACTGGGGGCCGACAACGCCACAGAACTCACGGTCCGCGGCATCTGTCGAGGGGCCGGTGTGACCGCCCGCTACTTCTACGAAAGCTTTGCCGACAAGGACGAGTTCGTCGCGGCGGTGTTCGACCGGGTGATCGCCGAGCTGGCCGCCACCACGCAGGCCGCGGTCGCCGCCGCGCCGCCGCACGAGCAGACCCGCGCCGGCATGGCCAACATCGTCTGCACGATCGGCGGGGATCCGCGGGTGGGCCGCCTGCTGTTCAGCGCGCAGTTGGCCAACGCCGTGCTGGTGCGAAAGCGCGTCGAATCCAGCGCCCTGTTCGCGATGCTGTCCGGCCGTCACGTCGAGAATGCGCTGCGGGTAACGGAAAACGATCGCATCAAGGCCGCTGCGCATTTCGTGGTCGGCGGGGTGGCCCAGACGATCGGTGCCTGGCTGGCCGGCGAGGTGCGGCTCGAAGCCGACCAGTTGGTCGACCAGCTCGCGTCGCTTCTCGACGAGCTCGCCGACCCCGATTTGTACCGCGACTGACGCCAATGTGGCCCAGCTAATGCGCGGCCGGAACGCGGCGATCGGCCGACGTCTTCGGCGCAGCCTGCGCATCATGTGTCCCGAATTCCTTGGTCCAGCAGGCAAACTCGAGAGTTATGCCGTTGGGATCCTGGAAGTAGAACGATCGCACGTAGACACCGGGATGCACCGCGGCCGCGACTTGCGTCGCGCTCTCGTCGTGATTGAGCACCGGGCCGACCCGCACCCCTTTGTCTTTGAGACGCTGACGGTAGGCGTCGAACTTCTCAGCCGGCACGTGAAACGCCAGGTGGTTCATGGTGCTGACCGCACTGGTGATGTCGCCGATGCCCGGGATCGCGGCAGGCGACGAAAGGCCGGGCACCCCGTCGGGCGCGTCGGCGAACCAGAAGAACGCGACACAGTCGCCGTTGCCAGCGTCGAAGAAGAAATGTTGTCCGGCGCCGCGCGGCAGGTCGAGCGACTTGATCAACGGCATGCCGAGGGTGTTGCTGTAGAAGTCCACGGTGCGAGCCATGTCCGAGCACACCAGCGCGACGTGGTTGATGCCGCCGAGGTCGAATTCGGAATTGACGTTGTGCGGCTTGATCATCCCGCGACTCCCGTCCGTCGGCGTTGCGATTCGCTGGTTCCGTGGCGGAGATCCAAATCTGAACCTAACATCGGATTCAGCTCTATCCCGGAGAAAATGGCGTTCTCGGGATCGCAGCGATCGCACGGTCAGGACGAAGGAGGCCCGTTGGTGTCCACCGTGGCCGATCAGCCGATCCGTTGCGCAGCGCTACCGACGAGCCGCGGCCCAGGCTGGGCGGTCGACGGCGTCCTTCTACCACGACGACGACTCCAAGAGACGATGGTCCGCGAATGGGCGCCGCGGTTCCGCGACGAAGTCGGTGTGCGGGCGCAGCCGGTCACCCAGGCCACGGCGGCACACTGGCACACCTGCCAGCACCTGCCGGCGGAGATGATCAGCGTGTCAGAGCCGGCGATGATCAACGACGACTTCGCCCAGCATTGCGCCGGAATCTGTGTTATTCCAACCTCGTTCATCCCCGAGACGGTGCGGCGCGATCGATCCGACGGCTATTGCGCAGGTGATGACCCGCAGCTGAATGCGGTCGCCGTCGTGGCGACCCCGACCAGGAGGCCTGCAGCACCACGTTGGCAAACATCTTCTACCGAGCCGTCTACTACAAGGAGGGCCGCTGAGTGACTCGCACGGCCGGCACGCCCGGGGTTATCCGAGAATTCGTCGGGCTACCGTCGCCGACCGCCAGGCGCGCCGGCGCGGGTGGACACCCTTGCCAGGGACTGTATCACCGTGGCGTCGGCCGTAAACCGAAGGCGGCGGTCATTGCCGCCCACTACCAAATCGACTTCTCCGAGCACTACCTCGCCGACTACCTGGCGACCCGCGGTATCGGATTCCTGGGCTGGAACACCAGGTTTCGCGGTTTCGAGAGCAGCTTTCTCCTCGACCATGCGCTGGTCGACATCGGCGTCGGAGTTCGCTGGTTGCGCGAGACGCAGGCAGTGGAAACCATTCTGCTGCTGGGCAATTCCGGCGGCGGATCACTGATGGCTGCCTACCAGGCGCAGGCGCTCGACCCACACGTGACGCCGCTGACCGGCATGCGACCGGCCGCCGGACTGACCGACCTGCCGCCGGCTGACGGCTACGTGGCCAGCGCCGCGCACCCGGGCCGCCCGGACGTGCTGACCGCCTGGATGGACGGCGCCGTCGTCGACGAGAACGATCCCATCGCCACCGATCCCGACCTCGATCTGTTCGACGAACGCAACGGACCGCCGTATTCGCCGGAGTTCCTGGCCCGGTACAGGTCGGCCCAGGTAGCGCGGAACAACACGATCACCGATTGGGTCGAGACGGAGCTGAAACGGGTTCGGGCAGCGGGGTTTTCAGATCGGCCGTTTACCGTGATGAGGACGTGGGCCGATCCGCGGATGGTCGATCCAACCATTGAGCCGACGAAACGCCAGCCGAATACCTGTTATGCCGGCGTCCCGGCCAAGGCCAACCGTTCCGCGCACGGCATCGCGGCGGCCTGCACCCTGCGAAGTTGGCTGGCGATGTGGAGTTTGCGAACCGCCCAAACCAGGGCCGAGCCGCATCTGGCTCGAATCACCTGCCCTGCCTTGGTGATCAACGCCGAGGCCGACACCGGTGTGTTCCCCTCGGACGCCCAACGCATCTACGACGCGGTGGCCGGCAGCGACAAATCGCTGTGTTCGATCAACACCGACCATTACTTCACCACGCCGGGGGCGCGCGGTGAGCAGGCTGACACCATCGCCAGATGGATTGCCAAGCGTTGGCGCTAAGGGTCCTCGCTCACTTCGTCCCCGGTCCCAGGATGCTGGATTTCCTTGCATCGGAGGCTGATTGGCTGGACGTCCGTTGGTGCGCCGATGACGACTCCGCTGAGTCGCAGGCCACGTTCGACCGGGAGTTACCTGAAGCCGACGTACTGTGGCATGTGCTGAAGCCGCTTTCCGGCGCCGACCTGTCGCGTGCGATCCGACTGCGGCTGGTTCATAAGTTCGGCGTCGGGGTCAACACCATCGACGTCGACACGGCCACCCATCGCGGGATCGCCGTCGCCAACATGCCCGGTGCCAACGCGCCGTCGGTAGCCGAGGGAACGGTGCTGCTAATGCTGGCCACCCTGCGCCGCCTGCCTGCGCTGGACCGTGCGACCCGCGAAGGCCGAGGCTGGCCGTCCGATCCACAGCTGGGCGAAACAGTCCGCGATATCGGCGCTTGCACCGTCGGACTGGTCGGGTACGGCAACGTCGCCAAGCAGGTCGCACGCATCGTGACCGCGATGGGCGCCAACGTGTTACACACCAGTACCCGCGACGACGGGCTGCCCGGCTGGCGTCCGTTGGCGGAACTGTCCCCCACAAGCGGGAGGTGCCCCAGGCCGCAAGCGACATCGTGTCGCTGCACCTCCCGCTGACGGCCGACACCGGCGGTCTGCTCGGCGAGGCCGCGCTGGCCGGCATGAAACCCACTGCGGTACTGGTCAATACCTCGCGCGGTGCGATTGTGGACGAAGACGCCCTGGTCGGCGCGCTTCGCGCCGGCCGGTTGGCCGCCGCCGGCCTGGATGTGTTCGGTGAGGAACCGGTGCTGCCGGACAACCCGCTGCTCGAATTGGACAACGTCGTGCTCACGCCGCACGTCACCTGGTACACGGTCGACACCATGCGGCGATGGCTGACCGAGGCCTTGAACAATCCAGCCAACTGCCGCCGACTGCGGGACGGGCAGCCGCTGGCCCACGTAGTCAACCAACCCACCGGTTATTAGATTGGGGGTCGAGCTGTCATAGGCCCCGGGAAAACCAAGGAAGGCGACCAATGCCGATCGCGATAACTCCTGAGCATCAAGACCTGGCCGATTCGGTGCGGTCCCTGATGGCGCGGGTGGCGCCGTCCGAGGTCTTGCACGCCGCGCTGGAGACACCCATCAAAAACCCACCGCCGTATTGGCAGGCCGCGGCGGATCAAGGCTTGCAGGGCGTACACCTGGCCGAGTCTGTCGGTGGGCAGGGTTTCGGGATCCTCGAGCTCGCCGTTGTACTCGCCGAGTTCGGTTACGGCGCGGTACCCGGCCCGTTCGTGCCGTCGGCCATCGCCAGCGCACTGATCGCGGCACACGATCCGGACACCAAGGTGCTGACCGATCTGGCATCCGGCACGGCCATCGCCGCGTACGCACTGGCCTCTGGACTGACCGCGACGCGGCACGGCCCCGACGAAAAGACATTGGTGATTCGCGGCGAGATCCGGGCGGTCGCCGCGGCCGGCGAGGCGTCGCTGCTGGTGTTACCGGTGGCGATCGACAGCGGCGAAGAATGGGTTGTGCTGCGCGCGGACCAACTCGAGATCGAACCGGTCACCAGCGTCGACCCGCTGCGGCCGATCGCCCATGTGCGCGTCAACGCCGTCGAAGTCGACGACGATGCCGTGCTGAGCAACCTGAGTGTGGTCGCTGCGCGTGCGCTGATCGCGACGCTGTTGTCGGCCGAGGCCGTCGGGGTCGCACGATGGGCCACCGACACGGCCGCGGATTACGCCAAGATCCGCGAACAGTTCGGCAGGCCGATCGGCCAGTTCCAGGCCATCAAACACAAGTGCGCCGAGATGGTCGCCGACACCGAGCGGGCCACCGCGGCAGTCTGGGACGCCGCCCGGGCGATCGACGAAGCCAGCGAGCACGTCGAATTCGCCGCCGCCGTGGCAGCCACGTTGGCACCCGCCGCGGCCCAACGCTGCACGCAGGATTGCATCCAGGTGCACGGCGGCATCGGCTTCACGTGGGAGCACGACGCAGGCGTGTACTACCGTCGCGCGCTGATTTTGGCCGCCGGCTTCGGTCGCGGCTCGGAGTACCCGCAAAAAGTGGTCGATACCGCGACGACCACCGGTATGCGCGCGATCGACATCGACCTGGACCCTGATACCGAAAAGCTCAGGGAAGAGATCCGATCCGAGGTCGCCGCGATCAAGAAGCTGGACCGCGAACAGCGCACGGTCGCTCTCGCCGAGGGCGGGTGGGTGTTGCCCCACCTGCCGACACCGTGGGGCCGCGCCTCGAGCCCGGTAGAGCAGATCATCATCGCCCAGGAGTTCACCAGCGGGCGCGTCAAGCGACCGCAGGTCGGCATCGCCGCGTGGATCATCCCGTCGATCGTCGCGTTTGGGACCGAGGAGCAAAAGCAGCGCTTCTTACCGCCGACCTTCCGCGGCGAGATGATCTGGTGCCAGCTGTTTTCCGAGCCGGGTGCCGGTTCTGACCTGGCCGGTCTGAGCACCAAGGCCACCCGCGTCGACGGCGGCTGGCGGATCAGCGGGCAGAAGATCTGGACGACGGCCGCACAGTTCTCCCAGTGGGGCGCGCTGCTGGCGAGAACGGAGCCGAACGCCCCTAAGCACAATGGCATCACCTACTTTCTGCTGGATATGAAGAGCGAAGGCGTAACGGTGAAGCCGCTACGCGAACTGACCGGCCAAGAGTTCTTCAATACCGTCTACATCGACGACGTGTTCGTGCCCGATGAGTTTGTGCTCGGCGAGGTGAATCGTGGCTGGGAGGTCAGCCGCAACACCCTGACCGCGGAACGGGTTTCGATTGGCGGCAGCGACCTGAACTTCCTGGCCAGCCTGCCGCAACTCGTTGAGTTCGTGCGCGACGGCCATTTCGATCAGGTCGCTCGACACCGCGCCGGGCACTTGATCGCCGAAGGGCATGCGGCCAAGCTACTCAACCTGCGCTCGACGCTGCTGACCCTGGCGGGGGGTGACGCCATGCCGTCGGCCGCGATCTCCAAGCTGCTGTCGATGCGCACCGGCCAGGGTTACGCCGAGTTCGCCGTGTCCTCGTTCGGCGCCGAGGCGGCGATCGGTGACCCGGACACACCGCCTGGCAAGTGGGACGAATTCCTCCTGTCCAGCCGCGCCACCACCATCTACGGCGGTACGTCGGAGGTGCAGCTCAACATCATCGCCGAGCGGCTGCTGGGGCTGCCGCGCGACCCGTAGTCCTGCGCGCAAAAATCCACGCCGGCCAGACAACTGTCTGACCGGCGTGGATTTGTTTCTCGGCGGGCTGAGCCGGCCGAGGCCTAAGCGATGTGGATGCCGCCGTGGCGGTGGCTGTGGTGGTGGTGACCCCACCACACGGGGGCGACATGGGCCGTGCCGACCGTCTGGGGTGCAGGCGCCAACGCGGCGTTGGCCGCGGGCAGGGCGCCGAACAGCATCGCACCGGCCACCGCGCTTGTGCCAACTGCACCGGCTGCGAGACGACGGGCTAGCGAGAGTGAAATCGACATCTTGGTTTCTCCTTAAATCAATTGGGACCGACACGAAGAACGTTAAACGGCAATTCTTAGCAAACGCTAAATTACTCTATCAATTTACCTTAGAAAAACTGTCGCGGCCCTTCTTGCCATCGCCTCGATAATCGGTTCTGCAAATACTGATATCTGCCACGTTGCCACATATTGCATTCTTCCCTTCGCCACTCAAAGGTATCCCAACGCAGCTACGGAGGCGGTATAAGACCAGCTCAAAGGGCACTGGCGTCTGTAATTCTGCCAGCGCCTCCTTAACGCATCACCTGAGTAATTTCGCACATCAGTAAAGCCGCATCTATTCTTTCAGTATCTCGCATTAAACCGATATGCGAACGTTTTATTGGCATAATGGCTGCGTCCTGCATATATTTATGTCACCACCAGCAATCGATGACACTTTAGTCCTAAATACTTATGCCCTGATCTACTGACAACTCACGCCGAGAGCGCGTCGCCCAGCCGCGAGGAACCCAGCGTCGGGTTCCCGTCGAACGAATCCATGCTGCTGCCCCCGGCCGAGGTGACGCCGTTGCTTCGGCGGCGAGGCCGCGATCGGCGACCCCAACACACCGCCTGCGAGAGGGACGAGTTTCTCCGTCGACGGCGCACCTCGGAGGCTGCAGCTAGACGTCGACGCCAAACGGCTATCTGGCTGCCCTGCGACCGGCGGTCCCTGCACATAAAAATCCACGCCACCTGACATGTGTCAGATCGGCGTGGATTTTGTTTACCAGGTGCCGGCGAGCTTCGTCTCTACGCGTAGCGAGGCTGCCGGCGTCCACCCGTTGAGTGAGGCTCACCACCAGCCGCGGTGCCCCCAGCCCCAGCCGCGGTGGCCCCAGCCGTTGCCGCGACCCCAGCCGCCGTTGCCGCGACCGAAACCGCCGCCGCGACCGAAGCCGCCCCGACCATGGCCCCAACCTCCGCCGCGAACCGGCTCGGGGTGACCTCCGGCGGGAGCGACATGGGCAAAGCCGACGCTCTGCGGCGCCGGCGCAGGGGCGGCGTTGGCAGCGGGGGTGGCGCCGAACAACATTGCGCCTGCCACCGCGCTTGCGCCTACTGCGCTGGCGGCGAGGCGACGGGCCGAAGACAGTGAACTGATCATTTGAGTGCTCCTTCGTCCTTGGGAAGTCCTGGTGAACCGCTACCAAGAACGCTAGATTCTGATACTTAGCAAATGGTAAATTACCCTCTTAATTGCCCTAAGAATACTTCGAATCCTTCGATAGCTACTTCTCTATATCGAACACACATTACTGAGTAGTTCCATTCCTATTTTACTGCGGTCCTGATCTCACAAGCTCCATTCATACTGGTATCAGTATCTAATGATCACCATCGATGCAGTTAGATAGCTTTGTATGAGTCCACTGAAGTCAGTACATCCACCACTCATGACCTAAGTATCTGCATTTCAGTACTCTGCGAAATACGGACTACGGAATGTTCCATATTAGCCAATCTGGCGAACGATCTGTTGACCACTCTACGTGTATCAGTGCTAAACTCAGTATGTCCAACAGCAATCACGAATTAGTACAGCTTGTTCTTCGACACGCTCCGCCTCCGGCTTCGCGACGGGTTCGCTGCCCCTGAACACAACATCCGGGCCTCGGACACGCCGTACGGCCGGCAAAGGGAGCGTGCCTGCGCTTTGACGGACATACTTATGTCCTGATCTACTGAAAACACACGCCTACCGAAGGTCGAACCAGCCACATGGAACCCAGCTCGCCGTCGTTTCGAGCCAAACCGGCCGCTCGCGCCGATGCCTCGGCGCGCACCGAACGCATCACGAGCATCCGGCGGAACTTCGATCACCCGAAACCCGACCCACCGTCACGCAGCCAACGCACGCGACGCACCGTCGATCTGTCCCCCGCCACACACCGGGCTCTTGACATCTGGCAGCGCGAAGCAGCCGACCGGCTCGGATACGCGCGCGTCACTGGACAAGAAGTCATCAGCGCGCTCATCGAGCAGCTGTTGGCCGACCCCAAGCTTTCCGCCGAGGTGACACGGAGCATTCGGGACCGGCGCTGATCGCGAACGCGCGCGGTGCTAGCTTCGCGGTCATGGCAGAAACGCCGCCTCCGGATCGTCGCCAACAACCGCTGGCGGGCGAGCGGGCAACACTGGAGGCATTTCTAGACGACTATCGAGACATCGTGGCACGCAAAGCTTCCGGTCTTTCCGATGTCGATGCCCGCCGCGCACTCGTCACGTCGCCGACAACTGTGGGCGGGCTGATCAAGCACCTGCGTTGGGCGGAGTACGGCTGGTTCGAACAGCTTTTGCAGGAACGAAGCAACGACAACCGTCGAGCGCACGAACGGTCCTGGGAGTTCGAATTCCTTCCGAAGGAATCGCTACCGACGCTGCTGGCCGAGTACCAGAGCCAGTGCGAGGAGTCCCGGCGGATCGCCGCGCGGTACCCGCTCGATCACGAGGTGCCGCATCGTCGCTTCGGGACGGTCTCGCTGCGCTGGATCTACGTGCACATGATCGAGGAGACGGCCCGTCATACCGGACAACTCGACATCCTGCGCGAACAACTGGACGGCGCAACAGGATTCGACGGATGAGCCGTCTATCCGCTAGTCGGCGTCGATCTCGCGCAGTTCGCGCTTGAGGATCTTCCCGGTCGGGTTGCGCGGCAACTCGTCGAGGAAAATCACTTCGCGCGGCACCTTGTACTTGGCCAGATGGTCACGGACGTAGTGCTTGACGGTGTCCTCGTCCAGCTCGACGCCCTGCTTCTTTACCACGAAGGCGCGCAGTCGATGACCCCATTCCTTGTCCTCGACACCGAGCGCGGTGGCCTCCACCACGTCGGGATGCCCGCTGATCAGGTCCTCGACCTCGGCTGGGAAGACGTTTTCGCCGCCGGAGACGATCATTTCGTCGTCGCGGCCGCTGATGTAGAGCAGGCCGCGCTCGTCGAAATAGCCGACATCGCCGGAAGACAGTAGGCCGTTGATGATCTGCTTGCCCCCACCGCCCGTGTAACCCTCGAACGGGAAGCTCGTGCCGACGAAGATCCGGCCGACTTCGCCCTGCGGCAACTCCTTGCCGTTGTCGTCGTAGATCTTGACCTTCACCCCCTTGACCACTGGCCCCGCCGTCGACGAGTTGTGCTCGAGGTGCTTGGGCTCAGCGATGGTGGCAAAGGCGATCTCGGTGGAGCCGTACATGTTGTAGACGACCGGACCGAAATCCTTGAGCGCCCGCTCGGCCACGTCGGCGCCCAGCGCCGAGCCGGAAACGAAGATGATCCGCAAGCTCGACAGATCGGGTTTGTCGTCCATTTTTTCCAGCGCATCGAGCATCCGCGACAACATCACCGGCACGACGACGACCGCAGTCACCTTGTGCTCCTCAATGTCCTCCAATACACCGGCCGGTTTGAACTTGTTGTGCAACACCAGCGTCGAGCCCAAAAACAACCCGATGGTGGCGTGCAAGAAACCCAGAGCGTGGAACATGGGCGCCGGCAGCGAGGTCACCTCGTTGGCCTTGAAGGGCACATGGGACAAGATGCCGCCGATCGGCGCCAACGTCGGCGGCGTGCTGCGGTTCGCGCCCTTCGGGGTCCCAGTGGTGCCACTGGTCAGGATGATGATCGACGAATGCTTGCTGGCCTTGGGCGGCGGCGCTTTGCTGTGTTGGGCGACCAGGTCGGCCAGCGTCTCGTCGGTGCTGCCCGACGGCTCATCGCTATCGGGGTTGACGCCCAGCGCCCGCAGCTTGCCCAACGGCGGGTCGGCCTTGCTCACGTCCTTCGTGTACTCGTCGTCGTAAATGATCAGCTTGGCGCCCTCGCGCTCGCAGACTTCTTTGATCTGCGGGCCGGAGAACGAGCTGTTGAGCAGGATGATGCGGGCCCCGACCCGCGCGCACCCGAACTCCGCAACGGCAAACCAGCGGTTGTTACGCGCCAAGATCGCGACACCGTCCCCGCCACGCACACCTTTGGCAAGCAGGCCGTGGGCAACCGCATTGGCAGCCTCGTCGAGTTCCTTGTAGGTCAGCGTGCCCTCGTCGTCGATGATCGCCGCGCGGTGGGGTGTGCGTCGGGCGTTGAACGACGGCAGCATGCCGATCTCGCCCCACTTGAGAATCTCTGCCGCCATCGCGGCGTAGTTCTGCGGAGGCTCCAGACGAAACCCGCCGGACTCGATGATTTTGCGGAGATAATGCAGTTCAGATGCCCCGCGCTCGGCATATTGCTGGAGTTTGGCCACCGCTTGCCCGGGCAGATCAATGAGGTTAGGCATCCTCCCACCCTATGTGACGCAGGTCGCACCCAAGCCGGAAAGGCCCGCGGAATTACCATCGACCCATGGGGCCGGTGTCACTGGACGTAGCCGGACGCCAGGTCGAGGTCACCCATCCCGACAAGGTGGTCTTCCCCGGTCAGGATGGCCGAGCCGGCCACACCAAAATTGACCTGATCCGCTATTACCTGGCCGTCGCCGACGGTGCGCTGCGGGGCGTGGCCGAGCGTCCGATGATCCTGAAACGGTTCGTCAAAGGCATCGGCGAGGAGGCGATTTTTCAAAAACGAGCGCCGGAAAAACGGCCCGACTGGGTCGACGTGGTCGAGTTGCGCTACGCATCCGGCACCTCGGCCAAGGAAGCCGTCATCCACGATGCGGCGGGGCTGGCCTGGGCGATCAATCTGGGTTGCGTCGACCTCAATCCGCATCCGGTGCTGGCCAGCGACCTGGACCACCCCGACGAGCTACGCGTCGATCTGGACCCGATGCCCGGTGTGGGATGGCGACAGATCCTCGACGTCGCACAGGTGGCCCGCGAAGTGCTCGAGGACTACGGGCTGATCGCCTGGCCCAAGACGTCCGGATCGCGCGGTTTCCATATCTATGCGCGCATCGTGCCGAGCTGGTCGTTTCGGCAGGTGCGGCTGGCAGCGCAAACGGTGGCGCGGGAGGTGGAGCGACGCGCACCCGAGCTGGCGACCAGCCGATGGTGGAAGGAAGAACGCGAGGGCGTGTTCGTCGACTTCAACCAGAACGCCAAGGACCGCACCGTCGCGTCGGCATATTCGGTGCGGGCCACCCCGGACGCTCGGGTCTCCACGCCACTGCGATGGGACGAGGTCGCGAGCTGCGATCCCGCCGCGTTCACGGTGGCGACGATGCCGCAGCGGTTCGCCGACCTCGGGGACCCGTGGGCGGCAATGAACGACACTGCCGGCAGCCTTGACCGTTTGCTCACGCTGGCTGAGGAATTGGGACCCGCGGAGAAGGCGCCCAAGGGTGCGCGCCGCGGCGCGGGAACGGGCCGGCGGCAGTCCGCGATGCCGCTCATCGAGATCGCCCGCACCAAAACCAAAGATGAGGCGATGGCCGCCCTGGCCACCTGGCGCGACCGCCATCCCGTCGCCGCCGATTGCCTGCAGCCGGCCGACGTGCTGGTCGACGGCATGCGCGGACCGAGTTCGATTTGGTACCGGATCCGGATCAACCTGCAGCATGTGCCAAACGAACAGCGGCCACCGCAGGAGCAGCTGATTGCCGACTACAGCCCATGGGGGAAGCAGCCGACGCGGCCCACTGGACAAAACCGAGACGTCGAGTGAACGCTATAAACTCACGCGATGCACGAGCACTGGAATCGACGGGGATTCTTGCGCGCCGGCACGGCAGCAGGACTGCTCGCGTTCACAGGCACCGCGGCGTGCTCGTCGCACAAACCACCGTCTGCCGCCGCCGGTGGCAGCGGGCCGGTGACCATCACGCACGTTTTCGGTGAGACGACCATCCCCCAACCACCCAAGCGAGTGGTCAGCGCCGGGTTCACCGGCCAGGACGATCTGCTGGCGCTCGGGGTGGTGCCGGTTGCGGTGACAAGCTGGTTCGGCGATCAGCCATTCGGGGTGTGGCCATGGGCGCTGCCCAAACTCGGCAACGCCAAACCGGTTGTGTTGAATCTGAACAACGGAATTCAGGTGCAGAAGATCGCCGGCATCAAACCCGATCTGATCGTCGCCACCGACGCCGGACTCGACCAGGACACCTACCAGAAGTTGTCCGCGATCGCGCCCACGCTCGCGCAGTCCGACGGCTACGCGTTCTTCGAGCCGTGGAAGGACCAAGCGACCGCTATCGGCCAGGCGGTTTTCCAACCTGGCCGGGTCACCTCGCTGATCAGTGGTGTCGACAAGAGTTTCGCGGCGATCGCGGACAAATATCCGCAGTTCAAAAACAAGCGGGTCGTGCTGCTGCAAGGACAGCTCCACCAAGACAACGCGGTGGCGACCACCGGTTGGCGCACCGAGTTCCTCACCCAGATGGGCCTGGCCGTCGCCGACAGCATCACCGGTCTTGCCGTCGATCAGCAGCGTGCGTTCATTCCACGCGACAAGATCAGGTCGGTTCTCGGTGCCGCCGACCTGCTGATCTGGACGACGGAGAGCGATCAGGATCAGTCTGACCTGCTGGCCAACCCCGACGTGAATACGCTGCGGTCGCGCAGCGTATTCACCACCAAAGATCAGGCCGGGGCCATCTCCTACGCCTCCCCGCTGAGCTATCCGCTGGTGGCTGATCAGTTGCCTGCGCTGATCGCCAACATCCTGCATTAGGGCCATGGTCGCCCGTCGTGCACGGGGTTACCGTCGAGTAATGAACGTGACGATGGAGCTGAGCGTGACCGACACCGTTCTCGACTACGGCGACCAGGCGCTGTTGCTCCAATTCGACAGCACCGCCGACGTATTGGCATGGTCGGCTGCGCTGCGCGACGCCGCGATCGTCGGCGTTCTCGACATCGTCCCGGCCGCTCGCACCGTGCTCCTCAAGCTCGACGGCCCCGGCCGGCAGGGCACAGTCCGCCGTCGACTCCGCACATTGCGGGTCACTCCCGACGCCGTGGCGACCGCGCCGGCCGAGCCCACGGTGATCGACGTCGTCTACGATGGCGCCGATCTCGCCGAGGTAGCTGAGCGCACCGGACTAACCACGGCTCAGGTCATCGATGCCCACACCGCGAGCCCCTGGCAAGTCGGATTCTGCGGTTTTGCGCCGGGTTTCGCATATCTCGTCGGCGGCGATCCGCGCTTGGCGGTACCACGACGATCCGACCCGCGGTCATCCGTCCCGGCCGGTGCGGTCGGCCTCGCCGGCGAATTCACCGGCATCTACCCACGTCGCTCACCCGGCGGCTGGCAGCTGATAGGCCACACCGACGCGGTGCTGTGGGACATCGATCGGCCGGACCCGGCGCTGCTGACCCCGGGCATGTGGGTCCAGTTCCGGCCCGCCTAGGGCACGCGCGCGAAAAGCCAGAACGAGGAGGAGTCTTTGACAACGTTGGAGATCCTGCGCACCGGACCGCTGGCCCTCACCCAGGACCTCGGACGGGTCGGTCTTGCCCATCTCGGCGTCACCCGGTCAGGGGCAGCCGACCGGCGTTCGCACACGCTGGCCAACCGACTGGTAGCCAACCCGGGCGACCGAGCCACCATCGAGGTGACCTTGGGCGGGTTTTCCGCGCGGGTCCGCGGCGGCGACCTCGACGTCGCGGTGACCGGCGCCGACCCGCATCCGCGCGTCGGCGCAACGATGTTCGGCGCCAACAGCATTCAGCATGTCCGTGACGGTGAAGTGATCTCACTGGGCGTCCCGCAGTCCGGGCTGCGAAGCTATCTGGCGGTGCGCGGCGGCGTCGACGTGACACCGGTACTGGGCTCCCGCAGCTACGACGTGCTGTCGGCGATCGGCCCCTTGCCACTACAACCCGGTGACGTCTTGCCGGTCGGCGAACACACCGAGGAGTATCCCGAACTCGACCAGGCGCCGGTGGCGCCGATCGCCGAACACCTGGTGGACCTCATGGTGGTGCCAGGGCCGCGGGACGACTGGCTCTCCGATCCCGACGCCCTGCCGCACACCATCTGGATGGTCTCCGACCGCAGCGACCGAGTCGGTATGAGGCTCGAGGGACGCCCGCTGACGCACCGCTTCCCCGGCCGTCAATTGCCCAGCGAAGGTGCAACCCGCGGCGCGATCCAGGTGCCGCCCAACGGGTTACCGGTGGTGCTCGGTCCCGACCACCCGGTCACCGGCGGCTATCCGGTGGTCGGCGTCATCGCCGACCAAGATGTGGACAAGGTGGCCCAGGTACGGCCGGGGCAGCATGTGCGGCTGCATTGGATGCGCCCGAGGGCCGCGCCGGCTTCTGCGTCGCGTGCGGTGGCGTCGGACTAGCCCAACTGGTAGACCAGCAGTGTGCGCACCCAGGTACACACCGCCCGCCTGGTCCACACTGCCGACCTGACGAGCGACGCTCGGCAGCGCGCCTATGAGATGGTCAACGACGCGTTCGCCGGCGAGTTCAGCGACACCGATTGGGAACACGCACTGGGCGGAATGCATGCCCTGATCTGGCATCGCGGCGCCATCATCGCGCACGGAGCAGTCATTCAGCGGCGCCTGCTTTACCACGGAGTCGCGTTGCGCTGCGGTTATATCGAAGCTGTTGCGGTGCGCGAAGATTGGCGCGGCCAAGGTTTGGCGATCGCGATACTCGACGCGTGTGAACAAGTGATCCGCGGTGGCTATCAGCTCGGTGCGTTGAGCTCCTCGGACCGCGGTAAGCGGCTCTACACGCTGCGCGGCTGGCTGCCGTGGCGCGGGCCGACCTCGGTCTTGGCGCCAACCGGGCTGACCCGGACTCCCGAGGACGACGAGTCGGTGTTCGTCCTGCCGCTCGGTATCGACATGGACGAGACTGCGGCGCTGACCTGTGATTGGCGCGACGGAAATGTGTGGTGACCCTCCCGGGTGACGCTTGACCGCCCGCAACGAGAGCAACGCCTCAGCAATTGGTCGGTAACCGCGCTGAAATTTCGCGGGCATACACAACTCATATGAATGACACGCCCGCGCCGTCGCTTGCCGGTTACCGGGTGGCAGTCACCTCGGCGCGGCGTGCCCGCGAGTTGTGCACGTTGCTGCACCGCCACGGCGCAACGGTCGCCAGTGCCGCGGCAATCACTATGGTCGCACTGTCCGACGATGACGAATTACGCCGCAACACAGAAGCTTTGGTGGCCGACCCGCCAGACATCGTGATCGCGACAACGGGTGTCGGATTTCGCGGCTGGATGGCCGCCGCCGACGGATGGGGACTGGCGGATCGATTGACCGCGGCGTTGTCCAGAGCTCGAATCGTGGCCCGCGGACCCAAGGCCACCGGCGCCCTGCACGCCGCGGGCCTGCGCGAGGAGTGGTCCCCGGAATCCGAGTCCTCCCGCGAGGTCTCTCGATACTTGCGGGACTTCGGCGTCAGCGGTTGTCGTATCGCGGTGCAGCTGCACGGCGCCAGCAAAGATTGGGATCCGTTTCCCGAGTTCCTCGACGAGCTGCGCTCCGCCGGCGCCGAGGTCGTCCCGATCAAGGTCTACCGCTGGAATCCCGCACCAATCGGCGGCGAGTTCGACCAGCTGATCACACAGATCGCGATGCGCGAGTTCGACGCCGTGAGTTTCACGTCGGCACCGGCAGTGGCGGCGACGCTGATGCGGGCCGCCGACCTGCGCATCTCTGGACAGCTGCTCGACGCGCTGCGTTCGGACGTCCGGGCCATGTGCGTCGGCCCGGTCACCGCTGCGCCACTGGTGCGCCTGGATGTTCCGACGTCGTGGCCCGAGCGGATGCGACTGGCCGCACTGGCCCGACACATCGCCGAGGAGTTGCCCGTGCTGCGGTCGCGGACGCTGCGGGCCGGTGGTCATCGGGTCGAGATCCGCGGCTCCTGCGTGATGATCGACGACGCGGTCCAGTCGCTGTCGCCGGCCACGATGGCGATCCTTCGTGCGCTCGCGCACCGTCCGGGCTTCGTCGTCGCACGCAGCGATCTGCTCCGGGCTCTGCCGGGCAGCGCCAGCGATCCTCACGCCGTGGATACCGCGGTGCTGCGGCTACGAAAGGCATTGGGCGACAGGGGCATTATCGCGACAGTGGTCAAGCGCGGTTACCGGCTGGCGATCGACGAAACCTCCGGGATGACGTGAATCGGACGCTGCCGGTGTCCGTTCGCTCAGGGCGAACGCGCTGATGGAACTTAAGCGTAGTCGACTCATGTTTGTAGATGTGAAGCCGGCAGGGCGCCGGCAGTCACAGAGCACGAGGAGACACGATGAGCAACCTGACCTTGTGGTCACGACCCGCATGGGACGTCGACCGCTGGATGCGCGATTTCTTTGGCCCGGCCGCGGCGACCGACTGGGTCAAGCCGGTAGCCGGCGGGTTCAGCCCTGCCGCTGAGGTGGTCAAGGACGGCGAGGACGCGGTGGTCCGGCTGGAACTGCCGGGCGTCGATGTCGACAAGGATGTCAACGTCGAGGTCGACCACGGCCGCTTGGTCATCCACGGCGAGCGTCGTGACGAGAACGCCGAGGACAGGGACGGGCGCACGCTGCGCGAGGTGCGGTACGGATCGTTCCGTCGGTCGTTCCAGCTTCCGACGCACATCACCGGTGAGGCCGTCTCGGCGTCCTACGACGCCGGTGTGCTGACCGTGCGCGTCGCCGGTGCGTATGCCGGAACGCAGGCACAGCGCATCGCGATCACCAAGTAATACGCGGCAACTCTCGCGATCGACCCGAATCCGGTGGGGCGCAACGGCTCCACCGGATTCGTGCTACGCGGCGAACGCCTGCTCGGCGTCCACCCCGATGACGCGGAGCAGGTTCACCACTTTGCGGTCCAGCCCCTCACCGACTTTGGTCACCTCGGCAATGCCGAGACTGCCGAATGCCTGGCTGGGCTGGTCCATCGTGAAGATCGCGTTGCCGTCTGCATCGCCGTAGATCAGCAGGCGGAGCGGCGCGTACAACAATGCCTTGGGGTCGTGAC
This sequence comes from uncultured Actinomycetota bacterium, assembly GCA_963833935.1. Taxonomy (GTDB): domain Bacteria; phylum Actinomycetota; class Actinomycetes; order Mycobacteriales; family Mycobacteriaceae; genus Mycobacterium. Next base: position 14,272 of record CAWIAC010000036.1, on the reverse strand, counting down.
GGAACATCGTCTCGGCGATCACGTGGTTGCCGAGCAGGTACTCGATCGCCTGGGTGCGATGTCCGGCGACATTGAACAGCGCGGTCGCGTCGATCTTGGCGTACACCATCAACTCGTTCGGCGCATTCTCCGCGACGGCGGCGCGAACGTCGCCCCAGTCGCCGCCAGCTGCGGCAATGCGCTCTATTGCCGCCCGATCGATCGGCGGTGCCGCCTTCTCGAACGCATTGATGAACTCGTCGAAGGGAATTCCGGTGGCGACGTCGACACGAGTCATGCCGTGCTGTTCGCGACGAGAGCCGGTCATGACGTCTGCTCGGACACGTTCACGGGTACCTCCATCTGATCCGCCTCTTCCATGGTTCATTGACCGAACTTTATAACCCGCGAGTATATGGTTCGGTGAATGAACCTGCAAGGGTAGGATGCGAGCGTGGCCCTGCCCCGCGAGTACACCGCTGAGAGTTGTCCCATCGCGCGATCGCTCGAGATCGTCGGCGAGCGGTGGACGCTGCTGGTCGTTCGCGACGCCTTCTACGGCGTGCGTCGGTTCAGCGACTTTCGCGCGCACCTCGGAATTCCAAAAGCCGTTCTCTGCGAACGCCTTTCGCTTCTGGTCGACGAAGGCGTGCTCACCAGGGCCGCGGGTAGCCGCGGTCGTGACGAGTACGTGTTGACCCCCAAGGGCCGGCGACTGTGGCCAACTATCTGGTCGTTGGCCAGTTGGGGTAACGAGAACTATGTCGAGCGACCGCACCGGCGCAGCTACCGGCACGCGGACTGCGGCGGCACGATCGGACCAGACCGCGTGTGCTCGACCTGCGGACTGCTTCCCGAGGTAGCCGATCTCGTGGTGCACCCGCCACGCCGGCCACGTGGCCCCGACGGGCGCGACGATCCGGTCAGCAGGGTGCTCCGTGCGCCCCACCGGATGCTGGAGCCGATTCCTGCCGGCTCACGGGCGTGATTTCTCTCACGCTGCGGTGGCGGCTGGATAGCCGGCTAGAACGACGCCGATATTACTTGACAAAGATGTTTCGGAATTGATTCAGCCCGCGATACCGTGCGGCAATCCGGCGAGAAGATCGCCATTCCAGACGCCCACTACGACAGCGAATTCTGGCGCGATGTCGATGACGAGGGTGTCGGGCGCCACAGTGGGTCCTGACAATTCAAGCCCGCCGAGAATCCAACGGCTGAGTCTGTGTACTCTGCGAACAACAGCCCGTTCGAAGAGGAACAATCGATGAGCGCACCAACGGCGAACCGTCCTGCGTCCGGTGTCTTTTCACCAACGCGCGCACACATCCAGCAACGGACGCTGCGCACCGACCGGTGGTGGTTGTCGCCGCTGAGGATCGACCTGGGCTTCGCCGCATTCGTCATCTACGCGACGGTGCGCGCGTTTCAGCAGAACTACTTCTTCGTGCCGCAATACCACTACCTGACGCCCTTCTACTCACCGTGCCTCAGCAAGGCCTGCGGCGAGGCCGGCGACATCTGGCCGCAGATCCTGCCGGACGTATGGTGGCTGCCGTACGCGGCGCTGTCGCTGCCGTTCCTGCTGCTCTTTCGGTTGACCTGCTACTACTACCGCGGCGCTTACTACCGCACGGTATGGCAGTCGCCCACCGCCTGCGGGGTGGCCGAGCCCCGCGTCCACTACTCCGGCGAGACCAGATTCCCGCTGATCATCCAGAACACCCACCGGTACTTCTTCTACGTCGCCGGCATCATCTCGGTGATCAACAGCTACGACGCAATCGTCGCGTTTCATTCCGACCGTGGACCGGGTGGATTCGGCTTCGGCCTGGGCAACGTGATCCTGGTCGGCAACGTGATCATGCTGTGGGTCTACACCCTGTCCTGCCACTCCTGCCGGCACGTCACCGGCGGGCGGCTCAAGCACTTTTCCAAACACCCTGTGCGGTACTGGATCTGGACTCAGGTCAGCAAACTCAATACTCGTCACAAGTTGTATGCGTGGATCACGCTGGGCACTCTGATGTTCACCGACTTCTATATTGCACTGGTATCAAGCGGCACCATTACCGACCTGAGATTTATTGGCTGAGAAGCCATTTGGCGAATTAACGAAATAGCTGAGCGAGGATTTCATGGCTGAGGTCGAACGGCACTCCTACGACGTGGTCGTGATCGGTGCCGGCGGCGCGGGTTTGCGCGCGGTCATCGAGGCGCGGGAACGAGGCCTCAAGGTTGCGGTGGTATCCAAGTCGCTGTTCGGCAAGGCCCACACGGTGATGGCCGAGGGCGGCTGTGCGGCGGCGATGGGTAACACCAACCCGAAGGACAACTGGAAGACCCACTTCGGCGACACGATGCGCGGTGGGAAGTTCCTCAACAACTGGCGGATGGCCGAGCTGCACGCCAAGGAGGCACCCGATCGGGTGTGGGAGCTGGAGACCTACGGCGCGCTGTTCGACCGCCTCAAGGACGGCAAGATCAGTCAGCGCAACTTCGGCGGTCACACCTACCCGCGGTTGGCGCACGTCGGTGACCGCACCGGCCTGGAACTGATCCGCACCATGCAGCAGAAGATCGTCTCGCTGCAGCAGGAGGACCACGCCGAGCTGGGTGACTACGAGGCCCGGATCAAGGTCTTCGCCGAAACGACGATCACCGAGTTATTGAAAGACGGCTCCGAAAATGGAGGGCGGATCTCGGGCGCATTCGGATACATCCGGGAAACCGGCAAGTTCATCCTGTTCGAGGCTCCCGCCGTGGTGCTGGCCACCGGCGGAATCGGCAAGTCCTTCAAGGTCACGTCGAACTCCTGGGAGTACACCGGTGACGGCCACGCTCTGGCGCTGCGCGCCGGCGCGACGCTGATCAACATGGAGTTCATCCAGTTCCACCCGACCGGCATGGTGTGGCCACCCAGCGTGAAGGGCATCCTGGTTACCGAAGGTGTCCGCGGCGACGGCGGGGTATTGAAAAACTCGGAGAACTCCCGGTTCATGTTCGACTACATCCCGCCGGTGTTCAAAGGTCAGTACGCCGAAACCGAGCAAGAGGCCGACCAGTGGCTCAAGGACAACGACTCGGCTCGTCGTACCCCGGACCTGCTGCCCCGTGACGAGGTCGCGCGCGCGATCAACTCCGAGGTCAAGGCCGGACGAGGCACCCCGCACGGCGGGGTCTACCTCGACATCGCCTCGCGGCTGACACCCGAGCAGATCAAGAAGCGGCTCCCGTCGATGTATCACCAGTTCAAAGAGCTGGCCGGTGTCGACATCACCAAGGAGGCGATGGAAGTCGGGCCCACCTGTCACTACGTGATGGGCGGCGTCGAGGTCGACGCCGACACCGGCGCGGCCACCGTCCCCGGGCTGTTCGCCGCGGGCGAGTGCTCCGGCGGCATGCACGGCTCCAACCGGCTGGGCGGCAACTCGCTGAGCGACCTGCTGGTCTTCGGACGGCGAGCCGGCCTGGGTGCGGCCGACTACGTGCGGGCGCTGAGCAGCCGTCCGAAAGTTGCTGACGACGCCGTCGAAACGGCCGCGAAGCAGGCGCTGGCTCCCTTCGAGACACCGACGAATGGCACCGCCGCGGAGAACCCCTACACGTTGCAGCTGGAGCTGCAGCAGTCGATGAACGACCTGGTGGGCATCATCCGCAAGTCGGAGGAAATCACCGAGGCCCTCGGTCGGCTCGACCAGCTTCGCGAACGGTTCAAGCACATCCACGTCGAGGGTGGGCGGCAGTACAACCCGGCCTGGAACCTGGCTCTCGATCTGCGCAACCTGCTGCTGGTCAGCGAGTGCGTCGCCAAGGCCGCGCTGGAGCGCACCGAGAGCCGGGGCGGCCACACCCGCGACGACCACCCCGGGATGGACTCGTCGTGGCGCAAGATCTTGCTGGTCTGCCGCGCTGCCGGCGGCGACGAGATAGTCCCCGACATCTCCGTGACGCGCAAAGGCCAGGTGCCGATGCGGCCTGACCTGCTCGAGGCGTTCGAGATCTCCGAGCTGGAGAAGTACTACACCGACGAAGAGCTGGCCGACCACCCAGGACGGAGAGGCTGATGAGCTGCGCTGGCGACGATGCAGTGGGGGCACCTCCCGCTTGCGGGGGACGAAGCGATGAGAAGGAGCAGCGCTCATGACGTATGACGCGACCTTGCGGGTATGGCGTGGCGACGAGGCCGGCGGTGGATTGCAGGACTTCACCGTCGAAGTCAACGAGGGCGAGGTGGTGCTCGACATCATCCACCGCCTACAGCAGACCCAGACGCCTGACTTGGCGGTTCGGTGGAACTGCAAAGCCGGCAAGTGCGGCTCGTGTTCGGCCGAGGTCAACGGCAAGCCCCGGTTGATGTGCATGACGCGGATGTCGACCTTCACCGAGGACGAAGTGGTCACCGTGACGCCGATCCGGACCTTCCCGGTGATCCGCGATCTGGTCACCGATGTGTCGTTCAACTACGAGAAGGCCCGCGAAATACCGTCATTCGCGCCACCCAAGGATCTTCAGCCCGGTGAGTACCGGATGGCGCAGGAGGATGTGGAGCGTTCTCAGGAGTTCCGCAAGTGCATCGAATGCTTCCTGTGCAACAACGTCTGCCATGTCATCCGTGACCACGACGAGAACAAGGAAGCCTTCGCCGGCCCGCGCTACTTGATGCGGATCGCGGAGTTGGAGATGCATCCGCTGGACACGCTGGACCGCCGCAACCAGGCGCAGGAGGAGCACGGCCTCGGCTACTGCAACATCACCAAGTGCTGCACCGAAGTCTGCCCCGAGAGCATCAAGATCACCGACAACGCCCTGATTCCGATGAAGGAACGCGTCGCCGACCGTAAGTACGATCCGGTTGTGTGGCTGGGCAACAAGCTTTTCCGGCGGTAACTAGACCCCGAGCCGCCGGAAGACGCTGCGGTGGAACACGATCGGCGCGACCTCGGCGTCGACCTGGATGTCGCTGACACGCAGCACCACGATCGTGTGATCCCCGGCTGGGACGAGTTGCTCGATCGCGGTTTCCATCCACACGCTGGTGCCCTGAATGAAGACCGCGCCACTGGTGTTGGACACCGTTTCCAGGTCGGCGAACCGATCGCCGGTCTTGGCGGCCAACGCCCGCGCAGCGTCGTCGTGCGACTCGCCCAGCAGACTGATGCCGAGCGCGCGCACGTCCTTGAGCTTCGGCCACGTCGTCGAGGTGTTCTGCACGCAGAACGACACCAACGGCGGATCCAGTGACACTGGGACGAACGTGCTGGCCGCCAAACCCTCTCGGACACCGTCGATTTCGGCCGCGATCGCGATCACGCCGGACGGGAAATGGCCGAAGGCCTCACGGAGGGAAGAAGGCGTCAGCTTCTCAGGTGTGTTCACCGGGCTTCATTCGCGTCGACGGGCTTTTCGTTGATCGACCCTACTCGCCCGGCGTTACATCTTGCGCGAGACCCGTCACGTAACCGTGCGCGGCGGCGACGTCGGGATGGGCACGCAGCCTGCTTTTCCAGGCGTTACGACCGTAGACCGAGAAGATCGGGTCCGCAGGGTCGGCGCGCAGGCCGCCGCGCTCTGCCAACTCGGGGGGCAACGACAGGGTTGGGAGCTGCGCGTCCAGGCGCGGATTGAAGAAGTAGGGCACCGAGATCCGATCAACGCCGTGACGAAGATTCACCCGGTGCTCGGTGGCCCGCAGGTAGCCGCCGGTAGCCAGCTCCAGCAGCTCGCCGATGTTGACGATGAACGCGCCGTCCCGCCCCGGAACGTCGACCCAACCGCCGTCCCGTCCGACCCGCACCTGCAACCCCTGACTGCCCGACTCTGCGAGCAGCAACGTGAGCACACCCGAATCTCGATGCGCGCCCACGCCCTGCGAGCCGGCCGCAGTCGCCGGGTAGTGCACGATCTTGATCAGGGTGGCCGGTGCCTCAGCGAACGCGGCGTCGAAGACATCGGGCGCGCTACCCAGTGCGGCCGCCCAGTGCCGCAGCAGCGTGCGGGCCACCACGCCCAGCGCCGCGTCCCACTCGGCGACGATGCCCGCCAGCTCCGGCACCCCCGACGGCCACTGGTTGGGGCCTTGCAGCCACAAATAGTCGGGCTCACCCGGCCCGCCGATCGGGTCGCGCTCCGGGCCGATGTCGATCTGCTCGCGCCAATCCACCTCGCCACCGGTCAGCTCGCCGCCAAGCCGGGTGTAGCCGCGGAAGTGAGGACTGCGCACCATCGCCACGGCGTCCTTCTCCGGCTGTGGCAGCGCGAACAATCGCCGCGCCGCCGCCAGCACCCGGCCAGTGAGCGCCGCGGGTACGTCGTGCCCCGTCAGGTAGAAGAAACCCACCTCGTGGGCCACCTCACGGAGGCGCTCCCGCAGTTGGCCAGGGCGGTCCCGCAGGTCCACTTCGGGCAACGTCGTGACGCTCGACACAGTCGACACCTATCCATCATCGGCGCAGGTGACACGGTGTGCCACGGTCTTGATCAGCGCGAACCCAACTAGTTGGTTGATTAGCCAATGAAATTTAGCTCACAGTCGGTTGCAATGGCTTTCTGATGGGTATAACTTTACGACAGTTACTGGTGGGTAACTTAGCCCTAGTACCCAACCATAAGTGGCGTTCTCATCGAGGAGGAACCAGTGAGCCACTACAAGAGCAATGTCCGCGACCAGGTATTCAACCTCTTTGAGGTCTTCGGCATTGACAAAGCGTTCGGCGAAGGCGACTACACCGACCTGGACGTCGAAACCGCCCGCGAGATGCTGGCGGAAATGAGTCGGCTGGCCGAAGGTCCAGTCGCCGAGTCGTTCGTCGACGCGGACCGCAACCCCCCGGTGTTCGACCCCGAGACACATTCCGTGGCACTGCCCGAGTCGTTCAAGAAGTCGGTGCGCGCGGTCCTCGAGGGCGGCTGGGACAAGGTCGGCATCGACGAGGAGCTCGGCGGCATGCCGATGCCCAAAGCGATGGTCTGGTCGCTACACGAGCACCTGCTGGGTTCCAACCCCGCGGTGTGGATGTATGGCGGCGGAGCGGGTTTCGCGAGCATCTTCTACCACCTCGGGACCGAGGAGCAAAAGAAGTGGGCCATCATCGCCGCTGAGCGAGGCTGGGGTTCGACCATGGTGCTGACCGAGCCGGACGCCGGCTCGGACGTCGGCGCCGGCCGCACCAAAGCGGTCAAGCAGGACGACGGCTCGTGGCACATCGACGGTGTGAAGCGGTTCATCACCTCCGCCGACTCCGGTGATCTGTTCGAGAACATCTTCCATCTGGTTTTGGCACGTCCTGAGGGCGCTGGGCCGGGAACCAAAGGTCTGTCGCTCTTCTTCGTCCCCAAGTTCCTGTTCGACTTCGAGACCGGCGAGCCCGGCGAGCGCAACGGTGTCTTCGTCACCAACGTCGAGCACAAGATGGGCCTGAAGGCCTCGGCAACCTGTGAGCTGACCTTCGGTCAGCACGACGTTCCGGCCAAGGGTTGGCTGGTCGGCGAGGTGCATGACGGCATCGCGCAGATGTTCGAGGTCATCGAGCAGGCCCGGATGATGGTGGGCACCAAGGCCATTGCCACCCTGTCCACCGGCTACCTCAACGCCCTGGAGTACGCGAAGTCCCGGGTTCAGGGCGCCGACCTGACCCAGATGACCGACAAGACGGCGCCGCGGGTGACCATCGCCCACCACCCGGACGTTCGACGCAGCCTGATGACCCAGAAGTCCTACGCCGAAGGTCTGCGCGCGCTGTACGCCTACACCGCGACCTACCAGGACGCGCCGGTGGCCAAGGCAGTGCACGACGTGGACGCCGACCTCGCGGTCAAGGTCAACGACTTGCTACTGCCGATCGTCAAGGGTGTCGGATCCGAGCAGGCCTACGCCAAGCTCACCGAGAGCCTGCAGACCTTCGGCGGGTCCGGCTTCTTGCAGGACTACCCGATCGAGCAGTACATCCGCGACGCCAAGATCGACTCGCTCTACGAGGGCACCACGGCCATCCAGGCGCAGGACTTCTTCTTCCGGAAGATCGTCCGCGACAAGGGTGTGGCGCTGGCCCACGTGTCGGGGCAGATCGAGGAGTTCGTCAACAACGAGTCCGGTAACGGTCGGCTGAAGGCCGAGCGTGCGCTGCTCTCCACCGCGCTGGCCGATGTCCAGGCGATGGCGGCGACGCTGACCGGCTACTTGATGGCCGCGCAGGAAGACATTTCCAGCATCTATAAGGTCGGCCTCGGCTCGGTGCGATTCCTGATGAGCGTCGGCGACCTGGTGATCGGCTGGTTGCTGCAGCGTCAGGCCGCGGTGGCCCTGGAGGCGCTCGACGCCGGCGCCAGCGACGCCGACCGTGCCTTCTACGAGGGCAAGATCGCGGTGGCATCGTTCTTCGCGAAGAGCTTCCTGCCGCTGTTGACCAGTACTCGCCAGGTGCTGGAGAACATCGACAACGACATCATGGAGCTCGACGAAGCTGCCTTCTAGTCGACGACGATGCCCCCGCTTGCGGGGGCAAGTCGGCAGATCAGCACCTGGTTTCACTGCACAGCAAAATCCCCGTCTCAGGTGAGACGGGGATTTTGCCGTCATGAGAGACGTGAGAGGGGCCGCCGACGAAATCCCCTCATCCCGTCGGCGGCCCCAGTCTCGACCCGGCACCGGCACGCCGGTAGACAGTCGATTCGAGGACGCCCCGCGCTGCCATCGGGTCGGGGGTCGACGACAGCACGGAGCTATCCGACAAAGCTTCTACCCGGGCCGTGTGGCGGTTAAACGCGGCAACACCAGTCAGGTGTGTCAGGCCTCCAGGATGGCCGCGACGCCCTGGCCACCCGCGGCGCAAATCGAGATCAGCCCACGTAACGGCTTGCCCGCCGCGCCCTGCTTGGCCTTCGCCTCGGACAGCTGCTTGGCCAGCTGGGCGAGGATTCGCCCGCCGGTGGCGGCGAACGGGTGTCCGGCCGCCAGCGACGAACCATTGACGTTGAGTTTGGACCGGTCGATCGACCCCAGCGCAGCGTCCAGGCCCAGTCGCTCCTTGCAGTATTCCTCGGACTCCCAGGCCTGCAGGTGCGCCAGCACCACGGAGGCGAACGCCTCATGGATCTCGTAGAAGTCGAAGTCGGCAAGGCTGAGCCCGTTTCGCGCCAACAGTCGCGGCACCGCGTACGTCGGCGCCATCAGCAGGCCGTCGGCGCCGTTGACGTAATCGACCGATGCCGTCTCGGCGTCGACGAAGTAGGCCAACGGGGTCAGCGAGTGCTCGGCGGCCCATTCCTCGGTCGACAGCAACGCCACCGAGGCGCCGTCGGTCAACGGAGTCGAGTTGCCCGCGGTCATGGTGGCGTCGCCGGCCTTCACGCCGAACACCGGCTTGAGTTTGGCCAGCTTTTCCGCCGACGAATCCGCCCGCAGATTGTCGTCCCGGTACAGCCCCAGAAACGGGGTGACCAGGTCGTCGAAGAAGCCGCGGTCGTAGGCGGCGGCCATGTTGCGGTGGCTGGCGGCGGCCAGCTCATCCTGATCGACCCGCTTGATGCCCATCTGCTTGGCGGTGATGGCGGCATGCTCCCCCATCGACAAGCCGGTGCGCGGCTCGCTGTTCACCGGAATCTCCACCCCGAGGCTGGCTGGGAGTTTGCCGACCAGCTTCAGCCGGTCGACGTTGGACTTCGCCCGGCGCAGGCCCAGCAGCGTGTGACGCAGGTTGTTGCCCAGAGCGATCGGCGCGTCGGACGTGGTGTCCACACCGCCGGCGGCGGCAACCTCGTAACGGCCCGAGGCGACGCCGTCAGCCGCGGCAATCGCCGCCTGCAGACCGGTCCCACAGGCTTGCTGCAGGTCGAATGCTGGCGTGTAGGACGACAGCGCGGATCCGAGTACCGACTCGCGCATCAGGTTGAAGTCGCGGCTGTGCTTGAGGACGGCGCCCCCGATGACCGCACCCAACCGCTCGCCACCCAGGCCGAACCGGTCGACGAGTCCGCCCAACGCGGCGGTGAACATGTCCTGGTTGGACGCCTCGGCGTAGGCGCGGTCCGAGCGCGCGAACGGGATGCGGTTGCCGCCCAGCACCGCGACGCGGCGCGGGGAACGTGCAGAAGAGGTGTCGGAAGCCACGGTTGTCTCCGTCAGTTGTGGGTTATCAACGGGGTTGTAGGCCATACTACTCACTGTTCTTACTCTGGAGTAAGTTCGCTATCGATACGGTAGTCGACAGATGACCACGCTCGATATGGAAGGCAGCTCAGTGGCCCCCAAGGTTTCACCCGACCTATTCTCCCAAGTCGTCAACTCAGGGCCCGGCTCGTATCTGGCCAAGCAGCTCGGTGTCCCGCAGCCCGAGAAGCTGCGGCGCTATCGGGCCGGCGATCGGCCGCTCGCCGGATCCTTGCTGATCGGCGGCGAAGGTCGGGTAGTCGAGCCTCTGCGGGCGGCGCTGGACAGCGACTACGACGTGGTGGGCGCCAATCTCGGGGGCCGCTGGGCGGATTCGTTTGGCGGTCTGGTCTTCGACGCCACCGGCATCACCACGCCCGCCGGGCTGACGGCTTTGCACGAGTTCTTCACACCTCTGCTGCGCAACGTCGGCCACTGCGGTCGCGTGGTGGTCGTCGGTACCACACCCGACCAAGCCAGGAGCACCGACGAGCACATCGCGCAGCGGGCGCTGGAGGGCTTCACCCGTTCGCTGGGCAAGGAGCTGCAACACGGCGCCACCGTCGCGCTGGTCTACCTGTCCCCCGACGCCAAACCGGCCGCCACCGGCGCGGAGTCGACCCTGCGGTTCCTGCTGTCCGCCAAATCGGCGTACGTGGACGGGCAAGTGTTCTACGTCGGCGCCGCGGATTCGACGCCACCCGCGGATTGGGACCGGCCGCTGGACGGCAAAGTGGGCATCGTGACCGGTGCCGCCCGAGGTATCGGCGCGACGATCGCCGAGGTGTTCGCCCGCGATGGCGCCCGCGTCATCGCGATCGACGTCGAGTCCGCCGCCGAGGCCTTGGCCGAGACGGCCACCCGCGTCAGCGGCACCGCCCTGACCCTCGACGTCACCGCCGACGACGCCGTCGACCGCATCACCGAACATCTGCGCGACCACTACAACGGCCGGGCCGACGCCCTGGTCAACAACGCCGGGATCACCCGCGACAAGCTGCTGGCAAACATGGACGATGCGCGGTGGAACTCGGTTCTCGCCGTCAACTTGCTTGCACCACAACGCCTTACCGAGGGATTAGTCAACAACGGCAGCATCGGAGAGGGCGGTCGGGTGATCGGTCTGTCGTCGATGGCGGGCATCGCGGGCAACCGCGGACAGACCAACTACGCCGCGACCAAAGCCGGCATGATCGGGCTTACCCAGGCGCTTGCGCCGCAGCTCGCCGAGAAGGGCGTCACGATCAACGCCGTCGCGCCCGGGTTCATCGAAACCCAGATGACCGCGGCGATCCCGCTGGCCACCCGTGAAGTGGGCCGTCGACTCAACTCCCTGTACCAGGGCGGACAACCGGTCGACGTGGCCGAGGCGATCGCCTACTTCGCCAGCCCTGCGTCAAACGCCGTGACGGGTAACGTCATCCGCGTCTGCGGCCAGGCCATGCTCGGCGCTTAGTCCGGCTTAGCCAATAAGGGAGAACGCAGTGACGCAACCAAGCGGTCTGAAGAATATGCTGCGCGCGGCGGCGGGCGCGTTGCCGTTCGTGCCACGTGGCGACCATGTGCCCACCAGAACCCTGACCGTCGACGACTTAGCCATCGACCGCGCGAATGTGGCCGACTACGCTGCGGTCACCGGGCTGCGCTACGGCGACACGGTGCCGCTGACCTATCCGTTCGCGCTGACGTTCCCGACGGTGATGTCGCTGGTGACCGGATTCGACTTTCCCTTCGCCGCAATGGGATCGGTCCATATCGAAAACCACATCACCCAGCACCGGCCGATCAAGGTGACCGACGCGGTCAATGTCAGGGTGCACGCGGAGAACCTGCGTGAACACCGCAAGGGTCTGTTGGTCGACCTGGTGACCGATGTCAGCGTCGGCAACGAGGTGGCGTGGCAACAGGTCACGACGTTCCTGCATCAGCAACGCACCGGCTTGTCCGACGAGCCGAAGCCGCCGCCGCAGAAGCAGCCCAAGCTGCCCCCGCCCAACGCCATCCTGCGGATCACCCCGGGGCAGATTCGCCGCTACGCCGCCATCGGCGGCGACCACAACCCGATCCACACCAATCCCGTCGGAGCCAGGCTGTTCGGATTCCCCACCGTCATCGCGCACGGAATGTTCAGTGCGGCAGCGGTATTGGCAAACCTTGAAGCCAGCCTCCCCGATGCGGTGACATACTCGGTGCGGTTCGGCAAACCCGTGCTGCTGCCCGCCAGTGTCGGACTCTACGTCGGTCAGGTCCAAGACGGCTGGGACCTCAGCCTGCGCAATATCGCCAAGGGCTACCCGCATCTGACCGGCACGCTACGGGCGCACTAGCCGGCGGCCACGCTCAACGAGGAGCTGCAGACCGTGCGCGCCCAGTGCCGCGGTCAGGAAGACCAGCAACAGCCACAGCGGCGGTCGGGCCAGTTCCCAGACGAAGATCGCGGCCCAATACGGCGCGCCTTGAGTAACAGCCAGCACGCCGGCTGCGCCCGCCATTGACACTGCCGGAACATGAAACTGGGTTCCGGCGATGGCGTTGACGGCCAGCACGAGCAGCGTCCCGGCCGCCGCGCCGGTGGCCAGCGCGGGGGTGAGCATCCCGCCCCGCGCGCCGGCGCGCAGAAACACCGCCGTCAGAAGGGGTTTCAGCACCAGGACTGCCGCCGCCGTCTGCAGGGTCATCCCGCCGGCGATGGTTGCACTCAGGATCGATTTGCCGTTGCCGGGCAGTTCGGGCCACCAGCGCGAGCAGACACCGATCAGCAACCCCGCGCCGGCGATCGCCGGGATCAACAGCCACGATCGGGTCAGCGCGGACTGACGTGCCGCTGCCATCAGGCGGTTGAACGCAAGTCCCAACACGAGGGTCAGCGGGGCCAACGCCAATGCGTAAACAATCAGCCGAAGGGACACGTGCGGGTTGGGCCAATGCAGGTTCGGCTGATCATGGGTGGCGAACGAGGCAACCGCGACGGCCAGGCTGGAGGTGATCAACGCGGCACCCAGCGCTCGGGGATGCCAGGTTTTCAACATGATCCGCACTGCGAACAGCGCGCCACCGAGCGGCACCGCATACACCGCGCCAAGCCCGGCGCCTGCCGCACACGCGAGCAGGATCTCGCGGTCTCGTGCCGACAGCCGTTTGAGCCATCCTGTAGCGGAATTCCCCAGGGCCACGGCTAATTGGCGAGGGGCCACTTCCCGGCCCAGCGACGCACCAGAGCCGACGACCAACACCTGCAGCGCCGCGTCGAAGCCGAAGGGCAACAGGTGGATACGTTCACGGTTCGTGATGGCCACAGACAAAGACGGAACATCGGTTCTCGCCCGCAGCCGCCACCAGCCCAGCCCGGCAAGCGCTCCGCCGACCATCGGCCCCAGAGCTCGACGGACCGGGCTGCTACCGGCGACGCCCTGCAGCAGTGATCCGAATGTGTAGTGGTAGGTAAGGTGCTCGATCGAGCGCAGCAGTAGCGTCGTCGCCAACCCGGCAACCCCGGCGAGCAGCCCGACAATGACCACCGCACAAAAGAAGTCGACGTTGCGGCGGCCCATCACCGATTAACCGGATTCGGCGGCAAGTTCCGCCGCGTCTCGATCGGTCGGCACGCCCTTGAGTCCGCGCCAGAACAGGTTGATCATCAACTCGGCTGCCTCGTCGACATCGGTATCGCCGGTACTGAGCCGGGTCGCGATCGCCTCGCCGGCGCCCACCAGCGCCACCGCAATCAATTCGAAGTCGGCGTCGGGTTCGGGATTTCGGGTGCCCGTCTGCAGCAGTCGGGCGACCATGGCGATCATCTGCTCACGTCCCTCGCGCACGGTGTGGGCGAATGCCTGCGAGTTGGTGGCCTGGCCATACATCACGACCCACGACGCGCGGTTGGCGTCAATGTAGCGCAGGAACGCCACGATGGCGTTGCGCAACAGGTCTTTCGGGCCCTGTTCAAGATCGATCTCTTCACGCACACCTTCGACGAATCGCGTCATCTCGCGGTCCAGGCAAGCGCCGAACAGTTCCTCCTTGGAGCCGTAATACAGGTACAGCATCGGCTTGGATATCTCCGCCTTGGCCGCGATCGCGTCCATCGACGTGTCGTGATAGCCGTTGACGGAGAACATCTGCACGGCGGCATCGAGCATCTGCTGC
>CAWIAC010000035.1:0-12512 GCA_963833935.1 uncultured Actinomycetota bacterium | reverse complement strand
TGAAGGCTGGGACGACGATCCAGGCGTCGAGCGTTTTACTGGGCATTTCAAGGCCACAACGTACACGCCTGACGGGCTGATCAGCCGCGGCTACGCGCCAGGGCCGCCAGGTGCACGCCGATACCCACCAGCGGGCCGCACAACAGCGCCACCACCGTGCGGGTCTGCAGCGGCAGCGGCAGCACCAGCAACAACGTCGACGCCACCGTCGCGCAAACCCAGCCCAGCGCGTACGCGCGATGCAACGCGGCCGCGACCGTCGCGGCACCGGTCAGCGTGAGCATCGCGATCGTCATCGCGGCCGCGGTCATCCAGGCCAGCAGCGCACCCCCGGCGTGGTAGTCGGGTCCGAAGCCGACCCGTAGTAGCCAGGGACCGACCAGACCGGCCGCCACGACACCGACCAGACCGATCCCGCCGACCAGCACCGCCGGCGCGAGCAAGGCCCGAAGCCGGGTGGTTCGTTCGTCGACGAAGTGCGCGATCAGATTGCCCTGCATCGCGGTCAACGGCACCAGCAGCGGTGCGCGGGTCAGGGTGACCGCGAGGATGACCACCCCGCCTTCGGCGCCGAGTTGGCTCGACGTCACTTTCAGCAGCACCGGAAAGCCCATCACCAGGATCGCGCTGGCGCCTGCGGCGGTGATCGAATGTGCCGCCCCGCGCAGGAACGTCGCCGTGCCGCCGGGGGTCAGCAGCCGCGCCGCTGCCCGGGCTGTCGGCGAGGCCGCGATCATGATCAGCCAGGCCAGCGCACCCGCGACGGTGGCCCAGAGGAAACCGACCAGGTCCCAGCCGACGACGACGGTGGCCGTCGCGACCGCCACTCGAAGGACGGCGTCGGTGACCATCAGCGCCCCGTACTGGGTCCAGCGGTTGGTGCCGGCCAGCATGCCCAGCAGCGTGGCGTGCAGGCAAAATCCCGCCAACCCGACGCTGAGCAGGCCGACCGACAGCCAGTGAGCGGAGGCGAACACCCGGCCGCTCCACAGCGGTGAGGTGCCGGCGATCACCACCGCCGCGCCGATACCGACCATGCCCGCCACCCGCAGCGGATGGGTGCCCCTCTTTTTGAGGCCCGGTGCCACTTCCGTGTATCCGGCGGCGCGGACTTCTCGCGTCGTTTCCTGAAGCAGGCCGTTGGCCGCGCCGGTGACCAGCCCGAACGCACCCCAGAAGACCGCGAAAACGGAAAAGCCGGCCGGGGCCAGATCGCGGGCAGCCAGGTAGACCACCGCGTAGCCGCATAGCGCGGTCAATGCGGTCGCGACGCCAACCCGGGCCACGCTGCTGCGTGCGATCGGGCCGGCGAACGCTCCGATGGCAGGGGTTCCGCCGACCTCGGTCACGGTCACACCACCCTCGTCACGGTTTGAAAATACTCAGCGCCGCCGCGGACGTACGGCGTGCCCATCCGATGGCGGCCTGACAGACTGGCCGTAGAGGGGAGTATTCCTCGGCCGCGGTGTCGTCATCACGTCGCCCATCACCGGGTGACCGGTGCCGCGGGCCGTTGCGACGGTGGTCGCGCCGGTGGAAGAGACCTCTGGTTGTCAACGACCGGAGGTTTTGCGTTGCGCGTGTCTTTGCTGGAATGGGTCATCACCCTGGCCGCGGCCACCGCCGTTCTGTTGTTCGACGTGGTGGTGATGGCGCGTCGATCCGTGGAACCGACGATGCGCCGGTACGCGATTGCGCTGTCGGGCTACCTCGGTCTCGCGGTGTGCTTCGGAATCTGGACGTGGTACTTCCATGGCCAGCAGTTCGCCGGAGAATTCTTCGCCGGATGGCTCACCGAGTACAGCCTGTCGGTCGACAACCTGTTCATCTTCGTCATCATCATGACGAGTTTCAACGTGCCCAGGGTGTACCAGCGTCAAGCATTGTTCGTCGGAATTGTGATCGCGTTGATTTTCCGCGGCATCTTCATCGCGGCAGGCGCGGCGGCCATTCAGCGATTCAGTTGGGTGTTCTACCTTTTCGGTGCGTTCCTGGTGTACACCGCACTGCGACTGGCCCGCGGCCGCGGGCACAACGCCGACACCGAAAACGCCGCGATCGAGTTCGCGCGCCGTCACGTGAAAGTCACCGACTCCTGGCACGGCCTCAAGCTCGTCGTCAACGAGGGGTCGCAGCGCTCGATCACACCGATGGCGCTGGTGGTTCTCGGGCTCGGCGCCGCCGACCTGATCTTCGCCCTGGATTCCATTCCCGCGATTTACGGGCTGACCCGACAGCCCTATCTGGTGTTGGCCGCCAACGTATTCGCCTTGATGGGCCTGCGCCAGTTGTACTTCATCCTCGAGGGGCTGTTGCAGCGCCTGGTCTATCTCTCCCAAGGTCTCGCTGTCATCTTGTCCTTCATCGGCGTCAAGCTGCTGCTGCATGCGATGCGCGACAACGATCTGCCATTCATCAACGGCGGCAAGCACTTCAACGTCCCGGAGATACCGACGTCGGTCAGCCTCGCCGTGATCGCGGCGACCCTTGTCGTCGCCGCGGCCGCCAGCCTCTACAAGACCCGCGGCGGCGGGAGCGACCAGCCGCCGCAGGATTAGGCCTCGATCTGGCCGGCGATGCGCCGCTCGATGCTGATCCGAACCGGGGCCGGCAGGACGATCAGCCCGTCGAGTTCTTTGCTTGCCCGCGAGTAGGCGTTCTGCCGTTCCTGCGGGGACGCCGCGGAGTCCTCGGCGAGCCTCAGCAGGTGCTGTGCGCGCTCCAGGCGTTGCTGGTCATCTTCAGAAAAGTCGCTGCGGCGCCGGCGGATCGCTTCGGTCTCAGCGATCTCGAATGCGCTGACGTACTCGTGCACCGCGTCGCGGTAATCCAATTGCGCGGTCCGATCGCTGAGCAGATCCTTGGGGCTTTCTGGTCGCAATAGGTCGGCCTGTCGCTTCGCCTTGTGGAAAGCGACGGTCAGCGGATTCCGCATGTCGGTCATTGTGGGGAAGTCGAGCAATTTGGCGATGTCGACCTCGTAGTCCAGCCAGCGCCCATCGGTCTGGTCGTGCACGGCAAGCAGTTTGGCGATCTCACGACGGTAGCTCGCTATGTTGTCCGGGTTATCTCGCCTACGCCCGGAAGCTTCGGCGATCGCGATCTTGGCCTGCTGCTTCAACCGGTACCGTTCGAGTCGTCGCTGGGCCCGGCGTTCGTTGGCCGCGCCGATCGCGCGCACGCCGCCGCCGATCATGCCGCCCAGCGGAAATATCAGCCACCAGAAACCCGCGGCGAAATGAAATATCGGGTCCACCCTGTCAGGATGCCACCGCCGCGAAAGGTTGGCCGCTCGGCGCCGGCCGACGTGTCAGTGACCTTCGGTCTTGAACCGCTCGATGGAGCGCAGCACCTCGGCCTCGGCTTCGGCGCGACCCACCCAGTCAGCGGCCTGCACGAATTTGCCCGGCTCGAGCGCCTTGTACTGCGAGAAGAAATGCTTGATCTGGTCGAGCTCGAACGCCGGGACGTCGCCGATGTCCTGGATGTGGTCCCAGCGGTGGTCTTTGGCCGGCACGCACAGCACCTTGTCGTCGCCGCCGGCCTCATCGGTCATCCGGAACATGGCGACCGGCCGCGCCTTCACCAGCACGCCAGGGAAGACCGACTGAGGAAGCAGCAGCAACGCGTCCAGCGGGTCGCCGTCCTCGCCGAGGGTGTCGTCGATGAAGCCGTAATCCGTCGGATAGACCATCGAGGTGTAGAGATAGCGGTCCAGGTAAACCCTTCCCGACTCATGGTCGACCTCATACTTGTTTCGTTGTCCCTTGGGGATCTCGACGACCACGTCGAATTGCACCGCTCGGCTCCTTCGCCTGGGAAATCACTAGCTGTCGATTGACGTCGATCGTCAACCCTAGTCCAGCAGTGAGCCGCGCTATACGGCTCCCGTACCGCGTCAGTCCGCGGGGGTTTCGGCACAATAGGGCAAAGAAGTCAGGAGAGTCATGCGCCCTAACCAGTGGCGGCCGTCGACGCACCTCATGGTGGGTGTGGGCGTGCTGGCGATCGTGGCCGCCGTGGTGGCGGCCGCCGCGTTGCTCACCGGCAGGGTCCACGGCGCCGCCCACCCGCAGGTTCCACCGCCGCCACCGGCCGTCACCGCCAAGTCGAGCATCGTGCCGGTGGCCGCGACTGCCCCGGTGCCGACCGCATCCGGGCTGGCCGCGACGCTGGTGGCGGCGGTGGCAGACCCCAACTTGGGCAGGCTGGGCGGCCGGGTCACCGACGCGGTGAGCGGCAAAGAACTCTGGAGCCAATTCGACGACGTGCCGCTGCAGCCGGCCTCGACGAACAAAACCCTCACCAGCGCCGCCGCGCTGCTGGCGCTGGACCGCGAGGCGCGAGTCACCACCCGCGTAGTGGCGGCCGACCTGCCCGGGACCGTCGTGCTGGTCGGCGGCGGCGACCCGACGCTGTCGGGGGCACCGCCCGGGCAGGACACCTGGTATCACGGCGCGGCGCGGCTCAGCGATCTCGCCGATCAGGTGCGCCGCAGCGGCGTGACGGCGACCGCGGTCCAAGTGGACACCTCGCTGTTCAGCGGTCCGACCATGGCGCCCGGCTGGGACCCGGGCGACATCGACGGCGGCGACATCGCGCCGATCGAATCGGTCATGCTCGACGCCGGGCGGATCCAGCCGGCGACCGACGAGTCACGACGATCGGTGACGCCCGCTCTGGACGCGGGACGCGCGCTGGCCACCGCGTTGGGCGTCGACCCGCAGCAGGTGACCGTCACCAGCCATCCCGCGCCCGCCGGCGCGCGGCAACTGGCCGCCGTTCAGTCGGCGCCGCTGATCGACCGCCTGAACGAGATGATGAGCGTCTCCGACAACGTGATGGCCGAATGCATCGCCCGCGAGGTCGCCGCGTCCATGCAGCGGCCGCTGAGCTTCGCCGGCGCCGTCGACGCGGTGACCAACCGACTGAACATCGCCCACGTCGACACCGGCAACGCGACATTGCTCGACTCCAGCGGGTTGTCGGTCGACGACCGGCTGACCGCCAAAATCCTCGACGCCGTGGTGCAAGCGGCGGCCGGGCCCGACGAGCCCACCCTGCGGCCGCTGCTGGACCTGTTGCCGATCGCGGGTGGCAGCGGCACGTTGTCCGACCGTTTCCTCGACGCCACCTTCCACGCCGCGGGGCCGGCCGGCTGGTTGCGGGCCAAAACCGGCTCGCTGACCGCCATCAACGCGTTAGCTGGGGTAGTGACCGACCGAAGCGGGCGCGTGCTGACCTTCGCGCTGATCTCCAACGACGCCGGGCCGACCGGCCGCACGGCGATCGACACGCTGGCCACCGCCCTATGGTCGTGTGGATGCACACCATGACGGCGTCAGCGGACCTGACCGTCGGAGGCGCGGTCGACTGGGGATTCGCCGCGACGGTCGGCCAACGGCTGGCCCGTGCGGGCCCGCCGTCCACCGACTACACCCGCCACCAGGTGGTCGGCAACCTGGCTACCGCGGCCAAGGCGGCCGAACCGCCGGTTCGCGATGTCACCGGATTGCACACCGACGGTGTGGTGCCCGACGCCCGTATCGTCGACCGGGCGGGCTGGATCCGCGCCGCCGCCGAGTCGATGCGGGTCATGACCGGTGGGACCGACAAGCCGCGGGGCGCGATCAGTGGACGGATCACCGGCGCGCAGACCGGTGCCGTGCTGGCCTTCGTCGCGTCGGGGATTCTCGGCCAGTACGACCCGTTTGCAGCCTCCGATGACGGGGGTGCCTTGCTGCTGGTCTACCCGAACGTGATCGCGGTAGAACGCCAATTACGCATCGAGCCTTCCGATTTCCGACTGTGGGTATGCCTGCACGAGGTCACGCACCGGGTGCAGTTCACCGCCAATCCGTGGCTGTCCGGCTACATGTCGCAAGCGTTGGGGGTGCTGACCACCGAAGGCAGTGACGACGTGGCACGCGTGGTGGGCCGGCTGGCCGAATTCGCGCGCGCTCGCGGCAGGTCGTCGCGGGTCGACCCGCACTCGCAAGGCATCCTCGGGCTGCTGCGCGCCGTACAGTCCGAGCCGCAGCGCGACGCGCTGGATCAGCTGCTGGTGCTGGGCACATTGCTGGAGGGTCACGCTGACCATGTGATGGATGCCGTTGGGCCCGTGGTGGTTCCGTCAGTCGCGACCATCAGGTCCCGCTTCGATGAGCGACGTCACCGCAAGCAGCCGCCGCTGCAACGGCTGCTGCGCGCCTTGTTGGGCATCGACGCCAAACTGAGCCAGTACACCCGGGGTAAGGCGTTCGTCGACGAAGTAGTGGGCCGCGTCGGGATGGCGCGGTTCAACACCGTGTGGACCAGTCCGGAAACCCTGCCGCGTCCGATCGAGATCGAACACCCGCAACGATGGATCGACAGGGTGCTGTAGCCGAACTCCGCGCGGCTGTGGCGGTGTTCGCAAAGGCGCATCTCGACAACGCTGATTGCTGGTCTGTGGCGCTGTCCGGTGGCCCGGATTCGTTGGCGCTCACCGCCGTCGCGGCGACGGTGCTGCCCACCAACGCGCTGATCGTCGACCACGGATTGCAGCCGGGCTCGGCAGCGGTGGCTGCCGCCGCGCAACGACAAGCCCGTGACCTGGGATGCGTTGAGGCTCAAGTGCTTTGCGTGCAGGTAAGCCGGGAGGGCGGTCCGGAGGCCGCCGCCCGCACTGCTCGTTACGGGGCGCTGGCTGCGGCCCGCGGCGATGGTCCGGTGCTGCTGGCGCACACCCTCGACGATCAGGCCGAAACAGTCTTGCTCGGCCTGGGCCGCGGCTCGGGCGCCCGCTCGATCGCCGGCATGCGCCCCTACGATCCGCCCTGGTGTCGGCCGCTGCTGGGTGTGCGACGTGAGGTGACCCACGCGGCATGCGCGGAGCTGGGATTGACGGCCTGGCAGGACCCGCACAACGCCGACCGCCGCTTCACCCGGACCCGGCTGCGCCACGAGGTGCTGCCGTTGATGGAAGAGGTGCTCGGTGGCGGCGTGGCCCAGGCGCTGGCACGTACGGCGGCCTCGCTGCGCGAGGACTCCGAGCTGATCGATTCGCTGATCGAGCAGGCGACGACCGCCGCCGAGACCGCTGAGGGGCTTGACACCGCAACGTTGACGGCGCTGCCCGGCCCGGTTCGTCGCGGCGTGATCCGCAGCTGGCTGATCGCCGGCGGTGCGATCGGGTTGACCGACAAGCAGATCCGTGGTGTCGACACACTGGTCACCGCGTGGCGCGGCCAGGGCGGCGTGGCCGTCGGCTCCGCTTTGCGCAATCAGCGGTTGGTCGCCGGCCGAAGCGGCGGACTGCTCAGGTTGCGTCGGGAACAGATCTAGCCGGCCACCGTTGGTTCTCGGGCCGATGACGTGGCACGCTGTGGGCGTGGCAGCGGAATCGCCGGAGCTGTACTCCGGGGACATCAAGTCGGTCCTGCTGTCCGAAGAGCAGATTCAGGCCCGCATCACAGAGCTCGGAGCGCAGATCGGTGTCGACTACCGCGAGCGGTCCGTCGACGACGGTCGCGACCTGTTGCTGATCACCGTGCTCAAGGGCGCTGTCATGTTCGTCACCGACCTGGCCCGCGCCATCCCGCTGCCGACCCAGTTCGAGTTCATGGCGGTCAGCTCCTACGGATCGTCGACGTCCTCGTCGGGGGTGGTGCGGATTCTCAAAGACCTCGACCGTGACATCAACGACCGGGATGTGCTGATCGTCGAGGACGTGGTCGACTCGGGGCTGACACTGTCGTGGTTGCTGCGCAATTTGGCCACCCGGCATCCACATTCATTGCGGGTGTGCACGCTGCTGCGCAAGCCCGACGCGCTGCGCGCCAACGCGGACATCGCGTACGTGGGCTTCGACATCCCCAACGAGTTCGTGGTGGGCTACGGCCTCGACTACGACGAGCGCTACCGCGACCTGCCTTACATCGGAACCCTGGACCCCCGGGTCTATTCGGACTGAGGGCGGCCGGCGCCGGACGGCGCACCCGCGATGCGGCGCCGACGGGTGTCTCTCGCTGCCTGCCCTCGACGTGCGAGGTGCGCAGCTGGGAACTATCATCTGAACATCCTGTGTACGCCAGGCGAACAGCGCGGGATCGGTGCCGGCACGGCAGGGAGGCGTCGTGTTTGGCAAATACGTCGGATATGTCTCGGGCGATGACGGCATGTACGGATTCCTGTGCCGGATCGTCCGCGAACAACTTGGCGTTTACGAACCCAACCCGGCGTTTCGCGCTTTTCGGATGCGGGGCAGCAACGAGGTCTACGCGTACGAGGAAAAACACAGCCGAGCGCGGGTGATCTGCAAGTTCTACGGACCCAGGTTCGGCTGGGACCGCGATCGCGCGGCGCGGGCAGCCTATCGGGAATTCGATGCGATGCAACGGCTGCGAAGTTACAACCTGGTGGGATCACCCCATCACGTGGTGCGGCCACTAGGCGTCGATGTGAATCTCAACAGTGTGCTGGCCATCGAGTTCTACACCGGTGAGCAGTTCAGCCAAGCGCTTGAACACTGCATTCGCCACCACAACGACGGCCACCTGTATTGGCGCTTGAAATCGCTGGCGTATTTCCTTGCCACTCAACATAATAGGACAGCAAACGGCACCACGGTCGACTTCGACGTCGACTGTCATTACTTCAGCGGTTTGGTCTACACGTTGAAGCATCGCAACCGCGTCGGCGCCTGGGACGCCGACGAGTTGCTGTGGCTCCAGGGACTGTGGCGGGACAGGACGTCGATGTGGGGTGATCGCCAGGTGTGGTTGCACGGCGATGCGACCCCGGCCAATTTCCTGTTCGGCGATGGCCTCGACGTGGCCGCCATTGACCTGGAGCGGGCCAGGTGGGGCGACCGGATGTTCGACATCGGTCGCGTTGCCGGCGAGATGCAGCATGCATTCATGTCGGCGACCGGAAAGCCCGACCGCGCGGAGCCGTTCATCGGGCATTTCCTATGGGAGTACTGCTGCCATTTCCCCGACCGCGACGCGGCGTTCCGGTCCATCACAGCGCGACTGCCGTACTACATGGCGATGAATCTGCTCCGGGTGGCCCGCAACGACTACATCGGCGACCACTACGGCAATAAGCTTGTCCGGCAGTCCAAACGGCTATTGCAGGCGTGCTGATGCTGCCCACCGACTTGGCCGGAGTCAGCGCCATCGCGTTCGACGTCAACGGCACACTCGTGCACATCCGCACCGATGAGCACCGGGAGGACATTTTCCGGTCGATCGGGCATTTCCTGACCTATCAGGGCATCGATATGCGCCGGCATCAGGTGCGTGACGAGTATTTCGATCGTCTCAAGGGTCAGCAGCGCAATAGCCCGCACCAGTATCCGGAATTCGATGCGGTAGCCATCTGGCGTTCGATCATCGACGACCATGCCAGCGACTACACCCGCGAATTGCCGCCGGAACGCCTCGCCCAACTTCCGCTGACGCTGGCCGAGATATACCGCGGGGTGTCACGCAAAAAGCTGAAACTGTATCCCCACGTGCGAGAGGTACTCGACGCGTTGCGGCAAAGGTTTTCCCTGGCGATCGTCACGGACGCTCAAACCGCTTATGCCCGCGGCGAACTGCACAAGGTGGGGCTGACGGATTATTTCGGACCCCTCATCGTCTCCGGTGACTATGGCTTCCGTAAACCGGACCCGAGACTGTTCGAGTACGCGTTGGCGGGACTCGGGGTTGCGGCCGCCCAGTCCGCCTACGTCGGCAACGACATGTTTCGCGACATCTACGGTGCGCGTGAGGTCGGAATGCGGACCATCATGTTCGACTCGGATCAGGGCACCAAACACTATGAGGACTGCGAGCCCGACTATCGCATCACTGACCACCGAGAGCTGCTGCAGATCATGGGGATCGGTCAGTGACGACGACCGCCGGCGCCGGACGAATTCACGGGAACGACCCGAAGAACTCGCGTCGCCGAAACACGACGGTGACACACTGGCGAATCCTCGAGCGGGCAACAACCGGGAGCGTGACGCATCGCCATGACCGATCTGGTGCATAAATCAATCGACGGTAATCCCGCCAGCCGCGCCGTCGCGGGCCGCGCAGTACCGAGTGCGGCGCGCACCGGGATGTCAGCCGGTGCGTTGCGCCAGGCCATCAGCGATCACCTGGAGTACTCGATCGCCCGGCCATCGTTGGTGCTGACCCCGGAGCACTACTACCGCGCACTGTCGCTGGCCGTACGTGATCGGATGCAGCATCGCTGGATGACAACCACCCGGGACTGGCTCGAACTTCCCAACAAGGTGACGTGCTACCTGTCGGCGGAGTTTCTGATGGGTCCCCAACTTGGCAACAACCTGCTGAACCTCGGGATCGAGGACGCGGCACGGCAAGCGCTGGTCGAGTTGGGTCAAGACCTCGACATCGTCATGTCCTGCGAGAAAGAACCGGGCCTGGGCAATGGCGGACTCGGTCGCCTGGCGGCCTGCTATCTCGACTCGCTGGCCACCCTCGAGCGGCCGTCCATCGGCTATGGCATCCGCTACGAGTTCGGGATCTTCGAGCAGGAGATCCGAGACGGCTGGCAGGTCGAAAAGACCGACAACTGGCTGGTTTACGGCAATCCGTGGGAAATCGACAAACCCGACGCCAGCTACATCGTCAATTGGGGCGGCTTCACCGAGCAGTATCAGGACGACGCGGGTCAGGCCCGAACCCGCTGGATCCCACAGCGGGTGCTCAAAGGGGTGTCCTACGACACCCCGATCCAGGGCTACGGCGTCAACACCTGCAACACGCTGACGTTGTGGAGCGCGCGGGCGGTGGAATCCTTTGCGCTGGAAGTCTTCAACACCGGCGACTTCTACAAGGCGGTCGACGAAGAGGTCATCTCGGAGACCGTTTCCAAAGTCCTCTACCCCAACGACGAGCCCGAAGCCGGCAAACGGCTGCGGTTGCTGCAGCAGTACTTCTTCGTGACCTGCTCATTGCAGGACATCCTGCGCATCCATCTGGAGCGGGTCGGGCAACCGCTGAGTACCCTGCCGCAGAAGTGGGCGATCCAGCTCAACGACACGCACCCGTCGATCGCCGTCGCCGAACTGATGCGGCTACTGGTCGATGAATACTCGATGAGTTGGGACCAAGCGTGGGAGATCACGGTGGCCACCTTCGGCTACACGAATCACACACTGCTGCCCGAGGCGCTGGAAACCTGGCCGCTGTCGATGTTCGGCGAGGCACTGCCGCGACACCTGGAGATCATTCTTGCGCTCAACGAAGTCTTCCTCGACGAGGTGCGCGCGCGTTTCCCCGACGACGAAGACCGCATCCGCCGGATGTCGCTGATCGGCGAGGACGGCGGCAAATGCGTGCGCATGGCGCACCTGGCCACCGTGGGCAGTCACGCAATCAACGGCGTGGCCGCGTTGCATTCGGAGTTGCTGAAAGCCAGCGTGCTCAAAGATTTCTACGAGTTGTGGCCGCAGCGCTTCGGCAACGTCACCAACGGCGTGACGCCGCGGCGATTCTTGGCGCTGGCCAACCCGGGGTTGCGCAGGCTGCTCGACGAGACCATCGGGGACGGCTGGCTGACGGACCTGGAGCGGCTGCGTGGGCTGGAAGCCTACGTCGACGACCGCGCGTTTCGTGAGCAGTGGCGAGACGTCAAGCGCGCCAACAAGGCGAGGCTCGCGGAGTACCTGCACGCGACGGCGGGTGTCGAGTTGGACCCGACCTGGCTGTTCGACGTCCAGGTCAAGCGGATTCATGAATACAAGCGCCAGCACCTGAACGTGCTGCACATCATCACCCTGTATGACCGGATCAAGAAGAACCCCGAGCTGGTGATTCCCCCGCGGGCGTTCATCTTCGGCGGCAAGGCCGCGCCGGGATACTTCATGGCCAAGCGGATCATCAAGCTGATCAACGCCGTCGGTGCGACCGTCAACGCCGATCCGGACGTGAACCGTTTCATGAAGGTTGTCTTCGTACCCAACTTCAATGTGCAGAATGCGCACTTGATCTATCCGGCCGCCAACCTGTCCGAGCAGATCTCGACAGCGGGCAAGGAAGCCTCGGGCACCGGGAACATGAAGTTCATGATCAACGGCGCGTTGACCATCGGCACACTCGACGGCGCCAATGTGGAGATGCTGGAGGAGGCCGGCGCGGAGAACTTCTTCCTGTTCGGATTGAACGAGGAGGAGGTGGCCCGCGTCTACGCCGAGGGCTACCACCCGGCGACCTACATCGATCAAGACCCCGAACTCGCCGACGCACTGGACCTGATTGCCGACGGACATTTCACCGGCGGCGACACCGAGATTCTGCGTCCGGTCGTGGACTCACTGCGCCACCACGACCCGTTCCTGGTGCTTGCCGACTATCGCTCCTACGTGGACTGCCAGGCCGCGGTCGGCGACGCGTGGCAGGACGCGGAGGCGTGGTCACGCATGTCGATTCTCAACGCGGCGCGCAGTGGCAAGTTCTCCTCCGACCGCGCGATCGCCCAGTACTGCGACGAGATCTGGGGCGTGGCAC
>CAWIAC010000034.1:0-106401 GCA_963833935.1 uncultured Actinomycetota bacterium | reverse complement strand
ACACCACGAACTGCTGCCAATCCCGCGACGGCCCGGCATTGGCCGCTTTCGAGGTGAAAACCTCGACGACTTCGCCGTTTTCCAGCTTGCGCTCCAGCGCCACCAGTCGACCGTTGACCCGGGCGCCGATGCAGCGATGACCCACCTCGGTGTGCACGGCGTACGCGAAGTCCACCGGCGTGGACCCGGTGGGCAATGTGATGACATCGCCCTTCGGGGTGAAGACGAATAGCTCCTGCACCGCAAGGTCGTAACGCAGCGACTCCAGGAACTCACCAGGATCGGCGGCCTCTCGCTGCCAGTCGAGCAGCTGACGCATCCAGGCCATGTCGTCTATCTCGGCGGCGGCTTGCAGATGCGGAACTCCGTTGCGGCCCTTGGTTTCCTTGTAACGCCAATGTGCCGCGATACCGTACTCCGCGGTGCGGTGCATGTCGCGGGTGCGGATCTGCACCTCCAGCGGTTTGCCCTCGGGGCCGACCACGGTGGTGTGCAGCGACTGGTACACCGCGTAGCGTGGCTGGGCGATGTAGTCCTTGAACCGGCCCGCCATAGGCTGCCACAGCGAATGCACCACACCGACAGCGGCGTAACAGTCCCGGATCTCGTCGCACAAGATGCGGATGCCCACCAGGTCATGAATGTCGTCGAAGTCGCGGCCCCGCACGATCATCTTCTGGTAGATCGACCAGTAATGCTTGGGCCGTCCCTCGACCAGCGCGTTGATCTTCGACGCGTTCAGCGTGTTGGCGACCTCGGCGCGGACCTTGGCCAGATAGGTGTCCCGCGACGGCGCCCTGCCGGCGACCAGACGCACGATCTCTTCGTACTTCTTGGGATGCAGGATCGCGAACGACAAGTCCTCCAGCTCCCACTTGACCGTGGCCATGCCCAACCGGTGTGCCAGTGGCGCAATGACTTCCAGTGTTTCGCGGGCTTTGCGCGCCTGCTTCTCCGGTGGCAGGAATCGCATGGTGCGCATGTTGTGCAGCCGGTCGGCCACTTTGATCACCAGCACCCGCGGGTCGCGCGCCATCGCGGTGATCATCTTGCGGATGGTCTCGCCCTCGGCGGCGCTGCCCAGCACCACGCGGTCCAGCTTGGTCACCCCGTCGACGAGATGGCCGACTTCGTCGCCGAAATCGCTGGACAACGCCTCCAGGCTGTAACCGGTGTCCTCGACCGTGTCGTGCAGCAGGGCGGCCACCAGCGTGGTGGTGTCCATGCCCAACTCGGCGAGGATGTTGGCCACGGCCAGCGGGTGGGTGATGTAGGGGTCGCCCGAATGTCGCAACTGGCTGGCGTGCCGTTGCTCGGCCACCTCGTAGGCCCGCTGCAGCAACGACAGGTCGGCCTTTGGGTAGATCTCCCGGTGCACCGCCACCAACGGTTCGAGCACCGGGCTGAGCGTGCTGCGCTGCGCGGTCATCCGTCGCGCCAGCCGGGCCCGGACTCGCCGCGAGGCACTGCTGGACGCCTTCAGACCGATCCCGGGCTCGGTCGCCGTAGGCGCGGCGGGCGAAAGTGAGTCGGCGACCTGAAGCGGCTCGGTGGGGGGCTGAACCGCCGTCCCCTTGTCGTCCGCCACCTTGGTCACCTCCGAAGCTCCAGGATATAGCTGAAGTCTGCCTGCCCGAGCTAGATACAGAGCAAGCTGTGTACCGGCAGCGGCGCGACCACCTCGCGACCGCCCAGCCCGGCGAGCTCGACCACCACCGCGGCGATCATGATCTCTGCGCCGGCGTGCTGGAGCAGACGGTGCGCCGCGGACACCGTTCCCCCGGTGGCCAGCACGTCGTCGAGGATGACAACGCTGCGGCCGGCCAATTCGATCCCGTCGGTGGGGACCTCCAGGCTCGCGGTGCCGTATTCGAGGGTGTACTGCTCGGTGCGCACCGGCGGCGGCAACTTGCCGCCCTTGCGGATGGCCAGTACACCAGTGCCCAGCCGGGCGGCGACAGCGCCGGCGATCAGGAACCCGCGCGCGTCGATTCCGGCAACCAGGTCGGCGCCCGACGCGACGTCGGCGAGTTCGTCGGTCACCGCGGCCAGCCCCCGCGAGTCGGCGAACAGCGGGGTCAAATCCTTGAACTGGATTCCGGCCGAAGGGAAATCGGCGACCTGCCGGGTCAGCAGCGTGATCAGTCGGGCCACCGAGTCGTCGCCGGCACTCACCGGACCAGGACCCATCGGTCCATATTCCAGCCCGCGCCCCAACGGCTCGGGTTGGGGCCGACGGCATACATCTTCTTCGACGCCATCAAGGTCCGCTGCTGGCGATACAGCGGCAGCGTCGGCATATCGGCCCACAGCACCGGTGCGCTCTCGGCCAGCAGCCGCACCAAATCGGCAGGGTCGGCTGACACCGCCAGCGAGCCGATGATCCCGTCGATTTGGCCGTTGCTATAGCCGGACAGGTTGTTCCCGTTGCCGGTGTGCAGGTCGTAGGCGTCCATCGACCACGACCCCGTCGAACCGCTGCCGGTGGCGCCGCCGGTGCTGGCCAGCAAGACGTCGACCTTCCCGTCCTTGAGCGCCTGTGGACCAACGGAGTCCGAGGTGACGTCGGTGACGGCGATACCGGCCGGGCCGCAGGCCTTGGCGATCGCGCCCACAATGGCCGCCAGCCGCGCGTTGGGCCCCCGATAACCGATGCGCACCGTCAGCGGTTTCCCGCCCAACGCGGCGCGCGCAGCATCGGGGTTCGATTTGATGAATTGGCCCGCGTCGGCAACGTTTTCCGCCTGTCCGATGGCATCGTCGGCCGTAGTGTGCAAACGCGCGTCGGCGATCGGCGCCGCGGCGTCACGCGCGATGACATCCCGCGGTGTGCACGACGCGAGCGCGCGGCGCGCAGGCACGGCCGCAAGCGGTCCGCGCGGCGCGAAGATCAGCTGCTCGATACCGTCCGACGGCGCGTCGGTGCGGCGGTAACTGTCGGGCGTGGCCAGCGCACCCGACGACCCGGCCGCGACGTCGACGACATCGGCACTGTTGTCGTTGACCCGGTCCTGGATGTCGACTTTCTGCGGCCACACCGTGATCCGCTTGGTCATCGGCTTGGCGCCCCACCAACGTTCATTGGCGACGAGCACCACACCCCCGCCGTCCAACACCGATTCGATCTTGTACGGCCCCGACGATGGGAAGTGCTGGGCGATGGCGCTCGAGTCGATACCCGGCTTGAGGCTCCACGTGGTGTTCCACAGCTGCGCTATCCGCCCGATAGCGGGCACGTCGTTACCCAGCAGCGCCGACGTGACATTGATACCCAACTCGTCGGCGATGACATGGGACGGCAGGATCTCGGTGGCAGTGAACAGCTGGTTGTAGTCGACGATGTTGCGGTCAGGCGCAAACGACACCCGCGCTTTCTTCTGTCCCGGCTGGCAGTCGATGGCCGTCACGTCGACGTACCCGGCCTGGCTGGCGGCGTCGAACGCGGAATACCGACCGGACTGGGCTGCCCACGTCAGCACCAGGTCGTCGCAGGTGACGGGCTTACCGTCGGAGTAAACGGCGTTGTCGGCGATCTGGTAGTCGAGCACCAGCGGCGAACCGCCGACGATCGAAATGGTGCCGAAGTCGTGGTCGGCGACCACCTGGCCGTCGGGGCCGTGGTAGCCGAAGCCGGTGAGCGTGCGAGCGAAGGCCTGCGCCCCCGCGGAGGCCGCGCCGCTGACCGTACTGGTGTTGTAGGTGTCCAGCGCGCCGTCGACGATGTAGTCGACCTGCCCGGCAGCGCTTCCGGAGCACGCCGTCAGTGCGCCCGGCACGGCTCCCGCAAGCGTCGCCACCAGCCAGCTGGCAGCCACCCGCCGACGCCAGGCAACCATCGGGCTAGCGTTTGTTCCGCTTGCCGGTAGGACGCGCACGACGGCCCGCCGGCTGCCGTACCGGCCGCGCGCCCGGAGCCGGCTTGCTCGGGGCGGCGCCGCCGCTGGCCGGCAAGGATGCGCCGGGCCGCTCCAGTGACTTCTGGGACTCCCCGTCGACGGAATCGGTGCGCACCTGGGGCTGTTCAGCCTTCGCCGAGTCCGGGCCGCGGCGCCGCACGACCCGGCGGTTGTGGGTGCGCACCAGATCGGTGCGCTCACGCAGGGTGACCAGCAACGGGGTGGCGAAGAAGATCGACGAGTAGGTGCCGACGATGATGCCCACCAGCTGCACCAGCGCCAGGTCCTTGAGCGTGCCCACACCCAGCAGCCATACCGCCACCACCATCAGCGCCAGCACCGGCAGCACCGAGATCAGGCTGGTGTTGATCGACCGCATGAAGGTTTGGTTGATCGCGAGGTTCGCCCACTCGGCGTACGTGCGCCGATTGGTGTGCTGGAAGGCGTGGGTGTTCTCTTCGACTTTGTCGAAAACGATCACGGTGTCGTACAGGGAGAAACCCAGGATCGTCAGCAAACCGATGACCGTGGCCGGGGTGACCTCGAAGCCCACCAGCGAGTACACCCCGGCGGTGACGGTCAGGTCGAAACACATGGTCGTCAGCGCGGAGATCGCCATGTAGCGCTCGTATCGAACGGTGATGTACAGGCTGACCAGCACCAGGAACACCACCAGCGCGATCACCGCCTTCTTGGTGATCTGCCCGCCCCAGGTCGAGGACACCGCCGAGTCCGAGATGGCCTTCTTGCTGGGCTGACCGTCGGCACCTTTGGGCGCGAACTTGTCGAACAGGGCGTTGCGCAACTTCTCCGTCTTGTCGTTGGACAACGCTTCGGAGCGGATCTGCACGGTCGCCGACGAGCCGCTGCCGACGATCACCACCGACTCCGGGTCATGGCCCAGCGCCTGACGGAAGACCTCGTTCACCTCGCTGACCGTCGCGTCACCGCGCGGCATTGACACCGTCGTGCCGCCCTTGAAGTCGATGCCGAAGGTAAACCCTCGGATCACGATGCTGGCGATCGCGATCGCGACGAGAAACCCGCCGACCGCGTACCACAGCCGACGCCGGCCAACGACCTCGAAAGCCCCGGTACCGGTGTAAAGGCGGGACAGAAAACTGTGATGCGGCAGCTCAGCGCCGGCGTCGGCGCCGGTTGCGTGGACGACTTTTGCTGTGCCCGTGCTGATTTCTACGGCAGTCGTTTCGTCGGTGCCGGTCGTGTTCGGGTTCGACGCCATCTCGCTACCCCCGCCCCGTCGAATAAGCCCCGGCCGTCAAGGCCCCTCGCTCACGTGCAACCTGCTGGACCGCGCCCAGGCCGTTGTAGGCCGGCTTGGCCAGCCTCGCCGACCTGGATGCCAGCGACAACAGCGGCCAGGTCACCAGGAACACCACCACGACGTCGAGCGCCGTGGTGAGTCCCAAGGTGAACGCGAAGCCCTTCACCTGACCGATCGCCAGGACGTAGAGGACGGCCGCCGCCAAGAAGGTCACTGCGTTGCCCGACAGGATCGTCCTGCGCGCCCGCCCCCAACCACGGGGAACCGCCGACCGGAATCGCTTGCCTTCGCGGATCTCGTCTTTGATGCGTTCGAAGAACACCACGAACGAGTCAGCCGTCGTGCCGATACCAATGATCAGACCCGCGATGCCCGCCAGGTCGAGGGTGTAGTTGATGTAGCGGCCGAGCAGCACCAGGATGGCGAAAACCATTGCGCCAGAGGCGACCAACGACAGGGCCGTCAGCAACCCCAGCACCCGGTAGTACAGCAACGAGTACACCAGGACCAGCCCTAGCCCGATGGCACCGGCCAGCAGGCCTGCCCGCAGCGACGTCAATCCCAGTGTCGCCGAAACGGTTTGGGCTTCTGAAGATTCGAAGGATAGCGGCAGCGACCCGTACTTGAGGACGTTGGCAAGCTCGCGCGCCGAGCTCGCAGTGAACGGCGGGTCTCCGCCGGTGATCTGGGTGCGGCCGCCGGGGATGGCTTCCCGGATCTGGGGCGCACTCACCACCTGGGAGTCCAACGTGAACGCGGTCTGAGTGCCGATGTGGGCGGCGGTGAAATCCGCCCAGGTATTGGCTGCCCCGCTCTTGAACTGCACATCGACGACGTAGCCGCCGCTGTGTTGGTCCAGACCCGAGCTGGCATTGTCGATCTGGTCGCCGCTGATGATGGAGGGCGCCAGCAGATAGGCCTGCTTGTGCTGCTGGTCGCAGGTCACCAGCGGCAGATTCGGGTCGTCGTTGCCGGCCAGGATGTCCTTTTGGGAGCACCTGGTGGCCTCGTACTGCAGAGCGAGGAACTGCACACCCTTGTTGGTGCTCTGCCGCCACTCTCGTTCTTTGGCGATGCGCTCGGCGAGGTCTTTCCGCGGATCGGGCGGCCCCGGCTGAACCGGCGCGGGAGGCGCAGGTGCGGGTGCCGGTGGCGGGTCTTGCGGATAAGGCCGCGGCTGCGGCGGGACGGCGCCTCCCCCTGACCCGGGTGCAGGAATCTCGGCGGGCTGGTCGCCTGGTGCCCCGGGCTGGGGCTGGGGCTGCCCCGACCTGCCGTGCGACGGCTGCTGCGGGGCCTGCTGCGCCGCGGCGCTGTCGACCGGCAGCGCGTTGATCACCGGACGGATGTACAGGCGGGCGGTCTGGCCGAGGTTGCGCGCCTCGCTGCCATCGGTTCCCGGGACCGTGATGACCAGGTTGTCCCCGTCGACGACGACCTCAGAACCCGAGACGCCCAGGCCATTGACCCGGGCGCTGATGATCTGCTGCGCCTGAGACAGCGCCTCTCGGGTCGGCCGCGACCCGTCCGGCGTCCGCGCGGTCAACGTGACCCGGGTGCCGCCCTGCAGGTCGATGCCGAGCTTCGGGGCGGCCCGCTTGTTGCCGGTGAGGAACACCAGCAAGTAAAGGCCGATGAGCAGAATCAGGAATACCGCCACATAGCGGGTGGGATGCGCCAGCGTAGAAGGCGATGCCACGTGTCGAGTCTCCTCCGCTCATGCGTGATCCGGTCCCCGCGAATCGTCACGCCCGCTTTTTGCCTCTCGCGCGCCGATCAGTCCGACTGCACCCGCAAAGGGTACGTGGCGGGCCACCGACCTCAATCCTTGGGCAGTCGCTCCGCGTCGTCGGAGAGATCGTCGGCCTCGTGGGCCTCAGTGTCCAGGCTCTCCGGCTCGACGCGGTCCCTGACCGCCAGCTTCAGCCAGGTGGTCACCACACCCGCCGAGATCTCGAGGTCGACATCGTCGTCGGTGATGCGGGTGATGGTGCCGAGCAATCCCGACGTGGTGTGCACCCGGTCCCCGACACGCAGCGACTCGTGCAGATCGATGGTGGCTTGCATCGCGCGCTTCTGCCGCCGCGAGGCGAAGAACATGAACGCCCCTAAGGCGATAAGCAGCGGCAAGAACATAACCGTTTGATTCATGGGGGCGAAGGTCTTTCCTGTTGGTGAGTAAATCGGCGTCGGCCACCAGTGTGCCACTAGGCCGTCGCCGTGCTGAATCATTGAGCGATGGAGCTCACTGACGCGTTGCGCACCACCGGGGCTGTTCGGGAATTCACTGGTCGGGCCGTCGACGACGCCGTGCTGGCCCGGGTCCTCGAGACCGCCCGCTTCGCGCCCAGCGGCGGCAATGCTCAGGCCTGGCGTGTGGTGGTTGTCAAGGACTCAGCGAATCGTCGTCGGCTACGGGATTGCTACGTGATGGGTTCCCGGGAGTACTTGGCCCTGCACTCCGCTGGCCTGCGGCCGTGGGCGCCGACCAGCGATCGCGACGCCGAGGCCCGCGCGTTGACCGTCGCAAACGCTTCAGCCGTAGGGGATTTCGCGGAACACTTCGATGAGGTCCCGGTCTTGCTGGCGCTGTTCGCCGACTTGTCGATGTTGGCGGCGGTGGACCGCGACGCCGGCCGGTACACCTTCGCCGGCGGCGCGTCCCTCTATCCGTTCGCGTGGAGCATCCTGCTGGCGGCCCGCGGCGAGGGCCTGGGCGGTGTCATCACCACGATCGCGATCCGGCGGGAGCCGGAAGTGAAGGCCCTCCTGGGAGCACGTGACCCGCTGGCGCTGGCCGCGGTGATCGCCCTGGGATATCCGGTCCGACAGCCGCGCCGACTCCGCCGCCAGCCGGTGAGCTCCTTTGCTACGGTCGATTCGATCGACGGCCCGACATTTGGGAGGTCTACAGATGAGGAAGTTGGTTGATTGTCTGGCACCGGTCGCCGCGATGGCGCTGATACCGATGGCAGCCGTCACGATTGCG
Source organism: uncultured Actinomycetota bacterium (assembly GCA_963833935.1). Lineage (GTDB taxonomy): Bacteria > Actinomycetota > Actinomycetes > Mycobacteriales > Mycobacteriaceae > Mycobacterium. Next base: position 98,231 of record CAWIAC010000034.1, on the reverse strand, counting down.
ACGCCTGCCGCGAGCTCGGCGGATCCGCCGCAGAACTGCGACCCCGGCCAGTATTGGGACCCGACGGGCAATGTGTGCCGGCCGCTGGGCCAGGGGCCGCAACCGCTGAACTGCGACCCCGGCCAGTATTGGGACCCCACGACGAATGTGTGCCGCGAGTTGGGACACACTGCCGCTGGCTGATTCGGGGTCGTCGCCGGGGCTCGGCACAGATAGGCTGCTGGCGTGTCCGCTGTCGAGCAGAGTCGCCACCTGGTCACCGAAATCCCCGGTCCAGCGTCGCTGGAGCTGACCAAGCGCCGTGCTGCGGCGGTATCAGCCAGTGTGGGACAGACCATGCCGGTGTTCGCGGCGCGTGCGGCGGGCGGGATCGTCGAGGACGTCGACGGCAACCGGCTCATCGACCTGGGTTCGGGCATCGCGGTCACCACCATCGGCAACTCCGCGCCTCGGGTCGTCGACGCCGTGCGGGCGCAGGTCGCCGACCTCACCCACACCTGTTTCATGGTGACGCCTTACGAGCAATATGTCGCCGTCGCCGAGCAACTGAACCGGCTCACGCCCGGCTCGGGTGAAAAGCGCTCGGCGCTGTTCAATTCCGGCGCCGAGGCGGTGGAGAACGCCGTCAAGATCGCGCGCTCCTACACCCGCAAACCCGCAGTGGTGGCCTTCGACCACGCCTATCACGGTCGCACCAACATGACCATGGCGCTGACCGCGAAATCGATGCCGTACAAGAGTGGATTCGGGCCGTTCGCACCGGAGATCTACCGGGCTCCGCTGTCCTATCCGTTCCGTGACGGGCTGATCGACAAGGAACTGGCCACCGACGGCGAGCTGGCCGCTCGACGGGCCATCGACGTCGTTTCCAAGCAGGTCGGCGCGGAAAACCTGGCCGCCGTGGTCATCGAGCCCATCCAGGGCGAAGGCGGGTTCATCGTCCCGGCCGAGGGATTCCTGCCCGCGTTGCTGGACTGGTGCCGCCAGAACAATGTCGTCTTCGTCGCCGACGAGGTGCAGACCGGCTTCGCCCGGACCGGTGCCATGTTCGCCTGCGAGCACGAGGGCATCGAACCCGACCTCCTCTGCATCGCCAAGGGCGTCGCCGACGGGCTGCCGCTGTCCGCCGTCACCGGTCGCGCCGAGATCATGGACGCCCCGCACCCCAGCGGCATCGGCGGCACCTTCGGCGGCAATCCGGTGGCCTGTGCGGCGGCGCTGGCCACCATCGCCACCATCGAAGCCGACGGGCTCATCGAGCGAGCCCGTCAGATCGAGCGATCGATGAAGGACCGACTGCTGGCGCTGCAAGCAGGCGACGACCGCATCGGCGACGTGCGCGGCCGCGGCGCGATGATCGCCGTCGAATTCGTCAAACCAGACACCGCTGAGCCCGACGCCGCGTTGACCAACGCGCTGGCCGCTGCCGCCCACGCCGCCGGCGTCATCGTGTTGACGGCGGGCACTTTCGGCAACGTGGTGCGCTTTCTACCGCCGCTGACGATCAGCGACGAGCTGCTCACCGAGGGTCTCGACATCTTGTCTGGGCTGCTCGCCGAGCTTTAGTGCTGATTAGCCCCAGCTGTCTCAAGAAGTCCGGGCACTTCGACACCGCCGACTCTGCGGTTACGGATGTGACAGACGGTGCGCCACCCGCCACTGGCGAGCTGCCGCCAGTGGCACATTTCACTGCTCGATTCGCGCGCACTAGGAATATCGTTACCTTTGCTAACGTAGTGCGTATTGGGTGCAGCGTCGCACCGACAAATTTCCCAATTCGCAAGTTGTGAGGTTCCGTTATGTCGCTCAATGTCGAAGAAGTCCAGGTACGTCGCGCCGCGGAGTTGGCTGCCAACGACCCGGAGTTCGCGGCCGCGCGACCCGATGAGGCGGTCAGCGCCGCGATCGACGGCGCCGGGCGGCGACTCCCCCAGGTCGTCGGGGCCGCGCTAAAGGGCTATGCCGACCGGCCAGCGCTCGCGCAGCGCGCCTTCGAACTGGTCAAAGACCCGCAAACCGGGCGTACGTCAGCCACGCTGCTGCCCTGGTTTGACGAAATCAGCTACGGCGAGCTGGCCGACCGCGTCGATGAGCTGTCCCGCGCATTCACCAGCGGCCCTGACGCGATAGTGAAAGCCGGTGACCGGGTCTGCGTGCTGGGGTTCACCAGCGTCGACTACACCACCATCGACATCGCGCTGGGCGTCGTCGGCGCCGTGTCGGTTCCGCTGCAGACCAGCGCCGCGATCGCGCAACTGCAGCCGATTGTCCTCGAGACCGGCCCCACCGTTTTCGCCACGAGTGTCGACTATCTGTCCGATGCGGTCGACGTGATCGTCAGCGCCGCCGACGCCGGCCATACGCCCGCGCATCTCGTGGTCTTCGACTACCGCGGCGAGCTCGACGACAACCGCGAGGCACTGCAGGCCGCCCACGAGCGGCTGGCCAAGCTCGCGCTGACCATTGAGACCCTCAACGAAGTTCGCGAGCGCCTCGCCGCACTGCCAGAGGCCCCCACGAGCGAAAAAGCCGAGTCCGACCAGCAAGACCCCCTGGCGCTGCTGATCTACACCTCGGGCAGCACCGGCGCCCCCAAGGGCGCGATGTACCCGCAGAGCAACGTGGCCAAGATGTGGAACAGGTCGGCCAAGAACTGGTTCGGGCCCAGCGCCGCATCGATCAGCCTGAACTTCATGCCAATGAGCCACGTGATGGGCCGCGGCACCCTCTACGGCACGCTCGGTAACGGTGGCACCGCCTACTTCGCCGCCAAGAGTGACCTGTCGACGCTGCTGGAGGACCTGCGCCTGGTCCGGCCGACGGAATTGAACTTCGTGCCACGGATCTGGGAAATGCTGTACAGCGAGTACCAAAGTGAGGTGGGCCGACGGACCGCGCAGGGCGTCGACCGTCAGACCGCCGAATCGCAAGTGCTGGTGGAGCAGCGCAACGAGCTGCTCGGCGGGCGTTACATCTTCGCGATGACCGGATCGGCACCGATCTCTCCTGAGCTGCGGAACTGGGTCGAGTCGCTGCTCCAGATCCATCTAACCGACGGGTACGGCTCCACCGAAGCCGGCATGGTCTTGTTGGACGGCGAAATCCAGCGCCCACCAGTAGTCGACTACAAGCTGGTCGATGTTCCCGACCTCGGCTACTTCGCCACCGATCGGCCGCATCCGCGGGGCGAATTGCTGCTGAAGACCGAGAACATGTTCCCCGGTTACTACAAGCGGGCCGAGACCACCGCCAACGTGTTCGACGAGGACGGCTACTACCGGACCGGCGACGTCTTCGCGGAGGTCGCACCCGACCGGCTGGTGTACGTCGACCGCCGCAACAACGTGCTGAAGCTGGCGCAGGGCGAGTTCGTCACGCTGGCCAAGCTGGAAGCCGAGTTCGGCAACAGCCCACTAGTCCACCAGATCTACGTCTACGGCAACAGTGCCCAGCCCTACCTGTTGGCGGTCGTCGTGCCGACGGACGTGAACGCGTCAAAGTCGGCGATCGCCGAGTCGCTGCACAACGTCGCCCGTCAGGCGAACCTGCAGTCCTACGAGGTGCCGCGTGACTTCATCATCGAGACCACGCCGTTCACCCTGGAAAACGGCCTGCTGACCGGGATCCGCAAGCTCGCGTGGCCGAAGCTGAAGCAGCACTACGGCGATCGTTTGGAGCAGCTCTACGCCGACTTGGCCCAAGGCCAGGCCGACGAGCTGTCCGAACTGCGTCGCGGCGGCGCCGACGCGCCGGTGCTGCAAATCGTCAGCCGGGCCGCCGCGGCGATGCTCGGCGCGGCCACGTCCGATCTGACGCCCGATGCCCACTTCACCGATTTGGGCGGGGACTCGTTGTCCGCGTTGACATTCGGCAACCTGCTACGCGAGATCTTCGACATCGACGTGCCGGTTGGTGTGATCGTCAGCCCAGCCAACGACCTGCAGGCCATCGCCGACTACATCGAAGCGCAGCGTCAGGGCGGCAAGCGGCCCAGCTTCGCCTCCGTGCACGGTCGTGACGCCGTCGAGGTGCACGCCGCAGACCTGACGCTGGACAAGTTCATCGAGCCGGAAACTCTGGCCGCCGCGCCCAGCCTGCCCGGGCCTGCCAGCGAGGTACGCACCGTATTGCTCACCGGCGCAACCGGTTTCCTGGGTCGCTACCTCGCGCTGGAATGGCTGGAGCGGATGGACTTCGTCGACGGCAAGGTGATCGCCCTGGTGAGGGCGAAAACTGACGCAGAGGCACGCGCGCGTTTGGACCGAACCTTCGACAGCGGCGACCCCACACTGCTCGAGCACTACCAGCAGTTGGCCGCCGACCACCTGGAGGTCATCGCCGGCGACAAAGGTGAGGCCAACCTCGGCCTGGACGCCGCGACCTGGCAGCGACTGGCCGACACCGTCGACCTGATCGTCGACCCCGCGGCCCTGGTCAACCACGTGCTGCCCTACAGCGAGTTGTTCGGCCCCAACGCGGTGGGCACCGCCGAGCTGTTGCGGATCGCGCTGACCACCAAGCTGAAGGCCTTCACTTACGTATCGACGATCGGTGTGGGCGATCAGATTGCGCCCGGAAAGTTCTTGGAGGACGCCGACATCCGGGAGATCAGCGCCACGCGCCAGGTCAACGACGGCTACGCCAACGGCTACGGCAACAGCAAGTGGGCCGGTGAGGTGCTGCTGCGTGAGGCCCACGACCTGTGCGGCCTGCCGGTCGCGGTGTTCCGCTGCGACATGATCCTGGCCGACACCACCTATGCGGGCCAGCTGAACCTGCCGGACATGTTCACCCGGATGATGCTCAGCCTGGTCGCCACCGGTACCGCGCCCGGCTCGTTCTACGAGGTCGACGCGGACGGAAACCGGCAACGCGCCCACTATGACGGGCTGCCAGTCGAATTCATCGCCGAGGCGATCTCCGTCTTGGGGGCCCACGTGCGCGATGACGGGGCCGGATTCCAGACGTACCACGTGATGAACCCCTACGACGACGGCATCGGCCTCGACGAGTACGTCGACTGGTTGATCGACGCCGGCTATCCGATCCAGCGGGTCGGCGACTATGCGGCCTGGTTGCAACGGTTCGAGACGACGCTGCGCGCCCTGCCCGAGCGGCAACGCCAGTACTCGCTGCTACCGCTGTTGCACAACTACCAGCACCCGCAGACACCGATCAACGGATCGATGGCACCGACCGACCGGTTCCGCACCGCCGTGCAAGAGGCGAAAATCGGTCCGGACAAAGACATCCCGCATGTCACCCAGCCGGTGATCGTCAAGTACATCACCGACCTGGAGTTGCTCGGCCTGCTCTGACGCACACAAGCTGAGGACGATCGCCGCCTGTCCGGCGGCGATCGTCCTCATCGTGTCAAGACCCGGTGGTCAGTGACTCGTCGCGTCGGCGTTACGCCGACGGAACAAGCCACCGCCGCCCTCGCGCCGGTGACGTCGCGGCGCGTCCGTCAGCGCCTCGGTTTGGACCGGCCCTGCGAAAGCATCGAGGGCATGCACGTCCGACGGCGGCGCGGCCTGGCGGGCATATTCCACGTCGCGGAGCGTCCGGACCGACATCCGCGCCAAAACCGCTCCACCCAGGAAGACGATCAGCGCACCCAGCCCGGAGAACGAGGCGATCTCGATCGCCGCGCGCTTGGCTTCGGTCGCGGCGATGGGATGGCCGATGTCGCCGATCCTCAACGTCGACGCGAGCGTGCAGCCAACGACGAACCAGGCGCCGGCAATGACAGCCAGCCAGCCGCCAAACATCGCGACGGCACGGTTCCCGGAGACCAGCAGCAGAAAGCCGCCCGCCGCAGTGGTGGCCCCGGGAAAAACCTCCAGGCAAGCGCGTGCCTGGCTCCACACCCACGGCTGGCCGGGCGTGAACGCGAAGTGGAAGTACGGGCCGATGAAGGGGACCAGCGCTCCCCAAACACCAAGGATGATCAAGAGCAATCCGCTCACAGCTCCACGGCTGCGCGGCATGTGCAGGCTGCCGAACCCTGACCGCGAGACAGTCATTACGAGTTCTCCTCACACAGTGAATACCTGGCTGAGTGCCCCTATGTCGTCATCGGCGTGCCACGCTAGCCCACAATGTTATGGGCCACCGCGGCGCCGAGCGCCTCGGATGCCACTCAGCAACCATGTGCGGAATCGCTCGCGCGGACTGTCCATGACCGATGGCGAGTCGCGGGATGGCCAGCAACGACCGAATTTCTCAGGATCAGTGCGTGACGAGGCCGATCACCAACAGGACGACGGCGATCACCGGGAACGTGCCCTGAGTCAGCGCCGCACGGGCCTTGTCCGGCGCCGACGCCAGCAACACGAGCGCCGCCGCGGCCATTGATCCGACGCCGGCGAAGATGAGTGCAGCGCCAGTCGCCTTGTGCCCCAACATAACTGCGGCAATACCCACGCCGGCGACAATCGCCAGGAAAAGGTTGTAGAAGCCCTGGTTGAACGCGAGCAGTTTGGTGGTCTCGGCTTCCTCGGCCGTCGTCCCGAACGCCGCCCGGGTGCGTCGGCTCGTCCAGGTCAGCGACTCCATCGTGAAGATATAGACGTGCAGCACACCGGCCAACCCGGCGAATACCAACGCTACGGTGATCATCGCGCCCTCCTACTCTATGGTGTCGACCCGCTTCGCCCGGCTCCGCCGCGCTCGCGATCGCCACTACTCGAACAGTCCCGGCTGCCCTAAACCGCTGGCCCGTGGCGGCGCCGTCATTCCCAGATGCGTCCACGCCTGCGCAGTCGCGACCCTGCCGCGCGGCGTGCGCGCGATCATGCCGGCCCGGACCAGGAAAGGCTCGCACACTTCCTCCACGGTGGTGGCCTCTTCGCCCACCGCCACCGCCAGCGTCGACACGCCGACCGGGCCGCCGCCGAAGCTTCGGGTCAGCGCCGACAGCACGGCGCGGTCCAGCCGGTCGAGGCCGAGTTCGTCGACGTCGTAAACCTCCAGCGCGGACTTGGCAACGTCGCGAGTGATCACGCCGTCGGCGCGCACCTCGGCGAAGTCGCGGACCCGGCGCAGCAGCCGGTTGGCGATCCGCGGGGTGCCGCGCGAGCGGCGGGCGATCTCCGCGCCGGCCTCGTCGCCGAGCTCGATGCCCAGAATCCCCGCAGAGCGGGACAACACCCGCTCCAGCTCGGCCGGCTCGTAGAAATCCATGTGCGCGGTGAAACCGAACCGGTCGCGCAGCGGGCCGGTCAGCGCGCCGGAGCGCGTAGTCGCACCGACCAGGGTGAACGGCTCCACGTCCAGCGGAATCGACGTCGCCCCAGGGCCTTTGCCGACGACGACGTCGACCCGGAAGTCCTCCATCGCCAGATACAGCATCTCTTCGGCGGGCCGGGCGATCCGGTGAATCTCATCGATGAACAACACGTCATGTGCGACGAGGTTGGACAGCATCGCCGCCAGGTCGCCTGCGCGTTCCAGCGCAGGGCCCGACGTCACCCGCAGCGCCGATCCCAGTTCGGCGGCGATGATCATCGCCAGCGACGTCTTGCCCAGCCCGGGCGGGCCAGACAACAGGATGTGATCCGGCGTACTGCCGCGGTTTTTGGCGCCCTGGATGACCAGCTGCAGCTGTTCACGTACCCGCGGCTGGCCGATGAACTCCCCCAACGTGCGCGGCCGCAGGCTGGCGTCGACGTCACCTTCGCCGACGGTCAGGGCGGCAGACACTTCCCGGTCGTCGGCGTCGTCGTCGTGGTCGCCGTCGAAGCGGGTCACTTCGTCTTCCCCAGCAGCGACAGCGCCGACCGCAGCGCCGTTGACGTGGTGGCCTCGCCGTCGGCGGCCAGCACGCTGTCGGTGGCGTCCTCGGCCTGCTTGGTCGCAAAGCCCAGTCCCACAAGGGCTTCCACGACGGGACCGCGAATACTGTGGCCGTTGACCGCCGGCGACGCGGTGCTGGTGCCCACCGGCCCGATCTTGTCGCGCAACTCGAGCACCAGCCGTTCGGCGCTGCGTTTGCCGATGCCCGGCACCCGGGTGAGGGCGGTGACGTCGCCGTCAGCCAGAGCCTGCCGCAGCGCCTGCGCGTCGTAGACCGCCAGGGTGGCCAGCGCGATCTTGGGCCCGACGCCGGACACGCTCAGCAGGGTGAGGAACAGATCGCGGGCGTCGGCGTCGGGAAAGCCGTAGAGCGTCATCGAGTCTTCGCGGACGATCATCGCGGTGATCAGCCGGGCCTCGCTGCCACGGCGCAGCGCCGCGAGTGTGGACGGGGCGGCCATCAGCTTGTAGCCGACGCCCGCCGCTTCGATGACGACGTGGTCCAGAGCGACGTCGAGCACTTCTCCTCGAACTGACGAGATCATCGCGCGGCCTTCACTTTCGCGGCGAACTTCCTACGCTGCTCGGCGACCCTTACCTCGACTTCGGCCATCCGGGCGATCATCGGCGCGCGCCAGCAGTGACAGATCGCCAGCGCCAGTGCGTCGGCGGCGTCGGCGGGCGTCGGCTTGGCTTGCAGCCCAAGGATTCTGGTGACCATGCTGGTGACTTGCGCCTTGTCAGCCCGTCCGTTACCGGTCACCGCGGCCTTGACCTCGCTGGGGGTGTGGAAGTGCACGTCGATGTCACGCTTGGCGGCCGCGAGCGCGATCACGCCGCCGGCCTGCGCGGTTCCCATCGCGGTATTGGCGTTCTGATTGGCGAACACGCGCTCGATCGCGATGACATCTGGCAGGTGGGTGTCCATCCAGTGCTCGACGGTGTCGCTGATTGCCAGCAAGCGACGGTGCAGCGGCTCCTCGGCCGGGGTCCGCACGACGTCGACGTCCAGCGCGATGATCTGGCGGCCACGACCGCTCTCCACGACCGACAGCCCGCAGCGGGTCAGCCCCGGATCGACGCCCATCACTCGCACTGGGTCTCCTCGGATAGGGCGAACAACTGTTCGATACCCTAGCGGGCCGGACCGAAGTCGGCGGGGACGACACGCGGTGACTGTTCGCCGTACCGCGCCCGGGCCGAGTCGCCGACCAGTGGCTCGGCTAATGCAGCGAGCGGTCACCGCGACGGCCTCTGGGCATCGCGGTGCGGGGGGTTCCGCACTCCCAAGCGACACCTGTACCGCCGTCGGCTCAGCGAAGCTGAGCTGACCTGAGGCTGGCCGAACGTGAGAAAAAGCTCAGTTCCTATTAAGGCGAAATTCATCATTCTTCGGACAATAAATTAACCATTAAGTATGTATTCCGAATCTGCAGATAGCCTCTGAGCAGGGTCAACGCTGCCTCACAGCGGGTCGCCAAAAATTTGCATTCCAAATTATTGAAATTTCTTCCCTGGGCGCTCGTTATGGATTAACTTAACCGAGCCTGAGAAAACCAAGCTATTACGGGGGATGGATATGGCCGGTCGGCACAGCAGCAAGCGGAATCAGCGGTCGCGCAACGCCAAGGCGCGGCGCAGTCGCCGTGTGGTCGGTTGGGGAACCGGGGCCGGGGCGGTTGCAGCGTTCGGCATGGGCCCGCTGGCCGCTGCGCCGCCCGCCCAGGCCGACGCGTTTGACGTGATCATTGACCCGATCGTTAATGCCATCGCCGGCGCCGTTCCGGGTGTGGTCGATCCCATCGCCTCCGGTGCGGACCCCTTGGCCGCTCTGGACTTAGGCAGTCTGAGCTTGCCCGATCTGGCCGGCACCGATGGTCTTGCCTTGGGTTCGGCGGATTCGGCCTTGGTGTTGCCCACCGATCCGCTGACAGCTGCGGCGTCAGCGGCTGATCCCACAGCTGCGGCCGATCCTGCTGCGTCGATATCTCTTACTGATCTGTACGCCACCTATATCTACGACCCGACTCACACGCTTCAACAGGCATGGATTACCAGCCCATTCGGTGGGTTCGTCGACAATGTGCTCAATTCGTTCTATCAGGACGTTGGTGGCCAGGGCATCCTGATCGGCAATGGCGCCGACGGAACGGCATTAGACACGACTGGTGGTGCCGGCGGGTTGTGGTTCGGCGACGGCGGGACCGGCTGGGACAGCAACGTAGCCGGTGAAGCCGGCGGCAACGGCGGCATCGCTTACGACGGCGACGGCGGCGCGGGCGGCACCGGCGACGACTCTGCCGGCGGCACCGGCGGCGACACCGCCTACGGCATCGCCGGCACCGGCGGCGTAGGCGGGACCGACACCACCGGGACCGGCGACGACGGTGGCGCGGGCGGCGACGCGACCGGCTTCTTCTTCGGCATCGGCGGGACCGGCGGTGAGGGCGGAGGCGGCGTTGACGGCACGGCCAGTTCCGACAGCGGCGCAGGCGGCGACGGCGGAACCGGCGGTTACAGCGTGGCGTACCTCGGTGATGGCGGCGGCGGCGGAGCCGGCGGTGACGGCGGAGCCTTCGGGACCGGCGCCACCGCAGGTGCCGGCGGGGCCGGCGGTTCTGGTGCCGTGGGCAGTGGAACCGGGACCGCATTCGGTGGTGGTGGTGGCGGCGGCGGCGGCGGGGCCGACATCACCGGTACCGGTGCCAGCGGCACCGCCGACGGCGGGCAAGGCGGGGTCGGCGGGGCCGGCACAACCACGGCCGCGGGCGGGTATGGCGGCACCGGGGGCGACGCCAGCATCACAACCGACAACACAACCGGCGGCACCGCCAGCGGCACAGCCCAAGGCGGCATCGGCGGGGCCGGCGGCACCGACGACGGCACCGGCGGCGACGGTGGCGGCGCCTTCATCTCCTCCACCGGCGGCGGTCAGGCCACCGCCACCGGCACCGGCGCTGTCGGCGGGGCAGGCGGCTACGCTACCGGCGGCGGCACCGGCGGCTACGGCGGCGCCAGCTACGTCTTTGCCTATGGTGCTGGTGCCGTCGGCAGCGGCGCCGCGACCGGCGGCGCCGGTGGCGACGGCATCGACGAAGGTGTCGGGGGCAACGGTGGCTTCGGCGAAGTTGGCGCCAATTTTGCGGGCGGTAGCACCACCGACAGCACCGCCACCGGCGGCTTCGGCGGGACCGCCACGGGCGTCGGCAGCACGGGAGGCAACGGCGGCGTAGCCGGGGTCTATACGGGCTACTACGCTTACGGTGTCCAGGGTGGCGTCGTCAGCGACAGCACCGCTATCGCCGGTAACGGCGGGGACGCCAGCAATGGGGGCACCGGTGGTTACGGCGGCTACGGTCTGGTTTTGGCTGAAGGACCGGGGACTGGCGTAGCTACCGGCGACACCGCCACCGGCGGCGACGGCGGTGCGGCCACGGCGAGCGGTGCAATCGGCGGTTATGGCGGTAACGCCCAGGTCGCCGGTAACTTCGGAGCCGCCATCGACTCCACCGCGAAGGGCGGCCTGGGCGGTATCGGTGAGGGCGGTGACGGCGGTAACGGCGGTTACGCGTGGGCGACGATTAATAACGACATCAGCCCCCAGGGCACCACACTGACCGACGGCACCGCGATCGGCGGCAACGGCGGTAATGGCGGCGTCGACGGTACGAACGGTGCGATCGGCGGCCAAGGTGGGGACGGCGGTATTGGCAGGCTCGTACCCTTCGGGGGCACCCACTCCCTCGACACTGTCGCTTCGGCCGGCAACGGCGCTGACGGCGGCGCTGGCGGCAACGGTGTCGCCGGTGTCGGCGGCCTCGGCGGCAGCGGCGGGAGCGCCCAGTCGTTCGGCGCCGATAACGCCTTCGCCGGTAACGGCACCGTCGGCGGTCCCGGCGGTGACGGCACCGCCGGCGGTGGCGGCACTAGCGCTCCAAGCGTCAACAATCCCTAGTAGCCGCGGCCACGGGCCGCAGTGGGTTTAGGCCAGGTAATGTCTTTGGACATCACTTGGCTCGATTCCGCAGGCAACGCCACGGGGCCGTGTTAGGGAAGGGGAGCGCCCATGGCATCCACCCATTTCATCTCGGGCCTGCCGCGTTCCGGTTCGACTTTGCTGGCCGCTTTGCTGCGGCAAAACCCGCGGTTCGAGGCCGCGATGTCGGGTCCGCTGGCCGGCCTGTTCGGTGCCCTGGTGGGCGAGATGAGCGGACGTAACGAGTATTCGGTGTTCATCGACGACGCTAAGCGGGAGCGCATCCTGCACGGGTTATTCGACAACTTCTATGCCGATTGCACTGCCGAGGTGATTTTCGATACCAACCGCGGCTGGTGCGCGTGGATGCCGGCGATTGCGCGGCTGTTCCCCGATGCGAAAGTGATTGCCTGCGTGCGTGAACTGCCGTGGGTGGTCGACAGCATCGAGCGCTTGGTCCAGCGCAATGTCTTTAGCCCGTCGGCGATTTTCAACTACAGCGCCGATGGCACGGTCTACAACCGCGCCAATGGCCTCGTGGCACAGGATGGCATGGTGGGTGCTCCCTACAATGCGCTCAAACAGGCGTGCTACGGCGCGCAAAGGGAGCGTTTGCTGCTGGTGCAGTACGAAACCCTGACCACCGACCCGGCCAAGACAATGCACGCCATCTACGCGTTTCTCGGTGAGCCGATGTTCGAGCACGATTTCGACCACATCGATTACGACGTCACCGAGTTCGACCAGCGGCTCGGCACGCCGGGCTTGCACACCGTGCGCGGTGTGGTCAAAGCCGAACCGCGCGACACGTTGCTGCCGCCGGATCTGTTCAAACGTTTTATCCACGACGGCTTCTGGCGCGATCCGGAGAAAATTCCCGCCGGGTTGCAAGTCGTGTGAGGTCTCGTCGACCGTCAGCCAACAGTGGGGATACATAATCCGCGGAACCGGGACAGCTCTCAGCTGACAAGCGTCCTGTGATACGTGATCGGCGGTCACCGCGAAGGAGCTCCTACAGACATGAACGACGATCCGCGTGCCGACGTTGTCTCCCGCCAGTACGAGCGGTACCGGTACCCCCCACCGATACAGGACCTCGAGGTATGGCTCGCTAACAGCTGGGAAGGGTTCGACCCCAGCCACGCGCACCGGGTTTTGTGGCCGGATCAGGAATACAAGCCCAACCTTGACATTTTGATCGCGGGCTGCGGCACCAACCAGGCGGCGGTTTTTGCGTTCATGAATCCGGACGCCAAAGTAGTGGCGGTCGACATCAGCGAGCCCTCGCTGGATCATCAGCAGTACCTCAAAGACAAGCACGGCCTGTTCAACCTGGAGTTGCATCGGCTTCCGATCGAGGAATTGCCCTCGCTGGGTTTGGATTTCGACCTGATCGTGTCGACCGGTGTGCTGCATCACCTGGCCGACCCGCAGGCGGGAATGAATGCCGTGGCGGGTTGTCTGCGAGCCGATGGTGCCGTGGGCGTGATGCTATATGCGAAGAACGGCCGGATCGGGATCGAGCTGCTGCAGTCGGTCTTTCGTGATTTGGGGCTGGGTCAAAACGAGGCGTCGATCGCGCTGGTGCGGCAGACGCTTTCGTTGCTGCCGGCCGAGCACCCGGTGCAAAGCTATCTGAAGATCGCGCGGGATTTACAGTCCGATGCCATGCTGGTGGATACGTTGCTGCACGGTCGAGAGCGCAGTTACACCGTCGATGACTGTATCGACCTCGTCACCTCGGCCGGACTCGTGTTTCAGGGGTGGTTCAATAAGGCGCCGTATTATCCACATAGTTTGTCCGCGCGGCCCAGCGAGATCCATCTGGCGATCAATGCATTGCCTGAGCCAACGCTGTGGTCGGCTATGGAACGTCTCCATACGGTCAACGCTTGCCATTTCTTTATGGCGTGTCGTCCGGAGCGGCCGAAGGAGTCGTACGCGATCGATTTTTCGACGCAGGATTGCCTGGATTATGTTCCGTTGATGCGGATGCGGTGCGGGCTTGCCGACACCGAGATTTTCCGGCCGGATTGGCGGGTGCGCCTTAACTCGACCCAGTTGCCCTTCGTGCAACATGTCGATGGCCATCGCACGATTCGAGAGATTGCCGCGTCGGTGGCGCAAAGTGGAGGCTCGCAGCGGGGCACCTTGGCCGACGTCGAGACATTTGCCCGCAAGCTATTCCAGGCGCTGTGGCGCCTGGATTTCCTGGCGATGGCCCTGACTCCGACGGGTTGAAGGTCGTCTGAGGCGACGGACACTCATTCGCACAATTTATTCAACGTCGCAATTTGCGATTCGAGGTCGTGTCGCAACGGCACCTGCGCGTCATTGGATGCATTCGCCAGATAATTGACACCGAGATGCTCGATCGTCGCGGCCAGGGAATCGACGGCGTTTCCCAAATCAGCGGGCGGCGCAGTCTGTGCGGCGAGGGTTTCCCGCAGGTACGCGCCGCCACCGAGAAGCGCCAGCCGCGCGTTGGCGGCCACGGCGAGATGGCCACTCGGGTCGTTGCCGCCCGGGATCGCCAGATGAGTATTGATGACGACGCCTTGGTGCACGACCTTGTACGCCGCGCAGAGATTCGTTTTGGCGTCGCCGGACTGAGGGTAGCTGGGCCCCTCGTGCGTCGGCTTAAGCCATGCTGCGACAGCAAGGCCTGCGGCGAGAACGGCAATGACCAAGGCCGCCCACACCGGCAGACGCGACGACGCCCACCAGCGCGATTTCGCAGGATCAGCCTTCATGTCCGGCTCAGAGGGGGAATTGTCTGACACGCGGCGATGATATCGCTCACTAGGAGTCGCAAACAGTGAACTGGCGAAATTTCTTTACCGTTCGGCATGTGTTTAACCCTGCACCATGCAATTAGTGTGCAATAAAATTGAGACGCCGCATTGCTCGAAATATCTGCGGCCGAATTTCTGGAAGTCGGCTCCGAATTTTTGGCTCGACCACCCGGTCCACCGCCGCACGGGGCACCGGGGCGGCAGGCTGATGTCGCAGCAATAGCGCACCCGAATCGCCGAGGGCTGTTACCTTGAACCGCACCGTCGACCACGCGGTGCGGTCGTCCGAGAGGTTCGCCCATGGGGACAGCACTGCTTGTGCTCGCCGCGGTGCTCTTCATCGCGGCGATCGCCGTCTTCGTCATAGCGTTACGCCGTCCCAAACAACCGCACGGCGGTCGCCAGGATCCCCTCGCCTTCGCCTCCGCGGCGCCGGAATTCGGACCGCGACAGCTCGGGCCGGGCGCCATCGTCAGCCACGGCGGTATCGACTACGTGGTACGCGGTTCGGTCACCTATCGCGAGGGCCCGTTCGTGTGGTGGGAGCATCTGCTGGAAGGCGGCGACCAGCCGATCTGGTTCAGCGTCGAAGAAGACGACGGACGGCTCAAGCTGGCGATGTGGTTCAGCCGCAAGGAGTTACAACTCGAGCCAGGCGGCCAGCACGTCGTCGACGACGTGACCTACCACGAGTCCGAACGCGGTCACGCCGGCTACACCACCGAAGGGACGACGGGCCTGCCGGCCGGCGGCGACATGGACTTCGTCGACTACAGCAACGCCGACGAAACCGCGCTGCTGTCCTTCGAGCGCTGGGCACCGGACATGCCGTGGGAGGTTTCCACCGGCAAGGCCGTGCTGACCGGTGAGCTCACCGTGTATCCCGCCCCGCCGCCGGCAACATCAGCGTAGGGGCACGTCTGTGCCGCTTTACCAGTTGTCGGTAGCCCCTGTAGATGTCAGCGGAACCGGACTTGGACTGGCGCTCAACGTGCCCGCCCCACTCCCCCTGGCCACCTTCCGACTGGATCACCCCGACGGCGGCGCGCTGGTGCTGGGCGTCCTGGGCGCCTCACACGTCGTCACCGTCGAGCACGCCGAATCCCTCTTCTCCGAACAGATTTCATGCCACCTCGGCGGCGAGTTGCCCGACCACATCCAGGCGCCGGGCTATGAACTCGACTCCCGCACCGACCTGCACGACGAGCCCGCGTTCCGCCGGCTCGCGCAACGCCTGCGCGAATGCTGCGCCTGGGAGAACGGTTGGCTCGGTGGCACCTTCCCGGGCGATGACGCCGCACTCACCGCGCTGGCCGCCGAACCCGACGGGCCCGGCTGGCGCTGGCAGACCTGGCACCTCTACCCCGCCGCGCAGGGCGGCACAAGCGTCTACACCGCCAGCCGGTGGCGCCCATGAGCCGCAACCGTCTGTTCGTGATCGCCGCGGTGCTGGCGATCACCTCGCTGGCCAGCCTGGTGTTCGGAATCAAGCTGCAGCATAAGGATATTCGCTCGTTTATCGCCTCTCATTACCGCGAATACGCCCATGACGCCGGCGGCACGCGGTATCTCTGCACGGGATCATCCACGCAGGTGGCCGACACGCTCGCCGGCTATCAAAGTCCCGCGGCGCGGGCGTCCAGCGCCGGTAGCCAGTATCTGCGCTACGACGACGCCATCGTGACGGTCGGCCCGCACGGCCCACACCCCTGCAGCGTCCGAGTCGAGGACTTAGCCGCCGGCTACAGCCACGGAGCGTTCATGTTTCTCGGTCCCGGCTTCTACCCCGGCGCTCCCTCGGGGGGCGCGGGCGGCAGCCCCGGTGGCCCAGGCGGGGCGAAATGACAGCCAACCGGACACAGACACGAAGGAGATAGTCATGTACCTGGCCATCGAGTTGGGAAATATCGACCTCAATCCCGTCCTCAGAGGCGCGCTTGCCACCATCTTGTACTTTCTGGTCGGCACCGCCGTCCTGCTCATCGGCTTCCTGATGGTCGATGTGCTCACTCCGGGAAACCTGCGGCAACTGGTGTTCATCGACCGCCGGCCCAACGCTGTCGTCTTGGCCTGCGCGAACTACATCGCGCTGGCGACCGTCATCATCACCGCCATCGTCAACAGCTACAGCCAACTCGGCCAGGGACTGGTCGGCGTCGCAGTGTACGGCCTGATCGGCGTTGTCCTGCAAGGGATCGCACTGCTGACACTGCACTTCGTGATACCCGGCGACTTTCACGAACACGTCGACGAGCCCGAACTGCATCCCGCGGCGTTCGCCGTAGCCGTGATGCTGCTGGCCGTCGGAGGGGTGACCGCCGCCGCGCTGTCATGACATCGACTGACCAGGTTCAGCCCACCACCCCCTGGCGCGCGGTGCTGCTCGCCGCGGTCGCGGCGTGCGCGGCATGCGGCATCATCTACGAACTCGCATTACTGACACTGTCGACCAGTCTGAATGGCGGCGGCATCGTCGACACCTCGCTGATCGTGGCCGGCTACATTGCGGCGTTGGGCGCCGGTGCGCTGCTGGTCAAGCCGTTACTCACATGGCCGGCAATAACTTTCGTCGCTGTCGAGGCGCTGTTGGCCATCGTGGGCGGACTATCGGCCGCCGCGCTGTATGTGATGTTCTCGTTCGTCGGCGGATCCCTGCTGATGTTGGCCCTGGGCACCGCGCTGATCGGTGGACTGGTCGGGGCCGAAGTGCCGCTGTTGATGACCCTGCTGCAGCAGGGTCGAACCGTCGCCACAGACCCAGCCGTCGACACCGGACGTACGCTGGCCAACCTCACCGCCGCCGACTACTCGGGCGCGCTGATCGGTGGGCTGGCGTGGCCGTTCGTGTTACTGCCACACCTGGGCATGATCCGTGCCGCGGCCGCCACCGGCATCATCAACCTGCTGGCCGCGGCGGTGGTCTCCATTTTTCTGCTGCGACGGGTGGTCACCGCGCGGCAACTGATCACGGCTTTGGGCGCCTTGGCGCTTGCGCTGGCGCTGCTTGCCACCTTGCTGCTGGCTGCCCAGGACATCGAAACGACCAGTCGCCAGCGCCTTTACGCCGACCCGGTCATCGCCTACCGGCAATCGGCCTATCAGGAGATCGTGGTGACCCGTCGCGGCACCGACATGCGCTTGTACCTTGACGGCGGTCTGCAGTTCTCCACCCGCGACGAGTACCGCTACACCGAGAGCCTGGTCTATCCCGCGCTGGGCGCCGGTGCGCGATCGGTACTGGTGTTGGGCGGCGGCGACGGCCTGGCGGCACGTGAACTGTTACGCGCGCCTGGCGTCGACAACATCGTGCAAGTCGAGCTCGACCCTGCGGTCATCGAATTGGCTCGCAGCACAATGCGTTACGCCAACGGCGGTGCACTGGACAATCCGCGCGTGCACATCGTAACCGGTGACGCCATGACGTGGCTGCGTCGCGCGACGTCATGGTCGTTCGACGCGGTGATCGTCGACCTTCCCGATCCCGATACACCGGTGCTGGGCCGGCTGTATTCGACCGAGTTCTACGCGCTGGTGTCGCGTGCGCTCGCGCCCGGCGGCCTAATGGTGGTGCAGGCGGGCAGCCCGTACTCGACCCCGACCGCGTTCTGGCGCACCATGTCCACGATCACCGCCGCCGGATACGCGGTCACGCCCTACCACGTGTACGTCCCCACCTTCGGCGACTGGGGCTTCGCGCTGGCGCGCCGGAACGGCGCGGCGCCGCGACCCACGGTGCCGCGCGATGCGCCGCCGCTGCGCTTTCTCGACCAGTCGGTGCTCGACGCCGCGACGGTGTTCTCCCCCGACGTGCAACCCCGCACGCTGGAGCCCTCAACGCTGGAGCACCCGCGCATCGTCGAAGACATGCGCCACGGATACGACTAGCCCTACCTGGCGCTGATGACGCGCCGCGCACTCAGATCAGGAAGATGACGCTCGGCGAGCTCGTAGTCGGCGTCGTCATGCAGGACCACCAGTCCCCTGGCCGCGGCGGTGCCGCAGACCAGCAGATCGACCACCGACAGGGCACGCACCGCACCCACGGCTGCGAGACGATGTTGCGCCGAATCAATCCACCGCCACACTGACTTCGGCACTGGCACATCGGGATAGACGTCACGAAACGTCTGGTTCATCTGATCGAACTCGTCGGCGTTGCGCGCCGATCGACGGAACTCGGCTCGCTGTGGTTCGCACGATCCGACGGCCCCGCTGAGAAGCGAAGAGTCCCACGCCTCGGTGAGTTCGGGTTGTCGCTGGAGCCGCCAGACCGCAGAGGAATCCACCAGAAAAGAGATCAAGGCCCAACGGCCTTCTCGTCGGCCCGCGCAGCGAGCCAGCCCTCGTAGTCCCAGCCCTTCGCCTGCTCGCGGGAGCGGGCCAGCGCATTGATGCGCCGGAACCGCTCGACGTAATCGCGCATGGCGAGGTTCACGGCTTCCTTCTTGGTATGCACACCGGCGATGCGCATCACCTCGGCCAGCGCCTCGTCGTCGAGGTCGATCTGGGTCACCGACACGACAACCTCCTCATGTTGGCGATGTATAGACTCAGCATACATCGCCAACATAACGTCACTCCTCGTCGAGCGCGGCCAGCACCTCGTCGGACAGGTCGACGTTGGTGTAGACGTTCTGCACGTCGTCGCTGTCTTCCAGCGCGTCGACGAGCTTGAACACCTTGCGCGCGCCCTCGACGTTGACCGGGACGGTGACCGACGGCTGAAAGCTGGCTTCGGCCGATTCGTAGTCGATGCCGGCGTCCTGCAGCGCGGTGCGCACCGCAACCAGATCGGTTGGTTCGGAAACGACTTCAAAGCTGTCGCCCAGATCGCTGACGTCCTCGGCGCCGGCATCCAGCACCGCGGCCAGTACGTCGTCCTCGGTCAGCCCGTTCTTCTCCAGCGTGACGACGCCCTTGCGAGTGAACAGGTAGGCCACCGACCCCGGGTCGGCCATGTTGCCGCCGTTGCGCGTCATCGCGATCCGTACCTCACTGGCCGCGCGGTTGCGGTTGTCGGTGAGGCACTCGATCAGCACGGCCACGCCATTGGGCGCGTAGCCCTCGTAGGTGATGGTCTGCCAGTCGGCGCCGCCGGCTTCCTCGCCGGCGCCCCTCTTTCGGGCGCGCTCGATGTTGTCGTTGGGCACCGAGGTCTTCTTCGCCTTCTGGATGGCGTCGTAGAGCGTCGGGTTGCCGGCCGGGTCACCACCGCCGGTACGGGCGGCGACCTCGATGTTCTTGATCAACCGGGCGAACTCTTTGCCTCGGCGCGCGTCTTTGACGGCCTTCTGATGCTTGGTGGTGGCCCATTTGGAATGGCCGCTCATCGGCGTACTACCTCTTCTGTCGCTCTCAATTCGCCTGCCGAGTCTACGTGGGCGTCCCTATCATCAAGTTCCTCACGGTGGCATCCTGGGACTGATGAGTCCTCACGCGCTGATTTCCGGCGCCGGCATCTCCGGGCCCGCACTCGCCCACCAGCTGGCAAGCCGTGGTTGGCAGACCACCATCGTCGAGCGTTTTCCAGAGCGCCGCGAAGAGGGGCAAAACATCGACGTGCGCGGCGCGGCCCGCGAGGTCGCCCGTCGGATGGGCATCGAGGACGACATCCGTGCGGCCAATACCACCGAGGTCGGCATGCGCTTCGTCAACGGCGACGGGTCGGTGGCAGCGTCGTTCCCGATGGACCTTCGGGTCGAGGTGACGGTCCAACCGCCGAACTGGAAATCCTGCGCGGGGAACTGTCCCGAATTCTGATCGAACACACCCGCGACACCACCGAGGACCGCTTTGACACCCAGATCGCCAAGCTCACCGACCACGGTGATCGCGTCACCGCGGTACTCGATGACGACACGTCGACCGACACCGACCTCGTCGTCGTCGCCGAGGGGCTGCGGTCACGCACCCGCGACCTGGTGATGCCCGTCGAGGTCACCGATTTGGGTATGTATATCGGCTACCTGACCATCCCTCGCGACGAGTCTGACGACCGCTGGTGGAACTGGCAGCATGCTCCGGGATCCCGCGCGATACACCTGCGACCCGATAACCTCGGCACGACGCGGGCGATGCTGTCGTTCTTGTCGGACGTGCGTGGCCTCGAGGATCTCAGCCGGGAAGGCCAAATTAGCATTCTGCGAAGGACTTTCGCCGACGCCGGCGGTGCCGCTCCGCGGATTCTGGCCCAGCTCGACGAGGCGCCGATGTATTTCGATGCCATCGGGCAGGTACGCGCACCGGCCTGGAGCAAGGGCCGCGTCGCGTTGCTGGGCGACGCTGCGTTCTGCCCGTCGCCGGTCGGTGGCGGTGGCAGCAGCCTGGCACTGATCGGGGCTTACGTGCTGGCCGGCGAGTTGTCTGGCACCAACGATGTTCACACCGCGCTGGCCAGATACGAGAAGTTCATGCGCCCGCATGTCGCTGCTGCCCAACATGTCCGGCCGGCGGTGCTCCGGCGAGCCAACCCCCGGAGCCGCGCGGGCATCCGCGCACTGCACACCGGTGCCCGCGTCATCGCGAGCCCCGCCGTCCGCGCCGGCATGAGCATGATCGGTCGACGACTCGGCAGCATCGCCGCAGAAAACATCAAGCTGCCGTACTACCCGCCTAGCTCGGTTTGATCCACCGCCACTGCATCGACTCCCACGGGCCGGCATCGGGCAGCGTGTCGGCGACGGCGCGCACCACCCCGGGCCACCAGTCGGCCTGGTAGTCGTCTCCGGACAACCAGCCGCCCGGCTGGACCTTGGGGGCCCACGCGTTGATATCCGCGACGACGCTCTCGTAGTCGTGTCGCGCGTCGATGTGCACCCATGCCAACGAGCCGTCAACGAAAAGGTCGGCGGCTGAAACAGAATCGCTGATCACCAGTTGGATGGTCTCGGCCAAGCCGCAGTCGATGATGTTGCGATGCAACAGCCCCGCGAAGGTTCCGCCGCCGTGGTCGACCGCGGGGCCGTGGGCGTCGTTGTGTTCGCGGCCCTCCGGACCGCTGCCCCGAGCGGTGTCCACGCCCACGATCTTGATGTCGCTTCCGGCCTCGCGGACCACCTCGCCCAGCGAGCAGATGCTGCGCCCGAGATAACAGCCCACCTCGACGAAGCGGCTTGCGTCGGGAAAATGCGCCGCAGCTTCCTCTTGATGCGGACGCCACTGAAACCAGCCCGGAATGTCGCGCCAGGTGCGGACCGGTTTGTCGAATTTGCTGGTTGGCATGGTGGGTATCTGTTCCACCCCGACGCCTCTTTTCAAACGCTGCCGTAGCGTGGAAACAATGACGGCGCAAAGCCCGCTGCAAGCGGTCAGGGACGCACTGGGCAGCAGCCTGTTCGAGATGATCGCCGGTCCCGAAGGTCCCGCGCAGCGTGAGCGCATTCATGACACGCCAGGCCCGCGGTGGTTCGCCGAAGGCCGTCCGATCCGCCGCGTGAACGCCGACGCCTCGATGTTCGTCGGTGGGTTACGGGCCTTGCTGCTGCAGTCGCTGCATCCCCTGGCCATGGCGGGCATCGGGGAGCACTCCAATTACCGCGACGACCCGTGGGGCCGGTTGCAGCGAACCAGCACCTTTCTGGCCGAGACAACGTTCGGAACCGCGGTCGATGCCCAGCGAGCCGTCGATCGCGTTCGCGGAATCCATCGGCACGTCCACGGTGTCGCGGCCGACGGCAGGCCGTACACGGCCACCGATCCGCACCTGTTGGAATGGGTGCACGTCGCTGAAGCCGACAGCTTTCTGCGCGCCCACCAGCTTTATGGCGCCGCGCCACTGGATCAGGCCGGCCGGGACGGATACCTCGAGGACATGGCGGAGATCGCGACCAGGCTCGGCGTGATCGACCCGCCGCGCTCCGAACGTGAGCTGGCGGCGCGGCTTGAGGCGTTCCGGCCGGAGTTGCGCAGCACGACGGCTGCGCGTGAGGCTGCCCGTTTCCTGCTGCTGACGCCGCCGCTGCCGTTGGCGGCGCGGGCACCGTATGGCGTGCTGGCCGCCACGGCGGTGGCGATGTTGCCGCTGTGGGCGCGTATGCCGTTGCTGCTGCCGTACTTCCCGCCGGTGGAGGTCACCGTCGTGCGCAGCATCGGACGTGTCTTGGTCGGCGGCCTCCGGTGGGCGCTGCCCGCGCCCGGCTGACCACCCTCACTGCCGGCCGTTGACCATCTCCACAAACAACCGGTGAATGCGCCGGTCCCCCGTCATCTCGGGGTGAAACGCCGTGGCCAGCACGGGGCCCTGCCGCACCGCGACGGGGTGGCCGGCCGCCCGGGCCAGCACCTGCACACCCGCACCGACCCGTTCCACCCACGGCGCGCGGATGAACACCGCATGCACCGGATCCTCGAGACCAGCAAACTCGACATCGCCCTCAAACGAATCGACCTGACGCCCAAAAGCATTGCGCCGCACGGTGATATCAAGACCGCCCAACGGAACCGCCTCGCGCCCAACCACACCCGCGTCCAGGATCTCACTGGCCAGCATGATCATGCCCGCGCAGGCGCCATAGGCAGGAAACCCAGAAGCCAGCCGGGCGCGCAGAGGTTCCAGCAACTCAAGCTCACCCAGCAGATGACTCATGGTGGTCGACTCCCCACCAGGAATCACCAACCCGTCGACAGCGTCCAACTCAACAGCACGACGCACCGGCACCGGCGACACCCCAATGTCACGCAACGCTGCCAGGTGCTCACGGAAATCCCCCTGCAGCGCCAACACCCCGATGCGCACGCGACTCACGAGGATTCACGAGGGAAGCGAGTCAGCCCCTCCTGCATGACGGCGGCGACCATCTCGCCGTACTGGTTGAAGATCTTGCCCTGACACAGGGAGCGACCGCCGCAGGCCGACGGCGAGGACTGGTCGTAGAGCAGCCACTCGTCGGCCCGGAACACCCGCATGAACCACATCGCATGGTCTAGCGATGCGACCTGCAGGTGCGCACGCTCGTCGAGATGGTTGACCTGAGCCGAACCCAACAGGGTGAGGTCGCTCATGTAGGCCAGCGCGCAGATGTGCAGGACCGGGTCGTCGGGCAGCGGATCACGATGCCGGAACCACACCTGCTGCTGGGCGGCCTTGCCGGGCAGAAGGTGCAGCTGGTCTCGCGGCACGATGCGGATGTCCCACTCGCCGAACTGCTTGAAGCCTTCGTCGTCGAATACCCTCATCGACTTCAGTCCCGGCAGGTCGTCGGGTGGCGGCGCCGAGGGCATCACATCCTGGTGATGGATGCCCTCCTGATCGGTCTGAAATGACGCCGACATGGAGAAGATCGTTTGGCCGTGCTGGATGGCGTTGACCCGCCGGGTGCAAAACGACCCACCGTCGCGCAACCGCTCGACGATGAAAATTGTTGGCGCCGCAGAATCTCCGGGCCGAATGAAGTAACCGTGCAGCGAGTGCACCAGGAAATGCGGATCGACGGTGCGCACCGCAGAGACCAGCGACTGGCCTGCCACCTGACCACCGAAGGTGCGCTGAAAGTTGCCCGATTCCGGGCTGAACACGCTACCTCGGTAGATGTTGACCTCGAGCTGCTCGAGATCGAGGATCTTTTCGATCGACACGGAATGTTCTTACCAGCCGCGTTCGGCGAGGCGGTGCGGCGCCGCGATCTCCTCCACGTTGATGCCGACCATCGGCTCGCCGAGCCCGCGCGACACCCTGGCCAACACGTCGGGGTCGTCGTAGAAGGTGGTGGCCTTGACGATCGCCGCGGCGCGCTGCGCGGGATCCCCGGATTTGAAGATTCCCGAGCCGACGAACACACCCTCGGCGCCGAGCTGCATCATCATCGCGGCGTCAGCCGGGGTGGCGATGCCGCCCGCGGTGAACAAGGTGACCGGCAGCTTGCCGGCCCGGGCAACCTCGACGACGAGCTCGTAGGGCGCAGCCAAGTCCTTTGCCGCTACGTACAATTCATCGTCAGACAATGAGCCCAGCCGGCGGATCTCTCCGCCGATGGAGCGCATGTGGGTGGTCGCGTTGGAAACGTCGCCGGTGCCCGCTTCACCTTTGGAGCGGATCATCGCCGCACCCTCGTTGATACGCCGCAGCGCCTCACCCAGATTCGTTGCACCACAGACGAACGGCACGGTGAATTTCCACTTGTCAATGTGGTGGGTGTAGTCGGCCGGCGTCAGCACCTCGGATTCGTCGACGTAGTCCACACCGAGGCTCTGCAGGATCTGTGCCTCGACGAAGTGACCGATGCGAGCCTTGGCCATCACCGGGATGGTGACCGCGGAGATGATGCCCTCGATCATGTCGGGGTCGCTCATCCGCGACACCCCGCCCTGCGCGCGGATATCGGCCGGAACCCGCTCCAGCGCCATCACCGCGACGGCGCCGGCACCCTCGGCGATGCGGGCCTGCTCCGGGGTGACGACGTCCATGATCACGCCGCCTTTGAGCATCTCGGCCATGCCGCGCTTGACCCGCGCGGTTCCGGTCCGCCCGGTGCCGTTGTGCGCCGCGCTGTCCACTGCTACCTCTATCGTCGATGTCCCGTTGGCCCGATAACCCCCACCAGTCTAGTGGTCGGCCACCAGCTGATTTGTGGCCGCGTCGAGCAGCACCTCGGCGGCCGCTCTGGCCGCAGCGGCGATATCCGGATCGCGATCCATCCGGGCGGCCAGGCCACCGCCGTCGTACAACAGCTGCAGCTGCTGCGCCAACGCGGCGGGTTCGGCCGCGCCGGCCTCGCGGGCGAGATCGGTCAGCAGTATGCGGACGTCGACGCGGTAGTCGTCGGCGGCGTGTTGTATCAGCCCGCCGTCAGGCGCTTCGGCGCTGGCCGTGATGAAGGCGCACCCGTGAAAACTGGGCTCGGCGAACATCTCGGCTTGGGCGTCGAACACCGCCAGCAACCGTTCCCGGGGATCGCTGTGCCGCTCAACGCTGCCCCGCAGCCTTTCCAGGGTCGCCTCGTGACGGCTCGTCAGGTAGGCCTGGACCAGGTTCTCCTTGCTGCCGAAGGTGTTGTACAGCGAGGCTTTGGCCACCCCCGCATGCTCGATCACCCGGTCGATGCCGACGGTCTGCACCCCCTCGGCGTAGAAGAGCTCGTTGGCCGCCGTCAGCAACCGCTCACGAGCGGATTGCTTGGTGTCGGTCTTCATGATTGCCCGTCCTGCACCGGCTCCAAGACGAGGACGGGAATCTCCCGTGCGCCGGCTTTGGCGCGGTATTCGGGGAAGTGCGGCCAGAACTGTTCGGCAACGGCCCACGCCCGGGTCTTCTCGTCACCGAAGACCTCGCGGGCCCGAAATCGGCTCTTCACCGCCCCGTCCTGCACCCACAGGTCAGGGTGGGCGGTCAAGTTGCGGTACCACGCCGGGTCGGTGGCTGCACCCGCATAGGACGCCACCGCAATGTAGTTGTCGCCGTGAGGAATACGCATTACCGGGTTTTTACGGATGACTCCGCTGCGGGCGCCGATCGTGGTCAGGATGACCACCGGACGGCCCTCCAGCGTGCCGCCTTCGACGCCGTCGCTCGCTTCGTAGGCCGCGACTTGGTCGGCCACCCGTGCACTGGGGCTGGGTACGTAGGTGTCAGTCATGATCAGTCCTCTCTAGAATCGAGCCTTTCAGGATCGGAGTTGTTAAATGGCGGTGCGTCCGCCGTCGACCGGGATCACCGCGCCGGTGATGTAGCTGGCCTTGTCCGAAGCGAGGAACGCGATGACCTCGGCGATTTCCTTAGGCTGGGCCGCGCGGCCGAGCAGCGTGGTGGCACCCAGTCCGGTGATCAGCTCCTCGTCGGCGCCTCCGGTGTACGCCGGACCCGGCGCGACGGTGTTGACCCGCACGCCGGCAGGGCTGTACTCGGCTGCCCACGCCCGGCTCATCGCCGTCAGCGCCACCTTTGTCGCACCGTAGGCCGCAGCACCCGACAGTCCGACGTGGCCGGCCATGCTGTCGACGCTGACGATGCTGCCGTGGCCCCGCTCGGCCATGCCGGGCGCCAAGGCCGCGACCAGCTGATAGGCGCTGCGGACATTCGCGGCGAACAGCTCGTCGAAGGTGGCCTCGTCGAGCTGGTCGGTCGGCCCGAACCAGGAGAAGCCGGCGTTGTTCACCAGAACATCCACCGGTTCCGCTGCCGCGACCAGCGCGGCAGCACCGCCACGTTTGCTCAGATCAGCGGCGACGAAGCGGGCGCGTCCGCCACGGGCCTCGATCGCCTTGACGGTCTCTGCGCCGCGGACAATGTCGCGGCCGTGCACGATCACCTCGTAGCCCTCGTCGGCCAGCGCGAACGCGACCGCCTGCCCGATACCGGACGTCGCTCCGGTAACCAGCGCGGCACGTTCCCGGCTCGCAGTGATTGTCTCGGTCATGATGGCCCTCCTGGTGAGCTCTGATTAGACCAGTCTGTCTACTGCTGAATATTAGACAGACTGGTCTACTCGATGCAACGGGATTCCTGTGACGTCAGCCACAGGGCCGTCCATCAGCCGCGAGCGCCCACCTCAGCGGATGAACTGCAGCTGGCGGGTCCGATCCGGCGAACCGGCCAGGGCAACTGCCTCGGTGAGCAGTTCAGCGAGCTGAAGGGGGTAGACCGTCTCACCCGCGGCAGCCAGTTCGGCGATGTCGGCTGGGTCGCACCAGCGATGGCCGTGGATGTAGCGGTTCTCCAGGTCCGTCCTTCCCGCGCTGGACGGCTCGAACCGCCGGGTGCGGTGGACGAAGAAGAACTCCTCGCTGTCGATCGCCGCGCCGTTGAAATCGAACACCGCGTCGCGGCGCCAGATCGGTCCGATGATGTCGGCGGCGTCGACGTGCAAACCCGTCTCCTCGCACAGCTCACGAGCAGCGGCCTGGACCAGCGACTCACCGTCGCCGACCTGACCGCCCACGGTGAACCACCACCGCCGCACCCCCGTGTCACCGTGTTCGGACCCCGCGGGGTCAGATCCGCAGAGCAGCAACACCGCGCCGGTTTCGTCGAGCAACACCACCCGCGCCGACGTACGCCGGTCGACGCCGGAATGATCGTCGTTGTGCAGCACCTGCGTTCGTTCGGCGATCTCGAAATAGCTTGGCAACGCGGCTTTTCCACCCAACCGGAACAGCCGAACCAATCGTCTGTCGCGCAGCGCAAGGGTGTCGCGGACGGCATCGTTGTGAAATCGGCGGGCCAGCAGCACCCGCGTTTCGGCGTCGGCCAGCTCCGCGATCAGGCCCGTCGGCACCGCCGCCGGATCGACCGTCGCCAGCGCGGCCGACAGCGCGTTCTCGCACGCCTCGCGGGCCTGCCGGGGGGCACGTTCCGCAGCATGGGCCAGCCCGACCAGCTGGTCGGCGTCGGCGTTCGAGGCGCCGCCGAACGCGTCCACCGCGACCGCACGCGCCACCACGGCACGGCGGGCCAGCGCGCTGTCCAGGGCCTGCCAGGACAGGTCGTAACGCACGTGCAGCCGGTCCAGCCGGTTGGCCGTGCGATAACCCCAGACGGCGAAGCCAAACAGCACCAACAGCGCCAGCGCGACGACGAGAACGACGGTCCAAGTCATCAACTCGCCACCTGCACCTTGCTGCCGGCGGCCGCGACAGTCTCGTAGACCTGCATGACCTGACTGGCCACCACCGACCAGTCGTAGCGGCGCACGGCAGCCCTACCCGCGGCGGCGTAACGCTTGGCCAGCGGGTCGTTCTCCAAAACCGCGATCAGGCCTTCGGCAAGCGCTGCGCCGTCCTCGACCGGCACCAGCCGTCCCGCCTCCCCGTCGCACAGCACCCGCCGGAACGCATGCAGATCGCTGGCCACCACCGGAGTGCCGGCGGCCATGGCCTCGACGAGCACGATGCCGAAGCTCTCCCCACCGGTGTTCGGCGCACAGTAGACGTCGGCGCTGCGCATCGCCGAAGCCTTGGCGGCATCGTCGATCAGCCCGAGGAAGCGCAGGTGACCGGCCAACCCGCCGACCTTGGCGCGCAGTTCGTCTTCATCACCTCGGCCCACGATCAGCAGTTGCAGTCCCGGAAAGCGCTCAACGAGCGCGGGCAGCGCCTCGAGCAGCACGGCCATGCCCTTGCGGGGCTCGTCGTAGCGGCCCAGGAACAGCACCGTCTTGCTGGGTCGGGGATATCCCTGCAGCAGCGGCGCCGAAGCGAAGGAGGCCACGTCGACACCGTTGGGTATCTCTACCGCGTCCGATCCCAGGGCTTCCATCTGCCAACGTCTGGCCAAATCGGACACCGCGATCCGACCGACGATCTTCTCTTGCATCGGCCGCAGCAAGCCCTGAACCATCGACAGCGTCAGCGATTTGGTGGTCGAGGTGTGAAAGGTGGCCACGATGGGCCCCTCGGCGACCCGCAGCGCCCACATCGACAGGCTGGGCGCATTCGGCTCGTGCAGATGCAGCACGTCGAAATCGCCCTCGGTCAGCCAGCGCCTGACCCGGCCGTGCACGGCCGGGCTGAACTGCACCCGGGCCACCGAACCGTTGTAGGGAATCGGGACGGCCCGCCCGGCCGAGACGACGTACTCCGGCAAGCGAACATGCCGGCTTGGAGAAGACGGTGCCAGCACACTGACATGCTGACCGCGAGCGCGCATCACCTCGGCGAGCTGCAAGACGTGCGACTGGACTCCACCGGGCACGTCGAACGAGTACGGACACACCATCCCGATGCGCATCAGCTCTCAGCCAATCGGGCCCGGCGCTGCTCAGACAGATCCGCCAGCCATTGCGGCTGGAGCATGTGCCAGTCAGCGGGATGCTCGGCGATGTTGCGGGCGAAGACGTCGGCCAGCGCCTGCGTGATGACGCCGACGTCGCCGCTGCTGCAGTCGAGCGGCGGGTGGATCGCGATCCGGCAGTCGTCGCCGTCGTACCAGCAGTGCACGGGCATCAGCGCCGCCCCGGTCTTGATTGCCAGCTTGGCCGAGCCGGCCGGCATCCTGGTCGGCTCGCCGAAGAAGTCGACCTGGACACCCGAGCGGCTGAGGTCCCGCTCGGCCATCAGGCACACCACCTTGTTGTCCATCAGCCGCTGGCCGAGCAACAGGAACGGAGGCTGCTCACCGCCGGACAGCGGGATCACCTCGAAACCCAGGCTCTCGCGGTAGTCGATGAACCGCCGGTACAGCGACTCGGGCTTGAGCCGCTCGGCGACGGTGGTGAACCGGCCATAGGTTTGGGCCATCCAGACCCCGGCCATGTCCCAGTTCCCGCTGTGCGGTAACGCCATCACGGCACCGCGGCCGTCGGCCAGCGCTGCGTCGACATGTTCGTCACCCGACACCGTTTGCGCGAGCCGCCGGCCCAGCGCCAGGTGGTCCATCGTCGGCAGCCGGAACGCCTCGCGCCAGTAGCGGGCGTAAGAGGCCAGCGAAGCCCGCATCAGGCTGTCGGGCACTTCGCTCGGCGCAACCCCGACGACGCGCGCGAGGTTCTTGCGCAGTTGGGCCGGTCCCCCGTGGCGCGACGCGAGCAGCGCTCCGGCGTCGAAGACGTTGCGAGCGGCGAATTCCGGCATCGCACGCACCATCCGCCACCCGGCCGCATAACCCCAGTCGGTCATTCGGCCACCCAGCGAAAGCCCGCTGGCACCAGGCAATTTCAGGCCGGCCGGGACGATCACGGCTCGCTCGCTCCCGGCTGAGACTGGCCCGGCGCGCCGCTCGGCGGCATTCCCGGCAGCGGGTTGGCCGCACCGGGCGAGTGCCGCACCGTGTGCAACCGCTGAGCACAGGTGACCATGCTGGCCACCGCCAGCAGCCACATCGCCACGGGCAGTGCCCATGGCAGCGGAAACACCGGCAGGTCCGACAGTCCAGCCCCGACGAGCACAATGATCAACCGTTCCGGCCGTTCGATGAAGCCGCCGTCGCCGCGCAGCCCGCTGGCTTCGGCGCGAGCCTTGATGTAGGAGATCACCTGCGAGGTGACCAGGCAGATCAACGTCGCCACCACCAATGACCGGCTACCCAGGCCGAACGCCGCCCACCACGCCAGCCCGCAGAACACCGCCCCGTCACTGATGCGGTCGCAGGTGGCGTCCAGCACGGCCCCGAAGCGGGTGCCGCCGCCGCTTTCCCGGGCCATCGCCCCGTCGACCATGTCGAACAACACGAAAAACGTGATCACCAACGTGCCGGCGAACAGTTGGCCGGTCGGAAACAGCGTCAGCGCGCCCAACACCGCAGCGGCGGTGGCGATGATGGTCACGCCGTCCGCGGTGAAACCGGCATGCAGCAGCACTCGGGCCACCGGCGAGGTGACTCGGGCTACCCCTTCGCGGGACAACAGCCTACTCAATGGCGCCGCTCCTCCTGGCCCCATCCGGATCGCACTGCTCCGTTTATCGTCGCCGGCGCGCTCACGATTGCCTGTCCCACTCAGTAGCCAGCAGACGGCGAGTGTCGCGCAGCAACTGCGGGATGACCTTGGAGTCGCCGATGATCGTGATGAAATTGGCGTCCCCGCCCCACCGTGGCACCACATGCACGTGCAAGTGCTCGGCCAGCGAGCCGCCCGCCGATGCGCCCAGGTTCAGTCCGACGTTGAAGCCGTGCGGCCGCGAAACGTTCTTGATGACGCGAATTGCCTTCTGTACGAAGGCCATCAGCTCGGCCGTCTCTTTGTCGGTGAGTTCTTCGAGCTCCGACACCCGGCGGTACGGAACCACCATCAAATGTCCCGGGTTGTAGGGGTAGAGGTTGAGCACGGCGTAGACCAGAACGCCGCGGGCCACCACCAGTCCGTCCTCATCGGACAGCTGGGGGATGTCGGTGAATGGCTGATCGCGGTTGCTGTGGTCCTGCTTCAGTGGCCCCTCGGCCAAGTAGCTCATCCGGTAGGGCGTCCACAACCGCTGCAGGTGGTCGGCTTCACCGGCGCCCCTGTCGACGATCGAGTCGTCCTCAGCCACGGGTGCTCACCTTGACCAAATCAGAAGTGGGAGAGGAGTTTTCACGGTCGGCGATCCACTGCACAATGGTGGCTACCGCATCGTCGCGAGGAACTCCGTTGATCTGTGTGCGATCACCGAACCGAAAGCTCACCGCGCCCGCCTCGACGTCGCGGTCGCCGGCCAGCAGCATGAACGGTACTTTCTGGTTGGTGTGGTTGACGATCTTCTTGGCCATCCGATCGTCGCTGGTGTCCACGTCAACCCGGACGCCGTGCGATTTCAGTTGCGCGGCAACGTCTTTCAGATACGGAATATGGCCGTCGGCCACAGGGATCCCTACGACCTGCACCGGCGCCAACCAAGCGGGGAAGGCGCCGGCATAGTGCTCGGTGAGGATGCCGAAGAAGCGCTCGATCGACCCGAACAGCGCCCGGTGGATCATCACCGGCCGCTGCCGGGTGCCGTCGGCGGCGGCGTACTCCAGCTCAAAGCGCAGCGGGAAGTTGAAGTCCACCTGGATGGTTGACATCTGCCAGCTACGGCCCAGCGCGTCGCGGGCCTGCACCGAGATCTTGGGACCGTAGAACGCCGCGCCGCCGGGATCGGGCACCAACTCCAGTCCGGATTCCGCGGCCACTTCGGCCAACGAGTTGGTGGCTTCCTCCCACATCGCGTCGGAGCCGACGAATTTCTCCGGGTCCTTGGTGGACAACTCCAGATAGAAGTCCTCCAAACCGTAGTCGGCGAGCAGGCTGAGCACGAAGCGCAGTAGCGAGGCCAGTTCGTCGTGCAGTTGGTCGCGCGCGCAGAAGATGTGAGCGTCGTCCATCGTGAAGCCGCGGGCGCGGGTCAGCCCGTGCACCACGCCGGATTTCTCGTAGCGGTAGACGGTGCCGAACTCGAAGAGCCGCAACGGAAGTTCCCGGTAGGAGCGCCCACGCGACCGGAATATCAGCGTGTGCATCGGACAGTTCATCGGTTTGAGGTAATAGTCCTGCCCGGGCTTGCGAACGGCGCCGTCGTCGTCGTATTCGGCGTCGAGGTGCATCGGCGGGTACATACCGTCGGCGTACCAGTCCAGGTGCCCGGAGGTGTGGAACAGTTCGGCTTTGGTGATGTGCGGAGTGTTGACGAACTCGTAGCCGGCTTCGATGTGCTTACGCCGCGAGTACTCCTCCAGCTCTCTGCGGACGATGCCACCCTTCGGATGGAAAACCGCCAGGCCCGAACCGATCTCGTCGGGAAAGCTGAACAGGTCCAGCTCGACACCGAGTTTTCGGTGGTCGCGGCGCTGGGCCTCGGCGATCAGCTCGAGGTGGCGGTCCAGCGCCTCCTGCGACTCCCACGCAGTGCCGTAAATTCGTTGCAGGCTGGCGTTGTTCTGGTCACCGCGCCAATACGCCGCCGAGCTGCGAGTGAGCTTGAACGCGGGTATGTGCTTGGTGGTGGGGATGTGCGGCCCTCGGCAGAGGTCTCCCCAGATCCGTTCGCGGGAACGGGGATTGAGGTTGTCGTAGGCGGTGAGCTGGTCGCCGCCGATTTCCATGACGTCGGGATCACCGGACTTGTCGTCGACGAGTTCGAGTTTGTAGGGCTCGCCGGCCAACTCGGCGCGAGCTTGCTCCTTGGACTCGTAGACCCGCCGGGAAAACAGCTGACCGTCTTTGAGGATTTGACGCATGCGCTTTTCCAGCTTGTCGAGATCCTCCGGGGTGAACGGCTGCTCCACGTCGAAGTCGTAGTAGAAGCCATCGGTGATCGGCGGTCCGATGCCCAACTTCGCGTCCGGAAACAGATCCTGTACGGCCTGGGCCAGGACGTGCGCGGTCGAGTGCCGGATGACACTGCGCCCGTCATCGGTGTTGGCCGCCACCGGGGTCACGTCGGCGTCGGCGTCGGGAACCCAGCTCAAGTCACGTAGCGCGCCGTCGGCGTCGCGCACCACCACGATCGCATCGGGGGCGCCGCGGCCGGGCAGGCCGGCATCGCGTACCGCGGCCGCCGCGGTCGTCCCGGCAGGCACCCGGATCGGGGCTGCTGACACGGTGTGCGCTGGGGCGGTCATCGACGCGGTCTCCATGGTTTTCGGGTGTTCAAACGGACCCGCCCATGCTATCGGGGTGGTGATCGCCGACGGGTTGCGCCTTAGGGCTGGCCTGGTTTGAGGAGGACGAACAGCGCCTCGGCATCGGTCAGCAGGGTGTCGCCGTCGCTCAATCGGGCCGATACGAAGATCTTTCGGCCGTCCACCCGGTCGACGACGGCGTCGATCTGCAGCTTCTTCTCGATCGGCACGATCTGGCGGTAGTTGATGTGGAGGTAGGCGGTGCGTTGCCGGGGGCCGCCGGTGAGCACCGACGACGTCAAACCCAGCACGGTGTCGAACAACATGGCGATCGAGCCGCCGTGCACGGCACCGTTGCGGCCGAGGTGGAACCGGGCGAATCGGGCCCAACCCTGCACGCGGCCGTCGTCGGTTTTGTGTGCCGACATCGGCACCGTCAAGACGTTGCCCCGCATCGGCAGATCCATCCGCCGGCCCGACGGCGACGACCACTCGTCGCTGTCGAACGGGGTCAGCAGAGTGGATGCCTTGTCCAGTAGGTCGGCGGCCTCGGTGATCACCTCGTCCGGCGCGTCGACGGCGCGGGCGTGATCCTGCAGCCGGCGGACGGCATCGATGAATCGGCCGTAGTCGGGGCCGCCTTTGGTGGTCGGCTCGGGCGGGTTGAATCCGCCGCCCGAGTGCCCCGTGTGTTCGCTTGCCACCCGAACACCGTATTGCCCCTGCTGCGGTTCGGCGCTAGTTGTCCTGTGCGTTTCGCTCGCCCAGCGCGCTCAGCTTCTCGAACTCGTCGTCGCTGAGCTCGATTTCAGCCGCGGCGACGTTTTCCTCCAGATGCGACACACTCGAGGTCCCCGGAATCGGCAGGACTACCGGTGAGCGCTTCAGCAGCCACGCCAACGCCAGCTGCGAGGGCGTCGCGTGACCGTGTTCGGCGCCGAGTTTGGCCAATGGTCCGTCCGGAGCGGCGAGCGGGCCCGCGGCCAGCGGGAACCACGGGATGAAGCCGATGCCCTGGCTGGTCACCTCTTCCAGCAGTGGTTCGGCGGCTCGAGTGGTCAGGTTGTAGAGGTTTTGCACGGAAACAATCTGCGCGATCTTTTGGGCGGCGTGCAGCTGGTCGACGTTGACCTCCGACAGACCGATGTGGCGGATCTTGCCTTCTTCCTGCAGCTTGACCAGCTCACCAATCTGGTCTTCCAGCGGGAATTTGTCGTCGATCCGGTGCAGCTGAAACAGGTCGATGGTCTCCACGTCGAGCCGCCGCAGGCTCAGCTCGGCTTCTTGGCGCAAGTAGGCGGGAAAGCCCAGCGGAATCCACACGTCGGGCCCGGTGCGCAGCAATCCGGCTTTGGTCGCGATCACCAGCCCGTCGTAGGGGTGCAGCGCCTTCCGAATGATTTCCTCGGCGACATAAGGTCCGTACGAGTCGGCGGTGTCGATGAAGTTGACGCCGAGATTAGCGGCGCGCCGCAGCACCCGAACCGCTTCGTCTCGGTCGGCGGGCGGGCCCCACACCCCCTTGCCGGTCAGGCGCATCGCGCCGTAGCCGAGGCGGTTGATGGTGAGATCGCCGCCGAGAGTGAATGTTCCGGATGCCTGCGCGGGAGCATGGGTAGTCACACTGCCGACCGTACGCCCGTCCGCGAGAACCGGCTACGTCCGCGTGGCAAGCTGAGCCGGTGGATCTGCACACCATCGCCCAACTGCCACTTACCTACCCGGAGGTGGGCGCGACCGCAGGCCCGATGCCACCGGGCTACAAACACATCGGCTACTCGGCTCACATCGGCATGGGTCAGCTCCGCTTCGAGCAGGCCGCGGATGCCGTGCTGCACTGGGGCATGCAACGGGGCGCCGGCCTGAGGGTCGAGGCCAGCAGCGACATCGTCACGGTCGGCACGGTGGTTGTGGTGAAAATCGCCGGCTTCCTCAAAGCACCCTGCCGGGTCGTGTACGTCGTCGACGAGCCGCATGTCCGCGGATTCGCCTACGGCACGCTGCCCGGTCACCCCGAGTCCGGTGAAGAGCGGTTCGTGGTGCGCCACGACCCGCTCACCTCCGCGGTCTACGCCGAGGTCTGCTCCTTCTCCCGGCCGGCCAGCTGGTGGAGCAAAGCCGGCGGACCGATCACGACGCTGGCGCAGCGAGCGATGAATAAGCGCTACGTGCGCGGAGTGTGACCCCAGCCGGCGACCACGGCGTCGATAGCGTGACGCGGTTCATTTCAGCGGCACAGCAGAAGAATTCCGCCCGTGGCCAGCGCGAGTGACTTGCTTACCTCGAGGCCGACGTACACGAGGTGGCCCTGCGAACGCGGTGCGACGAGGCCGGCGAGCACCTGGTCGGAACGGCGAGTCAGCCGGGGCCGCACCGCCACGATCTGGACCGCCAAGGCGGCGATCGCTACCGCCAACGCCGCTTCAGTGCTGGCGGACGGCGGGCTTGCGATGACGGTGGCCAGGATGACGACCGCAAGAACCGCCTCGACGGTGTTGAGTGCCCGGAAAACCACACGGCCGATCCCAAGGCCGATCTGCAAAGTGACATTGGGTGCGCGGAACTTCAGCGGTGCTTCCAGAAACGATATGGCCAGCACCATGCCGAGCCAGACGAAGACGACCGCGATCGCGACCGCCCACGCCACGTTCACCTCAATGCCCCGCTCATACGGATCAGGTTGTCGCTCAGTCTCATCGAGCGCGCTCCGCGAAAATCGGTGGCCGATGCGCCGAGCGGCCGCCCTGCCCCATCTTCGGCATGCCAGAAAGGTACCTGTCCCCGCGTCGCCTTGACCGCCGCGGCACCCTGCGAAGGGGTCGGGCATTCTTAAGCCATGACGGTAGATGCCCTGCTGCAGTCGATTCCCCCGCTCGCTGTGTATGGCATCGTCGGCGCCG
Source organism: uncultured Actinomycetota bacterium (assembly GCA_963833935.1). GTDB lineage: Bacteria > Actinomycetota > Actinomycetes > Mycobacteriales > Mycobacteriaceae > Mycobacterium. Next base: position 61,820 of record CAWIAC010000034.1, on the reverse strand, counting down.
TCGTCGGCGTGGAGAGCCTGGGCATTCCGCTGCCGGGTGAGATCGTCCTCGTCAGCGCCGCGCTGATGTCGTCACAGCACGAGCTGGCGGTCAATCCGATCGGCGTCGGCGCGGCGGCGATCGTCGGCGCGGTGATCGGCGACTCGACGGGCTATGCCATAGGCCGCCGGCTTGGCTTGCCGCTGTTCGATGGGCTAGGTCGGCGCTTCCCCAATCATTTCGGCCCGGCGCATGTCAAATTCGCCGAGCGACTTTTCGACCGTTGGGGTGCACGGGCGGTGTTCTTCGGCCGGTTCATCGCACTGCTGCGGATCTTTGCCGGGCCACTGGCCGGAGCGCTGAAGATGCGCTACCCGAGGTTTCTGCTCGCAAACGTCTCGGGGGCGCTGTGCTGGGCGGGCGGCACCACGGCGCTGGTCTATTACGCGGGCTTGGCCGCCGAACGCTGGCTGACCCGCTTCTCCTGGATCGCGTTGGTTGTCGCCGTCGTTGGCGGGGTGGCTGCCGCGATCTTGCTGCGCGAGCGCACATCTCGCGCGATCGCCGACCTCGAGGCCGGGCAGTCCAGGGAATCCGGGCACACCACCGCCTAGGCACCGCCGGCACCCACGTACACCGCGAAATTTTCTGCAGTCGTCGCCTTCGCCGTCGGCGCCCACCTAGCAAATTCTGCGTCCCATTTTTCGATATCAGACACTACGGCGGTCTTTATTTCGCGCTGCAGTTCAAAGTTTGCCAAAGGCGCGATTTGCCATCAGAAATGTCGACGGCCTCGCCCCAGCTTCGGCTCGTTGCGATCAGCCTTTGTTGCGCCGAAACATATTGTGGCTAGCTAATTTTGGTGACACGGTCGCACCACCCGTCTCGACAGTTTCCGCCTGCTCGCAACCACCCGGATTCCGTCCGTGTAATTTCGCCTAGAGTTGGCTGGGCGCCGAGTTCTCAACGTATTCTCAGGCGGTTTTTCCTAGACAGCCCTGAGATCATTCTGTTATAAATGTTATATCTGCTAACCGAAGTCAGTCTTAAGCACGTAGGGCGGGCATCCATATCAAGGCGCGCGGCGCCTATGGATCAGGAGCGCTATGAGCACATTTGCCATCGCAGAGCCATCCTTCAATCACCCCATGCTGAGCAGTCGTCTGATCTCTGAGCTCTCACGGGCACGGAGCACCCTGCGGGCAACCACCGAGCGGAACGGTCCGGTGGTGATCGTAAGCGCCGGAGGCGAACTGGATGCGTCCAACGAGGGCGTCTGGCGACGCCTCCTCAACGAAGCGGCCGCGGCAGCGAGTGCCCCGGGACCGCTCGTGGTGGACACCAGCGGCCTGGACTTCATGGCTTGCTGCGCGTACGCCGCACTCGGCGAAGAGGCAGAGCGTTGCCGGCGTCGCGGCATCGACATGCGGTTGGTGAGTAACCAGCGGGCTGTCTCGCGGATCGTGGCCGCTTGCGGTCTCAGCGAGTTGCTGCCCGTTGACCACAGCGTGGACGCGGCACTGTCCGCATGCGCCTTGGTCGACTGATCTACCTCGCCGACCGACGGCAAGGGCGCTGAACGGGACGCGCTTCGCCCTCGACCGGTCACGGCATGTGAACCCGGCCGAAAGTCCTTGCCCGCCTGCGTTCTCACCGCGTTGATCCACAGTTGCGCGTTCATTCACAGGACGCGGGGAACACAGGCGCGTCGGTCGGCCCTCGCCGGTATCATTCGAACATGCTTGCGAATGGCCGGGAACACATCCTCGAGGTGTTCGACCGTTTCCACGCCGCGGTATCTGAGCTGGCTGAGCTGTCGTTCGACGTTCTGACCACCCCGGAACGACTGGCGCTGTTGGAACGCCTCGAACAGGAGATTCGGCGACTGCCGACACCGCGTCACGAACTGATCAACGGAGTGCGCCGACAGGCCACAGCGGTTGAGATCGGCGGCAAGTTGTCTCACGTGTTGGCTGACCGGCTACGCATCAGCCGCGCCGAAGCAAATCGTCGCATCGACGAAGCCGATGACTTGGGCTCGCGGCAGGCCATCACCGGTGAGCCGCTGGCCCCACACCTGCCGGCTACCGCCGCCCGGCAGCGTGCCGGTGCGATCGATGCCGCACATGTGAAGGTGATCCGTGGATTCCTGCGGGACCTGCCCTGCTGGATTGACGCCGATACCCGCACGCACGCTGAGGCACAGCTTGCCGATTTTGCTACCCAGTACCGTCCCGAACTGCTGGGCAAGCTGGCTGACAAACTGGCCGATTGCCTGAATCCTGACGGCGATTTCAGCGACGAAGACCGAGCCCGACGGCGCGGGCTGGTGCTGGGCAGGCAAGAGGCAGACGGCATGTCCACGCTGCGGGGTTATCTGACCCCGGCGGTGAGGGCAGCCTTGGAGGCGGTTTTGGCGAAGCTCGCCGCGCCAGGGATGGCCAACCCCTACGAGGTGACACCGGTCCTGAACGGCACTCCGTCCCAGGAGGCGATCGAACGGGATAGCCGCACACCGGCACAGCGGAACCACGACGGCCTGCACGCCGCACTGCGGGGCTTGTTGGCTTCAGGTGAGCTGGGTCAGCACAACGGTTTACCGGCCAGCATCATCGTCACCACCACCCTGCGCGAATTAGAAGCCGGCGCCGGCAAAGCGCTCACCGGCGGCGGCTCGCTGCTGCCTATGACAGACGTCATCCGGCTGGCCCGCCACGCTCACCACTACCTCGCGATCTTCGACAAGGGTCGGGCGATCGGGCTCTACCACACTAAACGACTGGCTTCCCCCGGACAGCGAATTGTGTTGTACGCGAAGGATCGTGGGTGCTCACACCCAGGCTGCTCTGTTCCCGGATACTACTGCGAAGTGCACCACTGCACCCCCTACGCGACATGCCACACCACCGACGTCAACGATTTGACGTTCGGCTGCGGGCCACACCACGCGCTCACCGAACAAGGCTGGACCACCCGCAAAAACAAGCACGGCGACACCGAATGGATCCCCCCACCACATCTCGACCGCGGACAAGCCGGAACAAACAGATTCCATCATCCCGAAAAACTGCTGCGCGACGACGACGAAAACGACGACGCGCGCTGACCCGGTGTAACGCTGCAGGCCGCCGCGACGATATAGGGCCGAATAACTCCCTGCCGCGGCGAACGACCTGGAGGAATATTGGACATCGTCCTCGGGCTGTCGCTGGCCCCCTCCGCGATCCGCATGGTGCTGGTCGAAGGGGAGAACGCCGACGGCGTCACCGTCGATGAGGACCATTTTGCCGTCCACGCGGGTAGCCGCCAGATAGCGCTCAGCGGCCCCGACCAGCTGATCGCCGCCGTCCTGGGCACTCGCGAAGGCGCCGCCGAAGCCGGGTACCGGCTGACGTCGACCGGGGTCACCTGGACCGATCCACGCGAAGCCGCCGCGCTCGCGACCGCGCTCGCCGCCCGCAAGATCGAGAACGTCATGCTGGTCTCGGGGTTTTTGGCTGCCGCTGCGTTAGCTCAAACCGTCGGCAACGCAATGGGTTACGAGTACATCGCGATGTTGTTCGTCGAACGCGATACCGCGACGATCGCCGTCATCGACTCCGCCGATGGCTCGGTCAACGATGTGTGCCGCCGTTTGCTGCGCAGTGCCGACCCGGTTCCCGAGCTCATCGCGATGATCGCCGGCTTGAACGATCCGGAGGCCTACCCGGAGGGTTTGTTCATCGTCGGCTGCGACGTGGATATCGCGCCGATCAAACCGGCGCTGGAAGCAGCGTCACTCCTTCCGGTCAGCGCCCCCGAGGAACCGGACATGGCGCTGGCCCGAGGAGCCGCGTTGGCGTCGGCCAGCGCGCCGCTGTTCGCCTCCTCCACCGCCGCGGTGGCCTACGCGCAAGATCCGGGCACCGGTGCAATCGACCGCTACGCCGTCTCGCCCGGTTACCTCGCAGCGCCCCATTACCTCCCGGCGCCCGGTGGCCCGATCGACAGCGAATTCGGCAACGGAGATTTCGCCTACAGCGCCGCGCCTGACGAACAAGCCGAGGCTTACACCGGCGTCGTCGACATCGCCGACATTACCAACACTCCCACCGCGTATGAGTTAGAGGCCCGTCCGCGGCGGAGGCCGCTGCTGCTGGTGGGGAGCGCGTTGGCGGCCATCGGTGTCAGCGCGGCGTTGGCGCTGGAGATTGCGCTGGCGCTAGGTATCCGACCGGCAGTCGCGTTGCGGCCCAGCCCTGGAGAAGCTCTCGTCGCGCCAGTCCAGCAGGCGCCGTCACCGCCTGTGCCACAGCTTCTTCCGGCGCCGCAGCCCCAGACCGTTCACTTGCCCGGGCGGCTAGCAGCTCCGCCGGCGCTGCACGTACCGGCTCCCGCACTGATCGCACCTCCTGCGCCGGTGCCCGTGCCGGTTCCCGTCGCGCCGGTGCCGGTGCCGGTTCCCGTGCCATTGCATGTGGGGATACCCGCGCCGTCGTTTCACATCCCATTTGGTCAGTTGGGGCAGCTACCCAATCTAGGCATTCTGCAGCAGCCGTCACAGGGGTCGCCGTGGCAGGGGCCAATGCGCGAGCGCTCTCAGGGGCCGGGTCGCGAGCCGTTCGCTCAGGGGCGCGAGCAGTTCGCTCCGGGTCGCGAGCCGTTCGCTCAGGGGCGCCAGCCGTTCCCGCCGCAAGGAGGATTCGCGCCCCATCCGCGGACGAACTTCGGGGCGCCAGAAGGTCCCCGATTCCCGGGAATACCGGCTCCAGAAGGTCCGCGGTTCCCGGGCATGCCGGGTCAGGGGTTCCCTCGGTTCCCCATGATGCCGGGTCCCATGGGCCCCCAAATGCCTGCACCACCGCATTTCAATTTCCCGTTTCCGCGATTCCGGTTCTGAGAGAGTCGAATTCAACGCGTCAGCGCGGAAGGCCAAAGAGCGCAACCACGCCGTGGTCGCGGCCTGCGGTGTATCCACCATCGACGGCGATGGCCTGACCGCTGACGAAAGACGCGTCAGGCGAAACCAGAAATGCCGCCATCGCGGCGATCTCCTCCGATCGGCCCAGCCGTTGCAACGCGTGCTCTTCAGTGATCGAGGCCTTCGGCCCCTCCATCCCCGGCAAGTCGAAAACGCTTTCAAGCATCGGTGTTTCGATGAAACCCGGGCAGATAGCATTGGCCCGAATGCCACTCGGTCCGTAGTCGAGCGCAATGTTCTTGGTGAGCAAGACCACGCCGCCCTTGGCGGCGTTGTAGGCGCTGCCGCCCGCCGTGCCCTCCAGACCCTCGACGCTGGCGAGTGTCACGATCGAGCCCCGCTCGCCGTCGACCCGGGGCTGGTCGATCATTCTGGCCAAAGCCGCTTTGGCGACGAGGAACGTGCCGGTGAGGTTGACGGCGATCACCCGTTCCCATTCGGCGCGTTCCAGCAGGTGGATCGGACCGCCGCCGGCAACCCCTGCGGCGTGGACCACACCGTCGAGTCGGTCCGGTACGGCAGCCAGCACGGCAGCGATCGCGGCTTCGTCGGTCACGTCGGCCGTCACGAACCGGAAGTCAGGGCCCAGATCGGGAGGCGCGGCCAGATCGGCGCCGACGACGCTGCCGCCTTCGGCCAGCAGACGTTCGGCCGTGGCCAGACCGATGCCCGACGCGGCACCTGTTACCACGAACGTGCGCGAACGGGCGCGATCAGCGCTCACCATCGATGGGTCCTTCCCCGAGTTCGATTGTCAGACAGTCAGAGTCCGAACTGGTCGTCGATGATGCCGAGCCAAATCTGCGCGACGTCCATCGCTATCTTCTCGCTGATGAACGCGTGCTGGGTGCCGGTGTAGATGTCGCGGAAGGCGCGCTCGAGTCGGCTGCCCTCGCGGATTGCGGTAGTGCCGGCGGCCAAGTGGGCCCACTCGGCCGCCGCCCGGGACGTGTCGGTGGCGTATACCGCCGCCAGCCTCATGTCCGCGCGCAATAGGGGCGTCAGGTCGTCACCCGACTCGACGGCGGCCTCGGCTGCCGCGAACGCGTCGAGCACCAGCAGGCGAGCGGCCCGCCACGCCGCGACATGGTGGGCGAGCCCCTTTTGGAAGGTTTGCCGGCTGGCCAGCGTCGCCATGTCGCTCATCCGCACCTTGGTGGCCGCCAGTTCCTCGACGTCGTCGAGCATGCTTTTGGCCACCCCGAGCGCGAACGACGCATGGCCGGCCGCGGTGACCGGCATCAGACCCATCCGGCCGGCCGCTGAGCTTCCCCGGACCGGCTCACGAATGAACAGCGGAATGGTTCGATAATCGGGCACGAAGACGTCGGCGACGTTGTAGTCATAGGAGCCGGTTCCCTTGAGCCCCTGAACGTGCCATCCGTCGGTGAAGGCAACCTCCTCGCGAGGCAGAAATGCCACCCGCATATCCGGGATGCCCTCGCTGATCCAGCGCATCTCGCCGTTGTCCATTGGGAAGAAGCCGGCTCCGATGTACGCCGAATGTCCGGTGCCGGAGCCGAAATTCCACGCGCCGCTCAATCGGTAGCCGCCGTCGACTGCTGTGCCCTGACCGTTGGGAAAGTACTGACCGCCGATGGTGATGTGGTTGTCGTTCCTGGTGAACATCTCGGCGAAACCCTCGTCGGGAAGATATGTCGCGGCGGCGAAGGTGGAGGGCAGGTTGGCAATTCCGATCCAGCCGAAAGAGCCATCCTGCCAGGCCATTTCGATCCACGTGTCGATCATTTCCGAGAACGACGGTTCGACGCCGCCAGCCGCTACCGGATTGAATGCGGACATCAGGCCGGTGGCCCACATCTCGTCGACGATGCGCGGCGAGAGCGTTCTCAACCGCTCGGATTCCGCCGCCTCAGCACCGACCAGGTCGCGCATTCCACGCGCTCGATCCACTAACCGGTCACGAACACCAGTCACGCGCCGCACCTCCTCATCGCTTCGTCCCCCGCAAGCGGGAGGTGCCCCCACTGCGTCGTCGACGGCGCGGGTCATGACGCCATCCTTTAAGTCTGCTGCCCTGCATCACCGGGGATGACGAACGGCCGGCTTGGTGGCGGCCATGTCCTTACCTGTGCCTTTGCCTCTGCCTTGGCCTTGGCCTTAGCCCTGGCCTTGGCCTTTTGCTGTGCCTTGTAGTCGTCCTCCTCGATGTCTTCGTCCTCATCGACTGCGTCTTCGGTCTCGAAGATGACCTCGTACCACCGCTTATGGGGCTGCACCCGCGTTTCGATATCACCCGTTGGAGTCGCGCGCCTTAACTGAACGTTTTCCAGGCTCGGATCACGCCGGCAGATGAAGGCTTCGAGCGCCTCCGCCAATGGAATACCAGTGAGATTGATGTCTGCGAGTGCCCTGCCCTGGTACGTAGCCACGCCGCACATTTTGCACGGGAATCGCGATGCACGCATTCCTTTCGGGCGCCCGTGCGACGTTACGGGCGATTCTGGTCCATCGACGATGCCTGGCTACCGTCAGGTGCATCGGAACGACGCTGCCTCCGGGCGTACGAGTGCACAGTCCGGAGGCAGCGAGCGTTCGAGCTATGTCAGTACAGCGGGATCCACGTGCCGAAGAACCAGAAGCCCCACCCACCGAAGAACGGATTGAAGACCGGAATGGAGTTGAAGCCACCGTAGTTGAACGGCCCGAAATCGGCCTGCGCGTAACCTAGGTCGCGTGGCGGCCCGTCCCATCGACGGTTCCAACCACCGGGAGGCGGAGGACCGTTCCAACCGCCCGGAGGCGGCGGCCCATCCCAGTTGGGCGGAGGCCCTCCGGGAGGGGGTCCGTCATTCCAGCCGAACCCGCGTTGCGGGGGTGGAGGCGGCGCGCCATGGTCGGGTGCGCTGAAGCCGTGCGGCGCGTCCCTGGGGCCGCCAAACTGGGGACCGCCGCGATCGTAGAAACCTCCGGGCCGATACGGCTGCGGCGGGGGGCCACCGGGTCCACCGGGTCCATGCGGCCCAGGCCCGCCCGGTCCCCCGGGTCCACCCGGTCCACCGGGTCCACCGGGTCCACCCGGCCCCCCGGGTCCGCCAGGCTCACCGGGCCCATGAGACCCGGGACCGCCAGGACCGCCAGGCTGACCCGGCCCATGAGACCCGGGACCGCCCGGTGCGCCAGGTCCAGCAGGACCGCCCGGCCCACCAGGTCCGTGAGGCCCAGGCTCACCAGGCGCGCCGGCGCCACCAGGTCCTGCCGGTCCGGCACCACCGGGACCGCCGGGTCCAGGCCCACCGGGCGTACCAGGCCCCGTCGGCGCGTGAGGAGCAGGTCCAGCAGGACCACCCGGCCCACCGGGCGCAGGACCGCTCGACCCGCCGGCACCACCGGGACCGCCCGGTGCAGGCCCGCCGTGGCCTCCAGGTCCACCGGGTGCAGGTGCAGGCCCGGGTCCGGGGCCAGGCGAAGGTCCACCCGGACCACCGGGGCCAGGCGGAGCGTCCGCGAAGGGTCCCGCGAGGCTCGGTCCACAGATGCTGCACGTCGGAACCGAGTTCAGCGGATCCGCACCGGCAAGCCCGGCCCCGATCGTCAGTCCTGACATGCCGAGCGCTGCCGCAATTGCCGCGCCCGCCGCGCGCTTCACATACATACCTGTCAGCCCCTTCCGAGCTTGGACGTCAACGAAATCTGGGTGTGGCCTGCTCCGCAACGACCCGGCGTCAGGGGCAAGTCACATCCATCTCGAATGACTTGGTGAGCGCCTGTTGTGGATTGGCCGTGGCGATCCCAGTCGCGGTGCCTTTGATCGTGTAGGAGTTGCCGCTTTTGGTCGCCTGGGCGCTGGCCTGATTCGGCGCGCCGGCCGAGTAGCCAAGCGTCACGCCGGTGAGGTTACCCAGTCCGACTGCTTGAACGACGGGTGGATCCGCACTCGTCACCACCGCACCGATCCCGTTCGTCGGATCGCCGATCCCGATGTTGATGTTGCCGCCCGACGGGGTGCAGGTGACTTGGCCGGTGACGTTCTGCGTCTGACCGTCGATGACGACCTTATTAGCGACAGCCGCGGTTGAGCCCGTGCTCGTGCTCGTGCCCGATTTGTTGCCAGAACAGCCGGCCAGACTCGCTACCACGGCGGCCGCAGCCACGATGCCCACCAATATCCGGTGCTTTGCCACTGGTCTCCTCTGCCTTATCGCCGACTGTTAAAAGGTGCGTCCTCAAGGGCCACGATGCCGTGCTATCAGGATGCACGCACACGGAATCCGCCCCGTGCGAGACGATACGCTCTTGAAGCCTGCTGATGCAGTAGCCCTTGGTAGGTCGGTTGACGCTCAGCGCAATTCGACCACAGAGACCGATGTATCAGTAATCGCCCGATGTGCGCTGTTCGTGGGCGACCCGCAGGATCGAGCCCGCGGTCGCAAAGGCGTTCTTGTCGCGGTCAGCAGCATCGATCGGCAGGTTGGCGGCGCAGCGCATCACCATCAGCGCCAGCGCGCTGTGCGTCGAGTACGCGATGATGAGCAGGTTGGCGCAACCGTCTGTGCCGACGAGCGTCATCACATGCTGGCGTTTGTGTTCCCACCCCGGCCAGTTGAAGTCGGGTGGCCTCTGTAGCGGTTGCCAGTTGACGTTGATCGCGGTGATCTCTCCGAGTAGTGGAGTCAGAACCGCGACGAGATTGGGTAATTCATTGGTGATGCGGTCCGCGCGTGGCCACCACGCGCCGTCGATGTCACGGCCCAGATCGTGAGCCACCGACAGCCGGATGGGATTGGCTTGGCGTCGGCTCTCTCTCGGATACATCATCACCGGCGGTGTTGGCACAATGACCCCGCTCTTAGGGCGGCGCACACGGTGCTGTCGTAAGCCGGAATGGGGGTGTCGCGTCTGCGCCTCATGATCGATGCGGCATGGTCCACGGGCGGTTCCTTCACGCTCGGCGTCGTCTGCCCTATGAGGCGTTCGGCAGGCGGAGGGATCACATTGCCTTTGGAAACCACCGACACCGTGGTGGACCATTGCTGACAACGAAACGGCTCACCTCCGACGCTACGCCACCCGGCGTCGTTTCGGCGACAATCCCGTGGCGGGGCCGCGGGGTGACTTACTGCGGGTAGGCTGAAGCGAACGAGCAAAGGACGGGTGGCGTGGCCATACAGAACTGGTGCGACGCACCCCAGATCCATGCATCACAGGTCCGTGTCGGTGACATCATCGGCACGCGGCGCGACACCGAACTGCGCTACACGGTCAAGCTGATCAGCGGCCCGCAGACAACGCCTCGCCGGTGGACGTTTTTCTGCCGCGACAACAAAGGCTTGGACTACACGAGCACGTTCGGCGAGGATGACATGGTCCGTCGCTACACCAAAGCAACCTGATCGCCAGCCTGTCAGATCACTCCGATAAAACTGACGTGCTGTGGTCCCGGCTGGGATCGAACCAGCGACCTTCCGCGTGTGAAGCGGACGCTCTCCCACTGAGCCACGGGACCGCGCCGAGAGGCGAACGACGTCGAAGGTTAGCACGCGTCGCCGCCTCGACAGAACGTGCTGTCGGTGTCAAATAGCGGCACGCGTATCGGTACCGAGAAATTTGTGCCGTTCCGCTTGGTTGGACTATCGTCGTGCTTCGCACCGGGCGACGATCTCGTCCGTTGCGCGCGGATGTAGCGCAGTTGGTAGCGCATCACCTTGCCAAGGTGAGGGTCGCGGGTTCGAATCCCGTCATCCGCTCGAGGGTGTAAGTGACATCAAACCCCGCGGTGGAGTGGCCGAGTGGTGAGGCAACGGCCTGCAAAGCCGTGCACACGGGTTCGATTCCCGTCTCCACCTCTGTTTCTTTGACCGGGCGCGGTTAGCTCAGCGGGAGAGCGCTTCCCTGACACGGAAGAGGTCGCTGGTTCAATCCCAGTACCGCGCACCAGAGTTTTTGCAGATGAGAGGCATTTTTTCCGCCTAAGATTCTCTCGCGTGACCTAGATATGACCTGACAGTCGGCGCGCTAGCAACCAACACGAAAGGTAGCTAGGCCCATGCTGCTCGTTGTAGGAGCAATCAGCGCGATCATCCTGATCGCAAGCTTCGTCGATCTGTCGATTGGGGCACTCGCCACGCTGGCGTCTGACGCCGTTGGCGCACTGCGCCGCCTAGGGAAGGGATCGCAATCATGACCCCCACCGGACGCAACGACGCGCTCCGGAGGCTCCGGCTCCGCGCCCTGTGCTGCCAGTGTGGGCAACTACGCACGGTCAGCGGCGTGTACAGGCGCCGCGACGGCAACAACGCGCGCGAAGGTTCGCACCCGAAGCACTGGCGCATGACGACCACCCTCAAGTGCGCCCATTGCGCGGAGACGACACGTCACGCCCTGCTGCGCGACGCCAACGATCCGGGGCGGGATGTCGGCGAGAAAGAGTTCAGCCGTCAAAGGGAGGGAACTGGATCGCACTAGTCCCCGTCTGAATAGGTATCGGCCCGCCACGCTCTCTCCTTGTGGCGGGCCGATTCATTGATGTCGAGTTGTCGCCATCGTCGGGCAGACTACGAGATATGTCCCAACCCTTGAACCGTGTGCGGCGTACCCGAGCGGCGGATCTGGCCGGCCGCGATCCCGGCTACCTTTTGCGCGAACAGGGCGAAAGCGACGAGGCGTGGCGGCAGGTCGCAACACAGGTCATCTGTGCCTTGCGTCCACACGAAGGCACATTTTTACCCGAGATCTGCACCGTGAAGTTCACCGATGGCACAGAGCGCGTCTTCAATCCTGATGACCGGGTTGAAATCAAGACTTGAGATAGTCGGCCCGAGGCTCGGCCGCTGTTCAAGGTTTTTAGGAGTAGACCTAAAAACCCAACTGCGGAAATTCCGCAGTTGGACCCTTGGGTGTCCACGACCACGGACGCCCAAGGCGGCGGTCGTCAGAACCTCACCCCACGCTTCGTCGTCCCATTCCCGCAGCCATCTCTAGGCGGGAGCAATCCCGGCCATAGCGGTGAAGTTCGCCCCGCTGGTCATGGCACCTTGGGCCGGGTTCGGCTGGTTCGTCACATTGACATGCATCGGGTCATCCTTGGAGCCCTTTGGCCCGGTGGGGGTTTCGCCGCCATGGCCGGGGTCTTTGTCGCCCTGCTGCTGCTGGTTGGGCTGCTTCGGTGACTGCACCGAGTGCGCCATGTTGGGCAGGTTCGTGCTCTGCCCTACCAGCCCGGAGATGACTTTCCCGACCCAGCCGCCCAACGGGTTGACCTGCGGGGCGCCCATCTGGCCGCCCGACAGCCCGAACGTCTCGAACGGTGCGGCCGCCAGCGTGGCGATCGCCTGCCCGCCCTTTTGTACGGCGAGGTTGATTTCCTGCTCGGCGAGTTGCGCGGCGATAGCGCCACCGCCGAAGCTGAACGCACCCGCGGCCGCGGACGCTGCACCCTCGGCCGCGCCGATAGCGCCGCCGGTGATGCCATACCCCGAACCGTGGCCGATCGACTGCTGCTGCGGCTGGCCACCCGCGTTGGTGGTGCCTTCGTCGTAATGCTGATTCAGGCTGGCCACCAGGGCGGCGATACCGGGGCGCGACATCGCCGAGTTGCGGACGATTCCCTCGCCGCCCTCCAGCCCGACCATGCCGCCGCCGGGAAGCATCCCGATCGTGTTGTCGTAGCCGGGGGAATCGCCGGGGATGACGCCGCCGGTAGCGAAGCCCTTGCCTAGAACACTGGGGCCGCTATAGAGGGAAGCCATCGAGCTCGAGTCGCCGCCCGCTCGAGCGATGCCCGATGACGAGCTCGTCGACGAGCTATGACCGCTCCCACTGCTCCCTGTGCCCAACGCATCGTGGATCGTGCCGCCGAGGCCAGGCAGGGAGATGCTGCCGCCGAGAGAGACACTGCCGGCTGAGATGGTGGCAGCGGTGGCGGAAATGTCCACCTCGTTCGCTACCGACGAGGCCCACTTATCGCTCGCGCTGTCACGCGCGGGGGTGGACGCCGGCTTGCCGGTAAACCAATCATGGATCGTCTCGCCGACCTTCTGCGGACCCTTGTTGATGACATTATCGAGGACACCCAAGCCCGGAATGTGGCCCGAGAGCCAATCTTCGGCCTGGCCGGGATGCTCATTCAGTTTGTCGATGGCCTTCTTAGCCTCGATAGCGTTGTTGACCGGCCCGGGAATTTTGAATCCCAAGTCTTTGGCGCCGCCGATAATGTCGGTGATGTCGTCGCCACTGGCGTTGCCAGACAGCACATTCCCGGCAGCGTTCCCGGCCTTCTGCAGACCATCGAGCTTGCTACTGAGCTTGTCGACCGCGCCTCCGAGGACATCGCCCACGGACTTGAACTCGCCGAAGACGTTGCCGAAGTCGCCCTTCGTGATGTCTTTGAGCGCTTCACCCACACCTTGACCGAGGGCGGTTCCCGCCTGTTTCCCTAGGTTGTCCCACTCCCGGCCGGTGAGCGCGCCGGCCAGCGTGTCGTGGAGCTTGTCGCCGAGTCCACCCACGCCGCCGAGGTGATCGCCAATCGAGTCGAAAGCTGTTGAGAGGGAATCTTTTAGCGAGTCGCCCGCGTGGGAGAACTTGTCCCTGAGCTTGTTGACCGCGGAGTCGGCCGCTGAGTCATCGAGCCTCGGCCGAACGTCAATCCAGATCGAATCGTCGTCCGAGTCGGCCATGCTTCACCACCTCATCTCTGGTTGGAACCGGGACGGGCGGGAGCTGTGAACCCAACCACTCCGCCCGCCCCGGGCCTCTATCCCGCGCTGCCGAGCCGCGAACGCAGATGAACACGCCCGGCGCACAGGAAAGTTTTTAGTTGTACGGTTTCGTACACGTGGTCTGTGTGCCACCGGGGCGGGCGACCGCATGACGCCCGCCCCGGGGCCGCTGCCCGCGCGCCAGTGTGGACCGGCTAAGGACACGCTGGTGCGCGGGAGGTTACTGGTCAGCCGGGGTAGCAATACGCGACATTGGCCGTAGAGCTCGCGGTGATGCCGTACAACCCCTCCGCCGACGCGCCCGTCGTGGGCACCAACACGGAAGCCGACGCGGCTAGTTGGTAGCCGCCAGTGCTCGCCGTGTTGGCCGTGACCGTGGAGCCGCCGAGATAGAGGGTGACGGACCCGAGGTTCTGGATCAGGATGCCGTCTACGTCGGGGGCGGAGCTGGGGGTTGCGATCAGCGTTGCCGTGGTGCCGCAGCTAACCACTCCATTTTGGTAAGCCATTACTTTTCCTCCTTGACCAGTTCGACCCATCCGGACTGGATCCAGATTTTGTGCGCGGAGTCGTTGGGGACGTCGAGCACATCGCCCTCCACATACGGTGTTCCGTCGTGCACGACTCGGTAATTGCCGAGCACTCGCACCTTGATCAATGCGGAGACATCCTCCACCGGCGCCGCTGTTATCTTGGCCGCTACCATTTTCAATTCCTCACGTTTTTCGTCGGGTGATGTCTCGAAAAACGTCACCTGATTAATCGATTCGATGTCTTCCTCCAGCAAAGGGCCGGGGAACTGTGCTGGGTATGCGGGCATCATGATGTCGGCAAACCAGTAACCAGGTTGATCGCGGACGGTCTGGGGCAGGCGTACGCGATTCTTTCCTCAGCGATCCACCGCATTTCGTTGTTGGTCAACAGCGTGTACGGATCGAAAAGAATAGTAAGCCCTAGCCGTTGCCAAAAAACGCCCGCGCCGGCCTTCACCGACATCACGACCGCGGTTCCCGCGGCCACTTGGGTTGTGGCGAAAATTGTTGCACCCCAGAGGTTACCGGAGGCCCCGGGCGTGCCCTGCGGGATCACCGAATACGGGTTCTGCTCATTCGCCGGGCCGGCGGTAGACGGCTGACCGAAAGCGGTCAGATTCATCGGGCCGGCAAGTAAATCGAGCACATATCTGCCGTCCGCGTCCTTAGCTCGCCGCAATGCTCCAAGCGTCGCCGGATGGACTAATACAACGTCCGGGTCGGCAAACGCCGCCCCGACCCTCAAATCCACGAAGGATTTCGCCAGACAGTCCAGCGGCGAATCGGTACCCATCGATCGGGTGAGCGTCCCACTCGTTTGCAGGATGCCGTTAAAGGTGGCGTTTGAGGTGCCCGACACCGCATTCAAAAGAATGTTCGACTCTTGGTTGATCAGCGACCGGGTCAACTCAATGGGCAGCCACGACGCCATCGCGCCCTCGCCGTAATTCCCGGAGTCCTGCCACAGCTCCAACGTCACCGACGCCTGACCGGCGATCTTCGTAGGCTTGACCTGGTTCTCCGTGATGACCGGTGATATGTCGGCCTTGGCGCCGGCTTCAGCAACGTTGGCCACTTCGGCGCCGTTCGATGTGTGGCTAAGCCACGTAGCGGACGGACCCGGCATAGCAGCACCCGGCAGCAAATCCGCAATACGAACCGGCTCATACCCCAAACCGATGGCCAGCAGCGATTGCACAGGCGGCAAGTTCCCGGAAAAGGATCCGCCTAGCCCGGACTCGGTGACCGCCGTTTTCTTCTGCACATCATCGCGGAACGTGAACGCCTTCTTGGGCGCGATTTCCACACTAAACGGCGTACGGGCCTCCGCCGCGTGCAGCAGACCGGAGATTTGGTTGTGTGTCAGGTCCATCGGGGAGGTGGGCCGAATCCCGCCATCCGCTGATCCGGGCAGGGACTGCCCCGACATCGCAGCCTCGCCGGCCGCCATCATCTGGTTGGCCTGGTTGTAGGCTTTCAGCTCGGATTGGAGTTCCTCGCTTTCCGCGGAGGCCCTGTCGACGAACTTCTTGTAGTAATTCCGGTCGCTGATCCGGCCAGCCTCAAAGTCAGCGTTCTTGGCCTTCACTTCTTCATGAAGTTCAGCAAGCCGCTGTTTGATCGTTAATACGTTACGCATCGGTGATTTACACCTTCCGAAAGAGATTGCGCGCGAAGGGAAGCAACGTTTTCCGCGCAGCACAAGTAGGGGGGCGGGAAAATCGCAGCTCGCGCGGGTCACGCGGTCGTCGCGGCCAATCTCCTCGGCAAGCCGTGCTGCCTTCGTCTGGCTTCAGTTCACCG
Source organism: uncultured Actinomycetota bacterium (assembly GCA_963833935.1). Lineage (GTDB taxonomy): Bacteria > Actinomycetota > Actinomycetes > Mycobacteriales > Mycobacteriaceae > Mycobacterium. Next base: position 45,864 of record CAWIAC010000034.1, on the reverse strand, counting down.
GAGCCCGAGCGGCGGGGAGTAGAACTCCCGGCGGTCCAAGTCCAGCGAAGTGTCCATCCAGCGAACACGGCGCTCGCGTTCATCATAAACCGTCGCGTTGACCGAAGAGAAGCGCGACGCGCGGTCATGACGTGCCTTTCGGGACGCCGGCCAGGTGGTCATAGCGGGCCTGCATCTCGGCGATAACCTTCATGCGCCGCGGCGACACCGAGTCGCCGGTCAGCAGCTCCACGCCGCGGCCTTCCTCGAACTTACGGAGCAGCGTTTGCAGGCGGCTCATCTCGGCCTCACCGGAGCGCTTACAACCGTCGCCGCACCAACGCGTCGGGCGGCCGCCTCTGGGACTCTTTGCTAGCTCCGCGCCGCACTTCGGGCACTCGGTCGGGGCGTACCTCACGGACATCTTGACCTGCGCTTTCTAGGGTTCTGAATTAGCTGGAAAACGTGTTTGCCCTGCGGAAACAGGGTTCTGCGGGAAAGTTTGCTGCGCGCCAAACTGGGCACTGCACACATTGGACGTGGTGAGTCGGGGAGGGTGACCGGTCGGAGAAATTCGCAAGCCCCCCACCATGCAACCCTCTGACCTGCGGTTATGCAGCGTGATCGTGGCGACGGTGACCATCCCACGGAGTTTGCTGGAGTTTGCTGGCGCGCAGCGAGTTTGCTGGGGTTTGCTGGAATGGGGGGAATGTTTGGGGGAATGTTCGCTGGAATGGTCACTGAGCGCTACTCCACGATGAAATGCACGTCGCGGCTGTATTCGCGTATGGCCCAATACCTCATCGCGGCCCATAGATTTTCGCCTCCGAGCGCTGCGAACGCTTCTTTCGTGCGGCGTGTGCCGTTCTGCTTCATTGCGTCGGTGACCTGTAGCGATGCGTTTGCGTCCGGATCGGCGATGTTGTCGGCGAGTTGCCATACCTGGTCGATGGGGATGCCGTAGATGAGCGCGTGGCCATTGATCGACACCATGACCTCGCCGTCGCGGTTCCAGATTCGGACGGGGATTGGTTCCTCTCGAACCTCACTCACTTTCGGGCCATTCCATTGCCGGCAAGTCGGCATAGGCCGCTTGCCATTCGCTTTTCACGCTTTCGGAGTGATCGCGCAAGATCGCTTTGGTTGCGATGGCTGCGCGGTGCCAGGCCCGCAAGTCAGCGGCTTCGGCGTCGTGCGTGAGTCCTTCGACGTTGTCGCTGATTTGGTCGATGGCGTCGTGGAAAGCGGGTAGCAATCCGGATGGAGGTTGGTTGAGTATCCAGCTCATCGCGGTGCGCAGCATTTCGCGGGGGTCGGGCTCGAAGTGAAGCTCGGCGGTCATTGTGGGTTTCCTTTCGATGGTTTGGTTGGTTTGAGCCATTTGGAGCAGAACGAACACATGCGAAGCGGCCGGCAGTGACACGCGGCCTGGACGTAGGCGGGGTTCATCATGAACCGCTCCTGCCTATTTGGTTGCCGAAGATTGCCGCGGCGATTCGGCGGGCAGTTATGCTTTTCCGCGCACCGGGCCTGGATAGGTTGACACGACCCCCAGCGTTCGGCCTCAGCACGCGTCCGCGCACCCAGTAGCCGCTGGCAATGGTGGCGCGGTAAACGTCGCGGGGCTCGGATCTGACCCTGCCGCGGTTAGAAACGCTGTAGAGCCCTTCCCAACCAGGAACAGGCCGCCATATCTCGTCGGTCATCGCTGCTGCCTCCAGGCGCGCACAGCGTTTGCGGCTCTTTGCTTTTGCCACCGCAGGCGTTCGCGCGCGTCATCGACTGTCGCCGGGGGTGGGTCAAGGGCACTGACCGCGGCGATGTCCTCCTCTGGCGCCGTCTCGTCCGGGTTGCGGTCGCCGTCTTTCGGTGCCGCAAAAGACCATTCGAGGATTCCGTCATTGAAGGCCAGTAACTTGAATGTGCCGGCGGGAGGTTCACGGTCACCAATTGGGCAATGCGCCCGTACACCGCCGTGGCGGTCTTTGTTGATGAGCAGCAGTGCTTCTCCGCCGTGGCCGGGTGTGAATGCTTTGGTGGCTTTGACGCGGATTGATACGCCTCCGACTGCGCGGCGTTTCGCTGCCGTTCCCCCGGGCCCGTGGGCGCGCGAATCGGCGCCCTTGGCTAAGTGGTCCACGGCAAGCACGGCCGCACCAGCTTTCGCCAACGGCTTCAGCACATTGCTGTGCACGGTCGTAAATTCGTCGGCACTGTTGGTGTTGGCGCCGTGCATCGGCAGTAGCTCGCCGATGGAGTCCACGACCGCGACCGCCGGTCGCCACTCCAGACTGTCGGCGACAACCTGTCGTAACTCGACGCGGTCCTCGGGCTCGCAATAACGGAACACGTTCGGATCGCGCAGGCGATCCTGTGGCGCGCCAAGTGCGATCAGCCGGTACACGGTCGACTGCGGGCCGTTGTGGTCCAGGTCGACAACGAGGGCCTTGCGGCCGGCCTGTAGTGCTTCCACCGCGCACGCGAGGCAGACCCACGTCTTTCCGGACTCCGGGTCACCGAACAGCAGATTGACTTGGCCCGCGTAGAACAGTTTGCGGCCGTCGCTGCGACTCAACAGAACCGGTTCCGGCGGTTCCGGGTCGGTTCCGTCGAGCATCGCGGAAATGTCCACGTAGAGCGGCTTTTCGTCGTCGGTTCCCGGTTCCCGCATAAGGGGTACGGAACCGGGAACCGCGTCATCAGTTCCGGTTCCCATTTGGTTCCCGGAACTGGGAACCACGTAGATTCCTGATTCGGCTATCCGCTTGCCGCGAGCAACGACGGCATCGTTAGGGGCGCCTTCGATGCTCATGCGGCCGACTCCCAGCGCTCTGCGATGAGGTTGGCGGCTCGAAAGCTGCACCCGCCGCGTCTGCGCATCGCTTGCAGCGCTTCAGGGTTCGGCGCAGGCGTCAGCCCAAGTTCGAGCAAATGCGCAGCTGCGAGCGCGTAGCCGGCGGCTGACGGTTTGTACCACCAGGGGTCAGACCTGCCTGATTCAAGCACTGGCAGTCGGTGCGACGCTGCGCGCCGTCGACGCAGCGGCAGAGCAACGCCGCTAGAATCAGATTCATCAGCGCTTTGGTGGCGGCTGGTGTGCGGAATGGTTGAGGGCTGGCCCCGGTGGTGCGGGGCTCGGCCCTCGACTTCTTTCGGTGGGCCATTCACGCGGCACCGCCGAACGGCTGCATGGCGGCGTCAATCTCGTCGACACGTAACCGAACGAGGCGAGAACCGGACCTGTAGCCGCGCAAGCGGCCGTCCGCGATCATCTGGCGAATGGTGCGAGTGGTGACGCCTAAATAATCTGCGGCGTCGGTGATAGTGACGTAGCCCCGTTTGGGCATGCTAGCGCGGCCTCTCGATAATTTGGCTGCGCTGTACAACCCGAGGAATTAGGTTGGGCGTTTTCGATATTACATCTGCTTCCGTGTGACTACGCGAGGCTCACATCGGCGTGTCGCAATTCGCTACTTATTGGTAGCCAGTTCCGAAAGCAGCGCGGCGATCTGTCTATCCCTACCCTGCGCCGCGTGCTGGTAGCGCATAGCGGCCGCGGGTGTCGAATGCCCAAGACGCGCCATCAGTTCGGCGAGGGTTGCGCCCGTGGACGCGGCCAGCACGGCGCCGGAATGGCGAAGGTCATGGAATCGAAGATCAGGGCGGTTTGCCTTAACGCGCGCTTTGTAGAACCAGCGATTGAGGGTGGCGGGCGCCAGGTGGCCGCCGTGCTTCGCCGGAAATAGCAGCGAATCACGTTCTTTGCCAACATGTTTCGACAGGTGATCTTCGAGTGCGAGCAGCAGGTGCGGCGGTATCGCCACGTCGCGGATTCCGGCGTCGGACTTCGGTGTGGTAACCACGAACTTGATGCCGTCGTCGCGCTTGACGCGAACCACGCCGCGCCGCACTCGAATCACTTCGTCGCGAAGGTCAACGTCCATTCGGCGCAATTCCGCGATTTCCCCGAACCGAAGGGCAAGCCACGACGCAAGCAGGATCATCGGCTGTAGCTGCGCCGGCATCTCCTTGGTAATGATCTCCAGCTCGTCGAGCGTGGCGGGCCTTATCTTGTGGACTCGCGCGGCGCTTCCGGCGCCGCGGATGACACAGGGGTTGACGGCGATCTTGCCGTCACTGGCCGCGGTCGCCATGATCGTGCGAAGCAGCCCGTAACAGTGCGCTCGCATGGTCGGTGTTTTGGTGCCGAACTTGGCGTGCCAGGCGCGCACGTCGTCGGACGTGATCGACGACAGTGGCAGCGAAGCGAACGGGGCCTTCAACAGACGCTGATCGAGCAGCTTGCGGTAGTGCTCGCGGGTGCGGTCCTTGAGGTCACGCTGAGCTAGCCAACAATTCGGCGTAGTCGGCGAATGTCTCCTTGGCCGGCCTCACCGCGGCCGCCTCGGGCGGCTCCCACACTTTGCGGATGATTTCGGCCTGCCGCAGCGCACAACCAGGCACCGGGCGTCCTGCTTCGTCAGGAACAGGGTTGGCGCCTTGTACCGGCGGCCATTAGGCCCGAAGTAGCGCGCCCTGTAGCCTGTCGCGAGTTTGTCCACCGACCCGAAGGTGCCGCTTGCCCGATCCTTGCGACCCGAGCCTCGCGTCACTGTGCGCCTCCCAGTGCTCAGGTCATGACCTAGATATGACCTGACTATAGCACACTTGCCTCCGCTTGATTCCGCATGGCTCACGTTGTACTGTTTGAGGTCAGCGCAGGTAGAACCAGAAAAGCGCTGGTCAATTACATACGGCTAGCAAACCGATTGGACTGGTTCAATCCCAGTACCGCGCACCACTATTTACACAGGTGAACACCTGTTTTCGCCTCAACCAACGCCCGCGCAACACAGCTGTTGTCCGTGCCCGATACCACGGTGGACGTCGCCCCCCGAGAGACTTCGCCCCCCGAGAGGAACGTCCATGACTACACACGCTTGCCCGCGATGCGGGCACGAATCCCGATGTTCGGGGGCAAATTGGGTGGATCGTCACCCGGCCGCCGCGGCGGCAACGGGCCTGGTCACCCTCACCATGATGTCGATGATGCTCAGCGAGCACACGGTCGCAGGGCTGGCAGTGCTTGCGGTGGCCGCGGTCGGTGTGGCCGTTTGGGCGGCAGGCCGCGAACGGGGACGCCGGCAAGCGCCGGGGTCCCGCGCAGACCACGGACACCGCGCGCTGATGGCCGCCGCGATGCCATCACTGCTCGCGCCGAGGCCTCCGCTCGGCCCCACGCGCTACCGGGTGATGCGAGATTTCCCGGCCGATCCGCAACGGCCACGATGACGAATCGCAAGCTCGCGATCCGTTTGCCGTCCGCACGGGTGCCGAGCACATAAGCTGAAGCACGCCCGATGCCGGGCACCGGGTCCCACCGGAGAGGCTTGCGATGACGAGGTTTTTTCGCCGTCTGGCCGCCGCTGTTGCGGTGGCAGCAATCCCGCTGGCGGCCGTGGCGGTCACAACGTCGGCCGTCAGCTCGGCGGAGTGCGACCCCAACTGGTCACGCAATGTCTGGACCAACGACTGCAAACCGCCCCCGGCACCGCCGGCGTGGTGGACTCCCCCGCCGGCATACGCGCCGCCGTTTGCACCGTTGGACGTGCCGCCGCCACCTCCCCCGCCGCCATGGGCGCAGCAGCAACACCCGATATGGGATGGCGGCAGTCGGCAGTGGGTCTGGGTCGGCTTCTGACGGCGTCACAGTCTGCGAATACCGCGCAACGCCTTCGCGAATGGGCTGCCGGCCATGCCTCGGCGAAAACTCGGCTGCAGCATGCTCAGGACGTCGCGGCCGCCTGAGCGGCGATGGCGGGATTACGCCGACCCGCATCGGTCACACCAATGCAAGCCACATGCGCCCCAACCGATTTCGCGCAGCCAGATGCCCTAGCATCGTCCACGGCTCGAGATTGGCGTCGACCTTCGGCGCCAGCCGTGCGCCACCGATGTACTTCGGTTTGACCATCGAACGCGGGCAACGCCTGCGCCGCCAAACCAACTTTCACAACTATCCCCACGGTCAGCGCTGGCTTACTCTCGACGTCCGCCCGATACTCCCGCCCGGTCCGGTGGGGGCTCGTTTTGGCTGCCGCCGTTATCGCTTGCGCGTTGCAGGTACTGCGGACAGTAGGCACTCGCCGCGATCGCCGTGAACTTGGCAGCACTGGTAGTGCTGATCCCCGGATTCTGCTCTGTCACGTGCTGGATGACGTCGAGCTCCGCCTGACCCTGCTCCATGAGCACACACGCCGTCTTGGCCGCGCTGACGGCGGTACTTCCGTTGTTGAACGTGATGCCGGCCCTCGTCAGCGCGTCGAGAAAATTCGCGTCAACCTTCGGGTCCGTATTATTCGGGTCGGCGTGAGCCAGCACCCCTGGGACCAGTGTCGCGGCGACGCCGAGCACCAACAACAGGCGCCTCATCGCACTATCATCGCCCACGTCCTCGTCGCCCTTTATTGGGCTGGGTGGTTGTCGCCCCCACCATTGTCGCCGACGCGTTGCAGGAATTGCGGGCAGTACGCGCTGGCTGCGATCGCAGTGAACTGTGCCGCTCGGGTGGTGTCTAGGCCGGGGTTCTGCTTCGTCACAAGCTGGATGACGTCGAGTTCCGGCCGCCCCTGCTGCATCAACCCGCACGCCGTCTTAGCGGCCTTGACGGCGCCTGCCCGGCTGTTGATCGTGATGCCCGCTTTGGTCACAGCATCGAGAAAGCTCGCATCGAGGTCCTGATCGGGGTCGGCATGAACAGGCGGCGTCACGCCCAGTGAGGCGACCACCCCAAGCATCGCCAGCAGACGTCTCATCGCATCATCATCGCGCACGCCGACGCACTTGTCGTACCGATTTGGGTGCCCTCGAAAATGCGACATTGCCGCAACCGTCCTGCCAGGATCAGACCATGGCCGAGAAAATCGAAGTCCAGCGCACGATCCTTGCCCCTGCAGCCGATATCTTCGCCGTCCTCTGCGATCCGCAAGGGCATGTCGCCATCGACTCGTCCGGAATGCTGCAGGACGCAGAGGGTTCGCCCGTGGGCGCCGCCGGTGACAGCTTCGTCGTCCACATGGACCGTGAATCTCTCAACGACTTTCCGGCACTTGGCAAGTACGACGTCACCGTCATAATCCGTGAATTCGAGCCGGACCAGTTGATCGCCTGGACGGTGGACGGCCAGATCCAGCCGCCGATCGGCCACGTCTACGGCTACCGCCTCGAGCCCGCCGAGCATGGCGAGGGCACGCTCGTCACGTCGTTCTACGACTGGTCGCAGATCCACGACAAGTGGCGGGAAGCCGGAATTTTCCCCATCATCTCCGAACTCGCACTGCGGGCATCGCTGGGCATCCTGGATCGCACCGTGCGTCGCGGCTACCCGAAGGGCTAGCCAAGTTGGGTCGAGGCTCGTACAACCCGGCGACGTAAGCCGCGCGGTGTGCCATCATGCGATGGTCGCCGAGGAGGAAAGATGCGCCGCTGCCTGGTTGTCATGATCACCTTCTTCGCGGCCACTCTGATCGCGATGCCCCGCGCGTCGGCGGGCGACGCGCCGATCGGCCATCTCGGTGACACACTGCGGGTCGACACCGGAAAGATGATCGCCGACATCACCGTCAGCAGCGTCCAACCGGTAGACCCGCCGCCCGCGTTCGGCTACAACCGAGTGGGCGTGCCGGTCAAGAGCTTTCCGGACAGCGCAGTGATGCGCGCCGACGTGGCGATCCACGCGGCCCGGGTGCCTAATCCCCACCAGATGCTGACCGATTTCACTTTCGACGGGGTCACCCCGTTCGGCGACGCTTACAAATCCCGCAACTCCGATGCACCCGACGCGCTGGCGAACGCACCGGCAGGCTCGATCGTTCGCGGCGGCGTGTACTGGGAGGCCTACCGCGATCCGGTGTCCACTGTTGTGCTGCTGGACAAGAAGACGGGTTATCACCTGGCGCAGTGGAACCTGTAGCTCGGCGACGATGCAGGCCGGAACGGCCTGAGGTGGGGGCACCCCCAGCCGCGGAACGGCGAGGGGGCGAGCCGGGCAATTGACCGTAGCTCGGCGACGATGCAGGCCGGAACGGCCTGAGGAGGAGCCGGGCAATTGACCGTAGTTCGGATCGCCACGGCGGATTCGGTCGACGTCATCGAATTGGCTGCGGTCGCCGCACGCACCTTTCCCCTGGCCTGTCCCCCGTCGCTCGCACCCGAAGACATCGCATCGTTCATCGACGCCAACCTGTCCGAAGAGCGCTTCGCCGAGTATCTGACCGACCCACGACGGATCATCCTCACCATCGGCCACGACGATCGAATCACCGGTTACGCCATGCTGATCAACGGCGTCAACGACGATCCGGACGTGCAACGGGCCTTGGACATTTGGGACATTCGACCGGCCGCGGAGCTCTCCAAGATGTATGTGCTGCCGGCGCAGCACGGCTCTGGCGCGTCGACGGCGTTGATGGCTGCCGCGCTCGCGGCCGCCGCCGACTGGGGGGTCAGGTGTGTCTGGCTCGGCGTCAATCAGAAAAACCAACGCGCTCAACGTTTTTACCGAAAGTGCGGTTTTACCGTCAACGGCACCAGGACGTTTCACGTGGGCGCGGGTATCGAGCACGACTACGTCATGGTGCGACCGGTCTGAGCGTTGACCGGCAACCCCGTGCACGTTGGCAACCCACCGACGTGTTGCAATCATCCGCATGGCCGACGATTCAGCTGACAACGCCGGCGGGGTGCCGTTGCGGCTGCTCGGCTCCGTCCGCGACCTCGACGGCGGCGCGCTGCCCGACCTCTACGGCTATCCCGCAGAGCTCAGCGGTGTGTGGCTGCGCGCGAACTTCATCGCCAGCCTCGACGGCGGCGCGACCTTCGGCGGCAAGTCGGGCCAGCTGGGCGGAGCTGGTGATCGAGCGGTGTTCAGCCTGCTGCGGGACCTCGCCGACGTGATCCTGGTCGGTGCTGGAACGGTGCGCGCCGAGGGTTATGCCGGCGCGCGCCCGACCGTCCCCCAGCGGCAACGTCGGCAGGCCTGCGGGCAGAGCGAAGTCCCGAAGCTGGCGATCGTCACGAAGTCCGGCCGCCTGGAGCGGGACATGCCGGTGTTCACCCGCACTGAGGTGCCACCGCTGGTGTTGACCTGCGCCGCGGCCTGCGATCAGACCCGGCGCGGACTGGCTGGCCTTGCCGACGTGGTCGACTGCTCGGCCGACGACCCAGCCGAGGTCGATGCGGCCTTGTTGTTGGCAGCACTGGCCGACCGCGGACTGCACCGAGCATTGACCGAGGGCGGTCCGACGCTGTTCAGCTCGTTCGTCGAACGTGAGCTGCTCGACGAGCTGTGCCTGACCATCGCGCCGAGCCTCGTCGGCGGCCAGGCCGGCCGCATCGCCGTCGGCCCTGGCCAGGTACTGACTCCGATGCGCTGCGCGCACATCCTCACCGACGAGGACGGCTACCTGTACACGCGCTACGTGCGGGCGCCTGACGACGATGCAGGCCGGGAACCGGCCTGAGGTGGGGGCACCTCCCAACCGCGTAGCGGCGAGGGGGAAAGTCAGGCAATCGATCTGACCGGTCCGCCAATGGCTACTGTGGTCGGCATGAACCGGCATGCCGCGATTACCGCGTCGCTGATCGTGGTGACTGCAGTGTTGGCAGGCTGTGCACCCGGATTGGCTGCCAACCCGCGTTTTGCCACCAACGCCGGGGCCCGGCCGCAGGGAAAACCCGTGACGACGACGGCGCCGAACGGTCCGCCGCCGATTGCCAAGCCGAAGAACGAGTTGTCATGGCATGACTGCACGACGCGGGGATTCGGTGACGCCGCGGTCCCCGCGCCGGCGGGCGTCAAGCTGGATTGCGCGAGCTACGACGCCGACCTCGACCCGGCCAACGGCGCAGCCGGGACGCTGAGCATCGGCGTGATGCGCGCCCAGTCGGCGCAGACGCCCCCAGACGCGGGCCCACTGGTCTTCACCACCGGTTCGGATCTGCCCTCATCGCTGCAACTGCCGGTATGGTTGGCCCGCGCAGGCGCCGACGTGCTGCACAGCCACCCCATCGTCGCCGTCGACCGCCGCGGCATGGGCTCGTCGAGCCCAGTCGACTGCCTCGACCAATTCGACCGTCAGGAGATCCACGACCTGGCGCAGTTCGAAGCCGGCAACGACCCGGTCGCCAACCTCGCGGACATCGTGCAGAACGCCACCACCAGCTGCACCGACACCATCGCGCCCGGTGACTCCGCCTACGACAACACCCACGCCGCCACCGATATCGAGCGACTGCGCAGCACCTGGGACGTGCCGGCGCTGGCCCTGATCGGGATCGGCAACGGCGCCCAGGTGGCGTTGTCGTATGCCGGCTCCCACCCGGACCGGGTCGCCAGGCTGGTTCTCGACTCCCCGGTCGCGTTGGGTGTGGGCGCCGAAGCCGCAGCCGAGCAGAAGGTCAAAGGACAGGAAGCGGCACTGGATGCGTTCGCCGCGCAATGCGCCGCGGTGAACTGCCCGCTGGGCCCTGATCCCAAAGCCGCCGTGAGCTCGCTGCTCGCCGACGCTCGGTCTGGTCACGGCCCGGCGGGTGCGTCGACAGCGTCCGTCGCCCGAGCCATCAACACTGCACTGGGCTACCCCGCCGGCGACCGCGTCAGCACCACCAACGACTTGGCCACCGCCCTGGCCAACGCCCGTTCCGGTGACACCAACCTGCTGACCAGCCTGATCAATCGGGCTGAGGCCACCACCGGCACCGACGGACAGTTCGTCAACACCTGCAGTGACGCACTCAACCGGCCCACGCCCGACCGGATCCGGGAATTGGTGGTCGCCTGGGCGAAGCTCTATCCCCAGTTCGGCGCAGTCGGCGCGCTCAACCTGGTCAAGTGCGTCTCCTGGCCGAGCTCGACGACGCCCCCGTCGCCAAAAGTGCTCAAGGTCAACGTGCTTCTCATGGGTGTGCAGAACGACCCGATCGTCGGGTCCGAGGGCGTCTCGGCCACCGCCGCCACCATCATCAACGCGACCGCGGCCAGCAAGCGGGTGATGTGGCAGGGCATCGGCCACGGCGCCAGCATCTATTCGTCGTGTGCGCTTCCCCCGCTGATCGGCTACCTCGACAGCGGCACGTTGCCATCTACCGACACCTACTGTCCCGCCTGATCCTTCAGGCCTTATAGGGTGCGCTCGTGACAGCAGTTGAATCCCCTCGTGGCGGTCTGCGCGACTGGACGCACGCCGCATTTGCTCCCCGCACCGCACCACCTGGCACCGCCACCGTGCTGCGCTCGGTTCTCTGGCCATTGGCCATCATGGCGGTCATTCACCGCACCATCGTGCTGACCACCAACGGCAACATCACCGACGACTTCAAGCCGGTCTACCGCGCGTTGCTGAACTTCCGGCGCGGCTGGGACATCTATAACGAGCATTTCGACTACGTCGACCCGCATTACCTGTATCCGCCCGGCGGCACACTGATCATGGCGCCCTTCGGCTATCTGCCCTTCGCGGAATCACGCTACTTGTTCATCGCAATTAACAGCGCCGCGATCATCCTCGCGGCGTACGTGCTGCTGCGGATGTTCAACTTCACCCTGACTTCGGTGGCCGCCCCGACGTTGGTGCTGGCGATGTTCTGCACCGAATCCGTCACCAGTACATTGGTTTTCACCAACATCAATGGCGTCATCCTGCTACTCGAGGTGATGTTCATGCGGTGGCTGCTCGACGGCTCCAAAACAAACAGCGTCGGACATCAGTGGTGGGCCGGTATCGCGATCGGGCTGGCGTTGGTGGTCAAACCAGTGCTGTTGCCACTGCTGCTGCTGCCGCTGCTCAACCGACAGTGGCGTGCAATCCTGGCCGCCCTGGTGGTGCCGGTAGCGTTCAACTTGGCCGCGCTGCCCCTGGTCGTGCACCCGATGGACTTCTTCACCCGCACCCTGCCCTACACGCTGGGCGTTCGCGACTACTTCAACAGCTCGATCGAAGGCAACGGCGTCTACTTCGGACTGCCGACCTGGCTGATCCTGTCGTTGCGAATCCTGTTCACCCTGTTGGCTATTGGCAGCTTGTGGCTGCTGTACCGTTACTACCGGACCCGTGATCCGCTGTTCTGGTTCGCCACGTCGTCTGGCGTGTTGTTGCTGTGGTCGTGGCTGGTGCTGGCACTGGCCCAGGGCTACTACTCGATGATGCTGTTCCCGTTCCTGATGACGGTGGTGCTGCCCAATTCGGTGATTCGCAATTGGCCCGCCTGGCTGGGCGTCTACGGGTTCCTAACGATGGACAAGTGGCTGCTGCTCCACTGGATGTACATCGGGCGGCCGCTGGACTACCTCAAGATCACCTACGGCTGGTCGCTGCTGCTGATCGTGGTGTTCACCGTGCTCTACTTCCGCTATCTGGATGCCAAGGCCGAACACCGGTTGGACGATGGCATCGACCCAGCGTGGCTGACGCCGGTGCAAGCTCGCGCTAGCGTGGAGGCATGAGTTCTCCCCAGCCCAAGCTGCAACTGAGCGACGACGAGTGGCGTAAGAAGCTCAACCCGCAGGAGTTCGACGTGTTGCGACGAGCCGGGACCGAGCGTCCGTTCACCGGCGAGTACACCGACACCAAGACCGACGGCGTCTACCAGTGCCGGGCCTGCGGTGCCGAACTGTTCCGCAGCTCAGAGAAATTCGAATCCCATTGCGGCTGGCCGTCATTCTTCGACCCGGCCAACTCGGATGCGGTAATTCTGCGAGCCGACCATTCGATGGGCGCGGTCCGCACCGAGGTACTGTGCGCCAACTGCCACAGCCACCTGGGCCACGTGTTCGCCGGAGAGGGCTATCCGACGCCGACGGATCAGCGCTACTGCATCAACTCGATCTCGCTGCGCTTGGTGCCGGCGGGTTCGTGAGCGTCGAGTGAGATTCAATCCAGTCGGGTGGCGTGCATCTCCCAGAACGGGGCGTAGGTCCGGCCGTCGGTGAGCCACGGCTCCATCATCCGGAATCGCTCGACCAGCGGCTTGACGTGGTCGGCCATGTCGGGGTTGCGGGCAACCATCAACTCAAGGTTTTCCACGCTCATGTTGATCAGGTACGTGGTCGGCCCCAGGTACGTGATCTCCCAACCGGCCTCGGGGAATACCTGGCGAAAGTCGTCCTCGGACAACGATCGTGGCATCTGGAAGCCGTTGACATTGCCGACGCCGAACTCGAACATGTAGAGCCGCGCTCCGGGCTTGGTCGCCCGATGCAACGCCCGCGCATACGACCGCTGCAGCTCCGGCTCGGTCGCAAACGTGTGGTAGAAGGCGCTGTCGACGACCGTGTCGAAGCGGTTCTGGAGACCTTCCAGCTTCGTCGCGTCGGCCAGCTGGAAATTCACCGACACCCCGGCCCTGCGCGCGTTCTCCCGTGCCCGCTCCAGAGCGCCTTCCGACGCGTCGATCCCGGTTCCGAGCAACCATTTTCCGCGTAGAAGATGGCATGGTGGCCCGGACCGGTACCCGGGTCGAGAACCTCGCCCTTGATCGCCCCCAGCGCGACAAGTTGCCGTACGACGGGCTGCGGGCCGCCGATGTCCCACGGTGTAGCTGCGGGTAAGCCGTGCGAGACCCGCTGATCGCGGTACATCCCCTCGAATCGGGCGGGATCGTTGGGATCGAACTGAGTTGTCACGTCTCCCCCTCGGTGTGACGAGTGCGTCCGCTGTCAGGGCAGCGACGCGACCAGCTGCTCCACCGGCACCCGCGGCCCGGTGAAGAACGGCGTCTCCTCGCGGGTGTGCCGCCGCGCGTCGGTGGCCCGCAGCTCCCGCATCAGGTCGACGACGCGGTGCAGCTCCGGGGCCTCGAAGGCCAGGATCCATTCGTAGTCGCCGAGCGCGAATGCCGGCACCGTGTTCGCCCGCACGTCCTTGTATTCGCGCGCCGCCATGCCGTGTTCGGCGAGCATGCGCCGACGCTCCTCGTCGGGCAGCAGATACCACTCGTAGGACCGCACGAACGGGTAGACGCAGATGTATGCGCCGGGCTCCTCACCGGCCAGAAACGCCGGGATGTGGCTCTTGTTGAATTCGGCCGGCCGGTGCAGCGCGACGCTGCTCCACACCGGCGTCGACGCGCGGCCCAGCGCGGTGGTCCGCCGGAAGTCCTGGTAGGTGGCTTGCAGCGCTTCCAGGCGTTCGGCGTGCGTCCAGATCATGAAATCGGCGTCGGCCCGCAAGCCGGCGACGTCGTATAAGCCGCGCACCACAACGCCGTGCTCTTCGCGCTGCTTGAGGAAGGTCGCGGTCTCGTCGATCACCTCGTCTCGAGTGTCACGTTCTTCCCCAAGGACACCGGGCCGCACTGAGAACACCGAGAACATCAGGTATCGAACGGTGGCGTTCAGGGCGTCGTAGTCCAAGCGGGCCATGAGACCTATCGTGCCACGGAAGCCTCGACCGCCTGGAGCGCGCCGGTGACGGCTCGCCCGGCCGCGCCGATGCAAGCGGGCACCCCGATGCCGTCGAGATAGCTGCCCGCCACCGCCAGAGTCGGCGGCAGACCTGCCCGCAGTTCGGCGATCAGGTCAGCATGGCCGGGGCCGTACTGCGGCATCGCGTCCGGCCAGCGCCTGATGCGGACATCCACCGGCTCGATCGTGAGCCCGAAAACGGTCGACAGGTCCTGTATCGCCCACGCCAGCAACTCGTCGTCGGATGCCCGGGTTGCCAGGTCGTCGCCGAAGCGCCCGAATGAGAGTCGCAGCAGCTCCACGTCGGTACGCCGTCCCCACTTGCGCGACGACAGAGTGATTGCCTTGGTGCGCAACCGTTCTCCACTGGCGACCAGCACACCGGAATTTTGTGGGAAGCCGATACCGCGGGGCACCGCCATCGCCAGCACGGCCGACGATGCGGTGGCGATGCGATTGGCCGCCGCTGCGGTGCGCGGCGCGACGGCATCGACCAGGCCGACAAGTTGCGGAGCCGGAACGGCGAAGATCACCCCGTCGGCGCGCCACTGGCCGCCGGCGTTGTCGCGCAGCGTCCAGCCCCGCTCGGAACCGGTCGCGGCGTCGATGCCGGCGACCGCCGCCGGCACCCAGTTGATCCGGCTGCGCAGGACCAGTTCCTCGACCAGCACCGTGTACCCCCCGCCGACCGCGCCGAAGACCGGGCCTGCGGTGACGCTCATCAGCGCCTGACGGACCGCGTCGGTGAGGTGGGCGGCGCCGGCGTCGAGCGCAGCGGCCAAAGTCGGGGCGGCCGAACGAACGCCGATGGTCGCCGCCGAGCCCGCGTAGACCCCGCTGAGCATCGGATCCACCGACCGGGCCACCACTTGCTCGCCGAAGCGGTCGCCGACCAGATCAGCCACAGCCGGATCGCCGCCGGGCTGCCAATTCAACGGTTGGTCCGGTTCGGCGGCAATACGTGCAAGGGTGGCATCGTTGACCAGACCGGCCATCGACTCCGCCGAAGACGGGATGCCGTTGAGCGTTCCCGCCGGCAGCGGATGCAGCCGATCCTGGCTGTAGATCAATGGGCGGGCCCCGGTGGTGCCGAGTTGGCGATTTGTCAGGCCCAGTTCGGCCAGCAGCGCCGGCATCTCGGGCCGGCGTACCACGAACGCCTCGGCGCCGACGTCGATGGCGACTCCGCCGACTTGCTCGGTGCGCAGCACCCCGCCGAGCCGGTCCGCAGGGTCGAACAGCGTGATGTTCGCCTCGTCACCGGCGGTCCGCCGTAACCGATAGGCTGCGGTCAGGCCCGAAATCCCGCCGCCGACAACACAATACGAGCGCGCACCGGAAGTCATAACGAGTGAACCAGCGACACCAGATCGGTGAGAATGGCAGGATCGGTTTCCGGCAACACCCCGTGGCCGAGGTTGAAGATGTGCCCCGCCGCGCCGGCATCCACGGCACGCCGGCCGTCGTCGACCACCGCCCGCGCCGCCCGCTCCACGGTCGGCCAGCCGGCCAACAGCACCGCGGGATCGAGGTTGCCCTGCAATGCCTTTCCGGCCTCGACCCGGGCGGCGGCGTCGACAAGCGAGGTCCGCCAGTCGACCCCGACAACCGTCGCACCAGCCGTCGACATGGCGCCCAGCAGTTCGGCGGTCCCGACACCGAAATGCGTCATCGCGACACGCCGGTCGGCCAGCGTGGCGAACACCCTCGCACTGTGCGGCAACACATACCGGCGGTAGTCGGCCAGCGACAGCACGCCGGCCCACGAATCGAACACCTGGATCGCGTCGACACCAGCGTCCAGTTGAACCCGCAGAAACTCGATGGTCAGGTCGGTCAACTTCTCCATCAGCGCATGCCAGGACGCCGGTTCGGCCAGCATCATCGCCTTGGTCCGGGCGTGGTGGCGGCTCGGGCCACCCTCGACCAAGTAGGACGCCAGCGTGAACGGCGCTCCGGCAAAACCGATCAGCGGAACATCACCGAGCGCGCGCACCAGCAGCGACACCGCCTCCGACACAGGTTGGACACCTTGGGGTTCGAGCGGTCTGAGGGCCTCGATATCGGCGGCGGTGCGTATCGGCGCTGCGATGACCGGGCCGACATCGGCAACGATGTCCAAGTCGACGCCTGCGCCGCGTAGCGGAACCACGATGTCGGAGAACAGGATTGCGGCGTCGACGTCATGCCGGCGTATCGGTTGCAGCGTGATCTCGGTGATCAGTTCGGCGTCGAAACAGGCCGCCATCATGCTGTGGTGTGACCGTAGCGTGCGGTATTCGGGCAGGGAGCGGCCGGCTTGCCGCATGAACCACACCGGCAACCGGTGTGGTTTGCGGCCCGTGGCCGCGGCCAGATACGGCGATTCGGGAAGCACGCGACGGTCGGTCATCAGGTTCAATGCTGCCACGTCGCGGTGACCCCGAGCCTGACGGCATGACCGCCGACAGGTCTACCGAAGCGATTTATGCACGCGGATGCCAGGAAGGGCGGTGGTGACGATGATGACTGCTCGGCGGGAGCGCCGGTGCATCGATCGCCGGTTCGTCCTCCCGCGGCAGCGGCATCGTGGGATCGGGATCTGGTGGCTCCAGAAAAGCCACGTCATAGGACAGCGTTGAGGCAGATGCGGATGCGGTGACCCGCCCCGGCGTGGCGGGACCGACGAAGCCCGAGCTGGCAAACATGCCCGCGCTCACCAACGCCACGGTCACGCTGGGAAAAAATCGGATCGGACGCTCCATTGCAACCTCCTCGCAGTAAGTGAACCGCTGGACATCAGAGCTAGCAAGCAAACAAATCAGCTGTCTCATTAACATCGGCTTAACAGTTCTGACTCACTCCGGTCACACGGATGGGCGCCGCGATCGCCCCCTCGGCTCGTGCGTAACCTCGTCGTGGTTGAAGTCCGTGAGCCAGTCGTCAGGAGCCGGGATGCCAGTCCGCCACGCCGAAGTCAGCTACGACGAGTTCCCGAGCCTGCGCATCGAACGCGCCGATCACGGCGTGCTGGACCTGATCCTCGACGCGCCCGGCCTCAACTCCGTGGGCCCGCAGATGCACCGTGATCTCGCCGACATCTGGCCGGCCATCGGTCGTGACCCCGACGTGCGTGCGGTCCTGGTCCGCGGCGAAGGCAAGGCCTTCTCCTCCGGTGGCAGCTTCGACTTGATCGACGAGACCATCGGCGACTTCGACGACCGGATGCGGATCATGCGCGAGGCCCGCGACCTCGTGCTCAACATGGTCAACTTCGACAAACCGGTGATCTCGGCGATTCATGGGGCCGCCGTCGGGGCGGGCCTGGTCGTGGCGCTGCTCGCCGACGTTTCGGTGGCCGGGCGCACCGCGAAGATCATCGACGGCCACACCAAGCTGGGCGTCGCCGCCGGCGATCACGCCGCCATCTGCTGGCCGCTGCTGGTGGGGATGGCCAAAGCCAAGTACTACCTGCTGACCTGCGAGCCGCTCAACGGCGCCGAAGCCGAACGCATCGGGCTGGTCTCGCTCTGTGTGGATGACGACGAGGTGCTCGCCACCGCCACCCGCATCGCGGACGATCTGGCCCAAGGCGCACAGGCGGCGATCCGCTTCACCAAACACAGCCTCAACCAGTGGTATCGGATGTTCGCACCGGCCTTCGAAACATCGCTTGGCCTGGAGTTTTTGGGGTTCAGCGGGCCGGACGTGCGGGAGGGCCTGGCCGCCCACCGGGAGAAGCGGCCGGCCCGGTTCTCCGCCGACTGAAACGCCGTGCATACCTGTTACCAACCCTCGCTCGCCGGCGCCCGGCGGCCGAAACGGCGCGCCTGTGTCCGCGTGTCGCCGGATAGGTCTAGCGTCAATCGCTGTGAATCGCGGGCAACAATGCGGAGCGGAGCGGCGCTGATGCCGCGCGCCGACGACGATGCGGAGCGTAGCGACGAGGTGGGGGCACGCCCCCTCGCCGCCGGGCGGCTGGGGGTACCCCCACCCGCTTGCGGGGGAGAGCGGCGCCGATGACGGCTGCCGAACCGGTCCCGTTTCGCGACGCAGTCGCGGCCATGAGCGGCGCCAGCGTACGACCGGAGATCGAGCTGGGCCCCATCCGGCCGCCGCAGCGTCTCGCGCCGTACAGCTACGCGCTTGGCGCCGAGGTCAAGCGGCCCGAGCTCGACATCATCCCGGAGCGGTCCGACGGCGACGCCTTCGGCCGGCTGATCCTGCTCTATGACCCCGACGGGGCCGACGCGTGGGACGGCACCATGCGCCTGGTCGCCTACATCCAGGCCGACCTGGACTCCAGCGAAGCGATCGACCCACTGCTGCCGGAGGTGGCGTGGAGCTGGCTGGTCGAAGCGCTGGACGCGCGTGCCGAGCACGTCACCGCACTCGGCGGCACCGTCACCGCGACCACGTCGGTGCGCTACGGGGACATCTCCGGACCGCCGCGCGCCCACCAGCTGGAGTTGCGCGCATCCTGGACGGCGATCACCCCGGACATCGGCACCCACGTCGAAGCGTTTTGCGAGGTTCTCGAGCACGCTGCGGGGCTGCCACCGGTCGGAGTGACAGACCTGGGCACCCGGTCGCGCGTTTGAGATGTCCGAGGCCACAGCCGAAGAGCCGCCAGAAGGCGCGGAGCCAGACGTCACGCCGCTACTCCATCCGCCCGACGGGGTGCCCGACCTCTCCACCAGCGCAGCAGAAATCAGAGCCGCCGCAGAGCTGCTGGCCGGTGGCCACGGCCCGTTCGCGGTCGACGCCGAGCGAGCCTCAGGTTTCCGTTACTCCAACCGCGCCTATCTGATTCAGATCCGGCGGGCCGGGGCCGGCACCGTGCTCATCGATCCGGTCAGCCACGGCGGCGACACTCTGTCGGTGCTTGCGCCCGTCGCCATGGTGCTCACCGAGGATGAGTGGATCCTGCACGCTGCCGATCAGGACCTGCCATGTCTGGCCGAGGTCGGCATGCGCCCGCCGGCGCTGTACGACACTGAGCTGGCCGGCCGGCTGGCCGGGTTCGACCGGGTCAACTTGGCGGCCATGGCGCAGCGACTGCTCGGCTTGGGGTTGGCCAAAGGTCACGGCGCGGCGGACTGGTCCAAACGGCCACTGCCGTCAGCGTGGCTCAACTACGCGGCGCTCGACGTCGAGGTGCTCATCGGCCTGCGCGAGGCGATAGCGGCCGTGCTGGCAGAACAAGACAAAACCGCTTGGGCCGCAGAAGAATTCGACTACCTTCGGACGATCGTAGATCAGGCGCCGCCATCGACTCGCCGAGACCGCTGGCGACGCACCTCCGGCATTCACCGGGTGCGCAACCAGCGGGCTCTCGCTGCGGTTCGTGAATTGTGGACGGTGCGGGACGAAATCGCCCAACGCCGCGACATCGCGCCCGGCCGCATCCTGCCCGACTCGGCGATCATCGATGCCGCGACCGCCGACCCGAAGACCCTCGACGAGCTGGCCGCCCTGCCGATATTCGGCGGCCGCAGGCAGCGACGCAGTGCCGGCACCTGGTTGGCCGCACTGCAAGCAGCACGGGAAAACCCTGGCCCGGTCGAGGAAACCGAACCGCCCAATGGCCCGCCGCCGCCTGCGCGCTGGGCTCGACGGCGGCCGGAAGCAGCGGCGCGGCTCGATGCGGCACGCGGCGCGCTGCGGAAGTTGTCGGAGCGGGTCTCGGTGCCGACCGAGAACCTGGTCACGCCCGAACTGGTGCGACGGCTGTGCTGGGACTGGGAGCGCGCCGCCGACGATGCAGAGCGAAGCGATGGGGAGGAGCGGCGCGTCACCCCCGCCGGCGATGACACGGAGACCGCGATTGACGAGTTCCTGGCGGCCGGGCAGGCCCGCCGCTGGCAGCGCGAGTTGGTGGTCCCCGTGCTGGCCGCGGCGTTGGCGACGACGCCCGAGGGCACCGACGACGCTAGTCCAGCTGCTCGGTGATCTCCGACTGAGATTCCACGCCACCAGAGAGCGCGGCAACCCATCCGGTGATGCGGCGCGCCACGTCCTGGTCAGTCAGGCCGGCAGCGGTGAGCACCTCGCCACGGGACGCGTGATCGAAGAAACGTTGCGGCAGACCGACGTCGCGGCACGGCACATCGATCTCGGCGGCCCGCAACGCAGCGGAGACGGCCGATCCGACGCCGCCGGCCACACCGTTGTCTTCCAGCGTGACGACCAGCTTGTGCGCCAGTGCCAATTCGGCCACCGTAGCCGGGACCGGCAGCACCCACCGCGGATCGATCACCGTCACGCCGATGCCCTGATTGCGCAGCCGCTCAGCGGCCAACAAGGCCATCGACGCGAACGCCCCGACCGCCACCAGCAGCACCTCGGCGCTCAGCCCATCGGCGGGCACCGCGAGCACGTCCACGCCGGAGTGTCGTTGCAAAGCCGGAACATCTTCGCCGACATCGCCTTTCGGGAATCTGATGGCAGTGGGACCGTCGTCGATGTCGAGCGCTTCGCCGAGTTCTTCGCGCAGTCGGGCACCGTCCCTCGGTGCGGCCACCCGCATACCCGGAACGATGCCCAGCATGGACAAATCCCACATGCCGTTGTGGCTGGCACCGTCGGGGCCGGTCACCCCGGCCCGGTCGAGCACCATCGTGACGGGCAACTTGTGCATCGCTACGTCCATCATGATCTGGTCGAACGCGCGGTTGAGGAACGTCGAATAGATCGCCACCACCGGGTGCAGCCCGCCCATCGCCAACCCGGCCGCTGACGTCATCGCGTGCTGCTCGGCGATGCCGACGTCGAACAGCCGGTCCGGGAAGCGCTGCCCGAATGCGGTCAGGCCGGTGGGTCCGGGCATGGCCGCGGTGATCGCGACGACGTCGCGGCGCGTGGTCGCAAAGTCGATCAGCGATTCGGAGAACGACGCCGTCCAGCTCGGCCCCGGGATCTTGGTGGCCAGCCCGGTCGCCGGGTCGATCACCCCGCAGGAGTGCATCTGCTCGGCCTCGTCGGCCTCGGCCGGACCGTACCCCCGGCCTTTGAGGGTGCGGACGTGCACCAGCACCGGTGCGCCGAATCCGCGAGCACGGCGCAGTGCCGCCTCGACGGCGTGTTCGTCATGGCCGTCGACCGGTCCCACGTACTTCAGGCCGAGGTCGGTGAACAGCAACTGTGGCGAAAGTGCGTCCTTGACACCGGCTTTGACGCTGTGCATGAACTGGTAAGCCAGATCGCCGAAGATGGGCAGCCCCCGCACCGCGCGGCGGCCCCGCTCCAGCAGGTGCTCGTAGCCGGGCTGCAGTCGCAGCATGGCCAGGTGGTTGGCCAGGCCGCCGAACGTCGGCGCGTAACTGCGGCCGTTGTCGTTGACGACGATCACCACCGGCCGTCGGGCCGCGGCAATGTTGTTCAGTGCCTCCCAGCACATGCCGCCGGTGAGTGCACCGTCGCCGACCACCGCCACCACATGCCGGTTGCGGTGACCGGTCAGCTCGAACGCCTTGGCCAGCCCGTCGGCATATGACAGCGCGGCGCTCGCGTGGCTCGACTCAACCCAGTCGTGTTCGCTCTCGGCTCGCGACGGATAACCCGACAGCCCACCCTTTTTCCGCAATGTTTCGAAGTCTGCGGCGCGACCGGTCAGCATCTTGTGCACGTAGGCCTGGTGGCCGGTGTCGAAGATGATCGGGTCGTGCGGTGAATCGAACACTCGGTGCAACGCCAGCGTCAGCTCGACGACGCCGAGGTTGGGGCCGAGGTGGCCACCGGTCGCGGCGACTTTGTGGATCAGAAACTCGCGGATCTCTTCGGCCAGATCGCGCAATTCCTCGTGGGAGAGGTGCTGCAGATCGGCGGGCCCACGGATCTGTTCGAGCATCTGGCCAGTGTACGCACGACCGCGAACCCGACACCTAGACCTGCGCAGACACCCTGGTGGCAGCCGGGAATGACCGCCGGCGCACAGGCACCGGCCAGCTAACCCTGCTAGCGTCGTTTGCCGGTGAGCCGGGAAGCCTGGTCGGCGTGTTTTTTCGTGCTATTCGGGTCTTCCTGATATTCGGGGCTAATTCAGGAGTACACGATGATGTGCACGGTCGACGCGACCGCGCCGAGCGGGCGGACATCAGGTGGGGCGGCGTGAGAGCGGTGTCACGCGTAGTAGCCGTGGTGCTCAATGCGTCAGCGCCACGGCCCCGCCGATGTTGAGACAGGCGGGTGCTCGACGGCAGGACGGCCGATGAGCCTCTTCCATGCCATCTACGCGACGACGGTGTTCCTGGTGGCCTACGTGTTCATCGCCACGGAGCGCTTCAACAAGACGTTGGTGGCGCTTTTCGGCGCAGCGGCCATGTTCTTCTTGCCGGTCATCAATTCCGACGAGGTCTTCTACTCCCGTGACACCGGGGTCAACTGGGACGTCCTGTTCTTGCTCCTGGGGATGATGATCATTGTCAGCGTGGTGCGCCAGACCGGGGCGTTCGAATACGTCGCGATCTGGTCGACCAAACGCGCCAAAGGCTCCCCGCTGCGCATCATGATCCTGCTGATGCTGGTGACTGCACTCGGCACCGCGGTTCTGGACAACGTCACAACGGTCCTGCTGATCGCACCGGTCACCCTGCTGGTGTGCGACCGGCTCGACGTCAATCCGGCGCCGTTTCTCATCGTCGAAGCCCTGACCGCCAACATTGCGGGCGCGGCGACCCTGGTCGGCGACCCGACCAGCATCATCATCGGCACCGGCGCGCACCTGAGCTTCATCGAGTTCACGGCGAACATGGCCCCGGCGGTGCTGCTCGTCCTCGTCGCCTTCGTGGCGCTGCTGCCTCGAATGTTCCCAGGCTTCTTCGTCGTTGATCCCGAGCGGGTCGCCGACGTCATGGCACTCGACGAGAGAGAAGCGATCCGTAACCCTCGGTTGCTGCTCCAGTGCGGGGTCGTGCTACTCGCGGTGTTCACCGGATTCATCACGCATCAGGCGATCCACACGGAACCGTCGCTGGTGGCGATGGCAGGCGCCGGCATCCTGATCCTCATCTCCGGCCTGGAGCGGGAGTTCTACCTGTCCAGCGTCGAGTGGGAAACGCTGCTGTTCTTCGCGGGACTGTTCATCATGGTCGGCGCCCTGGTGCGGACCGGCGTGATCAGCCACCTGGCCGACCAGGCTAGCCATCTGGCCCGCGGCGATGCGTGGACGGCGACGGTGCTGATCCTCACCGTGTCATTCACACTGGGCAGCTTCATCAACAACGTCCCGTATGCCGCCGCGATGACACCGGTCGTCGGACAATTTGCCACATCCATCCCCGGGCACGCCGCCTCCTCCGGTGTGCTGTGGTGGGCCCTGCTGCTGGGTACCGTGCTCGGTGGCAACCTCACCACCATCGGGGCCAGCGCCAACGTCGTCGCAGTCGGGATCGCGCAACGCGCAGGACATCCCGTCTCGTTCTGGGACTTCACCAAACGAGGGGCGGTGGTCACGGCGGTGTCGTTTGTCCTTTCCCTCGGGTACCTGTGGCTGCGTTACTTCGCCTGGAATTAGCCCGTATGGTGTCCCTGTGCGAGCAGAGGATCTCGACGAGCAGTTCCCTATGGTGACCGTGGATTCCGACGCCCTCGACGCGGCGCGCATGCTTGCTGAGCACCATCTGCCAGGCCTTGCCGTTGCCGATGCGTCCGGAAAGCTCTACGCGGTGCTGCTGGCGTCCGAGATGACGCGTTTCGTTCTGCCGCGTTATGCGCAGGACGACATGGCGCTCGGGGCCGTCCTGGGCGACGCCATCACTGACCACGCCACGCAGAATCTGGCGGGCAAGACGGTGGGCGATTTGCTCCCCAAGCACCCGCGCAACGTCACCTCGATCGATGCGCGTGCCAGTGCCTTTAAGGCGGCAGCGGAGATGGTGCACTTGCGAAGTCCGCTGATCGCGGTGACCAAGAACGGAAAGTTGCACGGCGTGATCACCGCGTCACGCCTGCTGGCCGCGGCGCTCAAATCTTGAGCACCGCCTCCGCGCGCGCGGCGCACAGTCGCGGGCACACCCGACCGCAGGACGGCCGATGAACCTCTTTCATGCCATATACGCCTCGACAGTATTCGTCATCGCCTACGCGTTGATCACCACCGAACGCTTCAACAAGACCATGGTGGCGTTGGCCGGCGCGACGGCCATGTTCTTCTTGCCCGTCATTAACTCCCATGAAGTCTTCTACTCAGAGGACACCGGGGTCGACTGGGACGTCATCTTTCTGCTGCTCGGGATGATGATCATTGTCAGCGTGGTCCGCCAGACCGGCGTGTTCGAATACATCGCGATCTGGGCGGCCAAACGCGCCAAAGGTTCCCCGCTGCGAATCATGGTCCTGCTGATACTTGTGACCGCGGTCGGATCCGCGTTCTTGGACAACGTGACCACGGTCCTGTTGATCGCACCCGTCACCCTGCTGGTATGCGAGCGACTGGCGGTCAGCGCAGTGCCATTTCTCATCGGCGAAGCATTCGCCGCCAACATCGGCGGCGCGGCAACCCTGGTCGGTGACCCGACCAGCATCATCATCGGCACCGGCGCGCACCTGAGCTTCATCTCGTTCATCACCAACATGGGCCCGGCGGTGCTCATGGTGCTTGCCGTGCTTCTGATGCTGTTGCCCCGCCTATTCCCCGGCGCCTTCACCGTCGATCCCGAGCGGGTCGCCGATGTCATGGCACTGGACGAGAGCGAAGCGATCAGTGACCGCAAGCTGCTGATCCAGTGCGGGATCGTGCTGCTCGCGGTCTTCGCCGGGTTCGTCGCGCACAAAGAGCTCCACATGGAACCGTCGCTTGTGGCGATGGCGGGCGCGGGCATCCTGATCTTGATATCCGGCCTGGATCGTGATTTCTACCTATCCAGCGTCGAATGGGAAACGCTGCTGTTCTTCGCTGGACTGTTCGTCATGGTCGGGGCGCTGGTGCGGACCGGCGTCATCGACAACTTGGCCCATGCGGCCAGCCATGCAACCCACGGCAACGAGTGGTTGACGACGGTGCTGATCCTCGGCGTGTCCTTCCTGTTCAGCGGGTTTGTCAACAACGTTCCCTATGCCGCCACGATGACGCCGATTGTCGCCCAGTTCATTCCATCGATCCACGGTCACGCCAGCTCCGGAGTGCTGTGGTGGGCGCTGATCCTGGGCACCGTGCTCGGCGGCAACCTCACCGCCGTGGGGGCCAGCGCCAATGTCGTCGTCGTCGGGATCGCGCAACGCGCCGGCAGCCCGGTGTCCTTCTGGGACTTCACCAAGCGAGGGGCGGTCGTGACCGCGATCTCCTTCGTGATTTCCCTCGGATATCTGTGGGTGCGGTACTTCGTTCTGACTTAGCGCGCGGGCGACCGAACACGCCTGAATTATCGCTAACAGCGATCCAAGTCACCGAAAGCCTTCAGCAGACGTATTGTGTCGGTGTGCGGGCAAAGGATCTCGACGAGAAGTTCCCAGTCGTAAAAATCGACTCAGATGCGCTAGACGCGGTCCGATTGCTCGCCGAGCACCGGCTCAACGGGCTGGTGGTTGTCACCGACACCTCCGAAGCGCCGTATGCCGTGCTGCCGGCCTCTCAAGTCGTCCGCTTCATCGTGCCCGGCTATGTGCAGGATGATCCCGGGCTGGCCGCCGTCATGACCGAATCGATGGCCGACCACGCAGCAGAGAAGCTGCGCGGCAGGACGATCCGCGACATGCTGCCCAAGCAACGCCAGCACATACCCGTCGCCGAGGCCGACGACACCATCATCGAGGTGGCCGAGATCATGGCGCGCCTGCGGAGTCCGCTGGTCGCCGTCGTCAAAGACGGCAAGTTGCACGGGGTGATCACCGCATCGCGCCTGTTGGCCGCGGCGCTGAAAGAGTGACCGGGCGGGTTAGCGCGTCGGCGTCAGCCCGTCTTAACCTGCAGTCCGCTGCGTGCGTTTACCAAGCAGCCCTGTAGATTTCATCATCCGGACGCATTGACGGCACGGCACTCGGCCTCACAGAAACATCGAAGAATTCCGCTATAGGCTGCCGGCGTGCCCAGGCCGTCGGGGGATTCGCGCCGATGATGTACTACGCGATCACGTTCTGGGAATTCACCCGCAAGGGCATGGTGATCACCACGATGTCGACCGTGCTCTGCGCGCTCTACTTGTGGCTCAGGTATTTCGTCCTCGCGTGATCCTGCGCGTCAGCGCGTCAGCAGCGCGATGCATTCGATGTGATGGGTCAGCGGAAATGAGTCGAAGACCCGAATCTCGTTGACCGCGTAGCCATGACGGCGGTACAGACCGATGTCACGGGCGAACGAGGCGGCCTCGCAACCGATGTGCACCACCCGCGGCACTTGCGCCGCAGTCAGCAGCTCGATGACCTCGCGTCCGGCGCCGGCGCGCGGCGGATCGATGACGGCCACATCGGCACTTGCGTTCTGTGCGGTCAGCGCCCGCCGCACCGAATCGGTGATCACACTGACCTGCGGGAGATCTGCCAACGTGGCGCGCGCCACCCGCGACGCCGCCCGTGAGCTGTCGACGCTGACAACTCGTCCGGACTCGCCCACCGCGTCGCCCAGTGCCGCCGCGAAAACTCCCACGCCGCCGTAGAGATCCCAGGCAGTCATGCCGTGACTCGGCTGGGCCCAGTCGCTGACCAGTGCACTGTAGGTCCGCGCTGCGTCGCGATGGGCCTGCCAGAACGTGGTTACGGGAACCTGCCAACTGTGCCGGCCGGCTCGCTGCACGCCCTGCTGGCTGCCCTCCACCACGTCCGTCGAGTTGCGCCGACCGTGGCGCACCGTGCATGCCACGTGCCGCTGACCGTCGTCGTCGATGACGACATGCACGTGCGCGCCCGCCGGCCACTCGGTGTCGGCCAGGCCGTCGACCATGCCGGCCGGCAGCTGACCGCAATTGAGATCGGCGACCAGCTCGCCGCTGCGGTATCGATGAAAACCCGCGCGACCGTCAGCCCCGACGTCCAGCCTGATCCGCGTTCGCCAGCCGGTCGGACCGGTGGGCGACAGCGGTTGAACGGATTCACGCCACTGGTAATCACCAAGGCGGCCAAGCTGATTGGACACCACGTCGGCTTTCAGCGCACGAGCCGCCGCCGGATCGACGAACGCCAGATCGCAGCACCCGGCACCCTCGACCCCGGCAATCGGGCACAGCGACGGCCTGCGGTCATCGGAGGGTTCGATCACCTCGACAGCCTCGGCGTGCCAGTACGAACCCCGGTCGGCGGTGACGCGCACCCGCACCCGTTCGCCGGGCAGCGCGTAGCGGACGAACACCACCCGGCCATCGTGGCGTGCCACGCAGCTGCCTCCGTTCGCCGGCGCACCGACGGTCAACGTCAGATCCTGCGGCGGCGGCTGCAGCCCCTGGCTAGCTTGCGCGGTCAATCGAAGATCCCCCGACGGGCGTCGCCAGGAGCCGGGTACGTCTGCATCGCCTTGAGCCGCTCCGACGAATTGAGTTGCCAGGGAACCGATGTCACCATCACCCCTGGCATGAACAGCAAGCGGCCCTTCAGCCGCAACGCGCTCTGGTTGTGCAGAACATGCTCCCACCAATGGCCGACAACGTATTCGGGAAGGAAGACCGTCACCACGGTGCGCGGCGATTCCTTACTCACTCGCTTGACGTAATCCAATATCGGACGGGTGATTTCGCGATACGGCGAAGCGATCACCTTCAGCGGCACGGTGATATCGCTGTCCTCCCAGCTGCGCACCAGCCCGCGGGTTTCCGCGTCGTCGACGCTCACCGTGACCGCCTCCAGCACATCGGGACGCGTCGCACGCGCATACGCCACCGCCCGCAGCGTCGGCAAGTGCAGCTTGGACACCAACACGACGGCGTGGTTGCGGCTGGGCAGGACAACGTCGTGGTCCTCGGCGGTCTGCTGCTCCAGCTCTCGGGAGACCGCGTCGTAATGCGTGCGGATCAGCTTCATCACGCCGAAGAGCAATGTCATGGCGACAACAGCGATCCAGGCGCCGGCGAGGAACTTGGTGACCATGACGACGACCAGCACCGCGCCGGTGGCCACGAAGCCGATCGTATTGACCACCCGGGAGCGGATCATGGTTCGCCGGACGGCCGGGTCGGTCTCGTTGCGCAGCAACCGAGTCCAGTGCCGGACCATCCCGATTTGACTCAGCGTGAACGAAATGAACACTCCGACGATGTAGAGCTGAATCAGCGCGGTGACCTCCGCCCGGAAAGCGATGATCGCCGCGAGCGCCGCCGCCGCTAGGAACACGATTCCATTGGAGAAAGCCAACCGATCTCCGCGAGTGTGCAGTTGGCGCGGAAGGTAGCTGTGCTGCGCCAGCACCGAGCCCAGCACCGGAAACCCGTTGAACGCCGTATTGGCCGCCAGCACCAAGATGAGAGCGGTGACGACGGCGATCAGCAGGAATCCGATGTGGAAGCTGCCGAAGACCGCCTGCGCGATCTGAGCGACGAGAGTCTTCTGCTGATAGCCGCGCGGGATACCGGACAGTTGCGTGGCGGGGTTGTCCACGATCTGGACCCGCGTTTCCCTGGCCAGCAGGATGATCCCCATCAACAGGCTGACCGCGATCGTGCCCAGCAGCAACAGCGTCGTCGCCGCGTTGCGCGACTTGGGCTTTTGAAAGGCGGGCACCCCGTTGCTGATGGCCTCGACACCGGTCAGCGCCGCGCAGCCCGAGGAGAAGGACCGCGCCACCAGGAACACCAACGCGAAGCCGGCGATCGAACTGCGTTCGGCGCGCATCACAAAGCCGGCGGATTCGGCCCGTAGCGGTTCGCCCAACACGTAAATGCGGAACAGGCCCCAGCCCAGCATGACGGCTACGCCGGCGATGAACGCGTAGGTCGGAACGGCGAAGGCGACTCCGGATTCGCGGATACCGCGCAGGTTCAGCGCCATCACCAGCACGATCGCGCTCACGCAGAACAGCACCTTGTGGCTTTCCACGAACGGGATGGCGGATCCGATGTTCGACATCGCAGACGCGGTCGAAACAGCCACTGTAAGAACGTAATCCACCATCAGCGCGCTTGCCACGATCAGACCCGCGTTGCGACCGAGGTTGGTGGTGACCACTTCGTAGTCGCCGCCGCCGGAAGGGTAGGCATGCACGTTCTGCCGGTAGCTGGCCACCACAACCAGCATCACCGCCGCCACCGCGACGCCGATCCACGGCGTCAACGAATACGCCGCAAGGCCGGCTACCGAAAGCATCAGGAAGATCTCCTCGGGAGCGTAGGCAACCGAGGACAGCGCATCGGAGGCGAACACCGGCAAGGCGATCCGCTTGGGCAGCAGGGTGTGGCTCAGCCGGTCGCTGCGAAACGGCCGACCCAAAACCAATCGACGCGCGGCGGTCGAAAGTTTGGACACGAGTGCCAAGAGTAAGCCCACCTGCGCCTGCCGGTACGGTTCCCTGGACGACAATGTCCCGCCCAAACCGGCCGAGAGGACCGCAGGTGCGAGTGGTTGTGATGGGGTGTGGCCGGGTGGGCTCGTCGTTGGCTGACGGACTGTCGCGGATCGGCCACGACGTCGCGGTGATCGACAGCGACAGCTCCGCGTTCGGCCGGCTGGGTCCCGAGTTCCCCGGTGAACGCGTGCTCGGTTTGGGGTTCGACCGGGATGTGCTGCTGAAGGCCGGTATCGAAGAGGCCGACGCGTTCGCGGCGGTGTCGTCCGGCGACAACTCCAACATCATTTCGGCCCGGCTGGCCCGGGAAACCTTCGGAGTCCGGCGGGTTGTCGCGCGGATCTACGACTCCAAGCGCGCCGAGGTCTACGAACGTCTCGGCATTCCCACGATCGCGACCGTGCCGTGGACCACCGACCGGCTGCTGCACGTACTCACCCGGGAAAGCGAGACCGCCAGGTGGCGGGATCCCACCGGGACCGTAGCTGTCGTCGAGGTTGTCTTGCACGAAGACTGGGTGGGCCGCGCGGCCACCGAGCTGGAGACGGCCACCGGCGCACGGGTGGCATTTCTGATCCGATTCGGCACCGGCGTGCTTCCCGAACCCAAAACGGTCATCCAGGCCGGCGATCAGGTCTACATCGCGGCGATCTCCGGACGGGCCGCGGAGGCCGTGGCCATCGCGGCGTTGCCGCCAAACGAGGACCTCGAATGAAAGTGGCTATCGCAGGGGCAGGCGCGGTCGGCCGCTCGGTCGCCCGCGAGCTGATCGAGAACGAGCACGACGTCACGCTGATCGAACGCAAGCCCGAGCACATCGACGTCGAAGCCATCCCGGAAGCACACTGGCAGCTCGGCGATGCCTGCGAAGTGAGCATGCTCGAGTTGGTGAAGCTGCATGAGTTCGACGTCGTGGTGGCCGCCACCGGCGACGACAAGGCCAATGTGGTGCTCAGCTTGCTGGCCAAGACCGAGTTCGCGGTGCCCCGGGTGGTGGCCAGGGTGAACGATCCCCGCAACGAATGGCTGTTCACCGATGCCTGGGGCGTCGACGTGGCGGTGTCCACCCCGCGCATGTTGTGTTCGCTGATCGAGGAGGCCGTCGCCGTCGGCGACCTGGTCCGGCTGATGGAGTTCCGCAGGGGTCAGGCCAACCTGGTCGAGATCACGCTGCCCGACGACACACCGTGGGGCGGCAAGCCGGTGCGCAGGCTTGCGTTGCCCCGAGACGCCGCCCTGGTGACGATTCTGCGCGGGCCTCGGGTCATCGTTCCGCAGGACGACGAGCCGCTCGAAGGGGGCGACGAGTTGCTGTTCGTCGTCGTCACCGAGGCGGAGGAGGAACTGCGTCGGCTGCTACTGCCGCCGCAGTGACGGAGGCGTCCTCCAGGGCGCGCTGTGCCGCCTTGATCGCCAGGAAGGTCACCAGCGCTGCCACGGCGGCCAGCGGCCAGCCCATCGAGATCCGTGCCACCACCAGCCAGCCGGTGTGGTTGGCGACGTAGAGCAGCCGCTGCACCACGAAGCGGGCCGCGAAGACCAGCATCCAGGTGAGCGTGGCGACATCGAAGGCGTAGACCGCGCGGCGCTGGTCGCGCCACGCCCGATCGTGCCCGTGCAGCCAGCTCCAGATGTAGCCGACGACGGGCCTGCGGATCAGGATGGACACGGCGAACACCGCCGCCCATACCAATGACGTCCAGATGCCTAGCAGGAAATAACCTTTGGACTCCCCCAGCAGGTAGGCGATAAGTACGCAGACCGCGACGCCGATGAGTCCGGAGACCGCCGGCTGCACCGGGGCGCGCCGGATCAGCCGCCACAGCAGAATCAGCGTGGCAGCGCCAAGGGCGGCGCCCGCCGCCGCGGCCAGGCCCAGCAGCCGCGAGGTGCCCACAAAGAGCAGAACGGGAAGCGACGAATAAATCAGCCCCGGAACTCCACCGAGCTGTGCCATCACGCGGTCGGCGGGGGTGCGGTCGGCGTCCGCCGCGTCTTCGCCGGCGTTGGTCGCAGGGTTCACTGGGTGTGCCTCACCGCTGAATTTCGTAGTGCGGGTTGTAGATCGCCTTGGTCCCGTTCTCCAGCTTGCCGACCCGGCCGTGCACCCGCAGCGTGCGACCCGGCTCGATCCCGGGAATCCGGCGCTGTCCCAACCACACCAGCGCAACGGTGTCGGTGCCGTCGAACAGTTCGGCGCGAACCCCGTCGGCGCAGCCTTTGCTGTTGCATTCCACGCTGCGCAAGGTCCCGACGACGGTGACCTCCTGGCCGCGCTGACAGTCGATGGCCCGCTGCGCGCCGCTAGTCACGGCCTCGTCGCACAGCTCTTCGGCGTCACGCTGCTCGGGGTGCTCCGTCAACCGACGAGTCAGCCGGCGCAGATAGCCTTCCGCCGCCATGGCCTCTCCTGAGCGTCCTGTCGTTCACATCGGCTTGTCATGGCCGATCCTCTCACGACAACGGACACCGCAGGCGTGATGGTTCCCCAGCGCCACGCACCGTCCCCGGGCGATATTTAGGGGTGGCCATCGATCTGCGCGGGGTGACAGCCGTCATGTTGCCGGGCACCGGGTCCGACGACGAGTACGTCACCCGGGCATTCGCCGGACCGCTGCACAACGCACACGCCCGGCTCCTGGCTCCGCGGCCGCAGCCGCATCGCCTGATCGACGGCTACCTGACCGACTTGGACGACGCCGCGCGCGGCGGGCCGATCGCGGTCGGCGGCATTTCGATCGGCGCCGCAGTGGCCGTTGTCTGGGCGCTGCGGCATCCCGGAAGCACGGTCGCGGTGCTGGCGGCCTTACCGGCGTGGACGGGTGCGCCCGACAGCTCTCCTGCCGCCCTGGCGGCCCGGTACTCCGCGCAACAACTGCGCGACGACGGTCTGGCGGCGGCGACGACGCAGATGCGGGCGTCCAGCCCGCCGTGGTTGGCCGAGGAGCTGACCCGGTCGTGGCAGCGCCAGTGGCCGCGGCTGCCCGACGCCATGGAGGCAGCAGCCGGCTTCATCGGCCCGACGCACGCCGAGTTGCAGCGGCTGACGGCGCCCATGGGCGTCGCCGCGGCCACCGACGACCCGATTCACCCTCTCGACGTCGGGCGGCAATGGGCGGCCGACGCGCCGCACGCTGCGCTTCGCACGCTCGCGCTGGCTCAAATCGG
Organism: uncultured Actinomycetota bacterium; assembly: GCA_963833935.1. Classification (GTDB taxonomy): domain Bacteria; phylum Actinomycetota; class Actinomycetes; order Mycobacteriales; family Mycobacteriaceae; genus Mycobacterium. The sequence goes on along the minus strand of CAWIAC010000034.1, from coordinate 12,856 downwards.
CGCCGACGCGGCCGCGCTCGGTGCGGCGTGCCTGTCGGCACTGAACGCCATCTGAGCGTGATGCCGGGCTAGCCGCCGGTGCCGCGCAACTGCTGCATCGCCGAACCGGAGGCACTGCGGCGTTCAGGCGGCGCGGACGGCGCTTCTTCCTCGCCGGCGACGTCAGGGCCCGGCGGCGCGACCTCCTGCTCCCCCGCCGCGCCCTGCGAGGCCGCGGCCTCACGCAGCTGCGACGCCATCGGCTCGGGCAGCTCCACCGGCAACGGTGTCCGTACCGGCAGGGGAGTGTCGCCGCGGCGAATCACGGCGTCCTCCAATGCTTCCCGAGCCTGTTCAGTCAGCGCGTCGACGCTTTCGGGCGAGCCGTTCACCACGCAGCGGACCATCCAGCGATAGCCGTCGACGCCGATGAACCGCACGACACCCGAGGCGGTGCCGACGACTTCACGACCCCAGCGACCATCCTGGATGCTCACCTCGGCCCCGTCCTTGCGCAACGACTCGGCGAGCTCACCGGCCACCTCACGCCACAGGCCGCCGGTCTTGGGCGCCGCGTAGGCGGCAACGGTGAAACGACCGTTGACCGTCACCACCCACACCGCGCTCGGGACGCCGGTTTCGGTCAGCTCTACCTGTAGCTGGGCGGCCGCGGGTAGCGGCAGCAGCACCGAGCCGAGGTCGAGGCGGCCCTCCACGGCCGTGGCGGGGTCGTCGAAGTCCTCGATGTCGAACGGGCCATGCGCGTCGTGGGCGACCGGGCTCGCAGCCGGGGCCTCCTGTTGTCGATGTGTGCCCACTGATTCCGGCTCGTCGACCGGCTGCTCTTTGCCTTTACGTCTACCGAATGCCATCAAAGACTCGCATGTCCGCCGGAGGAGCCGTGGCCGCCGTCACCACGGGAAGTGTCGGCCAAGCCGGCCTCGTCGAACGAGGACACCTCGACCAGGTCGACCAACTCGACTCGCTGCACCAACAATTGGGCAATGCGGTCACCGCGGTTGACGACGATCGGCACCGAGGGGTCGAGATTGATCAACGCGACCTTGATTTCACCACGGTAACCCGCGTCGACGGTGCCGGGGCTGTTGACAATCGAAAGTCCCAGTCGCGCAGCTAATCCGGACCGCGGGTGCACCAAACCCACCATCCCGAGCGGAATGGCAACCGCGATCCCGGTCCGCACCAGCGCACGGTGGCCGGGCGCCAGCTCGACGTCTTCTGCGCTGAACAGGTCCACGCCGGCATCACCGTGGTGGGCCCGGGCGGGCAGCGGAAGCCCCAGGTCGAGACGGACAACGGCCAGACTGGTCGACACGGGGCCAAAGACTACCCTTGACCGCGTGTCATCGACGCCAGTCACGCCGCGGAGCGTGCGATACCGCGAGCGGCTATGGGTTCCGTGGTGGTGGTGGCCATTGGGCTTCGGGCTGGCGACGATCGTTGCGTTGGAAGTCAACCGGGGTGTGCCGAGCATCCCGCGCTGGCTGCCGTTCGCGGTGTTGTTGGTGGTGGCCGCCGGGGCGTTGCTGTGGCTGGGCCGCATCGAGATCCGGGTCACCGCCGATGACGGCGATGTCGAACTGTGGGCCGGCGAGGCGCATTTGCCCGTCACCGTAATTGCCCGGTCCGCTGACATTCCCCGCTCCGCCAAGTCCGCGGCGCTGGGTCGGCAATTGGACCCGGCGGCCTACGTGGTGCATCGCGGCTGGGTCGGCCCGATGGTGCTGGTCGTCCTGGATGACGCCGACGACCCGACGCCGTATTGGCTGCTAAGCTCCCGCCACCCCGAACGGGTGTTGTCGGCATTGCGTAGCTGATCGGTCAGGCCGCGCAGTCCGTGCAGATCATCACGCCGTTCTTCTCGCTGGCGAGCCGACTGCGGTGTTGCACCAGAAAGCAGCTCGAACAAGTGAACTCGTCGGCCTGCTTGGGCACCACACGGACCGACAGCTCTTCGCCGGACAAGTCGGCACCGGGCAACTCAAAAGATTCGGCCGACTCGGACTCGTCGACGTCGACCACCGCCGACGCCGCTTCGTTTCGCCGTGCCTTGAGTTCCTCCAGGGAGTCCTCGGAAACGTCGTCGGTTTCGGTACGCCGTGGGGCGTCATAGTCGGTAGCCATCATCGTGTCCCCTCGTAACCCTGCAAGCAAAGCTTTGTACCAGCGTCGAACGCATCCACCAAATAATTCGTGCCCGTATACCAGAGTGTTCAAGTGTGAATTACGTCACACCAGATTATTAGCCGCGCTACCTCGCGCTAAACATTGCGCCTTAGAGTGCGTACGTGGTCGCGCAAATCACTGAGGGCACTGCTTTCGACAGGCATGGACGCCCCTTCCGTCGGCGGAACTCCCGGCCCGCCATAGCCTTGCTGGTGGTCCTTCTGGTGGGCAGCGCGGTGGTGTGGACGGTAGCCCTCACCCGTGCCCCCGAGGTCCACGAGGCGACCGTCTGCAACCCGCCGCCGGAGCAGCCGGATCCAGGACAGCCGCACCTGGGCACCGCGGTGTCGCGCAGCACGATGGTCAATGTAGCGCCGGCCAAGCTGGCCGATACCAAAATCCACGTGCTCAACGCCAGCGGGCGTGGCGGTCAGGCCGCCGACGTCGCCAGCACTCTGAAAGACCTTGGATTCGCGCAGCCGACCGCTGCCAACGATCCGATCTACGCTCGCACCCGGCTGAACTGCCAGGGGCAGATTCGCTTTGGCGAGGCCGGCCAGGCCGGAGCGGCGGCGGTGTGGCTGATGGCGCCGTGCACCGAGTTGTACCGCGACGACCGCAACGACGATTCCGTCGACCTGGTGCTCGGCACCGAGTTCGGCGCACTGGCGCACAGCGACGACATCTCCGCGGTGCTCGCCGGACTGCGCCCGGGCGACACAGAGCCGGCCGATCCCGCACTGTTGGCGAAGATCCACGCCGGCAACTGCTGATTCGCCGGCCGATCAGCCCGCAATGGGCGCCAGGCCGTCGAATTCCCCCAGTGCAGCCAGCAGCTGGTCGGCGATCCCGGGCGCCGCGGCGAGCACCAGAGCCGCAGTGCCCTCCGGGTCCCCCGGCTCCGGCACCAGCACCCGGGCACCGGCCTCGGCGGCGATCAGCGCCCCGGCCGCGGAGTCCCACCTCTGCAGGCCGTGCTCGTAATAGGCGTCCAGCCGGCCTGCTGCGACCATGCACAAATCCAGTGCCGCAGAACCGATCCGGCGCACATCCCGGACCGCAGGCAGCAGCTTGGACACCAGCGTCGCCTGGACTGTGCGGCGTTGCGTGGAGTAGGCGAATCCGGTGCCCACCAAGGCCAGCGACAACTCGTCGACGGCACTGCATCGAAGCTGGCGGGTGCCCTCGGCATCGACGACATGTGCACCCAGCCCGGCCGCGGCCGAATACAACCGCTCGCCGACCACATCGGCGACCGCGCCTGCCACCGACACGCCGTCGACCTGCGCCGCTACCGACACCGCATACGACGGGATGCCGTAAACGAAGTTCACCGTGCCGTCGATCGGGTCCAGCACCCAGGTCACCGCGCCGGCAGCGGCGGTCGTCGAGTCGGCGGGCCCGCCGATTTCCTCGCCGAGCACCGCGTCCCCGGATCGCAGTTGGGCCAACCGATCACGCAGTAGCCGTTCGGTCTCGGTGTCGACGACGGTGACCGGGTCGGTCGGGGTCGTCTTCGTTTGCACCGCGGCATCGTCACCGGCGCCCGCGTCGGCGCCGAAGACCTCGCGGCGACGGCGCCGGACGAACGCGGCCGCCTCCCCGGCCAATGTTTCGGCCACCGAACGCAGATGCGCCGGCTCGTTCTCAGCTGTGCTCACCGGTCCATCGCATCACAGGTGATGCATGCGCCTCCCGCTGGCGGGTTGGCGAACGACCGCGAAACAGCGCGGCCGACCGCCCATCCGCGCACTATGGTGTGGTCGACGCCCACGCCCTGCCGAGGAGATTTCGATGACCAGTGCCGACTCGACCACCGACACGCCCCCGCGGCAGGGTTTCGGCATCGACGTCGGTGGCAGCGGGATCAAGGGCGGCATCGTCGACATGGAAAACGGCCAACTGATCGGCGACCGGGTCAAGCTGCTGACACCCAGGCCCGCGACACCGTCGGCAGTGGCCAAGACGATCGCCGCCGTCGTCAACGAATTCGGCTGGACCGGCCCGCTCGGGGTCACCTACCCCGGTGTCGTCACGCACGGCATCGTCCGCACCGCAGCCAACGTCGACAAATCGTGGATCGGGGCCAACGCCGGGGACATCATCAGCTCGGAGTTGAACGGCCAGCAGATCGTGGTGCTCAATGACGCCGATGCGGCAGGACTGGCCGAAGAGCACTACGGGGCGGGTAAAGACACCACCGGCGTGGTGGTGCTGCTCACATTCGGCACCGGAATCGGGTCGGCGGTCATTCACAACGGGATTTTGCTGCCAAACACCGAGTTCGGCCACCTTGAGGTCGGCGGCAAAGAAGCTGAACACCGGGCCGCGTCGTCGGTCCGGGACAAGCGCGGCTGGAGCTACAAAAAGTGGGCCAAGCAGGTGACGAAGGTGCTGGTCGCGATCGAGAACGCGATGTGCCCGGAGCTGTTCATCGCCGGCGGCGGCATCAGCCGCAATGCCGACAGCTGGGTGCCGCTGCTGAAAAACCGCACCCCGGTGGTTCCCGCCGGCCTGCTGAACACCGCCGGAATCGTCGGCGCGGCGATGGCGGCGACGCGCGACGTGACGCACTGATTTGCGCGCTGTGGCCAGGGGATTGCCGTGCTGTCGTTACAATGGTCACCGGCAGCCGCCTGACCGATAGCGGCGAATATCCACCCTGGTAATCGACGCCGACATCCGACATAGCCGACATCTTCCGGTTGAGCGTGCCCAAGGCACCGGAAGTAGGTCCTACCGAAGGGGTTTACGTGGCAGCGACCAAAGCACGACCGGCGACTGATGAGCCGGTGAAGCGCACCGCCGCCAAGTCCCCCGCCAGCGCCGGGGTGAAGCGTCCGGCGGCCAAAGCCGCCAATGGCTCCGGCACCACGACAGCGACGCGCGCCGCCAAGGCGCCGGCGAAGTCCGCTGCGGCCAAGAGTCCCGCGGCCAAGTCGGCCCCCGCCCGCGGCCGCCCGAAGAAAGCGGCGCCAGGTGCCCCTGAAGACGTCGAGGCCACGACAGCTGACCTGGGCACTGTAGAGCACGTCGAGGACCTCGACGTCGAGCCCGACCTGGAAAGCGCCACCGGCGACGATCTCGATCTCGATGCTGAAGACTTGAACCTCGAAGACCTCGAGGACGAATCGCACCCGGACGGTGTGGTGGTGGTCGACACCGAAGTGGTGGCCGCGGTGAGCCCGGCCAAGCCCGCCGTCGGGGAATCCCCCGAAGAAGAAGATATCGTCGAACCGAGCGAAAAGGACAAGGCGTCAGGCGATTTCGTCTGGGACGAGGACGAGTCGGAGGCGTTGCGGCAAGCCCGCAAGGATGCCGAGCTGACCGCCTCCGCGGACTCGGTTCGCGCGTACCTCAAGCAGATCGGCAAGGTGGCGCTGCTCAACGCCGAAGAGGAAGTCGAGCTGGCCAAGCGGATCGAGGCCGGCCTCTACGCCACCCAGTTGATGGCCGACCTGACCGACCGCGGCGAGAAGCTGCCCGCCGCCCAACGTCGCGACATGGCGTGGATCTGCCGCGACGGCGACCGCGCGAAAAACCACTTGCTGGAAGCCAACCTGCGACTCGTGGTGTCGCTGGCCAAGCGCTACACCGGTCGCGGCATGGCGTTTCTCGACCTGATCCAGGAAGGCAATCTTGGCCTCATCCGTGCGGTCGAAAAGTTCGACTACACCAAGGGTTACAAGTTCTCCACGTACGCGACGTGGTGGATCCGCCAGGCGATCACCCGCGCGATGGCCGACCAGGCCCGCACCATCCGCATCCCGGTGCACATGGTCGAGGTGATCAACAAGCTGGGTCGCATCCAGCGCGAGCTGCTGCAGGATCTGGGCCGCGAGCCCACCCCTGAAGAGCTGGCCAAGGAAATGGACATCACTCCGGAGAAGGTCCTCGAGATCCAGCAGTACGCTCGGGAGCCGATCTCGCTGGACCAGACCATCGGCGATGAGGGCGACAGTCAGCTCGGCGATTTCATCGAGGACAGCGAGGCGGTAGTCGCTGTTGACGCCGTGTCGTTCACACTGCTGCAGGACCAACTGCAGTCGGTGCTGGAGACGTTGTCGGAGCGCGAGGCCGGTGTGGTTCGGCTGCGGTTCGGCCTCACCGACGGCCAGCCCCGCACCCTCGACGAGATCGGCCAGGTGTACGGCGTGACCCGCGAGCGTATCCGCCAGATCGAGTCGAAGACGATGTCGAAGTTGCGCCACCCCAGCCGCTCGCAGGTGCTGCGCGACTACCTGGACTGAGCGAACGGCCTTTCATCCGCGCCGCGCGGTTCGCCGCACCGGTGGCGAGCCAAGCCCAATGGTGATTAGCCGGGTGGCGCCGGTGGTGCGGGCGGCGGTGAACTGGCCGGTCCGGGCGCAGCCGCAGTTCCATGCAGGCACTGCTGATATTCGTCAGTACCTGGGACATTGTCAGCGCCGCAGTTGCAATCATGAACTTGCGAGGGGTTGGGAAGCGAATTGCAAAAGTCGCTACCAGCCCAGGCCGGTGGTGCGGTCCACATGACACCAGCGGCCAAGGCTGCCGCTGCACCACCGACCGCCGCCGTCAATACTCTCGTCTTCATGTTCGGACTCTTTTCTCTAAGAAGACGACGGCACTTCACCGCCGCTGGTTGCGCTAGCCGAATAGTAGAGTTTGACGTCGCAGACGTCATGCGGGAGCGACTACGCGAATAACCTACTTCCACTGCGGGGCGTCTCGATCGGGTCGGTGACGGCGCACCACAGGCTCGCAGAGTCCAAAGTCCACCGGCGGTGGGGCCCTACGGCACCTGTGTTGTGGCCGGCGTCTGCCTAGCGTTATCCGGGTCGATGTCCGTGTCGGACCAGGAGCAGGCAATGAACAAGGCAGGGTCGCCCCTGGGTGAAGCGACATCAGGGAGAGCTGCACTTGCTGCTGATTAATCCGCTATATCGCAGAAAAGTAGTTATCGCTCTCTGCTTAGCTAATGCCGAGCGACGACCACTGTCGGTCGCGACCAGGTTGATTACCGGATGAAGGTGCCAGTTATGTTCCTCTCAGGATTCATTCCACGCCGGGTGGTCGTCGGCGCGATAGGCGTCGGCGCGATCAGCGGCACGCTGTTATGCGCTCACGCCGGGACCGCCGCGGCTGATCCACCGTCTCGGCCGCCCAACTGCACAGCCGCGGACGTAGCCGGTGTGGCGGCGGGTGTGGCGACGGCGCTCACGAGTTACCTGTACACCCACCCAGACGTGAACGGGTTCTACACCGGCCTTGAGGATCAACCCAAAGATCAGATCCCCGTCGACGTACAGAACTACTTCAATGCCAACCCGCAGGAGCAAGCCGATCTCGAGGGCATCCGTCAGCCGCTGACTGACGTCAGGCAGCGTTGCCAATGGACTCCATTACTTGGGCAGGGCGGGCCCACTCGCTAAGCGATCGGGCAACGCATGAAACCATGTCCCGACGACGCCGGCGAGCACGATGCGGTGCGAATCCAGGCTCGGTCGGGTAGGCAGAGGAATATGCTCCGGACGTCGTTTCGCCTATTGGCCAAAGAAGCCCCGACCGTGACGCGAAGGAGATCGCGATGAATAAACGGGTGCGATCCTGGACTGCCGCGGGGGTAGCAGTGTTGGCTCTTACGTCGATGCCCGAGATCTACGCCGTCGTGCAACCCTCCGGTGTGGCCGCCGCCGACGTCTGCGCGAGCGTCGGCAGGCGTGTTTCCGTTAGCGGATGCACCAACGTGGCCGATACGGTGAACACCTACGTTCCGCCGCCGGCCGACTACGCGCCGCTACCGCAGGACTTTCCGCCCCCACCGCCACCGCCGCCACCGGTCAGTGTCTGCGTTGGAGCCGGTCGACGAATCCACGTAAGCGGGTGCAACTAACAGCGTTTGGCACCCCACCGGACATCGACAGATGTGCGCCAACAGCGTTCACGCACAACATATATCGGTCCCCGGCGCGGCGACTGCCTTCGTCTACATCCGCCCCGCCGCCGGTCAGCTCGCGATAGAGCTGGATCGCGGCGACGGGACTATTTGGCAGTTATCTAACGCTGAGCGTCAGCTGGGACAATAATCCGAATCGCAAGGTCAGGGACATGTGTGACTCGAGGCCGATGGTGAAGAGAGCTGGCGGAGTTGACCATCAACCCAGCAAAAGCTGCCCACCAGAATCGATCATGCCGCTGCCGGTGCCATGAAAGTCACATCGACCCAAGGCCGCTATCGCCTCACAGAATGAGAGCACATCCATGAAAATGACAGTGATTCAGGCGATGTCGATGGCGTCAATCGTCACCATGATCGGGTTCGCCGCAACCGCACACGCCGGCGGGCCCCCAAACCCATCACCATCGCCCGCGGCCCCGACCACTCAGTACGGCCAATTTCAAAATTCGTCGCAGAATATCTCGTGCAACCTGAGCAGCGGCGCCGCCGCATGCGAGATCAGCAACCGCGCTTACACCGTGTCGACGCCCCCGCCACCATGTGCGCAGCACTCCGCGTGGGGTGATCGCTTCTCGCTGAGCCAAGGCGGCACCGTCCAGATGGACTGTCATAACGACACACTGCACGTACAGGGCGAGCCGGTGGTCAACAACGGGCAGACACAGTCCGCCGGGTCCCTCAGCTGCACCCCCGACACTGCGTCGATAAGATGCACCGACTCGAGCACCGGGCATTTCTTCTACGTGTCACCGGGTTCCTACCAAATTGGGTGACAGGGCTCGACACGGACTTGCGCTATAGATAATTCAGCTGCGCCGGCGACGTGGCTGGCCTACCTTGACCGAATGTCGTTGCGCCGCATCCTTGTATCGTCCGGATCCGAGTTCGAGTCGACCGTCGGCTATTCGCGGGCGGTGCGGGTGGGCCCGCACGTCGCCGTATCCGGCACAACCGGCTCCGGATCGGCTGACGACATCGCCGCCCAGACGCGAGAAGCGTTGCGTCGCATAGAGAACGCTCTCGGCGATGCGGGCGCAACGCTGCACGACGTGGTCCGCACCCGCATCTACGTCACCGACATTTCCCGATGGCGCGAGGTCGCCGCAGTGCACGCCGAGATCTTCGGTGAGATCCGCCCGGCAGCCACCATGGTCGAGGTCTCGGCCCTCATCGCGCCCGAATTGTTGGTGGAGATCGAGGCCGACGCCTATTCGGCGGGAGATCCCCGGCGGGCGGGAAGGTTCCGTCGGCGGTTGGCGGATAGCTGGTGACACGGATCACAGCACCAACAGGCAAGGCTCCGTACAGATGTGGGAACAGCATCGACTCCGGATCCGTTGCTACTCCTAGTTCCCAACGAATGGGTGAGTCCAGGCGGGTCGGATCGATGTGCAGCAGCAGCAGGTTCTCGTGGCCGCGGTAGAGGCGGTTGGCCGGCAGGTGCACTTGGTCCGGAGTCGACAGGTGGATGAACCCGACGCTGGTAAGGGACTCAGGTCGTAGCTCGCCGCTGATCTTGGCGGACGACCAGTCGTCGGTGGGACACAGGTGTACCAGCACCGGCGGCGGCTGATTCATACCGCCATCCTGCCTTCAGCGCCAAACAGGCAGGGGTGAGAAACGACACAACGGGTAAACCCGCGGTGAAGACGGCCAAAAGCCCAGACATCTGAGACAGTGATGACAGCAGAACGGAGTAGCCATGAACGCGACCTTGACTAGTCCAGAGTTAACCAGGGCTGATCGTTGCGACCGATGCAGCGCTGCTGCACGCGTCCGCGCCACGCTGCCCTCCGGCGCAGAACTCCTGTTCTGCCAGCACCACGCCAACGAGCACGAGGCGAAGCTGATCGAGCTGTCCGCGGTGCTGGAAATCAGCGACGCGCCGCTGGCGTCCTGATCCACGACCCGCCACCAGCGATCCTGGCGGCATGACCGTTCGTCAGGAATCCTGAACGGGTCATGACCGACCAAGGCGTCAAGCCCTCACGCCATCACCTCTGGCGCATCACCAAACGGGCGCTGTCGAAAAGCTGGGACGACTCGATCTTCTCCGAGGCCGCGCAAGCGGCTTTTTGGTCGGCGCTGTCGCTACCGCCACTGCTGTTGGGAATGCTGGGCAGTCTCGCCTACGTGGCTCCGCTGTTCGGGCCGGACACGATGTCGGTGATCGAGCAGCGTCTGGTGTCGATGTCGAACAAGGTCTTCTCGCCGAGCGTCGTTCACGAGATCATCGAGCCGACCATCGCCGACATCGATCGGGGTGCACGCGGCGAAGTGGTGTCGTTGGGCTTCCTGATTTCGCTCTGGGCGGGATCGTCGGCAATCTCTGCCTTCGTCGATTCGGTGGTCGAAGCCCACGACCAGACTCCGCTGCGGCATCCGGTGCGCCAGCGACTGTTCGCCTTGCTGCTGTACGTGGTGATGCTGCTCTTCGTCATCGTCACGGCCCCGCTGATGGTGCGCGGGCCCCGCAAGCTCGCCGAATTCATTCCCGACGGTTTGCAGGATGTGTTGGCCTACGGCTACTACCCCGCGTTGCTCACCGGCCTGATCGTCACCGTGGTCATCCTGTATCGGGTGGCCTTGCCGGAACCGCTGCCCTCGCACCGGCTGGTCGTCGGGGCGGCGCTGGCCAGCGTGGCATTCGTGATCGCGACGCTGGGCCTGCGCATCTACCTGAGATACATCACCGGCACCGGCTACACCTACGGCGCACTTGCCACACCGATCGCATTTCTGCTGTTCGCTTTCTTCGGCGGCTTCTGCATCATGCTGGGCGCGGAGTTCAACGCCGCGATCCAAGAAGAGTGGCCCGCGCCGCGCACCCATGCCCACCGGCTGCGGCGGTGGCTGGTTTCACGCACCAATGCTGACGACGATGACGGTGACGACTCGGCCGAACCGGCTGAGGTCGGCCCCAGCCAGGTCAGCTCTTCTTGAGCGACTCGTAGACCCGCTTGCAGTCCGGGCACACCGGCGAGCCGGGCTTGGCCGCTTTCGTCACCGGGAACACCTCGCCGCAGAGCGCCACGACATGCGTGCCCATCACAGCGCTCTCCGCGATCTTGTCCTTCTTGACGTAGTGAAAGTACTTGGGAGTGTCGCTGTCGGTCCCGTCGTCGACGCGTTCGTCGGTGTCGGTGCGCTCGATCGTCTGGGTCTCCATGGCACATATTGTGCCCGACGCAGGCCCGTCACCGTTAGCCAAACTGTGCAACAGTGGAGAGATGAGGCGCAGCCATGAGCTGGGTTTCGACGACGATGGTCGACCAATCCTCATCACCGCCGCCGCACCCGCGTACGAAGTTCAGCACCGTCAACGGGTACGTAAATACCTGACGATCATGTCCTTCCGGATCCCGGCCCTGGTGCTGGCCGCGCTCGCATACGGCATGTGGCACAACGGTCTTGTCTCGCTGGCGATCATCGCCGCGTCGATCCCGCTGCCCTGGATGGCGGTGCTGATCGCCAACGACCGGCCGCCGCGCCGGGCCGACGAACCGCGTCGATTCGACGGGCCCGCGCGGCGGACTCCGCTCTTCCCCACCGCCGAACGCCCGGCGCTCGAGCGCTACAGCCGACCGTCGCCGCAACCGGAATCGCCCGGCGCAAAAGCCGACGGTTCCGAATAGCCCGCTCCCGCAGCGGGTTCTCAGCACATTCTCAGGGCGGGCGGACATTTCCGCACGTCAACGGGTGTGAGTTGGCTGCCCGGTGGGAACTACTACACCGGGTCTGTCGTTGTACCCGATGACAGTTGACGCCCTGAGGAGGCCGCCATGGCAAATGCCAACACAACCCGGTTTGACGGCGATCTGGATGCTCAAAGCCCCGCCGCGGACCTGGTGCGCGTGTATCTGAACGGGATCGGTAAGACGGCGTTGCTCAATGCCGCCGACGAAGTCGAACTTGCCAAACGCATCGAGGCCGGCCTTTACGCCCAACACCTTTTGGCGACCCGCAAGCGCCTCGGCGAGAACCGCAAACGCGATCTGGCCGCCGTCGTTCGCGACGGCGAGGCAGCGCGGCGCCACTTGCTGGAAGCCAACCTGCGGTTGGTCGTGTCGTTGGCGAAGCGCTACACCGGTCGCGGAATGCCGCTCCTCGACCTCATCCAGGAAGGCAACCTGGGTTTGATCCGCGCCATGGAAAAGTTCGACTACGCAAAGGGATTCAAGTTCTCCACCTACGCGACCTGGTGGATCCGGCAGGCGATCACCAGGGGTATGGCCGACCAGAGTCGCACCATCCGGCTGCCGGTTCACCTGGTTGAGCAGGTGAATAAGCTGGCGCGCATTAAGCGTGAGCTGCACCAGCGGCTCGGTCGCGAAGCAACCGACGAGGAGCTCGCTGAAGAGTCCGGCATCCCGGCCGAGAAGATCAACGACCTACTCGAGCACAGCCGTGATCCGGTCAGCCTCGACATGCCGGTGGGGTCCGAAGAGGAAGCGCCGCTTGGCGATTTCATCGAAGACGCCGAAGCGATGTCGGCGGAGAACGCCGTGATCGCCGAACTGTTGCACACCGACATTCGCAGCGTGCTCGCCACGCTCGACGAGCGGGAGCATCAGGTGATCCGGTTGCGCTTCGGGCTCGACGACGGGCAACCCCGCACGCTCGACCAGATCGGCAAGCTCTTCGGGCTGTCCCGTGAACGGGTCCGCCAGATCGAGCGCGAGGTGATGGCCAAGCTTCGCAACGGCGAGCGGGCCGACCGGCTGCGGTCCTACGCAAGCTGACGACCTG
>CAWIAC010000033.1:0-113984 GCA_963833935.1 uncultured Actinomycetota bacterium | reverse complement strand
GGCGGTGTCGACGGTCCCGTCGGCCGCCCTAAAAGCAGCACCCATGACCTATACCGGGCGCAGGAGAAGGTCTGGATGGGTCGTACCGCGTCGACGTCAATCGCGCACAGCAGACTTGCAACGGCTCCCCGACTAGCAATCACCACACGTCGGCACCTGCTGAGGTTTCCGAACTGCGTGCGCACCCGATCCTGCGCGACCACCAGGCCCTGCTCGACGACGCCGACCACGCAAAGCTGAACGCAGCGGGTACAGCAGTCGGTCGTGCAGGATCTCCGCAACGGCGCTCGGCAGTCGCGACCGGAGACGATGCGGTTTGCTGCCTGAGACCCGATGGAACGCTGGTCAAACAGACCACCCCCCAAAGTGATGTGGCTGCATTAGGGACTAGGTGCGTCAAGCGCCACCATGACCGTTAAAGCAACGAATGCAGCCGGCACGGCGCGACGATCGAAGTCCGGCCGTGGCCGCGCACGTGTTGTGGTACCTGCCGGCGTCGAAGGGCGGCCGCGCGCTGTGGCTCAGCCGAAGCGCAGCGGCAGGTTCTTGAGCGCGAAAGTCTTTGACGGAAACTTGATTTCGGGTTCATAGTCGGGGAGCAGATCGAAGTCGGGGATCCTTTTAAGCCATTCGTCGACGATCACGGTCAGCTCCATGCGTGCCAGATGCGAACCCAGGCAGCGGTGCGGTCCGCCGCCGAATCCCCAGTGCCGGTGCACCTTACCGTCCATGACGAGTTCGTCGGTGGAGATCGCATCGCTGCCGTCGCGGTTGACCAAGGCCATGCACAAGAACACCGATGAGCCCGCGGGCAACGTCATGCCACCGACGACGACGGTCTCGGTAAGTACCCGAGGCGCCACCGGCGCTGACGGCTCCAAGCGCACGATCTCTTCGATGAAGACCCTGATCTGCCTTGGGTTATCGCGGAGCTGTGCGCGCAACGCGGGTCTGCGCGCCAACTCCAGCAGGCAAAAGCCGATTGCCGCGGTCACGGTGTCCAGCCCCGCCAGGATCAGCAGATGGCTCATGCCCAGCAGTTCGAGATCGGTGAAGTTGCCTTCACTTTGCATCACGGTCGACAACATGTCCGAGCCCGGATTTTCTCGACGGTATTGGATGGCGTCCGTCAGGTATTTGTACATAGCCTGTGCCGCCGGGGCAATGTCCGCCATAGTGCTGGAGGCGTCGTCGGAGAGGATGGCGTTTTTCCAGGCGATCAGACGGTCCCGGTCCTCCAACGGCAGACCGTAGAGGTCCAGGAACACCTGGTAGGGGTACGTCCTCGCCAAGTCTCGCATCACCTCGCATTCGCCGCGGCTGGCGATGGCGTCGATCATGTCGGCGGCGTGGCGCATCAGCACCGGTCGCGACTTACGCAACCCGTGCGGGCTGAAGAACGGCTGCAGGATTCTGCGGTACCGGGTGTGCTCGGGCGGGTCGAACCCCAACGGGATCACCGGGATTGGGCTTCCCGGTGGCTGAAGCGCCAATCGAGCAGAAAAAACATTGGGACTTCGCAAGGCGGCCAGCACGTCCTCACGTCGGGTGAGGTAGTAGTAGCCGTTCATGTACACCACCGGCCCGGCATCGCGCAAAACCTTCCACCCGACGCCACGATCAGCGGCCATCGGCAGGGCGAAGTAGTCAAGCCGCGGAAGGTGAAAGCCGGCGCCGTACAGGCTTTCATCAATGGTGCTCATGTCCGTGTCTTCCGTTGTCGGTTCGTTCGTTTTCGCCGTGGCTGCGGCGATTCGGGCGACAGAAGACATGGTATGCGGCCGCAGGTGGTTCGGTGGCATCGTCGCGGTGCCGGCGGGCTCCGATTTGTGTGACGGTGTTCGACGTATCTTTTAGAATGGCCATTGTGAAGGTTCGTGTCGAGCAGTCGAGGTGCGTGGGTCACGCCCAGTGCTATGCGGTTGACCCGGAGATTTTCCCGATCGACGATTCTGGCTACTCGATCCTCGAAGAACACGAGGTTGCGCCCGAGGACGCGCAGATAACTCGGGACGGGGTGGCGTCCTGTCCGGAGATGGCGCTGATCCTGGACGAGGATTGACTGAAAGCCGGCGGGTTCACGCCGGCTAACGGTCACCGCCCGGCATGGAGGGTGGGAACCGCCCTTGCAGTGCCTGCAGCAGACCGTGGACTTCGTCGATGCGAGCGCGTAGCTGCGTCAGATCTCCGACCGGCGGGGAATCGTCGGGCTCGGGTCGCTGATCCCTGGTTCCGGCCATGCGACGCGCGAGGTCCTGTAATTCTGCGCACTCGGCCTGGAGGAGCCCTTCAAACACTCTCGCCTGAGCTATCTCGGCAGGCTGAGCGGGGCGGCGTGGCAAAACGCTTGCCGCACTGTACGCGCGCGAGCTGTTCATGGTCCTCGGGAGCAAGCGGGCGGCGTTGCGGGGTCTCGGTGACAAGGCCAGCGAACCGGATGCCTCAGCGTGTTGCGCCACGTCTCTCTCCTGTCCGAACCCCCGCCTGTTTACCCATAGGCAACCTACGCCACGACTTCTCGGTGCTTCCGAATATGTCCCAACTGTTCATATTCGAGCCATGGTTGCGATGTCCGCGATTCACCGCGCCGGCGGGGTGACAGGCGCGGCTTGCGCTTCGGCATGCACCACACTCCTGGGGTGTCACGCCGGAACGTGACACCCCAGGAGGTGTGAAGCTAATCGGCTTTCAGCCGGCTGACGGCGGGCGCGGCATGATCGTGGGTTTGAACCCATAACGTGGGCCCAAGCCGCCACCGAAGCCACCTCTGGTACCGGCCAGCGGCATCCCGCCGAGCAGGTTCCCGCTCCCGCCAGCGGCGCCCTCCGGGACAGCGCTGACGCTGCTGACCAGCTGTGTGTGCGGGACGGCCGGCCCAGCAGATCCACCGACCCACGACGCCGGCACCGCCAGTTTGCCGATGGCATCGGCGCCGCCCAAGCTGGCAGCAACTCCTGCCGTCTTGGCAGCAGCACCACCGCCGCCCAGCGCGGCACCGAGGCCACCCAGGCCGCCGGTCGCTGAGGGGGCAGCAGCGGCTGGCAGCGCCCCGCCCAGCATTCCAGAGCTCTTCGCAATCTGAACGCCGAAGTTGCCCATACCAACGCTGAAGTAAGGCAGACCCTCAGTGTTGTAGAACAAGCTGGCGTACGGCGCGTAGTTGGTTACCAACGCCGCAAGGTTCGTGGGCAGGGTACTCGTTCCGAATATGAAGGAGTACAGCGCTTGAAGCGGCGTTTCGGTGGCGGCCGCCGGCGACGCGAGGCTTTGCAGCGAGCTCGGCATTGACGAGGTCAGCTGCTGCAGGATCGACTGGCTGCTGGTCGCCGCCGACGAGCCGGTAGCCGAGCTGACCGCGGCGGCCTGACTCGCCGTCCCGGCCGGGTTGGTTGTCGCCGTCGGCGTGGCAAACGGCGTCACCTGAGAGGCGGCCGCCGACTGGCCGGCGTAGCCGTACATCGCCGCCGAGTCCTGGGCCCACATCTCGCCGTATTGCGCCTCGAGCTGCGCGATCAACGGCGTGTACTGGCCGAACACGTTGGCCTGCACCGCCGCTGCGGTCTGAGCGCGATTGGCCGCGACGAGCGGCGGTGGCACCGTTGCCGCGAACGCCTGCTCGTAGGCGGCAACGGCTGCCTGGGCCTGGGTCGCGGCCTGCTCGGCCTGCGCGGCTGTCTCCTGCATCCAGGTGACGTACGGCTGCGCCGCACTTGCCATCGCCGCCGAGGCCGGTCCGTTCCACTCCTCGCCGGCCAGTTGCGTGATCGTCGTCTGGTAGCCCTGAGCAGCCGACTGGAGTTCCGCGGCAAGGCCGTTCCACGCCGACGAGGCGACCTGGAGCGACGACGCACCGGGACCCATGTACATACGGGCCGAGTTGATCTCAGGCGCTAACGCCCCGAAATCCACCATGTGAAATGCCTCCTAGCCGGCCGCAGCCGCGTTGGCGGCCTCAGTGGCCGCGTAGGAACCGGCGCTGGTGCCTAAAGTGTTGACGAACATTTCGTGGATGGCCGCAGCTTGTTGGCTGACGGCCTGGTACAGCTGCGCGTGCGCGACGAATTGCGCCGCCGTCAGCGCCGAAACCTCGTCGGCGGCGGCGGGAACCACTCCGGTGGTCGGAGCCGCTGCAGCTGCGTTCTGGGCGTTCAATCCAGAGCCGATGCCTTGCAGGCTGGTGGCCGCTGCGGACAACGCCTCCGGCTGTGTGGTTACGAACGACATCCGGTTTCCCTCCTCAATAACCGTGCACGTCTACGACCTTGGGCTAGGTCGTTCTTCGTTTGAAAGATTAGATGGTCACGCTCGAATAACGCCCCTGCCGACCTAACTGTTCATAACAGGACGGCGAGTATTCACCCCCCGATATCGGCTGTTCATCCCGAGTTCGACAAACCTTCCACCTGCAGTAATGCTTCGATTCGACCGGCCGCTGGAACCCAGTCTGGGCCATCCTGCTCGGATGCCGTCTCGGCCGCCGCGCAACCCAACCTGATCGCGCCAGACATCCTCGTAGTGGCCTTCGCCACAAGTGATTTCGGAACGCCGCGCGGAGCAGGCCGCCACTCGGCCCGGCCGGAAGACGTCAAGCGCCTCAACGGCCTGGAGCGTGAAAACGCCACGCTCAAAGGGTTTTTGGGTAGGCCCAGAACGCCGGCGGCGGCCGTAAGTCACCCGCAGCGCGTACTGGGGGTCAGCGAGCAGTTCGCCTGCTGCGTCACCGGACAACATCGAATAAACCCAACGCCACGACCCAATCGGCTGTAGGCGGTGGACTTTCCAGTTCGACCCGGGGTTACCCGCCTGCGGGCGGCCGCGGCATCACGGCATGCCGGAGCCCGTATTTCACGGTATAGCCGCCGCTGCCGCGTCCAGCACCCGCTCCAAGACCGGCGTTGCCCGCCATCGGAACACCGTTGAGTATCCCATTCGACTGCGGTGCGACAGGGCGTGCGGCGCTGGCCAGCTGGACCTCTTCGATCTCCGTGGGCGTCGCCCCTGGCCAACCCGCGGGCACCGACAGCCGCCCGAGACTGCTGGCCTGGCCCACAGTGGCCGACATATGGCCAAGACCGGCCACCGGTGCGCCGCTGACGCCTGCGGTGCCGCCACCGGGAATTGCTGCAAAAGGAGTCTTGAACCCAAGCGAGTTTTCTAGTGCCGTTGCCTGAGCGGGGGTAATCGTCTGCTGGCCGATGCCGTAGCCGAAGTTTCCGAGACCGACCGCGAAGTAGGCCTGGAACATGTACCGCAACGTGTTGAGGTTGGCGTTGGTGAAACCCAAGCCATACGCGCCGTTGGTGATGGAGAATTGGGAGATGGTGTTTTGGACGAGTTGCGTGAGCCACGGGATCAGCGTGGTCGGGGGGGTCGTCGCGCTGCTGGTAGCCGCGGGCAGCGCGGTGCTGGCGGTCGTCTGACCGGTCGTGGCGGGCGCCGCCGACAGCGCGTTCTGCGCCACCGTCGCCGCTTGGCTGGCCGGCGTGGCAGCAGCATTGGCCACCGCGTTGCCCTGGCTGCTCGTCCCGTCATCGCTTGTCGTCTGCGGGGGTTCCACGAACGGCGTCACCTGCAGGACAACCTGCGAGGCGCCCGCGTAGCCGTACATGGCAGCGGCGTCCTGCGCCCACATTTCGGCATACAGGGCTTCGGTCATCATGATCGCGGGCGTGTTCTGCCCGAGGAAGTTGGTGGCGACCAAGGCGGCCAGCAGCGCGCGGTTTGCCGCGATCGCCGGCGGCGGCACCGTCATCGCGAACGCCGCCTCATATGCGGCGACGGCGGCGCGAGCGTGGTTGGCGGTCTCCTCGGCTTGAGCGCCGGTTGAGGTCAGCCAGTCGATGTAGGGCGTGGCGGCGGACATCATCGCCACCGAGGTGGGGCCTACCCACGAGTTGCTCGTCAACTCCTCGAGCGCGGCCCCATAACCATTGGCCGCAAAATTCAACTCCGCAGCCAAACCGTCCCAGGCCTCAGAGGCCGCCAACAGCGGCCCGGGTCCGGGACCCGAATACATCCGACCTGAATTGACCTCCGGCGGCAACAGCCCGAAATCAAGCACTAGATTCCTCCGTCAGCAAGCCAACATTGCGTCTGCCCCGTAGACCGCCGCATGGAAGCGGCGGCGTGCGGCGTTGTCATGAACTGGTCAGCAATCGGCGGGTCCTGGTGTTTGACCGCCCGAATCGATGTGCGGAGCGCGGTATTTGGCCACAGACGAAATGCGCTTTCTTTCCTCGGTAACCCTCAGCGTCAACAACATTGAGCGCCGATGCTCATCACTGAACAGTCGCTGGTTGAGACATTAGATGGCCGCGCGGGCGATCCGCGGCGACGATGCCGACTATTCATTCCTCATCAAGCAGTGTTCATCCCGAATCAACTGCCGTTCAGCTCGCGTTTAATTTTCAGCCATCCGGTCGACCGACGGCCCGGCGAAGCGGCCCACCCTGCGGCCGGCGTAAAAGGGGATCACGCTGGAATAGAGCTCAAACCGTAGCCCTCGTGTCCGGCCATGTGCGCGCCGTGCCGGCCGGCCAGGGCGGCAGCGGCCTGCTGTGCAGCCCCGCCGAGTCGACGGTTTGTGGCGGGTCGATGAATGGGTCACTTGTGACGCCGTTGGTAGAGGCGTAGCTGCACGCGGCGGCGTCCGGAACCCTTGCGGCGAAGGCGGTTTCGTACGCTGGCCGGCGCTGTGGCTTCGTGGCGGCCTGCTGCTGCTCGCCGGTAGCGCCCGGCCTAGGTCATATACGGTGCGGCATGCGGTCAGGCTGAGACGGGATCGTGCGGTGTCCCGCAGACGCAGAGGTCCCCCCCCCTCGCGGGCGGGGGACCTTCACGTGACGCAGTTAGCGACGCAAGTCCGTGGCCGCAACCTGGACGAATACCCCGGTGTCCTCGGCCATCAGCAGGCCACGACCGCGGGGCAGCGGTCCACCCTTCATCTTGCCGCGGATGAAGCCTTCGTCGGGGTCGGCGTCCATCACCAGCAACGGAGCGTTGGCCTGGGCCAGCGCCCGCAACATCGGGTCGCTGCCCGCCGAAGACCATCCACCGAAGGTGCGGGTGACGATCACGTGCAAACCGACATCGGCTGCCCGAGTCACCCATGGCGCGGCCTTGTGCAACGGTGAATCGAAGCCGGGCGGCAGCTGCTGAACGTCATCGATGATCAGGAAGATCTCCGGCCCGCTCCACCACGAGCGGGACAGCAGCTCTTCGGCGGACAGGCCCGGAGGCGGTTCCCGCCGTGCCAACACCCCGCCCAGCTCGTCCATCATCGCCGAGACGCCGTCGAGGTTGTAGGCGAACTTCTCGACGTAGTCGGTGCCCAGCGTGGTCAGCAGTTGACGACGCGGGTCGACCAGCCACACCTGTGCCGAGGGACGTGAAGTCGGTTGCGCGACGCTGGCTCCCGGCTCGTACACGCGTCCGATCTCGGACATGATCGTCGCGAGCGTCGTGGTGCGGCCACATTCGCGTCGGCCCGTCACCATCAGGTGAGCGTTCTCGGCGAAGTTGAGGTACACCGGCTGCAGGTCCAATTCGTTGATGGCCCAAGCGATTCCGCCGACACCGACGTTCTGTCGGCGATCTTGTTGAGCCAGCGCACGCACCTGCTCCAGACCGAACGTCGCGGGAAGCCGCCGCACCGGGGGTGCGTGGCCGGCCGCCACCCGGCTGACCGCCGCGGCGACGTTGCTGGACTCGAAAACGTTGTCCGGCGTATCGGTAAGCGCCGGTCTGGCCACCAGCGTGTGCAGACCCGACTGCGGATCTCCATCCAGCCGCGTGTAATTCACCGCGACCATGCCGCGACCCGGCTTGACCGGAACATCCTTGGCGAACCGCGAGCGCACCAGCTTGGCATCCTCGACCGCGGCCAGCCGCAGCTCGATCCGGGATCCGAAACCGCTGCGCACCGGCGGCCGCAGCTCAGATTCGCGGTCGGCCGTGGCCACCACGTGAATCCCGAACGACGGCCCCTGGTTGATGATCACGTTCACCTGCTCGATGAGCACCTCGTTCTCTTCGGCGAGCGCCCGGTAGTTGTCGATCACCAGGAAGACGTCGCCGAAACCGTCGTTGGGCACGCGGCCCGCCTCGCCGCCGAACTTGCGCCGCCGGAACACCTCCATCGACGGGACGTCGTACTCGAGGAAGGTCCGCTTCCGCTCGCGCAGCAACGCCAGCAGCTCGGCCACCGTGCGGCGCACACCGTACGGATCGGTGGGGCCCACCACCTCGCCGACGTGCGGCAGCCCAGCCACGGTTGTCAGCGCGGTGCTGCTGTACGCCAACACGTAGAACTGGACCTGCTCTGGGGTGTGGGTCAGCGCCGCCGAGGTGATCAGCGTCTGCAACGTGGTGGTCTTGCCCGATCCACCGGCGCCGAGGATCAGCACGTTGGAACCGGGCCCGGAGGTGTCCACCGTCCACGGCGGCTGATCGTGCTTGAACGGCCGGTCGACGATCCCGATCGGGAACACCAGGTTCAAGGCCGTGCCGTACTCCTCCTGCCACGGTCGCTGCAGGAAGCGGTTGACCAGATCCTCGATCGACACCGGCCGGTCCAGCGGCGGCTGCCACAAACGGTAGGGCTGGAAGTCGATCCGGCGAAGCTGATCGATGATCACCGTGCCGACTTTGGGCGTTCTGATCGCTTCTTCTTCTTCTTCATCCATCATCGTGGTCGCTCGCGGCGACTCCGTTGCCGATGATCGCCTCGCCGTTACTGCTGTGGCTGTTGCCGTTCGTCAGCGCGTCGAAGTCATCCGGTCCGGTGACACTGACCTCGATGGGCGTGAACCCAGTGGTAAACAGTTGCGGCCGAATGTAATCGACGGTATGGGTCAGCATCGCCGGGCCATCGTCGTCGTACGAGATGCCGCGGCGGTAGTCGCGCCACAGGAACTCGGCCTGGAAGCGAACGATCTCGTCGAGGCTCTTGCGGAAGTAGCCCAGGCCGGCCTGCGCTGGCAGGTTGACGGCATTGGGAACACCGGCGGCCTGTGCCGCGCCGGCGGTACGCGCTTTCAGCACCAACCGGTAACCCATGTTCTCCATGAGCTTTTCGGCCCGGCTCTCGATCGTCTGCGAGGCCATCATCAAGTGGATCCAGTAAGCACGACCCTGCCGGCCGATGGAGTCCAGAACGTCGACGGCGGTCGGCATGATGCGGAACCACTCGTAGAACTCGTCGATGACCACCACCAGCATCGGCAGCGGCGGGATGTCCTGGCCGCGTGCCCGCATCCTGGAGCGCATCTCGTTGTATTCCTTGGCGTCGTCGACACCGGCGTTGTCGCAGACCGCTTTACGGCGGGCGATCTCGCCCCACAGTGAGTCCAGGAAGCGCTCCATGAGCGCCTGGTCTTCCTCGAGGTCGGTGATGATGCGCGACACGTGCGGCACGCCGCCGAACGGCTTGACCGCGGACCCACCCTTGAGGTCGGCCAACACAAACTGCAACTCGTCGGGTGGATGCGCCAGCATCAGCGATTCGAGCACGGTGCGCACCAGGGTCGACTTACCCGAACCGGTTGTTCCCGACATGACTCCGTGCGGGCCGTCGCCGCCTTCGTCGAGGGACTTCATGTCCAGGAACAGCAGCTCGCCATTATCCGAGCGGTTGCCGAATGGTATCCGCAGCCGGGAGCGGCTGGTCAGGGCGTCGCGCCGGCTGCTCCACAGCGATTCGAAGTCGATCTCGGCGGGATCCGTAATCCCGTAGTAGGACAGGATGTCTCGGGCGCCGATCTGCGCTACCCGCTGGCCGATCTCCTCGTAGGCTTCCGCCAGTCGCCAGCGGGCGACCCGCTGGGCGAACTGCTCGGCCTCCGGCTCGGTCAACTCGTCGGCGAGGGCGAAGAACCACCTGTTGTCATCGATCACCATCCAGGTGTCGCGGTCACGAGGCAGCGCCTCGATCACCCCGACGTCATTGGTGAACCGCAGCACTCGCTCCGGGTTGCCCGTCCACAGCGCAGAACCGGTCAGGTCGAAGAAGGTCACACCGTCGACACCGTCGACGCTGATCACGTATTCCCATTGCGCGTCGTCGACGTCAGCGATGATCAGGTGGTGGGGAGTCGGCGTCTCCGCCGACGAGCTCGCGTGCCGCGGGGTGAAAGACCCACGCCCGGCGAACAATTCGGCCTGGTCGGCGGCGAACTCGCGTACCGACCCGTAGACCATCCGGGCATTTCCGGCGGCGTCGCGGCGGCGCGGATCACCGAAGTGCGGCAGCCACTTGACCCAATCCCATTTGCTCATGTCGGAAGTGACCACGATCATCTGGAGGTGGTCGGGCCCGTGTGAGAACGCCAGCTGGCAGATGAGGGCCCGCATGAGCCCCATCGTCTGCTCGCGACTGCCGATCAGCGCGTACCACGGCTCGACCAGCAGCGACACCATCTTCGGCAGGTTGTAGACGACGCTCTGGTAGCGCCCGAATTCCTGCAGCGCCTTACCGGTCACCGGCTCCAGCTCGATATCGGTGGGCATGTTCTGCGGCTCGCCCCACGTCACCTCGGGACGGGTCATGCCGACGCCAATCCGGGCGACGCCGAAGTTGAGGTCCTTGCCGTCGGGCTTGCGCTCCCACATCCGGGACGATCCGACCGCGGCCGCCAACGTCGTCGGCGCCGGGTGGAACCAGCGGTAGTTGGCGTCCATGCTGTCGGCGGACTCGTTCGCGGTCTCGCGCAGCATGTCGAGCATCAGCATGAACTGGGCGCGCATCGCGTCGAGTTTCGGCCGGCTCATCTGCTGCTGGCCGCCGAACCGGCCGCCGAACATCATCATCGCGACCCCGCCGATCATGAAGATCGGGAAGATCGATCCGGCACCCAGGAACATCCGCGAGCCGTTGGCGACCGTCATGGCGACCATGCCGACCAGCAAGCCGACCACCAGGACACCGACCACGATCAGCCACCATGGCTTGCCTTCTGGCGGCGGGACGCTCAGCGGCGTCGGTAGGACGATGTTCTCCGGCCTGACGGCGGGTGCCCGCTCGGGGGTCGGTCGTGCGAAACCTTGTTTCACTTCGGTACCACTAACTCTGCGGGGGTCATATCGGTCGGAAGGGTGTCATGACGCACCAGCGCATCGGCGCGCGAAAGTGCAGGGCCCGGTGCCAGCAGCCGTAACGCAACCCACGGCGCCGGGCTGGGCTGTGACGTCAACCCCAGTGCTGCGCGAGAATCACGAGAATTCTCCACACCGAAACGTACCCCGGAACTCGAAAGCCACCAGAGCGATTCGGAGGTGGTCGCACCCGGATCGTTGCCGGTGACGACCACCCAGTTGGCGTAGTCAGGGCCGTAGAAGACGCGATCGGTTTCGCGGCCGGAGGTGTCCGCCTTGACCAGGGACACGACCTTGTCAGTGGAGTCGCTCGCGACCGGGATCGTCGGGCCGGAGATCACCTGCACGCGGGCGCGCTCCTCACCGGCGGTCTTCTCCCACCACCAGCACGTCGCCGGGTTCTCCCGGATGTCCACCGGGCTCAGCGGGCCGTCGGGGTAGGAGGACAGATCCAGCCCGGTGACCACCGGCATCTTCGCCAGCAACGCCGGCGACACCACCACCGGCGCACTGCCTGGCGAGGTACCGGAGTTCTGCAGGATCTGAGCCACCACCGGTGTCACGGTCTGCACACCGTTAGCCAGCACGACTGAATACTGTTGTGGCCCACTGATTTGCGGTGTCACGATCACGGTCCCGGTGGGTCCCGGTGCGCCGGCGAATCCCGCTGGCTTGCCGGCATTCGGCACCTTGGGCACCGTCAGCTCCGGGCCGACCGGCAATGCGTCGAACAGCGCCCGGCTCATCGGCCGTGCCTGGCTGACGTTCTCGGGGGTCAGGCCCAGTGGCAGCAATACCGCGCGGTTCATCGAATCGATGCGCGAACGCCGTCCCTGCCGGATCACGTAGGTGTCTTTTTCGTATCGCAGCACCACCGCGTCCGACCCGCTCACTACGTGGCGGCGGCCGGACAGGTCGGGCGTGCCGTCGATCACGGTGACCGTGACCGGTGACGGCGCTCCGACTCCGGCTTTCTGGGCCACCGAATCGCACACCAGCCACGACGACGCCGCCGGGGTGGTCGGGGAAAACTCCGACGGCGCGCCGGGGATGCCCACCAGCGGCCCGTGCGGCTGCTGGGCAATCTGGCTTCCGCGCACCTTATGTGGGTTGTCCGGGCGTCCGGCGATCAGCCTGGCCGAGGCGAGATTCAGCGCCGGGTACAACTTGTCGCCGACGCGGACGTACAGCGCACCTGAATCGCGGTCGGCGATGATCGGCGTGTCATTCAGCTGACCGGACGGGCTGATGAAGGAGTACAGCAGCGCGCCCAGGCAGATCACCAAGGCGGCTGACACCGACGCCACCACGGCCAGCGTTTGACGACGTCCGGGCTCAATCTCCATCCGGACCCGCCAGCGCGTCAACGCCATCGCGGTCCGGCGGGCCAGGAACTGGTAACCCGTTACCTGCGTCCGGGTGGACAGTCCAAGGCCGTAGCCCGAACCTCGCTGATCACCTGCCATGTTTGCTCATGCCCCCGGCCGTTGGAACGTCTGAAGACCGTCTAGTCCCACGATTCACAGGGATAACGGTAGGGCACCCCACGCGACCTCGCCACGCGAGCGTTCGGGCATGGACGACGTAGGCGTCCGCGCCGGTAGTGGTTTGTGCCACAGTGCTGTCACCTGCTCCATAGGAATCGGGGGATCGAGGAAGTCTTCACTGCGCATGGTACGTCTCAGCGCAAACTCAGCCCGCCGAAAAGACGACGCCGAGGTGAACACCCGGGTCGCATCGGGAACATCGCGGCACGCAAGATGGCGGCATGAACCAGCAGGCGCCGTCGTTGGCCGAATTGGCGGGCCATTTCGGGATCGCCACCGAGTACCACGACTGGAGCGGTCGCCGGATCGAAGTCCCCCAGAGCACGCTGGTAGCGGTCCTCGCCGCGTTCGGCGTCGCCGCGGCGACCGAGTCGGAGCGCGGCGCGGCGCAGACCGCTCTCGACCGCCGGTACTGGTCCCGCGCGCTGCCGCCGACCATTCTTGGGCGACCCGGCGCCCCGACAACGTTCTGGGTTCACGTCACCCACGGCCAGCCGGCCGAGGTATGGCTGCTGCTTGAGGACGGGACCATCCGCGACGGAATACGCCAGGTCGACAACTTCACCCCACCGTTTGATCTGGACGGACGTTCGATCGGCGAAGCCAGCTTCGTGCTACCCGACGATCTGCCACTCGGTTACCACCGGGTGCATGTGCGCTCTGCAGATCACGAGGCCAGCGCTGCGCTGATCGTGACACCGGGCTGGCTGGGACTGCCGGAGCGGCTGGGCGCCCGGCGGGCCTGGGGGCTGGCCACCCAGTTGTATAGCGTCCGGTCCCGACAGTCCTGGGGTGTCGGCGACCTCACCGATCTCGTCGACCTCGCAGTCTGGTCGGCGTCGGTACACGGCGCCGGTTATGTCCTGGTCAATCCCCTTCAGGCGGCCGCTCCGACCGCGCCGATGGAGCCGTCGCCGTATCTGCCGACGTCACGCCGGTTCGTCAACCCGCTGTATCTGAGGGTCGAGGCCATCCCGGAATTCGCGCAGCTGCGCAAGCGGGGCCGGGTGTGGCGGCTGCGTGAGGGCGTCCAGAAACACGCGGCCACACTGGACGCCATAGACCGTGACTCCGCATGGGCGGCCAAGCGGGCGGCCTTGGAGCTGGTCTTTTCCGTCCCGCGGACGGCAGGTCGAGACCTGGCGTTCGCGGCCTTTCGCGCCCGGGAAGGTGCCGCGCTGGATGACTTCGCCACGTGGTGTGCGCTGGCGGAAGCGCACGGGGGCGATTGGCATCAGTGGCCCGAGTCGGTGCGGTATCCCGGCGCTGACGGTGTCGCCACATTCGTCGCCAAGCATTCCGCCGCGGTGGATTTCCACCGCTGGCTGCAATGGCAGCTCGACGAACAACTCGCCGCCGCGCAATCACAAGCAGTCTCGGCCGGGATGCCGTTGGGGATCGTGCACGATCTCGCCGTCGGCGTGCACCCTAACGGAGCCGACGCGTGGGCGTTGCAGGACGCGCTGGCCCTCGGCGTCTCCGGCGGGGCCCCGCCAGACGAGTTCAATCAGTTAGGCCAGGACTGGTCGCAGCCGCCGTGGCGCCCGGACCGCCTCGACGAGTTGGAATACCAGCCTTTTCGCGCGCTGATCCGCAGCGTGCTGCGGCATGCCGGCGGGGTGCGTATCGACCACATCATCGGGTTGTTCCGGCTGTGGTGGATTCCCCACGGCGAAGCACCCACCCAAGGCACCTATGTCCACTACGACCACGAGGCGATGATCGGCATCGTTGCTCTGGAGGCGTACCGGGCCGGGGCGTTGGTGGTGGGTGAGGATCTCGGCACCGTCCAACCGTGGGTCCGCGACTATCTGCGGGCACGCGGGGTGCTGGGCACGTCGATTCTGTGGTTCGAGCTCGACCGCGACGGCCCCGCTGCCAGTGGCGGTCCGCTGCCTGCCGAACGCTGGCGCGAATACTGCCTGTCGTCGGTGACCACTCACGACTTGCCGCCGACGGCAGGTTATCTGGCCGACGAGCATGTGTATCTGCGGGCTTCGCTGGACCTGCTGACCCGGCCAGTCGACGAGGAGCTCGCGGCTGCGCAGGCCGAGCGGACGGCCTGGATCGCTGAGTTACGCCGCGTCGGCTTGCTGTCCAAGCACGCCGGTGTCGAAGAGACCGTGCTTGCTCTTCATCGGTATCTAGGCCGTACGCCGTCGCGCTTGCTGGGACTTGCCCTGACCGACGCGGTCGGAGATCGGCGGACCCAGAACCAGCCGGGCACCACTGACGAGTACCCCAACTGGCGAGTTCCACTGAGCGGTTCCGACGGTCGGCCGATGCTGCTCGAGGAGGTGTTCAGCGATCCTCGGGCGATCGCGCTGGCCGAGGCCATGCGCGCATCGACGGCCCTCAGCCCGACCCAGAGCACCTGTTAGCTTCAATTTGCCATGAAGACCTTGACGTACGGCGTGGTCGCCCCGGTCGCCGCGGGTGTCACCGCAGACCCGCGGTGGATGATGGCTTTCGCGCAGCACCTGGAGGCGTGCGGCTTCGAATCGATCATTGCCGTCGAGCACACGGTCCTAGCGACCGACTACGACAGCGTCTACCCGTATGACCCCTCGGGACGCGTGGAATTGGCGGCCGACTGCCCCGTCCCCGATCCGCTTGACCTGTTGTCGTTTCTCGCCGGCCACACCGACCGGCTCGGGCTGGCCACCGGGGTTCTGGTGCTGCCCAACCATCATCCGGTGGTGCTGGCCAAGCGAGCGGCGACCGTGGATGCGCTGTCGGGCGGGAGGCTTCGACTGTGTGTCGGCGTCGGTTGGCTGCGGGAAGAGATCGAGGCATGCGGCACCGAATTCGAAAGCCGGGGGCGACGCGCCGACGAGCAGCTGGCAGTGCTGCGGGCACTCTGGGGTGACCGGCCAGAGGGCGTCACCCATCGTGGCGAGTTCTTCCGGTTCGAGAACGCCGTGTGCAGCCCGAAACCTGTTGCCGGTCCGCATCTTCCGGTGCACATCGGCGGACACAGCAAAGCCGCGGCCCGACGCGCTGGACGATTCGGCGACGGCTTCCAGCCTTTGGGGGTAACCGGTGCGCAGCTGGACTCTCTGCTGATGCTGATGCGTGCCGAGGCGCAGGCTGCCGGACGTGATCCCGCCGATATTGAAGTGGCACTGGGCCATTCGGTTACCAAGATCGACGCCGAACGCGCAGAGAAGCTCACTGCTCAAGGCGCCGACCGGCTGGTGCTGGCCATGCCGCCGATCACCGATATCGAGCAGGCCAAGGACGAGCTGTCGGCCTGCGCGCAACGTTTGTCAATGCCGACGTGATGCTCGGCGCAACCGATCGGGTCGGGATCAGCGACTTGGTGCACCGTTACGCCGCGGCGGTCGATGACCGGCAATTCGACTCTGTTGTAAAGCTTTTCACCGAGGCGGCTGAGTTGATCCTGCCCGATCCGCCAGTCACGCTGGAGCCGGTTCATCGACACCGCGGGCACACTGCGATCGGCGCCGCGATGGCCGCCGTCGTCGTCCCCACCGAACACGCGATCGTGGGCGAGGTCTACGACGACGCCCCGCGGCCGGACGTCGCGCACGGCCGTGTTGCGTGTATCGCGCATCACTGGAGCCAACACGCGGATCAGCTGACCGACGTGGTCTGGCATCTGCGCTACGACGACGAGTACCGGCTTACCGATGCGGGATGGCGGATCGCGAGCCGCGCGTTGACGATCAACGCCATCGAGACCCGGCCGGTGCGCCGGTTGCGAGTTACTGGGCCTTCAGAGTAAGACGCGCCGCGCGGTTTCTTCCAGTACCACGAACTTCATCGTCGGGTCCTAACTCGCGGCGTCTTCGAGGAGATCGGCTGCGCGGGCCAGGCTTTCGGCCGGAGTGGTCATCTGAGCGGCGACCTCACGGGCTCGAGTGGCGTAGTGCGGAGCCAGGACGGAGTGCAGGTCTGCGACCAGTGAATCCACGGTACTTTCCGAAAAGCACCGTCCAAAACCGACTTTCAGGCGGGTGACCGAATCAGCCCAGACCGGCTGATCGAGCCCGTTCCAGAGGATCAAGGTCGGGATTCCGGCGCGTAGGCCCGCGGCCGTTGTGCCGGCGCCGCCGTGGTGGACGACCGCGCGGCACAGCGGAAAGATGGCCGCTTGGCCTACCGTGTCCACAACCTTGACGTGCTCGGGATGCGGGATGCGGGTGAAGTCATTCGGCCCAGACCAGATCAACGCCCGTTCGCCCACCTGCGCGCAAGCCGCTCCGATCGCGGCGACCGTATCAGCTGGGTATGCGATCGGCGTGCTGCCAAAGCCGAAGTAGATCGGCGGCGTTCCGGCGGCAATCCACGACAAGACCTCCTCGTCGGCAACCGTCGGCGCCTCCAGCGTCAGCGCCCCGACGAAGGGCCGTCGTCCACCGTGGTCCGCCCATTCGGCTGCCAGCCCGGGAAAACAGAGCTCCTCGTAGGCCTGTATCTCCAGCGGCCCCGTCGAGGGGTCGGTTACCTCCGGTAAGCCGAGTGCCCGACGTTGGGCCTGTTCAGCTTGCTGAACTACGCTCCCGTGCGGCGAACTGACCTCCAAAATCTGCGGCGGAAAGGAATGCAGCGCCGCCAGCGGAATCCCGTAGTACTCCGCGACGTTGGCGGCCAGCCCCTGCTCGTTCATGCCCGCCAAGAGCAGATCGGCCCCGTTTGTCGACAACACCAACGTCGCGCTCTTGTCTGCCGAGACCTGGGTGACATAGTCGATAGCTTCGCGGATCGCGCTGAGCGGATTCTGGATCATGCGGACGAAGTTCTCGTCGCGTATCTGCGCCCGCCAGTCCGGGCCGTAGGGAACCGCCGTAAGCCCCGCGGACTCGATGAGCGCAAGCATGTCAGGCGGCACGGTAACTGCCAGGCGCACGTCGTGACCTCGGCGCACCAGCTCCCGACCGACGGCGATGCCGGGCTCGACGTCGCCCCGGCTGCCATAGGCGGCCACCACCACTTTCATCGACAACACCTAACTCGCGGTGATTCCCCCACGTCCAACCAGGAACGGTAACCGTTCGACACATAGCGTCGCTGTTACCTCAGCGTCCGCGACGGTCCTCGCCGGCGACCGACCGCGGCCCCTACCGGAAAACTACACACCAAAGCAAATCGATTGAGCTGGTTCAATCCCATTGCCGCGCAACAGCATTTACGTAGTTGAAAGGCTGTCGTTTGGGGACGGCAGTTGAGGGGGTGCACCACATACGCACCGCATAGCTGAGTCAGTGCTGAGTGCTGTCAGCGCTAAGTGCTACAACCAGCCTTTTATAAGGTTCTTCCCAGCTTTGGCTATTGTTCATATTTGCGCCCCGTCGGAGCCGCATAATTCGGCTTCGTCAACGCTACTAAGAAGGAAGCGCAAATGCCCTCACCTCGCTGGCTGGCCAGACTTACCGTCCCTGTGATGCTTGGCGCTGCCCTGGCTACTAGCTCTGGGATTGCGACTGCCGACCCCGTCAGTGATGGGTACCTCGCTCAACTGCGCGGCTACGGCTTCACTTGGCCGGAGGGCCACGAGGAAGCCCTCATCGGGATGGCATACCTCATCTGCGACGATCTCGGGTGGGGTTGGACGCCAGACCACATTGCCCAGCACGTACACGCCAACTTGGACCCGGATGGCATTGGGCTCGGACAAGTC
Organism: uncultured Actinomycetota bacterium; assembly: GCA_963833935.1. Classification (GTDB taxonomy): domain Bacteria; phylum Actinomycetota; class Actinomycetes; order Mycobacteriales; family Mycobacteriaceae; genus Mycobacterium. The sequence continues at coordinate 95,702 of CAWIAC010000033.1, read as the reverse complement.
GGATCTATGGTGAACCTCGCACACGCCACCTATTGCCCCAACCAGCGGTGCTGGGCCCCGCACTGCTGAGCGGTCCAGGGGTGTGCGCTGGTCCGTCCGCGCACAGGCGGCGAGCCGTCAAGTCGTCAGACCGATGAGCTGCTCGACGAGCGCCTCACGCGCTGCGGCCGAAGCGGCAAGGACGTCGCGGTCGGCGCGTAGCGCCAGGTACGCGGTGCCACGTTCTCACGTCGTCTTCTGAGACGACGGCTGATGCGAACGTGTCGGTCAAGCCGGGCTGCCGATGGCGTGAGGTCGAATCTCAAAGATTCGTCGAAGGTCCACACATCCAGCCAGCGCTTGCCTTTCACATCCGGCCACGCTCTGCGATCCCACGCATCCGGCGGAAATCGAACCATCCGGGCGTAACGACGTCAGGCACCAGTCGGGTTGTCAACCCCCATGTCTTGGCCCTTATCTGTTGAATGTTCGGGGTTGACACCGCGCGACTGGCCCGGGAGATATCCATGAATCTATGCTCTGGCTCGGTTCTTCACCCCGTTGCGGCGACATGCAAACCGTAATCCTCTGCGGCGGAACGGGCGTCCGAGCCATGCCGTCGACCCTCGAGGTTCCCAAGCCCTTACTGCTGGTCGGAGAACGTCCGGTTCTCGCTCACGTGATGGAGATCTATGCCGAGCAGGGCTTTACCGACTTCGTCCTGGCCGCCGGCTATAAGGCCGAGCTGGTATGGAAATTCGCGCAGCCCCTGCCTAGCAGCTGGCGCGTCGATGTTGTCAATACAGGCGAGAACACCAACACCGGTGGTCGAGTCATGAAGGTGCGCGAACGTCTGGGCGACGAATTCTTTCTCACCTACTGCGATGGCCTGGCGGACATCGACCTTCATCGCCTCTTGGACTTCCACCGCGGCCACGGGGCACCAGCGACAGTGACCACGGTGTCTCTTCCTTCGCCGTATGGAACCTTCGATCTCGATGAAACGGGAAGGGTGAGCGGATTCCGAGAGAAGCCGAAGCTGCACGACCATCCGATCAACGCCGGGTTCTTTGTTATGGACAGACGAGTCTTCGATCGCTGGGGCGGGGAGGATCTCGAACGCGAGGTTCTTCCTTCATTGGCTAGCGCCGGCGACTTGTTCGCCTACCGTCACGAAGGGTTCTGGAAATCCATGGACACCCAGAAGGATGCCCAGGAGCTCACTGCGCTCTGTGAGGGAGGACGCGGACCCTGGGTACGATCGACCAGCACCTGAAACCGATCAAGGCCACTACGAAGACAAGCGATGACGACCGGAACAAATATCCGACCGTTCGAACCCAACCGGGAGTTCTGGGACGGACGCCTGGTAGCGGTGACAGGAGCAACCGGATTCCTCGGTACTCACTTGACCGCTGCCCTCGCTGCGCTCGGCGCACGCGTGGTCGTGCTCGTGCGCGACACGGTTCCATCCTCGGCCACACGGGACGAGTGGTGGACAAAGGTGTCGATAGTCACGGGGGCGGTCGAGGATCAGTCCCTCATGGAGCGCATGCTCGGAGAGTACGACGTGGCGACCGTCTTTCACCTGGCTGCTCAGAGCCAGGTAGGGGTGGCCCATCGCAATCCGGTGGCGACCTACGATGCCAATGTCCGGGGAACCTGGGCGCTGCTGGAAGCGGCGCGCCGTACCGGCACGGTTCGCCAGATCGTCACGGCGAGTAGCGACAAGGCCTACGGAGAGCAAACCGTCCTTCCCTATACCGAAGATATGCCACTGCGCGCTGTCAATTCTTATGATGTCTCCAAGGCGTGCTCGGACCTCATCGCCCAGAGCTTCGCTCGCATCTACGACCTGCCCGTCGTCATCACCCGGTGCGGCAATTTCTTCGGTCCTGGAGATACGAACTGGGAGCGACTCGTCCCGGGCACGATACGTCTCCTCCTCCAGGGCCAACGTCCAGTGATCCGCTCGGACGGAACGATGACCCGGGACTACCTCTACGTAGCCGACGGAGTGCTCGCTTATCTACAGCTTGCCGAGGCGATCTCGGAGGATCCGACACTTGGAGGCGAGGCGTTCAACTTTTCGACCGAAAGTCCGCTCTCCGTGCTGCAATTGGTCGAGATGCTCCAAGCTGCGATTGGGACTGAGCTGGAACCGGACATCCGGGCCACCGCCCGCCACGAGATATTCCACCAGTATCTATCCGCTGCGAAGGCCCGCACGATGCTGGGTTGGAAACCCCGTTACACCACGGAGGAGGCGATCGCCGAGACCGTTGACTGGTATCGCGGCGTTGCGTCTTAGCCTTCGCGACCCTCACGCACGGCGTCTTCCAGGAGATCGGCAGTGCGAGCAAGGCTTTCGGTGAGTTTGGTCATCCGGGTGGCGACCTCACGGGCTCGAGGGACGCATTGCGGAGTGAGGATGGAGCGCAGATCCGCGACCAATGCTTCCTGGGTGGGTTCCTATTGCGGCTTGTCATGTTGTGGCTCAACAAATGCACGAAGATGACGGCGAGTCTGATGATCTGGTGCCCCGGCCTCGCCGTCTCTGTGTCTGCCTCGCGTATAGTCGCTGTGCCACTCCGGTTGCTGTCCCGCGGCGACCCTCGCCGCAGTCTCGTAACCGCCTACCGTGCCACGTTCGCGAAGAAACAACTCATGCTTGCGCTGCAGATCTTCGTCAGACTCGATGGGCCTGAGTTCGGGGGCGAATTCTTCCAGCTCGGCTCGGCGCTGCGGGACGATCATGCAGATCGGCTCGTCGACCTCGAATCGCACCGGCATCATTTTGCGGGTGAATTTCCAGCTCATGCTGAAACTCGCGCTTGCCCAGTCGGTTTCGACCACGCCCTCTAACGGACACACGGCGTCCTTCGGATAGTTCGCCGGCCCGCGGACCAGCAGGTTATAGCCCGCCGGGGTGCGAAACAGTATCGGCAGGTGCCAGGTCAGGATGCCGCTACCGAAATGGCTGGAGGGCAGGAACTGATCGGTGTCGCGCTTATCGGGTGTGATCATCACGTCCACGCTGTCTTGCTGACCCATCCACGTAGCGGTGAACGCGCACCGATTGCGCAGCTCCCAACCGCTTTGGTTAGCGATGAGCATCGGCAAACACCGATTAGGCCAACCTTTACGCAACTCTGACATCTCTGACATCCACGCCCGACTAATCGGTGCCGGGGTAATCCGTGGTGCGTTATCACCGGTGATGAACCCGATAAGTGGATGGGCCGGGCTATTGAACTTGTCACTCATCCGATCCTCGATTCGCTGGGGAGACCTGTCATGCGTCGGCGGGTTCGGTCCGGCTCGACATCGCCGCGACTTCCATAGCCTGCGACCACAAGCTTCATCGACGACACCTAACTCGCGGTGATGCCCGCGCGTCCAAGCAGGAACGGTACCGTTTGAGATACGCCGTCGCCCTTTGACCTTTCCACTCGGCGTGATCACAATTGAGCGCAGCTCCGGGGAGGAGGTCCCACCATGCGGCCACGCCGGCCTGAGCACGAATACGATCCGGGTCCAGTTCAGATCCAGGCGCGCAAAGTGCACTTCGACGCCTCCGGCATCCCGTTGCACTGGATCCCCGACCACCCGGTGGCCTCGAACTTCGTCAGCCTGCTCAACGTGGTCCTGCCCCCGATCGAGCGCTACTTCGTCGAGGTGTTCAACGAGGCGCTGCCGCTGGTCAAAGACCCCAAACTCGCCGAGGACATGCGCGGGTTCATCGGTCAGGAAGCGACCCACGCCGACGTCCACGACCACGTGCTCCGGGACTTGATGATCGCCCGCGGCATTGACCCCAAACCGCTGCTCGACCAGATCGATTTCATCTTTTCCCGCACGCTGTCGCCCCGCCCCTCGCTTGATCCCGAACGCCGACTCAGCCATCTGTGCGACCGACTGTGGCTGATCGCCGCGATCGAGCATTACACGGCGGTACTCGGGGACTTCGTCCTGAACTGCCGCTGGGAAGACTACGGCGCCGATCCCACCATCACGGATCTTTTCCGCTGGCACGGCAGCGAAGAAGTGGAACACCGCAACGTTGCCCATGACGTCGCGGTCTATTTCCACAACAGCTACCCGGACCGTATCCGCTCGATGATGATCGCGGTGTCGATGGTCTTCGTCTTCTTCCAGCGCGGTACCTGGTATCTGATGAAGGCCGACCCCGACCTCGACATCGGCTGGTGGAAAATGCAGTGGCTGAGGGCGCTGGATTCGAAGAAGGGTTTGCTCCCGACGTTTCGAAAGCTGTTCGGCTCCAACACCTTGATGTACTTTCGGCCCGGCTTCTCGCCGGACGAGATGGGTTCGACGGCGCAAGCTGTCGCATATCTGGCGAGTTCCCCGGCCGCTCGAGCGGCACATCTTTGATGGCGGTCTTCGACCGATTTCGCCATGCGCCACCCAGCGTCTCGGGTCGCTCATCGCACGACGTGCTGCTGGGCGTCGCCGATGTGGCGGTGACGGGACTGTGGGCATTGTCGGGGTCGATCAGGCGTGTCACCCCGCCGGCAGTCCACGACAGCAGCATCGTGCTGACGATCGTGGAGCGCCGCGTGGTCGCACGCGACCAGGACGTGGTCATGTTGACATTCGCCGATGCCGACGGTGCGCCACTGCCGCCCTGGCGGCCCGGCGCGCACCTCGACATTCACCTGCCCAGCGGCCGGGTGAGGCAATACTCGCTGTGCGGCGATCCTGCCCGCCGTGACACATATCGCATCGCGGTGCGGCGGATTCCCAATGGCGGCGGCGGCTCGGCTGAGGTGCACGACAGCTTGGCCGTCGGCAGTCGCGTGACGACGAGCGGGCCGCGCAATGCGTTCCCGCTGACGGTACCCGGCTACGGATCGCCCAGGCGGCGTGTGCGGTTCGTCGCTGCCGGGATTGGTATCACACCGATCCTGCCGATGCTGCGTCACGTCGAACATCTCGGCGTCCCATGGTCGATGGTGTACGCCGGACGCAGCCGCGAGAGCCTTCCTTTTCTCGACGAACTGGCCGAGTTCGGCGACCGCATAGAGGTTCTCACCGACGACGTCCACGGCACACCGACGGCTGCCGATCTGTTGGGCGACTGCCCCGAGGGGACGACGGTGTACGCCTGTGGACCCGCGCCGATGTTGACCGCGATCCGCGCTCAACTCGTCGATCGGGACGACGTCGAACTGCATTTCGAGCGATTCGCCGCTCCTCCGGTCATCGATGGCGAAGCGTTCGATGTCCGCGTCGCCTCGAGGGGCGCCACGGTGCGGGTCAGCGCTCAGGAGACCATGCTGTCGGCGTTGCAGCGCGCGGATGTCTGGCCGCCCTATTCCTGCCGACAGGGCTTCTGCGGGACCTGCCGCACCCGGGTGCTCGACGGCCGCGTCGACCACCGCGACACCCTGCTCACCGAGCCCGAGCGGGCTGAGGGAATGATGCTGGTCTGCATCTCACGCGCGGCAAAAGGACACCAGCTGACCCTCGACCTATAGCGCAGCGACGGAAAAGCTTGGTATCAGGCGGTATTCGGCAGCGGGATGCCTTCGCTGGTGGAGAATTTGGCGTTGCTTTGGCTCGAGAGTCCCAGCGACACCACCGACCGTGCGAACATCGCGTCGCTCAGATACGCCAGTGCGACTGCCCAGCGGTTGGCCGCTCGTGGGATGGCATACAAGTGGTAGGCGCGGGTGACGAACTTGGCCGGAAAGCCCGACAATTGAATCTTCAGCGGATTCGCCACGGCCTGATGGGGTCCGAGGTCGACGACCAGGCCCATGTCGTGGTGCTTGTACTCCCGCGTCTTGCCGTGCCCGAGGCTGGCGGCCACATTGTTGCCCAGCACCTTGCCCTGGCGAGTCGCATGCTGAGCGGTCGGCGGGGTGATTTGGCCCGGCTGGGTGACGTCGGGTACCGCCGCAGCATCGCCGGCCGCGAAGACATCGGGATGACCAGATACCGTCAAATCGGTCTGCACCGTCAACCGGCCCTTCTCGGTGGGCAGCCCCAGTGTCTCGATCAGCGGGGCGGCTGTCACACCGGTGACCCACGCGACGGTGCGGGTGTCCACCCGTGAATCGTCGCTGAGCACCACATGGTCCGGATGAACCTCCTTGAGCGTCAGGCCCAATCGAACGTCGACCCCGCGTCGCCGTAAAACCCGCATCGCGCGGGCCCCCAATTTTTCACCGACCTCGAGCATCACCTGTTCGGCGAGGTCCAGCAGCACGAATCTCACCTCGCCCGGGCTGAAACTCATCTGTTTGGCCGCGGCGTCGGCCAGCGCGCGAAGCTGCAGGACGAGCTCCGTGCCCGAATACGACGCGCCCACCACCACGACGGTGCGTCGAGCCCGCGCGAGCTGGGCATCGTCTTCCAGGCAGGACAACTCGAGCTGCTCCAGCACATGGTCGCGCAGGTAGAGCGCTTCGGCGGGCGACTTCAAACCCCTTGCATACTGGGCCAATCCGGGGATGTCGAACAGGCGGGTCACCGACCCTGGGGTCAACACCAGCCGGTCCCACGACAGCGAGCAGGAACGCTGTTCGAGGTCGGTGAACTCCAGCCGGTGCTGCGACAGATCGACGCTGTCGACTCGTCCGCGAATCTTGCGGACCCCGTTGAGCGTTCCCGCAAGCGGGATCGTGACGAATCGCGGATCGACCACTCCCCCGGCCACGTCCGGCAGCAACGGCGTGTAGAGCATGTAGTCGACCGGCGAGATGATCGTGATGTCGACGTCGGTTTTGCGGAGTCGGCGGGCCAGACGCCGCGCGCACTCGAAGCCGGTGAATCCGCCGCCTACGATCACAACTGACGTCACCCTGTCTTAGTAGCCATCCGGCGGTGACGGCAAACCGGTGCCGGCCGACCAGGTCTGCAGCGAGCGATCTGGTCGACCATCTTCGAACCACGCAGCGGCGGGTCCGTCCTGTCCAGCGGGAGTCGAACAGTGCTCACCTGGCAGCCGCGAATTGAACTCGCCCCCGGGTGGCTGGTGCACCCCCGGGCGGAGTCACTCCAAGGCGGCCAAATTGCACACGGACTTATGCACGTCCGACTTGATGATTCGGGCTACCAGCCGTCCCAACGGTCCGCTGAGCAGACCACCACTGAGATCGGCGGTCAGATTGAAAGTCGACCCGGGATGATTGTCGGTGACCTTCATGGCAACCGTGATGCCAACCCCGCCACGGCCATGGCCGGCTAATTCGATTGCGTTCGGCTCGTCGTATTGGGTGACCGTCCAGTTGATGACGTTCCGAAATCCCTTGACCTTGATGAGCGATGAAACGTCGGTCCCCTTTTCGATCGTTGAGGGGACCTGACTACGCCAGCCACCGAATATCGTCATCCAGTCGTCGAATCGACTCAGATCTGACGCCAACTTCCACGCTGATTCCGGGGAAAGGTTCGACGATGTCGAGACATCGACACGTGCCACGTCGTACCACCTGTTTGTCAAGGGCGCGAAAAGAGTCGGGCTTAGGTACCCGGGTTCGGCTGCGCGAAAACGTACGTCGCGGGCAATCAGATACCGGTCCAGGTCTGATCTAGCTCCTTGGCCACATTGATGACTTGCGCCGCCTGGGATTGCGGCGCATCAATTTCCTCGGTGACATATTGGGCGATGAAGCGGCGGATCTCCGCGTCGACACCGGCCACGATGCGCAGTAGCTCGCCGCGGATGCTTTTCGATGACACATGAACGGTGATGTCCGACGGACGCGGCTTCGCGACGTCGACAATCAGCAGCAGCGGTTCGGCGGCGCGTGCCGTCGCGCTCAGTTTGATGTCGCCGTCAACGGTGAACCGCTGCTTGTCCAGGCGTAGGTCGACGAGGAGATCGATCAGCAGCGGGATGTGGATGTCGAAGGTGATGGTGTCGCCGACGTTGCGGCTGACCTGGGGCTCCTTGATCTTCACCTTGGCGCTCACTTTGGCGATCTTCCCCGGCCCCTGAGACATCGGTTCCATGTCGAACTCGTTGCCGGCGATCGCGGCGAACGCCGCACCGACACGTTCCTCGGTCACGGCTACTTCGAAGAATCGCCGTCCGAAATGCTCGTAGCTGACGTACTCATGGCCCTGCATAAGTAGATACCGTCTCACGTCGCGTTCCGACACCGGGACTGAATCCGATCGTGTCGGCCGGGCGGCTTCGCACCGTGAAACCATCGAACGGGCCACGGCGCGCAGGATCAAGCGCGTCGGACACCGCTGAAGCGCGGCGGTCTGCGGTCAGTGATTGTGAGAGAATTTCGTGGTCGCACCGGCGCGATTTGGGCTGAGCGATCCTTGCCGCGTTGTCAGGCGCGCTAGATAGCCAGCCATCGATTCGACGTTTCGCTGCCTTGTCCTGACGTGACAGTACCTGGAGGTGTTTGGCTCTGATGTGCGCCCAAAACTCAGCCGACCTGCAACCCACCGGCTCCCGGACCGCGGCCGCGCTCACCTGGTTGGGCGGCGGGGACCGCCGGGAACGTGACGAGCGCCACGAGCGGTCTGCGCAGGCGATCGCCGGCGTGGTCGTCATCCTGAATGCGGTGCTGGTCTGGTTGGTGACGACAATTGCTGTCGCAGCTTCGGCGCACCGGCCGATATCGGTGATAGCGCCGTTCACACTGGTGTTCGCGCTGGTGGTGGCCGCGATCAGCCGCGCGGTCGCAAGCGGGCCGGTGCGCTGGCCGGGCGTCGTGAGCCGTAGCGTGGTGGCCGTCGGCGCGGGCGTAATAGTGGGTGAATTCGCTTCTCTCGCAATGTTTTCCGGGTCAATTGACCGTCATCTCGAGCTACAGGCTGCCCACAATGCCGACTCGACGCCGGCGGTCGTGCAGGCATCCACCAGTCTTGCGCAGAGCCGCAGTGCGCGCGTCGCCCTCGATAGATCCGTCGACGAGGCCCGCATCCAACGCGACGAGGCGTTGGTGGTGGCACGTTGCGAATACCACCCCACCCCGTCCTGCCCGCAGACTCGGATTACCGGCGTTCCGGGTTCTGGACCCGAAACCCACACCGCCAAAGAACTGTTCGCCGATGCCCAGCAGGAGTTGGACACAGCCGTCACAACTCGCGAGCGGCGCGCTCCTGAGCTGGACGCTCAGATCGGAGCCGACGATCACGAACTCCGCCAAGCCCGCCAGACCGCGATCGCGGATGCCGACCACGGCTTGGGTGCGCGATGGATTGCAATGCAGGAACTCACGTTCGCGGGCGCCGGCGCACTCGTTGTGCGGTTGCTCGCGATTGCGTTCTTCGCGCTGCTGAGTCTGCTGCCATTGATCCTGCGGCTGTGGCGCGGTGAAACGACTGGTGATCGCCACGCGAAAGCCGCCGCCGAACGCGAGCATGCCGAACTCGACGCAGAAACCGCGATCGCGGTAAAGCGAGCCGAGATACGTTTGGCCGCTGAAACCCTCTGGGCTGAACAGCAACTCGACAAGACCCGACTGGCGGTGGCGGCGCAGACCGAGATCGACCGCGTGCAGCTTCGGCAGCGCGTCAACGCCGCACTCGAAGGCACGCCGCATGCCGCCGAGCCGGTCGCCGCAGATGTCTACCTACCGATCGCCGCCGAGGCCGAAGCCGCGAGCCTGGCAGCGACAGCATTGCCCGGCACCGCGGTGGAAGCTGTTGTGGCTGAGCCGGAGAACCTGCCCGCGGCGATCGAATCTGCCGACGCGCCTGCGATTCCGGTCATTCCGGTCATCACCGACGTCACCAGAGCAGCCGGTCGTTGGATCCGCCCGCTGGTTCCGGGGTTTGTCGCGCGCGCGATCGACACGTCAACCCACCCGCTCCGTACGGCGCGCCAGGTGATCGAGGAGGTCGAGGAAATCACCTTCACGCTCAAGCGAACTCGTAGGGTCACCGTGGAAAACGCGGAAAGTGCCGGGGCTGCCACGACCAGACCGGCAGCGGTCGCCTCAGGACATGATTACGACGGCGGTGATTTCCGTGCCGGCACTGCTGAGGCTCAGACATTTTCGCCACGACGCTTGTCAACACAAAGCGCAGACGATCCGTCGTTAGGGCCAGGACGTGCACCCCAACGCGAACTGACCGAACGCGAAGGTCCGTTCGAGTTGCGTCCCGCTGATGGTCCCCTGCAGTTGCCGCCTGCCGAATAATCAACACGCAGGGCGTCGCCCAGCCACCGGCACAGGGCTCAGAATCGGGCGTCCCACGGTGACTTTGGTCTCGGTGACGAATAACTCTTTGCTAACGGCCGTTTCTGGCCTAAAGTTGCAGCATCTGGGGGCTTGGTCACCGAAAAGTCAAGAACGGATAGCTCTTCCACGCATGTTGAATTGATGGTTTCGAAAACCTTATCTACCAGGCGTTTTTGCGGCGATATGTAACATAGATCATGTCGTGTGCGTAAAAGTGATGGCGCGCACAAATTTTGGTTGATTGTTGATCTTGTAAGTAGCGTCCTGGCGCATGTTTGTTTTAGCAACGCTGATGACCGTGATTCAGCAGATGTCAGGCACACCGTATGTCACCGGTGGACATTCGCCTGCGGGCGTCGACTGCTCGGGTCTGGCCTCCTTGGTGTCGAACGTGGCAACCGACAGGCCCGCTTTCGGAGATAGGTTCAACACCGGCAACGAGGAGTCTGCGTTGTTGGCGCGTGGCTTCAAGTACGGAACTGCTCCCGGCGCTCTCGTCATCGGTTGGAACGGTGGCCACACCGCGGTCACATTGCCCGACGGCACTCCAGTATCCAGCGGCGAAGGTGGTGGCGTGAGAATCGGTGGCGGCGGGGCCTACCAGCCGCAGTTCACCCATCACATGTTCCTCCCGGTAGATCCCGACTCGCCCGAAGATGCTCCGCCGCCGCCGCCGTTCCTGGTGAACGCGGTCGCGCCCGAGACTCCCCCGCCGCCGGCCCCCGATGCGCCTCCGGCCGGGGATCCACAGACCGATCCGCCGGCGCCGGGGCAAGCTGCCTAAAGCGGCCGTCCGGCCAGGAAGCGCTCGCGATAGCGGGTGAACCGGACGGGCAGGTCGTGTTCGTCGAGTCCGAACATTTCGGCCGACGTCGCAATCCGGCCCAGCCGCCCACGCTGGTGCTGCTTGAGATAGTGCTGCATCGCTGTACCTGCCGTGCCAGTCAGCGGCTCGCCGGCGAGCTCGTAGAGGCGTTCGGCGACCCCGAACTCATCGGCCATGAAGTCATCGAAGCGGACGTCGATGGAACGTTCGGCGGGGATGACATCGCGGTCGCGGACGAGCGCGTCCAGCATCTGCTGGAGGCGGTCGGCCCATGACGCGGCAATCTCGTACACCGGAACTGGCGAGCGATGCATTCGCGCGGTGTAGGTGAGCATCGCCAGCATCGATAGCACTACCGGCACCGGGTCGCGGTGGGTGCACACGACGACGACGCCGGGAAAGACGGCATCGAGCACTGGCAGCTGCTCAAGATGCTGGGGTGACTTCAGCAGCCAACGGCGGCCTCCCCGAAGAAACTGCAGGGCTTGCAGCTGCAATCTCAGGTGCTCATACGACGGGGTCTGGTCGTGCGCCAGGTAGTAATCGCGCCAGCGCGGCACGTGGGCGAGCGTCTCGAACAGCATTGTCGAGAAGTCGTTGGCCAGCAGCTGGATCTCCTCGTGCACGTGCTCTGTGGTCATCTCATGCATGAGTGGAAAGTGCGGCATCGCAGCGTTTATGAACTCGACGGTGGCATCCATGCGTGCGATTCGCGGGTCGGGCTGGATCCCCTGCTCGGCCGGCAACGGAAACGGCTCCACGCTTTCCCAATACGGGATAGTGCGAAAGGTCGGGCCGGCAGCCAACAGGTTGTGCAAATGCGTCGTGCCCGTCCGCGGCAGGCCCGCGATGACCACCGGGGGCAGCAACTCGATGTCGCGGATTTCGGGATGGCGGGCCAAGAGGTCGTTGAGCAGTAGCCGATTCTTGAGCAGCTGCAGCAGTTGCGCGTGGAAGTTGACGATCCCGCAACCCTGCAGGCCGTCGATCTCGCGCAGTGCGGTCAATAAAACATCGAGGCGCTCCCGGTAGTCGTCGGGACCGAAATCGGCCAGCCCGGTTTCCGCCGTGGCCCTAGCGTGCAGCGCTTCGGCATCCAGCGGACAGTCGGCGACCATCGTCGCCATCAGGTCGCGGATCTGGTCGATCTGAGGGCTGAAGCGCGGCTCCGCCAAGTCGTCGAGGTGCTGCACGAGTGCGGGAGCGGCATCGGTCATGGCGACTTATGTTACTTTGAGTTCCGTAATGACGACAGACCTTGGCCGGCCCCGTGAAAAGCGCATCGACAACGCCGTGCTGCGGGCGGCCGTCGAACTGCTCGCCCAGACCGGCTACGCCGGGCTGTCGGTCGACGCGATCGCGCGACGGGCCGGCACCAGCAAACCCGCGATCTACCGGCGCTGGCCCAGCAAAGCGCACCTCGTCCACGAATCGGTATTCCCGATCAGCGACGCCACCGCGCTCCCCGACACCGGATCGTTGGCAGGTGACGTGCGTGAGATGGTCCGCCGCACCGCCGCCGTGTTGACCACCCCGGCTGCGCGCGCAGCGCTGCCCGGGCTGGTCGGTGAGATGGCCGCCGACCTCACATTGCACGCGGCCCTGCTGGAGCGCTTCGGCGACATCCTCACCCGCGGACTGGCCGACCGCCTTGCCGATGCCGTCGCGCGCGGCGAAGCACGGGCCGACGTCACCGCTGCCGAGGTGGTTGAGGTCGTCGCCGGCACCACCTTCTTGGCCCTGCTCACCCGCGGGGACGCACTCGACGATTCCTGGGTGAAGCGCACCGGCGCCCTGATCACGAGAGGAATAGGCCTATGAGCGCGATGCCCGACATGGCGCACGAGTCCACCGCCGCGTGGCGGGAGTTGCTGGACACCTTGGGCGGGCTGGATCGCGCCTTCCTGGAGGGCGACCGCGCCGTCACCGACGAATGCCACGTCGCCGACGGCTATCGGATGCTCGCGACCACGCTGGGCGTCGCGTTCGACACGTACCTGTTCGGCGAGCCAAGCCGGCCCATGTTCGTCGAAGTCAATACTCCCTTTCGACGCGACCGGCGATGGGGAGGCGACAACACCGACGCCTACTACTGCATCTGCCCGGTCGATCCTGAGCGCCGTTATCGAATCAGCGGCAACCGTGGCGACAGTGTCTATTTCTCGCTGACTGCTTACAACGAACCGTCACCCGGCGCATGGTCGGACCGTGTGGTGGCCATCGTGCGCGATGACGACCTCGAGATCGATACCGCCGGTGACTTCTCGTTCGAGCTCGGACCGACACCCGACGCGGCGGTGCTGATGACCCGCGACTATCAGGCCGACCCACTGACGGGTCGACCGGTCAGCTGGCAGATCGAGGCCCTTGACGAGCCCGAAACCATTCGGCACGGGGACGCCGAGACGGCGGCACGCCTGCGAGCAAGCGCCGCGTGGATGCGCACGATGTTCGCGATCGTCCCGCTGGCTGTCGGTGCGCGGGCCGACGAGGCGCACGCGCTGGGCCATGAGATCGCACTTGCGGCAAACCAGTTCGCCGACCCCTACCAAGTACCGGACGCCAACTTCGGCTGGTCGGCTCGCGACGCGTGCTATTCCTACGGCAGTTTTGTGCTCGACGAGGACGAGGTGCTAGTCATCACCCACCGGCCGCCACAGTGCAGGTTCTGGAATCTGGTGGTGTGGAACCAGTTCATGGCCACCCACGGCGTCGCCGATGCGCGCAGCTCGGTCAACGGGCACAGCGCGGTGCTCAATGCCGACGGCTCGGTGACCATCGTCATCTCCCGGGGCATGACGGCACACCCGAATTGCCTGACGACGCTGGACTATCCCCGCGGCAACCTCGCCTTCCGGTGGTTCCTCGCCGACGAAGTCCCGGCTCGCCCGCACGTACGGGTGGTCAAGCTGTCGGACGCGCCGACCGACGTTGACACATAGGATGTAGTGGTGGACATTTGGATCGCCCCACCGCCGGTGCGGGTTATCCGGCATCCTGTACGTATGCACCAGAAATTCTTAGTTTGGACACACATGTCTAGGGGAATCTCCAGCCGCATGTTTGCGCATCACGCCATCCGATTTGTCAGTGCTGCGGTAGCTGCGACGTGGGGAGTCACTGCTTCCGTTGCCACCGCATCCGTTCCCTCGGCATCCGCACAGCCGTGTGCCGACACCGAAGTGGTGTTCGCCCGCGGCACCGGCGAGCCCCCGGGCGTCGGCCCAACGGGGCAAGCTTTCGTCGACGCCCTGCGCGGGCGTGAGGCCGGAAAATCGCTCAATGTCTACCCGGTCAACTACCCCGCCAGCGACCAGTGGTCGACCGGCCTTGACGGGATTAGAGACGCCGAATCCCATCTCGCGTCTACGGCCGCGACCTGCCCGAACACCAAAATCGTGCTCGGCGGCTACTCCCAGGGTGCGGCAGTGGCGGGTTTCGTCACCTCTTCCGCCGTCCCGGATTCGATACCAGCCGACGTTGACCCCGCGACACTACCCAAACCGATGTCGCCCGACGTGGCCAACCACGTCGCGGCGGTGGTGCTGTTCGGGTCGCCCAACGTGCGGGCAATGAACTTCCTCGGTCAGCCGCAGGTTGTCATCGGCCCGCTGTACCAGGCGAAGACCATCCAGGTGTGCGCCGTCGAGGACCCGGTCTGCTCGGACGGGATGAATTTCGCCGCGCACGATTCCTACGTGGAGGACGGCAGCGTGATCGCCCAGGGGGCGGACTTCGCGGCCAGCCATCTGCGGGGCAACGGCACCCAAGCCCCGACGACAGCTTCGCACCACGGCTTCGGCGACTGACCGATTCAACGGTCGCCGACCGCCAGCTCGAGGCGCTGGAGGCGGCGGACGAGAAGACTGGGCAGCCACGGCCCGATGTCGACGGTCTCGATCGCGGTGGAGCGTTCGAGCAGTAGCCGCAGGACCATTCGTGCTTCTAGGCGCGCGAGCGCCGCGCCGACGCAGAGGTGGGCCCCTCTGCCGAAAGCGATGTGCCCTTTGCGGTCAGAGCGGTTGAGCAGGAATTCGTCAGGTGCTTCGAAGTGCGCGGGATCGCGGTTAGCCGCACCCCACAACAGCAGCAAGTGTGATCCCGCGCTCAGTTCAGTTCCGCACAGCGCGGTGTCGGCGACGACGTGCCGGTAATGGCCGCGGAACGGCGGCTCGTACCTCAGCGTCTCCTCGATGAAAGCACCAAGCAGGTCGGGGTTTTCACGTACCTGTCGTGCAACGTCGGGCCTTGTGGCCAGAATCCAGGCTGCACTGCCGAGCAACGAGGCGGTCGATTCCCCGCCGGCGGCGAATAGCGTGATCATCATTGCCAGGGCCGCTGTGTTGTTCAGCTCGCCTGCTGCGCATGCCGTGGCGAGTGCGCCCAGCAGGTTGTCCCGTGGGTCGGCGGCGGCCCGCTCAAAATGGCCGTTGATGTAGCCGGCGAGTTCCATCACCGACGTGCCCGCGGCGGCGAGTTGATCGGCGGAAATCAGCCCCTCGAGCAGTTGCGTGCCCGCGTACCCCCAGGCGATGAGTTTGTCGATGTCCTCATCGGGCACGCCGATCAACTGAGCCACCACCATCATCGGCAGACGGTTGGCCACCGCACCCATCCATTCGATGCGCCCATCGCATAGGCCTTCGGTCCACAGTCGCTCGGCGGAGTCTGCGATAAGCGCCTCCAGGTCACGGATCTTCTTGGCCGCCAGATACGGAATCAGCAGCTTGCGATGGGCGGCGTGCACTGGGTCGTCGGCGGTGGCGAGTGCGTGGGAGGAATCCCCAAGCGGGGCCATGGTGAACGGTGTGACGGTGCGGTTGGACTGGTACACCATGGTTGCGGTCAGGTTCGACGAGAAATCGTCGACGCGGGCGATCGATTCGACGACCGCGTCCCAACCAGACACTGCGTAGAACTCCGATGAGCCGATGCGACGGACGGGTCCCGCGGCGCGGATACGCCCGTACAGCGGGTAGGGATCCTGCAGATGTCCTGCGTCAAACAGACCGATGGGATCGTCGTCGGACGTCATTTGTCCAGGTTGGGCGGCTAGTAGTGGGGAAGTCAACAATGCAGGCGGAAGTTGAAAACCGTCCGTAGGCAGGTGCGCCCGGTCTTCGTCTCACCCAGACGGCGGACCTGGACCTACGATGAGAACACAGCCTATAGATGTCTCAGGCTGAGAATAGTTCGTCCTAGCTTCTCTGAGTGTGGGAGAACTGAGCGATGACCGGTGATGACTGGCTCGTGGGCGGAGATCGCCGCCAGGTCGCGGTAGAGCGCATCTATGACGCGGCGATCGACCTCATCACCCGGGAGGGGCCGGATGCCCTCGACATCGACGCGTTGGCCGCGCGCGTTCACTGCTCTCGGGCCACCATCTATCGGCACGCCGGCGGCAAAGCCGAGATCCGCGATGCGGTCGT
Source organism: uncultured Actinomycetota bacterium (assembly GCA_963833935.1). Taxonomy (GTDB): domain Bacteria; phylum Actinomycetota; class Actinomycetes; order Mycobacteriales; family Mycobacteriaceae; genus Mycobacterium. The sequence goes on along the minus strand of CAWIAC010000033.1, from coordinate 79,290 downwards.
CGCCCGTGCGGCAGCCCGCATCATCGAAACCGTGCGTTATACCGTTGCGGGTCTGCATGGGTCGGAGCGAGTCGTCAGTGCGATCACGGTGGCGCTGAAATTGATCCGATCCGATCCATTGGGCCAGCTCATGTTCAGCTCGATCCGCGCCGACGGCGTGGTGTCGTTGATTGAGTCATCGATGTTGGCCGACTTCGCGACCGAGCTCACCGGGTTGACCGACCGTGACCCGCAGGCCGCGCTGTGGGTGGTCCGGGTGGTGTTGTCGCTGCTGTACTGGCCCGTCGGTGACAGCGCCACCGAACGCCGGGTCGTACAAAGATTCGTCGCGCCGGCATTCGCCGTGGACTAGCGTCGGGGACGGTCTGTCGCTCGCATCCAGGAATTGGAGGACGTCTATGGCGATCCGGGTTGGCCACGTCGGCACTGGAAACGTCGGGCGATTGGCGTTGACACAGCTGGTCACCGATGCGCAGTTCGAACTGACCGGAGTGTGCGTCTCGTCGCCGGAGAAAGTGGGGAAAGACGCCGGCGCACTCGCCGGTGTGGACGTGTCCACCGGCATCGCGGCGGTCAATGACCTGGACGCCCTGCTGGCCACCGGGCCCGAGTGCATCGTCTACTGCGCCATGGGCGATACCCGCCTGCCCGATGCGATGGCCGACGTCATGCGCATCCTGGCCGCCGGCGTCAACGTGGTCGGTTCGTCGCCCGGGCTGCTGCAATACCCGTGGGGCGTGATGCCGGACAAGTATATCGCCCGAGTGGAAAATGCTGCTCAGCAAGGCAATTCGAGCATCTTCATCAGTGGTGTCGACCCCGGATTCGCCAACGATCTCATCCCGTTCGCCCTCGCCAGCACCTGCCAGCGGATCGAGCAGGTGCGCTGCATGGAGATCCACGACTACGCGAGCTACGACGGCGCGGAGGTCATGCACTACATGGGATTCGCGCGGCCTCTGGACGAGATTCCGATGCTGCTGCAACCGGGCGTGCTCAGCATCGCTTGGGGCACGGCGATCAGGCAGCTCGCGGCCGGCTTGGGCATCGAGGTCGACGAGATCACCGAGTCGTATCAGCGCGAGCCGGCGCCCGTGGACTTCGACATCGCGATTGGCCACGTGGCCAAGGGCACCCTGGCCGTCCTGCAGTTCGAGATCCGCGGCCTGGTCAACGGCCACCCCGCCATCGTCATCGAGCACATCACCCGCCTACGACCCGATCTGCGACCGGACTTGCCGCAGCCCGCCTCGGGTGACGGCTCGTACCGCGTCGAGATCACCGGCGAGCCGTCCTACGCGGTCGACATCATTCCGAGCAGCCGCAGCGGTGACCACAACCACGCGGCGATCGCCGGCGCAGCAGGCCGAATCATCAATGCCATTCCGGCGGTTGTCGCGGCGCCGCCCGGCATCAGGACGACCATCGACCTGCCCCTGGTCACCGGGAGCGGGCTGTACGCGCGACAAGGAGTCGCGGCGAGCTGATTGCGCCGGTCGATGCGAGCCTGATCGGCTTCGGGGCTGCCCACCAACACGATCCGGCGCGCATTTTCGCAAACCGCACCGTTGTGACGAATTACCTACTGGTGCTGCCCCTGTCGCTCCGCGGCGGCTTTCGCACCCGCGCGAGCAGCCGGCTTCGGCTCGGCGTCGGCCCTTACGCACGATGAACTTGGGTGTGCGCCGATGACTCAATTTCGGCCTGGGTTACCGTTTCCGTTACCTGAGATGAAGGAGCGCGGTGCGATGAGGATCCCTCTGACGGTGATGGCTACGGCTGCCGTCGTGACGACGCTGGTGGGAGTGTCGGCCGCCGGCTGTAGTAACCATTCGAATCCGTCGTCGTCGCCGACCTCGAGCGCCCCCAGCACGATGCATCCTCCGGTGAGTGATTACACCAAGCTGTTGATCAAGGCCAGCGACATCAAGGCTCCCGATGCCTTCAGTGCCGGCCCTGTGACCAAAGATCCGAATGGCCAACTCGGTGCCACGACAACCTTCACCGACCAAGATCAGAGCCACGTCATCATCGACACCATCCAGATCTTGCTGAATCCCGAAGCGGCTGCCAATCAGTTGGATTCGGCGAAATCGATTCAGCACGAATCTCTGCTCGCGAAACCCATGGGCGCCGAGGTCGGCGTCGGCGGCGTGACAATCTCGGGGTTGTCGCCGGACCACTCCAAGGGAGTGACGGTATTGCTCTTCACCGAAGGCAAAGCTCTGGTGACACTGGAGTTCGACGGCCCCACTTTTGCTTTGGCGCCAATCGACTTCGTCACCGATGTCGGCCAGAAGCAAGACGAGGCAATCAAGAAGGGTCTCGGTGGCTAACCGATAGTTAGCCGGTTCGTTAGAGGCTCAACGTGTTTCGTGAGCACGAGCCAGCAGTGCACGCGCACTGTCGACGCACGGCAGTAACCGCTCGTAGGCGCTGACGCCTCCCTCCGCGCGGGAGCGCATCGGTACCTCCAATCCGACGACGCGATCATCGGGAAGAGCCGCGAGCATTTCGGCCAGCGGTAACTCCCCCTCCCCGGGCGCCAATCGCTCATACATGGCTTCCTCGGCGTAGTTCTCCATCCTGGGCTGCAGCGTGGTGTCGCATAGTTGGATGTAACCGATCCGCTCCTGCGGCAGCGATCGAAGATCGCCGGCGCCGGCGCCGAATCGAGCCACATGCATCGTGTCGATGAGCAGACTGATCTCGTCCCGGTCGACGTAGCTGACGGCGGCGAGAGCCGTGGGCAGGTCTGCGATGCAAAGGCCGACAACAGGTTCGAGGCACGTCGCGATACCCCGTTCGGCGGCCAATGCGGTGAGCCCGGCCAGCTCGTCGAAGGAACGAGCCCGGTCCGGCTCCAGGCTGACGGTGTTGATCCGCGGTATTCGAAGTTCGGCCATGATGTCCAGATCGGCTGCATAGGAACGGATATCGACACCGGGTGCGATGAGTAGGCCTTCCCCCAGAGAGATCGACACGCCCCGGTCGTCCATCGCGGACAGAAGTTCACGACGCAGTTGGTGGTCGTCGCGTAACGAGAAGGCCGGGTAAGCCGGTTTTTTCAGCGGTGCAAAGCCGGCCAGTGCGGTGGTGATATAGCGGCATCCCAAAGCGGCAGTGAGCTTGACATACTCGACTGGGGGCATGCCGAAGACGCTGAGCATCTCGATGCCAAGGCGGTCCATGTCCGCGCGTTCGCTCAGCCGCCGACCATCGCGAGGCCGCCGTCCACGGCGATCAGCTGCCCGGTGATGAATCCTGCCCCGTCACTCGCCAAAAACACCAACACCGGTCCAAGGTCGTCGCGGGGATCACCGAGCTTGCCGCCCAGCGGGATGGACAATTTCATCTGCTGGTCGATGAATGCCCCGGCGGCCGGACCCAGGAATTCCCGCAGCCGATCTGCGCCGGCTGTCTGAACGGCGGGCGCCAGTGCGTTGACGGTGACTCGATCCGCACCCCACGCCTTGGCCGCCGAGCGGGTCCAGGCTTGAACAGCGCCTTTGGTGGCGGCGTAGACCGCCGCGATGGGGCTGCCCATCACCGCCTCGGCGGACCCGAAATTGATTATCCGGCCGCCGTTCTCGCGCATCACCGCGTGGGCGGCCTGATTCGTCAGAATCGTGGCTTTGATGTTGGTCGCCAGCAGAAAGTCGATCTCGTCGCTGGTGATGCGGCCGGGCACTCCCGGCTGCCACAAGCCGGCGGCATTGACCAACACATCCAGGCCGCCGAGTTCCCGTACCGCGCTGTCGAACGCGGCATCGACCGCGTCGGCATCTCGCACGTCACATTGCAGCCAAGTCTCCGTTGCCGTGTCGTCGGCCGGAGCAGTGCGGTGATAGGTCGCGGCTACTCGTGCTCCCGCGGCGCCCAATGCGTGCACCGCCGCCGCACCGATCCCGGTGGCGCCGCCGGTGACCAGAATTCGTCGACCATCCAGTAATGAGTTGTCTTCGATTCGATTCGACATGCGCGCTCTCGATTTCGGGTAGACGCGGGGTTGCCTGACGGAGGTGCGATGCGAATACCAGGTCGACCCCGTCAAAACGCGTCTGGATTTCGCTGTATTTCGACCGGCACCGGATGGCTGTAGAGGCGTGATGCGTTCTCCCAGGTGAATTTTCGAATCAGGTCTGACGGTAGGTCGCCGATTTGTTCGTGGACCGTCTCTTGAGTGTGCGGCCAGGTCGAGTCGCAATGCGGGTAGTCGGCTTCCAGCATGATGTTGTCCGCACCTATGCGGTCGTGCTGCACGAACGAGGACTTGTCTTCCACCGCGCAGAACCGGAAGTTGCGCGTGAACACTTCTGCCGGAGTCAGCCTCTCCCCCATCGCCGCCCAGGTGCCATACATCGCGTGGTAGCTGAGCATGTGGTCGAGACGATCCAGCAACCCTGCCACCCAGCCGATTCCGCCTTCGGACAGACAAATCTTCAAATCGGGGAATCTGCTCGGCAACCCCGAGTACAGCCAGTCGACGGCCGCTGAGATGGCATAGGCGAAGAACAGCACGCCCTGAACATCCGGTGGCGCGTCGTCGGTGGTGGACGGCGACGAACCCGACGACCCGATGTGCAGGTTCACGACGGTGCCGGTTTCTGCGCACGCGGCCATCAGCGGGTCCCAGTGGCCGGAGTGAATGCTCGGCAGTCCGAGCATCGCCGGATTCTCGCTGAACGTGACCGCATGAAATCCGCGCGCCGCGTTTTCGCGGATCATCTTCGCGCCGAGTTCGGGATCCAGCAACCAGGGCAACTGGCACGGAATGATCCGGCCGGGATGTGAGCCCGCCCAAACGTCGTGGTGCCAGTCGTTCCACGCCCGTACGGAGGCCAGCGCAAGCTCGCGATCATGTGTCACCTGTTGCAGACGCTGGCCGGCGAAACCCGGCAGGAACGAGGGAAAGTTCAGCGAGGCGTAGACGCCATTCAGGTCCATGTCTTTGACACGCTCATCGATATCCCATGCACCTCTGCGCATTTCGTCGAAGCGGACCGGTTCGAAGCCGTATTCCGACACTGGTCGACCAACGACCGCATTGAAACCGACATTGGGCAACGCCTGGTCGTCATAGACCCATGTCTGCCCCCCGTTCGCCGTGTCAACGACTTTCGGGGCGCGATCGGCAAACCTCCGCGGCAGGCGTCCGGTGAACGTGTTCGGGGGCTCGACGATGTGATCGTCCACCGAGATCAGTGTGTAGCGGCGCGCCGCCCTCGGCGGGTCAGGCAGAAACGTGACCGAACGGCCTTCGCCGGTCTGGGCGGTCGTGAAGCTCAGGTCGGCGGCCAGATCGTCGATCGATTTCATGGCAATCCGCTCAGCTCAGAACGGTCGGATCGGCTTTGATGGTCAGACGCGCAGCCCCGGCCCAGTACACGTCGGCGGCCCTTTCGATCAGCGATCGCTGCATACCGGCCATGTCCTGCCACTTCATCGCCGTGGGTTCCTTGCCGGTGAGCATGACATCGTAGGCGAGCCTGCATACCCGCTCGATCGATGCTGCGCGGTAGACGGCCTCGGCCAGGTTGCGACCAGTCGCGATGACGCCGTGGTTGGCCAGAATCGTCAGGTTGGCTCTTCCGACACGGTTCGCGAGATCGGCTGCGCCCATTGCGCTGTCGATCTCCCCGTCGTACGAGTCGACCAGACACAGGTCGTCCAGGAACAACGAGCCCGTTTGATGCACCAGCTCCGGGAGCCTGCCCAGAGCGGCTAGCACGCACACGTAATAGGGATGGTTGTGAATGACGACCCGCGCGTCATCGCGAACGCGATGCAGTTCGGTATGGATGTGGATCGCCGGAGTGACGTCCCACCGGCCGCGGACCACCCGCGCATCGGCATCGACGACGCAGATATCCGACGCGGTGATCTCCTGCCACCACAATCCCCACGGGTTGACCAACATATCGGTCTGTTGATCGGGCTGCCAGGTGATGTGTCCGGCCATATTCTCCGCAAACCCGATGGCGGCAAGGTGACGAAAGGCCACCGCGAGCGCCTGCTCGTTCGAAATGTCGACTCCGATCGGCGGGACCACCGAGGGCGCCCATACCTGCAGGCCACCTCGCCGAGCGTCAGGAGTGTTCATGGTTGGCCTCCATCCTGGCTTGAATGTCCGCGCGAAGGGGGCCTTTAGCGATCTTCCCGCCCGATGATCGCGGTAATTCGCCGACCACGATGAATCGTTCGGGCAGCAGCTCCTTGGAAACACCCACCGCCAACAGATGCTCGACGAGTCCGGGTAGGTCGATCGTCACAGAGTCGACGAGTTCGGCGTAGAGGCAGACCTTTTCACCGAACACCGGATCGGGCATCGCAACCGCCGCCGCGACCGCGATCGCGGGGTGTGTCATGGCGGCGTCCTCGACCTGGGCTGCGCTGATGTTCTTGCCGCCGCGCAGGATGAAGTCGGACGTTCGGCCGGTGACGCTCAAGTAGCCGTCGGCGTCGATTTCGCAAATATCGCCCATCCGCATCCAGCCGTCGCGGGTGAACAACTGGTCGTGGTCTGTGCCGCCGAGGTAGCCGAGGCTGGTCGCAGGACCGCGACACGCAGGCTGACCCCGGCCGGCCTCGGTCACGTCCTGGTCGCCATCGAAAAGACGGACCGACATCTCGGGGACAATCTGGCCGCCCGTCCGCAGCCGGCGTGACTGCGTGTCGTTCAGCGTGGTGGCGCTGAGCAGTCCGGTCTCATTGGATCCGTAGAACTGCAGAATTTTTGCCCCGGTGAGCTTTTCGAATTCCTCTGCCGGTCGATACGGCAACGATTCTCCGCCGGTGAATACGACGCGCAACGAGCTCAGGTCGTATTCGCGCGAAGCACGGTCGGCCAGCAACATCGTCAATTGTGTACTCACACAGCACAACACGCTGACCTGGTACTCGGCTATCGCCTCACACGTCGCTTTCGGACTGAACCGTTCCTGGATCACCGCGGTTGCGCCCAGATAGATCGGGCTGGTGTGACTGGTCCAGATGCCGAACCCGAAGGGCATCGGGATGACCGGTAAGAAGATGTCGTCCGCCGTCAGCTGCCCGTTGGCGACCGCCTTCTGGTGAAAGTAGTACCAACGATTCTGGGTGTGCACGACACACTTGGGCAGCCCTGTGGTCCCAGACGTGGAATTGATCAAGAAGACGTCGTCGGGGCCGAGCGCACGGCCGGCGCCCAAGGCTGCGGCCCCAGTGGCGATCTTCAGCCGCGGTAAGCCGTCATCGTGAGTCTCCAGCAGCAGCGGCACCGCAGATCCGGTGACGTGGGTTGCGCCGTCGCGGCGTTGCCGGTCGCTGACCAGCAGCTTCGGGCGTGAGTTGCGCAGTATCGCGGCGACCTCGCGGGTGCCGGCCCGCGCGCCGATGCCGACCACGACAGCGCCACAGCGTTCGATGGCGACGAACAGGACGTGGATGGCGGCGGAGTCGCCGTGCCATACCGCGATCCGATCAGCCGGCACCACCCCGATGTCGGCCAACTGTTGGGCCAGAGCAGTTGCGGCAGTGTCGAATTCACGCCACGTCAACGACACGCCCGGGTAATCGACATAGGCGGCGTGGTCCGGGCGTTGCTCGGCGTTACGGCGTACCGCCTCGGACAACGTCACGTCCGACCACCAGCCGGCGGCGCGATAGTGGGCCGACTCTTCGTCGGTGAAAGCCGGCGAACCCACGGTATCCAGGCCACCGACGCTCATCATCCGATGATATGGCGACGAATCTCGTCTGCCCGCGGCATTCGTCGATGATTCTTGACCGCTTCGCGAGCGACGGGGTCGCAAACAGGTAGTCCACTACGCGGGCCAGTGGTGCCGCACCGGCCATACGTTTCTTAGTGCGACGGCCGGGTGGACCGGTCAACGAGACCGCACGGAGACGAACAACATGTCCAATTCACCAGCGGCACCAGGCAGCGCGATAGATGGCCGCGACCAGCCCACTCTGCAGCCTTGCTCGGCTGCACCCTCGGTTGCCGTGGGATCCACCGAGGTTCTGATCACCGAACAAGAGGTGCTTTTCGGCACCGCGGCGGCCGCGCGGGCACCGGAAGGCGACATCAGCCGCGCCAAGCGTCCGTCACGCGCGCGCCGCACGGAGGTTCCGAGGCGGTACGAGTTCCTCGATCAGGCCCGCATGGCACGCGAGATGGGCAGATTGTGAACGCCGTCGTCGCGGTCAGCACGGCTGCGTTCCTGGTCTTGACCGCGTCGGGACTCTATGACCTGCAGTCGTGGCTAGAGCGTTGGGACTATCAGCGCCACTTCGAAGAGTGACTGCTGTGTCAGGCCCGGCAAGCGTGGCGGCGGCTGGCTCATATGCCGCCCGTGCCCTGAGCCTCCAGCGCCAGCCCGACCAACGTGAGCATGGCGACCAGGACCTGCTGCCGGCGAGCCCGCACCCAGTCGTGTAGCCGTCGCAGCAAGCGCTTGGGTCTTGGGCGGCGTGACCAGGTAGGCGGCGCGGATGGGTTCGGCCTCTTGCACCACACGTCGGATCGCCCATTCGAGAGCGTCACGGTCTACTGCGCCCTCGACTTTGACGAAAAGGCCGAGGTGCCACCCGCTGCCGAGTGGCCCGTTTCCTGCGCAAGCCAGATGTCGAGCTGTCCAGGTGTCAGCGGTAGAGCCGGGTTACCGAGATCCATTCGGCCCCCATATCCCGATGGTTGACCGGATCAAGCCCCCCGGTACTTCGCCAACCGGTCGCGCAGACTCTTGGGCCGAATGTCGGTCCAACTGCGTTCGATGTAGTCCAGGCACGCGGCGCGGTCCGCTTCGCCGTGAACCACCCGCTAGCGAAACTAGGTCCAAACTCGGCCCTGTCGTGCGGCGCGGACGCGCTCGGCCGTTGACGTGGACAGACGCTGGTCAGGGGGTTCGACGCCGTGAGTCCAGCATGCTGCGGGGCGGCTGTCTGCGCACGAATGTGATGATCACCACGGAATCGTTGACGCAGCAGCAAATTCGCGGCGTCGTAGGCGCGTAACACAAAGGGTCTAAACAATGGGTATCGACGACACAACAATGACCGGCCCGCTGCTTGCTGACCGGATTGCGGTGGTGACCGGCGGTGGTGGCGGTATCGGCGCAGCGACCGCACTACTGTTCGCGCGGCAGGGCGCTCATGTGGTGATCGCCGACGTCGACGCCGAGCGCGCGCACCAGACCGCTGATGAGATCACCGCGTCCGGTGGGTCCGCTGTCGCCATTGTCGCCGACGTCTGCCACCAGGGCCAGGTCGCCGACCTTGCCCGATCGGTGCTGGGACGGCACGGTCGGGTGGATGTGCTGGTGAACAACGTCGGTCACTGGCTGCGTCACCCCGGCAACTTCGTCGACACCCATCCGCGGCTCTGGGACGACCTTTACCGGATCAATCTGCATCACGTTTTCCTTGTCACGCGGGCCTTCCTGCCGGTGATGCTCGAACAACGCGCCGGGGCGATCGTCAACGTCTCCTCCGTCGAAGGGCTGCGCGGATATCCGGAGGACCCGGTGTACGCAGCCTTCAAGGCCGCGGTCATCCACTTCACCCGCAGCCTCGCCGTGCAGGTCGGTCGCGACGGCGTCCGGGTCAACGCCATCGGGCCCGATGTCACTGAATCACTGCAGGTGCCCTACTCCCAGTGGCTTTCCGCAGACGAGCAGACGCAGTGGCCGCAGTGGGTGCCGGTCGGCCGGATGGGGCTGCCTGAGGATCAGGCCCGGGTCATCCTGTTTCTGGCGTCTGACCTGTCGGCGTTCGTCACCGGCCACACCATCCCGACTGACGGCGGCACAGGTGCTGCGGGTGGATGGTTCCGCTCGTCGCGCCGACCCGACCGGGAATGGACCAATAGACCCGTCGCGCCCTAGCGTGGGATGGTCAGCTCGGCTGTCGTAATGGTAGACCAGCCGCGCGGTAGATGGCATCGATGACGGTCATGTTCTCGACCGCATCCTCGGGCGTGGTCTTCACCGGTTCACCCCGCAGCACCGCGGCGGCAAACGCGTCCAGCTGATAGGCGTAAGACGGTCGACGCGGAAACCGTTCGACACGTTTGCCGTCGGATGACCGGATGGAAAGCCGGTTGACCAAGTGGGGTGCTATGGGGTTGAACAGCTTCAACTCACCGCGGTCGCCGACCACGTGAGCGCTGATCTCCAACAAACGCGACGACCACATCGAGCAACGGACCCGGCCGGTGTGGCCCGCCGCGAACCGCAGCTCGGCCGTCATCGCCCTATCGATCTGAGGATCACGCAGCTTGGCTTTCGCCGAAACGACTTCCGGGGTTGACCCGCCGAACGTGCGGGCCATGTGGACCGCGTAGCACCCCGCGTCCATCAGCGCGCCACCGGCAAGTGAGTAGTTGTAACGGATATCGGAAAACTTCGGCAGCGGGAAACACAAGGCCGCTTCCACCCGCCGCAGCTTCCCCAATTCGCCCGAGGCGATGATCTGCTCGGATCGTAAGGCTAACGGGTGGTAGCGGTAATGGAACGCCTCCATCACGATCCGGTCCGACGTCGCCGCCAGATCGGCGATCTCACGGGCTTCGGCGGCGTTGGCGGTGAACGGCTTCTCGCACAGCACATGTTTACCGGCCGCCAGCGCTGCGCGAGTCCACTTGCCGTGCAAGCCGTTCGGCAGCGGGATATAGACCGCATCGATATCAGGGGCGGCGACCAGCGCCTCGTAGGTGGCGTGCACCTGGGCAACGCCATGTTTGGCAGCAAACGCCCGAGCACGTGCACCGTCTCGCGCCGCGACCGCCGCCACCACAACGTCGGCGTTGTCCTTGGCCGGCTTGATGAGCGCCAACGGTGCGATGCCGGCCGCGCCAAGGACACCGATGCGTAGCGGTGTTTCATATGCTGGCACGGTCCGAAGCTAACACCTGGCTGTCTTATAGGCACGCCAATCTTCTGAATAGTCAATTTATTTGGCCCACCCGTTCTCAATCGGGCGGCGGGTCAAGCTGACATTTTCTCAGCGAGTCCACTCGATTTGTTAATGTCGCACGCAGGGACGGCGCTTACGGTCGCCGTATGCCTGCGCTCGGTAAACTGGTGCGTTTCCCGTCGAGTCGCAAGGGGGTTGCGCCACCGTTGCGCTGCCCGCGCGGTCATCTGATGCGGCCCGAACGGATCGTGGCCAAGAGTGCCGCGTGTTCGTGTGGACGCCACCAAACGTGGCGATGTCATTGCGGCGCTATGGCATACGCGCCCGCTGGTGCACAATGCGACCTCATTCGGCAGGCTGACGCCCGTGACACCCGCTCACTGCGCGTTCTTGATCGATGACGGCCAAGACGTACGTTTGGCGAAACAGGAGGTCGGGCTTTCGTCCGTCCCGCCCGAGGAGAATTTCATGATCCCCATTGAAGTGCGGTTGCTGGAAGAACTGCGCAATTGCGCCGTCGAGTTACGGCAGCTTGCTTACACCCTGCAGAATGGGATCGGCGAGCACGATCTACTTCGCTTGTCGGAGCGGATGCGCGCCGCGGCCGATGAGGTGGTCCCCACCGGAGCCTGAGGTAGGTATCAATTGCCTCCTACGCCAGGCGGTTTCGGAGGTTGACTGTCGCCCGTCAAGTATTTGGGGCAGTATGAGGCCGCCGCGAGCGCAGTGAACTTGGCTGCGCCGGTTCCAGTGAACTGCGGGTTTTGCTGTTGAAGGTTCTTGTAGATATCCGTATCCGGCGTTCCCTTGTCGACCAAGTCACAGACATCCTTGGCAACCGCAATCGCGGCGTTCGGGTCCCGATAGGTCAGCCCGGCATCCGTGAGCTCTTTGAGGAACGCGGCGTCGTTGTCGGAAGGAGGGTCGGCGTAGGCCGGCGGAGCCATAGCGGTCATGATGGCGACGCCTATCAACATCAGCAGACGTTTCATGGTTGCCGAGTCTTGCAAAGTTGCCAACAGGGCGCACCCCGCGCTCGAACACTTCTGACGAGAACCGACGCACGTTCAGCCGGTGTTTACAACTACGTGGCTCCTCAGATGTTTTCCCCGCGGTGTTCGCGGTCGCTCTGTGCGTCGGCCACCGTCAACGGCAGAGCCAACTCTTCGAGCGAACGTTGTTCGGCGGCCACGCCGAGCCAAAGCTCCACGACGCCGGCGGCAGCCATCACTGCCGCCCCAATCAGAAACGACCACATCACCTGGCCGCGCTGACCGGAATCGATCAGCTGACCGAATATCAACGGCCCGCTGATACCGCCGATCGCCGTGCCGACGGCGTAGAAAAATGCAATGGCCAGCGCCCTGGTCTCCATCGGGAAGATCTCGCTGACAGTCAGGTATGCCGCACTCGCGCCTGCCGAGGCCAAAAAGAACGTCACGGCGAGTACGACGATGAATGCCCAGACACCGCCGGCCCGGGTCATGAACATGATCGCGAGGACAACGGCCACCCCAGCCGAGCCGACGTAGGACAGCGTGATCATCGGTTTACGGCCGACGGTGTCGAAGAACCGCCCAAGAATCAGGGGGCCGAAAAAGTTGCTCAGCGCCCACAAGATGTAGAAGAGCGGCACCGTCGCGGCACCGACGTCATAAAAGCCGCTCAGTAAAGTCCCCAGATTGAACGTCACGCCGTTGTAAAGAAACGCCTGCCCGATGAACAGCGCGAGTCCGAGGATCGCGCGCCGTGGATAGAGGGTGAATGCGACTTTGGCAATCTCGAGAAATGAAATCGTCTTGCGCTGGCGAACTCTCAGCGGCCGGCCGTGCGGCTCGGGTAGCGGCCGGCCCGTTTGCCGCTGGACGTCCCCTTCGATCTCACCGACGATGCGCTCGGCTTCCTGGTCGCGCCCGTGAATGAACAACCAGCGTGGGCTTTCCGGAACGTCGCGCCGGACCAGAAGGACAAAGATGCCGAAGATGGCACCGATGCCGAACGCGAGCCGCCATCCGATGTCGGCCGGGAAGTTCGAGGTGTTCAGAAGAAAAAGCGCACCGCCCGCTCCGGCCGCCGACCCCAGCCAATATGTGCCGTTGATCAGCAGATCTACCCGGCCACGCACACGCGCAGGGATCAACTCGTCGATCGCTGAGTTGATGGCCGCGTATTCGCCGCCGATGCCGGAGCCAGTGAAAAAGCGCGCGATGAAGAAATACCAAGGGGCAAAGGCGAATGCCGTCGCAACGGTCGCGGTCAAATACACCGCGAGGGTCAGGATGAACAGGTTCCGCCGCCCGAAGCGATCCGTCAGGTGACCGAAGAACAACGCGCCTAAGCATGCGCCGGCGATGTAGATCGCCGCCGACATGCCGATCTGCGCGGGGGTGAGCCCGAGGCCGCTGCCCCGCTCCGTGAGACGAGACGACACGTTGCCGACCATCGTGACCTCGAGGCCGTCCAGGATCCACACGCCGCCGAGGCCGATAACGACGCGCCAGTGGAACCGCGACCACGGCAGCCGATCCAGACGTTCAGGAATACGGGTCGTGATGATCCCGGTTTGCGCGCCCGCGCTCATGGTTCTCCGTTCCGCTCAGACGCCGCTGATCGCCGGCATGTCGCCAGTCTTCCAGTCGCGGCAGCCAACCCCTCGGCTCGTGACGAGCGGCGAGCGGCGGCACCCCAGGCCTGATGTTAGGTTCGAAAGCGGAGCGAAGGAGCGGGGTGTGAGTACATATTTCTGGGGTCTGCTCGCGTTGATCGCCCTGGCGGTGACATTGCTGCTGTTGTCGATCGGAACTTTCTACGCACGGCGGTTGGAGGCTGAACCGAAGCTGCCGTTCAGCGAGGAAATCCGAGCGGCGCCGCGAGTCATCAAGAAGTTGCGTAAGCGCGAAACCATGACGCGAGAAGAGTTCGAGTACGCGCAGCGTATCGTCGCCATCCGCGGCAATCCCATGGCCTTATGCATCCCGCTTACCTTGTTCGCGATGTCGACCTACTACATCTTCTCGTGTCTGGAATACCTCCAGGGAGCCACCCCGTCCGAGCGGCATTTCATTGGGGTGATTCCTATGTTGACCTCGACAAACCTCGCAATTCAACTTCTTCGCGCGAGGCGACTCAAGGGACGTCTGCGCACTGCACAAGTGGTGGGCTGAGGCCCAGTCGCACGCGCTGCCGACCGCGCTGACAAATGATAACGTTCCCACGTTGTAGTCGCGCCCGTTCAGTACCTGGTAGCGTCTTGACAGCCTCATGTCAACCCGATTGATATATGTGATGTCGAGCCGACGGTGGGGTCGGATCGAAACACGAGGTCCGGGGAACGCGTTCCGAGAGGTGATCGAGTGAGCCCTCGTTCAACGGGGAGGACTGTCCTAGCGCGCATCTGGATGCCGCTCGTTGCCGTTATCGCAGTCAGCATCGGCTTGTTGGGCATGTACAAGGTGCATCAGTTCTCCGAACCCGAGCCCGTGATCACCGTCAACGGGCCCCAGGCGCCTGAAAATTTCTATCCCAAACGGCTCACCTATGAGGTGTACGGCCCCGTCGGGAAGGCCGGGAAGATCGTCTACGTCGACATCGAGGGGCATCCGCATCCGGTTGATGTCACATTCACGACGCAGGCCTGGACCCACGACGAGACCACCACACTGACAGTGGCGTCCGGCGCCATTTCAGTGCACGTCCACGGCGGTCCGCTGCGCTGCCGCATGTTGGTGAATGGCGTGCTGCCACCCCCGGAGTCCGGCGTCCCCGAGGCTTCGGATAATCATCCGGACGCCGACGTCGAGTGCCGGGTGAAGTCCGCATGAGCGAGCACCGACTGGACGAGCCCCGAGTCAAACGCCCGTTCCTCCCCAGAATGGTGCGGAGATTCGCGATACCGATCATCTTCTTCTGGGGCTTTCTCTCGGTCACAATGACGGCCTTCACGCCCAAGGTGGAGGACGTCGCAGAAGAACTCGCCGGCCCGATGGTCCCGCACTATGCGCCGTCGCAGCGGGCGTTGCTGCACATCGGCGAAAAGTTCCACGAGTCCAATTCGACGAACTTGACCATGGTGGTGTTCGAGGCGCAAAACCGACAACTAGGCGACCAGGATCACGCGTACTACGACGATTTGATGAAGCGCTTCCAGCACGACACCAAGCACGTGCAGTACGTCATGGACCTCTGGGGCAAACCGTTTACGGCGGCCGGAGCTCAAAGTGTCGACGGCAAGTGCACTTACGTGCTGCTGCGTCTGGCCGGCGACATCGGCCAAATGCAGGCCAATGAATCGGTCAATGCGGTCCGCGACATCATCGCCAAGGACCCGCCACCGCCGGGATTGAAGGCCTTCGTCAGCGGTGCGGCGCCGCTGGCCTCGGATACGTTGAGCATCGCCAACAAGAGCCTGAACAACGTCACGATCATCACGATCCTGCTGATCCTGGTGATGTTGATGTTCGTCTATCGCTCACCACCCACGCTGCTGCCCGTATTGCTCGGCGTCCTCATCGAAATGCTGTTCGCCAAGGGTCTTATCTCATTCCTCGGGCATCACGGATGGCTCGAGTTGTCCTCGTTCGCCGTGAACATCGTCATCGCGCTGACCTTGGGAGCCGGGACGGACTACGGCATCTTCCTGATGGGGCGCTATCACGAAGCTCGGCAAGCCGGAGAGAGCCGGGAAGAGAGCTTCTATATCGCCTACAAGAACGTCACCCCGATCGTCGTCGGTTCGGGGCTGACGATCGCCGGTGCGTGCTTCTGCCTGACGTTTGCGCGCTTGAACTACTTCCACACCATGGGCCCCGCTGTCGCGATCACCATGCTGTTCACCATCGCCGCGGCGCTGACGCTCGGTCCCGCGATTTTGACGGTCGGCAGCCTGTTCGGCATGTTCGATCCGCGACAGGCGGCCAAGGCCCATCTGTATCGACGGATCGGCGCGAGCGTGGTGCGTTGGCCGGTGCCGATCCTGGTCGCCAGCTCGGCCATCGTCATGTTGGGCGCGGTCTTCGTGCCGACCTATCGGCAGAACTACGACGACCGGCAGTACCAGCCGCAGGATGCGCCTGCCAATCTTGGTTTCCAAGCCGCTGACCGGCACTTCCCCAAAAGCAAACTGTTCTCCGAGATGCTGATGGTCGAAACCGATCACGATATGCGCAATTCGGCCGACTTCATCTCGCTGGACCGGGTTGCTCGAGCTCTGATCCGCCTGCACGGTGTGGCGATGGTGCAAGGCATGACCCGCCCCCTAGGCCGACCGCTCGAGCACGCCAGCATCCCCTACCTGTTCACCACTCAGGGCAGCGGCAACGGCGCGCAGTTGCCGTTCAACAGGGAGCAGAACACCAACACCGATCAGCAGGCACAGATCCAAGCGGACTCGGTTGCGGTGTTGCGCAAAGAGATCACCTTTTTCCAAAGGGTCTCCGATGAACTGCATAAGACGGTTCTCACCATCGAGGATCTGGAGCGTGTCAGCAACGAGATCAACGACGACGTCTCGAATCTCGACGATTTCTTCCGTCCGATCAAAAGCTATTTCTATTGGGAGAAGCACTGTTTCGACATTCCGATCTGCTGGACGTTCAGATCGGTGTTCGCGACCATTGATCAGATCGACCATCTGGCCGAAGACATCAAATACGCCAGGATTTCTCTTGCGGTGGTGGACGAGACCTTTCCGAAGATCATTGCCGAGCTGAAGGCTACGGCTGACGACACCGAGGCGCTGCGGGCGAAACTGGTCAATAGCTACGGATCAGCGGATCTGCAGTCCCTGGCGACCGAGCAGACCTACGATGACTCGATCAACGTCGGAAACGACTGGGACAAGTCCCGCAGCGACGACTTTTTCTACATCCCGCACGAAGGCTTCGACAATGAAGACCTCAAAACGGGCGAGAAATTGATGATGTCGCCGGATGGTAAGGCCGCCCGCTTCATCGTCACCCACGAAGGTGACGCCATGGGTCCCGAAGGTGTGGAGCACGTCGAGATGTTCCCCGATGCCATCAAGACGATCCTGAAAGAGACGTCGCTGGCCGGCGCCCGGATTTACATCGGTGGCTCGGGTGCCAACGACAAGGACATCAAGGAATACGCGATGTCGGATCTCATGATCGCAGCGATCGCCGCCTTCGTGCTGATCTTCCTGATCATGCTGTTTATCACACGAAGTTTGGTGGCGGCCTTGGTCATTCCCGGCACCGTGGCCTTCTCCTACGCCGGGGCGTTCGGCCTGTCCATACTCGTCTGGCAACACCTGATCGGCCTGCACCTGCATTGGCTGATATTGCCGCTGACGTTCATCATCCTGGTGGCGGTGGGGTCGGACTACAACCTGCTGCTGATCAACCGGGTCAAGGAAGAGCTTCACGGTGGAATAAATACCGGGCTGATCCGCGCACTCGGAAGCACCGGCGGTGTGGTGACATCCGCGGGCTTGGTATTCGCGTTCACCATGTTGGCGATGCTCACCAGCGATCTGCGAACCATCGGTCAGATGGGTTCAACCGTCTGCATCGGACTGCTGCTCGACACGCTGATCGTGCGTTCGTTCGTCGTGCCATGCATCCTCCGAATCCTCGGGCCGTGGTTCTGGTGGCCGACACTGGTACGCGCCCGTCCGCTGCCGCAGCGATAACGGCACCTACGCGGGTGCGCGGAAACAGCCGTCGAAATGGCCGTTCTCGATCCCGACGGTCTGCATGAACGAGTGCGCGACGACAGGGCCGACTAACCGAAATCCGACTTCCCGCAATGCTTTCGAGAGCTGACCGGATTCAGGACTTCTCATCCGGCCATCGGCCCAGCTTTTCAATCGATGCTGTTTGCGCGGTTGATGTTCCCACGCCAGTGGCGAAAGCGGATATTTCGACAGCAGGCGAGCGTTGTGCACGGTGGCTTCGATCTTCCGCCGATTACGAATGATTTTGCTATCAGCCATCAATCGTTCGACGTCCGCAGCCGTCATCGCGGCCACGGCGCCCGGGTTGAATCCGTGAAACGCCTGACGCAGGCAGTCTCGCTTGTCGAAGACGATCGCCCATGACAAGCCGTTCTCGAAGTACGTCAGCGCGAGCGCTTCGAACAGCAACGTCTCGTCGCGCGTCGGTACGCCCCATTCACGATCGTGATAGGCGGTCAGGTCACGGCCCGTCTCGGTGGCCCAGCGGCAGCGGGTGATGCCGTCTGCGGCGGTCACGACCGTGGCTAGCTGTGGTGGCATACCGACGCCGGCCATCGCCTTCATTTCACGTCGCCAGCATGCGCTTTCGGATTCTCACGGGCTCGCCGAAAAGCGGCCAAGACGCTAGATCCCGAACCAATACGTGAGGACGCGGCGCAGTTCGTGCAATTCGTCCGACTCGGGCCTGGCGTGCGACGACGCCCAAGCCACGTAGCCGTCGGGGCGCACCAACACTGCCGTAGCGGGCACCTCACCGACCAGCGTTCCAGCGGCAACGGTCAGCTGTTCTTTCACATCGGTCACCGAGGCCGCGACTCCCCCGCTCTCGGTGAGATCAACCAGAACCGGCCGCCCACTGCGGGCGAGCTCCGCAACACGTTGTGTTCCTACGGCGTTCGCCACCGCGAAGTCAGGCACCCAGCGTCCGGCCAGCGGATGCATATCGGCGCCCATGGTGTAGCGGTTGTCGGCCCCGGACAGCAGGTCACTCAAATGACGGACGACGACGGGTTCGGTGACCAGTTCGGAGAAGAGATCACGCAGCGCGGTGACTTCGGGCCCCGGTCGCAACAGGGCAAGCTGGGCCCGGCTCTGCATGATGACCCGCTCGGCCGCCGCTCGGCGCTCGGTCTGATAGGTGGCGAGCAGCGCGGGCTCTACGCATCCGTTGAGGACGGCCGCCAACTTCCAGCCGAGGTTCACCGCGTCCTGCAGACTGAGATTGAGACCCGGTCCGCCCATCGGCGAGTGGACGTGCGCGGCATCGCCGACCAGAAATACCCGAGAAAGCTGGTACCGCGACGCGATCCGTGAGTTGATGCCAGAGATCCGACGCAAATCCGTTGGCGCGTCCGGTGATACGGGTCGCAGCTGCACATCCACGCCGAGCACACGCGTGGCACTGGCCTCCAACTCGGCCAGGCTCATCGGTGGCTCACCGGGGTTGTCGCTGCGCTGTTCACGAGCCGCCATGTCCAGTTCGTACGTCATCGACACCACCCGGCTCCCCATCGCACCACAGGAGAAAACGCCGCGCTCAGTTCGATGGAACCGCAGGGGTGGAAGGGAACCGGCGGTGGCCGGGGCCATCCATTCGTCCGGCGGCTCCACGTCGAACCCCATCCGCATGACCAGGTCATAGGACGACATCCCGGGAAAATCGATGCCGGCGAGGTGCCGTGTCTTGCTGGTGCCGCCGTCGGCGCCGACAAGGTAAGGGGCTGCCAGATCGTAGGCACCATCCGGGCCGCCGACATGCACCGTGACGCCTTCGTCGTGCTGGTCAAAACCGGTCAGAGCGTGACCCCAACGTATATCCGCGCCGTGATCGCCGGCGCGCTCGGCAAGCACCTCGACGAGCCCCCGCTGTTGAATGGGGACCACGAACAGTTGGGAATCCGGATCCGAGGACAGATCCAAAGGAAATCCCGCAAAGATTGTGCGCGGTGCGGGTTCAGGCGATTCTGCGGTCCCGGTAAGCACGCTGTACAGACCTCGGTGATCGAGAATCCGAGCCGCTTCGCCCACAATCCGGTTGGCCCGCGGCTGCGGACTAGGGCCGGGCATCGGATCCAACACCACCGACCGGATTCCGGACAATCCCAGTTCACCGGCCAGCATCAGTCCATTCGGGCCGGCCCCCGCGATGACGACAGTGCTATCTGTCATCGGTCCGAAGGCACCTCAGCGAATCCCGGTTCTCCGCCGTCGGCAACGGAGTTGAATCGGATGCGAGTGTCAAGGCGCTCGTTGATCTCCTGGATGGCGCTTGCGGGAAGCTCCGTGACGGCGAAATTCTCCCTGATGCGGGACGGCGTGACCGATCCCGTGAGAACTGCGGTGCCGCGTTGAATGCCCCACGCCAACAGCACCTGCGCAGGCGTCTTTCCAAGACTATGAGCGATCGAGACGATGAGAGCGTCGTCCAGCAGTCGCGGTTCGAGCGCGTGGCCCAGCGACGCGAACGCCAACAGGACGATCCCGTGCGTCTTGCACAGTTCATGGAGCTCCCATTGCGGGTGGTATGGGTGTGACTCCACCTCCACCACCGCCGGCATGATTCGAGCAGTATCGACGATCCCCCGTGTGCGTTCGACCCCTATATCGGACAGGCCTATAGCCTGTGAGAATCCCTCGTCGACTAGGGCTTCCATCGCTGCCCACGTCTCCTCCAACGTCACGCCGTCGTCGTAGATCACCGCCCCGTCCGGGTGTCTGGGGTCTTGATCATCGCCGGGCTGGAAAGCAAACGGCGTGTGCACCAAATACAGGTCGACGGCGTCGAGCCCGAGCCTGTGCAGGCTGGCCTGCAACGCCGGTTTGACCCGTTCAGGTCGATGGTTGTTGTTCCACAGCTTGGTGGTCACGAACAGATCTTCGCGGCGGACGATCCCGTCGGCGAACAACTCTTTGAGCGCCGCGCCGACGTCTGCTTCATTGCGGTACCGCTCCGCGGCGTCGAGGTGGCGAAACCCCACCTCGACCGCTGTCCGGACGGCATTTAGGGTCTTCGTGTTGTCGGACAGCGACGTCCCGAACCCGAGCGCCGGGATCTCGCCGGTGCCGGTGTTGAGGACGAATCTGTGCTGATTGAGGTCATCGTTCGGTGCCATGGCTGTCACTCTCAAAGGGCGGGCGCGTAAATGCCGTCGGCGGCCACTGACGCGACGCCGAGTTCGGCCGCGACGTTGTCGACGGCCTGCTGGGCCGTGTCGATATTCACCCGGCCGTCGGAGGTGTAGTACGGCTGGATGTAGCGCTCGTAGTAGCGCTGCACCTCGTGATGTGTCATCCGGTCCAGAAACGACGCGATGTATTTGACGGTCAGGTCGGGTTGGTCGGCCATCGCTTTGAGGGCGCGCTGGTTGGCACGCACCAGCGCCTGCACCGCCGGGCTGTCGATCGGGTTGCGGGTTTCGTCCACCGCGATTCCCACGGTGGGGATGTGGAAGTAATCCCCCACCCAGGCCAGTACGTGGAAGCCCTCCTCGTCGGCGACTTGTTCGGGTCCGAGGGTGCTGCCGATGTAGGCGGCGTCGATGGAGCCGTCGCGAAGGTGCCGCAGGTCCATTTGGTAGTCACCGGGATGCCGCGATACGCATTGCACGTCGCGGTCGGGGTCCAGGTCGTGTTGACGCAGCACGATGCGTGCGAAGCACCCGGGCGGCGTATTGGCCGCGTGTACTGCGAGACGGCGCCCGCGGAGGTCCGCCATGGAGGTCACGCTGGCGTTGCCGAGAAACCAGAACAATGGACGGTCGGTGTTGACGCTCAGCACGGTCCATTCGAAGCCGTCGGTCAGCCGCGATAACGCCGCCCGGCCGAGTCCGATGGTCGCACAGGCGCGTACACGCGTTATGTCCCAGCGGGTTCCATCGCGTAAGGCGACGTGGACGCCCTCCTCTTCGAAGTAGCCCTCCTGATCGGCGATGTAGGCGACCAGCTCCTCATGGATGCCACGCCCGACATAGGCGAGATCGATCGTGTGCATGGCGAGAGTCCTTCCTCTGAAATGCGTGAGATCCTATGCAGCGCAGCCGCATTCAATCCATTGTCAGGCCCCCGTCGAGCGGGAAATAATGGCCGGTGGTAAAACCGGAATCCTCGCTCGCCAAGAATGCCAGCGTCTTGGCCACCTCGTCGGGCGTGACGAGTCGTCCCATCGGGGCGGCCGCACCGAGCGCACTCAACTGTTCGGGTGTCAACTTCTGGTTCATCGACGTACCCTGCACCGTTGCCGGTGCGACGAGGTTGGCGGTGATGCCGTGCGGCGCCAGCTCGAGTGCGATGTAGCGGGCAAACTGATTCATCGCCGCCTTGGGCACGCCGAGGTTGATCATGCCGTTACGCGGATGGCGCGAGGGCTCGGCGGTGAGATAGAGCAGACGGCCATAGCCACGCGACGTCATGCCCGGCACAACAGCTTTGGTGAGAAGGAAGGCGGCATGCAGCTCTCGGTCCAGTTTTCCGCCGAGCTGTTCCCAGGTGAGATCGGCGAACGACGTGATGTCATAGGGAATTAACGCGTTGTGCACGAGCACGTCGATCCGGCCCCAACGCCGTTCAGTTTCGTCGGTCATGGCGGAGACGTCGCTGGGTACCGTGACGTCGGCTTTGATCGCCACCGCCTCGCCGCCGGCCGCGGCAATGTCCGCGACCACCTCCTCGGCTTCCTTGGCGCTCGAACGATAGTTGACGACTACCTGGAATCCGCGTTCGGCAAGTAACCGTGCTGTCGCAGCACCGATTCCCCGGCTGGCTCCCGTGATCAACGCGACTCGTGACATCAGAGTTGGCCTCCGTGTGAAGAGCAGAGCACGGCGATCGGCATTACTCGCCGACGATCGCTGCACTGGAAATGCTACGACGCGCCACGGGACACGGATAGACCTAAAAATCGAACTATGAGCGCAGTGAACAGGTCGCCGGCCGGGTCGAGAAGGGTCAGCTCATGCAGCTGTGGACGCTTCCGTGTCGGCGGTCCGATAATCAAAGTCGGCAAACGTCCACAGGGAGCCCGAACATGACAACATCCGATGCAGTTCGCCGTTCAAAGATTCAGCTGGCCCACGGCCAGGGTGCCATGCCCGCCGTCGGGTTCGGCACGCTCATACCGGATCTCACCGCAACGAAGCAGGCTACCCAGACTGCGCTGGAAGTCGGGTTTCGACATCTCGATTGCGCAGAGCGGTACCGCAATGAAGAAGCGGTAGGTGATGCGCTCGGTGAGATGTTCGCGGCCGGGGCGGTTCAGCGCGAGGACGTGTTCGTCACCACGAAGCTGTGGAATACCAATCATCGCCCGGAGCGCGTCAGGCCCGCCTTCGATGCGAGTCTTCGCCGACTTCAACTGGACTATGCCGATTGCTATCTGATCCACACTCCGTTCGCATTCCGGCCCGGCGACGACCAGGATCCGAGAGACGAGAAGGGGCAGGTGATCTACGACGATGGAGTCACCCTGGGAGAGACATGGGGCGCGATGGAGGCGCTCGTCGACGACGGCCACTGCAAGTCGATCGGTCTGTCGGACATCACTCTGGGGAAGCTGCGGGAGATTGTCGCGATCGCGCGCATCAAGCCGGCCGTCGTGCAAGTCGAATCGCATCCGTACCTTCCCGAATGGGAACTGCTCTCCTACTGTCAGGAGCAAGGCATCGTGCTGCTGGCGTTTGCCGCATTAGGGCATTCCTCGACACCAAACCTTTTGCACGACAAAGTAATTACAGATATTGGCGCGCGCCTGGACTTGACCCCGGCTCAGGTTGCGCTGTCCTGGGCCGTGCAGCGCGGAACTGCTTTTCTGACCACGTCGACCAAACGGCAGCGGATTCAAGAGAACTTCGAGATTTCAAGTCTCCCGGAAGACGCGATGTCGGACATTAAGAACCGCATCACGACGAACATCAGGTTCAACGCAGTTGTCGACAGCGGCCAACCCGGGTTCATTCCGCGCAAGGGCTAGTTCACGGCCCGACTTGCCGCCGGCACCTCACCCATCACTGAGACCGCCGGTCGTCGGGTCGACTCTGTGGCGCGTACGTTCGCCGTGCCGTTGATCCTGCAACACTGACGTCATGTCGGAAAAGAAGCGGAAACCGTCGACCGCCCGCGAGGACGAACCGGTGACGCCGGAATCCATGCCTTCCGACCGTGCCGGTATCCCGCTGCTTCTTGTCCTGTTCTTCAGCAGCGGATGCGCCGCGCTGATTTACGAAATCGTCTGGTTTCAGCTGCTGCAGCTGATTGTCGGATCAACCGCGGTCTCGCTTGGCGTGCTGCTTGGCACCTACATGGCAGGCATGTGCCTCGGCAGCCTGCTGCTGCCTCGCTACGTTTCCACGGGCAAAAGCCCGCTTCGCGTTTACGCGCTTATCGAAGGTGGCACCGGCGTCTGTGGGCTCGCCGTGCTGTTGATCCTGCCTCGCCTCGATCACCTCTACGCCGCCATCGGCGGCGGCCTGTTCGGGATGCTGATGCGTGCAGTGGTCGCGGCCGTCTGCTTGCTCCCACCCACACTGTTGATGGGTGCGTCTCTTCCCGCCATCGCCCGCTACGTCGAATCGTCGCCGCGGGAAGTCTCCTGGCTTGGATTTTTCTACGGCAGCAACATCGCCGGCGCGGTGCTCGGATGCGTCTTCGCGGGTTTTTACCTGCTCCGGGTCTACGACATGGCGACGGCCACCTACGTCGCCGCCGGGATCAACGCAGTCGTCGCATGGCTCAGCTATCGCCTGTCGATGCGGACACGCTACGAGCCGACTCCCCCCGCCGATTCGCCCGCGCATCAAGCGGCGCCTGCGGCGCAGGGCTCCCTCTACGTCGCCATCGGTCTGTCCGGGCTGACCGCACTCGGTGCGGAAGTCGTTTGGACGCGCCTTCTTTCGGTCATGCTTGGCGCGACCGTCTACACATTCTCGATCATCCTCGCGGTGTTCCTGACAGGTTTGGGCCTAGGCAGCGGCCTCGCATCGCATCTCGCTCGCCGGACAGGGCGTCCGCGCATCGCGCTCGGCGTCTGCCAGATCCTGCTCGCCGCGGCGATCGCGTGGAGCGCGTACACGCTGGCCGACGCACTGCCCAACTGGCCGATCGATCCGCTGCTGGCCAAGAGCGCCGTTTTCAACTTTCAGATCGACATCATGCGCTGCATGTGGGCGATCTTTCCCGCCGCCTGCCTGTGGGGCGCGAGCTTCCCGTTCGCGCTGGCCGCCGCCGCCGCGCGCCGTGAAGAGTCCGGAAGCCTGGTCGGAAGGGTGTATGCCGCCAACACCGTCGGCGGAATTCTCGGGGCCCTCGCCTTCAGCATCATCCTGATCCCCTGGATCGGCACGCAGGATTGCCAGCGCCTGCTGATCGCCCTCACCGCTGTGTCAGCTCTGATCGCCGTCGCCCCGATCGCGGGACCGCTCGGCAAACGCGGTATCGCGGCGACCGCCGCGTCGGTGGTCGCCGTTGTCTGGGTGATCGCCAACGTCTCACCCGTCCCATGGCTCGCCGTCGCCTACGGCCGCCGCATGATTCTGCAAACGAACCCGGGACGCGCGCTGTACGTCGGCGAAGGCCGCGACTACTCGGTGGCGATATCCGAACCACCTGACGGCGACCGGTATTTCCACGTCGCCGGGAAAGTTGAAGCTTCCACCGCGCTCGCCGATATGCGCCTGCAGCGCATGCTCGGACACCTCCCAGCGCTGTTTCATCGGGACCCCAAATCGGTTTTGGTTGTCGGCTTCGGAGCGGGCGTCACCGCGGGAACGTTCGTGGTCTATCCGACGATCGAGAAAATCGCCATCTGCGAGCTCGAGCCGCTAGTCCCTCCCGCTGCGGCAAAATATTTTCCGAACGAAAATTACAACGTCAAAAACGATCCTCGTACCAGGATCCACTACGACGATGCGCGCCACTTCATCCTCACGTCGAAAGATAAATATGACGTGATCACGTCGGACCCCATTCATCCGTGGGTCAAAGGCACGTCGTCGCTCTACTCAAAACAGTATTTCGAGCTGGTCAAGAAACACCTGAACCCCGGCGGCATCGTCACGCAATGGGTTCCTTTGTACGAGAGCGACGTCGCTACTGTAAAGAGTGAACTGGCAACGTTTTTCGATGTCTTCCCCAACGGCACCGTCTGGGGCAACACCATCAACGGCGAGGGTAACGACGTTGTTTTACTCGGCCAAGCGGAGCCGTTGAACCTCAACGTGGACGGGCTCGAAAAGCGCTTGAATCGTCCTGATTACGCGCGCGTCGCGCAATCCATGGGCGCCGTGAACTTTCACAGTGCGACTGACCTTCTCGCCACCTACGCCGGTCGCGCGTCGGACCTGAAACCCTGGCTTGCCGGCGCCGATATCAATGACGATATGAGCATGAGGCTGCAGTATCTGGCCGGCATGGGCCTGAATGTCGACGAGCCTGGCTCGATCTATGCGGAGATGCTCAAGTACCGCCGCTTCCCGGACGACCTTTTCACCGGCCCCCAGCAGCGCGTCCATGCCCTCGAGGACGAGATGAGCGCGACGAGTCGCTAGAGACGCTCGTTCGTCGGACTTTGTCCGGCGAGGGAGTCGCTGTTGGCGGTTGCCTCGCTACGACTGGTCAGGGGCCAAAAAGAGTCGCCTTGCCGATCCATTCGGCAAGGCGACCCGTGGTACCCAGTTGCAGCGGCATGCTCGCTCCGTTGCGCCGCCGCTGAACTGGTTGGACCTAGATCTGTCGACCCACTCCAGACAGACTCAAATGCACCGGCCGATAAAGCAAGGCTGGCCACCCCAACCACCAGGACCGCCAAAACCGCGGCCACCGCGGAAGCCGCCGCCACGCCCACCGCCGTGAAAGCCGCCGCCACCGCCACGCCCGCCGCCCCAGTCGGCCACTTGGGCTTGGTGGACCACGCCCGGAGCAGCCTGTGGCGCCGGAGCCGCGCTTGCGACCCCGGCTAGGCCGATGGCCGAAAAGCCAATCGCGCCAGCGATTACGCCCGCGCCGACAATGTTCTTCAGGATCATTGCGATCCCCTTCGCTGTTAGGAAACCCTGGGCCGGAACACCATTCCGGTTGGTACATAAACGACGGTAGATAGCCCGTCTATGAACCGGCTGTGTCGCCGACCTGCAGCACGTATGCGGTGCCGGCACCATCGTTCAACGGAGAAAATCGGGCAGGGCGGAAGTGAACGCGACCGGTGCTTCCAGAAGCGCGTTTCTCTTCGTGCGATGCTCAGCTTTGCGCTGGCGCGGGTGGATTCCGGTGTTGGCTAACCGTCGCTGTCTTCACGTGCCGGTGCGGGTTGAACCGTCGCGATCTCGCTGAGGCCGGTGATCGTGAGGACCCTCATCAGGAAAGGGTGGACGATGAGGTGCAGTTGGTCGATATCGTCGGCATGCTTGAACAGCACGTTGATGCCTGCGCTGTCCAGGTACTTGACCGCGCTCATGTCGACGGTAATCGGCCGGCGGCTGCCCTCGCTGGCGGTGGTCAGCGCTTCGGTGAACACATGGATATTGCTGATATCTATCTCGCCCGCCGCAATCACCCGAGGCGTCCCATCGACGTCACGGTCGGTGTTGAGCGTGAGCGGGGTGGTCATTACGTGATCCTTGCGTACATGTGAACTGTAGTACCGGAATCGTTGGAATGAATGCTCAAGTTCTGCACCAGACATCGCATGAGCGAGATGCCGCGGCCGCGATTATCGCCGGCGACTTGCTGCGGAATCTTCCAGACGCCAGTGTCGATGACGCTGACCTGCAGTCCGTCCCCGACGGCTCTCGCACGTAGCGAGATGGTGCCTTCGGGCTTGTTGCGGTGGCCGTGTTCGATCGCGTTGGCGACGGCTTCGCCGGCAGCGACGAGCATGTCTTGAATCTGATCGTGCTCGACGCCCGCCTGGGCCAGCCAGCTTCGCAGGGCAGCACGGCTTGGGCCCAGTTGGCGAACGTCGGCAGCGAAGTCAATTTCCAGCGGGGCGGGCTGCCGGTATAGGAGTATGGCCACGTCGTCTGGATAGCCGCCGGTGGGCTCGAGTTTGCACATGAGTTCGTCGGCCACGTCGTCGAGCTCGTCTGAATAGCCGTTGCCGACAAGATCGGCGGCACGGGCCATGCCGGCCTCGATCGAACTGCCGCGCCGTTCGACCAAGCCGTCCGTGTAGAGCAGCAACGTCGCGCGCGGCGTCACGGTGATGTGGGCTTCGGGTCGGGACCGGTCCGGTCGGATCGCCAGGGGTAGCCCGCGTCCACCTTCGAGCATGGTGGTGGCGCCGTCGGCCTGCAGCATGATCGCCGGCGGATGCCCTGCACTGGAGTACACCAGGTCGCCGGAAGAAAGGGTGAGCACCGCGCAGAACGCGGTGGTGCAGTCGGCACCGGGCACCCGCGCGGCGAAGCGGTCCAGCCCTGCGAGTACCTCGGCGGGACTGGACTTCTCCAACAGCAGCGCTCGGCAGGCGCTGCGCAGCTGACCCATCACGGTGGCGGCCGCCAAGCCGTGACCGACGCAGTCGCCGACGATCAGCGCGACGCGCCCGCCCTCGAGATTGACGACGTCGTACCAATCGCCGCCGACCTGCAGCGGACGGCTGGCAGGGTGGTATCGCACCGCAAAGCCCCCGGGCAGCGTCGCGGGGCCCAGCATCGCGTGCTGCAGCGCCACGGCGGTTTCGCGTTGCTCGTCGACCTCGTAGACGCGCTGCAGGCCCTGCCCAAGGCGCCCGGCCAGCACCGTGAGCAGTGTGTGGTCTTCCGCGGTGAACGGCCGCTGCTCAGCCAGGTCGACCCAGATGACCAATACGCCGCGGGGATGGCGCAGCGCGATGCCCGCCCCGCCCGGCTCGTCGGTGACGCTGGTCAGCAGGTCGGCGTCGCGCAACGACTCGAGCCGCTGCCGCTCGGGCGGCAACAGCTCAGCCCACCCGACCGGCTCCCCCGCGCAGGTCAGTTCCGGCTCAGCGGATTTGCCGGTGGCGGCGAACGTCACGGCCATAACACGCCGCGCCTGCCACACCCGACGCAGCTCCTGGGCGGCGCCGCGCAGCGTGTTATCGACCGTATCCGCTTGAGCCAGTTGTTGATTGAGCGCGGCCAGGGCGGTCTGACGCTGCACGAGGTAGTGCTCGGTGGTGACGTCACGAAGGGTTCCGACCATGATCTGCCGCCCTGAGTCGGGATCCTCGGCATGGCTGAAGTTTGCCGCAATCCACACCCGGTGCCCGTCGCGGTGGTTGAGCGGAACGGTGAAGCCGCCATGGGGGATAACCAGCATTTGCCCGAACGCCGCTTCGACGAAGCGATGAGCTTCGGGGTCGGTTTCCGCGTCCGGCCACCACGGGTGAATGGCTGGATACGGCAGCTGCTCAGGACCGTAGCCGAGGATCTCGGTGAATGCGTTGTTGACCTCGATGACCGCACCGTGCTCGTCGCAGACGAAGAACGCTTCCTGGAGCGAGTCCACCAGCGCGGTGCGCCAGCGGGCCTGGTGGTTGCGCAGCCGCGCCAGCTCGATGTTGGCGCGCACCCTGGCCAGCAGCTCCGCGGCGGCGAACGGCTTGACGAGATAGTCGTCGGCGCCGGCCTGTAAACCTTCGATAGAGGCTTCCTGCCCGGCGCGCGCAGACAGCAGCAGGATGGGCACTGCGGCGACCCGGGGGTCTGCCCGCACGGCCGCCACCAGTTGCAGGCCGTCCAGCTCGGGCATCATGACGTCGCTGATGACGAGGTCGGGAATTTCGGTGCGGATGGCATTGAGCGCCTCGTGGCCGTCGGCTACACCACTGACCTGATAACCGGACGTCTTCAACAGGCTGGTCAGATACTCGCGGATGTCGGCGTTGTCGTCGGCGATCAACACGCGGGCCCGGTTGCCGTCACCATCGGCCGGGGTGACCGGGGCGGTGCCGACGTCGGGAGGTGCGAAATCGGTGTCGGACGGCAGCCACCGCATCGCCTCTTGCACGTACGGGTCGGCGATCACGCCGGAGACCGCGCGGGCAACCGGCGCCGGGGCGAGGTCCCCGATCGACAGATGGCTCACACCGAAGGGCATTCGGATGGTGAACGTCGAGCCCGCACCCTCTCGGCTGTCGGCGGCGATGGTCCCGCCGTGCAGGCTGACCAGCTCCTTGACCAGGGCCAGGCCGATTCCGCTGCCTTCCGTGGACCGGGCGCGGGCCGTCTCGATGCGGTGAAATCGTTCGAACAGCCGCGGCATTTCGGTGTCAGGTATGCCGATCCCGGTATCGATGACGCTGACTATCGCGTCGGTGTCATCGCGACGTACCTGGACGGTGATGGAGCCGTCGAAGGTGAACTTCAGCGCATTGGATAACAGGTTGAGCATCACCTTCTCCCACATCTCGCGGTCCAGGTAAACCGGTTCGTCGAGGGGTGGGCAGTCCACCGTGAACGTCAGGCCGGCCCGGTCGATCGCCGACCGGAAGACGCTGGCCAGTTCGGCGGTGACAGCGGGCAGGTCGGCGGGCTCGAATTGGGCCTGCATCCGCCCGGCCTCGATGCGCGAGAAGTCCAGCAGCGTGTTGACCAGCTTGGCCAGTCGCAGAGCATTGCGGTGGATGAGCTCCAGCTCGCGGCGCGTCTGCGCGTCGACGCCGACCGCCCGGGCGCGCAGCTCGTCGACCGGTCCGAGGATCAACGTCAGGGGGGTGCGGAATTCGTGGCTGATGTTCGAGAAGAACGTGGTCTTGGCCCGGTCGAGTTCGGCCAGCGACTCGGCCCGTTCCTGCTGGGCCCGGTAGCTGCGCGCGCTACCTACCCCTGCCGCGATGTGCGCGGCCACCAACTCCACGAAGCCGCGGTAGCTGTCGTCGAGGCGGCGGTGCCGATTCAGCGCGGCCACCAGGAAGCCGAGCGGTGCGCCGCCCTGCTGTGCCAGCGGCACCACCAGCGCCTGCATCGGGGGCTCGTGCCAGGCACCCGTCGGAAGATCCGATGACAGCGCGTCGAGCTCGATCAGCTCGGGTTCACCGCGCAAGGCTTTCGTGACGGCCCATACCGGGCCGCCTTCACTCGAGAGCACCTCCGGCGCTGCCGGATGCCCGGGCGCGATTCCGCTGACCCCGGCCAGGCGTGCGTCGCCGTTGTCCCCGAACAGGTACGTCAGGGTGAACGGAAGGTCGTACGGATTGGCAGCGAGCTGGCCGGCGGCGAAGTCCAGCATCTGTTGCTCGGTGCGCGCCACGCTGGGGTCGGAACCCAGGTCGCGCAGTGTCGCCATCCGACGCTCCGCCATCACCCGCTCGGTGTCTTCGCTGACCACGCAGAGCATGCCGACCACGGCGGAGTCGTCGTCGCGCAACGGGCTGTAGGAGAACGTGTGGTAGGACTCCTCGCTGTAGCCGGACCGCTCCACCAGGAGCAGCAGGGCCTCGTCCCAGGTCGCCTCCCCTGTTGACAGGACCCGTTCGATTCGCGGGCCGACGTCGGGCCAGATCTCGGACCACACCTCGCTGGCCGGGCGGCCGAGCGCCCAGGGGTATTTGAGACCCAGCGTGTCGCGCCGGTAGGCGGAATTGCAGAAAAACGTCAGCTCCGGACCCCACGCCATCCACATGGCAAATCGCGACGACAGCAAGATGTTCACAGCCGTACGAAGGCTTTGCGGCCATCCCTCGACCGGTCCGAGCGGCGTTGACGTCCAGTCGACCGCGGCAAGGTCGCGTCCGATCTCCTGGTCTGCGCGAAAGACCACCGACATTCCTCTCGAACTGTGGCGAGCCCCCTGGGGGCGCCGCCTGGCGCTGCCGTGCTGGTCAGCGCCGCTTTCAGACAACCATCAACCGAGTTGCTGCGGCCAGCGTTTGCCGAAAGTCTGCAACCTCCGTTCACCTTGCTCGGCCAGTTGCGCGTCAAGGCACGACGGGCGTTCCCATTTTCGTCCGTATCCAAGCCCGCGGCGGTGCTGGTGTGATGTGTCAGTCTCCGGCGGAACGTTTAGCTCAACTTCGGCGTGGCGTTCCAGCAAATCGCCGTGTGCGCGTCGAAAATGCCTCTAGACGGCCATCCAGAGCCCTTCCTGCATATGCTAAGCACGCCGCCACGGCGGCCCAGAGTAAGGCCGCCCATGACCAGTACCTTGAGAACCAAGGTCGGCGTGGTCGCGCGCAGTGTCGAGATCGCGGCTTTCCTTTGTACTGCCGCTGCCGGGTGTTCGGTGACGTCTGCCCAGGGCGCGGTCCACGAGGTCGGGATGTACGGCGACCCTTTCGCCGCCGCGTCCTACTGGCGGCAACAACACACGTCCGACTGCGGAGAGATGGCAGTTGCCGATGTGGTCGGCCTGCTCACCGGACATGAGCCCGCCGAGCAGCAGATGGCCGTCCTGGCCGAGACCACGCCGAGCTCAGCCCGTCCCGGGCCGATCTGGAACCCCTCAGCGGGCACTGACATCAGGGACCTGCCGGTGCTGCTCGCGCGTTACGGGATCAAGGCCGACAACATTCAGACCAATATCGGCCTGCTGGAGCAGGATCTGGCCGAAAGGCGCGGGGTCATCGTCATACTCAACGCCGAAACCATCTGGAACCGGCCCGGCAAGCGCGACGCCGCCAACCACTTCGTTGTTGTCACCGGCATGGACCCCAAAGCGCGCGTGGTGCACCTCAACGACAGCGGCACCATGAACGGGCGCGATGAGCAAATTCCCATCGTCACGTTCGAGCAGGCCTGGGCGCCTAATCACAACTCGGCGGTCGTGACGAGCGTCAGATAGGCGTGGTCCACCAGCCTGTCCGGCGACTGCCGATACGCTGGCTGACACATCGCCGAGAAGGAGTGCAGGCACATGGTCGAGCATGACGCTCCGAACGTACCGCCCGGTCGAGCGGAGCTGGAGAAGCTCATGTCCGCGGATCTGCGCGCGATGACGGCACGGTCCGATCGTGTCGGGCGCTACTTCGCCCGCCAGCACGATTTGCACAGCAGTGACCTTCAGGCGTTGCTACACATCATGGTTGCCGAGACCGCTGGCGAGCCCCTGAACTCCAGCCAATTACGTGAGCGCATGGACGTCTCCAACGCGGCAATCACCTACCTGGTTGACCGCGTGATGAGCGCCGGCCATATCCGGCGCGAGGCCGATCCTTCGGATCGACGAAAGTCGTTGCTGCGGTTAGAGAGCCACGCCATGGCGCTCGGCCGAGAGTTTTTTGGCCCGCTCGGTGCCCATCTGCATTCGGCAGTCAGCGACCTGTCCGACGATGACCTGCGGGCCACCCACCGGGTGTTGACGGCGATGACCACCGCGATGTCGGCTTTCAAGGACGAGTTGCGAACGGGACCTGGACGATCGGCGAAGAGCGGTCGCCACGGTAACGGGGGGAACCGAGCGGCGTCAGGTTGACCGCTCGTGCGAACGGGAATGGCTGACGCGGGTCGCCAGGATGGCATGTCGGACCGGAGGTCATAAGGATCATGTCGAGCGATGACGCTGACGTTCTCGTGATCGGTGCCGGTTTGGCCGGATTGCGATGCGCGGGTGTGCTGGCGGCCGCAGGGCGCGATGTCACAGTGCTCGAAAAGGGTGACGACGTCGGGGGCCGCATCCGGACCGATTCCATCGACGGCTTTCTGTGCGACCGCGGTTTTCAGGTGTTGAACCCGGCCTACCCCGAACTCGACCGCGCCGCCGACATCCCCGCCCTTCGACTCCAGCCCTTCGGCGCCGGGGTGGCGCTGCGGCGGGAGCACAGCGCAGCGGTCTGGGTGCATCCCCTCCGCGAACCCACCCGCGTGCCGAAGATGCTGATCGGCGGCGGCATTGGGCTAGGCGGCATCGTTGCGTTGTCGCGCTGGGCAGTAGCCGCGTTGCGCCCCGACCGGCTGAAATCGCCGCGCCGGGCCGACACCACTCTGGCGGCCGCCCTGGATCGGGCCGGCGTTCACGGTGAGGTGCGCCGCGTGGTGGACCGCTTCCTCGCCGGCGTGCTGCTCGAAGACGCCGGCAGCACCTCCAACGCGTTCAGTCTGCTGCTGGTGCGGATGTTTCTGCTCGGCGTCCCCGCACTGCCGGTCGAGGGCATGCAAGCCCTCCCGCGTCAGTTGGCCGCGCCGCTGCGCAGCCGAATTGCGCTGAATCATCACGTGACGCGCATCGAACGTGACGCCACCCGCTGGCAGGTCTTCGGACCCGACGGCGCCATCCGCGCCGCTGACGTGGTGGTGGCCACCGATCCGGTCAGCTCGGCCACCCTGACCGGATCCGCGCCGCCGACAACCCATGGCGTCGTCACCGATTGGTGGGCCAGCGATGAACTCCCCCCGACGCCGCCGATGCTGTGGGTCGACGCTCGCCGCGATCCTTGCGGCCCAGTGCTCAACACCGCGGTCATCAGCGCCGCCGCGCCCAGCTATGCACCCCAGGGACGCCATCTGATCGCCGCCTCCGCATTGCTGGACGATGTTGGCACGCCGCCGCCGGAGACCGCCACCCGGACGCACGCCGCTGCCATCATGGGCATCGAACCACGCTCTTGGAAAATTCTGACCCGCAATGTCATTCCGCATGCTCTGCCTGCGCAGCCGGCACCGCTGCGGGTGCGACAACCGGTGCACCGCGCCGACGGACTCTGGTGGTGCGGCGACCACCGAGACACCGCATCGATCCAAGGCGCGTTGGTCAGCGGTCGCCGCACTGCCGAACAAATTCTGCGGACCCGCAACTAGGTTCCCGTTGGGGTTCACCTCTGGAACAGCCCAACGGGGCGCTCTGGCAGCTCCTCCCCTTGCCTGCGGAAGCATTTAGTGTACTTTCTTAAATGTTAAGTAACTGGTCAGTCTCACCCTAGTTGCCGGAGGTGGGCGCGTGGACGCTCGAACGCAGCTGTCACAATTGAGCCCTGCGGCACGAGAGGCCCTGGCGGACAAGTTAAAGACCCGCCTGGCCGACGCCGACTCCCCCAAACCTGATCACGACATCGCCATCATTGGCGGCGGCGTGGCGGCCCTCACTCTGGCGCTGGAGATTCGCACCGCACGCCCGCAGACGCGGGTCCTCATCATCGAGCCAAACCCCCACCCGGTTTCCGAGATCACCCATACGGTAGGCGAGTCGACAGTCGAGGTTGCCGCCCATTACCTGCGGGATCGCCTCGGATTGGCCGACCATTTGCAGACCGCACAGCTTCGGAAAATGGGTCTGCGAATGTTTTTCTCACACGACGGCAACACTGATATCGCCACCCGGACCGAACTCGGCAGCTCCTCATTCATTCCCCAGGTCACCTATCAAATCGACCGTGGGAGATTAGAGAACGAACTCCACCGACGTTGCCTGTCAGACGGTGTCGAAATCGCCTCTGGCCGAGTCCGATCCGTCGAGTTCGGCAGTGCGGATCGCTCACACATCATTTCCTTCCAGCGCGGTGACACCGTCACAAGCACGACGGCTCGCTGGGTGGTCGACGCGTCGGGACGAAACCGGATGCTGCCCCGACAATTGGACCTCAAGCGCGCAAACGAGCACAACTGCAACGCGGTGTGGCTGCGCGTCGCGACTGAAATCGACATCGGCCAGTGGAGCGATGACCCGAGTTGGCGGGCGCGCCTGATCGAGGGCGATCGCGCGATGTCCACCAATCACCTGATGGGCGAGGGCTACTGGGTCTGGCTTATCCGACTGGCATCCGGAGCCACCAGCGTCGGCATTGTTGCCGACCCGGCTTTCCATTCCTTCGATAGTTTCAACACGCTCGCCAAAGCTCGAGCGTGGCTAAGCGAACACGAGCCACAGTGCGCCGCAACCCTGGCTGAGCACGAACACCTGATCCAGGACTTCAGGGTGATGAAGCACTACAGTCACGGCGCCATTCGGGTATTCGACGGCGCAGAGCGTTGGTGCCTCACCGGTGACTCCGGAATCTTCCTGGATCCGCTGTACTCCTCGGGACTGGACCTCGTCGCAATCGGTAACGGCCTGATCACCGACATGATTACCCGCGAACTTGACGGCGAGAATGTGGTCGCGCGGTCCAGGATCAGCGACTCGCTGTTCCGGTCTCTGACCGAGATGTGGATTGCCGTGTACTGCAATCAGTACATATTGATGGGCTCACCAGTCGTGATGTCGGCCAAAGTCATCTGGGACATCGCGTTTTACTGGGGGTTTGTGGGTTTTCTCTACAGCAACGGCCGGTTCGTCAGTGTCGCGGACGACCCTGAGGTGGTGCCACACCTGGATGGGCTCATCAAGCTGAGTAACCGCATGCAGCAGTTCTTCCGGGAATGGGCCGCAATCGAGACCGCGCGTCCCTCGGCGCGATTTGTCGATTTATACGCGCCGCTGAATTTCATGGCGACGCTTCACGTCGCCATGATCGGAGAAGCCCCCGAGTTCACCGCACAATTCGAGGCAAACGCCCGGCTGCTCCGTCAGGTAGCAGGTCAGGTTGTCGAGAACGTGCTCGCAGAGAAATGTGGCGAGTTCTCCGACGACAATGTCATGCGGCAGGTGCAGGCATGGCAACGGGACTCTTTTTTGCGAGAACTCCGATCCGTCTACCGCCTGGAGCAACCCACCAACCCCCTCAGCGAAGATTGGATTCTTCGCGCCGCACCTGCACTCGAGTTCAGTTGACCCGAGGAGAGATGCGGCTGGTGTCTGGTTCTACGACCTCGCGGTGGTCGGCGGCATCCGCGACCTCATATTGATTCTGACAGCGTATCGACAGAACGAAACTCCTCGCGGCGATCCAGGTGAACGTGCGACAGGTTGGTAGCGCGAAAGGATGAACATGCTTGTCGAACAAGGCATTCGCGAGCCCTTGGCGATCGTCGGAATTGGCTGCCATTTTCCGGGCGGCGCCCTTACCCCGGAAAGCTACTGGAACTTGCTGTGTAGTGAAACCGACGCCACATGCATCGTCCCTGAAACACGATGGCACGCCGGAAAATACTACGACCCGAACCCGGCCAAAGTCGGCAAGATGGTCACCCGTCGGGGCGGGTTCCTCAGTGAAATCGACCAATTCGACCCGCAATTCTTCGGCATTTCCCCACGAGAAGCGAACGTCATCGATCCCCAGCAGCGGCTTTTGCTGAGGACCACGTGGGAGGCTTTGGAAGACGGCGGCATATCCGCGGAGAGTCTTGCCGGCGCCGAGGTCGGTGTATTCGTCGGCGGTTTCACCCTTGACTACCAACTTCTGCAGAATCAGGGCCGCAACAGTCGCTACCATTTCAAGACCCATTCCGCCACAGGAATGATGATGACAATGCTGGCGAACCGGATCTCGTTTGCGTTCGACTTCCGTGGACCGAGCATGACGATCGACACCGCGTGCTCGAGCTCGCTCGTCGCGGTACACCTTGCGGCGCGCAGCATCTGGGACGGCGAATGTGATCTCGCGCTTGCCGGCGGCGTGAATATCATGATCGGCCCCAACACAGCGATCGCGGAATCCAAGAGCGGATTCCTCAGTCCAGACGGACGCTGCAAAGCCTTCGACGAATCCGCCGACGGCTACGCACGGGGAGAAGGCGGGGCGGTCGTCGTCATCAAGCCCCTCGAGCAGGCGCTCCGCGACGACGACGAGATCTACGCTCAGATCCTCGGGACTGCGGTGTCACAAGACGGCCACACCGACGGCATCACCGTACCCAGTGCCGAAGCCCAAGAAGCAGCGATCACGACAGCCCTACGCCGAGCGGGCGTCCACCCCAACGACATCGGATATGTGGAGGCGCATGGCACCGGAACTCCCGTCGGCGACCCAATCGAGGTCCGGGCCCTGGCCAATGCGCTCACTTCGGACCGGCCTGCAACAAATCCACTGCTGATCGGATCGGTCAAAACCAACATCGGCCACCTTGAGGCCGGCGCCGGTGTGGCCGGACTGATCAAGACGGCGCTGGTGCTCAAATACGGGTACATCCCCGCGAACCTTCATCTCGAAAACCCCAGCGGTCGGATTCCTCTCGGCGACTTGAGTATTGACATTCCCCGAACCGGTCGCCCGTTTCCCGACTGCAAGCGACGCATAGCGGGGGTCAACTCGTTCGGCTTCGGCGGCACCAACGCCCACGTCGTGCTTGCTGCGCCGCCCGCCCCGATCAGCGCCTCTGCACCTTCGGACCACGTGCAGGATCTACCGCTGGCCGTCCTGCCGATCTCTGCGCGCAGCGAGGAAGCGTTAGTCGCGACGGCCAGCCAGTTGGCAGAATACGTGAGCGCTCGCCGCCACCTCACCCTGCCGGACCTTGGCTACACGCTGAGCCAACGCCGTTCTCACCTGAACTATCGCCTTGCCCTCGTCGTGGGCAGTGTCAGCGACGCGCAAGCACAACTTCAAGCCCTCGCCGACGGCGGGCAGATCCAGGCGCGCCGCACACAACCACCTGTGTCTAAGTTGGCCTTCGTCTGTACTGGCATGGGCCCCCAGTGGTGGAAAATGTGCCGCGGGCTTCTTGACGTCTATCCCGTGTTCACCGATAGCATCCTGCGCAGCGACCGCGAGCTATCCCGTTACACGAGTTGGTCTTTGGTCGACGAACTGCGAGCCGATGAGACGTGCTCCCGCATGGGTGACACTGAGGTAGCGCAACCGGCTAACTTCGCCATTCAGATCGCACTCGCTGAGCAGCTCCAACAGTTCGGAATCAATCCTGATGCGGTCATCGGACACAGCGCCGGTGAGGTGGCCGCCCATTACCTCGCCGGTGTCCTCACGTTCGAGCAAGCGATTCAAGTGATCTATCACCGGAGTCGCC
The DNA here is from genome assembly GCA_963833935.1 of uncultured Actinomycetota bacterium. GTDB lineage: Bacteria > Actinomycetota > Actinomycetes > Mycobacteriales > Mycobacteriaceae > Mycobacterium. The sequence continues at coordinate 40,977 of CAWIAC010000033.1, read as the reverse complement.
TTCAACAACGCACGACCGGACTGGGCCGCATGCTCGCTGTAGGTCTCAGCGCCGAGTCACTCATGGAGACAATCGACGATAAAGCACGTGATGACTTCGGGCGGCGGGTATCCATCGCCGCGATCAACGGCCCGTCAGCAGTGACCATCGCCGGCGACAGCGATGTTCTTCACGACATCGCCTGCCAACTCGATCATCTCGAGATCTTCAACCGGTTTCTCACCGGGAAGGTGCCGTATCACACCCATTACATGGACGCGGTGAAAGACGAGCTGCACAGCGCCCTGGAGGGGCTGTCTTCGGACGCGGCAACCATCCCCCTGTACTCCACGGTCACCGGCGAAAGACTGGACGGATACGCTGCCGGCGCCGCTTACTGGTGGCAAAACACCCGCTCTACAGTCCTGTTCGAGTCCGGAGTCCGCCGGCTGCTCGATGACGGCTACACGCACTTCATCGAGCTGGGCCCACATCCTGTTCTGGCGGCGTCGATCATCGAGATTGCCGGATCCCAAAAGACGGACGTTGTCGTATTGGCGAGCCAGCGGCGCGATGAGGACGATAGCCGTGCGTTGATGAATTGCGTTGGCGCACTGCACTGCCACGGGCACAGGGTCGCGTGGGACGCGATGTACCCCCGACAGAGCGCGCGACTGCTGAAACTTCCTCTGTACCCCTGGCAATCCAAGCGTTTCTGGAATGAAACCCAGGAAGCGGCGGAGACCCTGCACTACAACCCGGTGCATCCTCTGCTGGGGCAATCGGTGAACGCCGTGCATCCGACCTGGGAGGTCGAGTTGAGCACCGCTAGTGCCCCCTTTCTCGCGGATCACGAGGTGCAGGGAAGCACTGTCGTCCCGGGGGCGGTGTTCATCGAAATGGCCCTGGCGGCGGGGACAGCAGCCTACGGGTCAACGGACCACAGAGTTGACAATCTGAGGCTTCAACGCGCTCTGATCCTTGACGAAACCTGCGATCCCATACTCAGGACCACGCTCAACCAGGACACAGGCACCGTGGAATTTGCCGCGTTCACCTCAACAGCTGGTGGGGACCTGAAGTGGACACTCACGGCAACCGCGGAACTCAGCGCCCTTTCAAGGCCGCCAAGCCGCACCGAAACCCCAAGTGGAACAGAGCATGTCACCACAGTTGACGGCGACGAGTTTTACGCCCGGGTCCGAGCCGTCGGATTCTCCTACGGTGCAGCATTCCAGACCATCACCGATATCACTTCCGGAGATGGCTGGGCGACAGCCCAAATGGCTATCCCCGAGCAGATCACCGACGAACTCGATTGGTACCGATTCCACCCGGCACTCATCGACGGCGCGTTCCAGACACTGCTCGGCACGCCAATTTTCGGACGCGAAGCAGAGGAAAGTCCCTACCTTCCCACTCGAATCCGGCAAAGCGCCATATATCGTTCACCCGAAAAAAACATGACCGCGCACGCGCGTGTCGTGTCGGCTACCAAAGACGAGATCGAGAGCGACATCACGATCAACAGCGAAGACGGTGAGCCGCTCGCCGTCTTCAACGGGTTCACGGTGCAAGCACTCAACGCTGCATCTCGTATGTCGCCCGAACGCGTGGATAAGGGGCTCTACGAGATTCAATGGGTCGCACACGACGACATCGTGGACCGTCAGCATGAGGACGCGACTTCGCCAAATAGCTTGTCCTGGCTCATTTTGGTCGACGCCGCCGGCGTCGGGACGACGCTCGCGGAGCAGCTGCGGCGCCGCGGCCAACGCGTCCGCACGGTCGCCCATCGGCCGGTCGACGCGCTGACGAAAATCGACGGCGGGTACGCGCTGAACCCCCGCCAGCCCCAGCAACTACACCAGTTGCTCGAAACGCACCTCGACGAAGAAGGCACCCTCGCCGGCATCATCAACTGTTGGCCACTAGACATCTGTGACCACGACGACCAGCGCGCGGACGTAGACGGCGCCGAAACGAATGAACAGTTAGGCGTCTTCACGATCCTTCATCTCGTCAAAGCCTTCGCAGACCACGACACCGTTCCGCCCCGCCTCTTCTTGATAACCGCCAACGCGCAACCGGCACCGGGAACCGATGTGCTTGCCGCGGAACAGGCAGCCGTTTGGGGCCTCGGTCGGGTCATCGGCCATCAGGAATTCGTTGACCAGTGGGGCGGACTCATCGACATCGACGACGCCGACGACCATGTTGAGACTGCTAAGCAAATCTGCGAGCACATTCTCGCCGATGACCCCGAGGATCAGATCGCCATCCGCGGCCGCACGACGTTCGTCCCGCGTCTTCGCTTAAGCGAATGCCTAACGAAAGCCTTTCCAACCAAACTCACGCCTGATGCGACCTATGTTGTCACCGGTGGAGCTGGAGCCCTGGGCCGCGTAGTGGCCAGCTACCTTGCAGAACGCGGGGCGCGACACATTGCACTGTGGAGCCGAAGCGAGATGCCGCCACGAGACCGCTGGTCGCTGATCGCTCCCGGTGACGCGCACCACGCAACGATTGCCGCGATCCGAAAGATCGAACAGCTTGGTGCTCAAGTAACCACGGCCAGTGTCGATATCACCGATGTCGAACAGGTGGCGATGTGGCTGAAAAATCACACCCGAGAAGGGGGCCGACCGGTCCGCGGAATCCTCCACGCCGCAGGATCTGTTGACGACCAACTCCTCGTGAATATGAGCGAAGCCGATTTCGCCACAGTGCTGGCTCCCAAAATCACCGGTACTCGCGTTCTGCACAAGGTTTTCCACGATCACGATCTGGAATTCTTTGTCATGTTCGGGTCTGCTGGATCGGTCATCGCCTCGCCCGGTCAAGGCAATTACGCCGCCGCGAACGCATTCCTGGATGCGTTCGCGCACTACCGTCAGGCCCAAGGGCTGCCGGCGCTGACTATCGGGTGGGGCCCGTGGTCAGTCGGAATGGTTGAAGAGCTCAAGCTGGAAAGGGTCTACGCTCAGCGGGGACTCGAGCTCATCACGCCGGCGGCGGGCACGCGAATCCTCGATCGGCTCATCAACCAAAAGACTCCCAATGTCATTGCTATCAGCGCCGATTGGGGGCGAGCCCGACGCGTCGGGCTCGGCGGCCGGCTGCCACCGATGTTCTGCGAACTGGGAACAGCCGAGACTCTGGACAATGCGGCCGATTCGCAATCGTCGATACTCGACTTCATCTCGGGATGCCCGGAAGCTGACCGGCTCGACGTCGTCGCCGATCGTGTTCGAGATATCGCTGCAGCCGTCTTTGATCTCGGTGCCGGCGACATTGGACTCGACGACGCGCTCGACGACCTCGGCTTGGACTCACTGATGGCCATGGATTTCAGACTTCGGGTCAATGGGATGTTCGCGATCGATCTACCGGTGTTAGAGCTACTCAGAGGTGTCAGCGTCAGTTCACTGGCCGTTCGAATACTTGCCGACCTCCGATTGGACGGCGCCGACCCGCCTGCGGTCTCCGATACACAATTAGACCCCTCTGCGGCCGACGACGACGTCGACCGACTCGTAGAGCAGCTATCCGAGGCCGACCTGCGAGAGCTGTTGGCCGAACTTGAGAGGCCCGCCACTGAGCCGGAACCGGGAGGGGCTCAGTCGTGACGGGTCAGTCCTGTGCGGTCTACGTTCGCAGCCTGTCTAAGACCTACGGGCGCGTACCTGCGGTGCGGGATTTGGATCTCGATGTCGGCTACGGCGAGATATTTGCGATCCTCGGACCCAACGGTGCGGGCAAGTCCACGACCGTGGAGATCCTCGAGGGGCACCGACAGCGCGACTCTGGCCACGTGCGTGTTCTGGGCGAAGACCCCGGAACTGCGGGCAGGAGCTGGCGCGCCAAGATCGGCATCGTGCTGCAAGACGCCAGCGACTTCGGAATGTTGACCGTGTCCGAAACGGTGCAGATGTTCGCGAGATGCTATGGGAGAGCTCGAATCCCCGGGGAGGTTCTTGAACTCGCCGGGCTCGGCTCGGTTTCCGGTGCGCGCGTGAGGACGCTGTCAGGTGGGCAGCGCCGTCGGCTCGACGTCGCTCTGGGCATCCTTGGCATGCCTCAACTGGTCTTTTTGGACGAACCAACGACCGGCTTCGATCCAGAAGCCAGACGACAGTTCTGGGATCTCATCAGACTCTTGGCCAGCGATGGCACGACCGTCGTGCTCACCACCCACTACCTCGACGAAGCCGCCACGCTGGCAGACCGTGTCGCCGTTGTCGCCGGCGGCAGGGTGGTGGCAGTCGACTCGCCGGCAAAACTCACCGGCCATGTGAGCACTGCCGCGACCGTCCGGTGGATGGAGGGCGCCGAGGTTCACGTGGAGGAGACAGACCATCCGACCGACTTGATCAGGCAGAGGTCAAAGGATGGGGCAGAACTGGCCCAGTTGACCGTTACTCGACCAACGCTCGAAGACGCTTATTTGCAGTTGATCGGCCTGGCATGATGGCCGTCGATCACGTGGAGAGTGCCTCACCGACGCGACACCGAGCGGCCGAGTCAGCGGTACAGGTCCCTTCTTCGCTGCGCATCGGATTGTCGCGAGTCGTCCCCGAGCTGAAGATGTTCTTCCGTCGGCCGGAGCAGTTGGGTCTGACCTTCTCGATGCCGGCGGTGATCTGCATACTGCTGGGTTCGATCTTCGCGACGAAACTGCCTCACAGCGGGACCAGCACCGGTGCCGTGATCGCGGCGAGCATGCTCGCCTACGGAATTCTCTCGACATCGTTCATCAACCTCGGCATCGGCATTGCCGCCGACCGCGAAACCGGCGCCCTGAAGCGTCTTCGTGGTACACCAGCGACCGCATCGTCGTACTTCATCGGAAAAATCTCGCTGGTTGCCGTCGCCAGTTTCGCCGAGGCCGTCGTACTTCTGACGGTGGGAGTGCTTGTCTTCAAACTTCGCCTACCCACAGACATCTTCGGATGGTTCACGCTGACGTGGGTCTTTCTGCTGGGCATCGTCAGTTGCTCGTTGCTGGGCATATTCATCAGCAACTTTGCCAGCAACGCGGTTTCAGCCGCTGTGATCACCAATGGTCCAGCGGTCGGGTTACAGTTCGTCTCGGGCACGTACGTGCCGCTGATCTTGTTGCCGGCGTGGATGTTGATTCTCGGCTCCATCTTTCCGGTCAAGTGGATGGCTCAAGGATTTCGGTCAGTGCTGTTGCCTTCGGACATGGCTCGCTATGAACCGGCCGGCAGTTGGGAGCACTGGCAAACATTTTCTGTGCTGTCGGCATGGAGTATCGGTGGTCTCATCGCGTGCCTTGCGGTTTTCCGATGGAGCGATAGGACCTGACCCATGCCCGCAGCGACTGCTATCCATTTCTTCCTCGAGCTGGCCGTTATTCTCGGGACTTGTCGTGTCGTGGGGCTGGTGGCGCAACGCGTCGGGCAGCCCCAAGTCGTTGGCGAAATGATTGCCGGCGTGGTCCTTGGTCCCTCAGTGTTCGGTGGGCTGGCGCCGGGTTTACAGCATCACCTATTTCCCCAGGGACCCACGAATATCGTGCTGTACACCATGGCCCAGATCGGGCTGGTGCTCTACATGTTTCTCATCGGGCTCAACTTCGACGTCAACCTCATCAAACACCGTGCCGGTACCGCGGCTGCGGTCTCGGCAGCCGGTATTTTCACGCCGCTCGCCTTAGGGGCGCTCGTCGCCATGCCGTTGCTGGCGAGCGGAAATTACTTCGGGAAACGCGTCACGCTCGTGATGGCAATGATGTTTCTGGGCGCGTCGATTGCGACGACTGCCTTTCCCATGCTCGCCCGAATCATCTTCGAGCAAAGGCTTTCCGGAACATCTTTAGGCACTCTCGCTCTGGCATGTGGCGCAACTGACGACGCGCTCTCGTGGTGCATCTTGGCAATAGTGTTGGCCATCCATCGCGGTAATCCGGTGACCGCTGTAACAGCCATCGTCGGCGGAATTCTGTACTCCGTGCTCCTGATGACGATCGGGCGCAAGAGATTGCGTGTACTCGGTGCAATATCGGAACGCCGAAACACGATCACCGCGCCGATGCTTTGCACCGTGCTGATCCTGCTCATGGCATGCGCCTGGTTCACAGACACCATCGGAATCTACGCCATATTCGGCGCCTTCATCCTGGGTGTCGCCATGCCCGATGGGTTCTTCGCGCAGCACCTCACCGCCAGCCTTGAGCCGCTTGTCACCACGTTCTTGCTGCCGCTGTTCTTCGTCTATTCCGGGCTCAACACCCAGATCGGCCTTGTGAACACCCCGGCATTGTGGGCGGTGACGTTGGGGCTGCTCATTGTGTCGGTCGCAGGGAAAGGAGTCGCGTGCAGCTTAGCTGCGCGACTGAGGAAGGTACCCATCCGCGAGTCGATTGCGTTGGGATCGTTGATGAATGCCCGTGGCTTGATTGAACTGATTCTTCTCAACATCGGGCTTCAAGCCGGCATCATCACCCCAACCCTCTTCACCATCTTGGTGTTGGTAGCGATCATTACTACCCTCATGGCCACCCCGATTTTCGAATTCGTTTACGGGCGACACCGGGTAGACGACCTGCCGGTCACGACAGGGGCGCTAGAACCCACGGCGTGACGGCTCTCGCGTTGGCGGAGCAAGATGTCAGTGTGAGTTGGACGAGGTACGAGGGCAGGGCGATCGCAAGCGCATCTCTCACCGACGCTGCGCGGGACGCCGAGCTCGAAGGCTACATTCGCTTGCGTAATCCGCACCTGACGGACGTCCGAGTGGAGCGGGCGACTGCGGCCGAGGAATCCGGTACGCCTCCAACGCCGTCGTCACGGTGGTACCACGTTACGTACTTGGCTGACGACGGCCAGGGTCACACGGTCGCCTCACCCGGGTCGCACGTGGAATGATCCGTCTGTAGGTGAACGCAGCAGCGAGAGCTTTTGAACAGGTTGGGCGAGGTTGCGTGCCACCGGCTAGCGATGGTCTCACACCCGACGCGGCTTGGTGTTGGCTGTGCGGCTAGGCCTTTTCCGGTCCTGAGCCGTCGGCTGAATCAGCCGAAAGCAGCGCCGACAACGTCTCGCGCAGCTCTCCGAATCGGTGTTCTCCCAATACATCGCGCCATCGCTTCTCCACATCGAGTGCGTTGGAACGCATTACGCGCAGTGCATGGCGGCCCCGGAGCGTGAGCTCGATGATGCGCGCACGGGCGTCGGAGGGGTGAGGGTCTCGCACGACATAGTTGTGCCGTTCCAGCGCCGCCACGGCTTGAGCCACCGCCTGCCGGCTGACCCTGAGCCGCTCGGCCAACTCTGAGGCGTGTAAGCCGCCGGCCGCCAGCGGCACTAGGGCAACCGCTTGGGCGGGCCGAATCCCGTCGAGCCCGGCGGCCGCGAAAGCCGCCTTCAAGCGGGGCGCTCCAGACGCGGCCACCAGGTTCACCAGTGCCGGTACCGTGGGCTCCCACTTGGCATCTCGAACACCTCGCATCGCCAACAGTGTGCCACTTCCGCAGGAATTGACAAGTTACTTGTCAAATATCGGTGCACCTGCCACGATGGGGCTATGCGATCTGGATACTTTCGGCCACTGGTCGTGTTCCTCCTCGGAGCCCTGGTCATGGTGCTCGGCGGGTGCCTCGGTGACGGTCATGCACTAGGGACACCGGGCGCGTCGATCCCGGTCGGGCAATCCACCCAGACGATCGACGTCGGCGGGGTCAGCCGAACCTTCCACCTGTACCGCCCACCGGGGCTGAACGACGGTGCCCCGGTGGTGGTCATGCTGCACGGCGGCTTCGGAACCGGGGCCCAGGCCGAACGCTCCTACCACTGGGACAGCGAAGCCGACGCCGGCCATTTCCTGGTCGCCTACCCTGACGGACTCATGCGCGCATGGAACGCCGGGTCGTGCTGTGGCGAACCGCAGCGTACCAACGCCGACGACGTCGGCTTCATCACCGCCATGGTCGGCACCATCGACCAAGAGATGCCCATCGATCGAGCGCGCGTCTATGCCACCGGCATGTCGAACGGAGCCATGATGGCGCTTCGTCTGGGTTGCCAGACCGACACGTTCGCGGCGATCGCCCCCGTAGCGGGCACGCTGCTGACCAACTGCTCGGGAGCACGGCCGACATCGGTGCTACAGATACATGGCACCGCCGACGACAGAGTCCCCTACAACGGCGGGCCGGGCAAGGCTGTCTCGGAGGACGGGACCGCGCGCGTCGACGGCCCCTCGGTGCAGGCCGTCAACGCGACATGGCGCGGTATCGATGGGTGCGGGCAACCCAGCTCGACGACCGCAGGGGATGTCACCACCCAAACGTCCGGGTGCGCCGACGGGCGCACGGTGGAACTGATCTCGGTGGCAGGCGCCGGCCACCAGTGGCCGGGTGGTGACCCGAGCCCACTGGCGCAACGGATAGGCAACATCCCCCCACCGTCAACGGCACTCAACGCCACCGACACCATCTGGCGGTTCTTCGCCGCGAACCGTCGATAGAGGCTCCGCGGCAACGCTTTGAGCAACTCGCGAGAACCCGCCGCGCCCGCTACTCAGCTATCCCGCTAGGGACAACCAAAGTATCGATTGATCAAAAGGGTGAAATGACCGACGCCTCAAGACAGTTCGAGTTGAAACGTTTCAACCCGTAGAGCGGCTGGCGCTACTCGGTGCCGCGCAGCGAGGCGAGGCGCTGGCCCACCCGAGCTAGCGCCTCGTCGAAAACCTCCACCTTTTCGCCACGTCGTTCGTTAGCCGGGTACGCGGCGCCGCGAGAACCCTCGGCCTCCACCCGGGCCGCACCCTGCCGCCGCAACAGGCTGAAGTTCTTCTCCCTCGCAGTCCTGAGCCGGCTTTGTAGATCCTTCAGCTGCTTCTCGTTCATGCGCTCCAGAGCGTCGGGATGACTCTCGCCGATCAACGAGCTTTCCTGCTGAGTCAGGTTTACATGGTGGTTGCTCACCGTAAATTCATAGCTGCGCTGGCCACAGCAGCGCGGCAAATCGCCGGCCGGCACGCCGAACCGTCACGCCCGGGCCATCTCAAGTTCACATCGTCAGACCCAGCAACGGCCCCGACGATCGAGCGGAATTCTCGGCCCGGATGGGGAGAGCGTTCCCCGAGTTCGGGAGGCAATCAATGCCGTTGAGGCAGGCAGGGACTGATGCGCGGTAAGCCAAAAGCGGACTGATTAGCTCTCGTCTCCGTTCGACCGGGAAAACAACTTGACTCGGGTACGGGGCACCATTTGGCGCATCGGCTGTCATCCTTTGTTTCATGTGCGACACCAAGCACGTCGTTCTCATCCACGGCTCCTGGGGCCGCGGGCAGCAGTTGGCTCCGGCGCGCACTGCATTCGAAGAGCGTGGATACGTGACGCACACGCCGACGCTGCGCCATCACGAACTGTCCTCGCACGAGGGCGCGATGAAGGTCGCCTCACTGAGCCTTCGGGACTACACCGATGACTTGGTGGCACTCGTGAATTCGCTGGATTCGACCCCGCTGCTGATAGGTCACTCGATGGGCGGATTGCTAGCGCAGCTGGTCGCCGCCCGCACACGCCACGCTGGCCTGGTGGCAGCATGCCCGGGCCCGGCGGCGGGCATCCTCGGTACGACCGGCACAACCGTGCGCATGTCCCTGCCGCATCTATTACGGCCACGTTCGTGGACTAAGCCGTGGCAACCCCCGACGTTCGAGCAATTTCGACGCTGGATCGCCAACACACAGAGCGAGGACATCGCCCGCGAGATCTATGACGGTTTCGTTTGCGAATCAGGGCGCTATCTATGGGAATTGCTGCTTGCGGTGCCAAAGCTTTCGAAGGCCAACGTTGTTGATTTCGCGGCAGTCACTGCCCCCGTCCTAGTGATGGGGGCCGAGTACGACCGCATCGTGCCGGCTAGGGTCGTGCGCCGAACCGCGGCCCGGTACCAGCGCGGGACCTCCGTTGAGATTCCCCGCTCCGACCACATGGTGTTTTCAGGGGCGGCTCTACCGGTCACGATGAGCTATATCGACGATTGGATGGCGAGAAATCATGTCCTCACCGATCGGGCTAGATGAACCGCGCCGTCACGGCATCGCCTCGGCCAACGCGATATGCCCTTCGAAGCCAAGCGTTTTCGCCATGTTGCGGTAGCGATCCCGGAACTGCGCATACGTCGCGGCATCGCCGCGAGCCTGCGCCAGAAGAGCCCGCAGCCGCAGCAGCGGAAGCTCGAACAGGACGAATCCCGGGTCGGTCGGCTCCGCTGCCAGCCGGTCGATCGCGGCCTGCGCCTCGGTGAGATCGGCGCTGGTGCCGCGCTGCAGCAGTGATTCCGCCAAGACCCGGACGGCCTCTCCAAGGGAGAGCACGTCGCCCGCGTCGAACGAGTAGTCGACGACCGCGCGTGCCAGCTGGATGGCGCCGTCGATATCGCCGGTTCTGGCTTTCTCCTTTGCGATCTCGGTGTCGACAGTCCTCACTACGTCTTTCGCGTACCCGTGCCGCAGATTAGCTTCACGGAACTCGGCGAGCAGCGCGAAACCGGCCGCGCGTTGCGAACCACCCTGATGGATCAGGACAAGGCCGCGGCTCACCCGGGCGGCATCCACCTGGAAGTCATCGCCGGAATGCTCGGCCCGCCGCATCGCTTCGGCGGTGTCCCGGTCGGCCGCCGCGTCGGGCAGCACAGCCCCGGCATGAGCGGCGAAGCGGTACTTATACAGCACGGGGGTGATCAGGGTCATCGCGTCGACACTGCGGGTCAGCGTGATCGACTGGTCCAGGTCTTCCCTCCAGCCTGGCGCACCGAGGCAATATCGACAGCTGCCACGCATCATGATCGCCATCGCCAACGGTGACCCAATGGGGCCGAGACTGCCCTTGGTGGGATCGCCGTCGGCTAGGTCGATGACGCGCTGCGCCAAGCGCAGACCTTCGGCTGGCTGGCCTGCCATCCACATGGATTGGGCCACGATCAACATCAACGTCAACGCCGGATCGGCGATCGACTCGAGCAGCGGGCTGAGGTCCGACGCAAGCTGCGCCGCTTCCCGATAGCGGTTATGGAATACCAGCGTCATCACGAGGCCGGCCATGCCGATCGCCAGCGACACTGTGTCGCCGGCGGCGCTGCAGAGGTCACGCAGTTCGTCGAAGCCGGTATCGGCAATGCTGCCGGCGACGCGGACGGTGTTCATGCACAGCAGAGTTCGCGGGGCGATGCGCATAGACGCCCGGCCCGGGTCATCGGTGGCCAACCGGTCGGCGACCGTTCGGGCCCGTTCCCAGCTGTTGCGCGCGGCCCTGATATCGCGGACTTGCGCCCATGCCCCGGCGCGCATGTGCCAGCCGAAAGCGGCGCGCAGGTCACCGGCGGCCTCGAAATGCTCGGCGATCAGTGCCGCGTTCTCCTCCAGCGAATCCGGGTGGCGTTGTTCGATCGCGGTGGCCAGACGCCGATGCAGTTCGGCGCGATCGGACTTCAGCTGTGTTTCGTAGGCCACCGTCCGGATCAGCGGGTGGCGGAAGGCGTACTCGGCGTGCGGGGTGAACCGCACCTGGTCGACGAGTTCGGCAGCGATCAACTCGCCCAGCTCAGCCTCACCATCGAGCAACGCCAACTGCTCTGCAGCAAACCGCAACCCGATCACCGCCGCGGCATGCAGAGTCTGCTTGGCGGCGGGGCCGAGCCGGTCGATACGGGCGGCGATGGTGGCCTGCAGGGTCGCCGGCACGACAGCATCGGCATGATCGACCTGGCAGACATAATCACCACGGGCCCCGGTCAGCACACTCCGTTCGGCCAGATCCCGCACCATCTCCTCAACGAAAAACGGATTACCGGCAGCCCTTTCGGCGATCATGGTGGCCAACCCGCCGACCGAGCGGTCCGGGCCCAACAGCTCCGTGACCAGTGCTGCGGTCTCCGAATCACTCAGCGGCCCAAGGGCGATGCTCTGCGCACCGGCGATCCCGCTCAACGCGCCCCGATATTCAGGGCGGTAGGTGACCAACACCAGCGAATGGGTCTGCAGGACCACAGTGACGAAGTCGGCCAGCATCGACTCGCTGACACCGTCGATCCAGTGCACATCCTCAATGGCGTAAACCGCCGGAGCTTGGCGGGCCACCGACGCGGCATTGACCAGCGCCGTCAACCGCCGCCGCCGCGCATCCGGATCGACCTTGGCCAGCGCCACGTCAGGATCGGCGATGCCCAGCAAGTCCTCCAACAGCAGCACGTCCTCGGCGTCGGCATCGGGCACCCGAGCCCGCACCTGGGTGCGGGCGGCCGGGGCGTCCAGATCACACGCGCCGAAGGCTGCCCGCAGCAACCGCGCCACGACGTGAAACGGGATGTCGCTGGCGTGTGATTCGCAGAAGGCAGTAAACACCTCCACGCCCCGGGCCGCGGCCATTGCGGTGACCTCCCGCACCAGACGGCTCTTGCCGATACCCGGTGATCCCACCACCCCGACCACCCCGCCGTGGCCGTCGATGGCACGCTCCAGCAAGCCCTCGACGGCGGTCATCTCCCAGCCGCGGCCGACCAGATTCGACTCCGCACGCCCGGCGCCGCGGTGCCCGTCGCCCATGCCCAACAGCCGACGGACGGGCACCGGCGTGTCGACACCCTTGATCCGGACCCACTCCAACTCACCCAGAATCGCCGCGCCCTCCACCAGCCGCGCCGTCGACGCGCTCAGCATCACCCCACCCGGCGGGGCCACCGACTCCATCCGCTGGGCCATCCCGACCTGCTCACCCACGGTGGCGTAACCAAACGGGCCCGAACCCATCCCACCGGCGATCACCTCGCCGGAGTTCAGCCCGACCCGCAACCGCAGATCGATATCGTCGCGTTTACGCACATCGACGGCAAGGCGCTTGGCCTCGTCCTGAAGGCCCAAAGCGGCCAGGCAGGCCCGAACCGCGTGGTCCTCCAACGTGATTGGCGCGCCGAACACCGCCATGATCCCATCACCGGTCCACTGTGCGACCGTGCTGCCGTACCGCTGCACCACCACCGCACAGCGGTCGGCGAGCTCAGCCATGATCTCGCGCAACCGCTCCGCGCCCACCGCCGCGGCGATGTCCATCGAATGCACCACGTCGGCGAATAACACCGTCACCTGCTTGAACTCCGCACGGGTATCGTGCGCCGCGACCGGTGCACCGCAGCCATCACAGAATCGCGCACCCCGGCGCGGCTCGGTACCACACGTGTGGCACGCGGTCGCTACGGTCATCAGACCCTCCGACGCCTCCGGCCCCCAGGTCCCGGTTAACTAGCATAGGGCGGTAGAACGGCCCCAGAAGAAGTTTGGCCAGTTGGCGATCCGCGGCATGATTAGTGGGCGCGATAAGCGCCAGCGTCTGCGGTGATCGCACGTAGGCTTTCCAGGTGCACTTGCCGTGGCCGTTAATTGGCCGCTCGGAGGAGATGGCCGCTATCAAGGCCGCCATCTTGGCTTCGGATGCTTCAGGGATCGTTATCTACGGGGCAGCAGGTGTGGGCAAGAGCCGGATTGCCCGTGAAGCCTTGTCTGCCGCTGAGTTGCAAGGACGCGAATGCCGATGGGCGGTCGGCACATCTTCGGCTCGGGCGATTCCGCTGGGTGCTTTCACCGCATGGGCGCCGTCGGGTGTCACCGATACCGTTCAGTTGCTGCGGGGGGTGATCGAGTCGCTGACGGCCGCGTCTTCGGACGCCACGGTGGTGGTGGGTGTCGATGACGTGCATCTGCTCGATGATTTGTCGATATTCGTTGTGCACCAGATCATGCAGCGCGGCGCAGCGAAACTGCTGCTTACCGTTCGTGACGGTGAACCCATTCCCACTGCGGTGCAGGAGGTATGGAAGGGTGGCCGGTTCGAGCGCCTTGATCTGCAGCCGCTGTCACTCGACGAAACCACCACGCTACTGTCGGTGACGTTAGGCGGATCGGTGGATCCGGATGCCGTTCAACGGCTTTGGAAGCTCACTCGCGGCAACGCCCTGTATCTTCGGAACATTGTCGAACAGGAGGTCGCTGAGGGCCGCGTCGTGCAACAACACGGGTACTGGCGCTGGGTCGGTGATCCGATCATGCCGCCCAGCTTGGTCGAGCTGATCGAATCCCGCATCGGGGACCTACCCACCCCAGTTAGTGATGTGGTCGACGCGCTGGCTGTCGGGGAGCCGATCGAACTGGCGGCGCTGCGGCGGATCACTGACCGGGCCGCGGTCGAGGAGGCCGATACCCGCGGTCTGATCACGCTAGAGCCGGGCCTTGTTGGTGTGCAGGTGCGGGTGGCGCACCCGCTCTACGGCGAGGTGCGCCGCAGCGTCGCGCCACCAACGAAGTTGCGGCGCCTGCGCGCGCTGGTCGCCGCCGAACTCGCCGGGTCCGATGAGCGCGACGACATCCAGGTCGTCGTGCGGCGGGCCACCTTGAGTCTCGACTCCGACCTCGCACCCGACGCGGACCTACTCGTCAGGGCGGCTCACGGCGCGGTCTGGCTGGCGGATCTGCCCCTGGCCGATCGACTCGCGGCGGCGGCCATCCACGTCGGAGCGGGTGTAGAACCGAATTTTATTCGCGCGCATGCCCTTTCGTGGCTTGGCCGCGGCGGAGAGGCAGACGCGGTGCTCGCCGAGATTGATACGGGCCAGTTGACCGACGCTGACCGCGCGAGATTCGCGTTCTTTCGCGCGAGCAACCTACTCTGGGCGCTCGGTGACCCCAAACGTGCGAAACAAATTATCGACGACGCGTCGCGCACCACACCACCGCAGGCTCACAGCTATATCGACGCCTTCCTTACCGTGTACTGGTTTGCAATGGACCAGCCCGATAAGGCATTGCAAGCATCGAAGAAACTCGCGCTCGATGACCTGCCCGCCGTAGTCGGTGCCGAGATAGCCTGGGCTCTCGCTACCATCGCCGCGGACGCCGGACGCACCACCGAAGCTGTGGGCACGGCAGTAGCGGGATACACCGTCCGCGGCGCGCTCCTTTGACGCACCGCACATGAGGTTCAACATTTCCGATTCTCACGTGAGCGCGCTGGTGCTATCCGGGCGGATCGGTGACGCCACTGACGTCGTCGAACGCGTGCAGCAGCAGGCAGCGAACCTGCCGGGAGCGGCTCAATTACTCGGTGCTGCCGTGGCGGGTCGGGCCGCCCTCGGCGCAGGCGACCTTCATTCCGCGTGTGCGTTGCTGGACCAGGCAGCGTCAGGGATGTTTGGCACCCACCCTTTGGGCTGGGGGTACCGTTATCACATCCCACGCGCGACCGCGCTAGCCATACGCGGGTCAACTGACGAGGCAGCCGCCGCACTTGCCGCGCTCGACGAGGTGCGACGTCCATTTCGGTCGCTGGACTACGAGCTGAGCCTGGCTCGGGCGTGGGTGGCAGCGGGCCAGGGCGCGGTCAGCGAGGCGATCGCCGTCTTGCTGTCGGCGGCCCAACGGGCTGCCGGCAAAGGGCAATTCGCAGCGGAAGTGATGTGTCTGCAGACCGCCACCCAGTTCGGGTGACCGTTCCGGCGCACTTCGGCTGCGTGAGCTCGAGGGGATCGTCGAGGGGCCCCGTGTCGGAGTGGCCGCGCGGTTCGCCGCGGCCCTGCGCGATGGCGACGCTGCCCAATTAGCCTCGCTGTCAGACGAATTCGAGCGTCTTGGCGACCTGGTTGCCGCCGTCGATGCGGCCGCTCAGGCCGCCCAGACATATCGACGGCAAGGCCTTCGGGGATCAGGTTTGAGTTGCTCGACACGCGCCGCCGCTCTAGCCGAACGATGGGGCGCCAGTACTCCGGCGCTTCGTCAGGCCGGCGAGCCCTTGCCGCTAACCGATCGGGAACGCGAGATCGTGATGCTGATCGGTCAGGGATTGTCCAGCCGTCAAATCGCCCAGCGTCTGACGCTGTCCGTACGCACCGTCGAAAGCCATGTCTATCGGGCGATGTCGAAGACAGGAACCACGGGCCGCGACGAACTCGCCGCCCTGCTAGCCCGTCCCAGGGCGCGAACACAGTGAAGCCCTGACGGCGTGCGCTTGGCGCCGGCGCGAAACAAATACCGTCGGTGGATCATGCTGAGTAGTACCGCCCCGGGACCGGACAAAACTGCAGTGGCGCGTTACTGAGCTCGTCGCACCTCAATTCGAGTGACCATTCCCATCGCGGAACTAGATCTGGCACCGTGGCCATTTCCCGCCATGGCAGAGATGAAGAAATGACGATGAGTCCACAAAACTCGCCGGTCGCCGCAGCCTGATGGCGATGATCGCTCCACAGGCGACCGGACACGCTGGCAAACAACTCAAACTTTTGTTAGGCGCCTAGCTAAGCTACGACAAATCGATTACTCCCGGCCCGCTGTTGAGCGACGTCGCAGAGGTGCGTCGTTGGCCATCGGGATGGCGGGGTTGGTGGTGGACCATTCGTTTCAGGGCCGGACGCGTGAGGCGTCGCAGCTGGCATCCGAACATATGGCCCTCATCGAGTCGATCGGCGATGCGACCCTGTTGGTGGCGCTATCCTTCGCGGCGATCCACGCCAAGGGGTTGAGCGCTGAGTTTTGTGACGTACTGCGGTGGTCACAGCGGGTGATCGACCTGGCCGACGGTGACCCCTCAACGGGTAACTTTGTGTTCGGGTCTCCGTTAGCGCTCGCCCTTGCGCAGCGGGCCGAGGCCTGTTGGTGCCTGGGTCGTCCCGGATGGCGTGACGACATGTGGCACGGCCTCGCGATCACCCGGAGCGCCGACGCCATGTCCTACGCGACGGTCGCCGCCTACGTCTACCTCCCAGGGATACCGCTTGGCGTGCTGGCTGCCGATGATCGGGCGGTGCGCGAGAGCCAGGATGCTCTGCAGATCGCCGACCGATCCGGTGATGACCTCGCTGTGGCGATCGCGCAGATGACCCTGGGCCTTGCGCTGGTGCACGGCCCAACAGATCCCGAGAACGACCGCGGACAAAAGCTGCTGGCCGAGCTCAGCAGCGCGTTACCGCGCCAAGGGTATCTGCTGGGCGAGTTACCCCTAGTGAACGTGTATCTGGCACGGGAGAGGGCTCGGCGGGGCAATTGCGATGACGCCGTCCCGCTCATGCGCGCCGCCGTCGACCAGTTGTTCAGCTCGGGGCAGCTGCTGGAGTGGGGCATTCCGGCGACCGGTGTTTTGGTGGCGACACTGCTGGAACGCCCGTCCGACGGTGACGTGTCCGAAGCCGAGGCCGCGGTCAAGCGGTTAGCGGCCGCGCCAGCCGAAGAAGGTCTGGTGATACGTGATGTCTGGCTGCTGCGGCTGCGCGCGCTGCTGGCCCGGGCGCACGGCGACGACGCGGCTTATGCGCAGCTGCGGGATCGCTACCGCGGCAAGGCGAAAACGCTTGGCTACGAGGGACATATCACGTGGGCCGAGGCGATGCCATGACGGCGGTCGTTTCTGTAAACCCCGATCGCCAACGGACTCAGTGACTTACTCGTACGGCGGAAGCTCGCCTTGATGGCGTGGGCAGTAGACGTCCACTGATGCGGTGACGAATCTGACTGCGGTTCTTCTGACGCGGTCGGGATATAGGTGTAAACGCGGATTGTCCTCATACCCACGGTTCATCTCGTCGTTTACCAAGGCGTCGACCGGGGTGCCGCCATTGAGTTCGCCGCAAATTTGATGGGCTCGGGCGACGACGCCAGCCACCTCACCGTCATCGACGGGCGGAATCTGCTCTTGTTCGAGCAGCGCCAGAAACTGATCCTGCTGGCTTGGGTCGGCGCCCGCCGCGCCAGCGCAGATAATTGCGGCGGTCAGCACCACCGAGGCGCTTACCAGAGCGTTTGCCGAGCTGGTGATGCCGGAGCGCACGGCAATCACCACCGCTGACGAGCGGGTTGCCCGGCCGTGATGTCTGCGGCGCCACCGAGCAATTCGTAGTCACCGAAGCTGACGGCGGCATCGGGTGGCCCGCTCGCGGCGCGGTGCGCTGCACCTGCAGCGTCGATGAGAATATCGACGTCGTGGACGGCCATCCGCGCGGCGTATTGGAGTGCTCGGGTCTCGATAGACGGCCTCCCGCGTTCGTCGCGCTGGTCCTGGTGTGCGCGGTCGTCGGCGATGTGTGCCCGGGCGTCTGGTCGTGGCCGCGGGCCGTGGATGGCAATATGTCGCACGGTGATTAACCTTTCTGTGTGAATCTATGACCGAATCCGGCCACGCCGCGTCTTTCGATATCGACGAAATCATCATGTCCGAGACCGGGGGCGGCCTATTGCCTTCTGCTGCTCCGACTGTCAGTCGATTGCCGACTGCGTCCGGGCCGGCGGGCGTACTCGAACTCCCAGCGGTGCCGTCGCCACTCCTGGTCTAACATGTTGAACTCACGAATCAGAATCAACCGTTTGAAGTCGGGAACTGTATGGCCGGCCACGGCGGGCTCGACTGGAAGCGCCTCTAGGCCCATTGAAAGGTTCCGAAACCGGAGCGGTCGCCGTACCTGACATGGGAGTAGAGGTCGGTCATGACCTTTCGTCCTTCAGTCAGGGTCTGATACGGCACGGGGACGGTCAGGCGGCCGTCGAACTCGAAACGGTCGTAGGGGTGGTCGTCCGAGACACTGAGCACGGTCGCCTTGTCGTACTTGCCTGGGATCAGGGGGCCGTTCGCGCGAGCGAAGTGCTCCTTGGCCACTCTGATCGTGCCGCTCTCGTCGGTATGCATGAGCAGGCCGACCCACTTGCCGTGCAGCAGGATGCTGGAGCCGCAGACGAAGTACTCGGAATCGCCGAAGACCATCGGTGTCCAGAAGCCGAGGTCGAAATCGAACTCGCGGAACCCCCAGGTGTGGTCGCGGATGAGCAGCCCGCTCATCGTGGACTCCCGGTCCCCGGCCCAGACCCGGCCGGCGACCTTCATCCCCTGCTCGTAGTGGGTCTTGGCCACCCGCTCGGGGAAGTCGACCAGCCCCACCAACGGTGTCCAGTCCACCGCCGGCGAGCGTCCGTGCAGCTCAAGGTCGAACCCGAGCGGCACCTCGCCGGTACCGGAGACCCAACCGCCGGCCGGCCCCCGGGTGCCCTGCCCGCTGTAACGCAGCCTCCAGCGCTCGAGCGGCACACTGACGTCCGCGTCCAAGCCCCGCGCAGCCAGGCAATCCGACCCGTCGTGCTCGAAGTCGGTGGTGACCACCGAGCCGTCCATGGCCACCAGAGCCTTGACATCGATCGAGCCCCGCACCGGCTGATGACACAGGTGCAGGTAGACGGCGATACCCTGGGCGTCGTCCCAGCCCAGGAACATGTAGTTCTCCTGCCAGTTCGGCTCCGGGCCCGGCTCGTGTCGGAACTCGGCCTGTGCGTCAACCACCTGTTGCCTCCTGCGGGTCTCGGGGGGATCGTCGAGCGCCGCCGCGAAACGCGAACCGCACCGATTCGACGGCATCGGTGGGCAGGACTGAGACCGCGGCGGCCGCTCGTGCCAGTACCCAACAGAGGAGCAGGGTGAGCGCCGAAACCGCCCAGAGCCACACCATCGACACCTCGGCGTGCTGTAAGGAAAAGATCGGCCATCCCGCGCCGAGGTATACGAGCATCACGTTGGTGGGGTAGACCGCGATCACCAGCAGGTAGTGTCCGACGTGCCATTCACGGCGCTGGAACAGGTAAAGCAGAACGCCGGGCAGCAGAGCCAACGTGGCGTCCAACGGCGCCCAGTACAGCGGAAACCCGAAGAAGTTCAAGGGCCTCGGCCCGTAGTAATAGAACACGTTCAGCCACAGCGCCGGCGTCTCGAGAACCACGTCGGCCAGCATGACCACCCACCAGACCCGCATGACCATCCTCGGGCCACCGCCGCGCCCCAGCAGGCGCCACACGGCGAACGAGCCGAGGCCGATCTCCGCGGAATACGCGAGGGTCAGGAACAGCGGGATCGACTCCCCGAACCCAGTGAACACGGTCCACTGGTGTTGCGGCGGGTAGTGGACGAATCCGACGTAGGTGACCAGCGGCTCGACGAGGCTCGCCACCGCGCCGCCGACGATGCAGATGAAGCCGACCGGAGAACCCTCCGCGCGGTAGATCCGCGCCGCGAGGACAAGCCCGATGAGCAGCGGGATCGCGGCGCCGATGGTGAAGGCTGCGTTGATCGTCGGGTTCGTGGGCCAGCTGGGGTCCGGCGTCGGGAATGCCGTTCCGGCAGAAAGCATCAGCGCGCGAACGTCTCGACGATGTTGCGGTACGCGTCGGCGCTCTCCTCCTGCTGGAGGGGGGCGACGTAGGGGGTGTGCAGGATGACGTGCGGCAACCGGTCGCCGAAGTCGCGTAGTTTGCGGCGGCACTCGTCGGGGGTGCCGGTGATCGACAGCGCCTCGACGAGCTTGTCGTCCACGACGCGCTCGAAGCAGCCGGGGCCTTCCCTCATCAGTGCGTCGAGGACGGCCAGGCGTTCCTTCTGTAGCCCGTGCTGGGCGACGAGTGGTTCGCTGACCGGGTAGGAGGCGTACACCCCGACCTGGATCTTCGCGCGGCGCAGTGCTTCGGCGCCGTCGTTGCTGACCGAGCAGATGGTCTCTGAGGCGATGGTCAGCCGGCTTGGGTCGCGGCCTGCGCGTTGGGCGCCGGCGCGCAGGTTGGGCCAGACCACCTCGTCGAGGTAGCGGGGGCTCATCATGTAGCCGATAACGCCATCGGCGAGTTCGCCGGCGAGCTTGAGCATTGTGGGCCGCAACGCGGCCAGGTATAGCGGGATCTCTGGGCGGACCACCGTGCGGGTACCGAAGGGGTTGAACACCGGGCTGGCGAAGTCCAGGTACTCCCCGTGGTGCTCCACCGACTCGCCGGTGGCGCAGTGCTTCCAGAACAGTTTGACGACCTTGATGTACTCCCGCAGCCGGGTCGCGGGGTGGTCGACCGGCACGCCGGCGTAGACGTCGGCGAATCCGGCGGCGCCGATGCCCATGCCGATGATGAGCCGGCCGCCGGAGGCCTCGTCGACGTCGGCGGCAGCGTTGGCGAACTCGAACGGGGTGCGGTTGGCGGTGATGGCCAGCCCGGTCGCCAGCTGGATACGGTCGGTGGTGCCCGCGGTCATGGCGTGGATGAGGAACGGGTTGCGGTAGAACTCGTAGTCCCACACCGCGTCGAACCCGGCGTCCTCGGCCGCCCGGGCCATCGCCGGGAACGCCGACAGCGGCTGGTTCAGGATCGGCATGCTCACGCCGAGCTGGGGCATCACAGTCTCCTAGTCTGGTCGTGATCCTGGAAAGGCACGGCTTCAGGCCTGCTGGTCCACGGCGACGGATTCCTCGAAGATCACCTCTCCGGTGTCGCCGGACACGGTGATGGTCGCGCCCCGTTCGATCAGCGACATTGCGCCCGGGACGACGACCGCCGGGATGCCGTATTCCCGGGAGATGCACGAGCCATGGGCGAGCATCCCTCCGGTCTCCAGGACAAGACCCGAGATCAGGAGGAATGCCGGTGTCCACCCCGGGTCGGTGGCGTTGGTCACCAGGATGTCGCCCTTGGCGAGAGTCCCCAGCTCCTTCTGGCTGGCGATCACCTTCGCCCTCCCGGTAGCCCGCCCGCGGCTGGTGCCCAGACCGCGCAGGACGCCATCAAGGGCGACATCCGGCGCCGCGCCCGGAGCCTGCAGCTCGACCGGCCGCTCGCCTTCCAGGTACATCGGCGGGTGCCACTCGACGTTGACGCGGTCGCAGTTACGCCGGCGGGCGGTCACCTTGGCCGCGAGCACTCGGGCGTCCACCGGAACGCCGTCGAGCAGTCGGAACAGCTCGTCCTTCGACAGGTAGTAGAAGTCCTGGTCCCGGTAGCGGCCGTCGATATCTACCGGACCGTCGGTCAGGATCCCCCGCGCCACCAGCCGGCGGCCAACCTCTTGGAAGGCCCGCTTTTTGGCGAGCGTCCCGCGGTCGGCATGGTTGCGCTCGTTGTCGCGCCAGGTGAAGAACCGCAGCAGGTAATCGGCCAGCAACTTGAACGCCTCGATCTTCAGCGCGGCCAGCGGCTGGCGGCGCAGGCCGGCGATCACCTCGTCGGTGGCGGCCTCCCGCTGGCCGATCAGCCGGCGCTCAGTGGCCTCGTGGTCCACACCCTCGGTCTGCATCAGGGTGGCCAGCGCGTCGTAGTCAAGGCCGGAGTTCTCGCACCGGCGGTCGTACCAGATATCGCGGTCGGCGTGGCCGCGGTGGCCGTACTCGTCAAGGAAGAGCTGGTACTGGCCGTGGAAGGCCGCGAACCTGGGGTTGGCGGCCACCCGCTTAAAGAATGCCTCGCCGGGGTTCTGCTCGAACAGCACGCGCAGGTCGGCGTCGGCCTTGATCGCGTCGGCCAGGGCCAGTTGAGACAGGTTCATCGACTGGGTCAGCGTGCGCTGTGGCAACCCGGTCACCAGGTCGGTGAAGATCATCTCGTTGGTGCCCGTGTAGTACTTCTGCAGGAACCACATCATCGCCGCCGAGGCCAGGGGCACGTGCACGAACAGCCCGGTGTAGGCGTCGGTGTACTCGCGGGCCTGCTTGGTGACCGTCTCCTGGGCGTAGCGGCGCAGCTCGCGGTCGGACAGATCCTGGATCTCCGACACCGGCAGGCCGGCGAAGTGTTCCTTCTGGTTGTCCTCCTTCCAGAAGGCATTCTTCATCCACGCGTAGGGCGCCGTGACCTTGTCGATCATTTGAAGCCGGACGAAGAACTTGACGAACTTGGGCCAGTCGAACGGCTGATCGCCGAGGTCGCCCAACCACGTCGGCGGGACGAACGGCAGCACGGCGCCGGTGCGCAGGAACGGCGGCACCGTGTTGAGGTGGTTCAGGTAGTCGGTGCGCGAGTTGAAGTAAACGGTTCCGCGCCGGTACTTGAACAGCGGCAGCCGACCGACCTCGGGGAAGCCCCACATGTTCGCTGAGTAGGTGTGCGAAACGGTCAGCGCCTCGCCGCGGATGGAGTACATCAGCGGAGTGATCCGGCCGCACCAGATCTCCCGGGCCCACACGTTCGACCACAGGGTTTCCGGCGGCGGCGGATCGGTCTGCTTCCAGTCGTCAAGGTCCTCGTCCCAGGAGAATTCGACGCCGGTGACGTCGCGTGCTTGGAGCAGGTAAAGCCGACCGTCGGCGTAGGCCCACTCGATGTCCTGCGGCCAGCCGCCGTAGTAGTCAGTGACCCGCCGGCCGAGGCGTCCGAGCTCGCGCAACTGCGCCTCGGTCAAGCAGAGGCGACTGCGCAGCTCGGGCGGGGTGTCCTCGGTGATGATGCCGCTGCCCTTGGCGCCGTCGCGCACGACACGAAGCGCCTTGTCCCCCACCTTGACGTCGACCGCGTCCAGGGTGTCCCGGTCCAACGTGACCTGGTCGGGCTCGAGGACACCGGAGACGATTCCCTCCCCCAACCCCCACGCCGCGTTCACCACGTACGTGCCGACCGCGCCGGACATCGGGTCGGCGGTGAACAACACCCCGGAGGTATCGGAGGCGACCATGACCTGCACGACGACCGGGAGCGCCACCTTCGCATGGTCAAAGCCACGCTGCTGCCGGTAGGCGACCGCTCGGTCGGTCCACAGCGAGGCGAAGCAACGACGCACCGCGTCGAGGACATCGTCCACTCCGACGATGTCCAGGTAGGTGTCGTGCTGTCCGGCGAACGACGACCCCGCGAGGTCTTCCGCAGTGCCGGAGGACCGCACCGCGACCGGTGCGCCGCCTCCCGCACCAGCCGACAGCTCACGGTAGGCGGCGGTGATCGCTCGCAGGCACTCCGCGGGCATCTCGGCCTTGCTGATCAGCTCGCGCGCCTGTCGCGCACGACCGGCCGTAGCATCCTGGTCGTCCGCGCTCGCGGTGGCCAGCAACTCTGTCAGCCGGCCGCTGAGATCACCGTGGTCTACAAAGGCTTGGTACGCCGCCGCCGTCACCACGAAGCCAGGCGGCACCGGCAGCCCCGCACGAGTCATCTGACCGAGGTGCAGCGCCTTGCCCCCGACCAGGTCCTGATCGGCGCACTCGTCCGCATCAAGACGCACAACGAAGGTCATCATTGACACCCGATCTCGTATTCAGCAGGCGCGCTGGTTGCAGCTAATGTATCCAGTTCGATTCGCAGTTGTACACGACTGAAGTCACCAGCTCATGTTGTCGAATTGGCTAACGTGTTGGTCGACCGAAGAGAGCTGTCGCCGACGGGCATCCGGTGCGAAAATGAGGGATGTCGAAGAAGCGCGCGCCGCCGCGCCCCCAGGGTGCGCAAACCAACGCGGAGGAGTGGGCGCGATTCTTCGAATTATTTGGCCACGCCAAGATTCGGCGCGGGATTCGGCTCATGTCGAAGCTGCCGTCCGCCCCGCGGTGCGAAGCCTGTGGCAACCCTTTCGCGGGCGTCGGCGGCTGGCTGATGCGACGGATGGACAAGAGCCCGTCGCGCAAGAATCCACGGTGGTGCAAGGTGTGCTTCGAGGCGGCGCCCCAGGGTGGCATGACCCTGACCATCGGCGTGCTCTTCGCCGATATCCGCAACTCAACCGCCCTCGCCGAAACGCTCCCCCCGGACGAGATGGCCGAACGCCTCAATCGCTTCTACTCCGAGCTCACGCAGGTGATCGTCCAGCACGGGATCGTCGACAAGCTCATCGGTGACGAAGTGATGGGGCTCTACCTTCCGCCCCTCACACGCGACGGACGCTACGTCGATGCGATGGTGAGTGACGCTCGCACCATTCTGCGCACGCAGGGTCGCGGCTCGCCCAAGGGCCCGCGGCTCGAGGTGGGCATCGGCTTGGACGTCGGCCCGGCGTACGTCGGGATCGTCGGCGAGGGCGAGATCCGCGACTTCACCGCAATTGGCGACGTCGTGAACACCGCATCGCGGCTCCAAGGCGTTGCGGCGGGGGGCGAGATCGTCATGCCCGAGACTGTCGCGCGCATCGCTGCCGTCGACGGGGGCGAGGTCATCACGCTCGACCTCAAGGGCAAAGCCGAACCCGTAACGGCACGCCGGATCACGGTCGCGAGCTAGCAGCCTCACGCTCACGCCATTCATCGCCGACACTGGTTGACATGTTCCCCGTTCCCAGGCGCCCAGGTCTGCCCTCCGCGGTGTCTGGAGGCCATGCTGGCTTGTGGCTTCAGGTACGACCCTGGCACTGGGACATGGCAGGCGGGAACCGGATCGAGCTAGTCCACGTCGAAACAGTTGATCGGGCCACCCCTACTCTCCAGAGGCGGCCCGCTTCAGCTCAAGGTCTGGCAAACCCCGGCTTCGCGCACCCAAGGGGAGATTGTCCATCTCGACGGCCTCTACCAACAGACCAGGATGGTGCTTCCCTGCGGCAAGTAGCTGTCGGCCGGCGTGAGCATCTCCATGTCTTCGTCGGTGCTGTTAAACATTTCCCAGTCGATGCCGTGGGTTACTCCGGCGACATCTTCCGTCCCGCCGGCCTCGCCCGACAGACCAGGAATGTTTCCCATGAGTTCTTCTCCCTAAGCCGTATGAATGACCCCATTGGAGGGTGGCCAATGGCCACCGTTCGATGGTGCCGCGAAGCAGTGGCAACTGACGCGAGTAGTTGAGTACCTGTCTTGTTTCGACGTTCACCGAGCCACTCAGGAACCGTCAGGTCCACGCCTCATGTCCAAGATGGTGTGGACGCTGAAGAAGCCCAAGCTGTGCGGGCTGAAGGACGCGGACCCGACGATCCCGCGGTCATCGCGGCGATAGATCGTGTCCGATGGGAACTCTCGCTCGGCACTTGAGTCGCCGCACCCGCCCGACGGGAGTCCGCGAAGTTTCCAACCCGTCGTTGGTACAAGGGTAATTACTAGACGTCTCCCTGTGAGTTTGTCCTTGTGCGTTGCCACGGGCCAAACGGGACGTGCAACATCTGACGTGAAATTGCCGGGCCGTCAGTTGACTCGGAACTAGGCCGCGGTGGTGGCCCTTTACGCGCGTGAAATTAAGCGCATTGACCTACTCTGTGCGAACGAGTCAACTTGAGCGTTTGCTGCGGTTGTCGATTCCTTTCTTGGCGTCACGAAAACTTAGGCGTCGTCCCTCGGCTCGAGAATGATGGTGACGATCGCGTCGGGCGGAAAGTCGACGGTGTATGGCCCTTCAGGCAGATCAGATGTCAGCCTGATCTTCGGCGGTTCTCCAGCACCCTGATCGTGGATTAGCTTGACCCCGTCGACGATGAAGTTCGCAGGCGGTACGCCATCCATGCCGGACGGCAAGAGCATCTCAAAACCGATCTCCACTTCCTCGACGCGGATTTCGGTGGTCGCGTAGTGCTTCGCCATTCCAAGTAACCTAGCGCCCGCACGTGGCCGAGCTACGACAAATCAGTTGCCCGCCGATGACTGGCACGGACGAGCGCCAATTCTATCGATGCACCTCGGTCAGGAGAAGTAGGCGTCAAATGATTCGATGTCGGTCAGATGCGCTGTGACATCGGAGATCTTGTCGTCACGGATGGTGAGGACGTTGACCACGTCCTGTTCGAGCCGCTTGCCATTGTGCTCACCGGTGTCGTGCAACGTGACCGCGACGGTATCGCGGCCGAAAGCGAATCCCTGCGGTGAGATGCGCAGTCCGTACTGGGCGAACGTGTCGGCAAGCCTAGTGATGTCGCCGATCCCGGTCGCCCGGCCGGACACCACGCTGGAGCCGGGGATGGTCCAGACGATATCGGGGGTGGCGTGCTCGGCGATCCCCGCATGGTCGTCGTTCACGATGGCGGTCGCGAACGCGCCGACGATCGCCCGCTGCCGCTGCATGACGGCCGCTGCATCGTCCGGTTCGGCGGCCGAATTGCCGCTGAGCCCAACGAAAGCCATCGCCATCGCGAGACCTGCCGCCGGCAGGGCGGATTTCCAAGCAGTCGAGGCCCACATGCCGCGTCCGATCATTTGGGTTGCTTGCCGGGTGAAATGAGCCTGCACGCGTTCTTCCGCGCGCCGTCGAGCGCCTCGGAATGCGTGGCGACGTCGGACATGGCGCGCGAGATCGACACCGACCGGGATGCCTGCGCGGTCCAGGTCCAGCCGGGCACTTCCTCAAGTCGGTGAATCCCGTCAGCGTCCAGCTTGCCTTTGCTGCACGCGGCGCGCTGCCCATACACCCAGCCACCGAGCCTGTCGCCGTCTTCCACAAGTTCCTTCGGTACGCGGGTGTGGCCTTCGCGTTCGGTGTAGCGGAGCAGGCGGCCGACCCGGTCCTCCCACAGCTCGGTGATGGTGTTCCAGGTCCAGTTGGGTAGTTCTTCGAGTCGGCCTATGCGGTCAGCGTACAGCTTGCATTGGCTGTACAGCGCCGGGAAAAGGCCCAAAAGGCCCGAACCTAACGCAGGTTCAGGCCTATTCCGATGTCTTGCGACATCACATGGTCGGGCTGACAGGATTTGAACCTGCGACCACTTGACCCCCAGTCAAGTGCGCTACCAAACTGCGCCACAGCCCGGTGCCGCCGACATGTGCCCGGCAGCAGGGGGAAAGCCTACAGCAGACGGCGACGCCCGCCCCAACCCAAGGCCTAGGCGGTCGTGGGTTCGCTGAGCTTGACCAGCATCTTGCCGATGTTGGCCCCGGTAAACAGCCCGTTGAGAGCATCGACGCAGGACTCGATGCCTTCGAAGATGGTCTGGCGGGCCCTGATCAGGCCCTCATGCTCCCACTGACGAAGCGAGGCGAACGCTTCCTCGAAGCGGCCCCACTGATCGAGCGCGTTGAATCCCTGCATGGTCGCCGTCTTGGACAGCAGGTTCACATAATTCGCCGGTCCAGGGTGCTCGCCGGTCAGGTAGCTGGAGATGATGCCGCACAGCACAACCCGTGCGTTCATGGCCAGCCGGCCCAGCACTGCGTTGAGGATCGGCCCGCCCACGTTGTCGAAGTACACGTTGACCCGCTTCGGGCAGTGCTCCTTGAGCGCCGCGTCCAGGTCGTCGTTTTTGTAGTCGATGCAAGCGTCGAACCCGAAGTCCTCGACCACCGCCCGGCACTTCTCCGGCCCGCCCGCGATGCCCGACCACCCGGGCACCGGCGATCTTGGCGATCTGGCCGGCCACCGACCCGGTGGCGCCCGCGGCGGCCGACACGACCACCGTGTCCCCGGGCTGGGGGCGACCGAAGTCGGTCATCCCGATATAGGCCGTCGCGCCGGTCGGCCCGTACACCGACATGATCGCCAGTTGATCGCTCTCGCCAGGGATGGGTGTGCTGAACACGTCGTCGCGGACGATCACATATTCCTGGAAACCCGTCAGCGTGGTGATCACGTCACCGACTTCGTAGCCCTTGCAGCGCGACGACACGACCTCGCCGATTCCGGCCGCGCGGATGACTTCGCCCAACTGCACCGGCGGAAGGTAGCCCGGCTGATCGTTGAGCCAGGTCCGGACCGCGGCATCCAGGCCCACGTAGGTGGTGCGGACCAGAGCCTCACCGTCGGCGGGTTCGGGCGCGGGCAACGTGACCAGTTCGGTGTCACCCGGCTGGACGAGTCCGTTGGGGCGGCGGCGCAGCAGGATCTGGCGGTTCGCTAAGTCGGGCACGATGCAGAAACTACCGAATGCGAATGACCCATTCGCCGTGATTGCTGTGTGCGACCATCTCTGAATGAAATCTGAGGATGATCCGGAAGCCCGAATCCGGGAGCTGGAGCAGCCGCTGGCCGAGTCGGCGCGGGTATCCGAAGCCGGCGTCACCCCTCCGCCGGGAAAATGGGCCCCACCGTCCGGTCCCCCGATTGCTCCGCCACCGTTGTCTTACGGTGGCTCGTTCCCCGGCCCGTCGCCGGCAATACGCTCGCGCAACCGGACGTGGTGGATCTTGGCCGCTGCCTTCATCATTGGCATGATTGCCCTGCCGGTAGCGATCTTGTTCTTTACCGCACACCAGGTTTCGCGCAGCGGTTTGACTACTCTGTTGCCCACCCCGTCGCATCTCGACGGTGAGCCCCACTGCGCCAGGCGGGACAACTCACACGCCCGCCGCTGGGCCGTCGACGTCAGCCTCTTTAGTGCCCACGGCACCGGCGGGCGAGAACATCAGCGTCTCCGGTATCAGCGAGAACCAGACGATCGCCTGCAACAACAACACCGTGAGCATCAGCGGCGTTTCCAACACGGTCGTGATCACCGGCCATTGTGCGAGCATGTCGGTATCCGGCGTGCAGAACACAGTGACGATAGATGCCGTCGACAGCATTGAAGCCTCCGGCTTTAGCAACCGCATCACCTACCACACCGGCTCGCCGAGCATCGACAAGTCCGGCGAGGGGAACGTCGTCCAGCAGGGTTGACCGCTACAAGGCCAACAGCCGATAGAGCCCGATCAGGCCGACGACGACGATCGCGGCGCGCAGCGCATTCGGCGACAGCCGACGGCCGTAATGCGCGCCCAGCCACCCACCCAGCAGGGAGCCGAATGCAATGAGACCGGCTGCCTCCCAACTGATCCGGTGGAACGCCACCAACGTGTAGGCCAACGCGGCAACGACGTTGACGAGCAATGCCAACAGGTTCTTCGCGGCGTTCATCCGCTGCACTGACTCGGGCAGCAACGCGCCCATGGCTCCAACCATCAGGATGCCTTGCGCCGCAGTGAAATAGCCGCCATAGACGCCGATCGCGAACGTACTGGCCACCAATGTGGCCATTCGCCGCGGCGAGACCTCGTCGGCGGAGCGGCCGGCCGCCTCGGCGCGCTCCCGCGCAAAGCGTTGCATCCGCGGCCCGGTCAACACCAGGATCAGTGCGGCGATCAGCAGCACCGGCACCACCTCGACGAACACCTTCTCGGGTAGATGCAGCAGCAACCAGGCACCCAGGACAGCACCCAGGACCGAAGCAGGAATCTGCCAGCGCAGCCGGTTCCACTGGCCGCTCAGCTCGCGGCGGTAGCCCCACGTTCCCGTGACGTTGCCGGCCACCAAACCCACCGCGTTCGACATGGTCGACGTCACCGGCGGATAACCCATCGCCACCAGGGTCGGGAAGGTGATCAGCGTGCCTGACCCGACAACGGCATTGATCGCACCGGCGCCCACTCCAGCGACGGCGATCAGGAGCGCTTGTGTCCACGGCACCAAAAGACCCTATATGGCACGATTTAGGCGAAAACCTCTACGTCAGCGGGGCTTGGCTTTTCGCTTCTCGCGTACCCGCACGTTGATTCGAATCGGGCTGCCCTCGAAGCCGAATTCCTCGCGGAGCCGTCGTTCCAGGAATCGGCGGTAGCCCGCCTCCAGGAAGCCGGAGGTGAACAGAACAAACGTCGGCGGCCGGGCGGTGGCCTGCGTGGCGAACAGGATTCGAGGCTGCTTGCCACCGCGCACCGGCGGCGGTGTCGCGGCCACCACTTCCTTGATCCAGGTGTTCAACCGGCCGGTGCCGATCCGGCTATCCCACGACGCCAACGCACTCTCCAGCGCCGGCACCAGCTTTTGCACCGCCCGGCCGGTCTTCGCGGAGATGTTGACGCGCTGCGCCCAGGAAACCTGCGCCAGTTGGCGGTCGATCTCGTTGTCCAGCTGGTAACGGCGCTCCTCGTCGACGAGATCCCACTTGTTGAACGCCAACACCAGTGCCCGCCCGGCCTCGATGACCATTGACAACACGCGCAGGTCCTGCTCGGTCAGCGGTACCGATCCGTCGATCAGCACGATCACCACTTCGGCGGCGTCGATGGCGCCGTGCGTGCGTACCGATGCGTAGAACTCGTGGCCGCTGGCCTGGGCGACCTTGCGACGCAGTCCGGCCGTATCGACGAAACGCCAGACCTTGCCGTCCATCTCGATCAGCGAATCCACCGGATCCACCGTGGTACCCGCGACGTCGTGAACCACCGAGCGCTCATCGCCGGCCAGCCGGTTCAGCAGCGAACTCTTCCCGACGTTGGGCTTGCCGACCAGCGCCACGCGCCGTGGGCCGCCCCGCGTGGACGCCAGCTCTGCGACCTCCGGCAGCACGCTGACGATCGCGTCGAGCAGATCGGCCACTCCGCGACCGTGCATCGCGCTGATCGCATACGGCTCACCGATCCCCAGCGACCACAGGGCGGCGGCATCGGATTCGCCTCTCTCACTGTCAACTTTGTTCGCGGCCAAAAACACCGGCTTGCCGGATCGGCGCAGGATGCGGGCGGCCGCTTCGTCACCGGCGGTTGCGCCGACGATGGCGTCGACCACCAGGATCACTGCGTCGGCGGTACGCATCGCCACCGACGCCTGTTCGGCCACCAGCTGCTGCAGGCCCTTGGCGTCGGGTTCCCATCCCCCGGTGTCCTGGACGACGAACCGCCGTCCAGTCCACAGCGCGTCGTAGGAAACACGGTCGCGGGTCACCCCGGGAATATCCTGGACGACCGCTTCGCGCCGGCCCAGGATGCGGTTGACCAGGCTCGACTTGCCGACGTTCGGTCGGCCCACGACCGCCACCACCGGTGGCGGGCCGGCGGTCTCATCGTCGACTGAGTCTATGAATTCAGTTGAATCCCATTCGCTTTCGTCGCTCCACGTGCCGTCTTCACTCACGGGCGCCGCTCCTCAATCCCGGCTCCGCCGGCATCATCGTCGTCGGCGCGACTCACCGAACTGCCTCGCTTCGCTGCTCGACCAACTGCAGGAGGTGAGCGATCACGTCAGACTCGGTCATGTCGCTGGTGTCGACCACCAACGCATCGGACGCTGCCCGCAGCGGTGACACGGCCCGCGTCGAGTCCAGGTGGTCGCGACGGCGAACATCGGCGAGGACACCGGCATAGTCATCGGGCAAACCCGCGGCGACATTCTGGTCGTTGCGACGGCGCGCCCGCGTCTCGGCCGACGCCGTCAGGAAGACCTTGACGTCGGCATCGGGCAGCACCACGGTCCCGATATCGCGGCCTTCCACCACCACGCTGCCCGGGCCGGACGCCAGCGTGCGCTGCATATCGACAAGCCGGGCGCGCACCGCGGGCACCGACGACACGGCCGAGACTGCTTTGGTGACCTCGTCACCACGAATCTCCGACGAAACATCGTGCCCGTCAAGGTAACTGCGATCCTCATCGGGGTCGTAGCCCACCGACAACTGCGCGCTCGCCGCCACTGCTTCGACCGTCGCCTGGGCTGCCGGGTCTACTCCGGCGCGCAGCACCGCCAATGTGACGAGGCGGTACATCGCACCGGTATCCAGGTAGCGGGCCTGCAATGCGCGCGCCAATCCGCGCGATACCGAAGACTTTCCGGTACCCGCCGGGCCGTCGACGGCGACGACCACTGGCTTCACAGCCCGACCGCTTTGTAGAGCTCCCCGATCTCGCTGCGGCGCAACGCCCGAATGCTGCCCGGACGCTGCTCCCCCAACGACACCGCGCCGATGTCGGTGCGAACCAGCGTCTGCACCGGAAACCCCGTCTCAGCCAGCATGCGCCGCACAATGCGTTTGCGTCCCTCATGCAGCGTGACGCGGATCAGCGTCTTACCGGGAACGGCATCCACCACCGCGAAATCGTCGACCGCGATCGGGCCGTCGTCCAACTCGATTCCGGCCCGCAGTTTCTTGCCGAACCCGCGCGGCACCGACCCGGTCACCGTTGCCAGATAGGTCTTGGGGATTTCGTAGGAGGGATGCATCAGGCGGTGCGCGAGTTCGCCGTCATTGGTCAGCAAGATCAGGCCCTCGGTGTCGGCGTCGAGCCGTCCCACGTGAAAAAGCTTCTTGTTGCCGCGAACTCGGTGCTCGACCATGTCGCCGATACACGGCCGGCCACGATCATCCGACATTGTCGAGTGCATGCCGCGCGGCTTGTTGATCGCCAGATACACCAGCGAGTCGTCCAGGACGATCCGCGCCCCGTCGACGCGGATCACCGATGCCTCCGGGTCGACACGGGTGCCCAGCTCTGTCACCAACTGTCCGTCGACCTCGACACGGCCGTCGGTGATCATCCTCTCGGCAACCCGCCGCGACGCAATTCCGGCCTGCGACAAGACTTTCTGCAGGCGAACCCCGCCGGACTCGCCGGTGGCGACCATCACTCGTGATCCACGTCGAACGACAACGGCGGATCGGCGGCAATCGGGCCGCCGGCGAGTTTGACGAAACGTGGCTCAGTGTCCAGAGATTCGCTGAGATCGTCGATCATGTCGACATCGGGAAGCAGCGGCGCGATATCGGGAAGATCCGTCAGCGACGACAGCCCGAGGCGTTCCAAGAACAGCTCAGTGGTCGCGAACGTCACCGCACCGGTGTCGGCGTCGGTGCCCGCTTCGGTGATCAGCCCCCGCGCCAGCAGCGTGCGCATCACGGCGTCGACGTTGACTCCTCGCACCGCGCTCACCCGTACTCGTGTCACGGGCTGCCGGTAGGCCACCACTGCCAGCGTCTCCAGAGCCGCCCGGGTGAGCTTCGCGCGCGACCCGTCCAGCAGCAGTCGTTCGACGTAGGGTGCGAACCGGGCTCGGGTGTACAACCGCCATCCCCCGCCGGTCTCGCGTAGATCGATTCCGCTGTCGCGTTCGGTGAGTTCGTCGGCCATCAGCCGCAGCTTGGCGGCTACCCGGTAGGCCGGCTGCTCGGTGGCCACTGCTAGTGCATCAACGGTCACCGGGGTGTCCACGACCAGCAGCAGTGCCTCGAGTACCGCGCCCAGCTCGGCGTCGTCAAGTTCTGGAGCGGTCGCGACGTCGATACCCAAGTTGATATCGAGCGGGTCGGTCATAGGTGATCTCGCACTTCTTGAGCTTCCAGCGCATCCGCCTTCAGCAATTCTTCGCTGGTCGGCCGTTCTCCGGTCCACGAAACCTGGAGCACACCAAGCGGTTCTGACTGGTCAAATGCTACCGCCCGGGATCGAAACAGTTCGAGCAGAGCCAGGAAGCGGCCCACGATCTCGATGGGTGCCGTGCAGTCGGTGATCAGCTCAGAGAACGACGCCCATTGTCCGGTCCCACGCGCCTCCAGCAGCGACAGCAGTTTTCTGGCCTGTTCGGGTACCGACACCCTCAGCTCGTGCAGGTGTTCGGTGGCCACCGTCGGCACCGGCCGCGGCGTGAAGGCGATCGCGGCGATCTGCGCGAACCGCTCGGCATCGACGCCCAGCATCACCTCGGGCAGCAGCTCGGCGTACCGGTCCTCCAGTGACACCGCCCGTGGATAGCTGCGCAGTGCGGCGGCCTCCAACTCGGCGAACATCAGCGCGACGTGCTTGAACGCCCGGTACTGCAACAACCTGGCGAAGAGCAGGTCGCGGACTTCCAGCAGCGCCAGATCCTCCTCGTCGGAAACCTGCCCGGATGGCAGCAGCCGAGCCGCCTTGAGGTCCAGCAGCGTCGCGGCGACGACGAGGAATGCGGTCGTCTCTTCGAGTTCCAGCTCGCGACCGATCGCGCGGGTGTAGGCGATGAAGTCGTCGGTGACCTGGTGCAGTGCCACCTCCGTGACGTCGAGGCGGTGGGCGAAAATCAGCTGCAGGAGTAGATCGAACGGTCCCTCGAAGTTGGTCAGCCTGACCTGGAAGCCGTTGTGGGGTGCTGGCGCGCTGCTGGTTCCTCCGGTCACGCGCCGAACCGGTCGATCACCTCGCGGGCCAATGAGCGGTAGGCGGCCGCGCCGCCCGACCGCGGTGCCCAGCTGGTGATCGGTTCGCCGGCGACGCTGGTCTCCGGGAAGCGGACAGTGCGGGTGATGACCGTGTCGAACACCAGATCGCCGAAGCGCTCCAGGACGCGGGCCATCACCTCACGGGAGTTCACCGTCCGCGGGTCGTATCGAGTGATCAAGATGCCGCTGACCTCCAGCTTCGGGTTGAGCCGGTCGCGCACCTTCTCGACGGTATCGGTCAGCAGGGCCAGGCCGCGCAGCGAGAAATACTCGCACTCGGTCGGGATGATCACCCCGTCGGAGCAGGCCAGACCGTTGACGGTCAGCAGGCCCAGCGACGGTTGGCAGTCGATCAGGACGTAGTCGTAGCGATCCAGCACCGGGTGCATCGCGCGGGCCAGCGTCTGCTCGCGGCCCACCTCATTGACCAGCTGGATCTCCGCGGCGGACAGGTCGATATTGCTGGGCACGAGGTCCATGTTCTTGACACGGGTGTGAATCAGCACGTTGTCGATCGACACCCGAGGTTCGATCAGCAGGTTGTGGATGGTGTGGTCCAACTCGTAGTGCGGCACACCCAGGCCCGCGGACAGCGCTCCCTGAGGATCCAGGTCGACCAGCAATACCCGGCGGCCTTGTTCGGCGAGCGCGGCGCCCAGATTGATCGTCGACGTGGTCTTGCCCACGCCGCCTTTCTGGTTGCACATCGCCACGACCTTGGCCGGCCCGTGCGAGGTGCGCGGCTTGGGTTCGGGGATCTCCCGCGGTGGCCGACCGGTGAGGCTGACTCCGGCGCCGTCATCCGCCTCGTCAGTCATGGCCGCAGCGCGGATCGGCCCAGCGTGCGCGGTGTTCGGTGAATAGCGGACATCGCAGGAAGTCTAACCGTTATCAACGCCCGCGCCGGGAGACCCGCAACAACGTCACCAGCGAATTTGGGCGCGGGCTAGTGTTGCAGTCATGAGTCTGACGCATCGCATCCCCCTATTGCGGTGGTCGGTGTGGCGGATGGCGACCGGAGCCCGCAATATCACCACGACGGGTCAGATCGGCGACGGCCGCGAAGCTGCCGCCGTCGAGTACGTGTTGAAGCACGCTCGCGCGGGTGACATCGATGACGTCTTGGCGACCATCGACCGGTTCGCCTATGA
Source organism: uncultured Actinomycetota bacterium (assembly GCA_963833935.1). Classification (GTDB taxonomy): domain Bacteria; phylum Actinomycetota; class Actinomycetes; order Mycobacteriales; family Mycobacteriaceae; genus Mycobacterium. The sequence continues at coordinate 5,280 of CAWIAC010000033.1, read as the reverse complement.
GAAGTCGATCCTGATCAACGTCGGCGACGAGAAGGGGGCACTGCTCGACGCCGCGGTCCGACGGGCCGACCCGAAGCTGGCGCTGGAGCTGGGCACCTACTGCGGCTACAGCGCCTTGCGCATCGTCCGGTCCGCGCCGACAGCCAAGGTGTACTCCGTCGAGCTGGCCGAAGCCAACGCCGCCAATGCCCGCCAGATCTGGGCCCATGCCGGTGTCGCCGACCGGGTCACGTGTGTGGTCGGCACCATCGGCGACGGCGGGCGCACCCTGGATACCCTCGCCGGCGAACACGGATTCACCTCGGGTGCAGTGGATTTCGTCTTCGTCGACCACGACAAGGACGCCTACCTGGTGGATTTGCAGAGCATCCTTGACCGCGGCTGGCTGCACGCCGGCTCGATCGTGGTGGCCGACAACGTCAAATGGCCGGGTGCCCCGAAGTACCGCGAATACATGCGTCAGCAGCAGGGCAAGCTGTGGGACACCACCGAGCACAAGACGCACGCGGAGTATCAGAGCCTGATCTCGGACTTGGTTCTGGAATCGGAGTACCTGGGTTAGCCATGACGGTGGTATTCGTGCACGGCAACCCGGAGACCGACGCGGTCTGGGATCCCCTCGTGGAGCGACTCGATCGAGATGATGTGGTCCGGTTGTCCCCGCCGGGGTTCGGTGCCCCACTGCCGGAGGGCTGGCCCGCCACCTACCTGGATTACCGGGACTGGTTGGAGGGCGAGCTGACTCGCTTCGCCGATCCGGTCGACCTGGTCGGCCACGACTGGGGCGGCGGCCATGTGCTGAACGTGGTGATGCACCGCCCGGAGCTGGTCCGCAGCTGGGTCAGCGACGTCGTCGGGTTGTTCGACCCGGATTACGTCTGGCACGACCTGGCCCAGGTGTGGCAGACGCCGGGCGACGGCGAACAGCTGGTCGACACCATGATGGGCGCGCCGCTACAGGAGCAGGCCGAACGGCTGACGGGACTCGGCGTCACACCGGAGGTCGCCGCCAAGCTGGCCGCCGGTGGAGGCGAGGACATGGGCCGGGCGATCCTGCTGCTCTACCGCTCGGCGCGACAGCCGGCCATGGCTGAGGCCGGCCGGAATCTCGAGAAGGCCGCCGCGCGACCGGGGTTGGCAATCCTGGCGACTGAGGACCACTATGTCGGCTCAGAACAGATCCGGCGCCGCGCGGCCGAGCGCGCGGGAGCCCGCACCGAGGTACTGCAGGGGCTGGGCCACTGGTGGATGGTTCAGGATCCCGGGCTCGGCGCAACGGTTCTGGCCCGCTTCTGGGACTCTCTCGACGAGTGAGACGCCCGTTCGCGGTGGAAGCGCTCAGTGCGCCCGTGGGTGGGCTTCAGCCCAGACTTCGCGCAGCGCGTGCACGGTGACCATCGTGTAGATCTGGGTCGTGGTCACCGAGGCGTGTCCAAGCAACTCCTGAACCACCCGGACATCGGCCCCGCCTTCGAGCAGGTGGGTCGCAAACGAATGCCGCAGCGTGTGCGGTGACACACCTGCGGTGATGCCGGCCCGCTCCGCCGAGTCCTGCAGCACCTGCCATGCGCTCTGCCGCGACAGCCGGCCACCGCGGGCATTGAGGAAGATCGCCGGTGTGCCGCGACCGCGGCGCGCCAACTCCGCACGTCCGCGCACCGTATAGGCATCCAGTGCTTGCACGGCAGGCCGGCCTATCGGGACCAGCCGCTGCTTACCGCCTTTTCCGCGCAACAGCACCGACCGGGCGTGGGTATCGATGTCGTCGACGTCGAGTCCGACCGCTTCCGAGATCCGGGCGCCGGTCGAGTACAGCAACTCGAGCAAGGCGCGGTTGCGCAATGTCAACGGTCCGTCGGACGGGCTGTCGCCGCCGGCACCGGCCAGCAAGGCCAGCACCTGATCGACGCTCAGGCTCTTGGGCAGCCGTCGGCCGGGCGTCGGTGGCTTGACGGCCTGCGCGACATCGAATTCGGCCAGACCTTCGGCCGCGGCGAACCGGTGCAGACCACGCACCGCGATCAGGGTCCGCGCCGCCGACACCGCCGACAATGGCGACACTCCCGCATCCGGATCTCCGCGCCGCAGCGCCAGCAGGAACTCGCTGACATCGTCCTCGCTGACCTTGCCCAGGTCGTCGACGCCGCGCAGCGTGAGGTGGTCGGAATAGCGGCGCAAGTCGCGCCGATAGGAGCTCAACGTGTTGGCCGCAACTCCCCGCTCGATCGTCAGGTGATCGAGGTATCCCTGCAGCTGGCCCTCCAGCGGCGGCGCAAGCGTGGTCACCGAGTCGCCAGTCGCGCGCTGAACGCCGTCGGCTTGTCGATCCACGGCGCGTCCACCGGCCGCGGCTCCGCGATTCCCGCGCTGACCGCGTACGCCGCTAAGATCCCGCCCACCGCAAGGGCATTGACGATCTCCCCGCTGAATATCCCCTGGACGGCCTCGGCGATGGGATACCACTGCACCGTCATGTCGGCCTCTTCATCGTGCGCCTTGGGTCGACCTATGTCCGTCAAGCCGGTGGCTAGGTAGACCCGCACGGACTCGTCGCTGAAACCGGGTGTCGAATCCAGATCGACCAACACCCGCCAGGTCTGCGCTTCAAGACCCGCCTCCTCGCGCAGTTCCCGCGCGGCGGTGAGGTGCGGCGCCTCGCCGTTGACGTCGAGCAGCCCGGCGGGCAACTCCCACAGCCGCCGGCCGATGGCATGGCGGTACTGGTACACCAATGGGATTCGGCCCACGTCATCCATGGCGACGATCCCCACCGCGCCAAAGTGCTCGACGACTTCACGCGTCACGACCTTCCCGCCGGGCATCCGGACATGGTCGGTGCGCAGCGCGAAAATCTTTCCGGTGTGCAGGATTTCGGACGAGGTCGTCTCGAAAACATGCTCAGCCACGGGCAACGGGTTCGGGCTCAGACAGCGACGACTCGGCCCTGTCGCGTTGTTCGCTGCCGTTGGTCCGCTGTTCGGGAATTTCCACCGGCAGCCGCTCAGCCGCCTTGTAGTCGATCGCCGCGCCCACGAAGTTGACGAACAGCGGGTGCGGGCGGGTCGGCCGGCTCTTCAACTCGGGATGCGCCTGGGTACCGACGACGAAGGAATGCATCTCGGGCGGGTACTCGACGAACTCGACCAGGTGCCCGTCCGGGGATGTCCCGGAGAATCTCAGGCCGCTCTCGGCGATGCGATCCCGGTAGGCATTGTTGACCTCGTAGCGATGCCGATGCCGCTCCGACACCTCGGTGGTCTGATATGCCTGCGCGACAATGGAACCCGGCTCGAGGACGGCCGGATAAGCTCCCAGCCGCATGGTCCCGCCGAGGTCGGCTTCTCCTGCGACGATCTCTTTCTGATCGGCCATGGTGGAGATGACGGGGTCCGGCGTGGAAGGATCGAATTCCGCTGAGTTGGCCTGCGTCAGTCCGACCGAACGGGCCGCCTCGATCACGATGCACTGCAGGCCGAGACAGAGTCCCAACACCGGCAGCCCACGGGATCGTGCGTAGGAAATAGCCCCGATCTTGCCCTCGATTCCCCGGATGCCGAACCCGCCGGGGATCAGCACACCGTGGACGTCGTCGAGCACCGCCGCCGCACCGGTCGCCGTCTCGCAGTCGTCGGAGCCGACCCAGCGGATTTCCACCTTGGCCCGGTGCTTGAAACCCGCTGCGCGCAGTGCCTCGCTCACCGACAGATAGGCATCCGAAAGGTCAACGTACTTGCCCACCAACGCGATTCGCACCGTCTCCTGTGGATCATGCACCCGGCGCAGCAGGTCGTCCCACTCCGTCCAGTCCACGTCACGGAACGGCAGGTTGAGCCGGCGCACCACGTAGGCGTCGAGTTCTTCGCGGTGCAGCACCTTCGGAATGTCATAGATCGACGGCGCATCGGGCGTAGAGATGACGCCGTCGATGTCGACGTCACACATCAGCGCGATCTTGTTCTTCAGCGACTCGGGGACGTCTCGGTCGCAGCGCAAGATCAACGCGTCCGCACTGATACCGATGCTGCGCAACGCGGCCACCGAGTGCTGGGTGGGCTTGGTTTTCAGTTCGCCCGACGGCGCCAGGTACGGGATCAGCGACACGTGCAGGAAAAAGACGTTCTCGCGGCCGAGATCGTGACGGACCTGCCGTGCCGCCTCGAGAAACGGCTGCGACTCGATGTCGCCGACGGTGCCGCCGATTTCGGTGATGACCACGTCGGGCCGATTGCCGTCGGCGTCCGGCTTGGCCATGGCCAGGATGCGGCGCTTGATCTCGTCGGTGATGTGCGGGATGACCTGGACGGTGTCACCCAGGTACTCGCCGCGGCGCTCCTTGGCGATGACCGTCGAATATACTTGTCCCGTAGTGACATTCGCTGAACCGGACAGATCGCGGTCGAGGAAGCGCTCATAGTGACCGACGTCGAGGTCAGTCTCGGCGCCGTCTTCGGTGACGAAGACCTCACCGTGTTGAAACGGGTTCATGGTGCCAGGGTCGACGTTGAGGTACGGGTCGAGCTTCTGCATCGTCACCTGTAGCCCGCGCGCCGTCAGTAGCTGCCCCAGGCTGCTCGCCGTCAGTCCCTTACCCAGCGACGAAACGACCCCGCCGCTGACGAAGAGATGCTTGGTGGTGGTCTGCTGATGCTTACGCATTGTGGCGACCTCCGTGAATACGGCGCAGGGCTAGCCTCTGGTGAGGGCTGTTGTCCAGCTTTGGGGCCTGCCGACCCACGGAAAACCACCCTAACATCCACGCGGCGACCTCGTCGCTGACACGCGGGGTGGCGCGGCCTACTACGCGACGGTGAGTCCGGTGTTGCGGTTACCGGTGCCGTATTGGCCGGTATGACCGCCGTTGATCAAGTCGGCCATGCCCAGCACCACGGTGACGCGGCCAGATTCGGCGTCCACGTCGTCGACGGTGCTGATCACCGGCGTCACCGTGGCGTCGGCGCGGGCCACCGCAACCGCGGCAGTCCCGCCGGATGAGCCGTCGCGCCCCGCAAGCAACACCCCCGAACCGTGCGGAGCCAGCGCCGCGGCGAACCGGGCGACGCTGACGCCCTGATTACCGGCGTCATTGCTCAGGGCGCCGCCGGTGACGACCGCCGCGGCGTTCGCCGCGCCGATGTGCTGGTTACCGTGGCCCGCGAAGGAGATGAAACCGGTGTCACGCAGCGCCGCCAGCACGGTGTCGCGCTGCGCATCGTCCACCGTCGGGACGGCGGGATCCCGGTTGATCAGCAAGGCGATGCCCAGCAGGTCGCCGGCCTGCGA
>CAWIAC010000032.1:0-23900 GCA_963833935.1 uncultured Actinomycetota bacterium | reverse complement strand
CGGCTTTGTTGGTGGATCCGACGACGTGGCGAATCTGCGTGAACGTGCCCGGCGGGCGGCACACTGGTTGTCACATGGGCAGTGGACGGACGGATGGGACCCACACGCTAATGACTGAACAGGTCCGGGTCGGGGTCATCATGGGTAGCGACAGCGACTGGTCGGTGATGACCGACGCCGCCGACGCGCTGGCTGAGTTCGAGGTGTCCTACGAGGTTGGGGTGGTCTCGGCGCACCGCACCCCGCAGCGGATGCTCGACTACGCGCGGGAGGCCGCAGACCGGGGCATCGAGGTGATCATCGCGGGCGCAGGTGGCGCCGCGCACCTGCCCGGCATGGTCGCTTCGGCCACGCCGCTGCCGGTGATAGGAGTTCCGGTGCCGCTGGCCAGGCTGGACGGCCTGGACTCGCTGCTGTCCATCGCGCAGATGCCGGCCGGGGTGCCGGTGGCCGCGGTGTCGATCGGGGGCGCGCGCAACGCGGGGCTGCTGGCAGTGCGGATCCTGGCCGTGTCGGACCCGACGCTTCGTGGCCGGGTGGAGGCTTTCCAGGAACAGCTAGCAGAGTCGGTGCTGGCCAAGGATGCGGCGCTGAAACAGCGTCAGGGTAAGGTTACCGGCCAGTAGCAAGGCAGTGCGGCACAGTGTTAAGGAGGCCAGGATGGCTCAGTACGCAGATTCGTCGTTCGATCTGTTCCAGTTGCCGGAGGAACACAACGAGCTGAGGGCGGCGATCCGCGCGTTGGCGGAAAAAGAGATCGCCCCGTATGCCGCGGACGTCGACGAGAAGCCTCGCTTCCCCGAGGAAGCGTTATCGGCGCTGAACGCCTCCGGTTTCAACGCCGTGCACGTTCCCGAGGAGTACGGCGGTCAGGGCGCGGACTCGGTGGCGGCGTGCATCGTGATCGAGGAAGTGGCGCGCGTCGACGCGTCCGCGTCGTTGATCCCCGCGGTGAACAAGCTGGGCACCATGGGCCTCATCCTGCGTGGCTCAGAGGAATTGAAGAAACAGGTGTTGCCGGCACTGGCCACCGACGGCGCGATGGCGTCTTACGCGTTGAGTGAGCGCGAAGCCGGCAGCGACGCCGCGTCGATGCGGACCCGCGCCAAGCCCGACGGGGACGACTGGATCCTCAACGGCGCCAAGGCCTGGATCACCAACGGCGGCAAGTCAACCTGGTACACGGTGATGGCGGTGACCGACCCCGACAAGGGCGCCAACGGGATTTCGGCTTTCATCGTGCACAAGGACGACGAAGGTTTCACCGTCGGACCCAAGGAAAAGAAGTTGGGTATCAAGGGTTCGCCGACCACCGAGCTGTACTTCGAGGACTGCCGGATTCCCGGCGATCGGATCATTGGTGAACCTGGCACCGGGTTCAAGACCGCGCTGGCCACGCTGGACCACACCCGCCCGACGATCGGCGCCCAAGCCGTGGGTATCGCTCAGGGCGCAGTGGACGCTGCGATCGCTTACACCAAGGACCGCAAGCAGTTTGGCGAGTCGATCAGCTCGTTCCAGGCCGTCCAGTTCATGCTCGCCGACATGGCGATGAAGGTCGAGGCCGCGCGGCTGATGGTCTACAGCGCTGCCGCCCGCGCCGAGCGCGGCGAGCCGAATCTGGGTTTCATCTCGGCGGCGTCGAAATGCTTCGCCTCCGATATGGCGATGGAAGTCACCACCGATGCCGTGCAGCTTTTCGGCGGCGCGGGATACACCACCGACTTCCCGGTTGAGCGGTTCATGCGCGACGCCAAGATCACCCAGATCTATGAGGGCACCAATCAGATTCAGCGCGTGGTGATGAGCCGCGCATTGCTGCGCTGACCGCCGCACCCACAACGTCGCCTACGCGCTGCAGGAGGGAGCCGGCGCGGAACCGGCGTCGTGAGTTACGCCGTTGCGCGCGCGGCGGTTTCGTAGGCGCCGGCTTGTTCGACGCTCAACAGGCTTTCGGCTTCATGTTCCTGCCGGTACGCCTTCCCGCCGCCGTTGAGCCCGAACAGGCGCTTGCTCCACAGCAACCAGATCACCGCGACGATGTTGACCAGCAGTGCGATAAGCCGCATGGCCGTGATCTTTTCGGTCAGCTCGTAGATCTCCAGCGGAAGGAAGACGCTGGTGGCGATCACCGCGAAGTACTCGCCCCACCGCTTCATCAGCCACAACCCGACCGCCTCGATGAGTTCGATCAGTGCGTAGCCGGCCAGGGCGATGGCGATCCATTGCAATGTCGACGACGACAGCGCGAACGCGTGCGCGATATGACGTACGAGCTTGGAGTTCTCCGGGTCCCAGCCGATCTGGTTGGCCAGTGGCTTCAGCAGCGGGATATCTTGCTCCAGCGCGTGCTGCAACCGCTCGCGCGATCCACTGACTTTGAACACGCCCGCGGCCACCAACGCGAAAATGGCGCAGCGAAACGCACGCTCGACGGCAAGGGCCCGCATCAAGGTCCGGTCCCGCAGGAATCGTCCGCGGGGAATCTCCGGCGCGGTGTTCGCCGGGCCGCTGCGGCGCGGGGGGCCTACCACGAAAGTCTCGCAACGCAAACACCGCCACGCCTCCCCGGCGGGAGTGTCGGCCTTCAAGCGCTCCCGAAGTTCGGGCTCATCGGGCGCGAATGTCGCGTGACCGCGCAATCCACACGAACGCAGAGCAAAGTCCACCATGGGTTTGACGCTACCGCGACCCACTGAGCGCCAGCGGTATCGGACCGCACAAGTGGGCGGTACCGTGACCAGAATGACGCGGCCCGTCGAGGGAAAAGGCCGATGAGTACCGTACGCGAGGCCGTGCGCAACGGCCTGTTGCTCGAGGCCCTCGGTGGGCCGATCAATCTCAAGATTTCCCGCTTCTACGCGAAACATCATGGCGGCCCGGAGAAATGGATGTTTTCGGCGTTGCTGTCGCTGACGGAAAAGGGCAGACAGCTCGCGCGGTCCCTCGAGGAAAAAGACATCGACGGCTACCGCCGGAAAAGCCAGTGAGGCCACAGTGACCGGGCTGCAGGTCAGGCCGGCCACCGAGGACGACCTGGCGTACATCTGCGAGATCGTCAACCACTTCATCGAGAAGTCCGTCTTCAATTTTCGGGTCGAGCCGCAGACCGTCGACGAGTGGCGCAATCTATGGGCGCGCACGCACGACCGGTTTCCCTGGCTGGTGGCCACTGACGAGCAGGTGGTCGGTGTGGCGTACGCGGCACCGTGGAATGACAAGGCCGCCTATCGGTGGACCGCCGAGTGCACCGTCTACGTCGCACCCCCGGCGCACCGCCGCGGGGTAGGCAACGCGCTGTACACCGAGCTCCTCGATCGGTTGCGCCGGCAGGGGTTTCACAGTGGCGTGGCTTTGATCACGTTGCCTAACGACCCCAGCGTCGGGCTGCACGAGCGACACGGGTTCGTGCAGGTCGGCCGGCTGTCGGAGGCCGGTTACAAGTGGAATACCTGGCACGACGTCGGTTTTTGGCAGTGCCGACTGGCTGACCGCTAACTCGAGACGAGTTGTGCTGTGCAGTAGTAGTTTTCGGTCTGTCCGTCATAGCGCTGCGGCACGGTTAATCCCGCGTCGGCCAACAATTGTCCAGACCGTAGCCGGGCCGTCTGCCAGCCGCGGCCGTCCAGATACGGTGCGACATCATGACGCTCGCCGCCGTACCACAAGTCGTCGATGTGGGCGTCGAGGCCGTGCTCGTACCACTTCTGCGCCGAGGTGTGCATGACCTCCAGCGACTCCGAGGTCCCCAGGTGTCTTTATCGGTGCGTGCCATGCTCGCCAGGTTAGCCAGCGGCTGGGGCGCGCCGAGTCGAAAGTCATCGACAGCACTTAACGCGTCAGTCAAACTCCATTCACTTTCCTGCGGTCACAGCGGCGTACGGTCCGTTTTATGAGCGCTCCTTCGCCTGTGCCTGCTTCGGGGCTGGCGGCAGACGGCACCTGGTCTCCGCCGCGGTGGGAAACCACCTTCGTCCATGTCAGGAACGCAGACCTGCAAGTCCTGACCGAAGAGGCCACCCAGCTGTCGAACAGCTACGGAGCGCAGGGCTGGGAGATCGTGAGCTCATCGGTGCAACGCGTTCAGGTCGCGCACCACTTCGCGGGATACGACAAGGGTGGCGAGTTCTATTTCGAGTGGAGCATCGTCTGCACCTTGAAGCGGCCGTTGCCACCTGGATAACGCGGCCACGCGGGTGGCAGGCACGCGCTCGTGACGCATTGACCTAACATCGCCTGGTGACCGAATCCCATCCGATCGGCAACCCAGCCGGGCTCGTCGCCGACGCTTGCTGCGCGGAATCCGGGCACGGAGATCCCGTCACACGAGACACCCAATGGCAGCACGGTGCCCAGTGGGCGTGGCGAATGGCCTGGGTCAGCATGTTTGCCATGCTCACCGAGGGCGTGGTCGGAGTGTGGCAGGGCCTGGCCGTCGGATCCATCGCGTTGACCGGGTGGGCGTTGGGCGGCCTGCCGGAGGCGCTGGCCAGCGCGATGGTGGCGTGGCGGTTCTCCGGCTCGCGCACCTTGTCGGAGACCGCCGAGCGTCGCGCTCAACGCGGCGTCGCGTTGTCGTTTTGGCTGACAGCCCCCTATATCGCCGCGGAATCCGTCCACCACTTGCTCGGCGAGCACCATGCGGAGACCTCGGTGATCGGTATGGCGTTGACGGCCGCCTCGCTGGTGCTGATGCCGATCCTGGGCCGGGTCAATCACTCCCTCGGCGAACGGCTGAACTCGGCGGCCACCGAGGGGGAAGGCACCCAGAATTATTTGTGCGGTGCGCAAGCCGCGGCGGTTCTGGTCGGTCTGGCCGTCGCAGCAGTCCGGCCGGGCTGTTGGTGGTTCGACCCGGTGATCGGCCTGGGCATCGCCGCCGTGGCGATCTGGCAGGGCGTCAAGGCGTGGCGCGGCGAGGACTGCGGCTGCTGACACCCCCGGTTGCCGGCGACGCTCACCCCGCGCTGGCGCTCAATGCGTCCACCGCGGCATCGATGTTTGGGATGACGGTGGAACCGTGGCGGGCGACAATCTGGCCGAGGGAGCGGGCCAGGTGCGGCCCCACTGCGTCGGCCAGCAGCACCTCCTCGGCGATCACGATGCCACCGACGACATGGGCCGCCCTCAACCGATCGTCGGGAGTCACCTCGTAGCGCCAGTCGCCGATCTGCAGTCGTGCGGGTTGCGGCTTGAACAGTCCCCGGCGGGCAGCGGTGTACGTGACGCCGGGCAGCCCGGCAAAGACGGTGATCACCAATGCAATTCCGCCAGGTCCAGCCAGTGCGCCGGTGACGGTGCGGCTCACCCGCTCGGCGTCGAAAGCCGCCATCAGTCGTTCATGGCGAGCACGAACGACGGCGTGATCGTCTCGGCCGTGCCGCTGCGACGCACCGCCGTTCCAGCGGCGTAAAACTCCACCGTGTGGTAGCCCCAGGCGTAATTCTGGATGGCAAAATGCACCCCGACGACCCCGGATGCGCCGTCGCGCTCGGCTTCACTTTGCATACGCGACATGGCCAACTCGCGCGCCTCGTAGTTTCCCGTTGTCCATTGCGGCATTTCGACGTTCCGGCCCATCTGGCGCAGGGTCTGCAGAAAGCCTTGCGCGGCAATGTGAAAGACGCAGTTGCCCATGACGAACGCCACCGGCGCGTAGCCCGATCGAATCAGGGTTGCCATATCCTGCCCCGACAGATGGCTGGAGAATGCTTGCCCGTTACTGCGCCGAAACGACCCTGGTTTAGGGGTGTAGCGCACCGCGGTTCCGACCGCGATGAACTCCAGGTGCTCTGATTCGGCGCCGTGCTGGCGCCATTCCAGGCGGACACCGACCACACCGTCGGCGCCCAGCGCGTCGGCTTCGGCCTGCATGCGGGCCATGGCGTTCCAGCGCGCCCGGTAGGTCGCCTCGGTGAGCACGGGCAGCTCGGATTGTTGACGGATGCCGGTGAATTGGTAGCCCACGTGGTAAACCGAGACACCCATCACCAGATCGAGGGGCTCAAACCCGGCCCCGTGCAGTATCGCGAATTCATTGATCGAGAGGTCCGACGTGAAGACCTTGTCGGCGTGCGACAGCCGTTCGCTGGCAACGGGGTCGAGCGGGGTCGATGACACGTAGCCCTTCTTTCAACGATCGAGTCTTTCGCCCGGTCGAGCGTTTCGCCGGTTGCGCACATCGTACGAGGCGGATGTCGGATCGGTGATCAGTTCAGCCGGTACCGAATCAGCCGTGAACTGTTGGCCACAACGGCGACCGACGACGCGTTGTGCAGGAGGGCCGCCAGCACCGGTGACAGTGCGCCCCCGGCGCCGATGAGCAACCCGGCGGCGTTGACGGCGATCGACATGCCGTAGTTCTGCTGTATCACGTCGACGGCTCGGGCGCCCAGATCGCCGACGTCGAGCAGACGCCGCAAGTCGTCGTTGGCCAGGGCGACATCGGCGGTCTCGACCGCGACGTCGGTGCCGGCCAGGCCCATCGCGATCCCGATGTCGGCGGCAGCCAGCGCCGGGGCGTCATTGATTCCGTCGCCGACCATGCCGACGATGTAGCCCTCCTCCTGAAGCCGGCGCACCACCTCGAGCTTGTCCTCGGGGAGCACCTCGGCGCGCCACTCGTCGATACCGAGTTCGCCCGCAACGACTTTCGCGATATCGGGATGGTCGCCGGTGAGCATCACGACTCGGCGGATTCCGTTGGCGCGCAACCGCTTCAACACCTCGGGCGCTTCGGGGCGGACTTCGTCGCACAGGCTGATCAGCCCGACGAGCGTGCCATCTACGGCGAGCAGCAGCGGGGTCTCGGCCTGGCGGCGCAGCTTGCCGACCCAGTCGGCCGCCTTCTTCGAAACCTTGACCTTTTCCGACCGCAGCAGTGACGGGCTGCCCAGCAGCAGCGTCCGCCCGTCCGCCCAGGTCCGCATGCCCAGGCCGACCAGCACCTCGCATTCCTCGTGCGGGGGAATGGTGATGCGGCGCTCCTCGGTGGAGCGGATCACCGCTTCGGCCAACGGGTGGCGCGAGTGCAGCTCTGAGCTCGCCGCGTAGGCGAGCACCTGCTCGGGCTGCCAATCATTGTGCAACGCAATGATGTTCGTGACAACCGGACGCCCCACCGTGAGTGTCCCGGTCTTGTCGAAGACGATCGCGTCTACCCGGCTGGCCTGCTCGAGGTGCGAGCCGCCCTTGATGAGGATGCCGCGGCGCGCGCCGTTGCCGATCGCGGCGCTAATCGCGGTCGGCGTCGACAGGCCCACCGCGCAAGGGCAGGCGATCAGCAACATGGTCATCGCGCGGCGGACGTCCCCGGTAATCGCCAGTGTGATCGCGGAGACGATGAACGAGATCGGCACGAAGCGGCGGGAGAAGTTCTCGCCGACGGTTTGGATGGGTGCCCGGTCGTGGTGCGCCTCCTCGACGCGGGTGATGATCCGGCCGATGGTGGTCTCGTTGCCGACCGCGCGGGCGCGAACCACCAGACGCCCCCGCAGCACCACCGAACCGGCGTGCACCGCCGCCCCGGTGAGGACGCTGACCGGCAGGGTTTCACCGGTGATAGCGGACTGGTCGACAATGGCCTCGCCGTCGACCACCTCACCGTCGACCGGGATCGCCACATGGTCGTGGATGACCACGTCGTCGCCGACCTGGATGGAATCGATCGGGACCTGCACTTCGGTTCCCGCTTGGGGGCCGTCGTCAAGCCGGATCCACGCCGTGTCTGCGGTGCCGCGCAGCAGATCAGAAATCGCCCGCCGGGTCCGGCGCAATGTCAGATCCTGAAGGTATTCACCGATGTTGAGCAGCCACAGCACGGTCAGCGCGACCACGTTTTCGCGCAGCACCAGGCTGGCGACGGTCGCCGCGGTCACCAACGCATCGGTGCCTGCGCGTCCGGACCGCAGCGAGCGCAATGCGCCGCGCAGGAACGGGTAGCCCATGAAGACCGTCGCGCCGGTGGCGACCAGTTGGCCGCTCGGGCCCAGCAGCGGTGGTCGGTTGAAGGCGTAGCGTCGCACGCCGAGCAACGTCAGCGCCGCGCCGCCGATCACCATGCGCAGCACCTCGGTGTTGCGGACATCCGCCGATCGCGGTGTACGGGCCGGAATAAGCTCGGCCGCAACGTGTTCGGCGGACGTGATTGCCGCCAACACCTCGGCGCGGTTGCAGCGCTTCGGCGAGTACCACACCACGACTGAGCCGGTGTGGGGGTAGGCGTGCACCGCCCGCACCCCGTGCTGTCGATCCACCGCTTCTTCGACCGCGACCGCGCGTCGTGAATTCGCGCGCACCCAGGGCACCCGAACCCGCATGCGTCCGGCGGCGTCCGAAACGACCTCTACGTCAGGGCAGGTCGCAGGCATGCGGGGATCAGTGCTCGTGGTCGCGGTCGCCGATGGCCGGAGGCGGTGCCTCCTCACCAACGCGCTCGCGTGCTTCGGCGACGACGTCGGCAAGTTTCAGCCGGGCTGACTCCGCTGCTTCCTCGGCCCGTCGGGTTCCGCGCAGTCCCCATTCCGTCGCGGTGACCGCGGCATCATGAAGCGGAGCCTTAGCCAGGGCCTTGCGGACGATTTCGTACGCGCTGACGCCGACCAGGCCGGTGAACACGGTCCCGGCCGCCTTTCCCAGTAGTCCTTGCACCACCATCGCGAAACGTCCTCCCGTCATGTCGGTACGGCCTTCGACGTTAACATCCATATATTGCGATATCAATATGGATTGCTCCGCGGCGTCCCAGGCGTTCGGGGCACCAGTTGGGCAATATGCCACTGCCCACCTCGGCGAGGCTGGTGTGGCAGCAGTGGCTAAATGGTGCGGGTGACCTTCTCGGTCTCGATCCTGCGTGGCAGCGCAGTCGGGTCGGGGTTGGCGACGTACACCAGTGAACCGCCGACCGTCAGCACGCTCAACAGGCCATCGATCACGTCATCCGCAGTATCCCAGGGTGCGGTCGAAAGCACCCGGTCGCCGGCGGTCAAAGCCCTTGTCGCCGCTGCCTTTTGGCAGGCGGCCAGTACCTGCTCGACTGATCGGCCGGCCAGGGCCGGGCCGGGATGCGGCTCCGCGACAATCTGGTCGCCGTGCACCCGGACCGCGGTCGCGTAGTCGGTGACGCCGATCGGCAGCTCGGGTGCCGGACGGCCGAAGGCGTCCAGCGACAACACCGCCACTTCGTCGGCTCCGGTGGCGTCGGCTTCGTCGAGCCGCTCGGCGGTGCACAACGCGACATCGGCGCCGGCATCCGGGCCGCCACTCAGCAGCGCGTCCGCGCCGATCCACCACACCCCGAACATCACCGCGGCGGTCTGCCAGTGCGCCGGCAGGAACACCGCCACCCTGCTGGCCGGTCCTGCGCCCAACTCGTCGCGCAACAGGTTGCCGGTCTTAGCCGCCCAGTTGGCCAGGGTGACCGCGGACAGCTCGATGCGCTCGCCGGTGGCGTCGTCGTAGTAGGTGATGCGCGGGCCGACCGGGTCGGCGCGCAGCATCGGATCCAGAAGCGCTGCGGACAGGGTCGTCACCTCAGTTGACGCACTCGGGGTGATCGGAGCCCGCGGTCAGGATCGGCGAGGGCGGGGGAGCTTCAGAGTTCGCCGGCCCGGAATTCGACGACGACGCCCCCATCGCGGTGGCGCGGCCGTCGCCGAGGCCCGAGCCCGGGCCGGTGTAGTCATTGCCCAGCACCACCCGGACCGAACCCTGGGGCACCGAGTTGTTGGCGATGACGGGCAGCCCGCCGAGTTCTTTGGCGACCGCTTGTGCGCCGATGTCGTCGGCCTTGGCCGCCTGCACTTGGCTGCCGGACACGTGAGCGGTGTCGTTGTTGCCGACAGCTCCCTTGCTGAATCCTTTGGCGGTCAACACTTCTGACACTGAGCTGGCAAGCCCGTTGATGTCGGTGTCGTTGAGCACGCTGGCGCTGGTCTTAGCCGGTGAGTAGGCCAGCTCCTCGGTCTTACCTTTGGCCTGATCCTGCAGCAGGCCGGCGACCCAGTCCTGTACCTGATGGGGATCGACCCGTACCACGCTGTGCATGCCGTCGTCGCTCCAGCCGGACTCGTCGAGCACCGGGATGGTGGCGAACGCGACCTTGCCCGCGGCCAACTTCTGCAGCTGATTTACGAAATCCATGATGTCCCAGCCGGATGAAAGCACCACTGAGCGTTGGATGGCCGACTGCAGCCGATTCATCGTAGCCGGGCTGGACAGTGTCTTGCCGGAGATCACCTGGTGGGCCAGCGAGGACATCACCACCTGTTGGCGTACCACCCGGTCCAGGTCGCCGCGCGGCAACTCGTGGCGCTGGCGCACGAAGCTCAGCGCCTGCGGGCCGTTGAGCTTTTGCGGGCCGGCCGGGAAGTCGGCACCCGAAAGTGGTTCGAAGACAGGCTCTTTGAGGCAGACATTGACCCCGCCGAGGGCGTCGGTGATCAGCGAAAAGCCCAGCAGCCCGATCTCGGCGTAGTGATCGACGGTGACGCCGGTGAGATCGCCTACCGTCTTGATCAGCGCCTCACGGCCGGCCTCGGTTCCCCGTGCCTCGGCGTCGGCGGCCGCGACGCCCGATTCGACCAGGCTTACTCGCTTCTCTTCCTTGGTCTGGCCGTAGACGCCGTTGATCTTGGTCTTGCCCAGACCGGGCGCGGACACGTAGGTGTCGCGGGGAATCGAGATCGCGGTGGCCGACTTCCCGTTGGTGGGGATACGCACCAGGATGATCGTGTCGGTGTTACTCGCCACCTCGTCGCCGGCCCGCAACGTCGCCAACTCCTCGGGGCTCAGCGGGTTGCCGTGTGCGTCGGCCCGGCTGTCCATACCGACCAGCAGGATGTCGATCGCCCCGTCGTCGGCGCCATGTCCCAGGGACGGCGCGAAGACGTGGTAGATCCCGTCCTCAAAGGAGCGGACCTTGCTCCACGCCACACCGGTGACGAGAACGACAGCGACCGCCGCGATGGTCGCAACAACACGCGCCACACGTTGCTCAGGCATCACATCAGGCTACTTGCGTCACAGCGGTATCGCTGGTAACGCGGCTCCGGCGTGCCAGACTCGTGACCGGGGGAGAGCGCCACCCGCTTGCGGGGGACGAAGCGATGAGGAGGAGCGCCGTTGGTGACCACGACAGGCAGGATCGTGATCAGCGGGGCCGGCGGCCAGGTCGGCTGCTGTTTGGCAGCAGAGGCGATCCGGCAGGGACGCGACGTGCTGGCCCTGACGTCGTCGCAGTGGAACATCACCGATCGGCAACTGGCGGCGCAGATCGTGCAAGCCGGCGACGTAGTTATCAACTGCGCGGCCTACACCAACGTCGACGCCGCGGAGAGCGACCAGGCCAGGGCGCACGCGGTCAACGCGGCCGGCCCGGAGTACATCGCGCAGGCCTGCGCCGATGCCGGTGCGCGATTGGTGCACATCTCCACCGACTACGTGTTCAGCGGCGACTTTGGCGGCGGGGCGCCGCGTCCGTATGAGCCGGCCGACGAGACCCGGCCGCTCAGTGTGTACGGGCAGACCAAGTTGTCGGGCGAACGTGCGGTCCTGGCGGCATTGCCGCAGGCCGTGGTGGTGCGCACCGCGTGGGTGTACACCGGCGCAAGCGGCAAAGACTTCGTCGCCACCATGCGCAAAGTGGCTGCCGGCGACCGCGTCATCGAGGTGGTGGACGACCAGATCGGCTCGCCGACCTATGTCGCCGACCTGGTTCCCGCACTGCTCGAGGTGGCCGATGGGCGCGTGCATGCGCCCGCGCGAGTCGTGCATGCTGCCAACGAGGGCGAGGTCACCCGCTTCAGGCAAGCCCGCGCGGTGTTCGAGGCCGTCGGCGCCGACCCGGACCGGGTGGTGCCGGTGGGCAGCGACCACAACCCGCGGCCGGCGCACCGGCCGCCCTACTCGGCGCTGTCCGGTCGGCAGTCGCAGGACGCGGGCCTCACGCCGCTGCGACCGTGGCGCATCGCGCTGGACGCGGCGCTGTCCGCCCCGCTGGACCTTTGACCGTTACCCTCATCCCGTGAGCGACGTCCTGCCGGTGGTGACGGTGACCTATTCACCGGGCCCGCATCTGGACCGGTTCCTGGCAACGCTGTCGCATGCCACCGAGCGAGAAATCACCGTGCTGATGGCCGACAACGGCTCCACCGACGGTGCACCGCAGGCCGCGGTCGAGCGCTACCCCGGAGTGCGACTGTTCTCCACCGGGTCCAACCTGGGCTACGGCAGTGCGGTGAATCGGGCGATCGCGCGTATTGGCGAAGAAGGCGGCGCCGCCGACGAGTGGATCGTGGTGGCCAATCCCGATGTGCAGTGGGGCCCCGGCAGCATCGACGCGCTGCTGGACGCCGCGGCGCGGTGGCCCCGCGCGGCCACCCTCGGGCCACTAATCCACGATCCGGACGGGTCGGTGTATCCGTCGGCGCGCCACTTGCCCAGCCTGGTCCGCGGCAGCATGCACGCTGTCGTCGGCCCGGTCTGGAAGAACAACCCGTGGTCGGCGGAATATCGTCAGGAACGGCTGGAACCCAGCGAGCGACCGGTGGGCTGGCTGTCGGGATCGTGCCTGCTGGTGCGGCGCGCGGCCTTCGAGCAGATCGGCGGTTTCGACGAGCGCTACTTCATGTACATGGAGGATGTCGACCTCGGCGACCGGTTGGGCAAGGCGGGCTGGCTCAACGTCTACGTGCCGTCGGCGGAGGTGCTGCATCACAAGGGGCACGCCACCGCGCGGGAGTCAGGGCGCAACCTGGCGGCGCACCACAAAAGCACGTACCTCTACCTGGCCGACCGGCATTCCGGATTTCGGCGCGCCCCGCTGCGCTGGGCCATGCGAGCCGGGTTGGCGGTGCGTGAACGGCTCATGGTGCGTGACGCTCGACGTAGCTCGGCAGAAGGGCGGTAGTGGTGACCCACAAGCACGTCGATGCGGTGGTTCTCGTCGGTGGCAAAGGCACCCGACTGCGGCCCCTGACCCTGTCGGCGCCCAAGCCGATGTTGCCCACGGCCGGACTGCCCTTCCTGACTCATCTGCTGTCGCGGATCGCCGCTGCCGGAATCGAGCACGTGATCCTGGGCACGTCCTACAAGCCGGCGGTGTTCGAGGCGGAGTTCGGTGACGGATCCAAACTGGGTCTGCAGATCGAATATGTGACAGAGGAACAGCCGCTGGGCACCGGCGGCGGGATCGCCAACGTCGCGACCCAGCTGCGCCACGACACCGTGATGGTGTTCAACGGCGACGTGCTCTCCGGAGCCGATCTGGGCCAGCTGCTGGACTATCACCACCAGCAGCAGGCCGATCTCACCCTGCATCTGGTGCGGGTCGGCGACCCCAGGGCGTTCGGCTGCGTCCCTACCGAAAATGGCTTAGTCACAGCGTTTTTGGAGAAGACTCAGGATCCGCCGACCGACCAGATCAATGCCGGCTGCTACGTGTTCACCCGCGAGACCATCGATCGCATCCCCCGAGGCCGCGAGGTGTCGGTCGAGCGTGAAGTGTTCCCCGCTCTGCTGTCTGACGGCGTCAAGGTGTGCGGCTACGTCGACGCCAGCTACTGGCGGGACATGGGCACACCGGAGGACTTCGTCCGCGGATCGGCGGATCTGGTGCGCGGCATCGCCCCGTCGCCGGCGTTGGGCGGCCATCGCGGCGAGCAGTTGGTGCACGACGGGGCGGCGGTGGCACCCGGCGCGGTGCTCATCGGCGGCACGGTCGTCGGACGAGGCGCCGAAATCGGCCCCGGCACCCGATTGGACGGTGCAGTCATCTTCGACGGCGTGCGGATCGAGGCCGGCAGCGTGATCGAGCGTTCGATCATCGGATTCGGCGCGCGGATCGGCCCGCGGGCGCTGATCCGCGACGGCGTCATCGGCGACGGCGCCGACATCGGCGCCCGCTGCGAGCTGTTGCGGGGAGCCAGGGTCTGGCCCGGCGTGCACATTCCCGACGGCGGGATCCGTTACTCCAGCGACGTGTGAGCGCGTTCGGCGAGATAGGCCAACGCTTCATCGGAGCCGGCGGGCAACGCGTCGATCGGCCACCAACGCAGGTCCACTGATTCCTCGCTGACCGCGATCTGCGCGCCGGCCGGCGCGTGCGCCACGAACTGAAGGTCGAGGTGGCGGGTCGGCACCCCCAGTGAGCAGGTGAGCGCGTGGACATTGATCGCGACCAGGTCAGGTGCGATCCGCAGGCCGTCGACCCCAGACTCCTCGGTGGCCTCGCGCAGCGCGGCCGCGACAATGTCAGCGTCGGAATCCTCGCAGTGCCCACCCAATTGAACCCACCGGCCCAGCCGCGGATGCAAGGTGAGCAGGACCTGCCCGCCGGAGTCGTCGACCACCAACGCCGACGCGGTGATGTGTCCCGCCGCGCATTCGCGCCGGCAGGCGTCGTCGCGGGCGTGCAAAAACGCCAGCACCGAGTGGCGCAGCGAATCCTGGCATCGGTCCGGTGCCTGCCAGTCGGCCAGCAACGCTATCGCCGAGGATCGGACGGTCACTTTCGCACCAGCAGATCGCTTACTGCCACCGGCTGACGCGGCTCGGTCTCGGGCTGCTCGGGGTAGCCGATCGCGATGGCGCCCAACGGCTCCCAGTCGCCGGGTAGGCCCAGCTCGTGACGAACCAGGTCCGCGGCGAAGATCGTCGAGCCGATCCAGCAGCTGCCCACCCCGCGCACGGCCAAGGCCACCAGCAGCGCCTGCACGGCGGCCCCGACCGCCACGGTGAACATGGTGTGCTCGGCGTTCGTGCGCGCCGCGTCGGGATAACTGTGCGCCCCCTCTGGCACCATCACCGGGATCACGACGTCGCTTGCCTCATAAAGGATCTGGCCGCGTGCCACTCGCCGTTCGACTGCGTCCGCCGGCTTGCCGTCGCCGGTCAGATCGCGGCGCCACTTGTCGCGCATCCGATCAAGCAGCCGGGTTCGAGTTGCCGGCGTCTGCAGCCAGACGAAGCGCACCGGCCGGGTGTGATGGGGAGCCGGCGCGGTGAGCGCCTCGGCGACGGCGTCCTCGACGAGTTGCGGCGGTACCGGTTCGTCGGTGAACCGGCGCACCGAGCGGCGCAGCAGCTGGGCCTGCTGCCGACCCAGCTCAAGGGCCTCGGCGGTGCCCAGCCAAAACAGATCGTCGGTGCCGGACCGCACGAGTTGCCGCGCCGTGGCACCGCTTTCGGAAACGACGCCGGCGGGCAATCCACGCACGACGGCCACCGGTATCGCGGTCAGCTTGCCCTTGACCAGATCGGCCGCCGCGGCGATCTCGTCGGCGACCGCCACCTCGGTGACCACCAGCTCGTTGCCGTGCCGGTCGACCGCGCCGGCGTAGCTGTGCAGCACGGCCAGGCCGGCCGCGCCGACTGCGGCGTCGGTCTGGCCGTTGCGCCACGCGCGGCCCATCGTGTCGGTGACCACGACGCCGACAGTGACGCCGAGTTTGTCGCGCAGCCCGGCGCGCAGGGCCGCGGCGCTGCCGTCGGGGTCGACGGGCAGCAGCGCCAGTTCGCCGGTACCGATGTTGGAGCCGTCCACTCCTGACGCGGCCTGAACCACGCCCAGCCCGTTCTCGGTGATCAGCGTGCGGCCTTTGCGGGCAAGGACGCGAACAGCCTCATCGTCGACTAGCTTGCGGCGCAGCGTGTCTCGCGCTTCGGGATCTTCTGGTGCGGGCACCAGGCGACCTTCGCACTTGGACAGCACCTTGCTGGTGACCACCAACACGTCGCCGTCGCGCAGCCAGGGTGCGGCCGCGGCGAGCGCGGCGCCCAGGTCGTCGCCGGGGCGGAACTCGGGCAGGCCGGCGACGGGCAGGATCTCAATCGGCGACGCGGTGCCGTGCTCGCCGCCGCTCACGCTGCTACGCCCGCAAGCTCCAAGCCGGCGCTGACCATCGCGGCCGTGGCCTCCGGATCGCTCATCAGCAGCGGTATCGACCGCACGGCGATTCCGTCGATCTCGGCATGATCGCCCTCGTGGATCAGCCAGCAGTCCAGGATGCCGGTGCCGGCCCGCGCGCCGTAGTAGCCTCCCACCGCCTCCGCGGTCGACGCCACGCCGACCACCTTCAGGCACTCATCGGCCATGCCGCGCAGCGGTTTCCCGTCGATGATCGGTGAGTAACCGATGACGGGAGCGGTGGTGGACCGCAGCGATGCGCGGATGCCGGGAACGGCCAGGATTGCGCCGACACTCACGACCGGGTTCGACGGCGCCACCAGGACGACATCGGCACCGGCGATGGCGTCGGTGACTTGCGCTGTGGCATGCGCTTTTTCAGCGCCGACGAAGGCAAAGCTGTGCGTCGGCAGCTGTGCGCGGTAACGAACCCACCACTCTTGGAAATGAATCGCGCGCTGACTGTCGTCGGTGGGATCGGTAATGACGACGTGTGTCTCGCAGCGGTCGTCGCTGGCCGGAAGCAGCTGCGCACCTGGCTGCCAGCGGTGGCACAGCGCGGTGGTCACCTCTGACAACGGGTAGCCGGCTCGCAGCATCTGGCTGCGCACCAGATGGGTGGCCAAGTCTCGGTCGCCGAGCTGGAACCAGTCGGGCTGCACGCCGTAGCGGCCGAGTTCCTCCTTGGCGTGCCAGGTTTCGTCGCGGTGGCCCCAGCCGCGCTGCGGGTCTACGCCGCCGCCCAGGGTGTACATGCAGGTGTCCAGATCGGGACAGATGCGCACCCCGTGCATCCAGGCGTCGTCACCGATGTTGACGATCGCGGTCAGTTCGTGGTCGTGAGCCGGTGCCGACGCCGCGGCGAATTGGCCCAGGCCGAGCAGTCGCTGTACGCCGAGCAGGAAGCGTGCGCCGCCGACCCCGCCCACCAGAACCGTGACCTTCACACCGCCCGACAGTACGCGCGGCGATGGTCGAGACGCGCGGCCGAGTAGGGCAATCAGACCCGCGCCGAGGGGTCCGGCGTGGCGGTGTGAGCGACACGCCAGGGCGACATTGGCGTCAGTGTCGCAAAGAAACGGTCACGAGATGATATGGAAATGCCTCGAATCGCTTGCAAAGAGCAGCTTCCCAGTGTGTAATCACACCAGTGTCATTTCGGTTAGCCTGCCGGATTCGGTGTCGCAGACCGAGATTCGATCATTTGTTCGAATCGAGATGGCCGCACATCAGAACAGTGGTGACATTCACGATCAACGGAAACAGGTGAGGAGGCGGAGCATGTCCTATGAGCACCTTCGGGGCCTAATGGGAGGCACCCCGCACACCACTAACGGCTCGCCGATGAGTGGGGTATCCCCAAGGCCCCATTTGAGTTTGGTCCCGGTCCCCGATGCGGTCGAAGACTTCGACATCACCGAGGGCGAGGCCGACAGTTGGCAGGACCGCGCGTTGTGTGCTCAGACAGATCCCGAGGCGTTCTTCCCCGAGAAGGGCGGCTCCACCCGCGAGGCCAAGAAGATTTGCCTTGGCTGCGAGGTGCGGAGCGAATGCCTCGACTACGCCTTGGCTCACGACGAACGCTTCGGCATCTGGGGTGGCCTCTCCGAGCGGGAGCGCCGTCGCCTCAAGCGCGGAATCATCTGACGCCACTTCCGTAACATCGGTGGGTGTCCTGCCGCGCTCGGCTGCGCCGCGCTTGCGATCACCCGCTATTCGTCATCGATCGTTGGGTCGATGACCGAGGGTTCGACATCCAGGTAAATGGCCACTTGGGCTACCAGGATTTCATGCAGCAATTCAGCCAGCTCGATCGTGTCCTTGGCACGTCGCTCAATTGGCTTGCGGAACAAAACAACTCGCGCTCGAGTGGCGCTTCCACGTCTATCGACGCCTGCGTTGATCAGCCTGGCCAGCGCGATCGGCCCGTCGGCGACCACTTCCGGTGGCCACTGCACGTTACCGGGGTCTTTAGCCGAGATCCGGGGGATTTCGTCGACCGCAACGTCGAGTCCCGACAACCGCTCCTGCCATCGCCGCTCGATGGGTTCATAGGCCTCGAGCACCGCCATATCGAAGCGCTCCGCGCGACTGCGCCACCCGGGCACCGTCGGCGGCAGCAGCGGCCCACGCATATCGCGGCCGCGGCGCGAAACACGTTTGCCCACCGAGCGGCGTGGAGAGCTGCGCGAATCGCTCACCCGGCGATGGTAACGGTTGGGCATCGCGGCCAGGACGAATGCGCGTGTCCACCGCCGCGCAGAGGTTTTCGCACGCTAACCTCTCGATCGTGAACGTTCCGCGTCGCTGTTGCCGACCGGGGTGCCCGCATTACGCGGTGGCGACGCTGACCTTCGTGTACTCCGATTCGACGGCCGTCGTCGGTCCCCTGGCCACCGTCCATGAGCCGCACTCCTGGGACCTCTGTGTCAGCCACGCCGGCCGCATCACCGCGCCGCGCGGTTGGGAACTCGTCCGGCATTCGGGCCCGCTGGCGATCAACCCCGACGAGGACGATTTGATCGCGCTGGCTGAAGCTGTGCGGGAGGGCCGCGAGGTCGTCGGCGGCGCGGCGCCGGTCAACGGATTTCACGATCCGGTGCCCCAGTACGGCAGCGCGCAGGCCGAGGCACCCGCGGCCGGCGTTCTGGCGTCGGCTGTTCAGCGCCCGGCCGGCACCGGACGCCGACGCGGTCATCTCCGGGTGCTGCCCGACCCCACCGACTAGCACCCTCAACAGACCGTGCCGGTCGGCATCGTCGCCGGGCTAGGTTTGATTGCCCGGCTCCTCAACAGACCGTGCCGGTCGGCATCGTCGCCGGGCTAGGCTGACGGTCAAGTGTCCCCGTCGTCAGGAGCCCGTCGATGTCTCGGCCCGCTGCGGCTGTTCACCGTGTGATCAAGGCATACGACGTGCGAGGTTTGGTCGGTGCGGAGATCGACGAGTCGTTCGTCGCTGACGTGGGCGCGGCCTTCGGTGCGTTGATGCGTAGCGAGGGAGCCCGCCAAGTCGTCATCGGGCACGACATGCGGGACAGTTCGCCATCGTTGGCGGCCGCCTTCGGGGCCGGGGTCACCGGCCAGGGTCTCGATGTGGTTCGGATCGGCCTGGCGTCCACCGATCAGCTCTACTTCGCCTCCGGACTGCTGGACTGCCCGGGCGCGGTCTTCACCGCAAGCCACAACCCGGCCGCCTACAACGGCATTAAATTGTGTCGCGCCGGCGCCAAACCGGTCGGCGCGGACACCGGTTTGACCGCCATCAGCGACGACGTCATCGCCGGAGTCGCGCCCTACGGCGGGCCCACCGGAACGGTCGCCGACAAAGATGTGCTGGCCGAATACGGGGAGTTTCTGCGCTCGCTGGTCAACACCTCCGGGCTGCGCCCGCTGCGGGTGGCCGTCGACGCCGGCAACGGCATGGCAGGCCATACCGCGCCGGCGGTGCTCGGCGCGATCGACTCGATCACGCTGCTGCCGTTGTACTTCGAGCTCGACGGCACGTTCCCCAACCACGAGGCCAATCCGCTCAACCCGGCGAACCTGGCCGACCTGCAGAAATACGTCGGCGCCGTCGGGGCTGATATCGGGCTGGCCTTCGACGGCGACGCAGACCGGTGTTTCGTCATCGACGAGCGAGGCCTGCCGGTGTCGCCGTCGACGGTGACCTCTCTGGTCGCCGCCCGCGAGCTGCACCGCGAGATCGGAGCGACGGTGATCCACAACCTGATCACCTCGCGCGCGGTGCCGGAGTTGGTGGTCGAGCGCGGTGGTACGCCGGTGCGCTCACGGGTCGGACACTCCTACATCAAGGCGCTGATGGCCGACACCGGTGCGATTTTCGGCGGTGAACACTCGGCGCATTACTACTTCCGCGACTTCTGGGGCGCCGACTCGGGGATGCTCGCCGCACTGTACGTGCTGGCCGCGCTCGGTGAGCAGCAGCGCCCGCTGTCCGAGCTGACCGCCGACTACCAGCGCTACGAGGCGTCCGGCGAAATCAACTTCACCGTGAACGACGCGGCCTCCTGCGTGGAGGCGGTGCTGAAGTCTTTCGGCGACCGGATTCACTCCATCGATCATCTGGACGGGGTGACGGTGGACCTCGGTGCAGGCAGTTGGTTCAACCTGCGCACCTCCAACACCGAGCCGCTGCTGCGGCTGAACGTGGAAGGCCGCTGCGTCGAGGATGTGGACGAGGTCGTCGAGCACGTCGCCGGTGAAATCCAGCGGCAGATCGGCCAGCCGGAGGCCGTGACGTGAACGCGGCACAGGCCGTGATCGACCTCGACGACACCGAAGGCCTGCTCTCCGCCGATCGCGACGGACTGCTGCGGGCGGCATCGATGAGCGGCGCGCAGGTGCGCGCGGTAGCAGCCGCGCTGGACGAGGGATCGCTGAATTCGCTGCGCGGCGAGGACCGTCCACGCACCGTGGTCTGGGTTGCCGGACGAGGCGCTGCCGAGACCGCGGGCACCATGCTCGCTGCGACGTCCGGCGGCTCGGCGGCCGCGCCGATCGTGATCGCCGCCGACGCGCCACCGTGGATCGGCGCGCTGGACGTGCTGATTGTGGCCGGCGATGACCCGGGCGACCCGGCACTGGTCGGCGCCGCCGCGAGCGGAGTGCGCCGCGGTGCCCGTGTCGTCATCGCCGCGCCCTACGACGGCCCGCTGCGAGATGCCACGGCCGGCCGGGTCGCGCTGATGGAGCCGCGGCTGCCGGTTGCCGGTGAGTTCGGTCTGTGCCGATATCTGGCCGTCGGGCTGGCTGTCCTACATACCATCGATCCCCGGTTGCGGGTGGAGCTGGCGGCGCTGGCCGACGAACTGGACGCGGAGGCGTTGCGCAACAGCGTCAGCCGCGAAGTGTTCACCAATCCGGCCAAGGCGCTGGTCGAACGCATGTCGCGGCGCCGTGTGGTGCTGGCCGGCGACAGCGCCGGGACCCTGACGCTGGCCCGACACGGATGCGGCGTCCTGCTACGGATCGCGCGCGAGGTGGCCGCTGCCGCCGGGCTGGCCGACGCCCTGACGGCGCTGCGCGTCGGGGCGGGGCCGGGTTTCACCGACCCGACCGAGGCGTTGTTTCACGACGAGGAGATCGACGGGCCGATCGCCGAGCGGCTGCGGGTGCTGGCGTTGACCCTGGATACCGAGCGGACGGTCGTCGCCGCCCGGGTCGCCCAGATCGACGACGTCGACATCGTCGGCGCCGAGGATGTGCCTGATCTGCCGGAAGGCCGCCCGGCACCGACCGGCGCCCAGCGGGCCGAGCTGCAGCTGGCGACATTAGCTGTCCGGCTGGAGATGGCCGCGGTTTATTTACGGCTGGTACGGGGATAACGGGTTCAGGGGTAATGCCAAGTGCATCTGTTACGGGGAGCGATACGGACGTACGCGTGGGGATCACGGACCGCCATCGCGGAGTTCACTGGACGCCCGGTGCCGGCCGCGCATCCGGAAGCCGAGCTCTGGCTGGGCGCCAACCCGGGTGATCCGGCCTGGCTGGAAACGCCCGATGGGGAAGTCTCGCTGCTGCAGGCGGTGGTCGCCGATCCGGAGGGGCAACTCGGCCCGACCGTCCGCGCCCGGTTCGGCGATGCGCTGCCGTACCTGCTCAAAGTGCTGGCGGCCGACGAACCGTTGTCGCTGCAGGCCCATCCCAGCGCCGAGCAAGCCGCCGAGGGATACCTGCGGGAGGAACGCCTCGGTATTCCGGTGAACTCGCCGCTGCGCAACTACCGCGACTCCAGCCACAAGCCCGAGCTGTTGGTGGCGCTGCATCCCTTCGAGGCGTTGGCAGGATTCCGGCCCGCGGCCCACACCATCGAACTGTTGCGGGCCCTGGCGGTGTCGGACCTGGACCCGTTCATCGACTTGTTGAACGACCGGTCCGATGCCGGCGGCCTGCGTGCGTTGTTCACCACCTGGATCACCGCGCCGCAGCCCGACGTCGACGTTCTGGTGAGCGCGGTGCTCGACGGCGCTATCCAGTATCTGAGTTCCGGCGCAACGGAATTCGCGGCCGAAGCCAAGACCGTGCTGGAGCTGGGCGAGCGGTATCCCGGCGATGCCGGGGTGCTGGCGGCGTTGCTGCTCAACCGGATAACACTGGGTCCGGGAGAGGGTATCTACTTGTCGGCGGGCAACCTGCACGCCTATTTGCGCGGAGTAGGACTGGAAGTAATGGCCAACTCCGACAACGTCTTACGGGGCGGTCTGACTCCCAAGCACGTCGATGTTCCCGAGCTGCTCAGAGTCCTGGATTTCAACCCGACCACCGAGTCTCAACTACGCGCGCCGACCCATCCGGACGGACTGGGGCTGATCTACGACACCCCCACCGCCGAATTCGCGGCCTCCATGCTGACCCTGGGTGACGAGCAAGTCGACCACGAAGTCGATGCGCCGTCGCGCCACGACGGTCCGCAGATTCTGCTGTGCGTGGAGGGTTCGACGACCGTACACGGAAAGTGCGGGATGCTGACGCTCACTCGGGGTGCCGCCGCCTGGGTGGCCGCCGATGACGGTCCGATCCGGCTGGTTGCTCATCAGCCGGCCAAAATTTTCCGGGCCACTGTCGGCGTGTGATTCGCGCCGGCGACGGTGCAGTGGGGGCGTTGCGATGCTTACATCAGCGTGATGCCAGTGCGCCACGGTGTTCGGGCCGCGCCGAGCGGCGCTCGGCAAGCCACAACCGCATGTTGTGCCTGACAGTGCGACCGACCAGCCCAGGCTTCGGGACCATGTACAGGCTGTCCAGCAACGAGAATCTGCGCAAAAACCATTCGGCGAGAACGGGATCGGTCTCCGCCGCACCGAGGAATTGGTCGAACAGGCTGCCTACGGGCCGGTACCACCGGGGCGCCGGCCCAGTTGCATGGTGGAATTTATGGTCGCCGATCGCGGTCATCGTCCAGACCGGGTAAGTGGTTTTGGCGGTGGCGCGGTTCACTTCGCGCACCAGATCCTCGCTCGCGCCATTGGCCAAGGCTCGGCGCAAATGACCGGCCTGCAGCGACGTCATCGTCATGCCCTGCCCGTACGTCGGGTCAAAGCTGACGACGGCGTCCCCGAGCGGCAATATCCCGGCCGGAAATCGATCCAGCTTGTGATAGCGGCGCCACCGGCTGACGGGGAACCGGTGGAAGGCCACCTCACCGACGGGCTCGGCCCGCTCGAGGGCGGCGACGATCCGTTCGGGCAGCAGCTTCTTGGCCAACGCAAGCATTTCGGGAAAGGTATGCGGCGGTTCGACTTTCCCGACACCGAAAGTGGTCAGCACCCAACCGCCGTTCTCGAAGCCCAACAGGCCTAACCCCAGCGGCTGCTGCTGTGACGCGCCTGCAACGATGACCCTCTCCCGGATCCCGCCCTCGGGGAGTCGAAACTGATGTGACGCATAGCAAATGCCCACGTCGACCGTCTTTTCGGGCGGACGCTGATACCCCCACTGCTCCAGCCATACCGGCAGCCTGGTGCCGCGGCCGGCGGCGTCGACCACGATGTCGGCAGCAACGAACTCGGGCTCATCGGAGTCGCTGTCCAGCCACACCCCGGTGACCCGCTCGGCGTCGACGTCGAAGCGCGGTTGGGACACCGAGCGATGCTGGATCTCGACATTGGCGATATCGGTAACCCGGCGCCGGATCTGCCATTCCAGCTGCGGGCGGCTGGGTACATAAGCAGTGAACTCGTCACGCAACGTGTGTCCGGTGCCCAGCACATGGCCGGCCGCACCGAAGTAGATGCAGTCCGGCCGGTTCTCCAGGATGGGAACCCCGGCGGCGACCATGTCATCGAGCAGACCGGGGAACAGCCCATCGAATTCCGCCGCGCCGCGGGCCATCAGCAAGTGAAGGTGGCGGCCTTGCGGGACGGCGGTGCGGTTGCCAGGCGTGCTCGGGAGCTCGTCGCGCTCGAACACCGTGACCCGGTCATAAAAATCGGACAACACCCGCGCCGCACACAATCCGGCGATGCTGGCCCCGATC
>CAWIAC010000031.1:0-41112 GCA_963833935.1 uncultured Actinomycetota bacterium | reverse complement strand
CGTCTGCTCGGCTGCGGCTTGGCCTGATCATGGTTCAAGGCCGGTGGCGTCCGCACAGTACTGCCAGAGCAGCCGTCGGTCCGCGTCGCTGTTCCGGGTGAGCGGCAGGTAATGCTGGGGACGGGTCCGTCGGTCGTGCCAGAACAGGCCTGTCGGTGGTGCGGGTGTGGTCGCGGCGAGCCAGACCGCGGTATCTGCTCCTTGCGCGGGTGATCGCAGCAGGGGGCCGGTCAGCGTGTGGAAGGCCGGAAGTGATTCGGCCACCCCGGGGGTGTCAGCCCAGCCGGGATGCATGCAATAGACCGAGATGCGTTGCGCGGCCCACCGCTGCGCCAGGATCGGCGTGAAGGCGACCTGCATTCGTTTTGTTCGCGCATAAGCAGTGGCGCCGCGGTATCTACCGGTGCGATATTCGGGGTCGTCGACCGGCAGTGATTGAGTGTACATACCGCCCGAGGACATGAAGATCACGCGTGGGTCGTCCGATTTTGCGAGGAGCGGGGCGAGTCGCTCGGTCAACAACACCGGTCCCAGGACGTGGGTGGCCAGCGTGATTTCGTGACCATCGGCGGTTTCGATGCGCTGGGCGGGCAGCACCCCGGCGTTGTGAATGAGTACGTCCAGTCGCCCCAGTCGGCTGGCCAGGTCGGCGGCGAAGGCGGCAACGGCGGTGAGGTCCGCGACGTCGCACACCTCGACGTGCAGGTCGGCATCTGGCTCTGCGGCAGCGATCTCGGCAAGTGTCTGCTGGCCGCGCGCGTCGTCGCGGCCGGTTATCAGCACGGTCGCGCCCAGCCGCGCCAGCCGCCCGGCGATCGCCTTGCCGATCCCGGAGTTCGCGCCGGTGACGAGCGCCGTCTTGCCGCGCAACGCGTCGGGCGATAGATCATTGTCGGCCCAAGCCCATTGGCGCAGCCGGTAGCCGACACTGGTGTAGCCGGGCACGACCGCCCGGTCGAGTGCAGAGTCGAACAGCGACAACGCACGGTTGCGGACACTCATGACAAACACTCTGCCCGAGCAGGACGTGCAGCAGCGGACCGGCACCACGGGTGAGAGCTGCTCGGCCGCCGATTTAGCCTGGTTTTGTGAGCGCCGGCGGATCAGGTCCAGCCCGCGAGTTGGTCCGGGTGGCCGAGGGCGGCGGTCCCGCGGCCGGTGCCGCACAGACCGCACTCGGCGACGGGCCGGTGGACTCTCGGTTGCGCGCCGCGATTCTGGCGTTGGCGCGCCATCGCGGTCCGCGCAGCAGCATCTGCCCTTCCGATGCGGCCCGAGCCATCGGCGGCGACAGCTGGCGTGAGCTGACGGGGTATAGCCGCAGCATCGCGTTCGCACTGGCCCGCGAGGGCGACGTGGAAATCACCCAGCGCGGTGCTGTGGTCGATCCGGACCGGCCGTCGCGGGGGCCCATCCGTATCCGGCCGACGCCGAGCGACTGATGCCAAGCGCGCGGCGTGAAGTCAGCTGTCGACGTCCATCTCCGTCAAGACCCGTCGCAGCAGCTTGCCCGTGGCATTGCGAGGCAGCTCGTCGATGAACACCACATCTCGGGGGACCTTGTAGCGCGCCAAGTTGTTCTTGACGTAAAGCTTGATCTCCTCAACGTCCCGCGTTGCGCCGCGCTGAGAAACGATGAAGGCACGCAACCGCTTTCCGAAGTCGGCGTCGTCGACACCGACCACGGCCGCATCGAAGACATCGTCACGCTCGATAAGCAGGTTCTCGACCTCCTGCGGGAAGACATTCTCACCGCCGGAGACGATCATGTCGTCATCCCGTCCGTCGACGAACAGCAATCCGTTCTCGTCGAAGTGGCCTGTGTCACCGCTGGACATGTAGCCGTCGATGACTTGCTTGCGGCGGCCGTCGGTGTACCCCGTGATACGCGCCGCGCTGCGGATGAAGATTCGGCCCCGGCGGTTGGCACCGTGCACGCGCCGGTCGTTCTCGTCGAACAGCACCACTTCGCAGGCCACCGGCGAGCGGCCCGCCGTCCCAGGGGCCTTGCGGAGTTCGTCCGGTGTGGCGATCGTGCCAAATCCGCACTCGGTCGAAGCGTAGATGTTGTAGAGCACATCGCCGAAGGTGTCTTGGACGCGGTTGGAAAGTTCGGGAGTCAGCGCCGACCCGGCGATCGCGATGGTTTTCAGCGACGATGTGTCGTATGCGGCGATGATATCGGGGCCAAGCTGGACAATGCGGTGCAGCATTGTCGGCACAGCGACCAGCATGTCCGCCTTATGGTCTGCGACGAGCTTCAGGGTGCCCTCCGGTGTGAATCGCCGGGTGGTGACAATCTTGTTTCCCAACGTCGCGCCGACCAGGTACGTGGCCAGGCCGGTGCCGTGGAAGATTGGCGAGACGATGACCATCGTCCCCTTGCGGGGAAATGGGACCCGGTCGATCAGCCCCACTGTCGCTAACGGGGGCGCCGTGGCCCGCGGCGCGCCTTTGGGCAATCCTGTCGTGCCGCTGGTCAAGACGACGACCCCGCCGGGCTTGGTCGGCGGGGGCAGCGGCTCGGTGCTGTTCGCCGCGATGACGCCGTCGATCGTCGGCATGTCTGCGGGCGGTTGAGTGCCTTCGTCCACCCAGGTCAGCACGCGCGGCAGGCCGGCGGGCAGCCCGTCGAGCAAGCCCATGAACTCGCTGTCGTAAAGCACCGCTTTCACATTCTCGCGCTCACATACCTGCGCAAATTGCGGCTTGGCGAATCCGGTGTTCATCAAAACCAGCCGGGCGCCGACCTTTCCGCAGGCGGCCATCGCGACGATGAGGCCGCGATGGTCACGACAGAGAACGCCCACGACCAAGCCTTGGTCGATGCCGATCCGCTTCAACCCGTGCGCCAATGCGGTGGACATGTCGTCAACCTGCTTGTAGGTGACGGTTCCGCGTTCGTCGACGACCGCAGGCAGTGTCGGGAATTTGCGACCCCCCTGAATCGTCAGCGTCGCCTGCGGTCCGTAGACGCGCGAATTCTTCACGGTTTGCAGCGTCACGCCGAGATTCGCGAGGTCGATGACGCCGGTGTCATGCAACCGCTTGACCGCATTCGCCGTCTCGGCGACGCGACTCACCTTCTGCCGGAAGCCGCTCAGTGCGTCCGCCATTGGGCCTCCTCAGCGCCATTGACCGCCGCGTCGAATGTAAGCGCCCGACGGGCCCTTCGACGACGGTTATCAGAAATGGGGTAGTGGACTACCTAGGCGACGAAAGCTGGCCGGTCTGCTCGCCTTGCTGGCCGATTCGGCGTTTGGAATCCGACGCGGCGGTGTATAGATATCTGCTACACCGATCTAGGGAAGGTCAGACGATGAAGGCAACGGCGCCTGCCGCGATTGCGATCGCCGCGCTCCTGTTCAGCGGTTGTTCGGTGTCACAGGTGATCAACACCGGTGGTGACACCAAGTGCAAGGACTTCAACTCGCAGGACGAGAAGAAGCAGAACGACGAGGTCGGCAAGATGCTCAAGGACAAGAGCGGCGCTGACCCCACGAATCTGGAGATCACGGCGACCCGTCTGTCGGCGGCGACCTACTGCCAGACGGTCGGCAAGCCGGACAGCAAAATCTCGGAGGCACCGCACGGCTGATCAGGAATCGGTTCGTCGATCCCTTACTCGCCGGCGGCTTGGAGCACCACGGTCGCCCGTGCGGCGACTCGAACAGCGTCGCCGGCTGAAATCGGTTCTTCACCTTCTTGATTCGTCGCCGAATCCACGGTTTCGCCGGAAGTGTCGACGACGGGAACCCACGCCCGGCCGAACTCGCCTGGCGGCAGGGTGAATTCGATCGGCTCGTGGTGGGCGTTGAAGCACAAGAAGAATGAGTCGTCGGTGACTCGCTGCCCTCGGGCGTCCAGGTCGGGGATGCCCAGCCCGTTCAGATAGACCGCGACGGATTTGCCGAACCCCGAACCCCAGTCGTCATCGGTCATTTCGGAGCCGTCGGGCCGGAACCACGAGATGTCGAGTTGTCCGTCCGCGCTTTTTCGGCGTACCGGCAATCCCGTGAAGAACCGGCGACGCCGAAACACCGGATGCGCGGCCCGCAGCGCGGACACCGACCGGGTGAACTCCAATAATTCGGTGTCGGCCTTGTCCCAGTGCACCCAGGTGATCTCGTTGTCCTGACAGAAGCCGTTGTTGTTGCCGCCCTGGGTGCGGCCGAGCTCGTCGCCGTGCGAGATCATCGGAACACCCTGCGACAGCAGCGTTGTCGCGAGGAAGTTGCGCTGCTGACGCGCCCGCAACGCGTTCACCTCGGGATCGTCGGTCGGACCCTCCACTCCGCAGTTCCATGATTGGTTGTTGCTCTCGCCGTCGTTATTGCCCTCTTCGTTGGCCTCGTTGTGCTTTTCGTTGTAAGAGACCAGGTCGCGCAGCGTGAAGCCGTCGTGGGCCGTGACGAAGTTGATGGACGCCACCGGGCGACGGGCGGTGTGCTCGTAGAGGTCGGCCGAGCCGGTCAGCCGAGAGGCGAACTCGCCCAGCGTCGCCGCCTCGCCACGCCAGTAGTCGCGAACTGTGTCGCGGAATTTGCCGTTCCACTCTGTCCACTGCGGGGGAAAGTTGCCGACCTGGTAGCCGCCCGGGCCGACATCCCACGGCTCGGCGATCAGCTTGACCTGGCTGACGACCGGGTCTTGTTGCACCAGTTCGAAAAACGCCGACAGCCGATCGACATCATAGAATTCGCGGGCCAGTGTTGATGCGAGATCGAAGCGGAAGCCGTCCACATGCATTTCGGTCACCCAGTACCGCAACGAATCCATGATCAGTTGCAGCGTGTGCGGATGGCCGACGTGCAGGCTGTTGCCGGTTCCGGTGTAGTCCATGTAGTACTGCTGATCGTCGTCGACCAGCCGGTAATACGCGGCGTTGTCGATCCCGCGCATCGACAAGGTGGGGCCCAGATGGTTGCCCTCGGCGGTGTGG
Source organism: uncultured Actinomycetota bacterium (assembly GCA_963833935.1). Lineage (GTDB taxonomy): Bacteria > Actinomycetota > Actinomycetes > Mycobacteriales > Mycobacteriaceae > Mycobacterium. The sequence goes on along the minus strand of CAWIAC010000031.1, from coordinate 36,170 downwards.
TTGTACACGACGTCGAGAATGACTTCGATGTCCTCGTCATGCAGTGCGCGGACCATGGTCTTGAACTCCTGCACCTGACCGCCGGGCGTGGTGCTGGAGGTGTATTTGAAGTCGGGGGCAAAGAAGCCGATTGTGTTGTAGCCCCAGTAGTTTGACAGTCCCTTGTCCACCAGCGTGGAATCGTTGGCGAAGTGGTGCACCGGCATCAGCTCGATCGCGGTGACGCCCAGACTCTTCAGGTGCTCGATGATGACCGGATGTGCGATGCCGGCGTAGGTGCCGCGGATCCGCTCCGGAATGTCGGGGTGCAGTTGGGTCAGACCCTTGACGTGCGTCTCGTAGATGACGGTGTCGGCGTAGTCGTGGCCGGGCGGGCGGTCGTTGCCCCAGTCGAAAAACGGGTTGATCACGACCGACTTCGGCATGCGCGGGGCGGAGTCGTCGTCGTTGCGGCTGTCGGGGTCGCCGAAGTTGTAACTGAACAGCGCCTGGTGCCACTCGAAGTTGCCGTCGATCGCTTTCGCATACGGGTCGATCAGCAACTTGTTCGGGTTGCACCGCTGCCCGCCGGCCGGGTCGTAGGGCCCGTGTACCCGGTAGCCGTAACGCTGACCCGGTTCGACGGCCGGCAGAAAGCCGTGCCAGACGAAGCCGTCCACCTCGTTCAAGGTCACCCTGGACTCGGCGCCGTCGGCGTCGAACAGGCAGAGCTCCACCTTCTCGGCGACCTCACTGAACACCGCGAAGTTGGTGCCCGAGCCGTCGTAGGTGGCGCCGAGCGGATAGGCCTTTCCGGGCCACTGCTCGGTGGTGACCGTCCGCGGCTGGTCGACCGAATCGACAGTTTCCGTCACAGCGCTCTCTTTCGCCCGGTGGCCGCATGCTTGCGAGCCGACGCTGTGGAGTACCCACCGCGCGGCGAGTCACACCTGTGTGAATCGGGGCACAATGGCGCACAGGCTAGTGAAGGAGATTATGCAGCGTGAAACCTTGGCCGAAGCCAGACACCCCAGGTCCTGGACAGGAGTCGGTGTGGGACTATCCCCGGCCGCCCAGGCTGGAAGATTTCACCGGTTCGATCACGGTCGAGTTGGGTGGCCGCACGGTCGCCTCGACAACTCGCGCTTGGCGGGTGCTGGAGACCAGTCACCCGCCGACCTACTATCTGCCCCACACCGCCTTCGCCGAGGGGGTCCTGCGTCGGGCCGAAGGTGCTTCGTGGTGTGAATGGAAAGGGGAGGCAACGTATTACGACGTGGTGACCGATACGCGCGAAGCGCTGCACGCGGCGTGGACGTACCTGCGTCCGAGCCGGGATTTCGCCCCTATCGCGGGTGCGATTGCTGTGATGGCTGCGGCGGTGGACCGTTGCACGGTGAACGGCGAGCAGGTCATTCCGCAGCCGGGCGGTTTCTACGGCGGCTGGGTCACCAGCTGGATTGTCGGGCCTTTCAAGGGAATTCCGGGGTCTGCCGGTTGGTGATGCCCGGCGGATTACGGTGAATCGCTCAACATGGCGTCGATCCGGCGCAAAGCGATTGAGCAGACGCTCAGGTAGGCAGCGGCCCACCACGGAACGGCGATGGTCACCCGCGCGTGACGGCCGACCGATTCGACGCGGTGGTGTGTCGCCGGCACCCCGGCCACCTTCCATGCCCAATGCCGGCCCGGCTCGAACTCGGTCACGACGAACGGGACGTCGAACCCCAGTGCCGTACGCACCGTCCCGGTGGCGTGCAATGCCAGTGCGGTGTACGGGGGATCGAGCTGGGCCCCGCTGACGGTCGGGCCCCATTTCGGCCACGCGTCGAGATCGACCAGAACGTCCCATGCCGCCGACGCCGGCGCTGCGATCAACTTGTCCACGGCCAGCATGAGGGTTGAAGTACCCCCATTGCCCCCGTTGCACACCGACGGGCTACGGGGGACGGCCCGACGGGCTAGGGGGCGCGGCCGCCGAGGCGTCGCTGCTGTGCGACGACGTCGTCGAGATTGCTGAGCCGCCGCAGTCCGGCCAGTGGCTGGGCCATCCGCTGATTGTTCGCGAAGTGTTGCGCGTTGCGGTCCAGAAACCACCAGTAGCCGCCGGTGAACGGGCAAGCCCGATCGCCCACCCGCTCGGTGGGGCGATAGCGGCACTGCCCGCAGTAGTCACTCATCCGATTGATATAAGCACCGCCGGAGGCGTACGGCTTGGTCGCCATCAGACCGCCGTCGGCGTGTTGGGACATGCCGACCACATTGGCGACCATCACCCATTCGTAGCCGTCGACGAAGCAGCGGTGAAACCAATCGGTGACCGCGGCGGGATTCCAGCCACGCTGCAGCGCGTAGTTGGACAACACCATCAGCCTCGGGATGTGATGCACCCAGCCGTGGTCGCGCACCTGCGCCAGAACGTCCTTCAGGCAGTGCGCGTCGACGGCGTCGGCATCCAGATCGGCGAACCATTTCGGCAGCCGGGCGTGTGCTTGCAGCGCGTTGCGCCGGCGGTAGCCGCGGCCGAAATGCCAGTAGACATGCCAGATGTAGTCGCGCCATCCGATCAGCTGCCGGATATAGCCCTCCACGCTGGCCAATGGAGCGCGGCCCGAGCGGTAGGCGTCTTCGGCCCCGTAGACGCAGTCCAGGGGGTCCAGCAAGCCGAGATTCATCGGCGCCGACAACAGGCTGTGCGCCATGAAGCGATCGCCGCTGAGCATGGCGTCCTCGTGAGGGCCGAAGTGCGGCAGACGATCTCGCAGAAACACTGTGAGGGCAGTCTGTGCTTCGGCTGCGGTGACGGCGAACTCGCGCGGACCGTCGCGGCCGACGAAGGCCACCTCGCCGTCGCGTTCCCAGCGGTCCAGATCCGCGCGGACCTGCTCGTCGATCTCGTCTTCGTCGGGTCGCCATGGCGGCGGAACCCCCAGGCCGTCGGCATCCTTGCGCGCCGGCTCACGGTTTTCGGCGTCGAAGTTCCACCGCCCTTCGGCGGGCGGCCACCGTCCATCAGCACGTCGAATCGCCGGCGCGCGTCGCGATAGAAGTTCTCCAGCTTCAGCGTTCGATGCCCGTGTGCCCATTCGCTGAACGCCTCCCGGTCGGTGCAGAATCCGCGAGCCGGCAACACTTCTATTTTCGGAACCATCGGCGTGGAGCGAACGAATTGGTCGGCGGCCCACGAGGTGGGCTGGCATACGCTGACCGGTTCGTCGAGCTGATCCAGCGCCTCGCGGTAGGTGCGGGTTTGCAGGAACGTGACCTGGTCACCGAGTTCGGCCGCGCGGTGGCGCAGTGCCGACAGCACCAGGTGGGCTTTTCGGCGATGGAAGCGACGGCGTTCGAACGCGGCCCGCGACTCGATCAGCAACACCGGCTGGTCGGGTCGGTCCAGGAAGTGCGGCCCGAGCTGGTCGGCGAAACACCAGCGCCGGGAGTCAACACTCATATCGTTGCCATACCCTTGGACGCAGAATCCGAATCTGTTCACAGCCCACCATCCTCGTCCGGCGGGCTTGAGACAAGGAGCGCGATGACAGACGCTTTATCAGCACTGGGAGCAGAGAAATTCGTTTCGCTGACGACGTTCAAGAAGGATGGGGCCGCCGTCGCAACGCCGATGTGGATCGGGCGCGACGGCGATCACCTCTTCGTCTGGACGCCGGCCGACAGCTGGAAGGCCAAGCGGGTCAAAAACAATCCCCAGGTCGTCATGGCGCCGAGCAGCCGCCGTGGGAAGGTCCGCGAAGGCGCTGTATCAGGTGGACGGGGTAGCCGAAGTCATCGCCGATCCGGCAACGGTGCAGCGGCTGGCCGGCGTGATCCGCCGCAAGTACGGCGTGGATTTTCACCTCGTGACGTTCCTCGAGCGCCTGCTGGCGCGGAAGCGAAGCCGCGCGCTGATCCTGCGGATCGCGCTGTCTGGTTGACCTCTTCAGCGCGGCCGCCCGGCGACGACTCCAGGACGTCGAGCCCGTCGAGGGTGCCCGCCGAGCGCCACGCGTTGAGGATGTCGGCGTATTCGGTTGGGCTGCCGAAGAAGAAGCTGTCCTGGTTCAGCCGCGCGTCGGCTTGGCCTTCGCGGTTGTAGTAGCCGGGAGTGCATGATTCCCGACGCCCGGCGATGACGCTGGAGCGTTGCACGACCGTGTCGACCCAAGCGGCTTCGGCGTCCGCGGTAGCTTCCAGTTCGAAGACGTCGTGCTGCAGGGCCCAGGCGATCACCCAGGCGATGTGGCGGGATTGGGTGTCGATGAGGTACGGGAAGTTCACGGTGAAACCGGACTGGGCGATGCTTTCGATGAAGCAGTTCGGGAAGCCGTTGACGTGCAAGCCATGCAACGTCCGCACCCCGTCGGCCCACTTGCCGGTGAGGGTCAGCCCGCCGCGGCCGACGATCTCGAAGCCGGTGCGCTGCGAGTAGCTGGTGCCGACTTCGAACCCGGTGGCGAAAATCAAACAGTCCATAGGGTATTCGACGCCGTCCGCAACGACGCCGTCAGCGGTGATCTGCTCGACGCCGAGGCCGTGGGTGTCGACCAGGGTGACGTTGTCGCGGTTGAACGCCTGCAGGTATTCGTCGTGGAAGCACGGCCGCTTGCAGTAATACCCGTACCACGGTTTGAGCGCTGCTGCGGTGGCGGAATCGGTGACGATCGAATCGATGCGCGCCCGAATCTCCTCCATCTTGGCGAAGTCGGCGAGTTCGGCGGCGTTCGCGCCGCCTTCGTTGACGATCGGCATTTTCCTGGTGAGGCTGGTCCACGCATCGTCAACGAGGTCTTCGTCGGATGCACCTCCGGCGGTGAGGATTTGGAAGTTTTCCATACGCCGCTGTTGCCAACCGGGCTCCAGCGACGCGGCCCACTCCGGCTCGGTCGGGCGGTTCGCCCGCACGTCGACCGTCGACGGCGTGCGTTGGAAGACGAACAGGTGATGCGCGGCTTCGGCGAGTCGCGGCACCGCCTGGATAGCCGTCGCGCCCGTCCCGATGATCCCGACGCGCTTGTCGGACAATGCGCGCAAGTCGCCGCCGGTGTATGCGTAGTCCCAGCGGCTGGTGTGAAAGGCGTGGCCACTGAAATCCTCGATGCCTTGGATGCCGGGCAGTTTCGGCTTCTGCAGATATCCGTTGGCCATCGCCACGAATCGGGCGCGAATTTCGTCACCGCGGTCGGTCGAGATCACCCACCGCGAACTACTGGAATCCCAAAGGATTTCCTGCACCTCGGTCTGCAGACACGCGTCACGGTACAAGTCGAAGTGTTCGGCGATCCGGCGGCAGTGCGCGAAAATCTCCGCGCCTTTAGCGTACTTCTCGCTCGGGATGTAGCCGAGCTCTTCGAGTAACGGCATATAGACGTAAGACTCGACGTCGCAGGCGATTCCGGGGTAGCGATTCCAGTACCAGGTTCCGCCGACGTCGGCGGCCTTGTCGATCAACCGCACATTGTCGACGCCGAGTTGCTTGCATCGTGCCCCGATGAGCAACCCGCCGAAGCCGGCGCCGACGACCGCGACGTCGACTGCGTCGGTGATGGGGTCGCGGGTGAAGTCTGGGTCGGCCCAAGGATCGTCGCCGAACCCGCTAAACGCGCCGGTGACCTGCATGTACTGCGAGATGCCGTCAGCGCGTAGTCGCCGCTGGCGTTCCTCGGCGTATTTGGCGCGCAGCGCGGCGAGGTCAAATGTCGCGCCGTCGACCTCAGCCACCGTCGCAGTCTGGACGAAAAGTGTGATCCAGGCAACGTTAATGCCCTCGACCTGCGCGGTTGTGCGATCTTCGCTGCGACATCGTCATCTTCCGTGCACGGACACGTCATGGCGACGATGCCATTTAGTGATCAACGTCGCTAACTGTGAGGGCATGAGTGTTGACTCTGTCCTCATTCCCGCTGATAAGCCCGCGTCGGGGACGGTTTCGTCCGCCGACCCGCGGTACTCGCTACTGCTTTCCACCGATCCCACGCTGATCGAGTCCGCGCAGCGGCTGCGCTACGACGTTTTCAGCAACGAGCCCGGCTTCACGCTGACCGGGCAGGACGGCGGCCTCGACGTCGATCGCTTCGACGAACACTGCGACCACTTGCTGGTGCGCGAGGACAACTCCGGCGAGTTGGTGGGCTGTTACCGCATGCTTTCGCCGACCGGCGCCATCGCAGCCGGCGGCCTCTATACCGCAACGGAATTCGACATTTGCGCGCTCGATTCGTTGCGGCCGTCACTGGTGGAGATGGGACGCGCGGTGGTTCACAACGATCACCGCAACGGCGCTGTCGTGCTGCTCATGTGGGCCGGCATTCTGGCCTACCTCGACCGATGCGGCTACGACTATGTCACCGGCTGCGTGTCGGTGCCCGTCGAAGGGAATGCCGGGCAGGGAGAACCGCCGGGCGCTCAGATCCGCGGTGTGCGCGACTTCGTGCTGCGACGCCACGGTGCGCCGCCCGAATATCAGGTGCGTCCGCACCGGCCGGTCATCATCGACGGACGTACGCTCGACGAGATCCCGCCGCCCGCCCGCCCGGTGATACCGCCGTTGATGCGCGGTTACCTGCGGCTGGGTGCGCGAATATGCGGTGAGCCGGCCTACGACGCCGACTTCGGCGTGGGCGATTTCCCCGCGCTGCTGGACAAGCGTCAGGCCGACACGCGATATCTGCGGCGACTCCGGTCGGTGTCGGCGGCCACCGAGACAGCGGGCAGGGTGGCGTGATGAGCGGCCCAACGCCCCGCGACCACGCCTGGCTGCCGCGAGCGACCTGCGATCTGGAATGTCTGCGCGCCGGCGGCGCGGAAGCATCCCGACGCGTGATCGTGGCGTTGCGGGTTGCGCGGCGGATCAGCGTGCTGCTGCTGGTGGCGCCGGCGTTGCCGGTGCTCGCGGTGTTGTTACCGGGCTGGTCGAAGTCGAGACAGATTTACTGCCGGCTGCTGCTGTGGTGCCTGGGGGTCCGGGTCACGCTGTCGGGCGGGCCGATTCGCAATCTGCCCGGCGTGCTGGTGGTCAGCGACCACATGTCCTGGCTGGACGTCGTGACGATCGGCGCGGTGCTTCCGGCGGGCCGTTGGCGTGCGTCGCCCCTGTCGTTTGTCGCCCGCGCCGACGTGGCGGCCAGCCTCGCCGTGCGGATGATGGCGCGCATCGTCCGGGTCATCCCGATCGAGCGCGCCAGGCTGCGCCAGCTGCCCGACGTGGTGGCCACCGTCGCTGCCAGGCTGTACGCGGGTCACACCGTGGTGGCGTTTCCCGAGGGCACCACCTGGTGCGGCTTGTCGGAGCAGTCGCATCGGGGCTCGGGGCCGTTCTACCCGGCGATGTTTCAGGCCGCTGTGGACACCGGCCGACCGGTTCAGCCGCTGAGGCTGCGCTACCAGCACCGGGACGGCCGGGTATCCACCGTGCCGGCCTACATCGGCGACGACACGTTGCTGCGCTCGATCGGTCGGCTGATGGTCGCGCGCCGCACGGTGGCGCGGATCTATGTCGAATCACTGCAGCTGCCGGGCGAGGATCGGCGGGACCTGGCCCGCCGCTGCCAGGAAGCGATACGCGTACGAGCGGTGCCGCACCCGGACCATGGGCAGCGTCCGTCCGTGCTGGCGTCCTAACTACTGCTGGGCCTGATTGCCCTGCTTCTCCTCAGGCCGTGCCGGCCCGCATCGTCGCAGGGCAGGCCTCGGTATCCTGAGCGGGTCATGGTCTACCTGGATCACGCCGCCACCTCCCCGATGCACCCGGCTGCCGTCGAGGCGATGACGGCTGCCCTGGGCACCGTGGGTAATGCCTCTTCGCTGCACACCACCGGTCGGACCGCTCGGCGCCGGATGGAGGAATCCCGCGAGCTGATCGCGGCCAGGCTCGGCGCACGCCCATCGGAGGTGATCTTCACCGCAGGCGGCACCGAGAGCGACAACCTGGCCGTCAAAGGCATCTACTGGGCGCGCCGCGACGCCGAGCCGCGCCACCGACGCATCATCACCACCGCGGTCGAACACCACGCCGTGCTGGACGCGGTGAACTGGCTCGTCGAACACGAAGGCGCCGAGGTGACCTGGTTGCCGACGGCCGCGGACGGGTCGGTATCCGCCGCCGCGCTGCGCGACGCCCTGCAATGCCATGACGACGTCGCGCTGGTCTCGGTGATGTGGGCCAACAACGAGGTCGGCACCATTATGCCGATCGCCGAACTCGCAGCCGTCGCCGCCGAATTCGACGTGCCGATGCACAGCGACGCCGTTCAGGCGGTCGGGCAGTTGCCGGTCGCGTTCGCGGGCAGCCAGTTATCCGCGGTGAGTGTGGCCGCCCACAAGTTTGGTGGCCCGCCCGGGGCGGGCGCTTTGCTGCTGCGCCGCGACGTCGGCTGTACGCCGTTGTCGCACGGTGGCGGCCAGGAACGCGACATTCGTTCCGGCACACCCGATGTCGCTGGTGCGGTCGGGATGGCGACAGCGCTGCAGGTTGCCGTGGACGGGCTGGAGACCAACAGCGCGCAGTTACGGCTGCTGCGCGACCGTCTCATCGACGGCGTGTTGACCAGCGTCGAGGACACCCGCCTCAATGGCGCCACCGGGTCTCGACGGCTGCCGGGCAACGCGCACTTCACCTTCGATGGATGCGAAGGCGATGCGTTACTGATGTTGTTGGACGCCAACGGAATCGAGTGCTCCACCGGTTCGGCCTGTACCGCCGGGGTCGCGCAACCGTCACATGTGTTGCTCGCGATGGGCGCCGACGCTGCCAGCGCCAGGGGATCGCTTCGGTTGTCGTTGGGGCACACCAGTACCGAGTCCGATGTCGACGCGGCACTGCGGGTGCTACCCGCCGCCGTGGCCCGGGCCCGGCAAGCAGCGCTTGCCACCGCGGTGATCGCACGATGAGGGTCCTCGCTGCGATGAGCGGCGGTGTCGACTCGTCGGTCGCCGCGGCCCGCATGGTCGACGCCGGTCACGACGTAGTCGGCGTGCACCTGGCCTTGTCGGCGGCCCCGGGCACTTTGCGCACCGGTTCGCGAGGCTGTTGCTCCAAAGAAGACGCCGGCGATGCCCGCCGGGTCGCTGATGTTCTCGGAATCCCGTTCTATGTTTGGGATTTCGCGAACAAGTTCAAAGAAGACGTGATCGACGACTTCGTCTCGTCCTACGCCCGCGGCGAAACCCCGAATCCGTGTGTGCGGTGCAACGAGCGGATCAAGTTCTCCGCGCTGGCCGCCCGCGCGCTGGCCTTGGGATTCGATGCCGTCGCAACCGGCCACTACGCCCGGCTGTCCGGCGGACGGCTGCGCCGAGCCCTCGACACGGACAAGGACCAGTCATACGTGCTCGCGGTGCTGACCTCTGCTCAACTCCGCCATGCCGCATTTCCGATCGGCGACACCCCCAAGCCCCAGATCCGCGCCGAGGCGGCAAGCCGCGGTTTGGCGGTCGCGGACAAGCCGGACAGTCACGACATCTGCTTCATCCCCTCCGGCGACACCCGGGCCTTCCTCGGTGAACGCATCGGGGTGCGCCGCGGCGCGGTGATCGACGAGGGCGGCGCGGTGCTGGCCACCCACGATGGCGTGCACGGCTTCACCATCGGCCAGCGCAAGGGACTCGGCATCGCCGGCCCGGGTCCGGACGGCCGGCCGCGTTACGTCACCGCGATCGACGCGGACAGCGGCACCGTGCAGGTCGGTTCGGCGGCTGACCTGGACGTGCGGGGGCTGACCGGCCATCAGCCGGTTTTCACCGCGGGTGTCGCGCCGGCAGGACCGGTCGAGTGCGCGGTGCAGGTACGGGCGCACGGCGAGGCCGTCGACGCGGTCGCGGAGTTGGTCGGTGACGAGCTCGTGGTGCGGCTGTGCACCCCGCAGCGCGGCGTCGCGCCGGGGCAGACACTGGTGCTGTACCGCCCCGACCCCGACGGCGACGAAGTGATCGGCAGCGCCACCATCACTGCCTCGGCCAGTTAGCCGGGCACGTTGGCGGCGATGTTGGTGATTACGATCGTGGACACCGAGTCCGGGAAACCGCAGTAGGTGACTTCCATCAGCACCGTGGCTTTGACCAGGTAATTGCGCCCGCAGTCGCCGGGTCGGGTGTGCAGCGATCGCTCGTCGGCGTTCCAGTCGCCGACGTACCCCGCCCCGGCCGAGCTGTCTGCGCAGTCGCGAACGCTGGCCACCAGAGCGCCGAAGGCGCGACGCGCGGTACCGTCATCGCGGTAGGCGGCGGCGCCCTCCGAGATCAGCCCGCCGCGGGGCGGGTATTGAAACGTGGTTTTGTGGAACGCCTCGATGTCGGGTCCGAAGGTTGCCGTGTCGGCATACACGAACCGGCATTGCGGTGGCGCGATCTTGGCCAGGGTGTCAATGTCGACCGGTGACTTTCCGTCCATCGACGGGATGATCGTGAGGTGGTCGTCGGCGCCGGTGATCGCCTGCATACGGGGCTGATCGAGCAGCACCTGGTCGACGTCGACACCCGAAAGATTCGTTCCGGCGCCCAATCCCGGCAGGGCCGTGCCGTCTGCCATGCGGGTGCACGCCGCGGCCAATAGGGCCGCAGCACACAGCACCAGCCGGCGCGCCATCATATGAGCGTAATCGCCGTGACCAGCCCTGGCAGGGGTCGCCCGGAAGCCGATCGAATACGGTTGCCCGGTGACTGTTTTCGCAACCGCCAGTGGCACCGGATCATGGCCGGGTGCCGCCGCGCGGCAAGCCGCCGAGGTCGTCGTCGGCGAACTGGGCGCTGCGCTGGCCCACTTGGTCGAGCTGCCCGCCAGGGGAGTGGGCGCCGACATCGTCGGGCGGGCGGGCGCACTGCTGATCGACGTCGCCATTGACACGGTGCCGCGCGGCTACCGGATAGCGGCGCGGCCCGGCGCGGTGACGCGGCGGGCGGTCAGCTTTCTCGACGAGGACATCGACGCGCTGGAAGAGGCTTGGGAGACCGCGGGTTTGCGGGGGAGCGGACGGCCGGTCAAGGTGCAAGCACCCGGGCCGGTCACGCTGGCGGCCGAGCTGGAACTGGCCAACGGACACCGGGCGATCACCGACCTCGGCGCCGTCAACGACATTGCCGCCTCGCTGGCCGAAGGGGTCGCCGCACATCGGGCTTCGGTATCCCGCCGACTCGACGCACCGGTGGTAGTGCAATTCGACGAGCCGTCGCTGCCGGCGGCGATCACCGGCCGGCTGGGCGGGGTGACGGCGCTGAGCACGGTCGCCCCGATCGACGAGACGCTGGCCACCACAATGCTCGACACCTGTGCGGCCGCCGCGGGCGCCGAGGTGTCAGTGCACAGCTGCGGTGCGGTGGTGCCGTGGAAAGTGTTGCAGCACAGCAAGATCAACGCAGTATCGGTGGACGCCGGGACGATTCAGGCCCTCGATCTGGATGCCATCGGGGAATTCATCGAGTCGGGGCGGGTCGTCGTGCTGGGTGTCGTTCCGTCCAGCCCACCGCCGCGCCGTCCCTCGATGGAGGAGGTGGCCGGCGCCGTGGTGGCGATCACCGACCGGCTCGGCTTCGCCCGGTCTGCGCTGCGCGACCGGATCGGCATCACGCCGGCGTGTGGGCTGGCCGCCGCGACCCCGCAGTGGGCCCACACCGCCATCGGACTGGCCCGGCGAGCGGCGGAGGCCTTCGCCGAGGATCCCGACGCCATTTAACGGCTTCCATGTCGCTGTCGACCGGCCGCGCTCCAACGTCGAGGACGGAGGTGTGTTCACGCCGTTGCTATAGGCTGGAGCATTGTCGCCAGTGCCTCGGCACTACGACATTCAATCGGCCGTCGCGCGACGCTGTGATCGACGGTTTCTGGGGGAGGGGACGACGGCATGCAGTTGAATCCGGGAACCGATATGAAGGCTGCGACTCTTCGCTGGCGAGCAATCCTGGCCGCGGCGCTGACAGTGCTGGGGCTCGCCGCGACGGTATTCCTGGTCCGAAGCCCGGTGATGCCTGCCGCGAGCGGCGCGACGTCGAACGCAATTCCGGCACCGGCAGTAGACGAACCGGCGACGGGGCGCCCCAAGCCTGAGACCGCGGTCCTGGCCGGTGGCTGCTTCTGGGGTGTGCAGGGCGTCTTCGCGCACGTCAAAGGCGTGTCATCCGCTCAATCGGGATATGCCGGCGGAGATGCCGCGACGGCTAACTACGACGCCGTCAGCACCGAGACCACCGGGCACGCCGAGTCGGTGCGCATCACCTATGACCCCACTCAGGTCAGCTACGGCAAGCTGTTGCAGATCTTCTTCGCCGTCGTGCAAGACCCGACGGAACTCAACGCTCAGGGGCCCGACGTGGGCCCTTCGTACCGTTCGGTGATCTTCGCTCAGGACGACATCCAGCAGAAGGTTGCCAACGCCTACATCGCCCAGCTGAACCAGGCGGGCGTCTTCCCCGCCCCGATTGTCACCACCGTGGTGCCGGGAGCCCAGTTCTTCCCCGCGGAGGCCTATCACCAGGACTTCCTCAGCAGAAATCCGAACAACTCGTACATCGTTGCCAACGACCTGCCCAAGCTGGCCGCGTTCAAGTCCACGTTCCCGGAGTTATACCGCGACTAACTGCGCTGTCGGCGTGCTCCGATAGCCTGCCAAGGTGAGCTCAGCAGAGGCTGATCCCGTGGCGCCCGAGGTCCGCCGCCAATGGCGTGAACTGGCCGAAGAGGTGCGCGAACACCAGTTCCGTTACTACGTGCGTGACGCGCCGATCATCTCCGACGCGGAGTTCGACGAGCTACTGCAGCGCCTTGCCGCACTCGAAAACGATCATCCGGAGTTGCGCACACCCGACTCGCCGACCCAGCTCGTCGGCGGCGCCGGCTTCGCCACCGATTTCACCTCCGCCGACCATCTGGAACGGATGCTGTCGCTGGACAACGTGTTCAGCACCGAAGAATTTGACCTGTGGGCGGCTCGTGTTCGTGCCGAAGTCGGCGCGGACGTGCCCTTCCTGTGTGAGCTCAAGATCGACGGTGTCGCACTGGCGTTGGTTTACCGCAACGGCCGGCTGGTCCGCGCGGCAACCCGCGGCGACGGCCGCACCGGGGAAGACGTCACCCTCAACGCTCGCACCATCGACAACGTGCCCGAGCGGCTGACCCCCAACGACGACCATCCGATACCCGACGTCCTCGAGGTGCGCGGCGAGGTGTTCTTCCGGCTCGCCGATTTCGAGGCGCTCAACGCCGCGCTCGTCGAAGACGGCAAAACGCCGTTCGCCAACCCACGCAACAGCGCCGCGGGGTCGCTACGGCAGAAGGATCCTGCCGTGACCGCCCGCCGCAAGCTCCGGATGATCTGCCACGGGTTGGGGCACATCGAGGGATATCGACCGGCCACCCTGCACGACGCATACCTCGCGCTGGCCGCCTGGGGGCTGCCGGTGTCCGACCACACCACCCGGGTGGAAGACGCCGCAGGCGCCATGCAGCGGATCGCCTACTGGGGCGAGCATCGCCATGACGTCGACCATGAGATCGACGGTGTGGTCGTCAAAGTCGACGATGTGGCGCTGCAGCGCAGGCTCGGCTCGACCTCGCGCGCGCCGCGATGGGCGATCGCCTACAAGTACCCGCCCCAGGAGGTGCAGACCAAACTGCTCGACATCAGGGTCAACGTCGGCCGGACCGGACGGGTGACCCCGTTCGCGTTCATGACGCCGGTCACCGTCGCCGGGTCGACCGTCGGTCTGGCCACCCTGCACAACGCCGCCGAAGTCAAGCGCAAGGGCGTGTTGATCGGCGACACGGTCGTGATCCGCAAGGCCGGCGACGTGATCCCAGAAGTGCTGGGTCCCGTCGTCGACTTGCGGGACGGGTCCGAGCACGAATTCATCATGCCCACAACATGTCCCGAGTGCGGAACGACGTTGGCTCCATCCAAGGAGGGCGACGCCGACATCCGCTGCCCCAACGCGCGGTCCTGCCCGGCGCAGTTGCGTGAGCGGGTGTTCCACGTCGCCGGTCGCGGCGCATTCGACATCGAGGGACTCGGCTACGAGGCGGCGGTCGCGCTGTTGAAAGCGGACGTCATCCACGACGAGGGTGACCTGTTCGGCCTCACCGAAGACGACCTGTTGCGCACCGACTTGTTCACCACCAAAAGTGGCGCGTTGTCGGCCAACGGCAAGCGCCTGCTGACCAACCTGGATTCCGCCAAGCAGCAGCCGCTGTGGCGGGTGTTGGTGGCGTTGTCGATCCGGCACGTCGGCCCGACGGCCGCGCGGGCGCTGGCCACCGAGTTCGGCAGGTTGGACGCGATCACCTCGGCGTCCACCGAGCAGCTGGCCGCGGTCGAGGGAGTCGGTCCGACCATCGCCGCCGCGGTGACCGAATGGTTCACCGTCGACTGGCACCGCGAGATCGTCGAGAAGTGGCGATCGGCCGGAGTGCGGATGGCCGACGAGCGTGACTCCAGCGTGCCGCGCACGCTGGAAGGCCTGACGATCGTGGTCACCGGCTCGTTGACGAGCTTCTCCCGCGACGACGCCAAAGAAGCAATCGTGACGCGCGGCGGCAAAGCCGCCGGTTCGGTGTCGAAGAAGACCGACTACGTCGTCGCCGGCGATTCCCCCGGGTCGAAATACGACAAGGCCGTCGAACTAGGCGTGCCCATTCTGGACGAGGACGGGTTCGCAAAGCTGTTGGCCGAGGGGCCTGCCGAGTCAGGGGAGTAGCGGCAACCGCCACAGCGGGGTCTTCGGCTCCAGCAGCCACATGCGAACGACGGTGAATCGGATCAGTCGCAACGCGCCGGTGATGAGCACGGCGGCCAGCGGAAGATCTCCTAGCGTGGCGGTCAGGATCGCGATCCGAAAGTCGTTGGCGCCAGCCGTCATCAGGTCGAACCACGCATCGCAGATCAACAACACGCCGGTCCCGAACGCGGTCAACAGCATCAGCTGCCGGCGCAGCATGCCGAAGATCACCGTCGCGGCCATCAGAGCGAGCAGTAGCAGGTCGAAGCCGACCCAAGTCGCGGTCCAGTCATGCACCAGGTAGTCGTCGGGGAGCGCGAAAGCCAGGTACACGATCCAGGGGATCAGCACCAGCGTCCCACCGGTCATGATCCCCAACCAGCCCCACCGGATCCTGTGCACCTGGCTGAGGGGCACCAGCTCGGACAGTGGTTGCTCGAGGCGTTGAATCAGCTGACGCCGTTCGGCGGGGGACAGCGCGGCGATCTGGGCGTCGGATAGCGGGTTCACACCTGATTGATACCCCGTTTTCCGGCGCGCTCAGTGCAGCAGGGTCCCGACGATCCCGGCCAGGTAGCCCAGCCGGGCCACCTCTGACGGGCGGAAGGCAGGACCACCCGGCCTGCCCAGCATCACCGCGGTGTCTGGAGCTCCCAGCGGCGCCGCGATCAAGGTGGTGTCCAGTTCGCGCCACAACTGCGGCACCCAGTCGGCGGCGGCGTCGAGCGCGGTGGCGCTCTCGATGGGCATCCACGGCACGTCGTCGAGTCGGGTTTCCGGCGCGCCGGGGCTGCCGACGAGGGGCTCGATACCGTCGTCGGAGCTGCGCAGCACCGCGCACCAGCTCACCCGCAGCACCTGCGGTGCCTCGTCGACCAGGACTTTGAGCTTGGCCTCGGTATCGCCGGCGGCAGCGACGTGGTCGATAAGCGCCAGCTCCCGGTGCGTGTCGAGTTGGCCGGTGTGCGGCCGCAGGCTGTCCACCCGGACCCCGTTGAGCGCTTCGGCCGCCGTGATCAGCGTGTCCGGCATGGCCCGCGCCGGCAATTCGACCACGAGGTCGTCGATCGCATAGCCCGACCCGCGCTCCACGACGTCCAGCGACAAGATGTCAGCCCCCACCGACCCCAAGGCAACGGCCAGCGAGCCGAGGCTGCCCGGCCTGTCGGCCAGCTGCACTCGCAGCAGATAGGAGGACACGCGCACACTGTCGCACAGCGGCGCGCCCTCGGCATTTCGACCGCCTGCCCGCCGCTCCGCGGCGCGCATCGTCACCCGGCTAGGCTCTTCGGTCGTGTCCCAGATCTCCCGCGACGAGGTGGCCCATCTGGCCCGGCTGGCCCGGCTGGCGTTGACCGACGACGAGTTGGACAACTACGCCGGCCAACTCGACGCGATCCTGACGCACGTCAGCCAGATCCAGGCCGTCGACGTCACCGGCGTGGAACCGACCGACAACCCGCTCAAGGACGTCAACGTCACCCGCCCGGACCAGATCGCGCCATCGCTGACGCAGCAGGAGGCGCTTGCCGAGGCGCCTAATGCTGTCGACGGCCGCTTCGCCGTCCCCCAGATCCTCGGAGAGCCGGAATGACCGACATCATCCGGCTCGACGCCGCGACGCTTGCCGCGAAAATCGCCGCCAAGGAACTGTCGTCGACCGAGGTCACCCAGGCTCACCTGGACCAGATCGCGGCCACCGATCAGCAATATGGCGCATTTCTGCACGTCGCGGCGGACGCGGCGTTGTCGGCCGCGGCCGCCGTCGACACGTCGCTGGCCGCCGGTGAGCAGCCGCCGTCGCCGCTGGCCGGCGTGCCGCTGGCCCTCAAAGACGTGTTCACCAGCATTGATATGCCGACCACCTGCGGCTCGAAGATCCTGGAGGGCTGGCGTTCGCCTTACGACGCCACGGTGACCGCGCGGCTGCGGGCGGCCGGGATCCCGATCCTCGGCAAGACCAACATGGACGAGTTCGCGATGGGGTCTTCGACGGAGAACTCCGCCTACGGCCCGACCCGCAACCCGTGGGACACCGATCGGGTCCCAGGCGGCTCCGGCGGCGGCAGTGCCGCGGCGCTGGCCTCGTTCCAGGCGCCACTGGCCATCGGAACCGACACCGGCGGATCGATCCGGCAGCCGGCGGCACTGACCGCCACCGTCGGGGTCAAGCCCACCTACGGCACGGTGTCCCGCTACGGCCTGGTGGCCTGTGCGTCGTCGCTCGACCAGGGCGGACCGTGCGGGCGCAACGTCCTCGACACCGCGCTGCTGCATCAGGTGATCGCCGGACACGACGCGCGCGATTCCACTTCCATCGACGCCGATGTGCCCGACGTCGTCGGCGCCGCGAGGGCCGGGGCGGCCGGCGACCTGAGCGGTGTGCGCATCGGTGTGGTCCGCCAACTGCGCGGCGAGGGTTATCAGCCCGGCGTGCTGGCGTCGTTCAACGCCGCCGTCGAGCAGTTGACCGCGATCGGCGCCGAGGTGTCCGAGGTCGACTGTCCCCATTTCGACCACGCGCTGCCCGCGTACTACCTGATTCTCCCGTCGGAGGTGTCGAGCAACCTGGCCCGCTTCGACGCGATGCGCTACGGGCTGCGGGTCGGCGACGACGGCACCCACAGCGCCGAGGAGGTGATGGCGCTGACCCGGGCGGCCGGCTTCGGGCCGGAAGTCAAGCGGCGCATCATGATCGGCACCTACGCGCTGTCGGCCGGCTACTACGATGCCTACTACAACCAGGCGCAGAAGGTGCGCACGCTGATCGCGCGTGACCTCGACGCGGCGTATCAATCCGTTGACGTGCTGATCTCGCCCACTACGCCCACGACCGCGTTCCCGTTGGGGGAGAAGGTCGACGATCCGCTGGCGATGTATCTGTTCGACCTGTGCACGCTGCCGCTGAACCTGGCCGGCCACTGCGGGATGTCGGTGCCGTCCGGCTTGTCGCCCGACGACAACCTGCCGGTCGGCCTGCAGATCATGGCGCCGGCGCTGGCCGACGACCGCCTCTACCGGGTGGCGGCCGCCTACGAGGTCGCGCGGGGGCCGCTGCCGTCGGCTGTGTGATCACGCTGCTCCAACGGCGGTCACGGGGCAAGATGAAGACATGCGGATCGGAATTCTCACCGGCGGTGGCGACTGTCCTGGGCTCAACGCCGTCATCCGGGCGGTGGTGCGAACGAGCGACTCGCGATACGGGTCGTCGGTGGTCGGATTCCAAGACGGCTGGCGTGGCCTGCTGGAGAACCGGCGCATGCAACTGGCCAACGATGACCGCAACGATCGCCTGCTGGCCAAGGGCGGAACGATGCTGGGCACCGCCCGCGTGCACCCCGACAAGTTGAAGGCCGGTCTGGACCAGATCAAAGACACGCTGGACGAGAACGGCATCGACGTGCTCATCCCCATCGGGGGCGAGGGCACATTGACTGCCGCGCACTGGCTCTCCGAAGAGAACGTCCCCGTCGTCGGCGTGCCCAAGACCATCGACAACGATATCGATTGCACCGACGTGACATTCGGCCACGACACCGCGTTGATGGTGGCCACCGACGCCATCGACCGGTTGCACAGCACCGCGGAATCACACCAGCGGGTGATGCTGGTCGAGGTGATGGGCCGGCACGCGGGCTGGATCGCGCTGAACGCCGGGATGGCCTCTGGCGCACACATGACGCTGATCCCCGAACAGCCCTTCGACATCGACGAGGTCTGCCGACTGGTTAAGCGGCGATTCCAGCGTGGCGACTCGCACTTCATCTGCGTCGTCGCCGAGGGCGCCAAGCCGGCCGAAGGCAGCATGGAGCTGATGCAAGGCGGCACCGACGAATTCGGCCATGAGCGATTCACCGGCGTGGCGGCGCAGCTGGCGTACGAGGTGGAGAAGCGGATCAACAAAGACGTCCGGGTGACCGTGCTCGGCCATGTCCAGCGCGGCGGTACGCCGACCGCCTACGACCGCGTGCTGGCCACCCGGTTCGGCGTCAACGCCGCCGACGCCGCGCACGCCGGCGAGTACGGACAGATGGTGTCGCTTCGCGGCCAGGACATCGGCCGGGTAGCGCTGGCCGACGCGGTGCGCCAGCTGAAGCTGGTACCGCAGAGCCGCTACGACGACGCCGCGGCCTTCTTCGGCTAGCCGCCAATTAGGATCGTTTTCATGACTTCTGCTGCGAGCGCTATGCGGGCGTCCGGGTCAGAGCTGCTCGACTACGACGAGGTCATCACGCACTACGACCCGGTGCTCGGGTTGGAGGTGCACGTCGAGCTGTCCACCGCCACCAAGATGTTCTGCGGCTGCGCCAATGAGTTCGGCGCCGAGCCCAACACCCAGGTCTGCCCGGTCTGCCTGGGCTTGCCCGGTTCGCTGCCGGTGCTCAACGAGGCGGCCGTGGAGTCGGCGATCCGCATCGGGCTGGCGCTCAACTGCGAGATCGCGCCGTGGGGCCGGTTCGCGCGGAAGAACTACTTTTATCCGGACCAGCCGAAGAACTACCAGATCTCCCAGTACGACGAGCCGATCGCGATCAACGGCTACCTGGACGTGCCGCTGGATGACGGCAGTACCTGGCGGGTGGAGATCGAGCGCGCCCACATGGAGGAAGACACCGGCAAGCTGACCCACCTGGGCAGCGACACCGGCCGGATCGCGGGGGCGACCACGTCGCTGGCCGACTACAACCGTGCCGGAGTGCCGCTGATCGAGATCGTCACCAAGCCGATCGAGGGCACCGGCGAGCGGGCACCTGAGATCGCCCGCGCCTATGTCACCGCGCTGCGAGACCTGTTGCGCGCGTTGGGGGTTTCCGACGTCCGGATGGACCAGGGTTCGATGCGTTGCGACGCCAATGTGTCGCTGAAGCCTATCGGCGTCGCCGAGTTCGGCACCCGCACCGAGACCAAGAACGTCAACTCGCTCAAGAGCGTCGAGGTCGCCGTCCGCTACGAGATGCGACGGCAGGGCGCCGTTTTGGAGTCCGGTGGCCGAGTCATCCAGGAGACCAGGCACTTTCACGAGGACGGCTACACCAGCCCGGGCCGCACCAAGGAGACCGCGGAGGATTACCGCTACTTTCCCGAACCCGACTTGGAGCCGGTCGCGCCCAGCCGTGAGCTCGTCGAGCGGCTAGGCCAAACGATCCCCGAACTACCATGGTTGCGCCGCAAGCGGATTCAGCAGGACTGGAGTATCTCCGACGAGGTGATGCGCGATCTGGTCAACGCCGGTGCCGTCGACCTGGTCATCGCGACCGTCGAGCAGGGCGCGTCCAGTGATCAAGCGAAGGCCTGGTGGGGCAACTTCCTGGTGCAAAAAGCCAATGAGGCCGGCGTAGAACTCGACGAATTGCCGATCACCCCGGCCCAAGTCGCCGCGGTCGCGGCGCTCGTGGACAACGGCACGCTGACCACCAAGCTGGCCCGCCAGGTCGTCGAGGGCGTGCTCGCCGGCGAAGGCGAGCCCGACCAGGTGATGACCGCGCGCGGACTGGCCGTGGTGCGCGACGACTCGCTGATCCGGGCCGCCGTCGACGAAGCCTTGGCCGCCAATCCCGATGTGGCCGACAAGATCCGGGGTGGCAAGGTGCAGGCGGCGGGGGCGATCGTCGGCGCCGTCATGAAGGCCACCAAGGGACAGGCGGACGCAGCCCGGGTGCGTGAGCTGGTGCTCGAAGCCTGCAGCTAGCGCCGGCTCCGGACGGGCTCAGAACGCGCCGGTCAGTTCGGTGACCAAAGTGGCAAGCGGACTACCCATGCCGTCCCAGTCGATCGACTCGGCGGCCGCTTGATCCATCTCGAAAAAGGACGGAGGCCGTTGGTCAGCGAGCCTGCGGGCTGAGCAGCCCGCCCAGGTAGACGTCGCCGGTCAGGCCGAAGCAGGCAGCCCGAGCGAAGAGTTCTGACGGAGTCGCTCAGGCCAGGGCCGTGGATATTTGGGTGATGAGTGCCTCTGGGCAGTCGAGCGTCAGCATGTGGTTGGCGCCCGGCAACAGTTGCGTGCGGACGTCGGGGATGAATTCTCGCGCGCGTGCCAGTGCGGCTTTCGGTCCGCCCCGGTAGATGACGTCGCGGTCGCCGATCAAGATCGTTACCGGCATGCTGACGCGACGCAACTCATCGTCGGTGAGCACGGTCGGCAGCATCCTCGACGGCCGGCATCGGTAAGGCTCAGCACGATCGAACTCTGCGGTCGGGTCGGATGTGGCATCCGGCGTGGCCGACACACCACGAATCGGCGAGCGAGGAATGGTGAGTGCAGAAAGCGCGGCGTCAAGATCCTGACTAAGAACTGGATGGTCAGCGGAGCGAGGGTCGCCGCCGGAGTGAGCATTACGAGGTGGCTCACACGCTCCCGTGCGTTCAGCGCCAACAGCGCCGCGAGCCAGCCGCCATAGGAGAGACCGGCGACCCGCGCCTTCACTATCCCGAGCGCCGAGAAGATCTGCTGCAGCCAGTCAACGTAATACGTGACTCCGCCGATGGGTCGCGTGGCCACGCTCTTGTTCGCATCGGTAATTGTGTCTAGAGTAACATGCGATAGCTGCCACTAAGGGCCGCGATGATCGGGGTCCACATGGCGATGTTGCGCTGGCGCCGTGCAGAGGACGAGCGGCGGCGCGGACGGAGGGCCACTCACGAAGCGCGGGGGCAGCCGTGCACGATCGAGTCGTAGGTCGCGATGAACTGCGCCCGCTGTCGCGGACCGCGGAAGGGAAAGGTTCGCCATTTTTGTTTGGGGGTGTTCCGGGGCTTGGGGGAGGGGGCGGGTTACCGCGCCCGCTGCTAAAGGAAAACGCAGAACCGAGTGACGGCGCGTCGCTGAATGGCCGACGCCATACCGGGTTCCTCGGTGCTGGTGCTCGACGGAGTGGCTCATCTTGGTGGCCTGGAAGAC
The DNA here is from genome assembly GCA_963833935.1 of uncultured Actinomycetota bacterium. Taxonomy (GTDB): domain Bacteria; phylum Actinomycetota; class Actinomycetes; order Mycobacteriales; family Mycobacteriaceae; genus Mycobacterium. The sequence goes on along the minus strand of CAWIAC010000031.1, from coordinate 14,599 downwards.
CCCATGTTGGTAAGCGGCATCGTTGAGGACTTCCTGTTCGAGGACGGCGAAAGCGGTTCCGCCGCTCTCTAATCGCGCTTGCGCACGAATCATCAGCGCCGTTGGGTCATCATGACGGTGTGGGCGATGAGTCTTCCGATCGGCTGGTCGAGATGCTGGATTACTCGCCCCCCCCCCCCCCCCCCCCCCCCCCCCCCCCTGCTCGTGGCACACCGGTCCGCAGGGCATGCCGATTCTCGACGACGCGGCGGCATGGTTCGTCGGCAAGACGCTGCGGCGCATCGACCTCGGCGACCACATCGGCTACCTGTTGGAGCCCGTCACCGGCGCCGTCGTCGAGCATTCGGCGGATCTGGTCGGCATTGCCGACGTCGCCGACCTCGAACCGGGGCATAAGGTCTGAGTCGGCGAGCTAGGTCTTGTCCTCGTTGGCCCGCGGGAAGCCGCCGCCCTGCGGGAACAGCGGGAATACCACGTCGTCGAGCTTGGAGGCGTCGCCGTCGGTCTTGTTGACCGTCGCGCCCCACACGTTGCCGTCCGCCGACATCCGCAGCGCCCACGCGTGTCCGTGGGTGTCTTGGCGGACGACGTCGGGTGGACCGGTCACCGCGCCGGTGCCCTGCGCCAGGTGGACGGCCACCGTCTGCTTGGTGTTGACCAGGTTGACGAGCACGGTGCCGTCCAAGGCCGCGCACCCGGCCACCCCCGGTCGGTCCGGCCACGTCCACACCGTGGAAACCTTGGAGTCCTTGGTGATTCGCTGCAGCCGGTCGGCGGTGGGAGCGCGATCGAGGACATACAGCGAGCCGTCGACCGGGTCGGTGCATAGGCCGCCGGCGGCGCCGACACCGCTCAGCGCCGTAGTGGGCGGTGCTTGGTTGAGCGTGGTCGGCTGCTCGATGCGGATGAGTTTGCCGGCCAGCGAGGCCGGGTCGTTGGCCATCGCCGGGTTGCCCGCGTCGCCGGTCAACACGACCAGTGTGGTCGGGCTGGTGAAGAGCAGTGCGCCGTGATTTCCGTTGGCGCCTTTGGGGATTCCCGTCAAGATGTCTTTGGGGATATCGTCGTCGGCGACACGGATGACCCGATTGTCGGAGGGTGTGCTGATGTAGGCGTACATCAGCCGGTCCTGCGAATAAGTCGGTGACAGCACGATGTCCATCAGCCCGCCGTCGCCGGCCGGGTCGACTGGGATGACGGTCTTCACTTTGGGCTCGGCGCTAACCGATACCTCTTTGACCGCGCCGGTGATCCGCTCGGCGACCAGCGCCGACTTGCTGTCGGGTTGCATGAGCAGGCCGCTGGTGCTCTCCAGGCAACCCTGCATGACTCCCGGTGCGGGGCATTGCTTCGGGAACGGTTTGTCGGGCAGCGGCGGCGGCGGGGGAGGCGAGGAACTCGGCGGGGCGTGCCGCTCGGGCTCGGTGGTGAACGGTTGCGACTGGGCATTGTTGAACTGGGCGCAACCCGCCAGAACCAGCACCGTCGAGCACAGTACCGCCAGACTGCGCCACCCCGAGCACCACAACCGCATAGCTGCCAGATTACGGACACGTCGGCGCCGGTGCCCGTGACGGGTGCCGCGCGCCATCCGCAGTCGCCGCAAACAACGGCCCGCGCGGGACGACACACGACTCGGAAATGCCAAAGGCGCCGCTCAAATCCCCGATTCGCCAGAATTTGCCTTTACCCTGGCACGAGTGAGCAGTCAACCACATGACGCACATTGGCAACGCCCGGATGAATCCGGGGTTCCGACTCCGGTGCGAACGGCCTCCGCAAGCTTGGTCGACCCCGAGGACGACCTGCCGTCAGATACGTATGCAGGCGATTTCGAGACGACCCTGATTCCGCACTACAACTCCAACGACTCCGGCAGCGTCCGATCGTCCAGCACGGGATTCGGGCTGATGAGAGGCCAGGAGCCGTTGCCCTACCAGCCCCAGCCCACTGGCAGGCACTCTGCTTTCGTGCCAGAAGGCGCGGACGAGCATGGCTACCACGACGACGAGCAGGTCCGCGCCGCCGCCCGGCGCGGCACTCAGCATTTGGGTCTACTGGTTCTGCGAGTCGGCCTTGGTGCGGTGCTCGTCGCGCACGGCCTCCAGAAACTATTCGGCTGGTGGGGTGGGCAGGGCCTCACGGGATTCAAGAACGCGCTCTCTGACATCGGTTACCAGCACGCCGACATCCTCACCTATTGCGCCGCCGGCGGCGAGATCGCCGCAGGGGTGCTGCTGGTGCTCGGACTGTTCACCCCGCTGGCCGCGGCGGGCGCGCTGGCCTACTTGATCAACGGCGTGCTCGCCGGGATGTCGGCCCAGCACAATTCCAAGTCATTCCCGTACTTCCTGCCCGATGGCCATGAATACGAGATCACGCTGATCGTCATGGCTGCCGCCGTCATCCTGGTCGGCCCCGGACGCTACGGATTCGACGCCGGTCGCGGCTGGGCCCGTCGGCCGTTCGTCGGATCGTTCGCCGCGCTGGTGGTCGGCATCGGTGCCGGTATCGGGCTTTGGATGCTGCTCAACGGCGCCAACCCGGTGCGCTAGTCGGCGTACGGATTGGGGACTCGGCCGGCGCTGGCCCCGGTCAGCAGTGGCAGCGTGGCGAAGGTGACCGCAGGTAACCGCAGCTCGCGCCCGCTTTTGAGCTGAGCGCGCGCCCATGAGCTTCGGCGGAACCGCAGCCCGTCGATCTCGTCCCAGCGCACCGATTGGCTGCCCAACAGCGTGCGCACGGTGACGCCGTTGTCGTCGGCCTGGGTGCGAAGCCGAATGATCAACGCCGACAACAGCACCGGGATGATCAGTAGCGGAGCCGTCAGCGGCCACGTCAGTACCGGTATCAGCAGTCCGAGTGCGAAGAACCCGACCGCGAAGTGGGCCATCGGCGAGATGTTGATCACCACCGGCGGCGCGGTCTTTGCTTCCTCCGCTGGATCGGTGGCCATGCATGCATCATGGCATCGATCGCACGCGGTGGCTTCAAGCGCCCCGCAACCACCGGGATTTGACGTTTGACCAGTACGGAGGCTACCGTCGAGGGCGATGATTACTTCCGGAATGCTCGTAGTAGGTCGGCGCGTTGGTGCCTGACTGATCAAGCCCACCAACGCGCAACCCTCGTGCAGCAGCTCAGCTGACGGGGGTTTTTTGTTGCCCACCATCGAGAATGACTTTCCACCGTGAACGAGGACGAAGAGGACACAGTGAGCGCACCCACCAGGCCACATTCCGAGCCGCAGGCACCGGCTTCGAAGCCTGCGTCGCAGGATCTGGCCAGTATCGCCTCCGATGCGGCGAAATCCGCCGCTAAGCCGCCGACTGTTCGACCGAAACACGTTGCACCTGAGCAACTTACCGGCGCACAGTCAGTCATCCGGTCGTTGGAGGAACTCGACGTCGAGGTCATCTTCGGGATTCCCGGCGGGGCCGTGCTCCCGGTCTATGACCCGCTGTTCGACTCGAAGAAGCTGCGGCACGTGCTGGTTCGCCATGAGCAGGGCGCCGGCCACGCGGCCAGCGGTTACGCGCACGCCACCGGGAAAGTCGGCGTCTGCATGGCCACCTCGGGTCCCGGTGCCACCAACCTGGTGACGCCGCTGGCCGACGCGCAGATGGACTCCATTCCGGTGGTTGCCGTTACCGGGCAGGTCGGGCGCGCGCTGATCGGGACGGACGCCTTCCAGGAGGCCGACATCTCCGGGATCACCATGCCGATCACCAAACACAACTTCCTGGTCCGCGACGGCGACGAGATCCCGCGGGTCATGGCCGAGGCTTTCCACATCGCGTCCAGCGGACGCCCGGGGGCGGTGCTTGTCGACATCCCCAAAGACGTGCTGCAAGCCCCGTGCACGTTCAGTTGGCCGCCGCGGATGGATCTGCCCGGCTACAAGCCGAACACCAAACCGCATAACCGTCAGATCCACGAAGCCGCCAAGTTGATCGCTGCCGCGCACAAGCCCGTGCTCTATGTCGGCGGCGGTGTCATCCGCGGCGAGGCCACCGAGCAGTTGCGGGAGTTGGCCGAGCTGACCGGAATCCCGGTGGTCACCACGCTGATGGCGCGCGGCGCCTTCCCCGACAGCCACCGCCAGCACCTGGGCATGCCGGGGATGCACGGCACGGTGGCGGCGGTGGCGGGTCTGCAGCGCAGCGACCTGTTGATCGCGCTGGGCACCCGCTTCGACGACCGGGTCACCGGACAGCTCGACTCGTTCGCTCCCGAGGCCAAGGTCATTCACGCCGACATCGACCCCGCCGAGATCGGCAAGAACCGACACGCCGACGTGCCGATCGTCGGTGACGTCAAGGCCGTCATCACCGACCTGATCGCGGCGCTGCGCCACGACAGGGATGCTGGCGCCTCCGGAATCTCAGACATCGCCGACTGGTGGACGTACCTCGACGATGTCAAAGCCACCTACCCGTTGAGCTACGGGCCGCAAAGCGACGGCAGCCTGAGCCCGGAGTACGTCATCGAGAAGCTGGGTGAGATCGCCGGCCCGGACGCCGTGTACGTCGCCGGTGTCGGCCAGCACCAGATGTGGGCCGCGCAGTTCGTCTCCTACGAAAAGCCGCGCACCTGGCTGAATTCCGGCGGCCTGGGCACCATGGGCTTCGCCGTCCCCGCGGCCATGGGCGCCAAGCTCGCCCGCCCGGAGGCCGAAGTCTGGGCGATCGACGGCGACGGCTGCTTCCAGATGACCAACCAGGAGTTGGCCACCTGCGCTATCGAAGGCGCACCGATCAAGGTCGCGTTGATCAACAACGGCAACCTGGGCATGGTGCGGCAGTGGCAGACCCTGTTCTACGGGGAGCGGTACTCGCAGACCGACCTGGCCACGCACTCGCACCGAATCCCGGACTTCGTCAAGCTGGCCGAGGCGCTGGGTTGTGTCGGATTGCGTTGCGAGCGTGAGGAAGACGTTGTCGACGTGATCAATCAGGCGCGAGCGATCAACGACCGCCCGGTGGTGATCGACTTCATCGTCGGCGCCGACGCGCAGGTATGGCCGATGGTGGCCGCCGGGACCAGCAACGACGAGATCCAGGCTGCCCGTGGCATCCGCCCGCTGTTCGACGACGAAACCGAAGGGCACGCCTGATGAGCGAGGTTGATCAACGACCACGCACACCTTGTCCGTGCTGGTCGAAGACAAGCCCGGTGTACTCGCCCGGGTGGCAGCGCTGTTCTCGCGGCGCGGATTCAACATCGAGTCGTTGGCCGTCGGCGCCACCGAGCAGAAGGACATGTCGCGGATGACCATCGTGGTCTCCGCCGAGAGCACTCCGCTCGAGCAGATCACCAAGCAGCTCAACAAACTCATCAACGTGATCAAGATTCTCGAGCAGGACGACCATAAGTCGGTGTCTCGCGAGTTGGCGCTGATCAAAGTCCGCGCCGACGCCGGTACTCGCAGCCAGGTGATCGAGGCCGTGAACCTGTTTCGCGGCAAGGTGATTGACGTCTCGCCGGAGTCGCTGACCATCGAGGCCACCGGTGACCGCGGCAAGCTCGAGGCGCTGCTGAAGGTGCTCGAACCATTCGGTATCCGCGAGATCGCGCAGTCGGGCGTGGTATCACTCGCCCGGGGCCCGCGCGGTATCGGTACCGCCAGATAACCAGTCGATTTCGAAAATCCAGATCAGAAACCCCAGAAGGCTAGGAAGAAAGAAGGGACATTCACGTGGCTTTGGAGATGTTCTACGACGACGATGCGGACCTGTCGATCATTCAGGGCCGAAAGGTCGGCGTCATCGGGTACGGCAGCCAGGGGCACGCGCACGCACTGAGCCTGCGCGACTCCGGCGTTCAGGTGCGCGTCGGGCTGAAGGAGGGCTCGAAGTCCCGGGCCAAAGTTGAGGAGCAGGGCCTGGACGTCGACACTCCCGCCGAGGTCGCCAAGTGGGCCGACGTGATCATGCTGCTGGCGCCCGACACCGCGCAGGCCGACATCTTCAAGAATGAGATCGAGCCGAACCTCAAGCCCGGCGACGCGTTGTTCTTCGGTCACGGGCTCAACATCCACTTCGACTTGATCAAGCCGCCGGCCGAGGTCATCGTCGCGATGGTCGCGCCGAAAGGGCCGGGGCACTTGGTGCGTCGGCAGTTCGTCGACGGCAAGGGCGTGCCCGCTCTGATCGCCGTCGACCAGGACCCGACCGGCAATGGCGAAGCGCTGGCGCTGTCGTACGCCAAGGGCATCGGCGGTACCCGGGCCGGCGTCATCAAGACGACCTTCAAAGACGAGACCGAAACCGACCTGTTCGGTGAGCAGGCCGTGTTGTGCGGTGGCACAGAGGAATTGGTGAAGACCGGCTTCGACGTGATGGTCGAGGCGGGCTACCCGCCGGAGATGGCCTACTTCGAGGTGCTGCACGAGCTGAAGCTGATCGTCGACCTGATGTACGAAGGCGGCATCGCCCGGATGAACTACTCGGTGTCCGACACCGCGGAGTTCGGCGGCTACCTGTCAGGCCCGCGCGTCATCGACGCCGACACCAAGGAGCGGATGCGCGCCATCCTGCGCGACATTCAGGACGGCACGTTCACCAAGAAGCTCGTCGCCAATGTCGAGGGCGGCAACAAGCAACTCGAGCAGCTGCGCAAGGAGAACGCCGAGCACCCCATCGAGGTCACCGGCAAGAAACTGCGCGACCTGATGAGCTGGGTCGACCGTCCCATCACCGAGACGGCGTAAGGCCTTACGCCGCGAAATCGACGCTAGCGCTGGCCGCTTCGGCGTGTCGTCGCGCTAACGTCGATTTCGATTTGATCGTCGCGGCGCGCGGTGCACATGGTTAGGTCAGGCCGACTCGTACGCCGAGCACCGGCTGCCGGACCTGCCCGTTGGTGAACTCGGCGCACCACTCCTGCACGGTGGCCTCCGGGTGATCGCATTTCCAGCACATGGGTGTTCCTTCCGTCGTCATGCTTACCGACAGACTCCACCCGGGCTCCGACATGGGAGGGTGCGCAATCCGGCCACAACCGTCACCGCGATTCGCTGCGCCCGGCTTCGCCAAGTGCACCTTCGGCGCTGCTATGCCATGCGCCCCGCGACCGACACCACCCGGCGTGCCAAGTGCTCCAGCGCCGCATTGGTCGCTTCGTCGAACTCGTCGATGTTGTCGTGGGTGGCGACCAGGCTTACCCCGTACGGATTGCCGTCGACGAACTTGCACGGGTCGGTGTATCCGGGCGCCACGATGATGCCGCCCCAATGGATCAGCGTGATGTATAGCGAAAGCAGGGTAGTTTCCTGGCCACCGTGCAGCGTGTTGGAGGACGTGTAGCCGGCGTAGACCTTGTCGGCCAGTTTGCCTTCAGCCCATAGCCCGCCCAGCGAGTCGATGAAGGTGCGCAACTGCGCGGCGGGCGAGCCGAATCGAGTCGGTGAGCCGAAGATCACCGCGTCAGCCCACACGATGTCGTCGCCGGTGGCCGCGGGAAGATCTTTGGTGGCTTGGTAGTTCGTTGTCCAGGCCGGGTTGTGGGCAAACGATTCCGGGTCGTGGGTCTCGGCGACGTGCCGCACCCGGACTTCGGCGCCCGCCGACTCGGCCGCCGCAGCGACGTGTTTCGCCATCGTCGTTCCGTGGCCGGTGGCCGAGTAATAGATGATCGCCAGCTTCGTCATAGCGTCATCGTAGGCAAGGCGGTCCTGCCGAACTCGTAGTTGAGGTCCGGAGCGAACCACTCGAAAACGCTTCAGCCCACACCATTAGGCTGGCCGCGTGAGCCTGCCTGTTGTTGTGATCGCCGACAAACTTGCCGAATCAACCGTCGAGGCCCTGGGTGACCAGGTAGAAGTCCGCTGGGTCGACGGCCCGGACCGAGAGAAGCTGCTCGCGGCGGTGCCCGACGCCGACGCGATTTTGGTGCGCTCGGCCACGACGGTCGACGCCGAGGTACTGAGCGCTGCGCCCAAACTCAAGATCGTCGCCCGCGCCGGCGTCGGGTTGGACAACGTCGATGTGGGCGCGGCCACCGAACGCGGTGTGCTGGTGGTCAACGCCCCGACGTCGAACATCCACAGTGCCGCCGAGCACGCCTTGGCGCTGCTGCTGTCCGCCGCGCGCCAGATCCCAGCGGCCGACGCCTCGCTGCGCGCCCACACATGGAAGCGCTCGTCGTTTTCCGGCACCGAGATCTTCGGCAAGACGGTCGGAGTGGTCGGGCTGGGCCGCATCGGCCAGTTGGTAGCCCAGCGGCTGGCCGCCTTCGGCGCCCACATCGTGGCCTACGACCCGTATGTGTCGGCGGCGCGCGCGGCGCAGTTGGGCATCGAGCTGCTCAGCCTCGACGATCTGCTGGGACGGGCGGACTTCATCTCGGTGCATTTACCCAAGACGCCGAGACCGCGGGCCTGATCGACAAGGAAGCGCTGGCCAAGACCAAGCCGGGGGTGATCATCGTCAACGCAGCGCGTGGCGGACTGGTCGACGAGGCGGCGCTGGCCGACGCCATCACCAGCGGACACGTTCGGGCCGCCGGTATCGACGTGTACTCCAAAGAGCCGTGCACCGACAGCCCGCTGTTCGATCTGCCGCAGGTGGTGGTCACACCCCACCTCGGGGCATCGACCGACGAGGCCCAGGACCGGGCCGGCACCGACGTGGCAGCCAGCGTGAAGCTGGCGCTTGCCGGCGAATTCGTTCCCGACGCGGTCAATGTCGGCGGTGGAATCGTCAGCGAGGAGGTGTCGCCGTGGCTGGACCTGGTCCGCAGCTCGGTGTGCTGGCCGGTGCGCTCAGCGAGGAGCTGCCGGTGTCGCTGTCGGTGCAGGTTCGCGGTGAGCTGGCCGGCGAAGACGTAGAGGTGCTGCGGCTTTCGGCGTTCGCGGTTTGTTCTCGGCCGTCATCGAGGATCAGGTGACGCTCGTCAACGCCCCCGCGATCGCAGAGGAACGCGGCGTGGCCGCCGACATCAGCACCGCCACCGAAAGCCCCAACCACCGCAGCGTCGTCGACGTCCGCGCCGTGGCCGGTGACGGTTCGGTCGTCAACGTGGCCGGTGCGTTGTCCGGTCCGCAGCAGGTGGAGAAGATCGTGCAGATCAACGGTCGCAACTTCGACCTGCGCGCCCAGGGCATCAATCTGGTCATCAACTACGCCGATCAGCCTGGGCGCTGGGCAAGATCGGCACGGTGCTCGGCACGGCGGGGGTGATATCCAGGCCGCTGAGCTGTCCGAGGACGCCGAGGGCCCGGGCGCGACGATCTTGCTGCGCCTGGATCGCGACGTGCCCGCCGATGTCCGCTCCGAGATCAGGTCCGCCGTGGCGGCGAACAGCTCGAAGTGGTTGACCTGTCGTGAGACTCGCCGTCATCCCGGGTGACGGGATCGGGCGGAGGTAATCGCCCAGGCGGGCAAGTTTCTCGACGCGGTGTTGCCGGGTATCGAGAAAACGACGTACGACCTGGGCGCCAAGCGATTCCACGCAACCGGCGAAGTGCTGCCCGATTGAGCGATCGCCGAACTGCGGGACCACGACCAATCCTGCTGGGCGCGATCGGGGATCGTCGGTGCCCAGCGGCGTGCTGGAGCGAGGTCTGCTGCTACGGCTGCGCTTCGCGCTGGACCACCACGTCAACCTGCGACCGGCGCGGCTGTATTTGGGTGTGGGCAGCCAGCTGACACGGGGACCCCGACACGATTTCGTGGTGATCGCGAGGGTACGGAGGGTCCCTACACTGGGACTGGCGGCGCGATCCGCGTCGGCACCGCCGATGAAGTGGCCACCGAGGTCAGCATCAACACCGCGTTCGGTGTGCTGGGCAGTGGGAGACGCGTTCGCCCGTGCTCAGCAGCGTCGCAAGCACGACCCTGGTGCACAAGACCACGCGCTCACGTTCGCCGGGTCGTCTGGTCGCGACCGGTGCAGCAGGTCGGGAAGAATATCCCGACGTCGAGGTCGGCCTATCAGCACGTCGACGCCGCGACCATCCACCTGGTGACCGATCTGGGCCGCTTCGACGTCATCGTCACCGACAACCTGTTGGGCGACATCATCACCGACCTGGCCGCCGCCGTCTGCGGCGGTATCGGTCTGGCGGTGAGCGGCACTGACGCCACCCGGACCAACCCGTCGATGTTCGAGCCGGTGCACGGCAGCGCACCCGACATCGCCGGTCAGGGGATCGCCGATCCCACCGCTGCGGTTATGTCGGTGGCGCTGCTGCTTTCCCACGTCGGCGAAGGCGCTGCCGCCGCGCGAGTGGACCGGGCCGTGGCGTCCCACTGCGACTCGCCCGACTGAAAACTATCCACCGCCGAAGTCGGGAAAGGATAGCGTCCGGGCTCTCGCTCCAGGCCGGGCGGCAGGGTTTCGGTGGCACGATCGGTACCGCTAACAGCGGGAACAGCCCGACACCGCTAACGCCAACGGGTAACCGGATCCGGCGATGAGGCCGCCCAGCACCGGCGGCGTGCCCGCTGCCATCAGGCGCTGATAGGTGTTCTGCAGGCCTAGCGCCCGCCCGCTCCAGAAGGGTCCGGCGTATTCGGTGATCGCGGTGGACTCCAAGCCGTTGTCGAGCACCGAGACCACGGCCGCCGCAACCATCAGCGGCACGGCGATCAAGGAGCGCAGCTGGTCGGCGAACGCCAACGCGGCCAGCACCAGGACACCCGCGACGGCCATGATGCGGACCGGACGCAGCCGCGACCCGACCCGGTCCGACCACCTGCCGACCATGACCCGGCCCGCTGCGCCGAGTAACTGCGACAGCGTGACAACGCGCTCCGGCCGACGCGATCGACCACTGGTAGTTCGTGATCAGCCAGATCAGCATGAATGTCACGGTCAACGTCTGCGGCACCATCAACAGCGCTGAGACCGCATGGATTCGGCGCAGCACCCACGAGCCGCGGTAGGGGCTGGACAACTCCTGCTCGGTGGCCGCGCCGCGGTCCTTGCGCGGCGGGTCCACAATGGCCACGGCGCTGAGCACCGCCGCTGCCGCACACAGCACGGCCGGAAAGATCAGCGCTGACGTCGCGGATCGGCTGCGCTCGGCGAGTTCGGGAATGACCAGCGCGCCCAAGGCAATTCCGAGTGGCTGCGCGGTCTGGCGAACGCCCATCGCCAGGCCGCGTTGTTCGGGCGGAAACCATCCGGACACCAGCCTGCCGCCGGCCGAGTTGCAACTGGCGGCCGCCATGCCGCCGACGAACAGCCATGCCGCGAACGCGACCATCGAGTGGGCGGTCGTCGCCGCGTAGGCCGACTGCCGCCGTCAGCACCGTGCCGATCGTCAGCACGATGCGTTCGCCCACCCTGTCCAGCAGCCAGCCCCACAGAATCAGCGTCGCCACCATGCCGAAGCTGGGCATCGACGACAGCAAGCCCGCCTCGGCCAGCGGGGTGCCCAGATCGTCTTCCAGGGCAGGGATCAGAAATGCGACGCCGTTGATGAACACGAACGCGCTCGCCGTCACCACCAACGAGACGACGACGATCGCCCAGCGTCTGGATCGTACTGGGACCGACCGTGCTGGTCAGGTCCGTCGGCATCGACCCATGCTCGCACAGCCATGTGATTGCTGGGGCTGAAGCGACAACTGCCCCGGCCGTGCCGGCCCGCATCGTCGTCCGGCTAGGCTTAGGCGAATGCGCCTTGGCCGAATTGCCAGTCCCGACGGCGTCGCATTCGTCAGCATCGAAGGCGACCCCGGCGACATGACCGCCCGCGAGATCGCCGAGCATCCGTTCGGCGCACCGACGTTCACCGGTCGCTCCTGGCCGCTGGCCGACGTGCGGTTGTTGGCCCCGATGCTGGCCAGCAAGGTGGTCTGCATCGGCAAGAACTACGCCGATCACATCGCCGAGATGGGCGGCAAGACAGGGCCTGCACCGGCTGATCCGGTGATCTTCCTCAAGCCCAACACCGCGATCATCGGACCGAATGTGCCGATCCGATTGCCGGCCAACGCATCGCCGGTGCATTTCGAGGGCGAGTTGGCGGCGGTCGTCAGTCGACCCTGCAAGGACGTCACCGCGGGGCAGGCGGCCGACAGCATCCTGGGCTACACCATCGCCAACGACGTGTCGGCTCGTGATCAACAACAGGCCGATGGCCAGTGGACACGGGCGAAGGGGCACGACACGTTCTGCCCGGTGGGGCCGTGGATCGTGACCGACGTCGACCCGGCCGACCTGGCACTGCGCACCGAAGTCAACGGTGCGGTCAAACAGGACAGCCGTACCTCGCTGATGATCCACGACGTCGGCGCGATCGTGGAATGGGTCTCGGCGGTGATGACGTTGCTGCCGGGCGATCTCATTTTGACCGGTACGCCCGCCGGCGTGGGGCCCATCGAGGACGGCGACACGGTGAGCATCACCATCACGGACATCGGGACACTGACTAATCCCGTTGTGCGGAAAGGAAAATCGTCGCTGTAACGCCCGCCGGCGCCGATCGGCCGTGTCCGCTCGGCCCGATGGCGCCGTGCGCGGCTACGGTGACCCCGCGATCGGGCCGGGCGCGCGTGAGAGGTGGGGTGTTTGTTTGGTAGTCTGCTCGTCGGCCCATAACGGCTGGCAGCACTCCCGCGCGATTGCATATCGTCTGCGAGCAGGGCTCTGACCAGCAGTTTTAGGCAGCCAATGGGGTATGGTGTAATTGGCAACACAGCTGATTCTGGTTCAGCCATTCTAGGTTCGAGTCCTGGTACCCCAGCAGTATTTTTCCAATTTTGTTCCACCGCCTAGCGATTAGGTGGGCTTGCAGCGGTGAGCTATGCTGGCTGCTCGGATCGGTTCTGGCCCCGTCGTCTAGCGGCCTAGGACGCCGCCCTCTCACGGCGGTAGCGTGGGTTCGAATCCCATCGGGGCTACTTATGTGATGTCTCAAGACATCGGAATAGGTCCGAACCCTCGTTTAGGGTTTGGGCTTCTTTTTTGGGCGGCCGGTTGGGGTGCCGCGGGGTTGGTAGTCCCTGGTCGGGTTCAGGGTTAGCTGGCGGAGGAGTTCGCCGGTGGCGGCGTTGATGATCCGGATGTCGAGATCCTGGATGAGGACCAAGACTCGGGTGGCGGCGTGGGTTCGGCCGATACCGATGTGGTGGAGGTGCCCGGCGTGGCGCAGGGTGAGTTTTCCGAATTGGTCGATGCGGTCGCGGCGGACTCGGTGGTGTGTGTCGGTTCGGTTGCCGGGGCTGGCTTTGGGCCGGGTTGTGTAGGCGGTGGCGGGGGTGGCCTGGTGGGGCATTCCGCGGTGGGGTCGGTGGTGGTTGTATTCGTCGACAAAGGCGTCGAGTTGGGTTTGTAGTTCGGTCACGGTGCTGGCGCGGGGTTGGGCGGCCAGCCATTTTTTGAGGGTCTGATGGAAGCGCTCGACTTTTCCGCAGGTGGTGGGGTGGCCGGGTGTGGAGTTGATCTGGGTGACTCCCAGGCGGTGCAGTTCGTGTTCGAGGTGGTTGCGTCCGCCTTTGCCGCCGGAGAACCGGGTGGTGAAGACCATGCCGTTATCGGTCAGGGTGGAGGCTGGAATGCCATGGGTGGCACAGGCTTTGCGGAATTCGGCTAGGACGATGGGGCCGGTGACGCGGCGGTGGGTGGTGACCGAGAGGGCGTAGCGTGCGTGATCGTCGAGCCAGTTGAGGATTTCCACATGGGTGCCATCGGCGAGCCACCAATGGGTGAAGTCAGCTTGCCAGCATTCGTTGGGTTGTTCGGCGGCAAAGCGGATGTAGGAAGACTTGGGGCGTTTGGTGGGGCTGCGGGATGATCAGCCCGGCGGCGGTGAGGTGGCGGTGGATCGTGTTGATCGACACCGTTAATCCGTGATGGTGGTGCAGGTGCCAGGCGATGGTGTGCCGGTCCGTGGTCGAGTCCTTTGCCGGCCAACTCGGCGCGCAGGGCCACGATCAGCTCGATCGTGGCGGGCGCCAGCCGGCGGGGGCTGGTGTGCGGGCGCCGGGAGCGGGGCTCAAACGCCGCCTCACCCTCGAGTCGGTAGCGCTGGACCAGCCGTGAGATCCAACCCTGAGATACCCCGTAGGTGCGGGCAACCTCGAGTTGGCTGCGACCCTCGACGATGACTGCGGTAATAACCAGGCGGGCCTTCGACACCCGCCCAACGTCGACCCGTCAACCTATTCCGATGTCTTGAGACACGCTATTCGCATGTCCTGGAATCACACACCATCGGGGCTACTTATCCGCAAAGCCGGCTGCACGCTAGCCGGCGGCGGGGGCCGTTGAGCCGCCCACCGGCATGTGGGGCATTCCGAGCTTGCGGTGGTCCCAGGAGCGAATGCGACGGCTCAGGATGCGCACTGCGACCCGCTTGTTCATCATCATGTCGACCGCCGGTTTCATCTCGTCGGTGTAGGGGCCCGTGTAGCGCTCCCATACGCTGACCCCGACGCGGAAGATGGTGTCGGGATCGTCCACGATTTCCGCGATGCCCTCGAAAGACACGCCCCGCAGGGTGTCGTAGGTCTGGCCGTCCTCGAGCAGGAAGCTCACCCGCGGATCGCGGGTGAGGTTGAGGGCTTTCTGCGACTTGGCTTTGGTTTCCAGCCAGATCCCACCGTCGACCACGCCGTACCACATCGCGGTTAAGTGCGGCTGCCCG
>CAWIAC010000030.1:0-31403 GCA_963833935.1 uncultured Actinomycetota bacterium | reverse complement strand
GCACGGTCAGCACCTGCACCCGGTTCTGCGCGACGACGTGGGGGTACGCCCCCTCGCCGCTGCGCGGCTGGGGCGACCCCCACACCGCTTGTGGGGGACTGAGCCGGCGCCAAGCCGTTCTCGACGACAGCAGCCGCATCCAGGTAGGCCAGCAACCCAACGACCGGGGCCAACGAGTCGGGCGCGGCGGTGGCCCGCTCGGCGAAGCTGCTGACCACATCGGCAAAGGCGTCGAGCTGCTCGGTGCCGGTCCAGCCGACAGCGGGCGGCGCCGCCGGACCTCGCAGTCGACGCCCAACAGCCGGCGCACCTCGGCAACCAGGTCAGACAGCGGATGGCCAAGGTGGCTGCGCAGCACACTCAGCTCCTCGGCAAGTGCCGTGATGCGCCGATACCCTTCGGTCGAATCGTCGCAGGCCGGGCCCGGATCGGCGAGCGCGTCGGCCAGGCCTGCAGAGTCGGCTTGCGGCCCGGCCGCCTCGGCGATCCGCTGCGGCGTCGCCGGTCGTGCTGCCTGCCTACCGTCGAGGGGCCCCGCCTGATGGTGGCGACCCGCTGAGCCAGGCTCAGCCGCGCTTGCCGATCGCCACGGCGCGTTGCCACAGTGCCGCAACATCGCCGGGCGCCGAGGCGCCACCGGGGACCGGTGAGCACCCGCCTGGCGGCCGTTCCGGCGGTCGGGTCGGCGACCAGCCGCAGCATCGCGACCACGTCGGCGACCTCAGGCACCGACAGCAGCCCGGCCAGCCCGACCACCTCTACCGGCACGCCGCGTGGCCGGCAGCTCGGCGGCGATCGGTGCGGCGTCGGCGTTGCGCCGCACCAGGACCGCGGCGGTCGGCGGCGCGACACCGTCGTCGGCAGCCTGCTGGTAGCGCCGCTGCAGATGATCGGCGACCCACTCGCGTTCAGCATGAACGTCGGGCAACAGCGCGCAGCGCACGGTGCCGGGCGCGGCGTCGGGGCGCGAGCGAAGAGCGTGCACCGCGACCGATCGTCGTCGCGCATCCGCCGAGACGGCGTTGGCCACATGCAGGGCGGTCGGGGGGTTGCGCCAGCTGGTGCTGAGTTCCAGAACTGGCGTCCGGCTGCCGTCGGGCCGCGGGAAGTCGGTGGTGAACCGGGGCAGGTTGGTCGCCGAGGCGCCGCGCCAACCGTAGATGGACTCGATCGGATCACCGACGGCGGTCAACGCCAGTTGCTCGTCGACGCCGCCGCCGAAAAGCGACGACAACAGGATGCGTTGGGCGTATCCGGTGTCTTGGTATTCATCGAGCAGCACCACTTGGTAGCGGCCGCGCAGCTGTTCGCCGACCCGCGGGACCGCCGAGGCCAACCGCGCCGCCGAGGCCATCTGGGTGCCGAAGTCCATCACTTTCTCCGCGCGCATCCGCCGGTGCAGGGCATCGATCAGTGGCACCAGCTCGGTGCGCTCGGCCTGAGTGGCCAGCATGCGCAGCATCCACTGGCTGGGCCCACGATCGCGCTGGTAGCGGCCTGCGGGCAACGTGTGCACCAGCCGTTCGAGCTCGGCATGGGTATCGCGAAGCTGGCCGGTGTCGACCAGGTGCTCGGCCAGCTGACCCGACAGCCGCAGCACCATGGCGGTGACCGCGGCCGGAGTTTTGTCGGTGTGCAGCTCACCCGAGTAGGCGTTGACGACGTCGAATGCCAGCTGCCAGAGCTCAGTTTCGCTCAACAGCCGGGTGTCCGGCTCGATGGGTTGGGCGTACTCCCCCACGCCCGGCGACAGCAGGCCGTATTCGCGCAGCAGTTGCCCGGCGAACGCGTGATACGTGCTGACCGCCGGCGCTCCGTCGGGCTCGACCGACTGGCCGCTCACAGTCAAACCGGTGCCGCTGAGTCGGGCCAGCCGGGACCTGACCCGCCGCAGCAGCTGCCCGGCCGCCTTACGGGTGAAGGTCAGGCCCAGCACCTGGCCGGGCTCGGCGTAGCCGTTGGCCACCAACCACACCACCCGTGCCGCCATTGTCTCGGTTTTGCCGGCGCCCGCGCCCGCAATGACCACCAGCGGTCCCGGTGGAGCGGCGATCACCGCCGCCTGCTCTGCGGTGGGCTCGAAAAGGCCCAGCGCAGTTGCCAGTTCGGCTGGACTGTAACGCTCGGATGTCAACGCGGTGGCGGTCATACCGATCCCTTCCCGTCGGCACCGGTGTGGGCCGGGCAGCTCGGCCGCAGCGGGCAATGCGTACAGCCGTCGTTGATCCGGGCGATGAACCGCGGCCCGGCCGTCGCCTCGGCCGCCTCCTTGATTCGGTCGCGCCACTGCGTACGCGCTTCCGGCGTCAACGGATCCTGCTCGCGCTCAACGGCGCCCGTCGAACCCGTCCTGCCCAGGTACACCAGCCGCCCGCCGCCCGGCTCATCACCGTGCGAGACCAGTCCTTCGGCCACCGCCAGCTGGTAGGCCGCCAGCTGGGCGTGCCGTTGCGCATCGTCCTTGGTGACCGGCGTCTTGCCGGTCTTGACGTCGACGATCACCAGGCGGCCGGCCGCGTCGCGTTCGATCCGATCGACCCGGCCACGCAGCCGAACGGCCGCACCGTCGTGCCGGTCGAGAGCCCCGTCGACCTCGACCTCGACGCCGATCTCGGTCAGCTCGCCGCGGGTGTGGGCCCGCCACTCCAGGAAAGCCTGGAGCATGGCCTGGTGCCGCGCCAGCTCGTTGGCCGAATACCAACGAGATTCGAACGGCAGATGCCCCCATGCCCGCTCCAACGCGGCCAGCAACTCTGACTCGCCGGCGGCCGGCTCGGCGATCAGGGCATGCAGTACCGAACCGACCGTGGAGCCCAGGTCGCGCGGATCGGTCCCCCCGTGCCGCTCGGCCAGCCAGCGCAGCGGGCAGTCGGTCAATGTCTGCAGGCTCGACGGGGTCAGGGTGACCACGTGATCGTCACCGCTCCACATCGGTTCGGTGGTGCTGACCGGCGACATGCCGTACCAGCCGGCCGGGTCGGCACCCGGGACACCCGCTGCGGCCAGACGAGCCAATTGGTTTGCCGCGCAACCTCGCATCGAGTCGCTGACTGCGCCCTGCGGTGCGCACACCACGGCGCGCAACCGGCCCACCACCGCGGCAGCCGACAGCACCCGTGGCGCTACCACCGGCGCGGCGTCGGCGGTTTCGGTGGCCCACTGCGCGACGTCGGCGAAGAATGGCGACGGCATGCTGGCCTCGTTGTCACCGCCCGCGTCGCCGGCCTCTCCGTCTATGGCCGTCACCAGTAGCCGCTTGCGCGCCCGTCCCATCGCGGCCACCAGCAGCCGCCGCTCCTCAGCGAGCAGCGGTGCCCGCATCGAGGCGTTCTCGGCTATCCCGTCGAGCACGTCCAGCAGCCGCTGGGTACCGAGCACACCGCCACGAGGAATGGTGTTGGGCCACAACCCTTCCTGCAGTCCGGCGATAACCACCACGTCCCACTCGTGGCCGAGCGCGGCGTGCGCGCTGAGCACCGCGACCTGCTCGGCCGCGATCGTGGGCTCAGGACCGAGCTCGGGCAGCGGCTGCGAGACCAGATGATCGATGAGCCCGCGCAGCGACGCACCCGCGGTGTGCGACAGGTATCGCTCGGTCGCGTCGAACAGCGCCGTCACCGCGTCGAGGTCCCGACCGGCCTGGGCGCCGGACGGGCCGCCCCGCTCACATGCCGCCAGCCATCGACGTTGCAGACCCGAACGGTGCCATGCCGCCCAGAGCGTGTAGCGCGGATCTCCCCCGCGACGGTGAGACTCGGCGGCGGCAGCCAACACCGCGCGGACTCGCCCCAGCGACCGGGCCTGGGCCGCGGTCAGCCGAGCCGACGATCCGCCATTCACCGCCTCGACCAACAGGTCGGCGAATTCCGTTGACGACCCGTCCATGTCGGTGCGACGCAACGTTCGTCGCAGCTGGCGCAGCGACACCGGGTCGACCCTGCCGATTGGGCCGGTCAGCAGCGTCAGCGCCTGATCGGCGTCCAGTCCGTCGGCGGTAGCGGCCAGCACGGTCAGCAACGCCTGCGTCGCGGGCAGCGCGGCCAGCGAACCAGCGACCGCCGGTAAGGCCACCGGAACACCGGCCCGCGCCAGGGCCTGCGTCAGCCCGGACGCGGCGCGCGGAACCGACCTGACGATGACCGCCATCTGAGACCACGGCACGCCAGAGACAAGGTGCGCGCGCCGCAGCGTGTCGGCGATCAGCGCCGCCTCAGCACTGGCAGAAGCGGCCAGTTTCACCGTCACTGATCCGGAATCATCGCCGGTGCCTTCGATTTCGCAACCGCCAGAGACTCTGCCGGCGATGCCCGACACGGCCCGCGCCACCGCGGGAGCGCAACGATGCGACGTGGTCAATGTCACCGAGGGCGTGGAATCGCCGCCCAACAACGCCGCAGGTTCCGCGCCGCGGAAGCCGAACACCGCCTGGGCCGGGTCGCCGGCCAGCAACGTCAGGTCGGCGCCGGCGGCCAGCACCCGGACGAGCAGGGCCGCCTGTGGATCGAGTTGCTGGGCATCGTCAACAAGCAGGACGCCGACGCGCGCGCGTTCGGCCGCCAGCAGCGCGGGGTCGACGGCGAACGCCTCAAGCGCGGCCCCGACCAGTTCGGCGGCCCCCACCGCTGGAGTAGTCGCTTGCGGCGCAGCCGTTCCCACCGCCGCGCGCAGCAGCATCACCTGCTCGTATCTGCGTGCGAACCGTCCCGCGGCGGTCCATTCCGGACGGCCCGACAGCCGGCCGACCCGCTCGAGTTGTTGCGGCTCGACGCCGCGTTCTGCACAACGGGTCAGCAACTCGCGGAGCTCGGCGGCGAATCCCGCGGTGCCCAACGCCGCGCGCAGCTCGGCGGGCCACGGCGCCGTCGGACCGGGACCGTCGGCTGCCTCACCGGCAAGCAGTTCGGCGATGATCGCGTCCTGCTCAGCACTGGTGATCAGCCTGGGCGGCGGACCGCCCGCGCGCTGGGCCGCCAGCCGCAGCACCGCGAACGCGTAGCTGTGCACACTGCGTACCAGCGGCTGCCGGATCGCGGGCGGGCCGCCATGTGCCGCCCGCGCGCGCAGCAACGTCGTCGTCAACGCGCTGCGCGCCTGTGCCCCGATCCGGCCCGAACCCGTCAGCAGCAGAACCGATTCCGGCTCCGCGCCTGCGCCTATCCGTGCTGCCGCGACATCGATCAGCAGCGAGCTCTTACCGGTTCCCGGCCCGCCCAGGACGCGGACGATCCCGCGCAGACCGGGATCGAACACGGCCCGGACCTCCGGGCCCCAGTGGTAAGACATAGCGGCATGACATCACGGGGGTCCGACAAGTCAGCCCGCCCGACGTTGGGTGAACATCGAACTGGCACCATCAACGCGTGGCCCGCCTGCATGTGCACCGTTACGGCCCCGCCGGTCCGCTGCGGCTGTTGGCGCTGCACGGGCTCACCGGGCACGGCAAACGCTGGGAACCGTTGGCGACGCGACATCTGAGCGAGATCGCCGTTGCCGCACCCGATCTGATCGGACACGGCAGGTCGACGTGGGCGGCACCCTGGACGATCGATGCCAACGTCGCCGCGCTGGCCGAGTTGCTCGAGCAGCAGGCCGACGGCCCCGTCGTGGTGGTGGCGCACTCGTTCGGGTGCGCGGTCGCACTGCACCTGGCCGCCGCGCATCCCGACCGGGTTGCGGCACTGGTGCTGCTTGACCCGGCGATCGGCCTGGACGGCGGATGGATGCTGGAGATAGCGGACGCGATGCTGGACTCCCCTGACTACACCGATGCCGCGGAGGCTCGCGCGGCGAAAGCCAACGGCTCCTGGGCGGAGGTGGACCCGGCCGTGCTCGATGCCGAACTCGACGAACACCTCGTCGCGCTGCCAGGCGGGCGGTTTGGGTGGCGGCTCAGCCTGCCCGCGATGATGTCCTACTGGAGCGAGTTAGCCCGCGAAATTATATTGCCGCCCAAGGGAATTGGCACGACGATGGTGCAGGCCGCGTGGACGTCGCCGCCCTACGTGAACGACCGGCTCATTGCCGGTCTCAGCGAGCGACTGGGGCCCGATTTTCAGCTGCTGACGTTCGAATGCGATCACATGGTGGCCGAGACCAGACCGGCCGACGTCGCCGCACTGATCCGAGAGCGGCTGGACCGACCATGGCGCCGGTGACCGACGAGCAGGTCGAGCGGGTGCGCGCACTGGTCGCCTCGATTCCCGCCGGCCGCGTCTCGACGTACGGTGACATCGCTGCTCTCGCAGAGCTTTCCAGCCCACGGATCGTCGGGTGGATCATGCGAACCGACTCCTCGGACCTGCCCTGGCATCGGGTGATCACGGCGTCGGGCCGGCCCGCGCGGCATCTGACCACCCGGCAGTTGGAACTGCTTCGGGCAGAAGGGGTTCTCGCGCGCGACGGCAGGGTGGCTCTCGATGAGGTCCGCTACCAGTTCCCGGCTTAGAGGATCAGCCGTACCAACGCGGCCGTGCGGGCCAGACCCGGGAAGGCGGCAGCCGTCGAACGTGGGTGCAGTGCATGCACCGCGAGCCGGAACATCAACGCGCGCAACAACATCTGCGGCCACTCCGGCAGTGCGTTCCAGCGATCGATGAGCCCTTCGTCGGCTTCGCCCCACGACAATGCGTCCACGACGACGACGCCGGCCGCCCACGACGCGGGGCGCCAGTACGGCGTGATATCGGTGATCCCGGGCGCGGCCGTACCGGCGAACAGCACGGTGCCATAGAGGTCTCCGTCGACCAGTTGGTTGGGGCTCTTGGTCGGCCGCCGCAGCCCGGCAAGCTGGGTGATCAGCTCGACCGATCGCTGCCCATCGGCGGTGGGGGACGCGGAGCGTGCCGCCGCCGGCACCGACTGCAGCGGCCGTTCCTCCCAGGCGGCACGGTCGGCGGCGATGAACACGTCGACATCGGCCCACGGCGCGCTAGGTCCCTGGGTGAGGAATCGGGGCCGCTCCAGTTTGCCGGTCGCCTCGTGCAGCCGCACCGCCGCGGACACCACCTCGTCGTGCCGTGGTTCGGGTTGGCCGGCCACGAATGTGTCTGCTCGCCAACCGGACACCACGTAGCGTCCATCCGTCGAGCGGACCGGCCGGGCCAACCGGACGCCGTCGACGAACAACGTCTCGCGTACCCGCGCCGACCAGGCAGCGCGGGCGTTGTCGGCGACCATCGACAGCACCACTTCGCCGCACCGCCAGCCACCTTCCCAGCTGGCGCCCAGAGGTATCGGCGCAAGACCGCTCAAACCGAACGCCGCCAGCACGTGCTCAGGCGGGGGCTCGACAGTCACCCGGTTAGCCTAATCGGGCCCAGCGAACTCTCGGGACTAGACACGAGGACCCGGTTGCCCGCATCGGCTCAGTACATCACCATGTCGGGCTGCATCTGTTGGGCCCATGCCACGATGCCGCCCTGCAGGTGCAGCGCGTCGGCAAACCCCGCTTTGCGCACCGCGGCCAACGCCTCCGCGGAGCGCACTCCCGTCTTGCAATACAGCACCGGCGTACGGTCGCGCGGCAGCTTGGCCAGACCCTCACCGGAGCTGATCGACGACGTCGGGATCAACTGGGCGCCGTCGATGTGGTTGATGTCCCACTCGACCGGCTCACGCACGTCGATCAGGGCGATGTTCGTGCCGGATTCCAGCAAGTCACGAAGCTCGTGCGGGGTGATCGCGGAGTCAGCGGCAGCGTGGGCCGCCGGACCCGACACCGCTCCACAGAATTCGTCGTAGTCGATCAGCTCGGTGATCTCGCGCGTCGCCGGGTCCTTGCCGATCGTGATGGTGCGATAGCTCATCGCCAGCGCGTCGTACATCATCAGCCGGCCCAGCAGCGGCTCGCCGATTCCGGTGATCAGCTTGATCGCCTCGGTGCCCATCACCGACGCGATCGACGCGCACAGCACGCCTAGCACACCACCTTCGGCGCACGACGGCACCAAGCCCGGTGGGGGCGCTTCGGGGTACAGATCGCGGTAGTTGAGGCCACGGCCGCCGGGAGCGTCCTCCCAGAACACCGACACCTGGCCTTCGAACCGGTAGATCGACCCCCACACGTAGGGCTTGTGCGCCAGCACCGCGGCATCGTTGACCAGATACCGGGTTGCGAAGTTGTCCGTGCCGTCGACGATCAGGTCGTACTGCCCGAAGATCCCAACGGCGTTCTGGGACGTCAGCCGCACCTCGTGCAGGCGCACTGCCACCAGCGGGTTGACCTCGGCGATCGAGTCGCGCGCGGACTGGACCTTGGACCGGCCGATGTCGGAGACCCCGTGAATGATCTGACGTTGCAGATTTGACTCTTCGACGACGTCGTCGTCGACGATGCCGATCGTGCCTATCCCCGCCGCGGCCAGGTAGAGCAGTGTCGGCGCGCCAAGCCCGCCGGCGCCGATCACCAGCACCCGCGCGTTCTTCAGCCGCTTCTGCCCGTCGACACCGAGTTCGGGGATGACGAGATGCCGGCTGTAGCGGGCAACCTCTTCACGGGTCAACTCGGCAGCCGGCTCCACCAACGCTGGCAACGACGTCGACATGGTTAGGCGATCGGGTAAGGCCAGGGATTGAACCGGCAGGTCTTGCCGTCGGGCTTGACCCACTCCGGGTCGAACTTCGCGTCGTCGTCGTTGGAGGTCGAGAAGGTCTGCTGCATCATGATCGGCGCCAAGCCGCCCTGCTTGTCGCAGGCCTCGTGGCGCAGATAACCGATCGCGTGGCCCACTTCGTGGTTGATCAAATACTGCCGATACGAACCCACATCGCCTTCAAAGGGCACCGCCCCGCGTACCCAGCGTGCCTCGTTGATGAAGACCCGCGGTTGGACCTCCGCCCCGTAGGACGGGTTGTAGCAGGACGTCTCAAGCGGGAATTCGTAGCCGCAGCCCTCCCGCACGGTCATCGGCGAGCTCAGCGAGATTCGGATGTCGGGTTTGCCCTTGTCCGTGGCGTTGACCCTGACGAACGCGAATTGCGCGTCGTGAGTCCAGCTCTTGGGGTTGGCCAGCGTCTGGTCGACCATTGCGGCGAAGGCGTCGTCACCACCGAACGCGGTGGGATCCATGCCGTTTTCGACCTCGACGGTGTATTTGAAGACTTTGGCCGTGCCCTGACCGATCTGCGGCGTGCCACCCGGGACGACGCGCCATGACTTGTCGCCCGCTTCGGTGAACGGACCGCCGTTGGGCAATACCCCGGTGGGCAGGTTGGCGTCGAATTGGGTCAAACCGCGGGGCGGCGCATCGATGATCACCGTACCCACCGCGCCGATTTTCGGCGGACCCTGCACCGGCTGCCCGGAAGCTGGTGCGGATGCGCTCGTCCCGGTGACCGTCTGGTAGAGCACTACCCCGGTGACGGCGACCAGCACCGGCAGCGCGTAGGCGCGCCAGCCGTAGGTGGACACGAACCGTCCCAGCCAACTCTGCTTGCGCCAGCGGCCACTGTCCCGATTCGACCGGGCCCGTCCGGCGCCCCACGCGAGGGGGTCCCGCTGCGCGCGCAGCGGTTCGCGCCAGTCGTCGCGGAGGACCGGTGTCCGGCTGGCCCCGCGCCTTTCGGGCTCGTAGGTCACTTTCCCAGAATGGCACAACAGCCGCGAGCTGGGACTCTCGGCGCGCCAGCAGGTCGAGGTAGGACGCTGGGGCGCCGACATATAGGGCTCGGGTGGCGATTGCAAAAGCAGAGTGAGTAGTAGTGTCGTTGCGATCAGCCGCGCACCGCTACGACAAGCAGATTGAGGACTTGATGAGTGATCTGGCCAACGCCGCCGGACGAGGTGGCGTCAAGTCAGGCCCCTCAGCTCGGCGCGGCAATCGGCTGCCCCGCGACGAGCGTCGTGGCCAATTACTCCACGCGGCCAGCGAGATTTTTGTCGACCGCGGATACCATTCCGCCGGTATGGACGAGATCGCCGAACGCGCCGGAGTGAGTAAACCCGTTCTCTACCAACACTTTTCAAGCAAGCTGGAACTATATCTGGCGGTACTGCAGCGCCACGTCGACAATCTGGTGTCTGGCGTGCGCCAAGCCCTGCGCACCACGACCGACAACCGGCAACGGCTGCGCTCCGCGGTGCAGGCCTTCTTCGATTTCATCGAGCACGACGGCCAGGGTTACCGGCTGATCTTCGAGAACGACAACGTGACCGAGCCTCAGGTCGCCGCGCAGGTACGGGTTGCCACCGAAGCCTGCATCGACGCGGTTTTCGACTTGATCAGCGCCGACTCCGGATTGGACCCGCACCGCGCCCGGATGGTCGCCGTCGGCTTGGTCGGGATCAGCGTCGACTGTGCGCGGTACTGGCTCGACAGCGATCGGCCGATCACTAAGGAAGACGCTGTCGACGGCACCGTGCAGTTCGCCTGGGGCGGGCTGTCACACGTGCCGCTTACCCGGTCTTAGCCGCGCCGCTTCCGATTCCGAAGCCGACTCGCCGCGCGTCCGCGACACCGATTTCGACGTAGGCGATCTTGGCTGCGTGGACCAGGAAGCGGCGGCCTTTGTCGTCGGTCAGACCCAGCACGCCAGAATCCGTGCCCAGCGCAGAGGTGACTGCATCCTCCACGTCGCTGGGCGTTTGCGCGCTGCTGAAGACCAACTCGCGCGGGCTGTCCGTGATACCGATCTTGACCTCCACGACGGCGCCTTCCCATTTCTTGGCAACTGCTCTCCGACATGCAGGCTAGTGGACCGCCCGGTGACGATGCAGAGCGCGTAGCGCTCTGGGGTTGGGGACCGCCCCGCACAAGCGGGCCCGTTGGCAAATCGTGACCTGAACACGCGCACGTGCGCATCCTGGAGGCCGTGCCACATCGATAACATCTGAATCATCAGCACCACGAATTACCTGGATGACGACATCCAGGACTACCCCGAGGACGCTGTCGACGACATCTACGCCGACGGCGATGATGTGCTTGCGCCGATCGATCAGCGATGGCGTCCGATCGCGGCGATCGCCGGCATCATCTTTGTGCTCGCCGTGGTTGCCACCGTGGTCATCGTCAACGGCGGCGACAGCGCCTCGACTTCGGCCACCATCGTGGTGCCACCGAAGCGAAGCATGACCGCCACGCCGCGACCCTTGCCTCCCGAGACGGTCACGACCGTCGCGCCCCCGCCGCGACAACCCAGCCCGACGGCTACCAGCACGCCGCCAACGGAGACCCCATCACCTACTTCCGTCCCAGTGCCACCGGACGTGTCCGCTCGCACCTTCACCTACCGGGTGACCGGCACCAAGGGTCTTCTCGATCTGGTCACCGTCGTCTACGCCGATGCGCAGGGCGGGCCACAGACCGACTTCAACGTCTCACTGCCGTGGTCGAGAACCGTGGTGATGGACCCGGGGGCGGAAATCAGGTCGGTCGTCGCGACGAGCCTGACCGGTCACCTGAACTGCTCGATCACCGATGGCACCGGCCAGCCCATCGCCATCTCGACCAGCAGCGCGATGATCGCGGCCTGCAGCCGTTAGGCCAAGCCCAGCTCGCGCATGCGCTCGTCGTGGGTGCGCTGGAGTCGGTCGAAGAACCCCGCCAGCTGCGTCAAGCCGCCGGTCCTAGACACCACGAGGTCGACCAGCTCGTCGTGTTCGGCCAGCACGTACTGGGCCTGAGTGATTGCTTCACCGAGCAGACGACGTGACCACAACGCCAGCCGGCTACGTTGCCTGGCGCTCTTGGTCACCGCGGCGCGCACCTCGGCAACGACGAACTGGGAGTGGCCGGTCTGCGACATCGTCGCGCGCACCACGTCGGCGACCTCGTCGGGCAACTCGTCGGCGATCTGCAGATAAAAGTCGGCGGCCAGCGCATCGCCGACGTAGGCCTTGACCAGCGCCTCCAGCCAGGTGCTCGGCGTGGTCAGCCGGTGGTAGCCGTCGAGCGCGGAGGCGTACTTCGAAATTGTCGGTATCACGTCGACACCGCGGCTCTCCAAGGCGTCGCGCAGCAGCTCGTAGTGCCCCATCTCGGCCGCCGCCATGCTGGCCATCGAAATCCGCCCGCGCAGATCGGGCGCCATCTTCGCCTCTTCAGTGAGCCGGTAGAACGCCACCACCTCGCCGTAGGCCAACACCGCGAACAGTTCGTTGACGCCGGGATGGTCCGCGGGCAGCCGTGGCTGCGAATCGGCCAGCCGGTCGCCCGGCGAAAGCGGAGTCATGGCACCACTCTATGTCTCGTCGGCGGCGACCCGCCGCGCGTGGCGAAGCCACGCTCGCGATCACCACCAGTCTCGTCGGCGGCGACCCGCCGCGCGCTCAGAGCCGCCAATCCAGTCGATGACGGCCGACCAGCTATGATGGCCATCAGGTAATGGCGGTAGACACATACTGCTGCTGCCGGAGCAATGTGCGTGCACGCAGTTGGCCCCGCCTACACAGAGCGCAGGGCCCATGAATCGGCAACGTATTCGACAGTCAACTGGTGCGCGCTTGACCGCAACGATTGACCAAACCGAATACAAAACCGAAAGGCATACGTGCTTCACGCATGACCCCACTCATCACAGCTACCCAAGCCGCATCCGAAGTGACCTTTGCTGAAATCGGTGTCCGCGACGAAATAGTGCAGGCACTGCGCGAAGAGGGCATTGAGCATCCTTTTGCCATCCAGGAGCTGACGCTGCCGCTGGCACTCGCCGGCGACGACCTGATCGGGCAGGCCCGCACCGGAATGGGCAAAACGTTCGCGTTCGGGGTGCCGATGCTGCAGCGCATCACCACCGGCGGCGACGATCGGCCGCTTTCCGGCATACCCCGGGGGTTGGTCGTCGTGCCCACCCGCGAACTGTGCCT
Source organism: uncultured Actinomycetota bacterium (assembly GCA_963833935.1). Classification (GTDB taxonomy): domain Bacteria; phylum Actinomycetota; class Actinomycetes; order Mycobacteriales; family Mycobacteriaceae; genus Mycobacterium. Next base: position 18,598 of record CAWIAC010000030.1, on the reverse strand, counting down.
GCAGGTGTCCGGCGACCTCGCCACCGCCGCCAAATATCTGCGCACCGACGACGGCCGACGGGTGTCGGTGGTGTCCATCTACGGCGGCCGCCCCTACGAGCCGCAGATCGAGGCGCTGCGCGCCGGCGCGGACGTGGTGGTGGGCACTCCCGGCCGGCTGCTTGACCTGGCCCAGCAGGGCCATCTGCAACTGGGCGGCCTGTCGATGCTGGTCCTCGACGAGGCCGACGAGATGCTCGACCTGGGCTTTCTGCCCGACATCGAACGGATCCTGCGTCAAATCCCCGACGAGCGGCAGTCGATGCTGTTCTCGGCGACCATGCCGGACCCGATCATCACGCTGGCCCGCACGTTCATGAACCAGCCGACCCACATTCGGGCCGAAGCGCCGCACTCCTCGGCCGTCCACGACGCCACCACGCAATACGTCTACCGCGCCCACGCCCTGGACAAGGTCGAGTTGATCAGCCGGGTGCTGCAGGCCCGTGGCCGCGGTGCCACCATGATCTTCACTCGCACCAAGCGCACCGCTCAGAAAGTCGCCGACGAACTCGCCGAACGTGGCTTCGCCGTCGGCGCCGTACACGGCGACCTGGGCCAGATCGCACGCGAGAAAGCCCTCAAAGCGTTCCGCAGCGGCGGTATCGACGTGCTGGTCGCCACCGACGTTGCCGCCCGCGGGATCGACGTCGACGACGTCACGCACGTCATCAACTACCAGATCCCCGAGGACGAACAGGCCTACGTGCACCGGATCGGCCGCACCGGCCGTGCCGGCAAGACCGGGGTCGCGGTCACGCTGGTCGACTGGGACGACCTGGCCCGCTGGACGTTGATCGACAAGGCCCTCGGCCTGGGCTGCCCGAACCCAGCCGAAACCTATTCCAACTCGCCGCACTTGTACGTCGAGCTCGACATCCCGAACGAGGTCCAAGCCGCCGTCGGCAGACCGCGTAAATCGCAGGCCAAACCCAGCACGTCCGATGGACGCAACGGTGACACGCCCACGCGGGAGCGCAACAGCAGCCGGCAGCGACGTCGCACCCGCGGCGGCCAGTCGGCGACGGGCCATCCCGCGCCCGGCGCCGGCGGCGACGCCGAGACAGAGCCGCCGACCCCGGCAGCGGGTACGGCCAACGCCGCGGCGGGCGACGGCGCGCGCAACGGCCGACGTCGCCGTCGACGCCCCCGCAAATCAGCGGGCGTGACCGCCGACGCCGGCTAAATCGGCGTCGCTGTCACCCGATGGTCAAACCCGAACGCCGTACCACAGCTGACATATTGGCCGCAGTCGCGATCGTGGCGGTGGTCGCTGCGGCGGCGGCACTGATCTGGTGGAACAGCGACGCCCGGGCCACCATCAGTCGGCCCGCGTCGGGCCCCGCGCCCAGCCCACGACTGGCCCGCGAGGTGCCGGCTTCGCTCAAGCAGCTCTGGACTGCCGCCAACGCGCCGACCGATCAGCCGGTAGTGGTCGCCGGAACCGTCGTCACCGCGGACGGGCGTGCCGTCCAAGGGCGTGATCCGGTCACCGGCCAGGTGCGGTGGAGCTACTCCCGCAACAGCGATCTGTGCGGGGTCGCCGGGGTCTACCGCTTCGCGGTCGCGGTCTATCGAGACGACCGCGGCTGCGGTCAGGCCAGCACGATCGAAGGAGCCACCGGTACTCGTGGACCCGCCCGAAGCAGCTACGCCGACCCACGGGTCAACCTGTCCTCCGACGGCACGACGGTCTTGTCAGCGGGCGACACCCGGCTGGAACTGTGGCGCGCGGACATGGTCCGGATGCTCTCCTACGGCGAGATCGACGCGCGGATCAAGCCGTCGTCGAAGGGATTGCACACCGGGTGCCGATTGACGTCGGCGGCGGCCAGCTCCTCGGCGGTGTCGGTGCTCGAGGCGTGCGGCAGGCAAGTGGATCTGCGCCTCACGCTGCTGCGTCCGAGTAAGGAGGAGGACGAGCCGGAGCTCCGTGACGTGCCGGAGCCGGGGATCAGCGAGGGCTCCGGCGCCAAGGTGGTGGCGGTCGACGAGACCCGCACAGCGGTGTACCTTCCGGTGCCGCAGCCCAGGGTGGAGGTGGTCGACGAGACCGGTTCGAAGGTGTCGAGCACGCTGCTGCCCAGGCCGCCGTCGGCGTCCAACGTGGTGACTCGGCCCGGCAATCTGATCACCTGGTGGACCGGTGACACCGTGATGGTCTTCGATGCGGCGAATCTGACCTACCGCTATTCGATTGCGCCCGCTGGTTCTTCAGTTCCGGTGGGGCCGGCGGCGATGATGGCCGGCAAGCTGCTCGTCCCCGTCACGGACGGAATCGCCGTCTGCAATCCAATGACGGGAGCCAATGAGGGCTTCCTGCCGGTGCACCGACCGGCGCAAAGCTCAGCCGTGATCCCTGCCGTTTCGGGCCCGCAGCTGCTCGAGCAGCGCGGCAACACTCTGGTCGCGCTGGGCTGAGCCCGCCCGCGTCAGGAATCGAGGCTGAACGTCGGGAGCGCTTTGCCTGACTTCCAATGTTTGAGCAACGCCGTGGCCAACTCTTGATAGGCGAGTGCACCTTTGTTCTTGCGCGCGGCCAACACCGATGAGCCGGACGCGCTGGCTTCAGCGAAACGGACCGTGCGTGGGATAGGCGGCGCCAGCACCGCGAGGTCGTAACGGTCGGCGACGTCCAGCAGCACGTCGCGGGTGTGCGTGGTGCGTGGGTCATACAGCGTCGGCAGTGCACCCAGCATCCGCAGGCGCGGATTGGTGATCTGCTGAACGTCGGCGACAGTTCTCAGGAACTGCCCGACGCCGCGGTGCGCCAGCGTCTCACACTGCAACGGCACGATGACCTCGTCGGCGGCGGTGAGCCCATTGAGGGTCAGCACGCCCAGCGACGGTGGGCAGTCGATGATGACGACGTCGAACCTATCTACGAGTTTGTCCAGCGCGCGCTTGAGCGCATACTCGCGGCCGGCCCGCATCAGCAGCATCGCCTCCGCGCCGGCCAGATCGATATTGGCCGGCAGCAGCGTCATCCCCTCCGCGGTGCCCACCAGGGCGGCGTCCGGCTCCACGTCGCCGAGCAGCACGTCATGCACCGACACCGCCAACTTGTCCGGGTCCTGGCCCAGCGAAAACGTCAGACAGCCTTGCGGGTCCAAGTCGACCAGCAGGACTCGCCTTCCCGCGTCCACCATTGCCGCACCCAGCGAGGCCACCGTCGTCGTTTTGGCCACCCCACCCTTCTGATTGGCCACCGCCAGCACCCGAGTCGTCATAAAGCGCCGCTCCTCCTTTTTGCCGACCGGTAATCAACCCATCCTGGCACCAATCCCGTGGTACCCGCGGGTGGATGGCGGTGAGTCTCAGGCAGAATCGGTCAGCATGAGCGTTGAGAGCCACCGGCTGGTCTTGCTGCGCCACGGGGAGACCAAGTGGTCCAAGTCGGGACAGCACACCGGGCGCACCGATCTGGAACTGACCGACACCGGCCGAGTCCAGGCCGAGCTTGTCGGGCGCGTGCTGCGTGAACTGAAACTCGACGACCCGCTTGTGATCAGCAGCCCGCGTATACGCGCCCTGACCACGGCCAAGTTGGCCGGGCTCGCCGTGGATGAGGTGTCTTCCCTGCTCGCCGAATGGGATTACGGCGCCTACGAGGGGCTGACGACCCCGCAGATCCAGGAATCAGTTCCTGATTGGCTGATCTGGACGCACGGTTGTCCCGGCGGCGAAAGCCCGGCACAGGTCAGCGACCGCGCCGATCGGGCCGTCGCGCTGGCGTTGGAGCACATGGCCTCGCGCGACGTATTGTTCGTGGGCCACAGCCACTTTTCCCGTTCGGTGATCACCCGCTGGGTCGAGCTGCCGATCGTCGAGGGCAGCCGCTTTTGGATGCTCGCGGGCTCGATCGCCGTGTGCGGGTTCGAGCACGGCGTGCGACAGCTCGCTGCGCTCGGATTGACCGGCCTCCCGCAGGCGATGCAACCCGGTTGAGCACCACCGAAGGCGACGATGCGCGCCGCCCCGCGGCGCGAGGAGGAGCCGAGCATCTGAACCCGGAGCCGCCCTTTGTGCTGTGCGGGCCGGCCGAGGTTGTGATCGCCGACGGTGTGCGCGCCTGCTATCGCGACGTCGCCACCGCCCAGTCGGCACTGCGTTCTGGCGCGGTGCCGATTGTGATGGGCGCGTTAGCTTTTGATGTCGACGGACCCGCGGCGTTGATGGCGCCGCGCTCGGTGCGGTACAGCGTTGAACTCCCCGACTGGCCGACCGGACCGCTCCCTGCGGTACACATGGTCGGGGCAGTTCCGACACCCGAAGAGCACCGCGCCCGGGTTCGACGAGCCCGCGACCAACTGACCGCACCCGGCAGCCCGCTGCAGAAGGTGGTGCTGGCCCGCGCCTTGCGGCTGGCCGCCGATACCCCACTGGATGCCCGGGTCATCTTGCGCCGGTTGGCCGACAATGATCCCGCCGCCTACGGGTATCTGGTCGACCTGTCCGCGGCCGGCGGCCCGTATTCGGGTATGGCCCTGGTCGGCGCCAGCCCTGAGCTGCTGGTCGCACGTGACGGCGACCGGGTGACGTGTCAGCCCTTCGCCGGTTCAGCACCGCGCGCCGCCGACCCCGAGCTCGACGCCGCCGCGGGCGCGGCGCTCGCCGATTCCGCCAAGGATCGCCACGAGCACCGGTTGGTGATCGACGCCATGGCCGAGGCGCTGCGTCCGTTGTGTAGCGAGTTGACGATCGCCGCCGCGCCCACGCTGAGCCGCACCACGGCGCTGTGGCACCTGAGCACGCCGATCACTGGGCGGCTGCGCCACACATCTACCACCGCAATCGATTTGACGTTGGCTTTACACCCCACCCCCGCGGTGGGCGGAGTGCCCACCGCCGCCGCCGCCGAGCTCATCAGCACATTGGAGGGTGATCGCGGGTTCTACGCCGGCGCCGTCGGTTGGTGCGACGCCGACGGCGACGGACGTTGGGTGGTGACCATCCGCTGCGCACAACTGGGGGCCGACCGTCTCACCGCGCTGGCTCACGCCGGCGGCGGCATCGTCGCCGAATCCGATCCCGATGACGAAGTTGCCGAGACCACAACGAAATTCATCACCATTCTTTCTGCGCTCGGAGTCCAGCCGTGACCGTGCGGATCCGCCGAGCAGCGCCTGAGGACGCCGCGGCGATCACCGCGATGATCTACGATCTGGCCCGCTTCGAGCGCGCAGCCGATCAGTGCACCGTCGTCGAGACACAAATCAGCACAGCGCTTTTCAGTCAATCCGTGACGCTGCGGGCGCACGTCGCCGAGGTGGACGGCGAAGTTGCCGCGATGGCGCTGTGGTTCCTCAACTTCTCGACCTGGGACGGCGTCGAGGGCGTCTACCTGGAGGACTTGTACGTGCTGCCACGATTTCGCCGTCTCGGGCTGGCGCGCGGGCTGCTGGCGGCCCTGGCGCAGGAATGTCTGGACAACGACTACACCCGGCTGTCCTGGGCGGTGTTGAACTGGAACTCCGATGCGATCGCGCTGTATCAAGCCGTCGGCGCTCAGCCGCAGAGCGAGTGGACCACCTACCGGCTATCCGGTCCGGAATTGGCTGCGCTGGCCGGTCCGGGCTGATCGCCTCGGGAGACCCAGCGCAATGCGGGCGGACTGAACAGCAACGCCAACCCGGTCAGCGCCATGGCCGCCACCGGAATGCCGATCAGCGCCCGGTGCGAACCCACGGTCAGGTACCACGCCACCGGCAGCAGCAACAGTTGGGCGAACACCGCCAGCCCCCGACCCCACCGCCTGCCGAACAGCAGTGCCCAGCCGGCAGCCAGGACCGCACCGCCCGCCACGGCGAACCAGACCGCGGTGCCGAATCCGTTGGCCACCCGCTGATCCGCGTCCCCACCGATCGCTCGAATCAGCAGCATCACCGCCACCACCAAGCCGGCCGCGCCCTGAACAGCGGCGATCAATCCCGCGGCACGCACGCTGGCCGGAGGACGCGCGATCACCACCTCAGCGTAGCCACACGCCTCCCGTAGGCTTTGGCGTCATGCGCGCCGTGCTGATCGTCAACCCCACCGCGACGTCGACCACCCGGGCAGGGCGCGACCTGCTGGCAAACGCACTCAAAAGCCGCCTGCAACTGACCGTCGAGCACACCCGTCACCGCGGTCACGGTGGTGAAATCGCGCAGGCCGCGGTCCAGGACGGAGTCGACCTTGTCGTGGTGCACGGCGGCGACGGCACGGTGAGCAATGTGGTCAACGGCCTGTTGGGCCGCCCCGGGCGATTACCCACCGGTCATGTCCCGGCGCTGGCGATCGTCCCCGGCGGATCGGCGAACGTGACGGCGCGATCACTGGGAATTCCGCCGGGTCCCATCGACGCCACCAACCAGCTCATCTGGCTGCTCGACAAGTACGGCCCGCAGAAGCGGTGGCGCCGGATCGGGCTGATCGACTGCGGCGAGCACTGGGCGGTGCTTAACGCCGGGATGGGGGTCGACGCCGAGGCGGTGGCCAAGGTGGAGGCCAAAAGGGAGAAGGGCGTCACGGTCACACCGATGCGGTATATCACCGCATCGGTGCGCGCCACGCTCGGATACTCCCGCAAGAAGCCGCGGCTGACCGTCGAGCTGCCCGGACGCGAGCCGATTTCCGGTGTCTACTTCGTGTTCGTGTCCAACTCCAGCCCGTGGACCTACGCCAACGACCGGCCGATGTACACCAACCCCGGGACCAGCTTCGAAACCGGATTGGGAGTGTTCGGGGTCACTCGCCTGAAGGTGGTGCCGAGTTTGCGTCTGGTTGCGCAGATGTTCGCCAAACAGCCGAAGATCGAGGGCGAACAGGTCATCCGCGACGACGATGCCGCGTGCGTGCGGGTGACCTGCGCCGACCCCCCCATGGCCAGCCAGTTCGACGGCGACTATCTGGGAGTGCGTGAACGAATGACGTTCCGCTCGGTTCCCGACGCATTAGACGTCGTCGCCCCGCCGGCAAAAAGGCTCCCTGACCTGAGCTAACCCTTAAATGTGGGCAGAAGCACTCGCCAGCAGTGCGGGAAGTGTAGTACAACCGATTAAGGGATTTGGTAACGGATTCCTAAAGTGAGATAGCCCACGGACCAACGAGTGCCCTTGACATCTGTTGAGCCTGTGAAACGATCGAGACATCGCATGCAACGGTACGGAAACATTTCTTGTGCCTGCGTTAACAGCCGAAGAAAATCATTCGTGCGCAGCCGAGCCTTGCTGCGCACACAGTGAGGAGCAACGACTTATGGATTGGCGCCACAACGCGGTCTGTCGCGACGAGGACCCGGAGCTGTTCTTCCCTGTCGGGAACAGCGGACCGGCTCTCGCGCAGATCGCCGACGCGAAATTGGTCTGTAACCGCTGTCCGGTAACGACGGAGTGCTTGTCCTGGGCGCTCAACACCGGACAGGACTCCGGCGTATGGGGCGGAATGAGCGAAGACGAGCGACGGGCACTCAAGCGTCGCAACGCCCGGACGAAGGCCCGCACCGGAGTCTGACCCAAGCCCTCAACGGTGCGGCCCCGACCTGGTGTCGGGGCCGCACCGTTGTGTGCCGGCCCTAGTTAGCCGCCCGGACGCGACGGCCGATCGGGACGCGCAGCACCACGTCGGTTCCGCCGTCGGGGGCGTCGCGCATGTCCAGTGAGCCGTCGAGTTCAGCGGAAACCAGCGTCCGCACGATCTGCAGGCCCAGCCGGTCGGATTTCTCGACGCTGAACCCCTCGGGCAGTCCGCGACCATTGTCGTGGATCACCACGTCGAGCCACCGCGCCGAACGTTCGGCGCGAATCGTCACCGAGCCACCGCCGGCAGGATCCCCCGCCGGTGGGTCAAACGCATGCTCGATGGCGTTCTGCACAAGCTCCGTGATCACCATGACCAACGCGGTCGCCCGATCCGAGTCCAGGACGCCGAGCATGCCGGTCCGATTGATCCGGATCGGCGTATCCACCGTCGCGACGTCGTTCATGATCGGCAGGATCCGGTCGATCACCTCGTCGAGGTTGACTTCCTCGTCGACCGACATCGACAGCGCGTCGTGGACCAATGCGATCGACGACACCCGTCGCACCGATTCGATCAGCGCTTCCCGACCCTCCAGGTTGGTGGTCCGCCGAGCCTGCAAGCGCAGCAACGCCGCAACGGTCTGAAGGTTGTTCTTCACCCGGTGATGGATTTCCCGGATCGTGGCGTCCTTGGACATCAGCGCCCGGTCTCGGCGTTTGACTTCGGTGACGTCGCGGGCCAGTACCGCGGCGCCGGCGGCCGATCCGTTGACCACCAATGGCAGTGTGCGCAGCAGCACCGTGGCGCCGCCGGCGTCGACCTCGATGCGCATGCTGGCGCCACCGGTCAACGAGTCGCGCACGTGCTCGGCGAGTTCGCGGGCCTCGAAGGGGTCGGAGATCAGCGGGCGGGTGACCTCGATCAGGTTGTGACCCTCCAGTTCCGAGGTCAGACCCATCCGGTGGAACGCCGACAGGGCGTTGGGGCTGGCGTAGGACACGACACCATCGACGTTGAGTCGGACGAATCCGTCGCCTGCCCGAGGGCTCGAGCGCGACGTCGCCAAGTCCCCCACGTTGGGAAAGGTGCCCTCAGAGAGCATGTGCACCAGGTCCGCGGCACAGTCGAGGTAGGCGGTTTCCAGCGGGCTGGACTTCGGGTTGTCCGCGACTGCCGTCTGTTGTGTCAACACCGCCACCACCATGTCGCCGTGGCGCACCGGCACCGCCTCGATGTTCACGCCGGTCTGCTGCCACGAATACTGTTGACCTGCATTGCTTTCCAGGCCGATTGCGCCTGATTCGAATGCCGCGGCCACCAGCGGCATGCGATCGGCATCGACGGTGTTACCGACCGCGTCGCGCAGCAGAACGGTGGGGGCGGTATTCGGCCGGCACTGCGCGACGCACACCAGCGCACCGTCGTCGCGGCGAACCCACATCAAATAATCGGCGAAGGAGAGGTCGGCGAGCAGCTGCCACTCGCCCACCAGGGCATGGAGGTGATCAACGGCGCTGCCCGGCAGAACGGTGTGCTCGGCAAGCAGATCACCGAGGGTGGACATCGGCGACTCCCGCTATCAGGTGCGGACGGTTAGCTGATCACGGCGATGAGATCGCCGGCCTGGATGACGTCGCCCACTGACACGCTCACCTTGCTCACTGTGCCGGCGACTTCAGCCAAGACCGGGATTTCCATCTTCATCGATTCCAGCAGCACCAGGATGTCGCCCTCGCCGATCTGGTCGCCCTCGTTGACCACGACCTCGAGCACGCTGGCCACGATCTCTGCCCGGACGTCCTCGGCCATCATCACCCCGTTCGTCGACCAGTCGGTTAGCGCACTCACGTTGCTCCATCGAACCACAACCGATTTCCTCAGTCGCACGAAAGCTTGGCGTAACCGCCGATCGTCTCGGCGTTGACGACACCGTTCGCTGACCGATTCGTCCAGTTGAGCGGCTGCATTTGATGTCGCGGAGGTATCAGTAAGCAAACTCCAAGATTACTAAGCGAACCTATAGAGCTTCTTCCGTGATCGTGTCGTGTTGTAGTTGTGACATTTGGCAAGCAGAGTGTCCAGAGAGATTGGAGTGCTGGAAGCACACCTAGTGGTTCAGCCAAATTTGAGGAGTATTCCGTTGTCCGAGAACACGTTTGCGCATTCGACAGCCCGCGGACCACTGACCCGAGTGGCAACCGGTATCGGGGTGACGCTGGCAGCAATCGCCACGATCGGGCTTGGCGCCGGAGCCGCCACGGCCGCCCCGCAGCAACCGTTCGCCGCCGACGACCCGATCCCCGGGATGCCGGGCGCGGGCAGCGCGGTGAATATCGCCAACTCGCTCTTCGGCTCACTCAGCGGACTGATGAACAACGTGTTCCCGGGCGCCGGCGACCTGTTGATGCCCGGCGGCAGCTTGATGCAAGGCGGAGGCGGAGGCGGCCTGCCCGGCCTTCCCGGCGGGCTTCCGGGCGGTGCAGGTGGCCTGCCCGGCCTGTCCGGTGGTCTTCCGGGCGGTGCGCCAGGGCTGGGCGGCGGACTTCCGGGCGGTGCGCCAGGGCTGGGCGGCTACCCCGGCGGACTGCCGGGACAAACGCCTGGCTACCCGGGCGGACTGCCCGGCCAGACCCCAGGCGGGCTCCCCGGCCAGCAGCTCCCGGGTCAGACCCCGGGCTTGGGGGGCTATCCGGGCAGCACGGTGCCCGGGGCTCCAGGTCCGCAGGCACCGGGCCAGCTGCCCACCGCTGCGGGTCCGGGCGCGCCGATGCAGGCCCCGCTGGCCGGCCAATCGGGTCCGGTCGCCCCGGCCGGTGTGATTGGCGGCACCCTGGCGCACGTGCCGGTTGTGTAGCCCCTGAGCTGCACAGCACCACGGCATGAAAGACTGGTAGCAAGCAGAACTGCGAGGAGGATCAGTCATGGCCAAGCGAGGCCGGAAGAAGCGCGACCGCAAGCACAGTAAGGCCAATCACGGTAAGCGGCCCAACGCATAATTCGACGAAGACGCGGACCGTCCGACAGGCGGTCCGCGTCTTCGCTTTTGAGAATGTGATGGCGGCTAGCTGGACCGCCCGCGAATAATGGTGGTCTGGCTGATCTCCAGCCGTAACCGCTCGCGCAAATGCTCCGGAGCCCTCTCGCCGCTGCATTTGGTGGCGATCAAAACCTTGAGACGCTCCTCGAGCCCGTGGAGCTGCTCACAGGGCGGGCATTCCTCGAGATGCTTGCGCAGCTTTTCTCGGTCCTCGGGGTCGCATTCGCCGTCGATCAACCTCCATACCTTCTCGATCAGGTCCGCGCATTCGGCCTTGATCCCCGGTTCCCCAGCTGCCGAGAACTCGGTCACGACGACACCTCTTCGGGTGCCTGGTCGCCACGAAGGAATCCCCGATCTTTGGCCACGTCGGTCAACAATTCCCGCAGCTGACGCCTGCCGCGGTGCAGTCGTGACATCACCGTCCCGATCGGAGTGTCCATGATCTCGGCAATCTCCTTGTAGGGAAACCCTTCGACGTCGGCGTAGTAGACCGCCATGCGGAACTCTTCGGGCAGCGCCTGCAGCGCTTCTTTGATTTCCGTGTCAGGCAGCGCTTCGAGTGCTTCGACCTCAGCGGAGCGCAAGCCGGTCGACGAGTGTTGTGCGGTGGCGGCCAGCTGCCAGTCGCTGATCTCATCGGTCGGATATTGCGCCGGCTGCCGCTGCTTTTTGCGGTAGCTGTTGATGTAGGTGTTGGTCAGGATCCGGTAAAGCCATGCCTTGAGGTTCGTGCCCTCTCTGAACGAGCGGAACCCCGCGTAGGCCTTCACCATGGTTTCTTGCAGCAAATCCTCGGCGTCGGCCGGATTGCGGGTCATTCGCAGGGCGCCGCCGTATAGCTGGTCCAGCAGTGGGATCGCGTCGCGCTCGAAGCGCGCGGTCAGCTCGGCGTCGGTCTCGTTCGACCGGTCTTGTCCACGAGTTTCGGTGAAGTCGGGGGCCGCCGCGAGTCCCGAGTCGGTCGCGCCATCGGTGTCGGCCATGTTGGGTAAGACGGTCCCTTCTGTCGCGATGCCGCTGAACAGGTCCATCAATACCGGACCCGCCGGGTACCCGGCCAACCGCTCTTCGCCGATGAGGCTCGTTGCCGTTGACACCAGACTCCCCTTTTCCCAATCTAAAGGCTGCGACCGACATGTGTCTGCTGGACCAGACAGCACAGTCAACAGCGGCACTACCCGGGCTATTTCCGGGCCGACGATTCGGGGCGATTGTGACCAGCGTTACTGTGGCGCTCATGTCACTCAAGGGCAAGACCATGTTTATCTCGGGTGCCAGCCGCGGAATCGGCCTGGCAATCGCCAAGCGCGCGGCGCACGACGGCGCCAACATCGCGCTGATAGCCAAGACCGCCGAACCGCATCCCAAGCTTGAGGGCACGGTGTACACCGCTGCCAAGGAGCTTGAGGAGGCCGGCGGGCAGGCGTTGCCGATCGTCGGGGACGTCCGTGACGCGGAGTCGGTCGAGTCCGCGGTGGCCAAAGCCGTCGAGCAGTTCGGCGGCATCGACATCGTGGTGAACAACGCGTCGGCCATCAACCTGGGGTCCATCACCGAGGTGCCGATGAAGCGCTTCGACCTGATGAACGGCATCCAGGTGCGGGGCACCTACGCGGTGTCACATGCCTGCATCCCGCACCTGATGGGCCGGGAGAACCCGCACATCCTGACACTGTCGCCGCCGGTGCTGCTCGGCAAGGAATGGCTGAAGCCGACGGCATACATGATGGCCAAGTTCGGCATGACGCTGTGCGCGCTGGGGATCGCCGAAGAGTTGCGCGAAGAGGGAATCGCCTCGAACACGCTGTGGCCGCGCACGCTGGTGGCCACCGCCGCGGTGCAGAACCTGCTCGGCGGCGACGAGGCGATGGGCCGCGCCCGCAAGCCGGAGATCTATTCCGACGCGGCCTACGTCATCCTCAACAAGCCGTCGAAGGAATACACCGGGAACACCCTGCTCTGCGAGGACGTGCTGGTGGATTCCGGCGTCTCGGATCTGTCTGTGTATGACTGCATTCCGGGTTCGAAGCTAGGCGTCGACTTCTGGGTGGACGGCGTCAACCCGCCGGGGTACTCGGGTCCCTAGCGTGGCCCGTGCGGCGACACCGGCGCTCGCGGCTCTGATTGCTGCCGGTGTGCCGCACGAGGTGGTGAAGTTCGACCATCATTCGCGAGAACGCTCATTCGGCGTCGAAGCTGTCCGCGCGCTGACCGGGTATGGCGGCGTAGCGGCTGAGCTGATCTTGAAGACCCTGATCATCGCGGCACCCGACGGGTTCGCCGTCGCGGTACTGTCGGCGTCGTCGAAATTGTCACTGAAGGCCGCCGCCGCTGCACTGGGGTTGACTAAAGCCAGCATGGCCGAGCCCGCGGCGGCCCAGCGAGCCACTGGCTATGTGCTCGGCGCTGTTTCGCCGTTCGGACTGCGGACACCGCTACCGACCGTCGTCGACTCCGGCGCGCTCGGTTGGGATCGGGTGTACTGCAGTGCTGGCCGACGCGGGTGGGACGTCGCGGTGGCGCCTGCAGATTTGGTCCGGCTTACCTGTGCGATCACCGAGAAGATTCAGGCTTAACGGTTGCGGCCGTATCAGTGTCGTACGAGCATGGCATAATCGAACGCATGTTCGATATCGTGTCGGGGCGTAAGTCCGCGCCGGAGGCGGTTGCCCGGCTTGACGACCTGTTTGAGCGTCGTCATCCCTCGGCCACATCGGTATCCGCGGCGCAGCTGGATCGGATCTGCGCGGCCACGCGGGCGGAGAACCATGCGGCAGCCGCGCAGCTGGCCGCGATCGGGGAGTTGTTCGGCTACCGGCTCTCGCGCTGCTCGGACACCGAAGAATGGGCAGTGGACACCGAAGAAGCGCTAGCCGCCGAGGTAGCCGCCGCGTTACGGATCAGCCAAGCCCTCGCCGCTAGCCGGCTGCGCTATGCCCGGGCTATGCGCGAACGCCTGCCCAAAGTTGGCGAGGTATTTGCCGCAGGCGATATCGACTTTCGGATGTTCGCGACCATCGTGTATCGCACCGATCTGATCACCGACCCCGACGTGTTGGCGGCGGTGGATGCCCAGCTGGCCGTCGCGGTGCCGCGCTGGCCATCCATGACCCGGGCCCGGTTGGCTGGCCAGATCGACAAAGTCGTGGCCACCGCCGACGCCGATGCGGTGCGGCGACGCAACGAACGCTTGCCCCAGCGCGAGGTGTGGTTCACCGATCTGGCCGGCGGTATTACCGAGATCCACGCCAGCCTGCTCACCCCCGACGCCCATGCCTTGGACAAGCGGTTAACCGCGTTGGCGTCCACCGTTTGTGAGCACGATCCCCGCAACCGTCAGCAGCGCCGCGCCGATGGGCTGGGCGCGCTGGCCGCCGGGGCGGATCGACTTGGCTGCCGCTGCGGGCGCCGCGACTGCGCCGCCGCAAAGCGGCCCGCCGCCTCCCCGGTGCTAATCCATGTAATCGCCGAGCACGCCACCCTCACCGGCAGCGGCGTGGCGCCAGCATCCGAGGTGGGTGCCGACGGGCTCATCCCACCAGAAATCCTCACGGAGTTGGCCGCCTCAGCCAAGCTAATACCGCTCGTCCACCCCGGCGACGCCCCACCCGAACCCTGCTACACCCCGTCGCAAGCCCTGGCCGCCTTTGTGCGCTGCCGGGACTTGACCTGCCGCTGGCCCGGGTGCGACCAACCCGCCCACCGATGCGATCTGGACCACACCGTCCCCTACGCCGACGGCGGGCCCACCCACGCCTCAAACCTCAAGTGTTACTGCCGCACCCATCACTTGGTCAAAACGTTCTGGGGATGGCGTGACAAGCAGTTGCCCGACGGCACAGTGATTCTCAACTCGCCGGCGGGGAAGACCTACGTCACCACTCCTGGCAGTGCGCTGCTCTTCCCCAGGCTCTGCCTACCGACTGGTGATGTGCAGGCGCCCGAAGCCGACCCGCCGAATGAGTACTGCGGCGAGCGCACCGCGATGATGCCCAAACGCCGCCGCACCCGCGGACAAGACCGCGCTCACCGCGTCGCCGCCGAACGCAGACAAAACCACCAGGCCCGCACGGTCCTCCGATCCGACTCGATGAGTTACCTGGGCCCGGCGCCACCCGGCACCGACGACGACCCACCACCCTTCTGACCGACCGCGGCACGCGCAGCCAGCATCGCGTACACGCTGTCCGCGAACGCCGCAGTGGTGAAGCAGATGGGCTCGGCGAATTCCTCCATGGTGAGCGCCTCGTGCCAGCCGGCGTCGGCCGACGCGCGCAACAACGGCTTGGTCATCGCGACCGCGTGCGCCGGCATCGCGGCGACGCGCGAGCACCATTGATCGGCGGCGACGAGAAGTTCGTCGTGGGCCACGACCTGCTGCACGAGTCCCAGACGTTGCGCGGCGTGCGCGTCGATGTGCTCGCCGCGTAAGTAATAAGCCAGCGCGCCCTGGTAGCCCAGCCGACGGGTCAGCGCCCAGCTCGTGCCGACCTCGGGAAGCAGGCCGAGGCGCCCGAACGCGGGCACGATCACGGCGCGCTCACTCGCGATGGCGAGGTCACAACTCAGTGCCCAGGCCAGTCCGACTCCGGCGGCCGAGCCGTTGATCGCGGCAACGAAAATTGTGTCCGACCCGGCGATGAGCCGGGCTATACCGCCGAATTCGCGGCGGATCCAGCGCCAGACGTCGGCGACGCCCTCGGGTTGGCTCAGCTGTTCGGTGGCTGTCCGCATCATCGTCAAGTCGCCGCCCGCGCTGAAACCCGGATCGCTGCCGGTCAGCACCACGCTGCGAACGTCGGTGTCGACCACGAGAGCCTCCAGCGCACAACGCAACTGGCGTACCAATGGCGCGGAAAGCACGTTGAGCCGGTCGGGTTCGTCGAGGGTGACGACCGCCCGGTCGCCGCGGTGCTCGACGCGGACCCGGCGTGGCGCCTCGGGGTCATCGCCGTCGGCGACCATGCCGTTGTACAGCGATTCTGCTGCGCTCATTATCCGTCCTCCTCGATATCGTTGGCCCGCAACACCATCCACGCGGCATCGGTGAAGCTTTTGATCACCCCGCGCGGCATTCTCGGTTCGTCGCCGGCAATCCAGTACCGGCTGAATTCCTGCGCCGGACCGATCCACAATCCGGCCGTGACGCCTGCCTGCATCGGGCGCAAAGCTCCGTAGGTGTGATGCGGCTGCCACCAGTCCCGCACGGAAGTGAAGAACGCTTGGTTGCAGTCACGCAACGCCGCGCTGTCCAGCCGGTCCCCCAATAGCAACACCGCTTCGCTGCGGTTGGCGGCCACCCACTTCAAATGGTGTGCGACGCCGCCCCGGATCCCGCCCTCGGCGGTGTCGTGTTTGCGCAGCATGGTCACGAAACCCGTTTGGTACTCGAGCATCACCTGGGCGTAGACGGCTGCCGCCAAAGCGGGTTTGTCCGGGAAGTGGTGATACAGCGCGCCGACGCTGACGTCGGCTTCGCGCCGGATGTCCTCCAGCGTCGCGGCGATCGCACCGTCGGCCGCAAACCGGCGGCGGGCCGTCTGCAGCAATCGGCCCCGCGCAACGGCAACGCTGGACCTCGGCACGAGGAATATTCTACTGCTACCGAGGAATCTTCTGTTGTATGGTCAGGCGAACGCGCTCTGCCCGGTGATGTGCCGGCCGACAATGAGGGACTGGATTTCCGCAGTTCCTTCGTAGGTAACCAGGGCCTCCATGTCGCACAGGTGGCGCATGACATGGAAGTCGAGCAAGATGCCGTTGCCGCCTAACACGTCGCGGGCCAGTCGACATACGTTGCGGCCCTTGACTGTGCAGTAGTACTTGGCGAGCGCGGCCATCGTTTCTTCGGCCTTACCCTCATCGATGAGCCGGGCCATTCGGATGGCGTACAGCTGCATCGAGGTGAGATCGCCGAGCATCTCCACCAGCGTCGACTGGATGACCTGTGTCCTGGCGATTGGCCTGCCGAATTGCTTTCGCCGCAGGGCGTAGTTCAGCGCGATGTCATAGGCCGCGACCGCGTGTCCGGCCGACCCCCACGCAACGGAATTGCGGGTGCCCGCGAGCACTTTGCCCACATCTTTGAAGCTGTTGCAGTTCTGCAATCGGGCGTCTTCGGACACCCGGCAGTCGGTGAGGGTGATGTCCGCGTTCTGGACCATCCGCAGCGACATCTTGCCGCCGATCTTGGTCGCCGCGTAGCCGGGGTTGTCCTTCTCCACGACGAACGCCTTGACTTGGTTGTCCGCGGTGTCGCGCGCGTAGACGACGATGTAGTCGCACCACACGGCGTTGCCCGGCCAGCGCTTGCGGCCGTTGAGCACCCATTCGTCGCCTTGCCGCTCCGCGGTGGCCTCGAGGATCACGGCGTCCGAACCGTGCTCGGGCTCGGTGAGCGCGAACGCGCCGATCTTTTCCAGGCGCGCCATCGCCGGCAAGTAGCGTCGCCGCTGTCCCTCGGAGCCCAAGATGTTGATCGACTGCATCGCCAACCCGACGTGTACGGCGAAGAACGTGGCAATGCTCCCGTCGATACGGGACAGTTCGTAGGTGACGAGGCCGGCGGCGACCGCGCTCATCGATGTGCACCCGTGGCCGCCCAGGTTGTAGTCGCCGACAATGTTCAGCGCGGCAATTTTCGGGACCAGCTCGAACGGGAACTCGCCGCGTTCCCAGTACTCATTGACCATCGGCAGGATCTCGGCCTCGCCGAACGCCCGGACCTTGGCAAAGATCTCCTTTTCCGGGTCGGCCAGCTGATCGGCCATCAGGAAGTAGTCGGTCTCCCGGGCAAGGCCGATGTCCTCGACGAGCGAGGCGGTGGCTGGATCGGCGTCCTTTGCGCCCCGTGTCTCAAACGGGCTGAGCGGTTTGGGCATCGTTGTCATGGTTGTTCCCGGGAGTGTGTCGGAAAGTTTCGATGTTGCTGTGGCTCATGGCCGCTCGCCAGGTTCACGCAGAAAAGTCTCGATGACGGGCACGAGCTCGACGGCGTTGTGCACGAGATCGATATGGCCGCCGCTGTGTTGGTGCAGTCGCGCATGGGGCAGCAACGCGTTCAGGATGTGCGCGTTGACGATCGGGATGATCGGATCATCGGTACCCGCCACGATCAACGTCTGCTGCCGCACCGCGGGCAGCGCGAACAGGCTGGTCCACACCGAACCTGCGAGAAGCTGATGCAGGTAGCCCATCTTCGACCCGGCGTGCAACTGCTGAAGAAATAGTCGCGCCACATCCTCCCCGTGAGCACGGACAGTGCCGCCGTATAGCTCACCGGCAATGGATGCGGCGTAGTCCGGATCCGAAAACCGCCGGGGGGTAGCCATTTTCGCCAGCACACGCGGATGAGCGGGCACCATCAGCGCACCGGTACCTGTCGCCACCAGAACCAGGCGGCGGCACCGGCGCGGGTTCTGAAAGGCGAATTGCTGCGCAAGCGCCCCGCCCCAGGACAGACCGAGCACGTCCACCACGCCGATCCCCAGCTCGGACAGTACCCGGCCGAGCACCCAGGCAAGGTACGGGAACCCATAGGGCGCAAGCGAGGTGGGCGATCCTCCGGTTCCCGGCACATCGAATCTGACCACCGTGGTATCCGGATCCAACTGCTCCACCAGCGGGTCCAGCACTTCCAGGCTCGCTCCGATGCCATTGCACAACACCAGGGGCACACCGGTTCCCCACCGCACGTTCACCCGAATCCGTTGACCGCCGGTGGCGACGTAGCACTCCTCGCCAAACAGACTCACGGGTAGCGCACGAAGACGTCGCCGATCGCGGGTCTCTCGACGCTTGTCGGCAGCTTGTGACTTGTAGGGGGTCACTTTTCCATCACATAGCTGCCCGGAGCGGGACCCAGTGGCGGAAGATCCTCCCCACCAAGTATTTTCGGAGCCTCAATCTCCGGACCGCTGCGCTCGGATAGCCAGCTGACGTAGTCCGGCCACCATGAGTCAGCGTGCTTCTCAGCAGAGTCGAGCCATTGTTGGGGATCCTCGGCCTCGACTGCGC
>CAWIAC010000029.1:0-11508 GCA_963833935.1 uncultured Actinomycetota bacterium | reverse complement strand
ATCGACGGGCCGTGCGGCACTGTCGGCCCCGACCGGCGGAGCACGCGACCACTACGCCGACCCCGGCGGTCAACAACGGCGCGCCGATCGCGGCGAATAACCACACGTCCGCACCGAAGCATCCGGTCAATGCGCCGAGACCGAGCGCGAGCTTCACGTCGCCGGCGCCCATCGCCGTTGGCGCCAGCAGGTGCACCAGCAGATAGACCGTGGTCAACGCCGCGGCTCCCAGCGCAGCTGCCGGGCCGTGGCCAGCGCCGGCGGCGACGAGCATCACTGCCGCGAATCCGGGCAGGGTCAGCCGGTTGGGTAGTCGGCGTTGGCGGACGTCGTAGCCGGTCAGCGCCGCCATCCACAGCAGCACGGCCGCGGTCAGCATGCGCGGCAGGCTAATGCAGTGCGGCCGCCATCGCCGCTCGCGGCGCCGGTAGCCCTGTGAATTGTTCGACTTGCGCGTACGCCTGATGCAGCAGCATCTGCAGCCCGCTGATCACCCGGCCACCCGCGGCGGTCACCGCGGAGGCCAGCGGCGTCGGCCACGGGTCGTAGATCGCGTCCAGCAGCACCGGCGCACCGGCGAAGACCTCGGCGTGACGCGCCGCGACATCGGCAGGCAAGGTGTTGACCAGCACGCTCGCCGCCGCGACCGCGTCGGTGAGCGCGCCGCCGTTCAGGTCGCAGAACCGGGCCTCGGCACCGACCCGGCGGGCCAGCTCCACCAAGCCGGCGGCCTTGTCCGCGTTGCGCGCCGCGACGGTGATGTCGGTGACGCCCAATTCGGCCAGCGCCACGATCGCCGCCGGCGCGGTGCCGCCGGATCCCGACACCACCGCGGCACCCGTCACGAAGCCTTCTGAGCCCAAGGCGCCCGTGACTCCGTCGACGTCGGTGTTGTCGGCCCGCCAGCCATCCGGCGTGCGTAGCAACGTGTTCGCGGCTCCGACCAGCTCGGCCCGCTCGGTGCGCTGGTCGGCGAACCGCAGCGCGGCGAACTTGCCGGGCATCGTCACCGAAACCCCGACCCACTCCGGCCCGAACCCGCCGACGACGCCGGGTAATTCGTCGGCGTCGCACTCGATGCGCTGGTAAGTCCAGTCGGCCAGGCCCAGCGCACGGTAGGCGGCCAGGTGCAGCTGCGGAGAGCGTGAATGGGCGATCGGCGAACCGAGCACCGCAGCCTTCCTAGCGGGCGGGGCCTGATTGCGTTCTTCGCCGCCGCGCTTCGCGCGGCTACGCTCATCGCGCGCTGTCGAGGACACCGTTGCGTTTGGCCAACTCGATGTTCGCCAGATGCTGTTGGTAGTCGCGGGTGAACAGCGTCGTACCCTGCCCGTCGATGGTGACGAAGTACAGCCAGTCACCGTCTGCGGGATGCTCGGCAGCCTTGAGCGCGTCGGTGCCCGGCGAACAGATCGGCGTCGCGGGCAGCCCCTCGGAGAGATAGGTGTTCCACGGTGTGACCTGCCCGCGGTCGGCGTCGGTGGTGGCCACCTCGCGGCGATCCAGCGGATAGTTCACCGTCGAGTCGAATTCCAGCGTGCGGTGCTCGGCCAGCCGGTTGTAGATCACCCTCGCCACCTTCGTGAAATCCTGCGGCTTGGCCTCCCGCTGCACCAGCGACGCGACCACCAGGACGTTGTACGGCGACATGTTCATCGCGGTCGCGGTGTCCAGCAGACCCGACTTCACGTACTGCTGCGCGCTCGCGCTGATCAGTGACTCCAGAATCGACTGCGGCGACGCCGACGGGTTGACGTTCAGTGTGCCCGGCGCGATCAGGCCTTCGAGGCGGTGATGATCGTCGCCCATCCCGGTGACCGGCGCGATGGCCCAGGGCGGCACCGAAAGCGCTGCCAGCGGGGTCTTTTCGGCCGCCGTGCGCAGGTCGGTTGCCGCGACGCAGTGCCGGTCCCCGTCGAGCTCGACGCAACTGGCCTCGGAGATCATGGTGAAGATGCCCGGTGTGGTGGCGTTCGTCTTGACGTCGGTGGTGTCGTCGAGCTGCTGACCCTCGGGAATCACCAACTTGCCCACCCGGCTCTTGGGATCGGTGAGCCGCTGCACCGCCGAGGCCGCCGGGATTTCGGTGCGCAGTCGGTAATAGCCGGGCTGGATCGCCGAAATTGCCTGATTGCCTTCCGCGGCTTCGAGGAACGCTTTGACGGTCCGGACCACGTCCTGGTTGTGCAGCGTCTCGCCGATGGCCGTGGTCGAGTCTCCGGCGCGGACCTGAATCACCAGATCCTTTTTGCCGTCTCCCGCGTAGTCGTTCTGCGGGCCGAAGCTGTGCCACATTTTGGAGCCGACGAACACCACCGCCAACACCACAGCGATGAGTAAACCGACGACGAGTCCCCGGATCAGCCGCTTGCGTCGGCGCCCCCGCTCGGCGCGGAGCCGCTCGGCACGCGAGCGCACTCGCCGCGGCGGCCCGACCGCCACCGGTTGAGCGCGCTCCCGGCCGTCAGACACCGTTGACCTCCCCGGGCAGCATGGCACGACGTTCGTCGAGCCAACCCTGCAGGATCGCCACCGCCGCCGCTTGGTCGATGACCCTACGCTGGCCCTTGGCCCGCACCCCCGCCTGGCGCAGCGACCGCTGCGCGCTGACGGTGGTCAGCCGCTCGTCGGCCAGCCGGACCGGTATCGGCGCGATCCGGCGGGCCAGCTCGCCGGCCAGCTCGATCGCGTCACGCGCCGACGGGCCGGTGCGGTCGGCCAGGGTTCGCGGCAGACCGACGACCACCTCGACCGCGTGCTGCTCGGCCACCAACGCGGCCAGCCGTCGCAGATGCTTGCCGGACCGCTCGCGGCGGACCGTCTCCACCGGGGTGGCCAGGATGCCGTCCGGGTCGCTGCTGGCCACGCCGATGCGGACGCTGCCCACGTCGATGCCGAGCCGCCGCCCCGGTCCGGGATCGTCGCCGCCGGGCCGATCCGGCAGGCGGTGCGAGGAGTCCACTCAGCCGACCCGCGCTATCTCTGCCCGCACCGCGTCGAGCGCCGCGTCGATGCCCGACGCATTTTTCCCGGAGCCCTGCGCCAGGTCCGCCTTCCCGCCGCCACGACCGTCGACAGCCGCCGCGAGCTGCTTGACCAAGTCGTTGGCCCGGATGCCCAGGTCCTGGGCGGCGGTGTTGGCGGCGACGGCATACGGCACGCTGTCGCCGTCTCCCTCGGCGATCAGGGCGACCACCGCCGGGTCGTCGCCGAGTTTCCCGCGGAGGTCGCCGACCAGCGAGCGCAGGTCGCCGGCCGTCATCCCGGCCGACATCCGCTGCGCCACCAACCGGACGTTACCGATGCGCTGTGCCCCGGCGGCGGCGTTTGCCGCCGCGGCCCGCGCATCGGCCAGCCGGTTGCGTTCGATTTCTTTCTCCGCGGCTTTCAACCGCTCCACCAAATTCGCCACCCGGGCCGGCACCTCGTCGGAGGGCACCTTCAGCGACGAGGCCAGCCCGGCCATCAGCGCCCGCTCCTTGGCCAGGTGCTGGTAAGACTCCAGCCCGACGAAAGCCTCGACCCGGCGCACGCCGGATCCCACCGACGATTCGCCGAGGATGGTCACCGGTCCGATCTGCGCCGAGTTGTGCACGTGGGTGCCGCCGCACAGCTCCAACGAGAACGGGCCGCCGATCTCCACGACCCGCACCCGCTCGGGGTAGCTCTCGCCGAACAGCGCCAACGCGCCCATCGCCTTGGCCTTCTCGAACTGCTCGTTGTAGGTGTGCACCTCGTAGTCGGCCAGCACCGCCTCGTTGGTGACCTCTTCGATTTGTGAGCTTTGGGTGTCGCTCAGCGGGCCCTGCCAGTTGAAGTCGAATCGCAGGTAGCCCGGCCGGTTCAACGAGCCGGCCTGAACGGCGTTGGGCCCCAGCACTTGTCGCAGCGCGGCGTGCACCATGTGGGTGCCCGAGTGTCCCTGGGTGGCGCCTTTACGCCAGCCGGGTTCCACGGCCGCGACGACGGTGTCGCCCTCGACGAACTCCCCGGACTCGACGTTGACGCGGTGCACCCACAGAGTTTTGGCGATCTTCTGCACGTCGGTGACGGCGGCTTTGGCGCTCTCGCCGGAGCCGGTGCCGGTGATGGTGCCGGTGTCGGCGACCTGCCCGCCCGACTCGGCGTACAGCGGTGTGCGGTCCAGCACGAGTTCGACGCGGTCGGCGCCGGCCGACTCTTCGGTCCCGTGCGCCACCACCGGCACCCGCTTGCCGTCGACGAAGATGCCCAGAATCCTTGCCTGGGAGGTCAACTCGTCGAAGCCGGTGAACTCGGTGGGCCCGGCGTCGACCAGCTCGCGGTAGGCGGACAGGTCGGCGTGTGCGTGCTTGCGGGCCGCGGCATCGGCTTTCGCGCGACGGCGCTGCCCGGCCATCAGTTCCCGGAACCCGAGTTCGTCGACCTGCAGGCCCGCTTCGGCGGCCATCTCCAGGGTGAGCTCGATCGGGAAGCCGTAGGTGTCGTGCAGCGTAAAGGCATCCGAGCCGGACAGCACGGTCGCGCCGGATGCCTTGGTGACCCCGGCCACCTCCTCGAAAAGCCGCGAACCCGACTGCAGCGTCCGGTTGAACGCGGTCTCCTCGGCGACCGCGATGCGGTTGATCCGGTCGAAGTCCGCGACCAGCTCCGGGTAGGACGGGCCCATCGCGTCGCGCACGGTGGCCATCAGCTCACCGACGATCGGGCCCTCGATGTCGAGCAGCTTGGCCGAGCGGATCACCCGCCGAAGCAGCCGGCGCAGCACGTAGCCGCGCCCGTCGTTGCCGGGGCTGACGCCGTCGCCGATCAGGATGGCCGCGGTGCGGCTGTGGTCGGCGATGATGCGGTACCGCACGTCGTCGTCGGGTTGCCGACGTCATATCCGCGGGGTGCCCGCCTGGCCACCGTGTCGATGACCGGACGCAGCAGGTCGGTCTCGTAGACGTTGTGCACGCCCTGCAGCAGGAACGCGACCCGCTCCACGCCCATGCCGGTGTCGATGTTCTTGCGCGGCAACGAGCCCAGGATTTCGAAGTCCTCTTTGCCGGTGCCCTCGCCGCGCTCGTTCTGCATGAACACGAGATTCCAGATCTCGATGTAGCGGTCCTCGTTGGCTTCCGGGCCGCCTTCGACACCGAACTCGGGGCCGCGGTCGTAGTAGATCTCCGACGACGGCCCGCACGGTCCGGGAATGCCCATCGACCAATAGTTGTCGGCCATGCCCCGCCGCTGGATTCGCTCGACCGGCAAGCCGGCGATCTCCTGCCACAATTTTACGGCTTCGTCATCATCGAAATAAACTGTGGCCCATATCTTTTCCGGATTCAGCCCGTATCCACCGTCTTTGACTTTGTTGGTCAGCAATGTCCAGGCCAGTTCGATGGCCTCGCGCTTGAAATAGTCTCCGAACGAGAAGTTTCCGGCCATCTGGAAAAAAGTGTTGTGGCGGGTGGTGATGCCCACTTCGTCGATATCCGGCGTGCGGATACATTTCTGGATGCTGGTGGCCGTCGGATACGGCGGCGTGCGCTGGCCGAGGAAGAACGGCACGAACTGGACCATGCCGGCGTTGACGAACAGCAGGTTGGGGTCGTCGAGGATCACCGAGGCACTCGGCACCTCGGTATGACCCGCGTTCACGAAATGATCGAGGAACCTCTTCCTGATCTCGTGTGTCTGCACTTTTCCGCTTCCTTTTGACGCTGCTCTGTCGGGCCTATTTCGACCGCACCACAGTATCGGTCCGGTTATGACGCCTGACCACTCGACGAACTCCGACGCGCGATTCAACCGTCGAGAAAAGACAACCGCACCGAGCGCCTCGGATTGTCCCGGTTGAGGTCCACCAGGACCACGCTCTGCCAGGTGCCCAGTTGCAGCTCACCGCCTTGCACCGGCAACGTCACCGAGGGCGCAACGATCGCCGGCAGCACATGATCTGCGCCGTGACCGTGCGAACCGTGCGCGTGCCGGTAGCGGTCGTCGCGCGGCAACAGTCTTTCCAGGGTATCGACGAGGTCGTCGTCGGAACCGGCGCCGGTCTCGATAATCGCCACACCCGCCGTCGCATGCGGGACGAAGACGTTGCACAGCCCGTCGCCCCGCGGGAAGCAGAAGGCGCGCACTGACTCGGTCAAATCGACGATTCGGCGAGCGCGGTGTCCACATCCAGGACATCGGTATGCACCGGTCCAGCGTACGTATTTGCCCATTGTCATGGCTAATCCGGCGGAGGAAGGTGTGGGTAGGACCGGTGGCGCCGCCGGGGCGCTGCTAGCCGAGCACGCTCGGCTCGAAGAGAAAGGGTGGCTCATGTACGCGCGCTCCACCACTATCCAGGCGCAGCCGTCGTCCATCGACGCCGGAATCGCGCACATTCGCGACATCGTCATGCCCTCGCTCACCATGGTCGACGGCTGCGTCGGCCTGTCGTTGTTGGTCGACCGTGAGTCGGGCCGCTGCATCGCCACCACCGCATGGGAGAACCAGGCAGCGATGCACGCCAGCGCCGAACAGGCGCGCCCGATGCGCGATCAGGCGGCGCAGACGTTCGGGGGCAGCCCGACGATCGACGAGTGGGAGATCGCGGTGCTGCACCGCGACCATCGCTCCGCTCCCGGCGCCTGCGTGCGCGCCACCTGGCTGCGGGTGCGGCCCGATCAGTTCGACCGGGCCATCGAGTTCTACCGTGGGTCGGTGCTGCCCGCGATCGAGGAGCTGGACGGTTTCTGCAGTGCCAGCCTGATGATCGACCGTGCGTCGTGGCGGGCGGTGTCGTCGTCGACGTTCGACAGCCTCGAGGCGATGCAGCGCAACGAGGAGCAGGCCCGATCGCTGCGGACGGCCCGACTTCGCGACCTCGGCGCCGACCAGCACGACGTCGGCGAGTTCGAGTTGGCGCTGGCCCACCTGCGAGTGCCCGAGCTGGTGTGAGCCGGCAACCGGGCTAGGGCAGCGAGTCCCCGGGGAATCCGCGACAGGAGTGCACCTCGTAGGTGAAGACTCCCGCCGCCACTCCGGGGTCGTCGCCCATGATTGCGGCGGTCTGCTCGACTGTGGCCGCAAACACCCCGATACCGCAGACATCTGAACCGTCGGTGACCGGCAGGACCACCGCGAGCACCCCGTCGTCGCGTAACCCGAAGTTGCGCCGACCGTGTTCCCAGACGATGCCGGGTGTCGTCTCCTCGCCGAATTTCGGCCCTTGCTTCAGGATGACGACGCTATAGGTCTGGGCGGAGGGCAGCAGTTGGCCCATCTCTTCGTCGGTGAAGACTTTGATGGCTTCCCCCGTTCGTCGCGGCTGATCGCGCCCCGATAGTAGTGCACACCGACCAGCTGATGGGCCGGCTTGATTGGTCTAGCCGCGCCTGATCAGCGCCGCGCGCTCCAGGGTGGCCTGGGCCATCTTGACGTGGGCGGCGTCGACGAGAACGCCGTTGACGCCGACCGCGCCCAGGCCTTTCTGCTCGCCTTCGCGGTAGGCGGCGACGTTGCGCTCAGCCAGCGCGATCTCCTCGTCGGTGGGTGCGTAGACCTGGTTGGCGACGGCGATCTGGGTCGGGTGGATAGCCCACTTGCCGGTGTAGCCCATCAGCGCGGCCCGTCGCGCATCACGCCGGTAGCCCTCCAGGTTGCCGTAGTCGGGATAGGGCGCGTCGATCGCGTCGATGCCGGCGATGCGGGCGGCGACGATCACCTTGTTGCGGGCATACGCCCAGAAGTCGCCGGGGTATTCGCCGAGCGGGTCGAAGTTGGTGTCGACCCGGGCGCCCTGGGACAGCGAGAAGTCGCCGACCCCGAAGATCAGCGCGTCCAGTCGCGGGCTGGCCGTGGCGATCTCCTCGGCGTTGGCCAGCCCCTCGACCTCTTCGATGAGTACTTCGAGGCGGATCTGGCGGGTCAGCCCGAGCTTGGCTTCCAGCTGGGTGAGCAGCACGTCGACCCACCAGACATCGCGGGCCCGTAGCGCTTTCGGGATGATGATCGTCTCGAGGTTCTCCCGGGCTCCTGCGACGACCTCGACGATGTCGTCGTGGCACCACTGGGTGTCCAGACCGTTGATCCGGATCGCCCGGACCGTGCGTCCCCAGTCGAGCTCGTTGAGCGCCGTGACGGCTTTGGCGCGGGCCGCCTCCTTGTGTGCGGGCGCGGTGGCGTCCTCCAGGTCCAGGAACACCAGGTCGGCCTCCGACGCGGCGGCGCGGGCGAACATGTGGTCGTTGCTGGCGGGCACGGCGAGCTCCGAGCGGCGCAGCAGTGATGTCATCCCGGCGTTCCCCTCACAGCACACCCCGGGCGTGCAGGTCGTCGATGTCGGCGCCGGCCAGTCCGAGCAGCTCGCTGTACACCTCGGCGTTGTGCTCACCGATCCGCGGGCCGAGGTGCTGCACGCGACCGGTCGCGTCCGAGAATCGCGGCACCGGAGCCTGCACGGTCATCGCGCCGAGTTCGTCGTCGCCGATTTTGACGAAGACTTCGCGGTGAGCCAATTGTTCGTCGGCGACGAGATCGGTGATGTCGTACACCGGTGCGGCGGCCACCTCGGCGGCGTCGAAGATCTCCATCGCCTCGGCCAGCGTCTTGGTGCCCACCCAGTCGGCGACCACCCGGTCCACCTCGGGCGCCCGCGCCAGCCGGCGCTGCGGGATCGGAGAAGTCGGCGTCGTCGACCAGGTCGGCCCGGCCGATGGCGCGAAATACCCGCAGCGCCAACTGCGGTGAGCTGCCCGACATCGCCAGCCAGCGACCGTCGGCGGTGCGGTAGGTGTTGCGCGGCGCCGAGATGTCCCACCGGTTGCCCGCCCGCGTCGGCACCAGGCCGAGTTGGTCGTAGCCCAGCAGCGTCTGCTCCAGCAGGCGCGCCAGCGGGTCGATCAGGTTGATGTCGATCAGCTGCCCCGGTGCGCCGTGCACGTCGCGGTGATAGAGCGCCATCATCACCGCGTAAGCGGCGTTGAGTGACGCCACCCCGTCGGCCAGCATGAAGGGCGGCAGCGTCGGCGGCCCGCCGGCCTCGCCGGTGATGTTGGCGAACCCGCTCATTGCCTCGCCGAGTGTGCCGAAGCCCGGCCGTTCGCTCTTCGGCCCGGTCAGCCCGTAGCCGGTGATGTGCAGCATGACGATCTTGTCGTTGACGGCGCGCAGCGCCGGGTAGTCCAGTCCCCACTTGCGCAGGGTCGCCGGCCGGGTGTTGACGATCACCACGTCGGCGTGTTCGACCAGCCGGCGCAGCAACGCCTGGCCTTCGGCGACGCGCAGGTTGAGGGTGATCGAACGCTTGTTGCGCCCCAACGACTTCCACATCAGCCCGACGCCGTCGACCTGGTTTCCCCAGGTGCGGATCGGGTCGCCGCCGTCGGGTTGCTCGATCTTGATGACATCGGCGCCGAACTCGCCCAGATAGGTGGCGGCCAGCGGCGCGGCGGCCAACGTGGCGACGTCGAGAACCCGGATGCCGTCAAGCATCATGCTCCGACGGGTTCGCAGGCCGGTCGTTGCAATCCAAGGTGATCGCGCAGCGTCGACCCGCTGTAGGAGTCGCGGAACAAGCCGCGGTGCTGCAATTCCGGGACCACCATCCGCATCACGTCTTCGAATGCACCAGGCAGATGCGTTGCGGCCAAGACGAATCCGTCGCAGGCACCGCCGTGGAACCACTCCTCCATCTGATCGGCGACCTGCGTCCCGGTGCCGACGAAACGCGGCCCCTGCAACAGGGTGGCTCGGTGGCCGGCCAGGTCGCGCAGCGTGATCTTGTCACCGATGTGGGCGCGCAGGTTCTGCACCAGGCCGCGGATCCCCGACACCGATTCGATGAGCTCATCGGTGATCGGGTCGTCGAGATCGTGTTTGGCGAAGTCGTAGTTCATCAGCTCCGAGAGTAGGGTCAGCGACGCCATCGGATGCACCAGATCGTTGAGGAAGACCTGTTCGCGTTCTTTGGCGTGATCCTCCGTCTCGCCGACGACGGCGTAGGCCATCGGGCAGAGCTTAACCGACTGTGGGTCGCGGCCTGCGGCGTCGATGCGCTCCTTCTGGTCGGCGTAGTGGTTGCGGGCCACCTCGATGCCCGGGTCGCCGGTGAAGATCAAATCGGCCCAGCGGGAAGCGAATTCGCGCCCACGACCCGACGAGCCGGCCTGGATGAGCACCGGCCGTCCCTGGGGTGTGCGCGGCACCGTCAGCGGCCCGCGCACCGAGAAGAATTCGCCGACGTGGTTCAGCTCGTGCACCTTGTCCGGGTCGGCGTAGATGCCGTTGACCCGGTCGTGCAGCACGGCGTCGTCCTCCCAGGTGTCCCACAGCCCGACGGTGGCTTCGAGGAACTCCTCGGCGCGGTCGTAGCGCGCGTCATGGCCCAAATGTGTTTTCAGGCCGAAATTTTGGGCTTCGCTGTCGTTGACCGAGGTGACGATGTTCCACGCCGCGCGGCCGCCGGACAGATGGTCGAGAGTGGCGAAGGTGCGGGCGATGTGGAACGGCGTGTAGTAGGTGGTGGAACCGGTCGCGCCGAGGCCGATATGCGACGTGGCCTGCGCGAGCACGCCCAGGACGATGGACAGGTCCAGCTTCACCGGCCGCGCGCCGTACTTGACGGCGTCGGCGACCGAGCCGCCATAGATGCCCGGCATCGCCAGCCGGTCGTCGAAGAACATCAGGTCGAAGCAACCTTCTTCGAGTTGCCTGCCGATCTTGGCGTAGTAGGAGGCGTCGAGGTAGCCGTGCTCGGTGGCGGGGTGACGCCACGAGCCCGCATATACCGACGTGCTGCCCGCTTGCATGAAGGCAACGAGTGCCATCTGTCGTGTAGTCATTACTGATGTCTAACATCTGATATATTAGATTTCAAGTGCCAGCCCATCCGACTGCCTTAAGGTCCCGCCATGGCCCTGAACGACGGCGTTGACATCTCCGGGACGGTGCGCGAGCGCGCCGCGCGCGTGCTACGCGACCGGATTCTCACCGGCGCGCTGCCCGCCGGCACCCGGCTCGACCTCGACGCGATCACCAAGGAATTCGCCACCAGCCGCACGCCGGTGCGCGAGGCCTTGCTGGAGTTGTCCTACGACGGGTTGGTTCGCGTCGCGCCGCGCAGCGGGATCACGGTGATCGGGATGAGCCCCGAGGACGTGGTCGACAGCTTCACCATCCTGGGCGTGCTGACCGGCCAGGCCGCAGCATGGGCCGCGCAGCGGGTCACCGACGAAGGCATTCAGCGCCTGCAGGCCCTGGCCACCGACGTGGAAGCGCACGCCGGGGAGGGCGGCATCGTCGACGCGAATTGGCAATTCCACCGGGAGATCCATCGGGCGGCGCATTCGCGGCGATTGATGGCGCAGATCCGGCAGGCCGTCCGCGTCGTCCCGTCGAACTTCTTCGCGATGTTCCCCGAACACGAGCACAACGCGCTGGACGAGCATCAGGCGCTGGTGTCGGCGCTGGCCGACCGTGATGCCGACAAAGCCCGTGACATCGCCGAGCGACACGTGCTGGATGCGGGCCGCTCGCTGGCCGAATGGCTGG